>CAVXGM010000011.1:0-154280 GCA_963761265.1 Bryobacterales bacterium
AATCTGTCGCGTATCTCCGACACGTTCGCGCCCACATTCTTTCGGGCGATATCCGTTCCCTCGCGGTGCTGCCACTGGTGAATCTCTCCCGCGATTCTGAACAAGACTATTTCGTGGATGGCATGACCGACGCCCTCCGCGAACGTCTGGAGGGCATTGGCTCGCTTCGGGTGATTTCGCGAACGTCTTCGATGCATTATCGCGGAAGCGGCAAACCCCTTAGCGAGATAGCGCGTGAATTAAACGTCGATGCGGTGGTCGACGGATCTGTTCTGAGTTCCGGCGACCGCGTGCGGATCAATGTGGAGCTAATTCGTGCCGGCGTGGACCGGCATATGTGGAGCAATAGCTACGAGGGAGACCTGCGGGACGTATTTATTTTGCAGGCTAACGTGGCCCGTAAGATCGCAGACGAAATCCGCGTCACGTTGACGCCGCCTGACCGCGCCCGGTTGGCACGGGTTCGCACTACCAATCCCGACGCCTATGGCTCATTCCAAGGGCCGTTTCTTGTGGAATAAACACACGCAAGAGGACTTGAAGAAAGCCATCGGTTTTTTTCAGAAGGCCATAGACAAAGATCCGAACTACGCTCTGGCCTACGATGGGCTGGCTGACTGTTGGGTGCCGCTCGGGTGGTATGGGTTCGTGGCGCCAAGTGAGGCGTTTCCCCGCGCCAGGCAGGCGATTACTAAGGCGCTGAGTCTCGATGACTCACTCGCCGAAGCTCACACCTCTCTTGCCTTCGTGACCGCCTACTACGATCGCGACTGGGCTAGCGCCGAGCGAGAGTTCCGCCGCGCCATCGACCTCAATCCAAATTACGCCAATGGCCACCACTGGTACGCGGAGTTCCTGTCACTGGGCGCCCGCCACGCGCAAGCCATCGCGGAATCGCAGCGGGCTCGTGAGTTAGACCCCCTCTCGACCATCATCGACGCGTGGATAAGTTCCCGGTATTACTTTGCACGGCGTTACGAGGACGCGGTCAAGGAGGGGCGGAATGCGGTTGATATGGGCCCCGATTTCGCGCCGGCGCACCTGGTTCTTGGTTATGCCTATGAGCAAAAAGGCATGCTGAAAGAAGCCATCGCTGAGTTCGAAGCTGCTTCCAGGCTGGACGGAGGATCGATGTACTCAGCTTCGCTCGCCCACGCCTTGGCAGGCGCGGGAAGAAGGTCTGAAGCCTTGAATTTGCTCGAAGTTTTGAGGACGACAGCTAGGCGCCGATTTGTTTCCTCCTACGATCTGGCGATCTGTGAGATAGGGATGGGCAATAAGGAAAAGACGCTCGATCTGCTGAACACGGCGGTTCAGGAGCGCTCGCCGCGCGTCGCCTTCATAGGCGTGGAGCCTCGTTTTGACGGACTGCGGGCCGATCCGCGATTCGCGGCCTTGCTGCGATCGCTCGGTCTGCAATCTACAGCTTCGCCCGCCTTTCCGGCAGCCCAGTCCCATCGATGAGAACACCGGCCTTGCTGGGGCAGTCCCGCTTACAGAACGCTTGCATACGGGCTGATGAAGCGCCAAACGGAAGTTAGCCCTCCGCAGCAGCATAGACGCTCGCTGCCGAACTTGCGCAGGGATAGCGAGCGATAACAGCCCTCTATCACAACGAAATCGGCAGGAGGGGGATTGAACTAGGGCGGGAAGCTTCAGATTACGTCGCCATTGGCAACCTTCGCCCCGGCGATGGCACAAGCCCGCTCGTCTGGCCGTGCGCAATTAAAAGCCCTGCATAGAGGAACGGGATCTCGCTGCACGCGTACGATGCTGCCGGTCCATAACCTGTCTTCGGTCTTTTCTGCTTATGGCGTTTTTCACTGGCCACGAAGGCCTCAATTCTGAGCGGGCGCTGCGGCCGCCGACGATTGGGGTTCTGCCAGTTTTGGCTTCAGCTTCGCAAGAACGTCTTCCAGCTTATCTATTGCCCGGCTGGATACCCTGGGCAGCCGCGAGCCATTGGCGGTGTTCGGCCGCAATTTGTTCGTTAGCGGCCGCCACGAACTGATTCATTGGCTCCCGCTGACCTGCTGCGGCACCGCACGAACAGCGTCGAGCTTTCCCTTCAGCAGAACAAGGGCGTCATATGTATTGGTGTACCGTTCCGCGTTTTGGCGACTCTGGTTGACGGATTCCTTGGTTGCCGCAAAAGAAGCCAGAGCGGTGGCTATAGCGCCAAGGGCGGCGATTGAAACCCAAGTCGGGTTGAGCCCTACGAGAACCGCTGCAAGACCGACGCTTATGGAGGCCAGCGCTACTGAATAGGTACTGATCTGCAGTAGCCGATCGGCGTCCTGTTGATGGTCCCGTGCCCGTCGCTCATAGAACGCGATTTGAACATCCAGTTGATAGCGTCGAAAATACTCGAATTCCAACAATCAGCAATAAAGTGCTGAAACAAGCTGTCAATAACACGGCCCAGTTCGCCCGACTGGCCGTGGTCTTGAAGGCGATCTGAGCTGCATTGGCTTCTCGATCCTTTCTCTCGTATTGTTCGGCTACCACCGACAGCTCCGATCTCCTGAGTGTGTCGGCCAGCCAAGGGGCTTTGGCGGCAAGCTCTTTCGCGCGGTTCGACGGTTGGATTATGTAGTCGTCCGTGCGGTCTGCACCGAATGCGTCTTTCGCGTCGCGGATCATCTCATCAGGTGTCATGGCTGAACCTCCGTGGGACTACCGTAAATTGTATGCCGGTGGCAAGGTATCGTAAAGGGGTATTAGGAACCGGAAATCGGAGGCGTGATTGTGAAACCGCTGTGCTTAATTTTAATGCCGTTTGAACAAAAGCCGACGTTGAGCGGCACTCTGATCGATTTCGACCGTCGATTGTCGCGATCCATATCCGGGCGTTAACGCTGTCACCCTCATGGAGGTCAAGGAGTCGCCTGATTGAACGCCGATTCGCGATCATTCCGGGCGCGGTTAAACCATAGCTCAGAACCTATTGGGTTGATCCATGGCGTGGCACTTTTCGATGTGATATTGGTCGAGGCATCTCGGTCATGGCCCGGCCCGGTTGTTCTCTAGATTTTCTGCGCGGAAGCCTTTACCGGCACGAGACCTTCCAGTTGAATAACGATATCGAGAAGTTCTGCGCGGCGCTGCTCCTCATGCAATCCCGCCGCATTTCTGCAATCCACGATTGTGGTCTCAAGCTTCCACGCGGAAGGGCCTTCCGTCGTCACCTGATCCGCGAGCTCCTGGGCTTTCTGAACATCGCCGGCATCGAACGCGGCGCCTAGCAGAGTTGGATTCAACCACTCATCATTCGACTTGCGAAGGCGTGCACGCTCGCAGGCCGTGAGCACTACTGCCGCGGCAACACGCGCTTTATCATCATCGCCCCTGCGATTCCGCGTGCGGTACAGGCGGCTGAGGTTGGACGCTACGATACCGGTGGGCCGATTCAGAAAGGAGTAGCAATCAGCGGTTCTTCAGCAAACACTCGAGAGAGCCGATGCGGCAAAGCTGTGGTGCGATCCCAGTCAAAATCCTGAGTTGTCTGATCCCAAGCGATCTGCCCATCGGTCAAAAGGATTAAGAATGTCTGTTCCGAACGATTGGTGAGCCACCAGTCCACTTCCTTTTGTATCCAGGGAGACTGGGCCGCAGCGGGAGACGCCAAAAAGGTAAAAAAAATCGGAATCACGCAAGGCGGATTCGATGGAATTCCACACACCTGGATTTGTTCCCAGGTTGGTCTGGTCTCGAAAAACCCGCATGGTGCGCAACCGATACCAGGGTTTCGCGATTCGGTGCAGCCCCTTTTGCACGGCGGGAGCCAAATTATTGTCGGCTGCGTGGCTATAGGAGATGAACGCTGCAAAACTCATCTACTTTTTTCGCAGTTTCCCTCTTTGAGTCGATTCACCACGCGTCTGCTAATCCCGGGCTTGGGTGGTAGCCGCTTCGACCGGGCCAACTCGATAGACACCGTACCCACTCTCGACCTCGCTCCTGCTAGTTTATCGTAGGGTGGTTGGGAGATGTCCCCCGTGGAATAGTGCAGCAGATCCACCACACGAAGGAATGGCCTACCTAGAATTAATCCGGGTTTCTTGGGCGCCTTAGGCAAAGAAGCGAAGGGTAAGATTCCCGGCGATAACAGCCCTTCGCATCCACGAACCGGTCTTGGCGCAATGTGGATCTCGCAACAGCAACCGCGTTGCCCCCCCCAATTCAACGTCCCGTTCCCAGTTCGCGTGACTAAGACTCATTGACTTGGGTTGCCAATGGGCTGAAATCGCCAAGGGCCCCGAGCACGTGTCTATAGGGGTGCGAAGATCAGTTGCGACTTCATGTTCCCAATCGTCGCCGAAGTCGTAATGCGTTCCGACCAGGCTCTCGTGGCGTTTGTGAAGCGCAGCTATGGAGGTTCAGCGAGCCGCAAGACCCGTACGACGCCGAAAAGGAGCCTGAAACGGAACTGGTTGCAGCGCTCTCGCTCGACCAAGCTCTCAAATACATGCGGTACCGACACCGCGATTTCAACATCACCAAGGCGGAGTCGCTTGGGATGATTGCGCTCCTCGGAGGCTCGCCGCTGGACTAGCCTTGGGCGTCCCGTTTCCCCGGATTGATGAGGCGGAGTGGTTCGTCTGGGTCGTAGTGGAACCCGTCCGCCGGAGCTTCCGCGGGCGGTTTGCGAGCCTTGAGCGCGGCGATTCTCCGCCGGACCTCGTCTTCGCTCGGCCCCTGCGTTGGGCGCTCGGACTCTAACTTCGGACCAACCGCCGTCGGGTTCGGTGTCTGGCGGGACAACTTGCGGACGGCGTTCCTGCGCTTTCGTGCTTGTGCGCGAACAAAGTTGTTAACGGCCGTCTTCGAACGTTTGAAACTGGCACTTCTCGGCGAGCAGAGTCGCGATGTCCCGGCATGTGAATCCCTGGCTTCGCAACTCCTCCACGAGTGCGCCGTAGGGTTCCAAGCGCGAACGGCCCGGTTTCGGGTCCACGCCGTTCATGATGTCCTTAAATCTGCCGTCCATCACTGCTCCAACGGCCAAAACCGGGCTGGACAAAAGCTGGACAAAACCGGGACAGGAGCTGGACAATGGCTGGACAAAAGCTGGACAGCCATGGCACGGAACGCCTCTGCGAAACCTAAGCCGCCAGGCTTAGGGATGGTGTCTATTCGAAAGCAACGCTCTCGAAAGAGAGCGAAAAGATTCGCCAACACAAAACACCGCTCGGAAACCAACATCGCGCACACTAGCCTCATAACTCACTTTCGATTCTTCGAACGACGATTTCACTGACGAACCGCGCCGCTTGGGCGGAGAAACGCTCGGAGCGAATGCTCTCGCGCAGCGAGACAACGCGATGGGCGCCGATTGCGGGCAGCAGTGGATCGAGCCCCGCGCCATTGATGACCACATCATGGCTGGCGAAGGCCATCCGCACCTGCTCGCTGTCACCCTCCGCGTAAACAAATTGATGCCAGGACAGCACCACGGTCTGCTTCTGCAGCACAATCTCCAGCGTCGCGACAGGATCGCCGGCGCTAATGACCCACGGGGCGTTACCGGCCGAGACCACGTTCACGTCGGCGCTCCTTTCTCTCGCGGAGCGGTGAGAGCTCTTGCTGAACGATCTGCTTCGTAGCCGAACTCAGCAGCGCCGCGGCCTTACGAACCATTTCACGTGCCATTTCGATCCCTCGCTGAGCTCCGCGGCGCGAGCATCCCGCCTTGCCGCGCAGAAACTCCGTCGCCGAAGTTCGTGCCATGGATTGGCCTACGGTTTGTTGCAGACGCTCCTTATCGCTTGTGATCACCGTGACGCTGTGGCGGCCACGGGACGCTGCAACGTAGAACAGCTCCTTTTGCATGCCGTCGCCGGAGAGTATGACTGAGTCCACCGTCTTGCCCTGGCTGCGATGCGCTGTAACGGCGTAGCCGTGGGTGAAGCTCCGGTAATCGGCGGGCAATTGGCGGCCATCTTCTAGTTGAATGCGGCCGAGGGCGTCGATGCCGGAAACAGTCACCAATTCGCCGTTTGTGACCCGCAGCCCGGCGTCTCGACGATTGGCAGTGAGCAGTAGCCGATCACCGGGCGAGACTTCAATCGGTTTCGCCTCTAATACATCGAAGCTTCCGGCGTGTCTCTTAGAGACTGTCGATCGCGTTCCATCTGATGAGCGAATCGCGATGCCATTCTCCGCTACACCCACAACCTCCACGGCCTCGTTCTTCGAAATGCCTCTGACGGGCCTGTGAAACCCCAGCATTTGTCCTGGCCGGTAGTTCTGAAGATCTGCTTTCTGCGCCTTTGTCCAGTTGAGCGAAACGTGGCGGGTGAGCGCTACGCCTTCGCCAAGTTGTCCACTCGCCCTCTTACGATCACGGATAGCCTCCGTCACGCGATCGATCTCGTCGTGAGTTGCACAGACGACAAGGGTTCGCCCTTTCGAATCTGCAAACGCGTCCGCGATCGCACCAGCGCGATCAGAAAAACCAACCTCCCGAACCGCGCCCATCGCATCCAACTTGGCGAATCCTCGTTCGGGATTCCGGCGAAGCTCCTCCATCGCGCCGCGGTACTCCTTGCGGGTCTGCCGCTGCACCTGGGTCAGAGCTACGGTCTTGAGCCGCGATTCCTTCTCCAGGATTCGCAGGGCGTCGCCTGCTTCCACGCTTTGGATCTGTTTGGTATCGCCGCTGAATACGATTCGTACGGAGCGCTCTTCTGCCAATTTGAGTAGTTCCGTCATCTGCCGCGCCGAAACCATGCCAGCTTCATCGACAATGACCACCTTGCCTCGGATGTCGTCGCCAATGCGCTTGTCCTGTAAGAGACGCTCTATCGTGATGGCATCGGCAAAGCCAACTTTCTGCAGCTCCTCCACGGCGCTCATCGTGGGAGCGACGGCGAGCACATCACGACCAGCCTCCTTCAGCCCTCGCAGCAGCTCCCGCAGTGTTGCCGTCTTGCCTGTGCCCGCCGCGCCGCTGATGCTCACCGCCCGATCCCGCGATCGGAGCACAAACTCCACAGCATTCTTTTGCTCAGGGCGCAGACTATCCGAGGCGACGAAACAACGTCCAGCACCGAGCGGCTCGAATCCTCCGACTCCGCGATTGATGGCGGCGATCATCCTGCGCTCTCGTTCCAGACTGGTTTCCGTTGCCACTTCGCGGCCTGATCGCAATATTCGGCCGGCGGATTCCTGCACACCGAGTTCGCCCTTCAACTCGCTCAGCCGAATTCGCCCACGGCCGTGTCGTAAAGCTTCAGTGAGCAGCATATGGTCCATGGCAACCGATACGCGCTCGAAGATGTGATCCTTGGCGTGCTCCAGGGACGGGGCACTCGATTCCATCGACGGAGCAAGCGGGTGCCGTTCGGCCTGAATCTGCGTCAGGGCCTTCTCGTCGCCAGGAGTCAGCTTAGCCCGCTGTTTCGCCCGCAGTTCATGCGTCGAGATCTCGATGAGCTTGTCCGCCCGCGATTCGCGAACCAACACCGCGACCTCGTTGTCCGTCGGGCTCCGCCCCTGCTTCGCAATGAACTCCTCGATGGCCTGATCCCGCTGGACGCTGCGCTGGCTGAACTTCGCGAGTAGCTCCTTGGGGACGCCACGGATCTCGAATCCGGCATCGTGGCCCTTCGAGTCCCGCTGGCTTTCGATCTCATAGCCCAGCGCCCGAACTTCGCGTGCAAGCGCGTTGCGATAGATCTCGGAAAGATAGGCGCGGCGTTCGTAGATCTCCGACGCTTGCAGCGCCTTCCATCGGCCTTCCGTTCCGTCGTACGTTAGGTTGGCCGCGACCGCGTGCGTGTGCAACTGCGGATCGAGCTCTCGGCTCGTGTCGTGGTGATAAACGGCAAGCGCCAGGTTTCCAGTCGGCCGATCCTCGTTGGCGCCCGCTTGCCGCACGCGGCTGGCTGCATACGTCTCGGCTTCCTGGAGTGTCTCGCTGACTGCTTTGCGATGCGCCTCGATCAACCGGTCGTCGCCTCCTATGATTGCGACATCGAAACGGACTTTGGAGCGGAGATGGTGAAGTCGTAGAGGCTTCGGCCTTGTGCCAGCGTCGTACCATCTGCTGCCGTGCGGTCTGCGCTGCGGCGAATTCTCAAAAATTCGTGCGTTCCTGGGTCCAGACCTTGGCGCAGCGCTTCGAACTCTTCGGTCGCGACGGACCCGCTTAGCCCCAACAGTTCCGCTCCGCGCCCCTGCCACACACCAGTCACGCGCTCGCCCTCGGCATAATAGTCGCTGTGCTCCAGGTGCCGGGAAGAGTACCCTTTGCCATCCGACATGGCGCGGATCGTCAGCATGGATGCCTATCGCGCCACCGCTCCGATCCAGCGGTGGTACCAGAAACTTAGCCCGATGCCAATGAGTATGCAGAGGGCCGGGAGTGCAAACAAGCAACCATCGATAATCCTGACGAACCACAGCCATGAGTTCGTCCGCCTGGCGCTTGTTGCCGGAGATGGCCTGCGATGAGGTAGTTTCGAGACTCTGAATCGCTCGATGTGCTTTGACCACGGCGCCATCGTAAGCATTGTTCAGGGAATCGGTAGCGGAAACGAAGTCGCTCGTCGCCTTCTTTATCTGCGCGGCGTTCACCGCCAGCGCGTCTGCGGTTTCAGGGATCGTGGTCTTGATGAATTGCTGTCGCAGACTTTCGTTGATCTCTGCCGCTACTGCCGGTGGGTTCAAGGCCTTGGCGATGTCCGCCGACACTTGTGCAAGTCGCTGATCGATTTGCCTGGTCGCTTCGTCTACGAACTCGTGGACTTCGCCTAAGAGTTTTTCGCACCTGGATACGATCTGTTCAAACCGTTCCCGCTCCAGCGCCATTTGTTCGGGCAGTTTCACCATGATGAGGACCAAGTACTGCATCGCCCGGATGATCCGTAACATCTCGTCGTTCTGGGGTAGCGAGCGGCAATGGCGGAGCTCTCGGTAAAAACCGGCGCGCGCCTCAACCGGGAGGAAGTTTGCGATCCGATCGATCGTATCGTCGTCAAACGGATCGTCTTGGTCAATCGGTTTGTCTTGGTCGCTCATGGCAAAAGTAGCTCCTGCACCTTGTCAAACTCGGCGAAAAGCCGTCTACGATAACTTTGCGCCCGCATCACGAGCGACGATTGGCGCAACTCAGGTGCCGAGGTAAGTCTGGCAGCGACGGCGCCCAGCGTAACGCCGTGATTCCTTGTGGCGTTTTCGAGCACGGGCAGGCGGAAATCCATGCGCACGATCGCCGGTGAATACGTCTGCTGAAAAAGAAGCGCCTGATGCGTCTCGCGCCAATACCGGAAGTCAGTGTGTTCGGTGATGGAATTCTCAACGATGAGGTAGGCGGTTCGATTACGCAAGCGCGACGCCCACGCGAGGACGCTCTCCACGCTCGCCGGGTCGGCCGTGATCACGCCGACCGAGGTGAACGTGATACCGGCCTCCGCAACACTCGGATACATCTTGTCGAACCAGTCGTAGGTGACCTGTCCCGCTCCCGCACCCATGTCCGCCAGGATCACGGGCGGTCCGTCGGTCAGTTCATCGACGAACGCGTCCAGGCCGGCGGGCGTATGGATGTTCACCTTGGGCACCTGACCGCCGAAGAAGTGCGTCAGCGATCCCCGCGACTTGTTCTCCGTGTCCAAGTCCAAGAGCTTGACCGGGATGCTATTCTCCTGGAACCACTCGGCCAAGCCAGTCATCACGCACGTCTTGCCGACTCCGCCTTTGCCGCCCATCGAAAGAATCACCCGTTTCTCGGGCGCAGGAATTCCTATTGCTGGTGATTCCGGGATACTTTTCGCACCGTTCATCTTTGCACCTCCTGATCTAGGCTCCGTGCTTCCGAAGTTCGGAGACAACGCAGCCCCCTATCTATAAAGAGGCTTCGAGAAAGCCAAACCTCACCCAGTTTTTCTTTGTGGATCACATAAAAAACTTTTACCGTCCCGCATATCCCTTGCCGTTTCCTTTATAACGGACGGCTTCCAGTCGAAGACCCGAAGTCGGGGGCACCGTCAAGAAAGGTTCAACGATGCTCACGAAACCAACCAGTTCGGACGACCGACCGCTGCGCGCGATCCCAAATCGTTCGCCCTTGTGCCCATGTTCAACCTCCTCGAATCGCACCGAGGAAAAAACACCCTCTACTAATAAAGGAAATGGCAGAGGCATCTCAGGACAAACTTTAATGAAAATATTTGGTTACACCGAAACGCGGCGTCCACGAAGACTACAGGCCGGCGTGTCCGACAAGCGTCCGACAGGCGCAAGGAGGAAGAGTCACTCGCGCCAACTCAAAAAAAGTTGCCCCGACGCGTCCCGAAGTGCCTCCGCCATTTCCTTATATATAGAGGCACTGTTTTCCAATGTCGGCTGATAGCACCACTTTCGAAAGGCACTACCGAGTCGGCGAACTGGCTAAACTATGGAGTCTTGGGCGGGAGACGGTGCGTAAGCTGGTGAAAGACGATCCCGGGGTAATCAAGATCCGGATGGGTCGAAAGAAGTCACATACGGTTTACAGCGTTCCCGAATCCGCTGCCCAACGTATTCACACCCGGCTATTGAATTCGAATTGACTTAGGGCAGTCACCTGCCGCCCTCGATCGCGACAATGCGAGGCCTGGGCTTGTCATCAAAAGCTTCCTGCAACACCTTCGTCAGGCGCGCTTGGCGCTCCGGTATCCATGCGGCATAGTGCCGACGCACCATCTGTTCCGAGTTGCCTAATAACTCAGCCACATCACGGACAGTCACACCCGGCCGCTGAAGGAGAATACGGGCAAAGGTGTGGCGGAAGCGGTGGGGAGTAGGCTTCTCCTTCCAGGGCCCGCAGAACGACCACAGCTTGATCAGTTTGCGGCGCCAAACGTCTGTTACGACGTTGGTGTCCTTCGTCGTATGCTCGCCGAAGATGGACGGACCATATTCCGTGGCGCGCGCTCGAATGCGTTCCTGAAGCCAGCCTGGCACCCAAGTATACACATGCGTTCCGGCCTTGGTAGTTCTCAGCAGAATCTCGCCCGAGGGTTTCATGCGATCGACATGGAATGTAGCCACGTCAGATATCCGCAGACCAGTGTAAAGGGAGACAGAAATAAAGTCAGCAAGGTCCTGTCCAGTCCATTTCGAGTTGTAGCGAGCGTAGTGGCCCTCAATGCGCCGATGGTGGATCTCACGCGACCACTTGATTTCCTGCTTCCCATACTTCGTGTCGCAGGCTTCGTACATCCGTTTCAGCTCTTCATCCGAGAACGGCAGCTTCTGCTCGTTCCGCCGATCCGCTGAATCGCGTGTCCTTTGGTTCTTCACCAGGCGCGCCGGATTACGCGGTATCCATTCGTTGGCAAGGCAGAACTCAAAAAACGCCTTGACCGTGCTCATGTCCTTGGCGGCCGTCTGGGGCGCGACTTTCCATGCCGATCGCATCTCGCGAACGTCGAGCGGAGTCCACTGGTCGAGCATCACGTAGCCGCGGCCGTCGCTGAAAGTTCTTAGCTTTGCTAGCAGAAGTCGATATTTCTTTTGGGTATTGAGCGCTGCGTGTTCCTCGAACTCGGCGGTGAATGCTTTAATCGCTCGTTCGAGCGTGACACGGACCTGCGTTGAAGGTTCAGGTGGCTCGGGAACAGGAATCGGCGCTGACGTTCCTTCCCACTTGCCAGCTCTTTCTATTTCGCCCGCGACTGTCTGGGCATCAACCCATTGCCATCTTCCCGTGTTTTGACGTCGGAAGTCCTTGCCAATCGTGCCGGAAACGAAGATCGGACATTCGCAGCGCCGCCAGTTCTTCTTGCGCTCATCGTACTCGCTGGTTCGGCTATTGTGCGGATGCTTGCCCTTGCAATTCTGGCGATGTCGTCGGTACAGCGCTAGCGGCATGGCTTGATTCTAAGCCAAGTTGGCCCAAATTGGCCCAAAATCTTGTTGTCGGCCTATAAGTCTTTTATAATCAATGGCGGAGAGAGAGGGATTCGAACCCTCGATAGAGTTTCCCCTATACACGCTTTCCAAGCGTGCGCCTTCAACCACTCGGCCATCTCTCCGGGGTCTACGGTGAAGCGTGGGCGAAGCCGCCCGCGCCCTTCAGTCTAACATGCAAGGCCCGCTAAACCGCGTGACGCTTGGTGCGCGCCAGCAACTCTCTCGCACGCACCAGTGCGCGGTCTTCGGCTTCCTCGCGAGTGTCGGCGACAATCCGCGCCAGCGCCGCGCCGGGTGACACGTTGTCGGCCTTGGTGTGCCACTTATTTCCTAGCTGATAGGTTGTGAGATTCACTTCCCAGCCGTCAACATCCACTTTCCGTTCGCTATAGTTTTCAGGTTTCACGCGGTCCCCACCGTTTTCGCCGCGCCTTTTTCTACCGGCGCGCCCACCAGATTTCCCCACTCGGTCCAGGAGCCATCGTAGTTCACCACGCTGTCGACGCCCAGCAGATACTTGAGTACGAACCAGGTGTGGCTGGAGCGCTCGCCAATGCGGCAATATGCGATCACCGCCTTGGACTGCGCCACACCTTCCGCGCCATAAATCTTTTGCAGTTCGTCGGCCGATTTGAAGGTTCCATCGTCATTGCATGCTTTGCCCCAAGGTACGTTGCGAGCCCCCGGAATGTGGCCGCCGCGCTGGCAGGTTTCCGGAAGTCCCGGAGGCGCCAGAATCTCGCCGCTGAATTCCTGCGGACTGCGCACGTCGATCATCACCGCGCTCGCCGCTTTCTGCGCTTGCTGTACTTGCGGCAAAAAGGCCCGCAGCGAGTAATCCGGCTCGCTCGCCTTGTAAGGCGCCCCGCTGGGCGAGGGCTTGTCCACCGTTGTCTCCAGATCGCGCCCTTCCGCCAGCCATTTTTTGCGGCCGCCGTCCATGATGCGCACGTCCTTGTGGCCATAGATCTTCATTTGCCAGAAGGCCCATGCCGCGAACCAATTGTTGTTGTCGCCATACAGGACCACGGTAGTTTGGTTGCCGATGCCGGACTGCGTCAGCAACGCTTCGAACGCCGCCTTCGGCAAAATATCGCGAACCACGGTGTCGCAAAGCTGCGTGTTCCAAGCCCAGGCGATTGCGCCGGGCACGTGGCCTTCGTCATAGGCCTTGCTATCCACGTCCACTTCCACCACGCGAACGTTCGCGTCCTTGGCGTGCGACGCCACCCAATCGGTATTCACTAAAACTTCTGGATGCGCATACGAAGCGCTCATAAATCCTCCGCCTTCCAATTTTAACCCTCCCGCAAGCTCGCCGGCCGCTCCGTATCTGCCAAGATCAAAACAGGAATGTTCTGGACTCACCGGAGTTTTTGGGTTTTGCCGATTCTGGTTGCGGCGATTCTCTGCGGGCTGAGCGCAATCGTGTCGCATACCCGTTTGAGGGGCGTCTATCAGCGCAGATTCACGGAATCGCGGCGGGAGCGGTTATTCCTGGCCTCCCTCGGTTTCTTCGTCACGGTGCTGGTGGTGCGCGCGCTCACGCTCGCCATCCGCTACGACATTGGGCCGTTCCATGATATTTCGATGAACGGCCGGCATATCCATCATCTGGTGTGGGGCATTCTGCTGCTTTTACTGGTCGGCTATGCATGGCTGATGGAAGTTGGAACGGGAGCCAGTTCGTCCACTCAATGGACCGGACGCTTCACTTCCATGCTGTTTGGAGTGGCAGCGGCCTTGACGCTGGATGAGTTCGCGCTGTGGCTGAATCTCCGCGACGTTTATTGGGAACGCGAAGGCCGCCAGAGCTTCGAGGCATTAGCGCTATTCGGCGGTCTGCTCGCCATCGGCATCTTTGGGCGTGCATTCTGGAGCGGTATTATCCGGGAGTTGAGAATAAAATAGCGCCAGATCCCATGCCGGCGCTGCGGCAAGAATAGGAGAAAAAGGCGAAGGGAGTTAAGCGTTCAGATATTTGTGCAGCGGCTCCCAATAATGGCTCCCCCAGCCCGCATTTAAACCGGCCCATTTATCTTCAGTAAACCCAGCGTGATCGAGAACGATACGGGTTCCAGAGTTTCGCGCCAGCAGTTCGAACTTGACGATGGAGTAGACACCGGCGGGCCAATAGGAGGGGCGCCACGCTTGCACGATCCTTTGATTCGGCGCCAACTCGACGTTCCGGCCTTCGATGCGGCCGCCGAATAGTTTGAATGGCGCGCCCGCCCGTGGTTCGATTTCGGCGGCATCCTTGGTGCAAGCCGCGAATTGCTTCGCGTCGAGCATAACTTCGTAGATACGCGCGGGCGCCGCCTTAAAATCGACTTCCTGGTGGATGGCGGTGCCGTGCTTCTGTGTTTCGGCGGATGCGGAGGCGGCTGGGAAACAGCCGAGAATAAATGCCATTTGGCGCCGGGATAATCTTTGCTGCATGGCTTGCATTGAAGCACGCCCCGAAAATATGATCAAGATAATATTTTGGAGGTGAAACATGCCCTATCCCGCCGGTCATCGCGAGCAGGTTCGCAAGAAGATTGTGGAGAGCGCCCGCCGGTTATTCAATCGGAATGGATTTGAGAATGTATCTGTGGATTCCATCATGGCGCACGCCGGCCTGACGCGCGGAGGATTCTACAGTTATTTCGAAAGCAAGAGCGATTTGTATGCAGAGGTCTTGGGATGTTTCTTCACCGATCCCAATTGGAAGAGCCGCTGGAAGGGAGTACGCGTAGATCTGGCTTCACCCGATGCGGGGCCGCAAATCGTTCGCGCGTATCTGTCGCGCCAGCATTTTGACGATGTGGAAAATTCCTGCCCGATGATTGCGCTGCCGAGCGACGTGGCGCGCGCGGATGAGAAAGTGAAAGCGGCGTTCGAGACCGTGTTCAAGGCCATGGTGGCACTCCTGGGGCGTGAGGTGAAGGAGGGCGGTGAAGATACCGCGCTCGCGATTGCGGCTCTGTGCATCGGCGGGATGGTAGTGGCGAGGTCGATGCGCGACCGCGGTCTCAGTGACGTGCTGCGCGAGGCGGCCGAGAAGGTCGCGCTCGAGTTGGGCGGATGGACGCCGGCCAACAAAAAGCTACTCCGATCGAAGCGTGTCCGCGGGTTGGATGCGGCTGATCCGCAGCGCCGGAAGAAAACTGGCCGCGCACGCTACCAACGCCAAAATTAGGAGGACCGTGAGGAACGTTGGCGGATCGTACGGGCTGATGCCGTAAATCTGGCTCGAAAGGATGCGCGTCGCCAGAAGCGCCAGTGCAACGCCACAGAACAGACCTCCCACGGCGGCTACTACTCCTGGAGCCCCAACCTGTACCATCGCTTGCGCAGCCGTGGAACCGAGCGCGATGCGAATCCCGATCTCGCGCGTGCGCTGCACCACCAGATTCGAAACCAGAGCATAGATGCCGACCGCGGAGAGTATGAGCGCGAGCGAAGCGAGAACAGCTAACAGCAACACCTCGATTCGCTGTTGTTGCAGTTGCTCGGCCAGGATTTGCTGCATGGAACGGAAACCGGAGAAGGGCAGGCTGGGGCCGGCATCCGCGAGCGCTCGCTGCATGGATGCGGTGAGGCCTTGGATGGGGCCGCCGGTTCGGACAATCCAACTCGGTTGAAACCAGATGTGCGCGATGTTTACGAGAGCTTGCGGGGTTTGCGATGCCGGCAGATACGCCACTGGTTCGGTTCCGATTGGCGCGGCGCCTCCGATCCCTGGCCGTTTCGCAACATCGCCGACGACACCGACGATAGTGTACGCGGTGTTCTCAGTCTTGAAGTGATATCCGACAGGCGCCGGATTATCGAAGAAGCGTCGCCCGAAAGCGGTGTTGACGACAGCGGCGTGTTCGGAATTGGGCGTATCGTTATCGCGAATCGGACGCCCGGCCAGAACGGGAATGCGCAGCGTCGAAAAAAATCCTGGGGTGACGTAGGTGAGGCTGGACCCTCGCTTTGTTCCAGCCCGGCTCCCATCCAGGATTGCGACCAGATCGTTGAGCCCCCGTTCGTAAGGCACGCTGAGGCTGACGGCTGCGTCGCGGACGCCAGGAATCTGGCGCATCGCGGCCAGGCTTTTGGCGAGCAGGTTTTGGAATGCCGGCGCATTGTGGTAACGCACGTCGTCGAGCGAAGCCGTAGCCGTCATGACGTCGTGCGCATCGAATCCAGGCGGCAGCGTCTCGAGGTAAATGAGGGTGCGAACCAGCAGGCCGGCTGCAATCAGCAAAACCACCGTGAGGGCCACTTGCGCCGCGATCAACGCCTGGCGAGGACGGCTGGATCCGCTAGTCACGGCGCGGCTTCCGGCGAACGGCGAAGATCCCAGAGGAAAGCGGCGAATTTGCAATGCAGGCAGAGCCCCGCACAGAAGGCTGGCCAACACGGCGGCTCCCAGAGTAAATCCCAGCACTCGGGCATCGATGGAGAAATTCGCGACGGGAATCATGGACTCCGGAAGCAGCTTGCGAAGCGCATCCAGAGTGAAGACGGCCAGGCCAACTCCGGCCATGCCGCCCAAGAGCGCGACCACCAGATCTTCCATCCACAATTCGCAGAGCACATCCAGGCGCGATGCGCCGAGCGCAAATCGGGTGGCGATTTCCTGCCGGCGGCGCAACAGGCGGACCAGCGCCAAGCCGGCCAGATTCGCGCAGGCGATGAGCAAAATGAAGCCCACCGCCAGCATCAACACGATCACTTTGCCGCGCATGTCGCCGGCCAGTTCCAGTTGCAGCGGACGCGCGTGGATGAGTGCATGGCCGCGATATCTGGTTTCCAGCTCGGCGAAATAGGGCAACCGAATCTGGCTGAGGTGCGCATCTACTTGCGCCCACGTTGCGCCGGGCTTCAGACGAACCAGGATGCCGCAATTGTTGCCGCCGCACTCGCCGGTTGGCGCGGGACGGAGCGGAGTGAACACAGCAGCGTGGCTCGGCGTTAGAACGTTTCGCGGCAAAACGCCCACCACGGTGTAAGGTTCGCCTTTCAGTTCGATCGATTGGCCCACGATCCGCGGATCGGAGTGGAAAGTGGACTGCCAGAGAGGATAGCTGAGGACAGCCACAGGAGGCCCGTTGGGCTTATCTTCTTCGTCGCTGAAACTGCGTCCCAAATAAAGCGGAATGCCCAGAACATCGAAATAGTGCGCGGAGACGCGGCTGCCGATCACGTAGCGAATGGCGCCCCCAGCCTTTAGATTCACCCCGCCGGAACCTCCCCAGGAGGCCAGCGTGACGGCGTCGAGCCGGCTTTTCAGCACTTGCCAGGAAGCACCGTCGAAGCTGTCATCGTCTTCGAAGAAGGATTTGCCCCGGTCAAGATCGATGCCTTGCCTTTGGACCACGAGAGCGGCCACGCGCTCCGGCTGCGGATAGGGCAACGCACGCAGCAGGAACGCATCCAGGATGCTGAAGGCTGACGTGTTGACGCCGATGGCCAGCGCCAGCGTTATGAGGGCAATCGCGGTAGACGTGGGAGCGCCTGCCAATCGCCGGAACGCGTGCTGCAACGGCCTCATGTTGAAATACTATGCCATCCCAGGACTTGCGGCCAGGCCCCGGGGGCGCACTAATGTCTCGTGCGCGTTCTCCTGCGAGTTCGGCAACCAGGTGAACACGGGCAAGCATGGGCTATTCGAGTTTACTAACGCGCGCCGTGACTTCGATTTCGATCTTCATGCGGGGATCGGAAAGCCCGGCCGAAATCATCGTCGCCGCGGGCCGGACGTCGCCGAAATAACTGCGCAACACCGGCCAGCATGGCTCAAAATCTTCGACTTTGGGAAGGATGTAGCGAACCCGGACCACGTCGGAGATCCGGCTGCCCGCCTCCAGCAGGGCCTGCTCAATGTTGCGCAGACAGTGCTCCGCTTGCTCCACCACGTCGCTCGAAATGGTCATGGTCTCGTAATCGAAGCCGGTAGTTCCCGAGACGAACACCCAGTCTCCGTCCACCACGGCGCGCGAATAGCCTATGTCACGCTCGAAAATGGATCCGAAAGAAATAAGGCGGCGCATAGTTGATGCTAAGAGCCCGCGGCCCCAGTTGTCCATTGGAGGCCGAATTGTGACAAAATCTACCAAGGAGAGAAACAGGATGAAAGCTGCGTTTGCTTTTTTAATTGCGGGAGTCGCGTTGCTGGCACCGGCCGCGGCCCTCGCGCATCATTCATTTGCCGCCGAGTATGACGTGAAGAAACCGGTGACGCTCAAGGGCACGGTCACCAGCGTCGAATGGACGAATCCGCATGCCCGCTTTTATCTGGACGTCAAAGACGAGAGCGGCAACGTCGCCCACTGGAATTTGGAGCTTGCCAGCCCCAACGTGCTGGTGCGGCAAGGCTGGTCCAGACACTCCCTGAAGGTTGGCGACGAAGTGACCGTGGAAGGCTCGCAGGCCAAAGACGGATCTCAGATGGCTAATGCCCGAACCGTGACGCTGGCCGACGGCAAGAAGGTGTTTGCCTTCTCGCTGGGCGATGCTCCGGCGAAATAAGCTCGTACCCATCGAGCCAAGGAGAACCAAATTGAAATCCAACCTGACAGGCTCCCTGTTGCTGGCCGCCGCGTTCGCCGTGGGGGCAGCGCAGACCTCCGCGCAAGCACCCGCGAAATCTTCAGCCTTGAATGCGGCGGGTGCAACCGCTCCGGCGGGCGGTAGCGCAAACCCGGACGTTGCCAGGCGGCGCCCCCGCGACACCACGCCGCATGGGCCTGCGCCGCGGCTGCCGGATGGACATCCTGATCTCTCGGGAGTTTGGCAGGGCGGCGGTCCGGTGGGAGACATCGCTCAAGGGTTAGCCAAGGGCGAAACGATTCCGATTCTGCCCGCGGCCAAAGCGCTCATGGAGAAGCGGCAATCCAAAGATGATCCCGAGGCGAATTGTTTGCCGACGGGGATTCCGCGAATTGCGCCGTATCCGTGGCGAATCGTGCAGACTCCGACGCACATCTTCTTTCTGTTTGAGGGCAATATTCATAGTTACCGGCAGATCTTCATGAATGCCAAGCATCCCGACGATCCGGACCCCACTTGGTATGGGCACTCCATCGGAAGCTGGGACGGCGACACGCTGGTGGTGGACACTATCGGGTTCAACGACAAATTCTGGTTCGATTTTCGCGGCCATCCGCACACCGAGCAGCTCCACACCATCGAGCGCTACACGCGGAAGGATCTAGGCACGCTGGAAAATAAGGTCACCATCATCGATCCGGGCGATTACTCGAGGCCCTTCACGCTGACGTTTACGGCCCGCCTGCGTCCGCACGAAGAGCTGATGGAATACATCTGCCAGGAAAACCAGCAGGATGCGCAGCACATGAAGGGCAGCGCGGGGCTGCCGGAGAATCCGTAGATCGCCCTTTTCATTGCGCGACTCTGATAACTCTGGCTGGGCGGAGCCTTCGCACCCCTTCAGTAGGCAAAGTGAAGGGCGCAGCGGTCACGTCTATCGCCAATACGACAGGAAGTAAAACAGGAAGAAAAAACACCGCATACGTGGGAATGTACCAATCCTGACCGCTGGGTGGGTCGATGGCATGCAGCATTTTCCCGCCCGGTGCAAAGAAAGCGTGTGCAAAGGATTCACGATGCCGGCTCACGCGGATCTCAACCACTTGTTCGCGACGAACGAATGAGCCTGAGTCCGCGAGAAAAAGTCCCAAGGGGCTGTAGATCAGGCGCCGGTCTCTGAGCGTCACCCCGTTCTTGGTAACAACCGTATAGTCAGTGTCCTGTTGATTGGTCATGGCGGCCAGCTCGGACCACCTTACAGTCTCGGCGTGGAGCGTGAATAGTGACAATATCGCTGGCAGTAGCAAGCCGGCGGCGATTCTGGAAGCAGCAATTGGTTTCATGTCAAGTTCAGCGTAGACCCAGCGGAAGCCATCGACAGCACTGCCTGTGGCACTTTCTTCGGTGTCACATGCCGCCTGCTGGATACTTTCGCTCATGGCCCGCCAAGCCGTCGTCATCCTACTGGTAGTGATTGCCTTCGGAGCATTTTCGGCGGCTCCTGGTGTATGTTGGAAACACTATGAACCGAGTAGAAAACCTGGAAGGGCAAGTAAAGCAGCTCACGGGGGAAGAGCTAATGGCGTTTCGGGAGTGGTTCGCGCAGTTTGATGCCGAGGCCTGGGATCGGCAGTTCGAGTCTGACGTTCAGAACGGGAGGTTGGATGAAGTGGCCGCGAAGGCCTTACGCCATTACAACGAGGGACGGGCCACCGAGTTGTGAACTACTCTAGGCGGCGCGCGCGGTTCAGGCATTGGCCGATAAAGCATTCGCCCTGTTTGAAGACCGATCCCCACCATCAGGGGTTCTTAAGAAAGTGGACTTTTGCTAGCGCGGGGTGTGGACCTGCCGGAAGCCGTAATGAATCCATAAAATCCCTGGCGTTTACAGGAGTGTGAACGCGGCACGCATGAGTGCGTGCGGCACAGTTCGGTATACTTTCGCTCATGGCCCGCCAAGCCGTCGTCATCCTGCTCGTAGTAATTGCCTTCGGCATCCTGGTGCCGATCTACAAGGGCTTCGGATTCCTGGATCCGCGCATTATCGCGGCCTATTCGTTCCTGGCGCTGCTGTTCATCGCGCCGGCCAGCGCGGAGTTGGCGGCCACCGCTTCCGGTACTCCCGGCAGGATCGCAATCATCGTGGCTTGGGGCTGGGGCCTTACCGTACTGATTTTGAGCACGGCCATCGTAACGCTGAACATTGCTAACCCGGGCGGTCCAAACCGGCGCGGAGGGTTTATCACTCCGCCCACGGAATTTATCGCTTCGGTTCTGGTGTTCAGCCTGAGCGCATCGATTGCGGTGGCGATGCTGGGCGCGACGCTGGCCCGCCGATTTTCGGCCGCGGCCGTGAAGAACATTCTGCGCACCGGCTTCCTCGCAATCCTGCTGGCTTTGGCTTTTGGCGCGCGCTTTCTGCCCGAAAATGTAACGCTGGCGATTTTCGATCGTTTTAATACCAGGAGGGCTCTGACGCATCTGGCGTGGGAGGCATCCGCCATATTCGCGGTGATCGCGTCGCTCTTGGTGCTGGTTTTGCTAAAGACAAAGCCCGGGCGTTGGCTGGCCCAGGAGGGTTCGTTTGCCCACAGGGGTTCCTTTGCTAAGATACCTAAGACAGAAAATCCCGATAAAGGAGGACGATGAGTAAGGAAGACAGCATAGAAGTTACCGGAACCGTGGTAGAAAAGTTTCCGAGCGGCCAGTTCAGCGTTTTACTGGATCAGGACCGCACCGTGCTCGCGCACCTGGCTGGCAAGTTGCGCCGCAACCGCATTCGCGTGTTGGCCGGCGATCGCGTCACCCTGGAACTTTCCCCCTACGATTTAACGAAGGGACGAATCACTTACCGGCACAAGTAGCCATCCCCCTTCCCGCCCTGGCGACCGGGGCAAATCGATGCACAAAATTCTGCTGATCTTCGGCACCCGGCCGGAGGCGATCAAGCTCTGCCCGGTGATTCGCGTCCTGCGCGAACATCCCGACCAAATTCCACGTGAAGGTCTGCGTCACCGCGCAGCATCGCGAGATGCTGGATCAGGTACTTGGATGCGTTTCAGGTGAAGCCGGACCACGATCTGGACCTGATGCTGCCCGGCCAGACACTGTTTCAATCCACCTCCCGGATTCTCGCGGCGCTGGAACCGGTTCTGCGCGAAGAGCAGCCCGCGATGGTGATCGTGCAGGGCGATACCACGACCACTTTATGCGGCGCCCTGGCGGCATTTTATGCGCGGATTCCGGTGGCGCATGTGGAGGCGGGCTTGCGCACTCATGACATGCGCCAGCCGTTTCCCGAAGAAATGAACCGCGTGCTGGCTTCGCGTCTTACGGCGTTGCATTTCGCCGCCACCGAACAGGCCGCCGAGAATCTGCGCGCTGAAGGCGTTCCCGCCGCGTCCATTCACGTAACCGGCAATACCGGCATCGACGCCGTGCTGTATGTGCGTGACTGGCCTGGAACGAGGGACGCTGGACGGCGGCGCGATTGGCCGTGGCTGGATTCGTCGAAAAAGCTGATCGTGGTCACGGCGCATCGCCGGGAGAGCTTCGGCGGCGGATTCGAGCGCATTTGCCGCGCGCTGGCGCGAATTGCGGATCGCGACGACGTGCAACTGGTCTATCCGGTGCATCCCAATCCCAACGTGCAGGATCCGGTGCAGCGCTACTTGGCCGGCCACGCCAACATCCGGCTGATCGAGCCACAGAGCTACGTTCCGTTCGTGGACCTGATGCGCCGGGCCTATCTGCTGATCACCGATTCCGGCGGGATTCAGGAAGAGGGGCCATCGCTCGGCAAGCCGATCCTGGTGCTGCGCGAAAAGACCGAGCGGCCCGAAGCGGTGACGGCGGGAACGGTGAAGCTGGTGGGCACCGATGAGGCTCGTATCGTCCACGAGGCCATGGTTTTGTTGGGGGACAGTGGGGCATATGACCAAATGTCGCGCGTTCACAATCCCTACGGCGACGGCGCGGCCAGCGCACGAATTTCTGCACTAATTCACTCATTCCTGACGGCTTAATTTCCAGGACTGCGACCCGCGGAGCAGCTGGCAGCAGCTGGTGGAACGCTTTTGCTGGAGCTGGTAGATACATAATCGCGTCAGGGATTTATTATTATGCGTTACACTCCAAATCGGTCGCGCGTTCCATCGGATAGCGATTGGTCGAGCGATATCGCGATAGCACTTTCGCGAAGACTGGTGGGCCAGCCCGCCGCCATTGCATCGGTTGTTCCGTACGTGGAAATGTACCGGGCCAAGCTTACCCCGGAAGGTCGTCCGGCCGGCATCTTTCTTGTTGCTGGGGCCCACCGGAACAGGAAAGACCAAGACCGTGGAAGCGCTGGCGGACGTCCTGCACGGCAGTCCGAAGAAGCTGCTGAAAGTAGATTGCGGCGAATACCAGATGGAACATGAAGTGGCGAAATTGTTGGGAGCGCCTCCCGGATATTTGGGGCATAGGGAAACACAGCCGCTGCTGACGCAGCAGAAGCTGAGCGGAGCGGCCAGTGAGAGCTGCGATCTTTCGATTTTGCTTTTCGACGAGATCGAAAAAGCCGCGCCATCGCTGGTGCGGCTGCTGCTGGGAGTCTTGGATAAAGCCACGCTGCGCCTGGGCGACAGCACGCTGGTGAATTTCGAGAAGACCATCATCTTCCTGACCAGTAACCTGGGCGCGCGTGCCATGAGCCGGGAATTGCGCCCGGAGTTCGGATTCGAATCGAATTTGCCGCGAGAAAACGGCGGAAGCGGCGACAAGCTGGAGCGCATCGGGAAGACGGCAGTCCGCAAGAACTTTTCGCCGGAGTTCATCAATCGCATCGATTCGGTGGTGACTTACCAGCCGCTCGATCCCGCGGCGCTGACCGCGATCCTGGATCAGCATATTGACGACTTGCAGGACCATATCGACCGGCGGCTGGGGGATCGGGCATTCCGGATCGAAGTGCCGGCGCGGTCGCGCAAGTTTCTGCTCGAAAAGGGGACCAGCGCGGAATATGGCGCGCGCGAGCTCAAACGCGTGCTGCACCATCAACTGATGCAGCCACTGGCGGCGATGGTGACCGGAGGCGAAATAAATCCCGGCGCGAGCGTGCGCGCGGACGTGGGTCCGGGGAAAGTGAAGCTGGTTCTTCGGACGACCGATGAGGGGGAGTTCATACCCGCTTGCTGATGCGCGCCTGTCACTGGGGGGCGCGATACTAAGCGTGTGAGCGGAACACTGTACGTTGTGGCGACCCCGATCGGCAACCTGGAGGACATCACCCTGCGCGCCTTGCGCGTTCTTCGGGAAGTGGATCGAGATCGCCTGCGAGGATACGCGCCAAACACGCAAGCTGCTGGAGCGCCACGGCATCTCTAAGCCGCTGGTGAGCTATCACGAACACAACGAGCAGGCCCGCGCGGAGGAACTGCTGCGTGAGCTGGAGGCCGGCAGGAATATCGCGCTGGTATCGGACGCGGGCACGCCGCTGATCGCCGATCCGGGCTATCGGCTGGTGGCACAGGCGCGCGCGCACGGAATTACGGTTTCTCCGATTCCCGGGCCGTCGGCATTGGTCAGCGCGCTGAGCGCGTCGGGATTGCCGACCGATTCGTTTTACTTCGGCGGCTTTTTACCGGCCAAGAAGACGCAGCGGCGAAAGGCGCTCGAGGCATTGAAGAACTCTCCCGCGACATTGGTTTTCTATGAAGCGCCGCATCGGATCCAGGAAGCTTTAGAAGATATCGCGGAAGTGTTGGGGCCGCGCCGGGTAACGCTCGCGCGCGAGTTGACCAAGATCCACGAGGAGTTTCTCGTGGGCCAGGCTGCCGAGCTGCGGGACGCTCTTGCGAAACGCCCGCCGCTCAAAGGTGAGATTACGCTGATGATCGGGAAAGGCGATGCTCCCCCCGCGGACGCCTTGCCGATTGAGGAGGCATTCGACCAGCTGCTGGAGGCTGGAGTTCCGCGCATGGAAGCGATGAAGACGGTGGCGCGCGAGCGGGGATTATCGAAACGCGAGGTTTACCAGAAGCTCAACGAGCGTTGAGGATGGGTGACGCGGCGCGGCGAGCGGGCGCGGGGCAACAGCCGGCCTGGCAAAAATCGTGACTCGGCGGATACTGTCCCAGCGCGCGCGGATGGGATAAGCCCAGGCGTTCTTCGATCAACTCGCGAATCATTTGCAAGAACTTGGGATGCACGCCAACCGTGGGCGCGCGCACCATATTGATGCCGCGCTCGCGCGCGATGGCTTGCGCTTCGGTATCCAGATCGTAGATCACTTCGATGTGATCGGACACAAACCCGATCGGCACCACCGCCACCTGGGCGCCTGGCTCCATCTCGCGCAGCACATCGCCGATATCGGGTTCCAGCCACGGCTGGCTGGGCGCGTCCGCTGCGGCTCTGGTAGACCAGCCGCCAGTCGCTGATACCCACGCTCTCGGCAACCAGCCGGCATGCTTCCTGAAGCTGCTTTTGATAATCGCTGGTCTCGGCCATCGTCAGCGGAATGCTGTGCGCGGTGAAAATGATCTGCGCTGAGCCGTCCGCCGAGCGCGTCGCGAACCTCATCCGCCTGCGCCTCAATAAACAACGGATGATTGTAGAACTTGCGCAGCTTGTGGATCTCCGGCGCGCCATCCACCTCCGCCCTCGCCCGTTCGATATCTTCCAGATACTGGCGGCATCCGGAATACGAGCTGAAGATGGAGGTGACGAACGCCAGCGCCTTGCGCACGCCATCGGCCTGCATCTGACGCAGCGTGTCGGCGAGCAACGGATGCCAATTGCGATTGCCCCAATAGATGGGCAGTCGCAGGCCGTGGCTCGCCAGTTCGCGTTCGAGCGCTGCGATCAACGCGCGGTTGTGATCGTTGATCGGGCTCTTGCCGTCGAAGTGATGATAATGTTCGGCGACCGCGAGCATCCGTTCGCGCGGCACATTGCGTCCGCGCAGAACGTTTTCAAGAAACGGCATAACGTCGTCCGGTTTTTCCGGTCCTCCGAAAGAAAGCACCAGGACTGCGTCATATGGCGGGCTCAGGCATCCATAACTATTGTAGAATCGGCGCTAACGCCAGTGACCGCGATGATAACGCCAGCTATTGCCATGCCGCTCCCAGCGGTCGCGATCCCAGTGCGCATGCCCGATGCGGCGGCACCGCCCATCGGCCATTTACCCAACTCCAGCGGCTCCCGTTCAGATTCCAGAAGCCGTCCGATCCAAACATATCCTGGACCGGGTGCGTAGCCAACCGCGCCCACCGCGTAAGGCGCCGGGGGCGGGGGCGCGATATACGCCACGTATCCTGCCCTGTATCTGTATCCACCGCCGCAAGCCACCATCGCAGACGATGCCAGCAGGACTCCCGATAGAACTGCAAATTTCACGCTCATTTGTACTCCTCACCTAGTTGGATTCGTACGAACGGACGATACGTTTCGATCGATGAACGATCGCTAACGTTAGGACGGATTCATCTGGCGCTATTGCGAAATCGCAACCGCAACGGACGGGCTGCAGACTACGTTCGCAGCCGACGGACCGCCGCACACCGCAACGTTCACCGAGTTACCGGACAAATCGGCTGGCAGGATCAGATCCACCTGCTGCAATCCGGCAAACCCGGGAGCCGGCCCGGCATAATACGGCTGCGCGACAACCTGCGATCCGATCTTCGCGGTAATCACGCCGGTGCCCGAGAGGCCCGTGGCGATAAATTTGGATCACGCTGCCGGGCGCGGCGGGCTGCTTGGCGCTGTTCACGCTGTAGTCCTGATTCAGGACGCCGTTCGAGAAGATACCAGGCGCAAAAGGCGCGAGATTGACGGTCAGCGGAGCGCTGGCCGTGCCGTCCACATTGACGATCACCTGCGCCGACGTCGCGCTGCCCAGGCCGGCCGGAACCAGCAGGTTGATTTGCGTGGCGTTGCTGAAAAGCACCTGGGCGGAAAGACCATTGAAGGTGACGGATACATTCTTGCCCGAAAACTGCGTTCCGCCCAACGTCGCAAGGGATCCGGGCGTCAGCGGTCCGGTGGCGAAAGTGGCCGCGTTCACCGCGCTTAGGATCGCGGGAGGCTGAACCGTGGCCGCTGTAATCACAAACGAAATCGCGACGGTACGAGTTCCCGCCAATGGCCCCGCGTTAACGGTCAGCGTCGCCTGATACGTTCCCGGCGGCAGCGTTCCGGGAACGGCGTCCACGCGAATGGTCCCGCCGTTTTGTCCCGAGGTGGGAGATATGGACAGCCAGCCGCTGCCGTTGGCATAGTTCAGGGACGCCGTCCACGGCATGATGCCGCCGCCCGAATTCTGGACTGCCACGTAATTCGTTATCGTGGCGCCGCCGGCCTGCGTCGTAAAGTTGAATGACGTTTCGGGCACAACCAGCGTCGGAAAGTATTGCGCGTTGCAGTCGCCCACGATGCTGCAATCGGCGGGCGGCGTGATCTGCTGGAAGCGAGGAATCGGATCCTTGGCGGTGGCTGTCTGGACCGTGGAAATCGGCCCCAATGCTACGTTCTCCGTGGTGCTGGTCGACGTCCCATTGCCATTGGGCGCGATCGCAAGGAAGGTGGGAAACTGAGCGCTTTCCTGAATGGACGGATTGGCGTCCACCACTTCATAGACCGCCACGCCGGAACCATTGGTCAGCGTCACTTCGCTCATGGAGTCCAGGTTCACCGTGCCTGAGCCGGAAAGCCCGGGCAAATAGGCCGGGGTTCCTCCCGCGCCATTGGCATCCGTGTTCCGGACAAACGAAAGCAGCAAAGACGAAGGGGACCCGGGCGTGTACTTTCCGCCGGATGTGGTTAAGCCCAGGTCGCCGCCCGCGGTCGGCTGCGTTGCGTCCGAACCCGCCACAACAGTGGGAACGAACAGGCGCGCGCCCGCGGGGAAGCCTGAATATTGAACCCAGATGCGCGTTCCGGTATCGGCGGTGAAATTTTGCTGGTCCGATTTCGGAGCGAAGGAATCGGCGAACCCTTCCGTCAGCGCGCGTTGAGACGAAACTCGCGCCGGACGCCAGGAAACTGGCAAAGCTGGCGGTATTCTGCGGAAGCGGCGAACCCCTTTGAGTGCAGACCAGTATGCCGGAGAAGGCGACGTAGAGACCATGTTCGGGCTCTCCTACCGTGAGTTGGTTGTTTGGCAGCGAAAGAACATTGCTGGGATTTAGCCCGATCAATACCTGCATCGATTTGCTCGGATCAAAATCTAACTGATTGGCGGCTCCTCGCAAACCAGCCAGCCGGAGAGCAACCGAACCCGATGCGGATAAAGTAAAGGTAGCTCCATTGAAGACCAGCGTTCCGGGCCCGTTGAGCATCGCAGGAGATGCGATCGGTTGAGGGCCAGATCCGTTGTCGGCGGTGAATGAAATGCCTGTCAGCGTGTTCGCGGAGTCGGACGTCAGGCGGTTGGTAATGTCGACGTTTAAGAATATGAAAAGATTGGCTGTTAGGGTAGCGCTCGGACTGCCGCCGGAACAGTTGAAGAGGATGTCTCCAGACCTCTCTGTGATGCCTTCTCCATGAACAATCTGAGGAGAGGCTGAGGGAACACAATTTAAGGTTTGGGCTTGGGACAGAGAACACATGCCCACCGCGACGAAGGGCAAAAAGGAAAAGAATTGGCGAAACATTGAAAAATACCTTGGTTGCAGCTTATCAAAGGGTCTGTCTGTTGTATATGCCTTGTTACAATAAATTAGTTAGCTCTAACCTCCCCGTTACGTTATGACCGCAATCACATCTCTCGCCGAAGAAATCGCGGCGCTCAAACAAGAGCGCCGGGCGGTAATTCTGGCGCACCACTACCAAGACGCTGAGATTCAGGATCTGGCGGATGCCGTCGGAGATAGCCTGGAGCTGGCGCGCAAGGCGCAAGAGTTCTCAGGAGACGTGATTGCATTTTGCGGTGTCTGGTTCATGGCCGAGACCGCCAAGGTTTTGAATCCGCGGCGGATCGTGGTGGTTCCGGACCGGGAAGCGAGTTGCAGCCTGGTGGAAAGCTGCCCGGCGGATCAGGTGCGGGCTTATCGCAAACTGCATCCCGATCATGTGATCGTCAGCTACATCAACACGTCGGTGGAAGTGAAGGCGGAGAGCGATATTCTCTGTACATCGCGCAACGCCGTCCAGATCGTCAATTCCATTCCAGCGGAAAAACCGATTCTGTTTCTGCCCGATATCAACCTGGGCAATTACGTCAAACAGCAGACCGGCCGCGAGAACATGAAGATCTGGCAGGGCGCGTGCATCGTCCATGCCACTTTTGCCGCGCGCCGTTTGGCGAAAGCGCGCGCCGAACACCCGAACGCCTTGGTGGCCGCGCATCCGGAGTGCCCGCCCGATGTGCTGGCGATGGCGGACTTCATCGGATCCACCAGCGCCCTCATTCAGTGGTGCGGCAAATTCAGCGGCGCGAGGAATTCATCATCATGACCGAGAGCGGCGTTCTGCGATCGCTCCAAAAGCTGGCGCCCGAAAAGAGCTTCCACTTCATTCCGAACGAAAACTGCAACTGCAGCGAGTGCCCGTACATGAGGCGCAATACGCTGGAGAAGCTGCGAGAATGTTTATGGAGCCTGGAGCCGCGCGTGGAACTCTCGGACGATATCATGGAGCGAGCCGCGGTTCCCATTGAACGCATGCTGCGGGTGAAGTAGACGTGAGCGAACCCCTTCTGGACACTTTCGGCCGGCTGCACGACAATCTCCGGATCAGTGTCACCGATCGCTGCAACATCCGCTGCTTCTACTGCATGCCGGAAGAAAACGTGCAGTACGCTGCCGCGCGAGGAGATCCTTTCGTTCGAGGAGATCGAGCGTTTCGTGCGCGTGGCGGTGTCGCTGGGCGTCACCAAGATTCGCGTCACCGGCGGCGAGCCGCTGGTGCGCAAGGATCTGCCGGTGCTGATCTGCGAAATTGTGCGCGATTCCGGGCGTTCGCGATGTCGCGCTCACCACCAACGGCGTTCTGCTGGCGCGGCACGCCCAGGCGCTGTACGACGCCGGCTTGCGGCGGCTGAACGTCCATCTGGACACGCTGGATCGCGAGCGCTTCCTGAAGATCACCCGCCGCGATGATTTGGGCAAGGTGCTGGACGGCATCGAAACGGCGCAGCGGGTTGGTTTCGGGCCGATCAAGATCAATGCCGTCGCGGTGAAGAATCTGGTGGAGCCGGACATCGTTCCGCTGGCGCGCTATGGCCGCGAACAGGGCATCGAGATCCGGTTCATCGAGTTCATGCCGCTCGATTCGCAAGGGCTGTGGGCGCGCGAGAACGTGCTTTCCGCCGACGAAATCATCGAGACGTTATCGCGCGAGATTTCGCCGCTGGTGGAGATTCCCGGATCGCGATCCGCGCGCGCCGGCCACCGAGTATCGCTACGCCGACGGCGTGGGGAGCGTCGGATTCATCGCTTCCGTCACGCGGCCGTTCTGCCTCAACTGCAATCGCATTCGGCTTACCAGCGACGGCAAGCTGCGGTATTGCCTGTTCGCGATCGAGGAGACGGACGTGCGCGCCTTGCTGCGCACCGGCGCTCCGGATGCCGAAATCGCCGGCGACCATTCGCGGGACGGTCCGCAAAAAGTGGCTGGGGCACGAGATCAACACCGCCAAGTTTGTCGCTCCGCCGCGCCCGATGTACGCGATCGGGGGTTAGCGCGACCGTGAGCGGCGAAGCGTTTGATCTGATCGAAAAAGCTGTGGCCTCCGGTGGCCCGGCGTCCGGCTCTGGATCTGCTGGCCGCAAATTTCATCGCGCGAACAACAGTATCCGCAATTGTTTGAAACACGGCTCATGCAGAAGCGCCTGGAGCTGGGGCTTCCGTTGATCCAACTGGGCGCGATCGAAGATCTTCCGGAGCCGGCACGCAGCAGTTATGAAGACGGCGTGAGGCGGGCCGCGCGGGAAACCGGGGCGCTGTTTCTAGCCGAGGGCGACATTCCGCATGCGTGGCCGTACTTTCGCGCGATCGGCGAGCAGGAAACCATCGCGATCCGCTCATCGAGCGCAGCGAACCTGGCGCCAGCAGACGACGCCCTGATCGACATCGCGCTGGGCGAGCGCGTTCATCCGCGGAAAGGCCTGGAGCTGGTGATCGCGCAACATGGCATCTGCCGCGCCATCACTTACTTTGAACAATTTCCCGATCTGGAACATCGCGAGGCGTGTCTGATGCTGCTGGTGCGAACGCTGCACGCCGAGCTGGTGGCGAATTTGAAGCAGTGCGATCGCAAGCGCGAAGAGGGCCAGGCAGCCCGGCAGCGACGGCATTCCTGAATTGATCGACGGCCGCGATTGGCTGTTCGGCGAGTTCGATACTTATGTCGGACACATCGCACGTGATCAACGTGATCCGCTTTGGCGTGGATTTAGCGGATCAGCGAGGCGATCGCGGCTGGCGCTCGAGTTATGCGACTACGGCGCGCACTTATCGTCGCAGTTCAAGATGCGCGGCAGAACCGCCGTTCGAATGATATCTACCGCGATTACGCAATTTATCTGCGCGCCTTCTCGGGCGAAGATCTGGACGCCGCGATCGAACATTTCCGCGCCAAGATCGCCGCGCAAGACGATCCGATGCGGGAGATTCGATCCGCGCAGGTATTGGTCGGCTTGCTGGTGCGCCGCGAGCGCTACCGCGAGGCGATGCAGATTTCGCTGCGAACATCTGAGCGGCATCTGGACCAGAGTCAACTTGCGTGTCCCACGTTGTTTCAGCTCTGCCAACTGGCCGGCGATTCCGCGCGCCTCGAAGGAAATAGCGCGTGAGCGTGGCGACTTACTAAGCTTTCGCCGCCGGCGCGATTCAGAGCTAACGGTTACTCGCATCATATTGGTTTCGATCACGTCACAGCTACATGCATGGTGGAGACTTCGTTTCAGGGTGGGGCAAGATTTTGCGCGGCAAAATGCCGCTGCTATCGATCGAGATCACCAGCGAGTGCCCGCTCGAGTTGTCCCGGGTTGCTATGCCTATGGCGACGGTCATCTTCGGCGGCGGAGTGACACTAACTCAGTTATCCGATTCGCGCGGCGAAACGCTGGTGCAAGGCATTTTGAGGCTGGTGGACCGGCATGATCCGCATGCAATTGAGCTTGGTAGGCGGCGAGCCGATGATGCGCCACCGCGAACTAAGCCAATTGCTTCCGATCCTGAGCGCTCGCGGAATTTACACGATGGTAGTAACCAGCGGAGTAATTCCCATACCCGCGGAATGGACGGCGCTGCCGCGAGTTACTATGGCGATTTCAGTGGACGGCTTGCCCGAGCATCACGATGTGCGCCGCAAGCCCGCCACTTACGAACGGATTCTCCGCAACATGGCGGGACGCAGAGTATACATCCATTGGACAGCGGTGCGCGCGCACGTGCAGGATCCGAGTTATGCCGAGCGGTACCTGGAATTCTGGAGCGCGCGCGAGGAAGTGCATCGCATCTGGATGAGCGTGTATACGCCGCAACGCGGCGAGCAAAGCGCGGAGCGGCTTGCACTCGGAGGATCGGCAACGGCTGGCGGAAGCGATTCCAGCGGCTGGCCGCGGAAATATCCCAAGTTTCTGATCAAATCGGGGATGGCGCGCGCGATCTGCTGAGCCCGCCATCGAGCCCCGAGCAAGTGCGCCTTCGCGCGTGTTTCGGCAAACTACACGGCCGACCTTCGCACGCGCGTTACGCCTTGCGTGTTCGGCGGCGATCCGGATTGCTCGGAATGCGGCTGCGCCATCAGCTCGGCGCTGCATTGGATCACGAACGAAAAGGCGGGACCGATCGCGGCGCGGCATTTGCTGGATGCATCGTTGAGGATCGGGGCGGCAGTGGCGCGGCTGAAGAAGGCCAGTTAGACCGATGCGCGCGCGCGCTAGCTACTCGTCGTCGGATGACAGTTTCGCCAGCACCGAGAAATCTTCGAGCGTCGTGGTATCGCCCTTCACTTCGCCATTGGTCGCCAGCTCGCGCAAAAGGCGGCGCATGATCTTGCCGCTGCGCGTTTTGGGCAGCGCATCGGTGAACCGGATATCGTCGGGCTTGGCGATCGGGCCCGATTTCTTTGGCCACCCACTGCCGCAGCAGGTTCTTGTTTTCGTCGCTGGGCGCCTGCCCGGCCTTCAGCGTGACGAACGCCGCCACGGCCTGGCCCTTCACGTCATCCGGACGGCCCACCACGGCGGCTTCGGCCACCATCGGATTCGCCACCAGCGCCGACTCGATCTCCATGGTGCTCAGCCGGTGCCCGGCCACATTCAGCACATCGTCCACGCGGCCCATCAGCCAGAAATAGCCGTCGGAATCGATGCGCGCGCCGTCGCCGGCGAAATACATGCCGGGAATCTGCGACCAGTATTGCTCCTTGTAGCGTTCGGGATCGCCGTAAATGGTCCGCAACATGGAGGGCCACGGTTGTTTGATCACCAGGAATCCGCCCGGCGCCGGGCGGCACGCTCTGGCCTTCGCGATTCACCACGTCGGCGATGACGCCGGGCAAGCGGCAGCGTCGCGGAACCGGGCTTGGTCGCGATCGCGCCGGGCAGCGGCGAAATCATGGCGGCGCCGGTTTCGGTTTGCCACCAGGTGTCGATGATCGGGCAGCGCCCGCCGCCGATCACTTCGCGATACCACATCCAGGCTTCGGGATTGATCGGCTCGCCCACGCTGCCGAGCAGCCGCAGCGAGCTCAGATCGTGCTTGCGCGGCCATTGCTCGCCCAGGCGCATGAAGGCGCGAATCGACGTCGGCGCGGTGTAGAAAATGCTGACCTTGTATTTCTCGATGATGCGCCAGAAGCGATCCGGCTCCGGCCACGTCGGGCCGCCTTCATAGATCACCACGCTCGCGCCGTTCTGCAGCATGCCGTAAACCACGTAGGTGTGGCCGGTCACCCAGCCGATGTCGGCCGAACACCAGAACGTATCTTCCTCGCGCAGATCGAAAATCCATTTGGCGGTGATGTAGGAGCCCACCGAATAACCGCCGGTGGTGTGCAGAATGCCTTTCGGTTTGCCGGTGGTGCCGGACGTGTAGAGCAGATAGAGCGGATGCTCGGCATCCAGCGGCTCGGCCGGACAATCGGCGGACGCCGTTTCCATCAGCTCGTGCCACCAATGGTCGCGGCCCGGCTGCATGGTGACGTTGCTACCCGGTGCGCCGGTACACCAGCACGTTTTGCACGGTGGGGCAATGCGGCAGCGCCTGATCCACGGCTTCCTTCAGCTTCACCTCGGTGCCGCGGCGAAAAGCCCCGTCTTGCGTGATCACCGCGACGGCGCCGCAATCGTTGATGCGATCGATCAGCGCCTGCGCGGAAAATCCGCCGAAGACCACCGTGTGGACGGCGCCGATGCGCGCGCAGGCCAGCATCGCCACCGGCAGCTCGGGAACCATGCCCATGTAGATGGCGACGCGATCGCCTTTCTTGCACGCCGAGCGACTTCAGCACGTTCGCGCATTTCGAGACTTCGCGCAGCAGCTGCTGATAGGTGAGCGTGCGCGAATCGCCCGGCTCGCCTTCCCATTGAATCGCGGCTTTGTTCTTGCGCCAGGTGGCGACGTGGCGGTCCAGGCAGTTGTACGAAAGGTTCAGCTCCCCGCCCAGGAACCATTTCGCGAACGGCAGCTTCCATTCCAGCACGCGATCCCAAGGCTTGAACCAGTGCAGTTCGCGCGCGATCTTGGCCCAGAAACCTTCCGGATCGTCTTTCGCTTCCTGATACAGGCGCTCGTATTCGGCCCGGCTCTTGATCTGTGCCCCGGCGCGGAACTCGTCGGAGGGCTCAAAGACGCGCTGTTCGTTCAGAACGGAATCAATGGCGTGCGATGACATGGCTCTCCATAGCATATCGCCGATTCCGGAACGTTCTCCAATCCGCTGGAGGCGAATTACTGCAACAGAGGGCCCAGCGCGGGCAGCGGCACCGCGCTTTCCTTCAGCGCCGCGTCGTGGAATTGTTCCAGCTGAAAGGCCGCGCCTTTGCTTTCTGCATATACTCCGCGCGCGTGTCCAGCCAGCCGCGCCAGCCGAGGAAATACATCGGAAGCTGGCAGGAGGACAATTGCGCGCGCTGGAGCTTGCCGGTGGCCTCTTCCTTCTCCTGAAACGTGTCGTTGATCATCAAATCCAGCGCCTGCTGCTCGGTCATGCCCATGGTCTGCAGCCGGATGTCCAGAATCGCGTTCGCGATGGCCCGCAGCTCCTGTTTCATCAGCGTCAGGCGCAGCTCGGGGCTGTTGTTCATGAAGCCTTCGTCCGACATCATTTGCTGGGTGTAAAAAGCCCAGCCTTCCACATACGGGCCGTTGCCATAGATGCTGCGCAAGGACGCGGCGCGACTTCGGCTCCACAGCGTTGGCGAATTGGAACTGGACATAATGGCCCGGCATGGCTTCATGGATGGTGATCTCCATCAGGCCGTAGCTGATTGTATTCGCGCAGCTTCGATTCGACGCGCGCCTTCGGCCAGTCGGGAGGAATCGGCGTCACCCAATAAAACGCGCCCAGTTGCGGCTCCAGCGCGGGCGCCGCGATTGAAGCCCGGCCACAGAATAGATGCCGCGCATGAACTCGGGCGTTGGGATCACTTGCAGGTTGGCGCGTTGAGGAAAGCATCACCAGATGTTTCTCGCGGACAAAGTTGGTGGCTTCGGTCAAATCTTTCTTGGCTTGATCCATGAAACGCGGCGGGCGTGGTGTGATCCTGCGCGATTTTATCCAGCGCCTGCTTGACGGTCATGCGGCGCGGCCAGCTTGGCCATCTGGTCGCGCACGTCCTTCAACGCAGCTTCGGCTTCGGCCAGCACTTGTTCCGGCTTCTTTCCCGGAAACCAGCGTGTAGGCGAACTTCTGATCGTATTTCTCTTTGCCGAGCCGCCAATCGCTGGTCTTCTTCGACAGATCGTCCTTCAGGAATTTGGTGAACCCGCGCAATGCATCCAGCGCCGGTCCGGCGGCCTGATCGTAATCCGCCTTCAAGGCTTCGGGCGCCTTGCGCGCGCAGCGTCTTGTCGATCAGGTCCAGGTTGCCGTCGTTTTCTTCCCGCGCCACGCGATTCCAAACTTCCGGCGCATCCACCAGGTTCGCTTCGCCCTGCTGCATCAGCGCCGGAATCTTTTGGAGCCGCTGGATGATCTCGCGATAACGCTGATCGAGCGGCGCGTACTCCAGCACGAACGGATTGAAAAAGCGCGTTGCCGACCAGTTCCACATACACCGTCGGATTGTGGCGATAGCTTTGGATCTGGTCGAGTTCGAGCAGCGACAGGTTCACCTGGTTGTCGATGATCTGGTAATCGGCGCGATCTTCGGCCGAGAGCGAGTCCTGCTGGATGGCGGCCAGGCGATTGTGAAAATCGGAATAGAACTTGTGCTGCTGGTCGATGCCGGCCGCGCTGAAGTCGTCGAGCTGGTTCTCCAGATTCACGCCCTTGTGCTCGTGATAGCCGGCCTGAGGTGGCCGACACCGGCGAAAGAGCCAGCGATCCATAAACGAAGTCATCGGTCAGCTTGGAAAGATCCGGCTTCGCCGCCGGGGGCGCCTGTTGTTTTGCAACTCATAAGACAGATGACGGACGTCAACCGCTAGAACGAAGGCAACATTATGCAATTGCCGCATGTACTTTCTCCAGATCTTCCGCTTCGCCGAATTTCGAACCCTCCACGTCTGCTGCCGATATTGCGAAGCAATCCGGTGAGCACGCCACCCGCGCCTACCTCCACGAATCGCCGGACGCCCAGCGATGATAACTTCTGGATTACTTCGGTCCAACGGACCGGATTGGGCACCTGCTGATACAGATCCCTCGCGGGCTTCGGCGCCGCGTGCGAATCACTCGCGCCTGCCAGCCGTTCACCAGCGGCACGGCCAGATCGCGAAACTCGGTGGCGTCCAGGTCCGCCTTCAGGCGCTCCTGCGCCGGCTCCATCAACGGGCAATGGAACGGCGCGCTCACCGGGAGCAGCAGCGCTCGCCTGGCTCCAGCGGCCTTCGCCAATTCGACCGCGCGGGCCACGGCGCCCGCGTTGCCCGCGAGCACGACCTGGTCTGGCGAATTGTAGTTCGCGGCGGTCACCACTTCGCCCTGCGCCGCTTCGGCTAGAACCGAATCGAGCTTGTCGGCGGGCAGCCTGAGCAGCGCGGCCATGGCGCCCACGCCCACCGGCACCGCTTCCTGCATATATTGGCCACGCTTGCGCACCAGGCGCACCGCGTCGGCAAAGTCCAGCGACCCCGCGGCCACCAGCGCGCTGTATTCGCCCAGGCTGTGGCCGGCGACAAAATCGGGTTCAACGTTCTGATCTTCCAGCACTCGCCAGGCCGCGACCGAAACCGTCAGCAGCGCCGGCTGCATGTTCTCCGTGAGCTGCAATACTTCGGCGGGACCTTCGAAGCAAAGTTGGGTAAGCGAAAATCCCAGAGCCTGGTCCGCTTCGTCGAAAATCGCGCGAGCGGAGGAAAATTCTTCCGCGAGGCTCTTTCCCATGCCAACGTACTGCGAGCCCTGCCCGGGAAAACGAACGCGGTATTCATACAGAATTAACAGTTTCAGTGTAGCTTGGTTTCCCGAACAATTTTTCGATCCTTTGGCCCGTCACTTGCGTCTTATGCAGTGAGGAAGGGGGGACATGAACATTCAGACTCGCTCTCACGCGCAGCAGCCGCTGACCCAATACGAGACCAAGGCGTTTGTTTACTGTCCTATCTGCACGCACACGGTGGAGGGGGTTGTGGTCACCAACGGAAAGACCGCCAAGGTGAAACCCGGCCAAAAGTGCTCGCGATGCTCCGCGGCTCTTGATCCGGGCTACATCATGCGGCTGGACCGTGCGGCGTAGCTCCGCTGACCGCAGACATGCTACTGTAGTTTTCAGTTGATGAAAAGAAAACCCACGGGACATCTCAAGCCGCCGGCGATCCCCAGATCCGGTAATCGACCAGAAACTTCTGGACGAGGCGAAGCGGTCCGTGATGTCCGATCAGATGAAGCGCCTGGAGAAATGTTCCGTCTGCGGCTCGGCTTGCGCTCCCAATTCCGCCGAAGGGCTGTGCTGGGTGTGCCGCCGGCTGAAGATCAGCGCCTGGCGCGATTCCGATCAGCAAAGCGTTCAGGAGTAGCTGCCGCCCGCTCATAGACGAAGGCTCCCGCCGCTACGTCCTCCACGCCAATTCCCAGCGATTTGAAGATTGTAATCTGGCTCGGATCGAAGTGCGGTTTTACGTCTTGCAGCTCCACGACATTCGCCCAGCTATTGGGCACGATCAGGTCGCCCGCTTCCATTTTTGCCTGTTCCAAAGAATCGACAGCCACTAAATCAGCCCGCCGAACCAGTTCGCCCGGCAGCTCCTGCCGCTTCGCCGAATTAGCCCCATGGCTTGATCATGGTTCCGGGCGCGATCCAGGCATCTTCGAGAACCGGAGCCTGTGAGTTGGTAGACGTGACTACGATTTGAGCGCCGCGAACCGCTTCCTCCGCTGAACTCATCGCCTGGCCCGAACATTCCTCCGCGAACTTCCGCCGCTTTTCCTCATTGCGGCTCCAGACGCGCACGGTCTTGATCGGCCGGACCGCTCGAATCGCTTCCACCTGCGTTCGCGCCTGAAAGCCCGAGCCAATCACAGCCAGCGTTTCCGCCTGCGGGTTGGCGAGAAGACTCGGCGGCGTAGCCGCTGGCCGCGCCCGTCCGGATTTGTCCCAGGTGATTGGCTTCCATCCAGGCCAGCGGTCGGCCGTCTGAGCGTCATAGAGCACGAAGTAAAAGTGCGCGCCGTACTCGGGATGGGTGGAGTAAAACTTCGTTCCGAAATAGTTCGGCCGTAGGAGCCGGCCATGCTGTGCAGCGTGGCGCCGGTATCCAGAATCAAGACGCCGCCGCGGTTGATTGATCGCCCGGCCCTGCGCCAGCGCTTCGAATGCGCCGCGCATCTGCGCCGATGGCGTCCTTGATGGACAGGAACTCTTTTACATCCTCTTCGTGGAGGTAGAGCATTCCGGAAGGCTGCTAGCGTGGTCACCGGGTCCGGACTCTCCGGATCCAGCCCCAGCTCGACGATGGCCGCCTTGCGCGCGTTCCTTGTCGAACTGACCGTCGCGGGCCAGGCGCGCCAGCGTCGCCGCGGCGATGGCTTCGGCGCCGTTCTCGAAATGCTTCCGCAGGTGTTCGCGATTCTCGCTGCGTCCGAAGCCGTCCGTTCCAAGCGTAACCAGCCGCCCGGGCAGCCACGGCGCGATCTGATCGGCCACCACCTTCATATAATCGGTGGACGCGATGATCGGGCCTCCGACGCCTTCGAGCGTCTGCAACAGGTACGGCTTCCGCTCCGGCTCGGTGGGATGCAGCCGGTTCCAGCGCTCCACGTCGAGCGCGTCGCGGCGCAGTTCGTTGTAGCTGGTGACGCTCCAGACGTCGGACGCCACCTGATACTTCTCCGCCAGGATCTTCTGCGCGCGCAGCGCTTCATTCAGAATCGGCCCGCTGCCGAACAGCTGCACCTGCGGCGTTGCCGTTCTCGGCCGGCCTTGATAGCGATAAATCCCGCGCAGGATGCCTTCCGCTGACGCCCTCCGGCATCGGCGGCTGCGCGTAGTTTTCGTTGTAGATGGTCAGGTAGTAGAAGCGATCTTCCATCTCCTGATACATGCGCCGGATGCCGTCCTGGATGATCACCGCGATTTCATAGGCGTAGGCCGGGATCGTAGCTGCGGCAAGTGGGCACCGTGCTCGCGAGCACCAGGCTGTGTCCGTCCTGATGCTGCAAGCCTTCGCCGGACAGCGTGGTGCGGCCCGCCGTGCCGCCCATCAGGAAGCCCTTGCCGCGCGAATCGGCGAACGCCCAGATCAGATCGCCGACGCGCTGGAATCCGAACATCGAATAGTAGATGAAGAACGGGATCATCGGCACGCCGTAGTTGGCGTAGGCGGTGCCGGCGGCGGTGAACGACGCCATGGACCCGGCTTCGTTGATGCCCTCTTCCAGGATCTGGCCGTTCTTGGCTTCTTTGTAGAACAGGAAGTTCTCGCTGTCCACCGGCTTGTAGAGCTGGCCCCGGCTGGCGTAGATGCCGTACTGCCGGAACAGCGACTCCATGCCGAACGTGCGCGCTTCGTCCGGAATGATCGGCACGATGTACTTGCTCAGATGCCTTGTCCTTCAGCAGCAGCGTGAGCACGCGGACGAACGCCATGGTGGTGGACACTTCGCGGCCCTGCGACCCGGCCAGTGATTCGGCGAAGAGTATCGAGCGGCGGCGCCTGGATGGTGATCTTCGGCACCGTGCGCGCCGGCAGGCTGCCGCCCAGCGCTTCGCGCCGCTCGCGGATGTAGCGCATCTCCGGGCTGTCTTCCGGCGGCCGATAGAACGAAGCCGTATGGACGGTCTCTTCCGAAATCGGAATATCGAAGCGGCGGCGGAAGTACAGCAGCTCGTCTTCGTTCAGCTTCTTCTGCTGATGCGTGACGTTGCGGCCTTCGCCCGCTTCGCCCAGGCCGTAGCCTTTGATGGTCTTGGCCAGGATCACGGTGGGCGATCCGGTGTGCTCCATGGCGCGCTTGTAGGCGTTGTAGACCTTCAGCGGATCGTGGCCGCCGCGGCGCAGCGCGCCCGACCTCCTCGTCGGACATGTGCTCCACCAGCTTCAGCAGCTCGGGATACTTGCCGAAAAATTCCTTGCGGGTGTACGCGCCGCCCTTGGCCTTGAAATTCTGATATTCGCCGTCCACGCACTCGTCCATGCGCTTGATCAGCAGGCCGGTGGTGTCGCGCGCCAGCAGGTCGTCCCAGTTGCTGCCCCACAACACTTTGATCACGTTCCATCCGGCGCCGCGGAAGTGCGCTTCCAGCTCCGTGATGATCTGCCCGTTGCCGCGCACCGGGCCGTCCAGGCGCTGCAGGTTGCAGTTCACCACGAAAATCAGGTTGTCCAGCCGCTCGCGCGAGGCCAGCGTGATCGCGCCCAGCGATTCCGGCTCGTCGGTTTCGCCGTCGCCCAGGAACGCCCAGATCTTGCGCGGCGTCACCGGAATGATGCCGCGATTCTCCAGATACCGCATGAAGCGCGCCTGATAGATCGCGTTGATCGGACCGAGGCCCATGGAAACCGTGGGGAACTGCCAGAAGTCCGGCATCAGCCAGGGGTGCGGATAGGAGGACAGGCCGGGATGCTCGCGCAACTCGTGCCGGAAATTCTCCAGGTGCTTCTCGTTCAGACGGCCTTCCAGGAACGCGCGGGCGTACTCGCCGGGCGAGGCATGGCCCTGGAAGTAAACGAAATCGCCGGGCTGATCGCCGTGCCGCGCGTGGAAGAAATGGTTGTGGCCGACTTCGGCCAGCGTCGCCAGCGACGCGTAGGTGGAGATGTGGCCGCCGATGCCGCTGTCGTGCTTGTTGGCGCGCACCACCATGGCCATCGCGTTCCAGCGGATCAGGCTCTTGATCCGGCGCTCGATGGCGCGGTCGCCCGGGTAGGGGACTTCTTCGTCCACCGGAATCGTGTTGATATAAGGAGTTTTGAGGCCGGTCGGAGTTTGAACTCCGTAGAGAGCGGCGCGGTCGGTCAGGCGGGCGAGCAGGTACGCGGCACGTTCGGCGCCTCCCTCCTCCACAACGCCGTCCAGGGCTTCTAGCCACTCACTGGTCTCTTGTGCGTTCGGATCCTCGCTGGTTACGAGTTTTGTTGCAAGCATGGGTTTGAATTCGGGGTCACTTTCACCATAGCACTTGTGGGACTGCCGAGGCTCTCGCTGACTTGGCGTGCTAGAAAGGACGGGGCCGGCTGACTCGGCTGCGCTGAACCGAGACAACACAGCGGCAACTGATATTCCTTATGATAGCTCCCTCGGAGCTTTAAATCTGAAGTGCCCGGGTGCCCTGAACGGCTAGCTTCGGATGCCTCGTCTATCCCGCGATTCTCGCGTCCGTGAGACTTGCGTCAATGCGGCGATGGCTCGCAGGACCAGCTCACGTTCGCGGCGCAGCTTCCTCAAGCGCGTGCTCACCGCCGTTGACAATCCGCCCATGTCGCTCCCCAGCGACTTCTGCCCAAGTTCCGCTTTCGTATTCATCGATTCTTCCCCTCGGGAAAAGTAGGCAACCTGACATACCAGTCTAAAGTGGCGAAACTAATGATGACTATCAGGCGTTCTTTGATTTTGTTGTCCGATGTGGGACTACACACGTGTAGGGACATCCCTACTTAGCAGCGGAATCAATCCACAAGCTTGTTCTGAATGGCGTAATGAATCAGTTCGGCGTTGGTGCGCATCCCCATCTTTTCCATCAAGCGCGCTCGATAGGTGCTGATCGTTTTGTCGCTCAGGGACAATAAACTGGCGATTTCGCTCAGGGTCTTGCCGGAGGCGATCAAGCGCATCACTTGAAATTCGCGATCGGACAGGGTCTGGTCCGGCGGGCGGTCGATGCCACGCTCCAGATCGAGGACGAGCTTTTCGGCCAGCGCGGGGCTCAAGTATCTGCCGCCCTCCATCACTTTGTGGATGGCTTTGGAAAGTTCGGCTCTCGGGCTGTCCTTGGTGATAAATCCAGCCGCCCCGGCTTTGAAGGCGCGGCGCGCGTATTGCTCCTCGGAATGCATGGTGAGCACCAGCACCGGCAGACGGGGCCGAAGCTGTTTCAGCTCTTTAAGGACTTCCAGGCCGCTCTTGCCGGCGAAGGACAGATCCAGGACCACGGCGTCCCAGTCGTCGAAGAGCGCCATGCGGACCGCCTCATCGGGCGTGCCGGCCTCCCCGCAGGCGATGTCGCCCGGCTGTTCGTCCAGCAGTCTTTTGACGCCGTCCCGGACCACTTCGTGATCGTCGACGATGAGAACTTTTCGCATTATCTCGCTCCTGCCGGCTCGGCTTTCGCTAAAGGCACGCGAACCTGCAGCGTGGTGCCCGATCCCGGCACTCCCGCGATGTCCATAGATCCCCCGATCAGATGCGCGCGCTCCTGCATTCCGAGCAGCCCCAGGGAATCTCGGCTGAGCTTTTCGGCCTCCGTGATTCCACGCCCATTGTCAGTTACCGTAAGAACCAAGGCTCCGTCTTCTTCCCGCATGGCAATAGCAACCCGGGTTGCTTGCGCATGGCGGAGAATGTTGGTCAGCGCCTCCTGCACGATGCGGAATACCGCGGTGGATTGTTGATCGCTGAGCGGAATACTTGCCATGGAACAGTCGCAGCGGCACTGGATTCCGGTTCGCGTTTGAAACTGCTGCGTCTGCCATTCGATGGCTTCCACCAGGCCCAGATCGTCCAGAATGCTGGGGCGCAGTTCGGAGGCGATGCGGCGCACCACGTTAATGGTGGTGTCGGTGAGGCCCATCATTGCGGCCAGCTTATTTTGCATGACCACCTTCAGGTGCCACGGGTCGCTCGGATCGTGAATCATTTTTTCCAGCGCTTCCAGTTCCCATCGCAAGCCCGTGAGAATGCCGCCCATATCGTCGTGGATTTGGTGAGCGATGCGCGTGGCTTCCTTTTCCCGCGCCGATTGCAGGCTGGCCGATAGGGCGCGCAACTGCTCGCTGCTGGCCTTGAGGTGCTGTTCGGCTTCCTTGCGGCCGGTAATATCTTCGGCCACGCCGCTGAAGCGATGGATTCGCCCGAATGGGTCGCGAATCGGGAAGCCGCGAGTCCGAACCCAGCGTACCGAACCATCGTCCCGCCGGATTCGACATTCGAATTCAAATCCCGCGCCGGGCGCTTCTAAAATCTTCCTGACGCCAGCTAGATCGTCGGGATGAATCGTCTCCAAGAAAACTTCGATATCCGTCTCTTGAGGCCCGAGTGCGAAGGGCCGGTCAAACAGATTTCGAATAGCCGGGCTGACGTACAGCACTCTTTTCACATCGGGCGTTGTCAGCCAAAACACCTCGTTGATGTTCTCGGTGAGCTGGCGGAATCTCTCTTCGCTTTCGCGCAGCGCTTCTTCGGCCAGCTTGCGCTCGGTAATGTCATTGGCGATTCCGGCCACACGATAGACTTTCCCGGTTGCATCCCGGACGGGGAAGCCGCGGTCGCGAATCCAGCGCACCGATCCATCCGGCAGCGCGATACGGAACTCGATCTCGAATTCGCGTTCCGCTCCCCCCCGGAAGATTTCCTCCATTTTTTCGCGATCTCCGGGAAGAATCCTGTTGAGAAACGGCTGATAGTCCGCGTCTCGATAGCGCTCTTCGGCGGACCGGCCGCTCATGCTCTCATAAACGGGGCTCAAATACAGCACGCGCTTGAAATCCGGCGTCTTGATCCAAAACAGGTCATGGATGTTCTCGGCCAGTTCGCGGAATCGCTCCTCGCTCTCCCGCAGCGCCTCCTCGGCGCGCTTGCGCTTGGTGATGTCCTGGCCGATTCCGATGCCAGTTCCATCCGACAGGCGGAGCATAGCCCAGGTGGTATCAATCACCCGGCCGTCTCGCACCGTGGTCTTGAAATCGGCCCATTCAGCTTCCGAATTGGCCACGAAATCCCGGACCATGGCCTGATACTCGGGGTCCGGGTAGTTCTTCGCGAGCAGGTCGATCTTTTGGCTTCGTAATTCTTCCAGTGGCCAGCCCAGCGTTCGTTCCCATTCCCGATTCACCATCTGGGCTTCGCCCTTCTGATTCACGAACCCTGACCATCACCGGAAGATGATCGAAGATGGTTTGCAGAATTTCCTTCTGTTTTCGCAGCTCCTGCTCCGTCTGTTTGCGCTGGGTGATATCCTGACCGATCCCGACGCGGGTACCATCCGAGAGACGGACCACAGCCCATGTGGTATGTTGGACGCCTCCGTCCTTGTCCATCGTTTCGAAGTCTTCCCATTCTGAAGTCGAGTTCGCCACGAAATCCCTCGCCCGTTGCCGCTGCGCGGGGTCGGGGTAGCCTTCGGAAATCACGTCCACGCCCTGATTCAGAACTTCGTCCAAGGTGCGCCCAACCAGACGCTCCCATTCACGGTTGACCATCTGAACCCGGCCCTTCTCATCCAGATAATTGATGCTGACGGGCACATGGTCAAAGATGGTTTGAAGAATCTCTTTCTGCCGCCGCAGATCGTCTTCCGTCCGCTGGCGGCGGGCGATTTCTTCTCGCAGTTCTTCGTTAGCCGACTCCAAGGCCCTGGTTCGCTCTTCAACGCGCTGCTCCAATTGTTCATTCGCCGCGAGCACTCCCTGTTCGGCCCTTTGCAAGAGCTCGCGCTGCAGATGCGCCTTCAGCGCAAGATGTACGAACACGCCAAAGATGAGCGCTCCCGAGACAGCTCCCACCCAGGACAGCACAGAAGAGATGTCGGTCCGGTGCTGGGGCAAAAATGCGCGCAACAATCCGATTCGGATGGTTAACAGAAAAATGGTGGCGCCGATAGGCGCCCAGGCCGCTTTTCGAAGCTCCGCTTGACTGATATCCAAAGCCAACGCCACAGCGCCGGTCCCTAGCAGTACGAAGCCGGCAGCGGTTGGAAACGCCATGTGGGTCAAACTGCCCAAGCCGAAAGCGTTGCCCCCGCCCCAGACGATGCTGATGCCGCAAGCCGCGGCAATCGCCCCAACCAGCACTCCGGCAGTGCCCAGAATCGGAGATTTTTTTAACAGCGGACTGATTTGCGCCAGCACGAATCCGCTGGCCACCACGATGAAACAGAGCGCGGTAACCCGCGACATCCGCCCGCCGATTTCGTTGATCCCGATGTGAACATGGAACAGATTCTCGACAAGCGAAGCCGCGCCCAGAATTGCGGTAAGGGCGGAGCCGAGGAATATGAAGCGCGGCCTGCTCCTCACGAATCCCAACAGAGCAAGACCACTCAAAGCAAAGCCGATCGCGGCGTCTGGTTGGGCCGGGTAAAGATCGGGAGAAACTCGAGTCAGAAACGGCGAGTGCAACGCCCATCCGAGCAGCACCACCAAACCGAGCAGAGTTGCCAACGCGCCGCAGACCGCCCCGATCATTCTGGGCAAAGACATAACAGAACCGCTCCCCGGGATCGGCGGAGCGGGTTGGCAGCGCACCCTACCGAAACACAAATCATGTGGTAAATGACTGACCACATGGAGGGAAAGCATATCACATTCCTGCGAGTAACCTGGACGCGGCCTGTTGCGTCTTATGGTTTCGACCGATAGGAGTGAGTACTTACTTATGGAAGCAGCCCCGACACCCGCTGTCCCACCAAAACCTGCCGAAGTTCCCACCAGGCCCGCGCGTATGCCCAGCGAGGACCGCCGGCGCCAGCTTTTGCGTGTAGCGGTGGAGAGCTTTGCCCGCAACGGGTTTAGCGGCACCAAAACCAAGGACATCGCGGCCGCAGCCGGCGTCAGTGAAGCCATCCTTTTCCGCCACTTCACCAGTAAGGAAGATCTTTATCACGCGATCTTGGACGAAAAGGAAGCCACCATGGGTGGCGACCGCTGGTTTGCGGAAATGAACGAACTGGCCGATCGCCGCGATGACCGCGGCCTCTTTCAGCATGTCGCCCGGCAATTGGTTCGCTCCTTTCGCGAGGACGCCGCCTTTCACCGTTTGTTGCTCTATGCGTCACTCGAAGGGCACCTGCTGGCCGATCTTTTTCATGAGCGCTTCGGCCTGCCCTTGGGCGATTTTCTTAGGCGCTACATCGCCTTACGGCAGAAGGAGGGGGCATTTCGAGAATGCGACCCCGGGGTAGCCGTAATGTCGATGATCGGATCCACGATTCATTACGCCATGGCGCGTCACGTTCTGGGGGCCAAGAATTTTCCATCCACCGACGACGTGATCGTGGATCAATTTGTGGACCTCGCGCTCGGCGGCCTGGAACAACACCCTGGCAGCGCCGTAAAAGGAAAGCAGAAGTAATTTTATGGGATGCAGTGCAACATCACAATCCGTGCTGGCAAGCCTGGCGGCAATCGCGCTGATCGCTGCCGCTGGTTGCAGCCGCGACAATAAGACCATCTCGTTAACCGAAGCCGCCACCGGACCGGCCAAGATGCTCAAGGTGGCCACCGTGCGCGCCGTTACGCGGCAGGTCTCATCTTCCGTGCAGGTGACGGGAAGTTTTCTGGCCGAAGAATCATCGGATGTAGCGCCGCCCGCCGCGGGTCGAGTGATCGCCACTCCAGTGGACGCGGGCGCGTTCGTCAAAGAAGGCGAGATCCTGGCCAAGCTGGAGGATCGCGACGCACAGCTTCGATTGCAAGCGGCGCTGGCTTCCGAAGAGCAAGCCGACGCCAGCCTGCGGCAAGCGGAATCTCGCATCGGCCTGGCGCAAGGCGGAAAATTTGACGCCAACAACGTGCCCGAGGTGCTTTCCGCCAAGGCCTCGTATGATTCCGCCGTGGCGCAGGCCAAAATGTCGGAAGCCGACGCCCAGCGCTACGACGATTTGATCAAGACCGGCGACGTTTCGCAAAGCGCCTACGATAAGGCGCGCACCCAGGCCGATACAGCCAAGGAGCAGGCCAACTCGGCGCGTCAGCACTATGAAGCGACCATCAATTCCGCGCGCCAGAATTTCCAGGGCGTCATCAATGCGCAAGCTTCGCTCGCCTGATGCGCGTGCTCAAACGGCGATCGCCCGCAAAGCGGTGGACGACACCATCATCAAGGCGCCCTTCGCCGGCTACATCAGCGCGCGGCCCGTGGCCGTCGGGCAATATGTCGCGCTCACTGCCAAGATCGCGACGCTGGTGCGCGTTACGCCGCTCAAGCTGGAATTGCAGGTTCCCGGAGTCGAACGCGCCGCAGTTGAGAATGGACGCCGATGTCGAGGCTAGCGTTCCGGGCTATCCCGGGCGCACGTTCCACGGCACGGTGACCTCCATCAATCCGGCTGTGGATTCGAGTTCGCGCACCGTTCTGGTGGAGGCGAAGTTCGCCAATCAGGACCTGGCGCTGAAGCCCGGCATGTTCGCCACCGCGCGCATTCTGCTGACCGGCAGCAGCATGGGGATCTTTCTTCCGCGTGCGACGCGTTCTTACCGATCCCAGCACCAACTCATCGCAGGTATTCTTCATTCGCGACGGCAAGGCGCGGGTGGCAGTCGTGCAATTAGGGCGCCGTGGATGGCGACATGATCCAGATTCTTTCGGGCATCTCAGCCGGATTTCGTGGTCGCCACCGACCATCTTCAAGATTTGTTCGACGGCGAGCCGGTGGAAGTGGAAGCGTCGTCCGTACGCCTGTCGGGCCCCTCGCGGAAGGAGCAACCCATGCATAAACTCGCCGAACTCTGCGTAAAACGCCCGGTTTTCGCCACCATGCTGATCGTGGCGCTGATGGTGGTGGGCGCCTTTTCGTTCTTCACCCTGGGCGTGGATCTGTTCCCCAAAATCGACTTGCCCACCGTGTCGGTTTCGGTCAGCAATCCCGGCGCATCGGCCGAAGAAATCGAAACCGACATCACCAAGCGCATCGAAGACGCGGTGAACACCATCAGCGGCATCGACACGATGCAGCTCCACCTCGGTCGAAGGCGCTTCCACCGTGATCATCCAGTTCTCGCTCGACAAGAACGGCGACGTGGCCGCGCAGGAAATTCGCGACAAGGTGAATCTGATCGTCCACGATCTGCCGGAAACGGCCAAAGCGCCGGTGGTGCAGAAATTCGATCCGGACGCCACGCCGATCATGCAGATCGTGGTCTCCTCGCCGCGCCCGCTGCGCGAGGTGACCGAGATCGCCGACAAGCAGATCAAGCCGCAGCTGGAAAACATCAACGGCGTCGGCCAAATCCAGCTGGTCGGCGGGCTGAAGCGCGAAATCCGCGTGTGGGTGGACCCGGAAAAATGCGCGCCTACAACCTGGCCGATTTCCGACGTCGCCAACGCGCTGAAGCAGCAGAATATGGAGATGCCGGCCGGCAACGTCAATGCCGGCGCGCAGCGAGCTGGCGGTCCGCACGCTCGGGCGGCTGGTGGATCCCGGCGCAGTTCAACGAAATCGCCATGGCGACGCGCGGATCCGTACGTGGTGAAGCTGCGCGACATCGGTCATGCCGAGGACTCGCAGGAAGAGCCGACCACCGCCGCCCGCCTGAACGGCGAGCCCGCGGTGACCATGGTGGTTTCCAAGCAATCCGGCCAGAACACCGTGGCCACGGCCGATGCGTTGAAGGCGCGGCTCAAGGAGATTGCAAGCGACGCTGCCCAAAGACATCCACATCCAGATCATCAACGACCAGTCGCATGTTCATCAAAGCGGCGGTGCATTCGCTCGAAGAGCATCTGATCGAAGGCAGCATCCTGGCGGCGGCCATCATCTTTGCATCTTTCTCGCCAACATTCGCACCACGCTGATCTCGGCGGTGGCCATTCCGACTTCCATCATCTCGACCTTCGCCTTGATGGCGGCCATGGGCTTCGACCTGAACCAGATCACCATGCTGGCGCTGACGCTGATGGTGGGCATCGTGATCGACGACGCCATTATTGTGCTCGAAAATATTTACCGCTTCATGGAGGAAAAGGGCATGTCGCCCATGCCAGGCGGCGATCGAAGGCACCAAGGAGATCGGCCTGGCCGTGATGGCCACCACGTTTTCGCTGCTGGCCGTGTTCCTGCCCATCGGCTTCATGGGCGGCATCGTCGGGCCGCTTCATGTCGTCGTTCGGATTCACGGCTTCGTTCGCCATCGCGGTCTCGCTGCTGGTGTCTTTCACGCTGACGCCCGATGCTGAGCTCGCGCTTCATCAAGATGCTGCCGCGGCACGCGAGGGCGACAAGCAGCGGAGCTTCCAAGGATTCGCGCTTTTTCCGTTTCCTGGATCGCCACTATACACGAATGCTCGAATGGTCCATGGCGCACCGCAAGGCCATGGTGGCGATCAGCGTGGCGGTGATCGTTGAGCACCGTTCCGCTGTTCATGCTGGTGGGCAAGAATTTCATTCCGGCGGACGACCGTCAGCGAATTCCAGGTCAACGTGCGCGCGCCCGAAGGGACTTCGCTGGCCGCGACGGTCACCATCGCCGAGCGAATCGCGCGCGACATCCGCGCGCTGCCGGGCGTGACCGCCACGCTGACCCATCGGTCGGCATCGGGTCGGCTTCTTTTACGGCATCAGCGCCGGCCAATCGAACAGCGCTTCCATCTACGTGAAGCTGGCGCCGCGCGACGCAGCGCAACGATCACGCAGGAGCAAATGATGGCCAAGGCGCGCGCGATCTCTCAAGCACTATCCGCAAGGATCTGCGCACCAGCGTCGGCCAGGCGGCCAGCGGCCCCGGCGGCGGACAAGCCGATGTGCAGTTCGCGCTCACCGGGCCGGACCTGGACAAGCTCAACGAACTATTCGCAGACAGCTGCTCGCCCGGATGAAGACAGATTCCCGGCGTGGTCGACGCCGACACGTCGCTGGTGTACGGCAAGCCGGAGCTGCGCGTCGAAATCGACCGCCAGCGCGCGGCCGATTTGGGCGTGCGAGTCAACGATATCGCGCACGGCGCTTGAACACCATGGTGGCGGGACAAGTGGTCTCGTCGTTTCCCTCCGGCGGCGAAGAGTACGACGTGCGCCTGCGCGCCGACAGCAGTTCCGCACCAGCGCCGAAGGCCTGCGCAGCTGACGGTCTTTTCGACCAACACGCGCGGCTGGGTGCCGCTCGATCAGGTGGTGCGCATCAAGAGCGGCGACGCGCCTTCGAGCATCGGCCGTCTGGACCGCCAGCGCCAGGTGACGATCAGCGCCAACGTGCTGCCGGGCGGATCGCAGCAGAAAGTGATTTCCACGCTGAATCAATGTGGCGGACGAACTCCACATGGACCCCGGCTACAGCACCGCGCTGGTCGGCACGTCGAAAGAACTGGCGCAATGCCGGCTACTACTTCATCCTGGCCATCGCGCTGACGTTCATCTTCATGTACATCGTGCTGGCGGCGCAGTTTGAATCGTTCCTGCATCCGTTCACGATTCTGCTGACGCTGCCGCTGGCGGTGCCGTTCGGCATCCTGTCGCTGTTGCTGTTCGGCCAGTCCGTGAACATCATGTCCGGGCTCGGGCTTGCTGCTGCTGTTCGGCATCGTGAAGAAGAACGCGATTCTGCAGATCGACCACACCAACGGATTGCGCGCCACGGGCATGGATCGCTACGACGCGATCATCCAGGCCAATCGCGACCGGCTGCGGCCCATTCTGATGACCACCACGGCGCTGGTGGCGGGCATGCTGCCGCTGGTGATTTCGAACGGCGAAGGCGCCGCCAGCAACCGGTCCATCGGCGTGCTGGTGGTCGGCGGCCAGACGCTGTGCCTGCTTGCTGACCCTGCTGGCGGTGCCGGTGTTTTATTCGCTCTTTGACGATATGAAGCAGTTACCGATGTTCCGAAGATCTTCGCCGCAAGATGCGAAAAAACACGCGAGGTGGCTCCTGGTTTGGACGTGGCGCCTCAGCCCATGCATTTCGAGGGAGGAGAACGCGCTTGATGCGAGTTCTTTCCTGTTTCTGCGCGTGCACGCTTTCGCTGGCCTGCGCACAACAGCTCGATCTTCGCCGCAGCCCCAACGATTCACGACGCTGGTGCCGCCGGTTCGCCCGTTCCGTCTGCCGCCGCGCACCGGCATCGAAACGCAAATGGACGTTACGCTGCATCAGGCTCTGGCCATGGCGCTGGCGAACAATAAAGACATCGAATCGTCGCGCATCGATCGTCTGGAATCGGATTACTCGCTTGACCGCGCGCGCTCGGGGCGTTCGATCCGCAGCTCGGACGTCACCAGTTACTGGGAGCAGCAGATCACTCCCATTGCTTCTTCCTTGGGCGGATCGGCCACTGGAAGCCTGTTGAACAAAACCTGGCAGGCTGATCCCGGAATCACGCAGCCTTTGCCCTGGTACGGCGGAACGTTCCAGGACGGATTTGTCGTCCGCGTGATGTTCTTCCAACAACACCTTTCTTTCGCTAAATCCGCAGTATGAGACTTCGCTCAATTTCTCCTACACGCAGCCGCTTGTGGCGCAACTTGCTGTACGACAGCAATCGTCACCAGATCGACGTTGCCAAGAAAAACCGCTCGCTTAACCGACGAGCAGTTTCGCCAGCGCGTGATGGCGGTGGTGCTGCAGACGGAGCAGGCTTACTGGGAGCTGTCGTACGCCTACAACAATCTGCAAGTGCAATTGGACGCGGTACGCATCGGCATCCAGCAGGACGAGAGCAACCGGCGGCAGGAACAGCAGGGGCTGCTCGCGCCCATCGATGTGGTGGCGGCGCAAACGCAGCTCGCAAATTTCGAAGTGGGCGCATATGCGGCGCAATCGGCGCTGACGGCGGCGGAGAATGCACTGAAGGAGTTGGTGCTGCCGGATCGAACCGATGCCACATGGTCAAGCGCGTTGATCCCCACTACTCCGGAAGACGTCCAAACGCCGCTCACTCCGCTGTCCGATGCCATCGCGGAGGCGATAACGAATCGCCCGGAAATCGCCGAGGTGAAAATTAGCGGCGAGATCAATGAGAAGGATGTTCGCTATTATCGCGACCAGACCAAACCCCAAGTGAACTTAACGGCACTGTATACGCGTGCGGGTTTGGCAGGCGCGCTGCTTCCGCTCGGCCCCAATCCGTTCACGGCCGGCTTCGGTCCGCTCACCAATCAGTTGAATGAACTGTCGGCGCTGGCCGGGTTGCCTCCGCTCCCCACGATTTCGTTTGGAAGCTCGACGATCCCTCCGGTTTTGGTGGGAGGCTACGGCGCATTCCTTGGCGGGAATTTGGGGCGGAAATTTTCCGACCACTGAGGTGCAACTGAGCATCTCGCTGCCCATCCGCAACCGGACCGCGGACGCGAACCTCGGCAAATCGCTGGCGGAGACGCGGCGCATCCGCAATCAAATGCAGCAGACCGAGCAGAACATTCAATCCGATGTGCGCAGCGCGATGGAGAATGTCGGAATGGCGCAGCTCCGGCTGCAGGCCGCGCAAGTAGCGCGCGAATCAGCCGAAGAGCAGTATCAAAGCGAGCAGCGCCAATTTCGCGCCGGAACCTCAACGTTGTTCCTGGTGCAGCAGCGGCAGGCGACCATGATCACCGCGCGCAGCCAGGAGCGGCGATCGCAGGCGGATCTGAGCGAAGCCATCGCGCAATTTCAGCTCGCGACCGGGACCATTCTGGCGGAGCGAAATATTACGTTGAAATAACCGCCTGATCACCCAGTGCTTTCAGCCGGCCTTTCGCCGGAGCACATCCTGCCTGCGCTCTCATAGGCGCAATCGGAAGCGAAAAACTGGAATCACCGGGAAAAATATTGCCTCCAGCGATATAATTCCACAAAGACCTTTGATGGCTGACCTGCTTTGTTTGGAAACGACGCAGTTGCTGCGCGCGTGGGCCGACGGCGACGAGCGCGCGCTGCCGGAACTGGTCCCCCGAGTTCATCGCGAGCTGCGGCGGCTGGCGGGACATTTTCTGCAGAATGAGCGCCGTGGAAACACCCTGCAAGCCACGGATTTGGTTCAGGAAGTATATCTGCGCCTGGTGGATGTGCATCAATTGGATTGGCAGCATCGGGCCCATTTCTTCGCGGTGTCGGCCACCCTGATGCGCCGCATCCTGCTGGATCGCGCCCGCCGGCGCGCGGCCGCCAAGCGGGGTGGCAGAGCGCCCGTCTTAAACCTCGATGAAGCCCTAGATCTTTCCTCCAAGCGATCCCGCGAGATCATTGCTCTCGATGATGCGCTGAACGCCTTGGCCGCGGTCGATCCGCGCAAAGCGCGCATCGTGGAGTTGCGGTTCTTCGGCGGCCTGAGTGTGAAAGAGACGGCCGAGGTGGTGAAAGTCTCCCCTGAGACCGTGATGCGGGATTGGAAATTGGCCCGAGCCTGGTTGTTGACCGAGCTGAGCCAGTCTTAACGCTCCCCGCCAAGGGCAACCATACCTACTGTAACGGTATGCGAAATAAATTGGAATGCACGAACGGTTTAATGTAGGCGTACGTGGACGGAGTCGGGCCGGGCGCGATATTGGTCTGCTCGATGATCTTCACTCCCGTAATTTTCGCCCACTTGCTGGGGTCCTGGACCGCGTCCAGAGGCAAGCGGGGCAAAGTCTCGCCCGCTGGGATCGGGATCACCGCCGTTCTCGCGTTTAAGCTCTGGCCGGACTTGTCCGGAATTTGCAGATACAAGTACCGACCGTTCGGCGACCAGGTGGGCGAACATAGATTGCTGCAGATCGGGATGGTCGGCGTGCCATCGAGCGGAAAAATGACGCTTAGGGGTAGGGTCATGTTGGGCACCACGGCGGTGACCGCAACAAAATGCCCATCGGGCGAGACGTTGTCGAAATTGAGGATTCGGCCGGGAAGGGCCTTGCGCCGTCCCGTTCCGTCGCCTGCCATCGCAGCGACATAGTATGCCCGGCCATCCGTCAAGCGAAAGACGATCTCCTTATTCGGGCCGAAATGCGGAAGACTTTCGCCGTTTGCCGCAATTCTCCGGGGGGCAGCGCTGCGGTCCAACGGGGCGATCCAGACCTCGGAAGGCCGGCCTGGCGGCCGCGTGGAAAACACGACTTCTTTTTCATCGTTGGAGATATCGTACGCGCTGATGGAAATCCCTGGCAGGACGGTTTCACTCTTGCCGGAGCCCAGATCGGCGCGCCATAACTCGGGAGGCGACTCAAGCGAGTCGCGACGCAACAAATAATAGAGATGTTGCCCGTCCCGCGAAAATACTGGCAGCGTTCCCTCCGCGTAGCCTTCGCTGGAAAGGGCGCGATCGCCATGGGAATCGTGAATCCAAACGGCATTCTGCCGCGTGAATATCGAAGTGATTAAAGACCGGCCGTCTGGCGCCATCGCGATGCCGGCCTCCTCGGTGGAACCGAACGTGATCTGCTCCGGCTGCCCATCGGGAAAACGCTGCCGCCACAAGTGGCTTCGACCGCCCACCAGCACTGTCATGTACATCCATTTCCCATCCGGGGACCACGCCGCCGAAGTACAGGTGCCGTCCGGTCCCACCAGCCGTCCGGGAGAGCCGCCCGAAAAAGGCACTACTCGGCAGGGAAAGCGGAATACGTCAATCATCTCCACTAACAAGACCCACTTCTTGTCCGGAGAAAGATAAGAGTAATGCGCCATGCCGCGCTCGTGCGCCGGGAAATAGATCTCGCGAAGGTCGGAACGGTCGGGCTTCGACGTCACCACTCCCATGTGGATGCCCGACTTGATTTGGGAGAACAACAGATGTCCATCGTCCAGCCAGTTCAGTCCCGCTGAATTCGGCAGGAAGAGTTCGGAATCCCCGCCCAGAGTGGAGACGGTGTAAGTCTGAAACAGGTGAAAGACATTGCCGGAAATATGAGGGAAGAGGGTGTATGCGATCCGAGTGCCGTCAGGCGAGAACGTAATGCCGTACTTCACCTGCGGATCGTGAGTGATTTGTACCGGCTCGCCGTTCGGAAGCAGCTTGAGCCAGATGTCACTCGTGGTTCCGAAGGGAGAGCTGCTTCGATAGAAGGCCAGCATGCGGCCGTCGGGCGAAAGGGCGGGCTGGCTCGCCGAGTCTGTAAAGCTGGTGAGCTGAGTGTAGGTGGCCGGATTGGGTATGGAAGGCCGGGTTCCCGGCACTTTCGTGCGGAGGTAGAACCATATCGCGAACCCCAAGAGGACGGCGAGAACCGGGACGGCGTAGAGCGTCCGCAATCGGGATTTCCGAGGTGGCGCCGACAGCCGGCCGGCCAGTGTGGATAACTCGCGCGCCACTTCGGCCGCCGATGTCGGGCGTCTGGCTGGATTCTTTTCCAGCAGACGGGCTACCAGCGGATCCAGGCTGGCTGGAACGCCCACGCGTTCTCGCGACGGTGCCGGTACCGCGGTCTGCGCGCCGCTCGAAAGCATCTGCCCCAGCGACGCACCTGGAAAAGGCAGTTTCCCAACGGCCATCTCATACAGAACCAGCCCGAGCGAGAATAGGTCTGCCGCACTGCCCGGTTCTCGCCCCTCAATCTGTTCCGGCGCCATGTAGGCAGGCGTGCCCATGATGCTATCGGTTTCGGTGATCCCGGTGGCCGAGAGCATTTTGGCCAGCCCGAAATCCAGCACCTTCACACCATGGCGCGTCAGCATAATGTTCGACGGTTTTAAATCGCGATGCAGGATTCCGAGGGCATGCGCCTCGGCCAGCGCACTGGCAATCTGGGCGGCGTAGCGGGTGGCGATTTCCGGCGCCAGCGGACCTTTCTTGATCTCCGCAGCCAGCGTGGAGCCTTCGATGAGCTCCATTACCAGGTAATTTGGGCCGACGTCGTAGAGGGTGCAGACGTGCGGATGGTTCAGCGTGGAAATAGCCCGGGCCTCCCGCTGAAATCGTTCGTTATAACGCTCGGCCCCGAACTTGATGGCTACCACGCGCCCCAGCCTGGTATCCATTGCGCGATAGACGGTCCCCATGCCGCCCGCGCCGATCTGAGCTTCGATTCGATAAGGGCCAAACTGGGCGCCGGCGGCAATCACGGTCTTGGTGGGGTCTGGCGGCAGCTCCTCGGCCGGCGGGTCAAGTATCTGGCTGCCGGATTCTACCGCGAGCATGCGCTCCACGCGCGCCCGGATTTCGGGATCTGTACCCTCCAGCAACGCCGCGCGCTCGGCGGGAACACAGTCGCGCGCCGCGTGGTATAGAGATTCGATCTGGCGCCATCGCTCCGGTGTCATGGCCGCTGAATTTTCAGGTAACTCTATACATTCTATACTTTCGACGCCGGATCGCATCGCAGTCCCAGGCGGCTCTCGCGGTATTGGGGGCTAGCCGCTTTCCGCAGTGGGCATCGCGGTGCGAGCCGTGCGGACGCGCGCCAAAAATTATTTTCGCGGGGTTCCAGTTTTTTCGCTGCGATTGCGCCTTTCGGAGTGTACGCGGGATTTACCCGCGCCAGAAAGAGGAAAAACTGATGAAAACCTTCTCACGAGCAATTACCATCACTGTCGGAACTGGGATCTTTGCGGCGCTGTTTGCCTCTCAAGCCATGGCCGGCTGCGGTGATCTGTCAGCCTTACAAGGTCCGTTCGAGTTTCCCCAGCAAAGCGCGGAGCTCCGCCCGCTGGCGCCCGCCGCGGAATCCGAAAACGCGGCGTCGCGCGGCGGCCCGTCGGCCTCGATGGTTGGGATGTGGAAGTTTCAATTTATATCCAAAGGCAACGGCAGCCACAATCCTTCCATCCCGGACGGCGTGCTGCTCGACTACGGATTTACCCAATGGCACAGCGATGGAACAGAAATACAGAACTCCGCGGGCGTCCCGGGCGGCGGCTTCTGTCTGGGCACATGGGGGCAGACCGGCTTTCTCACATTCGAGCTCAACCACTTTCCGATCACGTTCAACACCACTACCGGAGCGGTTGCCAACTATATCAATATCCGTGAACAGGTCACGCTGTCTCCCAGCGGCGACAGTTTCACCGGCACTTTTACCGAGGACATCTACGATCCGAAAGGAAACCGCGTCGACCATCTCGCGGGAACCTTAACGGCGACGCGCATCACGGTAGATTCGGCATTTCCAGGCGCCGTTCCCACTGCCAGCAATTGAAACAGTCCAGCCGCGGGCGCAGGGCCATCCAGCTCCCCGCGCCCGTCCAAAATTCCTCCCCCCACACCTCAATTCCTTCCCGATCCAGCCGAAAAGACCAACGGGGGTACTCGTATTCCACTGAAAGCCCAACTCGATGTCACCAGCGGCCTGACCCGCCAGGAAAAGCTGGAAGTCTGCGTCAAGCGAGTCTCCCAAGGCGAGGGAGTGCCTCCCTTTTGCGATCACGCCAACGAGGTTTTAGTTCGAACGCTCGACCTGGACGGAGGCAGTTGCAAGAAGTTGGTGCAAGTGATTTTGCAGGACGTCGGCCTGGCGTCTCAAGTGCTTCGTCTGGCGAACTCGGCCCTGTACAACCATTCCAGCCGTCCCATCATGAACATCGCCCATGCCCTGGCTGTTCTCGGGTGGCTGGAAGTCCGCAGCATGGCCAGCGCCGTGCGCTATATCGAGCATTTTGCCAACCGTTCCCCGGGCTTGCGCGAACTGGTGCTTACCTCCGTGCTCACCGCGGTACAGAGCCGGGAAGTTGCCGCCGCGCTGGGCTATCCACATCCGGAAGAAGCCTACATCTGCGGCCTGTTCCGAAATCTTGGCGAAGTGCTGATCGCCTGCTATTATCCCGATGAGCATTCGCGAATCGTCCTGATCCTGGACCAGGAGAACATCCCGGAGCGTGCGGCTTGCCTGCGCGTGCTCGATTTCTCCTGGGACGATGTCGGAGTGCGCGTGGCCGCCCGCTGGCAGATGCCCCCCGCGGTGCGCCTCGCCATGGAACCGTCGGCGGCCGTCGCCGCAGCGCCGCTCGATCGCAGCCTGGCCTCCATCGCCAATTACGGCTACAAGCTGACACGCGCCCTCTACCGCAACGGAGCCACTATCGACAAAATCCATCTGGAAACCGCGCTTAACCCCGCCGGCCAGCCAGTGCTGGTCTCGGTGCGGGATTTGTGTGTCTTGGTTGACCTCGCCCTGAACGAGACCAGCGAGATGTTTTCAACCCTTCAGATCCCCATCGATACCCTGCGCATCTCCAAGCAGGCTGAGCGCGCCCGCAAATCTTTCGAGTCCAATCCCGCCGTCTAGCAGCGCGCCCGCGCGCCTTCTCGATTCAATCCGGGTTCTAAACTGAAGATGAGGTGAATCCCCATGCGTACCCGGTGCGTGCGTTGGATCTGTCTATCTGGCCTTTTGGCAGTCTCTGCGTTTGCGCAGCGGCCCATCACGCTCGATGTGGTGGTGACCAATAAATCCGCTGAGCTGGTCCCCGGCTTGCAGCAGCAGGACTTCAAGCTGGTCGACAACAAGCAGCCCCAAAACATCCTGTCTTTCGAGGCAGTGCAGGGCCCCGCCAGCGCTGAGCCACCGGTGGAAGTGATCTTTATCGTCGATGAAGTGAATACAAGGTTCACCAACGTATCGTTCGAGCGCGCGCAAATCGAAAAGTATCTCCGATCCGCCGGCGATAAGCTTCCACACCCGACGGCGATCGCAATCCTTACCGATTCAGGATTGACCATGAGTAACGTCACTACTCAAGACGGCAACGCTCTGGCCGCGCACTTAAATCAAACCCAAGCCGGCCTGCGCTCCATTACCAGATCGCAGGGAGTTTATGGAGCTGGCGACCGGATTGGGCTGTCCCTCAACGCGCTGCGGCAACTGGCCGATTTGGAAGCAGCCAGACCTGGACGAAAGCTTGTGATTTGGCTCAGCCCCGGTTGGCCGTACCTTTCCGGCCCGAGCCAGGAGCTTGACTCAAAAGAACAACGGAGCATTTTCGGTAACATTGTCGCTATGTCGGACAGCCTGCGGAAGGCCCGCATTACACTTTACAGTATCGATCCATTGGGAACCGCGGACTCCACGGGATTTCGGACTTCCTATTACGAGCAGTTCGTAAAAGGAGTAAAAAAAGCTAGCCAGGCGCAGATTGGAAACGCAGCGCTGCAGGTTCTGGCCACTCAATCGGGAGGCCGCGTTCTCAACTCCAATAACGACGTAGCGGGCGAAATCGCGTCGGCAATCGCTGACGCGAATACTTATTACGTCCTCACCTTTGACTCACTGGTTGGCGACGGTCCCGACGAGTATCATACGCTCGATGTCAAAATCGACAAGCCCGGGCTCAAGGCGCTCACGCGCACCGGATACTACGCCCAGCCCCAGCGTTAAAATCCCACCGCGACGGGTGACGATAAAATACTCTGTCGGAGGTTCGTACCTTTTGAAGCTTTCATCTCGCGTGAAGCTTTCAGCTCGCGGTGTCCCATTTCTGTTCGCAGGCTTGCTCGCGCCGGTTTGATGGGTTGGTGCTGGCTGCTTCGTTCCCACTGAGCGAGCGGGTGGGCCCGGGTCTGTATGGGACGATCGCGCCGGTTCTACTTTTCTGGATCCAATGATGGTGCTGCGCGACGAGTAGCCGTTCACTTCTTCCACGCGCCGCGTTCGTTGGCCGGGACGCCTGCCCACGTGAAGTCGACCGTGCCTTCCTGTTCGCGCCCTGGGCTGGCCTTCCCAGCTGCAATCTCATAGGCGATCCGCAGGCGCCAGGACGGTCCCACATGATTCAGTGGAACGCTGAAAACCAGATCGGTATGCGGCTGGATATCCGCCGTCGTCGACTCACTGACTGGTGAATAATGTCCCGGTGGGGAAATCCAACCGGATGCGGACTGGGGAGATCCAGCATCCTCCACGATCTCATGCACCACTTCGACGCCCTCCGCACCGCCCTCAGGCGCGGTAACCAGCACCTGAATCGGGTTGCGGCTGTTGTCCTTCAATCGCAAGTACAGCATTGCGGTGTCGATGTCTTTTCGGGCCGCCGGTGGGAGAACAATATGGTCGAACGATACGAAGACATCGGCTTGGCTTTGCGGAAATGCGAGGCTGCCCGTCAGGGCGATCAGCAGCAGCCCACTGCAAAACCATTGGATGGCATGACGCAACGTCCGGCTACTTTCGAAATATGAACTGCCCGTTCGCGAGCGTGACAAGCTCCCTGCGGACCGTTGCCACCATGTATTTGTAGTGATGCGCGGCCTGCAGCCTCCCAACCCAGTATATATTTCGAGCTGGCCCGCTACCGCGGCCAAACGCCTATAACGCGAGCTTGCCCTCGTACTGCATGTCGCTCAATTTGAACTTCTCGTCCACCTTGATGCGCCGGACGTTGAGAATGAATTCCACTTCCTTATCGTTGGCGCTGATGGGAGTGGTGCGCGGGAACAGGAACCGTACGCCGTCGATGCCGCCGGGGCCCACGATCTGGACGTCCTGGGCGTAGATGGAACTCTTGCCCTTAGGCGCGAGTTGCGCGGCGTCCAGAAGCTGCGAACGCAGAGCATCATTGCCTCGATTACGGCCACGGCGCTGGCCATTGTCTTCGTTGTCGTCATTGTTGCCCCCGCCGGCGTCCGGATCGTCCGCATCCACGGTGCTGCTGCGCTGGCGCGGCATGCGCAGTCCAAGCACGGTGATGACGTAATACTTCTCGGTGGAGGCCGCCACTGCCTTCAATTCGTCGGAAGCCAAGGCGCCCTGGCGCTTCAAGGCTGCCTGAATCGGCTCGGCACTGGCCCAGCGGATGGTGAGATTCATCGGTTCGTTCTGCGAAGGGTCACCGCCATTGGCCGATCCTCCGCCTGGGTAGCCGCCGCCTTGTTGCGGATAGCCGCCTCCGCCGCCTGGATAGCCGCCGCCGGGATAACCACCGCCCGGATATCCTCCACCCAGACCGCCGCCAGGAAATCCAAAACCACCCCGGCGACCCATGCCTCGACGTCCCGTCTGGGACCGTTGAGGTTCAATCGTCTTGGCCTTCGCCCAGGGCGAATCGCTCAGTATTTTATTGACCTCGTCGTCATTCCACTGGCTGGAATCTTTGGTTTTCCAAAAGTCGGACGCGAGAAGCATCACGGCGCATGCCGTGCCCGTAATGCCGATGAGTGCAAGTCTGGTCAGATACATCCTTAGTTCGCCAGACGCTATGCGGGATGCCTCCGTTACGATAAACTCGTTCTCAGTGTTTACAAACATTGTCAACTTTTGTAACCGCGCAGGCGGTGACAGGCGGGAAAGTGGGCTTCAGGACGTTTTTCCGTTAACCTGTTGCGTGGTGGATACGTCGTTAGCGTCATTCGTCTCGACATGCAATTAAAACTTCGCGTTCCTTTTCTATGCCTGGCGGCCTGCGCCTGTCTCGCGGCCGCTGAATCCAACCCGGTGCGAACGCTGGCCATTGCGCCGCTGCGGTTTGAACCTTCTGAAAGCTGGTCCACGGGTAATCCGGCGACTTTTGTCGCGCGGGATGCCCGCTTCCGCTTTGAGTTCACCTCACAGCAGGCCGTTCTGCGCAGCGGGAAAAAAGATGTTCGTCTGAGTTTCGAGGGATCCAACCCGGCCGCTCACATCCAAGGCGCGCAGTTGCTCAATTCCACGACGAATCTGTACTTCGGCAACGATCGCTCGAAATGGCGCCGCGCGGTTCCTAACTTCGGCCGCCTGGAAGTGCCCGGCCTGTACCGAGGCATTGATCTGGTCTACTACGGCAATGGCAGGGAACTGGAATACGATCTCACCGTGAATCCGGGCGCCGACCCGCAAAGGATCCGGCTGCGGCTGGATAGCGCCCACGTGGATCGTCATGGTTCTCTGGTTTCCGAGTTGATCCAGAAGCAACCCGTGGCCTATCAAACCGGCGCCGATGGAGCGCGGCATTCGGTTCGAAGCCGCTATCGCCAGAATGCCGACGGATCCTATGGATTCCAGTTGGGCGCTTACGATCGCTCGCGCGCGCTGGTGATCGATCCGGTGATTACGGTTGCGCAATATTTTGGGGGATCGTATTCCGACATTGCATATACCATCGGTCACGATTCAAACGGGCTGGTCTACATCGGAGGTAACACCTTCTCCCCGGACTTGCCGCTGGTGGGAAGCTCGTATCAAACTGCCAACAATGGAACGGAGAACGTCTTTTTAGCTGTCGTTAATCCTGGGCTGCCTGTGAGTTCGCAGGTCATCTATGTGAGCTATCTCGGTGGAAACGCCACCGATATCCTCAATGGCATGACGGTTGGCCCGAATGGCGACGTCTATATGACCGGCTCCACTACCTCGGGTACCTTTCCGGTGGCGAATGCTGCGCAAACGGCGATCGGCGGTAGCACCGGCGCGTCGGATGCCTTTGTCCTGTGGATGAGTCCCACGCAAACGCTGACTTTTTCGACGTTCTACGGAGGGAGCTTGCTGGAAAGCGGCCAGGCGATCGCGGTGGATTCGGCCGGGAAGATCTGGGTTAGCGGCGATACGCAATCTACGGATCTGCCGAATGCGAGCGGTTTCCAGACTTCGCTCATCGGCGTGCAAAACATGTTCCTGGCTGTTTTCGACCCCTCTAAATCGGGCAGCGCGACCGAGATTTATTCGATGTACTTCGGAGGCACGCATTGGGACGAAGCCTATGGCATCGCGGTAGCGCCAGACGGGACGGCATGGGTGGCCGGCGGCACGTATTCGCCGGATATCTGGATCGAGGGTAATCCCTATCAAGGCGCCTATGGCGGCGACGGCGATGCCTATATCATTCATCTCAATCCTGCATTAGGCGCGAACGCCTTGCTGTATTCGAGCTTCCTGGGCGGCTCTGGCATCGACGAGGCAACCAGCCTGGTGTTGGATCCGTCCGGCCGGATTATTTTGAGCGGATATACGCTGTCGCCGAATTTTCCGGTGACAAGCAGTGCGTTCCAGACGAAATACGGGGGCGATACGGATGCATTTGTCGCCGTGCTCGACACCGCAAAACGGCAATTGGTTTACTCCACATATTTCGGCGGTGCCGGGCCGGATGCGGCCATGGACCTGAAGGAAGACAGCAGCGGTATTTTGTACCTGTGCGGTTATACCGAATCGGCCGGACTGCCTTCCACCAGCGGCGCGTTGCAGGCCGGTTACGACGGCAGCATCGATGCTTTCGGGCTGAAATTGGACCCTTCCAAGGATGGAGCCGCGGGAATCGGCTACTTCACTTATTTGGGAACCGATGGCCTGCAAGTTGCCTACGGGGTGGATTTCGATGCGAAAGGCGATATGTATCTGGCGGGTTATTCGACCTATGCGATTCTGGCTCCGTTTGGCGGTCCCGAGCGGGCCACCCTGGCCGGAAACGTGGACGCTTTTGTCATCGGATTTGGCGTCGGTTCTTCGACGCCCGCCGCGAGTACTTCCACCATTACCGAGCTGCACAGGCACGCGCCCTGGAGAGTTTCGCCGCACCGTTGACCTCGGGGTTGACCTGGTGGTTGAGCTGGTGGTTACCCAGGGCAGTTCGATTTGCACTATAGTATCTGCCAGGAGGTTTTTCCCATGAGGAATGCTGCTGCTCTGCTGGCGTGTTCGGCGCTCGCTGTTTTCAGTCTGCCGTCGCTTGCGCAAGACCGGCCCAATCTCTCCGGTACCTGGCAGTTTGACAGTTCGAAGAGTGAACTGCACACCGTGAAAGTGGGCGGTGCAACTTGGGTGATCAACGAAGATGACAGCTCCATTCAGATCAGCGAAAGCGAAGATGGGGCCGCGAAGAAAACCGAGCTGAAGTGCACCACCGACGGCAAGCAGTGCAAGGTGAGCGGCGATAAGGCTACCGCGTCGTTCTGGTACAACGGACCGATGCTGGTGGAGATGGAAAGCAAAGGCGACCGCGTGATGCGGTACAGAATGAAGCTGAGCGACGACGGCAAGACCCTGACCGTGGACACGACATCCATCGTTCCGCAAGTGACGCAGGACGACGTCCTGGTGTTTCACAAGCAGGCCTGACTGTTCCTGGTTAAGCTCAGTTGATTTCCTCGGGACCAGCGCTCGTGCGCCGATCTCGACGGCCAGCACACCGCCCGCGGAAGAATTACCATGGGTCTAGCGGACGAATTATGCGGTGCCTGCTACTGCTGCTGACAGCTCTTGTGCTTTTGGGCGCCGAACAAATGGCGCTGACCGTGGAAAAACTCACGGATTTCATCCGCTCCGCCGTCCAGCTAAAACAATCCGACAAAGAAGTAGCCGAGACTTTGCGCCACGTGAAAATGGTGGAAAAGCTCGACGACCGTACGATCGAAGATCTGCAAAGCTTGGGCGCGGGTCCCAAAACCGTTGCCGCGCTGAAGGAATTAGGAGATGCTTCGGTAAGTCTTCCGGAAGCCGCTCCGCCTGCGCCCAAGCCCGTCGTGGTTCCCATTCCACCGCCCGATTCCATCGAACAGGCCAAGATCATCGACGACGCGCGCGAATACGTCTTGAACTACACCAAGAGCCTGCCCAACTTCATCTGTGTGCAAGTGACGCGGCGCTATGTCGACAGCGGCGGCACGGGTTCCAATTGGTATCACCTGGACACCATCACGGCGCGGCTGACCTACAACGGCCAGCATGAGGATTACCAGGTGACCATGAAAAACGATCAGCCCGTGACCAACGTCAAGATGGAGCAGCTCGGCGGAACCGTTTCGGCCGGTGAATTCGGCACCATGATGAGCGATATCTTCAATCCGCAAAGTCTGGCGCAGTTTTCCTGGGATCATTGGGCCACTCTGCGCGGCCGGCGCACCTACGCTTTTGCTTACGACATCGCGCAGGAATACTCGCAATATCACATCAAGGAAACCGAAAGTGGCAGGGAGATTGTCCCGGCGTACCGCGGGCTGGTCTATATCGATCGCGATACCAAGATGGTGACCAAGATCACCTTGAATCCTTACAACATTCCTTCCGACTTTCCTATTCGCGACGCCCACGAATCGCTGGATTATGATTTTCAGACCATCGGCGATGCGCAGTACATGCTGCCGCTGAAGGCAGTGCTCACTTCCAAAATGGACCGCTTCATGAACAAGAACGACATCGAGTTCCGGCTGTATGGCAAGTTCGAAACCGGGTCCACCATCAAGTTCGACACTCCGGATGCGCTGCCGGACGATCAGACCAAAGAGAAGCCCGACAAGCCTTAGCGGCGCCACAGACTGCAGCTCTCGGACGTGCTACTTTCATCCCATGAACCCCTGGGCAAGTCTCATCGGCGACCGTACGCCGTTGGATGTAATCTCAGAGACGCCGCGCCGAGTGGCGCAATTGGTGGAAAAGATCGGGCCCGACCGTCTGGAAACACAGCCCGCGGCCGGCAAGTGGAGCGTGCGCGATATCATTTCGCATCTCGCCGACGGCGAAATGGTGTTTGCCTTCCGCCTGCGGCAGACGCTGGCCGAAGATCATCACGTGATCCAGCCCTTCGATCAGGATCTCTGGGCTAAGAGCTATCCGGCGTGCGACGCATCGCTCGCGCTGGCTGTATTAACGGCATTGCGCGCTTGGAACATCGCGTTGATCCGGTCTGTGAAGCAGGCCGATCTGTCCAAGCCGGTGACGCATCCCGAACGCGGCACCATGACGTTTCAGACCATTGTTGAAACCATGGCGGGGCACGATCGAAATCACCTCCAGCAAATTGAGGCGATCGCCGGGCGGTCAGCCAGAGCCAGCTAACTGAAAGGCGCGGGCTAGAGGAAGAGGCTATTCGTCGCAGGACGCCGACGCAATGGCGGATTTAACGATGGCTTCGGCGCGCCGCCAGTCCTCTTCAGCTGTGCCGGTGGGACGTCCCGCGCCTTCCCACAGGAGTTCCGCGATGGCCTGGACGTCTTCGCTGTGATCCTGACTGGCGCCGCCTGGATTGGGTTGTGCCCCGGCGGAAGCGGGCATCAACGTCCGTACGAATGCATCGCGGGCGTCGTTATATGCCAAGTGCGCCTTCTCCAACTCTAGTAGAGCGGTTTCGAAAGCTTCCCGATCACCCGTGGGATGTTCGGTCAGAAACTGCACCTGCTGGGCCTTGCGGGAGAAATCCTCGAAGGCGGAACGATACTCAATCTCAGCCGAAACTTCCATCACCATATAGTATTTGACGAAGGAACTTTCGAAAAGGTTCGAAATTGTCGACGCTGATGTTTCTTAGCACCGCGCGGGAGAGGCGATCTCAATTTTCAAGGTCCAGGAGCATCTTGCCGCGCAGCCGGTAGTCGATGTCCTTCAAGTTGGGGTTTAACTCCACCTTGTCGAAGCGAACTTCGATGCCTTGCGGCTGCGAGTCGGGCTTGATGAACATGGTCTTCGGGTAGAAAGCATTGCCGTTCTGGATATAGTCGGAGTAGGTGATCAACACCGAGCCGATACCGGCGTCGGTCGCGATCTTCACTCGCTGCGGGCGCAAACTCGCGTCTAAGCCGATCGAGATTTTATCGGTTCCGGACACAGCCAGGATGGAATAGTCCTCGCCTGCCACCGGGGTGGGATGATTCGCCACCAGCTTGTAATTGGGACCTGCCAGGCGCGCAATCAAGGCGGGCAGTTGATTATCGCGAATCATGCCGAAGTCGGTGGGCAGTTGAAGCGCGTCGTCTCCCTTGAGGTTTTTGCTGGCCTTGAACTCGCTTCCTTCAAACATCACTTCATGCAGGATGCGGCCCGCTTTGGCTTGAAACAATGCGCGATCGGTGCGATTTCGCATCAGCAGCGTCCAGCGAACGCTGTTGCCATCGTGACCCCAGAGCGTGGTGCTGCCGGAGGCTTCCACTGAGCCGAGCGTCTTCAAGCCCTCGTCGCCTCCCAGCGCCCGAATCATCTTTTGGAATAACTGTTTCCCGAAAGCTTCGCGCGCGGCCGGGTCCAGCCCGAGCGTCGCGGTTACTGTGGTGCTCTTGGCTGGCTCAACCATTACACTGCTCTGGTGGCTGAGGAAGCCTTCCTTGGCGAAATCCACCACCCAGTTGCCGGGCGTCAATCCAGCCAACTCCAGCTTGCCGCCGGCCGTTGGTCCCATCGGGGTGCCATTCAGGCTCACCTGGCATTCGGCCGGCTCACAGGAGAGACTCAGCATGCCTTTGGCCAGGGGCTTAGGAGCCACCGGAGGCGGCGCCACAGGTTTGGCTTTGCTTTTGATCAAGTCCAGAATGTCGTCGGAGGCGCCGGTCGACTCCAGCCTGGCAAGCGCGTCGGAGGATAGGGCAAATGAGACCCCCCGGCTTTCGATGGCTTCCTTGCGGCGGCGCAGTGGAATGGCGTCCTGTTTCAGCAGAACGAGCACTTGATCGAGCGTGAACGGGTCGCCGGTCAGGAACGGATCAGAGGATTTCTTGCCGTGCGGCTTCTGATCGCGAGCGGCAACCGCGGGAAGGGAAGCCAGCGCCATACCGAGCGCGGCGGCCCAAATGGTGGAGTGGATCAGGCGTCTCATAAGGTTCTATTTCAAAGCTGCTTCCGCGGCTTGCGCTTCGCGAATCTTCTTCTTCCAAGCGCGCGCTTCTTCATCGTTGGGGTCGCCGGCCAAGACCCTTTCCACGAGCAGCAGCGCTTGCGCGTAGCGGCCGGACTCCCAAAGCGTTCGAACCGGGCCGTTCAAAACTTGCCGGGCGGTGATTTCGGGATTGACTGCCTCATCCGGAGCGGGCTCCTCGTGTTTCGGGGCATGGGCCTCGGGAGCGGCCAATGGCGGAGGACTGGAAGGTCTGACAACCGGCGTCTCCACTTCCGGCGCGGGTGCTGGCGGAGCGGCATGACTCCGGTTCTGCGAGGCACGCAGATTTTGGCGGGATATAAGCGAACCGACCAGGCCGGCGGCCAGAAACAGTCCCACCACGGCAATCAGCACGCGTTTCGTCATTTTGCCGGCCTGCGGCCTGGGCGGCGGGGGCGGGGGAAGCTGAGCTGGTCTCAGAAATGACGGAGGAGGTTGAAAGGGCGGCGGCTCCGGCGGTTGATACACGGGGGCTGGAGGCGCGGGTTGCTTCGCAAGGTTCGGACCGGCCGCCGATGCAAGAGCCGCGCCGGCGGCGTAAGAGCGCGCACTCCAAGGCTGTGGCGCGGGTTCGGCATCTTGCGGCCGCTCGCGCACACGGGGCGCCGCCGTGAGCGCCGGCGGCTCCGGCACTTGTTGCGGGACGGCTTCAGGATATCGAGACGCGTCAAACGCTAGCGGGGGTGCCTGCACGGGCGCGGGTGTTGGAATCACCGGCTCGGGCGTCAGCGCGGGCGGAAGCTGATCGACCATCGGCTCTTCGGCGATCTGGTCCTCTGACGCCGGTTCAGAAGGCGCTGCCGCGAAAGCCGCGCGCCGAAGCTGCTGCGCCGCCAGGTACAGGCCCGACGCAAACTCTTCCGCGGTCTGCAAGCGCTGTTCCGGGTCCTTCTTGAGCGCGCGCGCCAGCAAATGTTCCAGCTCCTGGGGAACCGGGGAGCTCAACGGCGCGGGCTCGCTATGCACGATCTCACGGGGAATCAGACCAGGATCGGCCGAGAACGGATATTTTCCCGACGCGAATTCATAAAGCATCAGCCCCAGCGCGAAAATATCGGAACGGGCATCGAAGGTTTGCCCCAGGATTTGCTCCGGGGCCAGATAGTTGGCCACCAGTCCTTCGGGACGGCTGCCGGCTGCGAGCAAAGCCGCCAGCCACTTGGCGATGCCAAAGTCCAGAATGCTTACGTCGTGCGCGGCGTCTACAAAGATGTTACTCGGCTTCAGGTTCCCATGCGCGATCCCGCGCGAGTGGGCGAACGCGAGCCCCTCGGCCACTTGAGCCATTAACGCCAGCTTTTGATCGAGCGGCAGCTCCTGGTTCTCCGCCATGAACCGGCGGAGGTCCATCCCCGAGCGCCACTCGGTGGCCATAAAGATCCCCTCGTCCACTTCGCCCAAATCATGAACCTTGGCGATATGGCGGTGGGTAAGTTCTGCGCAGGACGCCAGATGCCCGCAGAATTGCTCTTTCGCCTCTTCGCTGAGGCCGGGGACCGCATGGAGAACTTTGACGGCGAACTCACGATGGCGAAATGCGTCTCGAACCCGATAGGTTTCCCCTGCCGCGCTGCCGCCCAGATCGTCGATCACCTGATACTTGCCGATGGACTTCATCCGAGAATCGCCCTTACGCCACTCGCCGGAGTGGCGCCTTTCCGAAAAGCGGATGCGCCGGTGCGAGACGGGCACACGTGGACTTCCGCTAGTACTTCGGCTTGCACTTACCAATTAAAGATCGGACGCTACGGAGAGTGTCTACAGGCCACCTTAGAACGGTCAGTAGTTTTTAGGCTGCGTCCTCGGTGTTGGCTGTAGATGCTTTGCCTTAGGAGATGTAATGGATAAGTTGATAAACTGGGGAAGCTGATAAACTAAAAAAAGTTTGATCACCCAGGGCGCGTAGCTCAGTTGGTTAGAGCGCCTGCTTCACACGCAGGAGGTCGCAGGTTCGAGTCCTGCCGCGCCCACCATTGAATCCTTTTGAATCAGCAACTTGCCAAATCGGCTCCCGGGCGATTCCCGCTCCTCAATTCAAAAAACGTATCAGAACCGTATCAAAACCCGATCGGTCCCGTAATACCGTATCAAAACGCCCTAAGCACAATCCTGCTCGTTGGCCTTGCGATTTAGCTTGGCTAACGCCTCCCTCTTCATTTGCAACTTCATTTGCGAGTACTTCTTGAATACCTTCGCGTCCGTCTGGCGAAGGAGTTGTGTGAACCACTCGTCCGCAACTCCCCCCGCACTGAGACGAGTAGCGTGCGTGGAACGGAGATCATACAGCCGGAAATAGGTAATGCCAGCCTTCCGAAGAGTTCGCTCCCAGGTCTTTTTAAAGTTCGTCTGATACCCGGTTGGGCTTTTCGAACTTGGAAAGAGTTCCCGCGGCGTCCAGCCAGGTTGTGTCGCTGAAGCTCGTGACGTCGGCCACCAGCGTGTTGCCTTCCCAGCGGCCGCGCGAATCGCCCATTGCATACGGAAGCCCCTCATTGTGGGGGCTGCCATTCAGGTAGATGATACGGTACCAATGAGCGTCCTGATAGACGAGGTACACAGCGCGATCGTTCTGGAAAATCTGAAACGGAGATCGCAGATAGGCGGCGCGCGGGACCCCGGGTTGAAAGCATTTTGTTTCCGGATCGGCCGTCACCCGATTTGCGAAATTCTGCTTCTGTTGTGCGGCCCCCTCAGGCCGATACGGGATCTTGCCGTCCGGCGGATCGACAATGACATGGGTGTGTTCGAGGCTGGCGTCCGCATTGTTCTCAGCCATCCAGATGCCTCGCAGGTCCGTTCCCTGGTTCTGCGGCCAGGCGCATCCACTTGCCGCGATGAAGAGCACGGGCAGAACCAAACTGTACCTAAGGTTTCTTCTGCGAGCCCGGAAAATGAATCTCATCCCGCTCTCCTTCGATGCAGTCGTATTCGATCAGTTCGGTGCCCCTGGGTTGACGCCGCAGGGGAACACGCACGGTCCAAGGTTGCGAATACACGGTGGGATCATCGATACGCGTCTCATAGACGATCGTGTCAGGCGCTGTCATCGTGAACCGCTCCACGACGTGTTCGTTTTCATCCACGACGCCTTACTATCGGTCTTGTCGATGCTTGCTATCGCTGTGCCGCCGGACGAGTGGTGTATCATGTTCTGCAAATTTCAGCGAGAGGAAGAAGCATGCTTCGAGCGATCGACGAACTCACAATAACGGATGCGGTGATCGACCAGATGGCCAGCACCAAGAGCGAACGGCTGAAGGAACTTATGAACGCTGCCGTGCGGCACCTCCACGCCTTCGCGCGGGAGGTGAATCTGACGCCCGACGAGTGGATTGAGGGCCTCAAGTTTCTCACCGCAACCGGACACGCCTGTACCGAGTACCGGCAGGAATTCATTCTGCTTTCCGACACCCTCGGCCTCAGCAGCCTGGTAAATTCGTTGCACGATCGCCGCGCTATTGAGGAGAGCACCAAGTCGAGCCTGCTCGGCCCCTTCTACAGGCAAGATTCGCCGACGTTCGAACTCGGCCAGTCGATCGCCGACAACTGCCCGGGAGAGGAGATCGGCGTGTACGGTCGCGTGATGGATTCGAACGGGTCGCCCATTGCCCATGCTTCCATCGAAGTCTGGCAACCGGACGAAAATGGCTTTTACGATCTGCAGAAGCAAGATCCAAACGAAATGGAACTTCGTGGCCGCTTCTTCAGCGACGAGGCAGGCCGATATCACTTTCGTACGATCAAACCGTGCGGCTATAAAATTCCGATGGACGGGCCCGTCGGAGATCTGGTCCGAGCGCAGGGACGGCACGGCTGGCGCCCCGCCCACATCCACTTTCTTGTCGGTGCGCCGGGACACCGCGAAGTGATTACCGCACTCTACATGGCGGGCGACGAACACATTGATTCGGACACGGTATTTGGCGCCACCGAGGCGCTGATCACAGATCCAAAGCTCGATAATCCCGATTCACCTTTCGGCGCCCTGCCCAGCATCCATTTCGATTTTTCGATGGCCGCGGCGCAGGACGCTCTTTCCGGACGTGTGGGCGCCGATCCGTCGCAGATCCTGAGCAGGCCCGCGGAAGCGCACTCGTGAACTCGCGACTTTTAAGCGTAATTCGCATCGCGACCGGGCTTGCTGTTCTTCCAACACGGGGCCGAGAAACTCTGGGGATTCGCGGGCGGACAGATCGATCATCATTTTCTGACGCTGCATGGGTTTGCCGGGCCGCTCGAAGTGATCGGCGGAACGTTGATCACCTTCGGTCTGTTCACGCGTCTCGCGGCCTTTATTCTCGGCTGGTCAGATGGCGGTGGCGTATTTCGATCAGTGGGCGGGGCGTGGATTTTTCCCCATCAGCAACGGGGGCGAGGAGGCCGTCATATTCTGCTTTACTTACTTGTGGCTGGTCACCGCCGGTCCTGGCCCGTGGGCCATCGACCGATGGATCGCCTGGGAAAAACAGCTGGGCGCGTAGGCTGGATCCATGGGAGCCATGGGGACGAGCTATCGCGCGAGTGATCCTCGCGTTCATGTTCTGTCTTCACGGATGCCGGCATGTTTTCGGCGTGCTCAGCAAATCCGCGGGACGAGCCGCCGTCATCCCATTGGCGATCGACAGGCTCCCGGCATTTGTCGGCTGGTTGGAAATCGTGGGCGGGCTCCTGCTTCTGGTCGGTTTGTTCACCCGCATTTCGGCCGCGATCGTTTGCATTGAGCTGGCCGCGGCTTATTTCGTCGCCTCGGCGCCGCGCGGAGTTTGGCCCATCCACAACGGAGGCAACGAGACGCTGATGTATCTGGTGGTCTTTTTGTTCGTGGCTGTTTATGGCGCCGGAGCGCTCAGCTTCGACGCGCTCCGCAACAGCAAAACTCAAGTGGGTGCCTACGGCGCGGCAGCTTCGTAAACCAGTCAAAGTATCGGCCACACCGATACAAATCATCGAAACAATCGATTGTGCCGAATCAACGTTAAGGCCTATACTCGCTTTTTCGTGACCGTTCGATACGCCCAGTTGGTAGTTAGCGTGACCGTTTGTACCGGTGTGCTTCTAGCGCAGCCGGTTACGGTGGACAAGCAGCCTATGGCTGAGCAGGTGTTCAGCAATGTTCAGGTGTTGAAAGGAATCCCGGTGAGCGAATTTATGGGCACCATGGGTTTCTTCGCGGCGTCGCTCGGCCTGAACTGCGTGTTCTGCCATGTGCCGGAAAGCCTCCAGGACTGGAAGAAGTTCGCCGTGGACGTTCCGCGCAAACAAATCGCGCGAAACATGATCAGGATGGTCAATACCATCAACAAGAACAACTTCGGCGGCCGCCCTGTGCTTACCTGCTACTCCTGTCATCATGGCAACGAGCGTCCCAAGTCGATTCCCAGCCTTGCGCTGCAGTACGGAACTCCCGAAGAAGATCCCAACGAAATCGAAGTTCCTCCGCAAGCCGTTCCCGGTCCATCGGCGGAGCAGATCTTAGACAAGTTCATCGCGGCATCGGGCGCGGCGAACTCCAATCACACCAGCTTTCACATTCAGGGAACCTACGAGGGCTATGAGACCTATCATCAGCAGGTCCCGTTCGAGTTGTGGGTAAAGGCTCCGGCGCAGATGGCCACTATCGTTCATACGCAGAATGGAGACAGCGCAACGGTGTACGACGGTCATGAGGGATGGATCGCTTCACCGAACAATCCAGTGCTGCTGCTTCCGCTGGCGCCGGGAGCGGAGACCGACGGGGCGCGCCTGGATGCTGAATTGTATTTTCCCGGCGCAGATCAAGCAGGCTTTGCGCGGATGGCGCTCAGGATTCCCGCAGACCAGCGTCGGCGACAAAGACGTGCAGGTGATTTCGGGTAGCGCGCCCGACGGAACCAGAGTGAAGCTTTTCTTCGATTTGAAGAGCGGCCTGCTGGTTCGCCAATTGCGATACTCGGGCACGATCGTCGGCACGAATCCATATCAGATTGATTACGCCGACTATCGCGACCTCAACGGCCAAAAGCTGCCGTATCAATGGACCATAACTTGGACCGACGGCCAATCGATTTGGCGAGTGCAGCAAATTCAAGCCGACCTCGCTATTCCAGATTCAAGATTTGGCAAACCGGCTCCCGCCGTTCTGGCGCCTGCCCATCCGGCGCAATAGAAAGGATGTCATGACAACGAAATTGAGTCTCGCCTTGATTGCAGCACTCGCATCGGCGCTTCCGATGGCTGCGCATCACGGCACTGGCGCATCGTACGATCTGTCCCATCCAGTCACGCTACAAGGAACCGTCACGGAGTTCCACTATGCGAATCCGCACCCTCAATTGTTCTTCGACGCCACCGATGACAAGGGTGAAGTGACGCACTGGGGCGCTGAGTTCTATCCGAACCCGGCGCAGTTGATCCAGGGCGGTTGGGGACGCAGGCGGTCGGAAGCGGCGTTAGAGCCCGGCACGAAAATCACCATAACGCTGGCTCCGGCGCGCGCGGGCACCAAAGTCGGCGCGATTCTGAAGCTGCTGAACGACAAAGGCGAAGTGCTGCTCGGCGTCGCCGGTGGCGGCCCCGGGGAAGTACCGCGGGGAGGAGCATCGCCCGCCCCGGGTTCGGAACAAAAGCCTGGCTCTGAAAAGAAGCAGGAATGAGGGTTTCGAACGTGACAAAATTCATAGACGCCACGCTCATCTGTGTGTTAGCAGCAACCGCTTTCGCGCAACGCCCCCGCGGGATCCTGGCGCATAATCCCGCTAACGACGGCAAGCCCTATGATAAGCACGACATCTCCGGCATCTGGACGCGGAACGGTTCTCCCGGCGGATACGGCGGAGGCGGAACCTGCCGCGATTGTGGGGACCGTGGCTATGGCGTGCACGTCCCGCCGCTCACAGCGCTGGGACAAAAGCTGTTCGATAAGAACGAGCCATCCTACGGCCGATTGCTGGGAAGCGCGGATGCCGCGGCGCATCCTGAGGAACCCATTGGACGGCGGCGCGCTGTGCCTCCCGCCAACGACAGCGATCCTTATCAGCACTGCAATCCGATGGGTCCGACGCGAGCGCTCATCTATGTCGATCCCATGGAAATGAGCGTCTTGCCGGATCGCGTCCTTCAACAATTCGAATGGGGCTGGGGTACGCGAGTGCTTTGGACGGACGGGCGGAAGCCATTGATGGATCCGGATCTACCTGTTTGGTGGGGTTATTCGACCGCGCACTGGGATGGAGACACATTCGTCGTCACCACCACCGGCGTGGACGAAAGAACTTGGGTGGATCAGTACGGTTACCCTCACAGCGCCGACATGGTGCTCGAAGAGCGTTACCGGCGCACCGCTTACGACGTGCTCGAGCTCACGATGACGATCAACGATCCCAAGATCTACACCGCACCGTGGACCAGCGACTTGAAGAAGTTTCGCAGGCTGGAGAAGGACACCATCAAAACCGTAGACGGGTGGACGGGCCTGCTCCAGGACGTCTGCGCTCCCGCCGATGAAGTAGATCTTTTCGATAAACGAATTCGCGATCCCGCGGGCGGAGTGATTCATAAAGGAAACCCATGAAGAACGCAATCGCCGTTGCAATATTCTCCGCACTGCTCTGAGTGACCTGCTCTATTGCCAGGCGCCGCCTTCGTCAGCCCCTGCGAAGCCAGACTCAGATGCGGTGAGAGCGCTTATCGCCAAGGCGAAAAAGGTGGGAGGCCCAAGGTGGGCCGGGGAAGAGCACTTCTTCTGCGAGGCTCCTCGTCCGAACAGCCCATCGGATCCGCCGATTGAACCAACCAAAATCTTTGACGATGTGTACGTGATCGGCAACCAGGGCACCGTGGTGTATGTGATCAAAACCTCCGCGGGGCTTCTGATGATCGATTCGCTGTCCCCGGACCAAACGGAAACGCAACTCCTCCCTGGATTTCAGAAGCTCGGTCTGGATCCCGCGATGGTGAAAATCATCGTCGTCGGGCACGGGCACGCGGATCATTTCGGAGGCACAAAATATTTTCAAGAGCATTTCGGCTCAAAGATCTATATCTCGGAAGCCGACTGGCAACTGATGGAACACGCTCCAGCGCGCGGCGGCAAGGGCCCTCCAGCACCGTTACCGAAACATGATCAGGTGCTTGTAGAGGGGCAACCGGTGGTGCTGGGCGATTTCAAATTGACTCCATTCGCCGTTCCGGGGCATACGCCAGGCTCGATGGGCTTTATCTTTCCGGTGAAAGATAACGGAAAGACGTACATGGCTGCGATGTACGCCGGTACCGTTCTGACGCCCGGTTTCGTTTCCGACGAAGGCTTGCAGACTTACGCGAAATCGGTGACCCATTTCGAGGAGGAAACCAAAAGGGCGAAAGTTGAAGTGGAGCTGCAGAATCATCCGCTGATGGATCCCATTCAACCAAAGCTGGACAAGTTGAAGACGCGAAAACCCGGCGATCCGAATCCGTTTGTGGTCGGAAGGAGCGAGTATCAGAAATTCCTTCAAGTCATGGGTGCCTGCACGGAAGTCAACATCGCCAGGCGGAAGGGAATCTGATGGCGATGCGTCTGGCTGGGGCTGCTCTGCTGCTCACATTAAGCGTCAACGCGCAATTTGGCCCTGGTCCGGCGCCGCCGCGAACGGCTAAAGCAGCCGCGCTATACGACATCACGGGCTTCTGGGTATCGGTGGTCACGGAAGATTGGCGGTATCGCATGGTCACGCCGCTCAAGGGCGACTATAACGGCATTCTGCTGAATCCGGCCGGACGGAAAATCGCGGACGCCTGGGATCCCGCCAAGGATGAAGCCGCCGGCGAGCAATGCAAAAGCTACGGCGCGCCGGCTATCATGCGCGTCCCTGGGCGCCTGCGCATCACCTGGCAGGATGACAATACGCTGAGGATCGATGCGGACAATGGCGAGCAGACGCGATTGCTGCGCTTCAATTCTGTCGAAACAGGCGGCGGAGATTGGCAGGGCTATTCGAAAGCATCATGGGAATTGGTTCCTGTGGGAAGGGGTGCCGCGCCGGTCGGATCGTTAAAGGTAGTCACTACCCATCTGCGCCCCGGCTATCTGCGCAAGAACGGAGTGCCGTACAGCGCGAATGCTACGCTCACCGAATACCTTGATCGCGTGAACGAACCCGATGGCAACGCCTATCTGGTGGTTACAACCACGGTCGAAGACCCTGTCTATCTCTTTCAGCCATTCGTGACCTCTTCCCATTACAGAAAACAACAGGACGGTGCCGGGTGGAAGCCACGGCCTTGCACGGTGAAGTAGGTGGACAAATGAAAAAAACGGGGATATTGGTGGCGTTGATCGCGTCGCTTGCCTTGCTATGGACTGCGCTGGTCTTCGCCCAGGGACTGGACTTCGCCGGGCATACGGGACAACCGGCAGGCATCGACATTTCCGGAACCTGGTACCCGCAGCCGGGACAAGATTCCGGATTGTTCACTGCTTCGGGCGCGCTGGTGGAATACGGAGGGCTTCCGCTCAATGAAGCAGGCCGGTTGTACGCGCTCGCGTGGAATTCCTCGCGAATCCAGGGCCGGCAACATCAGTGCATGGGCTACGTGCCGCCTTACACCTATGACCAGCCCGGGAACCTGCGCTTCTGGGAGGTGCGCGATCCGGACACGCAGCGTCTGGTGGCGATCAAGCACTACTGGCAGATCAGCGAAGGCACCCGTACCATCTGGATGGACAATCGCCCGCATCCTCCCGCCTATGCGCAGCACACTTGGGCCGGATTCTCGACCGGCAAGTACGAGGGCAACGCTCTCACCGTCTACACGACACACCTGAAGCGGGGGTGGATTCGCGCCAACGGCGTCCCACAGAGCGATGAAGCCACTCTGGTGGAACACTTCATCCGGCACGGCGATCGAATCACGTACCTTTCTGTGGTGAACGATCCCGTGTATTTGGCTGAGCCTTTCAGCCGGACGTACACTCTTGGCAGAAACATCAAAGAACCCGATGACTGGCTCTATGCGTGCGACGATGGAGAGCAGATCATCGGGCGGCGCGAGGACCAGGTGGATAGTTACTTCTGGGGCCGGCATCCGTTCGCTCGCGAATTCGCCGATCACAATAAAATTCCGTTCCTGGGTACGCTCGGAGGCCCGGAAACCATGTACCCGGAGTTGCTCGACAAGTTGAGCGATCCAAAGGCAGCGGAGGCCGAGGCGGAGGCGGAGTTGGTTCCTTCTTCGGCGCCGGAGCGAACCCACCGCACCTTCGACCAGGCGCCCTACGACGGTGAAATTCACGTCTTGCCCGTCCAGGGGAATATCTCAATGCTGGTCGGCGACGGCGGGAACATCGCCGTGCAGGTTGGCGAGCAAGGGCCCATGCTGGTGAATTCGGGCGCCGGAAAGATCTCCGATAAGGTGGTCGCCGCCGTACGAAAGCTCAGCGCTAAGCCAATTCAGTTTATCGTCAACACTGGATTCCAAGCCGATTTTACAGGCGGCAACGCGAAACTGCGGGCGGCCGGCTACGATCCGAGCGTGGTGGGTTCGTTCTTTTCCGGGCAATTCGCCGACGCGGGTAAAGGCGCTACCATCATCGGCCATCAGAATGTGCAGAACCATCTGGAGTTGCTCAAAAGTCCCGCAGATGGCTGGCCCAGCGATACGTTTCTCGAAGGCCGCCGCCGCAAGTTCCACAACGGCGAGGCAATCGAAATTTTCCATTTGCCAAATGCAGTTACCGACGCCGACAGCATCGTTCATTTCCGGCGCTCGGATGTGATCGTTACCGGCGACATTTTCAGTACCGTTTCTTATCCGCACATCGATGTGAAGAATGGCGGTAGCATCCAAGGCGAGATCGCAGCGCTGAACTTCATCCTGGATCGGACCGTTTACAAACACGACGAGGAGGACGGGACTTTAATCGTCCCCGGCCATGGCCGTCTGTGCGATGAATGGGAAGTCGCCGAGTACCGCGATATGCTGGTGATCATCCGTGATCGCGTCCAAGATCTGATTCGAAGCGGCGCCACGCTCGATCGCGTTCAGGCCGCGCGCGTCACGGCCGATTACGATGGCCGGTTCGGCGCGACATTCGGGCCCTTGGACAACCCCCATGTTCGTCGAAGCGGTTTATACGAGCTTGAAGAACCCGCCCAAGCGGGCCGGCGACAAGTAGCTATGCCGATAGGGGAATTATGGACCTCGCTGGCCTGGACCTGAATCTGCTGGTCGCCCTGGATGCATTGTTTGCCGAAAGGAGTGTGTCGCGAGCGGGCGAACGTTTGCACCTCAGCCAGTCGGCCACCAGCGGCGCGCTCGCACGTTTGCGCGAAGTTTTCCAGGACCCGCTTCTGGTTCAGGTGGGCCGGAAGATGGTGCTTACACCGGCAGCCGAAGCACTGGTCGAGCCGGTAAGAGACTTTCTCCTGCACGCCGAGTCGATCCTCAATATCAATCCGGTCTTCAACCCTGGATCGTCGATGCGCAAGTTCCGGCTTCTGATGTCGGACTACGTAGAAACCGTGCTCATGGCTGAAGCCCTGCCGCGCATCGAGCAAGTCGCGCCGGGCATTCGATTCGAATTCGTTTCCAACGTCCAGGGCGGATTTGACGCTTTGGATCGGGGAGAGATCGACCTCTCCATTGGTCCCGCCATGCGTCTTTCCTCGGCGCATCCGTCCGAGCCGCTATTCGAGGACGAGTTCATTTGTGTCGTGTGGTCCGGCAACACGCGCGTAAAATCGGCGATCACGCTCAGTGAGTATCTTTCGATGGGCCACGTTGTCGTGCGGTTCGGTAAACATCGGGAGCTGACTACGTTCGATGAGTGGTTCCTGGAACGCTTCGGCTATGAACGCAGAGTGGAAGTGATCACTACCGCTTTCAATGCGGTTCCTCAACTGTTGGTTGGGACATCGAGAATCGCCACGCTGCATCGCCGCCTGGCGCTTTTCTATCAACGCTATCTGCCGTTGAAGATCATCCAGCCGCCTTTCGAGATCGCCACGCTTCAGGAATCCATGCAGTGGCACAAGTCGCGAGATCGCGATCCGGGGACTGTCTGGCTTCGTTCGTTGCTGAAGAGCGTGCTGCCGCCGGCGCCCACCGAAGAGCCGGTAAAAGCCACACCCCGAGCGCAGGCTGGCCAGCGTGCGGAATCTCCGCAACGGACATTGAACCACGCAGGAGCCTGCGATCGGCTGCTATTTGTAGTGCATTCCCGCCCTTCCGGCGACATAGCCGATCGCGCGTCCGGCGCAAAGGATTCCGAGCCAGAACACCAGCGAAAGCGACGCCGCCAGCTTTGGCGCGCCAAGGGGTCCCGCCTGAATGTGCTAATCCCGCCGAATCGGCGTACACGCTCTTCCGAAAGACCAGCGCATGAATCGCCACCAGAGCGAATAGCAGCATCTTGGTTCGAAAGAATGGATTGTAATAATACTCCTCGGCCTTGGCGGCGAAGAGAATGAAGCCGCACGCTGCGGCGAGGATGAATCCGATCCGTTTCGCCATTCGCAGGCGTTGGATTACGTCCGCGATCGGGCTGTCCGATAAAGCCCAGCCCAGCAGGCGAAGATCGGTCGCCACGATCATGGCGCCGAACAAAGAGATCGCCGTCAGATGAAGAGCCAGCACCACGGGGTAGACATAGGCAGAACTCCGAAAGCTTGAAAACCACGCCAGGTTTTCGAGCCAGATCAGGAACGAAACAAGCACGCGCTTTAGCCGAGACCGCTGGGAACGACGGCGATGAAAATGCCGCCAAAGATCACGCCGATCCAAAGTAGCAAGGAAAAGCAGGCGATCAGGCGGGCGGACATAGCGCGATAACTCCTTGGATAGTGCTCTGCCTATGAATCGTGTAGTTGAAAATAATGGCAATCACCAGTGCCGCCATTTTCAGAAGAAATGACCAATTCCGATAATACATGTCTGGATCTGTTGAGAAGATCAGCAATCCGGAAAAAATGGCGATGATCAGGCCGCCGAGAGTCCACCATTCGAAAGCGCGTCGCGATCTGCGCCGGAGATTGCTTCAGCAGCGCCGAAGCCAAGCAGACGAAAATCAACCAGCGCGGTCATGCCGATTGCAAGTGCGAATCCGGCGATGTGAAAACATTCGAGCACTGCAAATGCGTTTGGCGAAGTGCTAAAGGGGTTTTCGATGAACATGAACTGTGTGGATTATACAGAGTTCCCGGCGCGTCATCCAATGGACGGCGGCAATGTGTTGCATTTGTGCCATCGATAGATACTGCCCCGCACGCTCGCTGAAAGCAGACGTTGCAGTATCGGCTCAGACGATACGTGCAATCCCAACAAACAATTTCTAAATCCGCCAAATCGGGTGTATAGTCGAACGCGATTCAACTACAGGGGAGTGCTATGCTGCGGCGTCTCTTTAGCTTCACCACGTGGAGTTTGATTGCTGTGTTCAGCGTCGGTGTGCTGCTGGCGCAGGACACAGCGACCATATCCGGCACCGTATCCGATCCGTCCGGTGCGTTGGTACAGGGTGTCGAACGTGACTGTGACGCAGACCGACACTGGCGTCAGCCGTACCGCAACCACCGACGCCGCAGGTTCGTTCATTCTTTCCAACCTTCCGCTCGGTCCTTACCGGCTACAGGCGATGAAAATGGGATTCGAGGTCTACGTGCAGACCGGAATCGTCTTGCAAGTTGGCAGCAGCCCGTCGATCCCGGTGACGCTGAAGGTCGGAAATGTCGACGAACGAATCCAGGTAGAGGCGACGACATCCGAAGTCGAGACGCGAAATCTCGGCGTGGGCAGTGTGGTTGAAACCCAACGCATTCTGGATTTGCCTCTGAACGGACGGCAGCCGACGGATCTCATCACGCTCAGCGGCCTGGCCGTCCAGACCGGTTCGTCTCCCACTTACACCATGGCCACCGGCGTCAACATCAGCGTGGCCGGCGGCACCAGCTATAGCGTCCAATACAACCTGGACGGCGCCTCGCACTTGGACACTTATGTCGGCACGAACATGCCTCTCCCGTTCCCAGAGGCGCTGCAGGAATTCAAGCTGGCCACCAGCGCGCAGGATGCGACGCAAGGCGGCGGCCACTCCGGAGCCACGGTGGATGCCGTGACGAAGTCCGGTTCGAACAGTTTCCATGGGGACCTTTTCGAGTTCTTCCGGAACTACAATCTCAATGGACGGGATTTTTTCTCTCCCGTTGCGGACGGACTGAAGCGCAACCAGTTCGGCGGCGTGATCGGCGGCCCGATCAAGAAAGACAAGCTCTTCTTCTTTCTGGGCTACGAGGGCACCATGATCCGCCAGTACACCCAGTCTACGATTCAATACGTTCCCACGCCGGCGGAACTCACGGGCAACTTCGGACCGTACATCGCAGCCGGATGTCCGGGAGCGGCGGGCATTGCAGCGTCACCGATTGTGCACGGCGGCCATATCGTCGTACCGTTGAGCCCCGCCGCGCTGAAGATCTCGTCTTATCTTCCGCAGTCAAACAATGTTTGCGGTCAGGTTTTCAGCGGCATTCCGTTGCACGAGAACGAATCGCAAGCGCCCGTGCGGCTGGATTACAACATCAGCCCGAAGAACATGCTCTTCGCGCGCTACATCGTGACGAAAATCGACATCGCGCAGCCTTACAGCATCAGTAAAAACGTGCTGTCCACCGATGGCCAGGGAGCCAATGACGAATCGAACTCGCTGGCTTTGGGGGACACGTACCTGTTCAGCACCAGCGTGGTCAATTCCTTCCGCGTATTCGGAAACCGCGTAGGGGCGACGACGCCCGGTGCGCAGACGTTCGGTCCCCAGCAGGTCGGAATCAACAATTTCTACGATTACTACGGAAACTTCATCCCCATCTTCCTCGTCGCCAATGGATTTTCGACCAACTTCATCTCGAACTTCGCCATCGGCAGCGACACCACCACGAACTTCGGCCTGAACGACGATCTCAGCGTGATTCGCGGGTCCCACCAGCTCAGCTTCGGTGTGAATACGATGCGGGCGCTGCTGAACGCCCATTCTTACGCCTGGTCCGAGGGCTTCTTTCTCTTCGCTGGCATCTTCGGTTCGCCGATGGTGGATTTCCTGACCGGCAACGCGGCGCAGTTTCATCAAGCCAATCCAAATCCGGAGAATCTGACGCAGAATTTCGTTGGGCTGTACGCGGCCGACACCTGGAAGATCTCGCACAACTTCACCCTGAACTATGGGCTGCGATGGAATCCCTTCATTCCGATGCAGTTCAAGCAGTCCGATAACTATACCTTCAGCCTGAGCAATTTCTATCACGATGTTCGCAGCAGCGATCGTCCCCACCGCGCCGCCCGGATTTCTCTATCCCGGCGATCCGGGCTTCAACGGTCGCGCCGGGATGGACAATGGCTGGAACCACTTTGAGCCGCGAGCCGGATTTGCTTGGGATCCGTTTGGCGACGGCAAAACGGCGATTCGCGCCGGCGCCGGAATTGCCTATGATTTCCTGCGCCAGGACATCAATGAAAATACTTCTTCCGTGTTGCCGTTCCGCGCCAGTGTCATCGAGAGTTTCCCAGTCAGCCTGGACAACCCTTACGCCACTTATCCAGGAGGCAATCCATTTCCCTATAACTACAATCCCAAGAATCCCGTCTTCCCAAACCTGCCCTACCAATCATTCCTGCCGATCCCCGCCAATGTGCAAACTCCGGTGCAGTACTCGTGGAACTTTGGGATGCAGAGGCAGATCACGAAGAACGTCTTCTTGTCGGCCACGTATGTCGGTTCGGAAATCGCGCATCTATGGACGGGGGTGGATCTGAATCCGCCGCAACTCCTGCCCGGTGTGCCCAACTTCCTAAATGCTTTCAGTCCGGCTCAGATCGCGCTGTGCGCGAGCTTGCAAGCCAACTGCACCTCGAATGAGAACCAGCGGCGTCTATTGGAGCTTACCCATCCCTCAGCGGGCAACGCCTACGGCTCGCTCACCAGTCTGGATTCGAGCGGAACGCAGCACTACGATGGTCTCCTATTAAATGGACGCTGGCGCGTCGGCGATAACGTGAATCTCGGAGCGAATTGGACCTGGTCCCATTGCATCGGCCTTCCGGTGACCACCATCGCCAACTTCGCGGCGACTTATCTGAACACGCCGTATCAGAACAACGGCCCCGTGGACCGGCACCTGGATATGGGGCCTTGTGAATCGGGATCGCTTGACATCCGGCACATCGTGAACGTGACGCTGGTGGTGAACACGCCCAGATTTGAAAACAATTGGGCACGGCGTCTGGGCACGGGCTGGACATTATCCACGATTTATACCGTGCGAACCGGGGCGCCCTTCGATGCGCAGTTAGGCACTGATAATGCCTTGAACGGCTTCGACCCGGCCGGCAACAATTATGTTCCGCAGCGTCCCAATCAGGTGCTCCAGAATGTCTACGCGAGCAACAAAGGAAACTCGTGCTCGCCCGCGCCCTGCGTCAGCTATCTGAACCCCGCGGCTTTCGCCACGCCTCCGGCGGGCACATACGGCGATATGGGCATCGGCGCTCTGCGGGCTCCCGGCTTTTGGGAATGGGACCAGACCGTTTCCAGGCAATTCCCTATCACGGAAGGAACGCACCTGGAGTTCCGCGCCGAAGCGTTCAATGTCACCAACTCGGTGCGCTTGGGAACTCCCGTGCCGACCTTAGGTGGGACGTTCGGCAACATTATCAGCGATCAATCTACAACGGGCTCTACGGGCGCTGGCGAGGGCGGCAGGGTGGTCCAGTTCGCGATGAAATTCGTGTTCTGATATGGGGCGGCCTTGTCAGAGCCTCAAGGTGAGCCAAGCGTCGTGCGGGAGCTGGTCAACTCCCGCAATCCGGGAACATGATCTGCGCCGTCTGAAACAGGTATCGCCTCCAGTTGGCCCATTCATGTCCGCCGGTGCTCAAGACCCAAAAGTTGCGAATGCCATACTGGTTAAACAAAGCCAGGTCCTTCTGACCGTTATGTAGGGCGATATCGGTTTCGCCTGCGGCCATATAGAACGGCACACGGAACAAATCGTTGGTTTTCGGGTCCTTGAGCAGCGGCGTGTAATTCTCATCGAACTGCTTCAGATCCTGCGCATTGATGTGCCCCGAACTGTACACATACAACTCACTGAACGTATCCAAATGCGGCAGTCCGGTGTGAAGTACAACGAATCCGCCCATCGATAGTCCGGCTAGCGCGCGATTCTCGCGGCTGGCTTTCGTCCGATAGTGGCTGTCCACATAAGGGATGATGTCCTTCAAGTACTCTTGCGTACACGCGTCATCCTTGCCGGGAGCCGATGGCGTCGCGCTGGCGCATCCGTGAGTGTTGGGCATTACAATGATCATCGGTTTGGCGTTGCCGGCGGCGATCAGGTTGTCCAGAATGAACTGAGCGCTGCCGCCCCGTTTCAGGTCTTCCGATGTCCAGTTGCTGTCATCGCCGCCTCCGCCGTGGTTCAGGTACAGAACGGGATACCTGGCCGCCGCGTTACTGTCATAGTCCGGCGGAATGTAAATATGCAGGCGATTCTCAGCGCCCTTGTAGTTTTTGTAAGTCGCCTGCTCCACCTTCCCATGCGGAACATCGGCTTTTGCAAAGAAGGTCGCGTCCGCGTAAGGGGGGAGCGCGGGCAGAATCGGCAGGGGACAGACACCGGCCTTAGGCGGCTTGAGTGTGCCCGGGGGCGGCTGAGCCGGCAGTTGGGAGGTCATACAGACCGCCAGGCAGGAAAGCCAGAATAATTTTTGCAATGACATTTCTTTATCTCCCCGCGGATGGAACAACGCGTACCGCAACGCGGCGGCTCTGGAAGTCGGTTTCGCCGTTGGCGGCCGGAGGTTCGGAAATCCAGCGAACGTCGGAGGCTGGTGTGCCGAGTCCTTTCAGCACTTCCGCCACGCGCTGGGCGCGCAGACGTGCCACATCTGATTTTTCGGCCAATACATTGCCGTTCGACAACAGCGTCGATCCTCGGTAACCCGTCACTATAACTTGTTGCGCCTTGGAAACGCGCGCATACTCGGCGATATCGGTCAGCTGCCTCGTGTCGCGGGCAAACAGGAAATCACTGTCGAAGTCGTATTGGATCACAAACTCGCGCTCGAAGAACGGAGGCTCGGGCTGCTTGGGTGGGATAGCAGCGGTGGATACTGGAGCCCGACGCGTAGATGGTCCGGCGGGGCGCTTGGAAGGTGGGGCATCAATTCCCGGCTCGGCGGGAAGAATAGTGTTGCAGGCGCGGTTCAGTTCAGGCAACACGGAAACGTGCAAGGGCTTCAACGGAATCCCCCCGCAAACGCGTGGCCCGGGCGCGACCGTCCCTTCTATCAGCGCTTCGTGCAACAATTGCGGCGGATAGAAATCCGCCGTGATGTCTTGCTGGATTCCAAGGAAATAGGTTTCTCCCTGGTACTCGGCCAGAAAACACGGAACAGTCTTGGTGTCACGCACCACGGGGCAAGCCACGAAATTTAAGTGTTGCGCCAGGGCCGGCAAGGCCATCGCCAGTGCGAGGAACAGCCGCATCAGAGAACCCCCAAAAAATTGATCAGATCTTGCTTTTCCTGATCCGACAGTTTCATGTCGAAGCGGCGATCGTAGAAATCCACCAGCTCCCGAAGCGACTTCGCGGAACCGTTGGAGAAGTAGGGAGCCCGCGCGGCGAGCCCGCGAAATTGCTGCATGACGATGGATCCCACATCCACGCATCGGCCGGAAATCAGGGCGCGACCGGGATCACTCGTATAGATCACACGGCCCAGGTACGGGTGCGGCGCCGCATCTTTGTCGCACGTAATTTTGAAGACCGGGAGTTCCCGGGACTCGCTATAAAGCGGCGGCTCGGTCCAAGTGGGATAGTTGGTGGTGCCCACATCCACCCAGCCGGCGGAAAGATCCTGACCAGTCATCTGCGCGTTGTGGCAAGTGGCGCAAGTCCTCTTTAGGGGATTTCCCAGGCCAATAGAGTTGATGTGCGTGGCGTCTCGCAGCCAGAATTGCCGGAACAGGAAGATGTCGTTGCCGCGTGCCACCGAGGCACGGAATTCAGCCTGCGCGGATTGTGCGGGCTGCTTCCAGGCATCGAACAGTTGAAACACTGGATCGTAATCGTTGTCGCCCAGCACGCCTGTGCGGTGGTTGGCCATGGCCCACGGGCCTAATGCCGGTGGACCGCCGGCTTCCGCCAGGTTCCCGGCTTTTTCGTCGAAAATCTGCGCCGCATAAATCTGGCTCTCGAAGGTCGACGATGCGCTGCAATGCCGCTTCTGGTAAAGGATCTCGTCGCTCTTCGTGCTCGCGAGCGGCGGTTCGCGCTTGCGACCGGAGACTCGGCTCGCGCGCATCGGCCATAAAATTCATGCTGACTGGTTGTCCCGTCTCCGGATCCACGTCGGCCAAGCCGCCCAACTTCAATGCGAACTTCGGGGTGGGATTCGTAACGTACTTCAAGTTCGCCGCCATGCGCGGACGCCGGAATACGGACACCGCCGGATGGGCGCTATGCAGCCCGTAAACCGGGCTGGTATTGCATCCGGTGGGATCGCTTACTACGTCAATCGTGAACTCCGGTTTCGCCTTGGCCGGTGGCCAGGGAATCGCCAATCGGATCAGCCCGCGATTGAGCAGCAGTGAATGAGAACTTTCCTTCTCCTGCGGAAGATCCGGACAGTTCGAGCCGTCGATGGCCGCAAAAAGCGGGTCTTTCCCTTGCGTTGCGTTCCATCTCTCACGAGCCGCCGCCGCCGAAAGACTCATGGCGTAGGCTGGCTGGTGGCATGTGACGCAAGCACGGCCGTTCGCGCCTAGCGGCTCGAAGAATGGATGGCCTTGCGTGTTCACTGGCCCCGAGGCATTCACAATTCCGAGCCGCCCGCGATCGTCGGCGAACTGAAGCTGAACAGGCAATATGCCGCCTTTGCCAGGTTCGATCCAGCGAGACTGCGCGGTTTGTGCGTGAAGCGACGCCGCGAGCAAGAGCGTGAGTGCTCCAACGGTGGTGGCTCGCACTTGATGCGATGAATAGCTCCAAAGCGCGAGCACCAATAGGAGCGTTGCAGCCGATGCGCCGATAATGAAGTACCAGCCGGCCTCGAAGTCTCCGCTCCAGTCGCGCAGCAAGCCCAGCATTTGCGGTCCGAGATACGAAAATACTCCAGCTACCATGCTCACCACCCCCATAACGTTGCCCGTTTCACGGCCACGCAGCACATCCGCGGCGAGCGTGTAAGACTGCTGAATTCCGGCGTGTCCCAGCGGCCAGGACGACCGCGGTTCCGACGCGAAAGACCATCAGCTTATGTGATGTCATCGCGATTCCGCCCGCCATGCGCTAAACCTGCCAATGCGGCCATGACTTTCCAGCGATGGAAGCGGTCCATAAGAAATCCAAACAGCAGATTGACGAAGATGGCCAGAGTGAATCCTGTGCTAATCAGGTATGAGGCTCCGACTTGATCGAGATGGAACAAGGCTTGCGCCGCGGACGGGACAAAGAAATTCGCGCTCAAGCTGCCCATCCCGGCCAAACCCGATAGCGCTGCGAGTGACCACACTAATGGACTGCGGAACGCACTCGCGGAAGGCCGGTGGGCTCGATCCGGACGCACCCCAAAAACGTCCGGATCACGGCGATAAAGAACAGCAAAGATCAGAGCTCCCGCGAGCGCAACTCCGGCATACGCAAGGATGCCGCTCCTCCATCCGAAATCTTGTCCAATCACGCCTCCCAGAGGCGCGCCGACCACGGAAGCGCAAGCGGAGATAGCGCCGAGAATGCCCATGGACGCGCCCTGCACGGCAGGTGGACACGTGAGCGCGACGGCCACCATCACCGAGACAAACGAGAATCGATATCCGGAGAGCCACACCGCCCGTGCACCAAACGCTGCGGCGAAGCCTGGCGCCATGCTCAAAGCCGCCAGGCCGGCCGCCACCGTGACAAGTCCTCCGGCCAGCACCGTTCTCTCGCCAAAACGTTTCGCCAGCATTCCGGCAGGGACGCTCCACAGAATCGACAGCAGCCCATACATTCCCGCAAACAGGCCCATCTGCGCAAAGTTCATGTGGAAGGCATCGCGAATGGAAGGAAGCAAGGGGGAAAAGCCGAGATTCGACATCTGCAACGCCAGCATGGCGAGCAGAGTTGCTATGTACGGCGCCAGCCAACGTCGGCCTGTCTTCATAGCCGCTCGAAAAGCACGGAGGCGGAAAGCACACCCCATTCGGGCCACCGGGTCATGACCACGTCTCCCGCGAGCCCCGTCACTTTTGCGCGGCGCAGGAGTTCCTCCAGCGTAACTCGCAGCATCATTCGCGCTAGTGGGGCGCCGGCACAACGATGCGGGCCGAGGCCAAAAGCAATGTGTTTGTCGATATTCGGCCGATTCAAAATGAACTCATCTGGATTCTCAAACACCTCTTCATCCCGATTGGCCGACGCATACACCAAGGCGATCGGCTCATCTTTATGAATGGATCGTCCGCCGAATTCCACATCGTGCTTCGCGGTTCGGGCGAACCCGCGATAGGGGGTAAAAAGCCGCAGATATTCCTCGACTGCTGCCGGAATCAAATCCGGATCCGCGCGCAACTGCCGTTCGATCTCCGGATGCTGTGCCAAGTGCACCAGAATACACCCGATCATCACGCTGGGCGCAATCATGCCCACCACGATCATCTGGCGGATGGTCCCCAGCACCAGATTCTCCGGCAGCAGCTCGCCGTCGTTGCCACGGGCTTCGAGCAGCGCGCTGGTAGGATCCTCCGCCGGATCCCAAGGCTCAGCCTTGCGCATTTCGATGATCAGCCGCGCCAGCTCATACAGCCGCAGACTAGTCTCCTTCACCAGATTGTCGTCCGCCTCCTGCAAGGCCCGGTTGTAAATCACCGTGGTTTCTTTGATGGACATGGCGAGCTCGGGCGACAGGTGGAAGAACTCCGCAAATACGTGGCCGGGAAGCTTACGCGTGAATTCGGAACAGACCTCGCCGCCACCGGCTTCGATCAGCGGGGCTAACAACTGGATCGTGATCGCCCGCACAGCCGGCTCCAGGCATTGCATCTTCTTCGCGGTAAAAAACGGGTTCAGCGCGCGTCGGTACGGTGTGTGGTCGGGCGGATCGAAATGCAACGGAGGCCGCCGGCCCGTGAACGCAACCTTCGGGACTACGTTTTGCACCGAAGTGATGAAGGTATCCGGCTGGCGCAAAACGCCGACCACGTCCCCATACCGCAGCAACGCCCAGAATCCGTTCCACTCGTTGCTGTGCGCCACCGGGCAACGGCCACGCAAGTCGCGATACAGATCGTGCGCACTGGTGAGATCTTCGGCAGCCAGGGGATCGAAGTCGTCGGTAAGGCGGGGAGCCACGAAGGGAGTCTACTCTAACCAAGGGTCTGTTCTGAAAGATCTCGGCGGTTGTGTTTTAAGACGTGATACGTCTAAACTGGGCTGAGCATGGAACTGCGCCACTTGCGTTACTTCGTCGCGGTCGCGGAAGAACTCAACTTTACGCGTGCCGCCGAGCGGCTCAACACGGCGCAGCCTTCGCTTAGCCAGCAGATCAAGCATCTGGAACAAGACCTGGGCGTCCGGCTCTTGAATCGCAGCAAGCGTCACGTGGCGCTCACCGAAGCAGGCAAGGTTTTTCTGGCGGATGCCAAAGAGCTTTTGGCGCGCCTGGACCGCGCGGTGCAGCGCGCCGCCCGCGCGCAGCAAGGCAAATCCATGGAACTCAGCGTCGGAGTTGTGCCCGCGGCTGAGATTAAGATCCTGCCGAAGTTGATCCCGTTACTGGAGCGCAATCTTCCAAAGGTTCGCCTGGTGTTCCACAACTTGCCATCGGCGGAGCAGAAACGTTTGCTCGCAACTGGCTCGCTGGACATTGGGCTCCTCCGGGGACCTTTACACGATCCTCGCCTTGAAGTTGAAGACGTGCTCTGGGAGGTGCTGGTTGTGGGCCTTCCCGCAAAGCATCCTTTGGCACGCAAGAAAGCGGTTACGATCCGGCAGTTAAACGATCTGCCCTTTATCATGGTCTCGCGCGAAGGGCTCGCCGGAGTTACACGCCGCCGTACGAGCGTTTTGCGAGCGCTCGGGCTTACATCCGCGCGTGGTGCAACAGGCCGATAACGTTTTAGGGAACCTGAATATGATCCGCGCTGGCATCGGATTTGGGCTTTTTCCGGACTACGCGACCTCGATCCTTCCGAAGGGCGTGATGGTGAAACCGCTGGCGTGGAATCCAGTGCCGGTGGTCAGCTTGGTTGTGGCTCACCGAAAAGGAAAGCCAAAGGGCGAGATTCTGGCGTTTATGAAGCTGCTGCGCGAGTGCTTTCCCGCGTAGTATAGAGCCTGTGCTTAATACCGACCGGCGTTGGATCCCGTCGTTCGCAGCCACCTATCATCGCGATGATGGCGATTCAAATGTCGAGCCTGGGTTTCTCCCCGCTGCTGCCGGCGATCCAGAAAGACTTCGGACTCAGCTTATTCGCAGATCGGTTTGTTCACCGGCCTGTACGGTCTGGTGGCGATGGCGGTACCCGTGCCCGCCGGTATTCTGGCCAAGCGCGTCGGAGAGAAGCTTGCCCTTTCCGCGGGACGTTTGCGCGTTGCGCTCGGGCTCTTGCTGCTGAGCCAGGCATCCTCGTACCAAGGCGCACTCGGGGCCCGCGTTCGGCCTTCTGGCGCACAACTTCGGGCAGATAAAGGAAGAGCTTGTGCTCTTGTTCGGAGGTTCGTGGGATAACTACGGCGCACAACTCAGCGCCCGCGTCAGAGATGAGAAACTCGAACACCTTTTTCATGCGCGCGCTGAAAACGTCTTCCATGTAGCGATCGGCGAGGGGTGTATGCGGCCGGTGCGGGCTCAAGAGAATGGGCTGGAATCCGGCGGCTCGCACAAGTTCCCAAGGCACAGTATCGGAGGTCACGCCGACGACCGGCGTTGGACTTGCCGACGGGACCGCTCGTTCGCTATAGACCTTGGCGAGCGTGGAGATCAGATCACCGGCCTCATTTTCAGCTCTTCCAGGCGCTCCGCCGAATACCCGGGCCAATCGCAATATATTTCTCGATTGTGCTCTTCCAGCTCCGGCGGAGGGGCGTCAAAGCCCGCTGGTGCGCGGGAAAACTTAATCGGCATGCCCATTCCGTAGACATCCTCCACCGCGCCGTATTTTGGATGAGCTAACGGCACCGTCTCACCGCGCGAAACGACACGCGGGTCACGCACGGCATCCTCAGGGTCGCGAACCTCAGCGGCGGGCGCGCCCCATTTGTCCAACGCCGCGATCACTTCCGCGCTGTTTCTGGAACCGGTGAAGCCTTCGACAATCGGGTCCATCTCCGACACATTCACCACGCGATCATCCCGCTTGCCGAAGCGGGCGTCGGTGGTAAGGTACGGGCGGCCGATCGGTTGAAACAGCGCATGCGCGAATGCTTCTGTCGGTGCGCAGATGGAAACGTATCCGTCCTTCCTCCGGTACATTCCGAACGGAGGCAGACGCGGCACCGTCAGGCCGGTTCGTTGCGGGACTCCGCACCGGCTGAGAAGATCAAAAGGTTCGCCGGATACGAGCATGGTCATGACGCCGAGCATGGAGACATCTCACATGCTGTCCGAGGCCGGTGCGTCGCGCCTGATGGACCGCCGCAAGCACGCCGATTACACCAAACAACGGCGCGGTGAGATCCGCGAACGGCACGCCCATGCGGACCGGGGGATCACCTGGACCGCCCGAAGTCATCATCACTCCACCGAGCGCTTGGATGATGGCATCCATCGCTTTGCCGGTTCCCGGATCGCCCTCGCTTCCAAAGCCGGTGATGGAGCAATAGACGATCCGCGGATTCAGCTCTTGGGCAAATGTGTAGCCCGCGCCCAGACGATCCAGTGTGCCCGGCTGAAGTTTTCCACGATGACGTCCGCCCTCTTCACCAGATCACCGTAGATGCAGCGCGCCTCGGCATGCTTTAGGTTCAAGGTTATTCCCTGCTTATTGCGCAGCCGGTTGAGAGCGGAGACTGACACATCGTCGGCATGTCGGCGCGCCAGCGTTCCTCCTTCGGAGCCCAGATAGGGCGCGTCGGAACGGCAGCTATCGCCCCCGCCGATCGGGTTTTCGATCTTGATGACCCTGGCTCCCAGTCCGGCCAGCGCAGAGTGGCGAAAGGTCCTGCCAGCGCCGTGGTCAAATCGAGAACGGTCATGCCTTCCAGCGGAGAATTCTTCATGTCGAAATCACACGGATGATACCATTCGACGCCTGGGGCCAATGGCTGAGGTAAGCCCTTTCGGCCAAGCCAGGGCACCACAGCATCCATGGACCGTATCAAAACCGTATCAAAACGCGATCTTTTCGAACGATGGGACTTGCCTTTGAGCGAAAAGCAGACTCCCCATGTTGTTGAAAAGCCAAAGAACAAGATGGATGCCCTGGAGCCAATGGAAGCAAGGTGTGGGCTTCACACGCAGGAGGTCGCAGGTTCGAGTCCTGTCGCGCCCACCATACATTTCAAGCAGATACAAACAGAGGAAAAGTTGGAGGGAGCAGTTGTGACCGGATTGTGACGTAGGGTCTCAATTCGCTTTCCTTGGTTCCGGCTGAGTCGTTACCGGCGGCCCGCCCATCGGACCGCTTTCCAATTTTTCCAGCGCCGAGCGCTTCGCGGCCATGCGCACGTGGCTGTAGTGTTCGAGCATCCGGCGCGACATGTGACCGGCGACTGCCATCAGCGTGGCGTCGGACGCGCCAGCTTCCGCCATTTCGGTGATAGCTTGGTGGCATAGGTCGTGAAAGCGTAGACTGCAGATCAGTGCGGCGGCACGTTTCCAGGAGGCAATGGCGCCGCGAAGACCTTTGCCGGATTCGAGGGCCTGTTGCGCGGCTTTTCTGCCGACGCACCTGGCGGTTTCGCGCACCAGCTTTCGCCACGCCGTGCGCCAGCTCTTCTGCTGGCGCGAGGGATCGATAATCCGCTCCTCGCAGGCGGGGAAAACGTAGTGCTCGGGCTCGCGGCTGCTGCAGGCGAGCTACCGCGGCCATTGCATCGCCGTTGACCGGGATGGTCCGAAGGCCGGCTACGGTCTTACTGCGGCGGATCGTTGCGATACGGTTGAAGAGATCCACGTCCTGCCAGCGTAGGTTCTTGATCCCAACGCCGCGACACGTGGTTGATACAGCGAGCCCCGCCGCACAATGCGCCACCATCCATTCCGGGCGGCTCGCGGCTGTCTCAAAGAGTTTGCGCTTCGGATCGGGTAGAAGGCTTTGGCCACTGTGCCCTGCCGTTCCGGGAGTGCTTTTACGTCTTCAGAAATGGCATTCTAGACCTTCGCCCGCTTCAACATGCGACGAAGGACACCAGTTTCCATGTTGGCGATCCGGCCGGAAACGCCGACATCCAGCCGCTTTCTGATAGCCGGTAACGTCCTCGGCCTTGAACCGAAGTAACGGCTTCTCGCCGAAATGTTTCATAAGCGGCCCAAGCCGCTCCGTTTCGAACTGCATCGTCCTTTCGGAAACGTGCGGCTCGCGTTCTTCGAGGTACACCTTCGCGGCCTCGTTAAACGGCTTGCACGCAAATTCGCGCCCCGTCTTCGAAGCATTCTTGCCCTGCTTGATTTCGGCGATGCGATTCTTTTCGAGCTCTTTCGCTTGCCGCTTGTCGGTTGTGTTCAGCGCCTCGCGATAACGAACGCCGTGGATCGTTACGTCGAGGTGCCAGTGACCAGTGCGTTTGTGAATCATGCTGCTCCCTTCTGGGCGGGATTCTCTCCGCCTTGACGATCAGCTTGCCGCACCACTGGTCATCACGGCAACCGCGCCGCCGATCGGGAGCGCGGCCACCCGCGCGTCGAGATCTTCGGGGCGATAGCGCACCAGCGAGCCGACTTTGCGGAACGTCGGCCCGCGCTTCTCGAACCGCCACCGCCGCAAAGTCGCGACGCTGATATTCAGGCGTGTGGAGACTTCCTGTTCAGTGAGAAAGCTCTGCATTGTTTCACCTCTGAGCGAGAATCGGACCTCCGCCGCTGCTCGACGGAGTTCCTAATTAATATGTGATTGCCAGAGGTCCTCGGGGACGTTCTCTACGAAAAACGCGGAATTCGAGCGTATCCCAAATGGGACACGGCGACTCGAAAATGGGATACGGCCAAAACCGCTGAAGTGCTGGGAGATAACGCCAAAATGCGGCGTCTGTGTATCCCGTTTCCTTTATGTTCCACTACCAGCTTTTCGCTGCCGCTGACCCGAGATGACGGCGCTATTTTGTCGAAAATTGTCGAAGGTTGCCGTCGAGTGTCGTAACCTGTCGAATAATGTTGAAATCTGTCGCGAGCGCTCATGACGCTTAGTCGGGGAGCTTGAAGGGAATATCGACGACGGTGCTCGCCTCTTGCGGTTCACCGCGAGAGATGATCGGTCGATAGCGCCATTGCTTGACAGCAGCTACGGCTGCTGAAATCAACTCGGGCGGTCCACTGATTTCTTTGACGCCCGTCACGCTGCCGTCCTTGGCAATGCTCACCAGCAGAGAGACGGTACCTTGAACATGTGCCGCTCTCGCCTCAGCGGGATATTCGGGTGGCACGTGATCAATTAGCTGTTTCTCGGCTTCACCAGGATCGAGGTCGATCCTTATGGGCACCTTTATCGTCACGATAGTCCTTGGGGCGTTCGGGGGTTCGACAGGTTTCGCTTCGACTGGATGAACACTGCCGGAATCGCGGAAGGCTTTAGACACTTGATAGCGGAAATAGTCGTCGCCTTTTATGAAAAGCACTTTGCCCGTCGCTGCTGCTGGTATGGTCCCACTCGATGCCGGCGAGAACTTCCAGATTGAGAGGCTCTTCGAAAGCTGAGATAGAGACTTGGAATCCTTTCCTTCGAGAGGCTGTATGTTGCTGACTTCGCCGGTCGAACTGACCAAGAACTCAAGTAACACGATCTCGTCCCCAGGTTCGTGTTCCGCAGTCGGCATGGTGCCAGTTTTCAACATAGGTGGCGTGACGCCACTGTCCAGAGCAAAGGTGAGCGGACCTGCGCCCCATATTCTGGGTTGAGGCTGCAGGCCGAAACTGTACGCAAATCGAAATGCAACATCGACAGGCGATCCATCCTTCGCGCCGGGCTTGAAGCGCCACTTGCGAATGCATTCTGTGGCCCTCTGGTCCCTGCCGTATCCGGCAGGCTTCACGACTTCAATGTCCCGAACACTTCCATCAGACTTGACCACTAGCGTGAGAGTAACTTCGCCCTGCGCGCGGACCTTTCTGGCCAGATCCGGAATTTCGCAGGTTGTTTTAAACATTACCGAGGGCGGCGAGACGCCGTTTCCTACTTGATAAGCCCCATCGGGACGCACAGAGCCGGGCGCAACAGGTTGGCTTGTTTGGGCGAAAATGAGCGGGGTGAACGCAAAAAATCGAAGTCCCTTGGTCACTTTCATGACGTTAATCAGCGTAACGCAATTCGCCATCTTGGTAAATTGAACCGTTCCAGCATAGGACCGACGGACTGCCTAATCGGCCGGTAATCGGTATTCAAAGCACGTCGCCGTCTTGCCATCCGAGGTCACCTCAATTACCGCGTTGATCAGGCTCTTCCCTGCCAAATATTGAATGGCCGCCTCGAAACAGGCCGCGCTGCAGAGCTGGAGTGAGATTCGGAACTGATTACGATTAGGCCAGCGTGCAACTCCATTTTGCCGAAAAGGCCGAATGAAGTCCACGCGGTTGTTCGTGACGAACGTGAATTCATCTTTGACGATCCGCTCGGCCAGTTCCCAGTCGGGCTTGCCGCTCAAGCCGAGATGATTAACGTGGGTTGCTTCAAAGCCCGCACCATGAGCGACTCCAACGAGCGACTCATGCAGGCATTCGTCGATCAGGAACCTCATGCATCTTTGAGCAGAGAGCTCAGTGCAAAGGATCTTCTGCCGCGCGGCTTTTTCCCCTGCCAGGGACGGCGGCTGGGGCGTCCCCGCCGTGGGAACGCGCGCATGTACAGCGGTGCGATGGCGATCTTTTCCTTGCTCAGCGTTGGATAGCCCTCAAGAATCTCCTCCGCTGTTGCGCCCTGGGCGAGCATGTCGGCAACCAAGTCCACGGGAATCCGCGTGCCCTTGAAGACCGGCGTTCCGCGCATGATCTCCGGATCACTGACCACCATCTCTTCGATATGGGCGAGCCGCTTCAACTGGCCCTCGACCTTGCGGCGGGCGGCCTTGAATTCAACGAACAGAACTGTCCCGTTTCCAATAGCCATCAAGGCGACCTTCGGAGACCGTTGAATCGAGTCCGCGATTTCTCGCCGGGCTCCGACAGGCAACAGTCGCAGGCCCTCGGCTTCGAGTTGCAAGTAGATCAACTGTTCTTTTGTGAGCAGCCGTCGAATGCTTCCGCCTGTCCGAGCCGACTTGGGACGTATTAAGCGACTGTCGATTGCTTTGTGAACCGCCGCCAGTGGCAGGCCTGTAATCGCGGCAGCCTGCGCAGGTGTATATCCGTCCATGCCTTAATTCTACTCCAAACGGAGGAGAATTACTTAGCGCGTCGAGTTCTTGGCCTGCGGGCCGATTTCGGCGCGGGAGGCTTCGGCAAGACCTCTTCCAATGCGTTCTCGCCGCGATGGTGAGCGAGTACCAGCTTCATCGCTTCCAGGAGGTCCTGTCCGAAGTTCCGCTTCTCTGATGCGGGGCGCATTCCGTTAACCAGTATGCCGCAATCCGTGCGGGAGTTTTGTGACGTGGATTGTGACGTAACCCGCCTCAGAATTGGTCGAAATGACCGATTTTGCGTCGTTGCTCGCTAGTTCGCAGCCGAGCTCAAGCTAAACGCAAGTGCCGGCGAAGCCCCTCAAATTCAAGAGCTTCGCCGGCACTCGCGATCATCGCTGCTCACCGCCTCACCCCCACCCGGCCAATTCACACGCAGGAGGTCACAGGTTCGAGTCCTGTCGCGCCCACCATTTGAATCGTTTGAATCATCAACTTGCCGAGAACCGGACCACCCTGCCGCCGGCGCCGGTGGGCGGTGCTGAGCCGGTAGTGGATTGATCGCTCGTAATGGTGCTGAATGTCCCACCCCCAGGCGCACGAAGTTGGTGACATTGAATGCTTCCGCGGAACTCCAGGTGCGTACCTTCAGTGATAGGGAATGCTCTGGAAATGGTGTGGCCCCATTCCCAAAATTCGGGAGCTCGCAGAGCGCCGATGCCCATGTCGCCATACCTCTTGCAGCACCTTGATTCGGCCGCCGCGGAACGTAATTGTTGCCGGAGGGGTCAGCCCGGGCGATGCCGAGAAGAAACCCGTGGTGCTCATCAACTCGCTCACGGGGATTCCCTTCAAAACCTGAACATTGGTAAACACCTGCTCAGCCATGGGCTGCTTGTTAACGGGAGTTGGCGAGCCACAAGCAGACCGGCCCAAAGAGTCGCGGTAAGTACCAACTGGGCGTTTCGAACGGTCACGAAAAAGCGAGTATTGGACGGAACGTCGATTCGGCGCAATCGATTGTTTCGATGATTTGTATCGGCTCTACCGATACATCGATTTGCAACTCAGCTAGGACCGCGCTGGCCGAGGTGGCGATCGAAGAACTTCACGATCACGTTGTAGCAGTCGCGCGATTCGGGCACGTCAGGATCATAAAAGAACCCGTGAAACAGCCCATCCCAGACATGCAGCTCCGCGTCGACGCCGAGTTTCACCAATTGTGTGTGCGTGTAAATCGCGCCGCTCATTTCAAATCCGCGGGTGGCTGTGATGATCAGCGTGGGAGGAAACTTCGCCAGAATTTCCGGCGAGTTGATAGGGGCAACCAGCGGGTCCTTGGGGTCGGTCCCGGCCAGATATCCCAGGCCGCTGGACGCTTCGCTCGATCGAGCGTTCGGTCTTGGTGCCGGCACTACGCGCGCCTCGCCCAGCGGCATGGCCGTGTAGTTCGCATCGCCGCCGAAGCCCGCTCCAGTGGGTGATCCAGCTCCGGAGCAGAAGATACCAACCGCGCCCGGCTCGGGCAGCCGATGTCTTGCAAACCAGGCAACGGACATCGCCGTGAGCATGCCTCCAGCCGAACAACCGTACAGGCCGACCTTCTGCGGCGCATGATCCTTGAGGAGTTCTCGATAGACGGCCGCGACATCTTCGCTGGCTGCCGGGAACTTGTATTGGGGGCCTTCGCGATAATCCAGGCTGACCACGCGAATCTTGCCCAGCGCAGCGATCGGTATCGATTCCAATTCGGCGCAGCCCGGCCAGCATCCGGAAAAGCCGCCGCCGTGCAGATCGATCAGGACGCGGTCGCGGTTCGCGGCCGATATTCCCGCTTTGGGCGTGTAGATGTAAGCATGCACACCGGCAATTGTGGTGTCGGCGCGGTCCACAGGATAGAGCACCCTCTGCCGCTCCAGGTAGCCTTTCATGAATCGCGGAACACCGTTGTCCTGCACCAAGACCTGAGGGTTTTGCATGTCCTTCAGATGTTGAGTAACGTAGGCCTTGGCTTCGGGGCTCAGAAAGCCGGACATTGGCACGGCTTGAGACGGGACGTGAACTGTGCCATCGTCATCGACAACGACAGATTCCCGGGCGCTCCTCTGCTGCGCTGCCAGCGGCATCAGGCTCAGGAACGCCGCACACAGACCGATTTTCAATCTCATGTTTGCTCCCGCACGTCATCTCAGAAAAATCGAAAGGTCGATTGCATCCGCCATGGCCTGATTTCCGCGATCGTTCGGATGTACATGGTCGCCGGAATCGAATTCCGCACGCACTCTCTTCGGGTTTGCGGGATCGCGCACCAATGCGTCGAAGTCAATCACCGCGTCGAACGCCCCGCTGGTTCGGATCCAGTAGTTCACTGCTTCGCGGACTGCCTCGCCGCTCGCCGTATAGGTGGCCACTCCTTCGACCGGCATGATAGTCGCGCCGGCTACCTTGATGCCGTGCATGTGCGCTCTTGCGATGATCTGCCGGTACCCCCAGATCAGATCGCCGGCCGTTACCGCTTCGCCCGGCGGCATTCCCGGTATCGCGGAAAAGGTGATGTCGTTGATTCCTTCGAGCAACGTCATCCAGCGCACGCCAGAGCGGCTGAGCACATCGCGATCGAAGCGGGCTAACGCATTCGTGCCGGCGCCGTCTCGCAGCACACGGTTTCCGGAGATTCCCATGTTCAGCACGCCGAGCATTGCGGTGGACTTGTTGGCGGCCAGCCGCGCTGCGAGTAGAGCCGGCCAAGCCTGGTCTTTGTTGGGGCTGGTGCCAAAGCCGTCCGTAATGGAATCTCCAAAAGCAACAATGGCGGCATCGCCGGGTGGCGCCAGGATTTCGACGCTCGATAGCCCAAAATATGCGGTCGTGGTTGACGATGGACTCAACGTTGCATCTCCGGTAGCGTCCCCGCTTGCAATGTAGGTCGTGTGGAGTCCCAAAGGATGGACCGCAGGAGGTCCGGTGACTTTTGGAAAATACAACGAGACAGCCAGGTCCGCGAGCTTGGGAATATCCAGATCCACCGGATCGCTCACAATCAGGGCCCCCGGCGGAATGCTGAAGGAAGCCTTTCCGCCGAATGTAAGTGCCCGATCCGATGCCGGCCAGATCGCCGCATCCTTTTGTCGAATGGCAATATGCGCGGCTCCGATGACAACCGCCCGATTCCCAAGCGCATTCGAAAGTTGCACGCGAACGGGCCTGCCGCCGATGCTCGAGCGGACGATCATTCGCACGGTCTGGTTTGCAAACGTCTCTGGAATTTGTCCGATCGGCGAAGGCCGGGCGGTCCTCGCGTCGGCGCGGGGCGGACGGCCGCCTAACGGGGCTACGGGGGCAATCGATTCAGCGGTCGCCCACGTCGTAACCCAGTGTTCGATGGAGTTTGTGGCGGCCTTTGATGGAGCAGCGGGAAGACACAGGCAAAAACACAAAAAGCATGTGGCGTGTTTCATGATCCTATTTGCCGAAGTGCCGGTCAAAGAAGCGGGCAATTACGTTGTAGACCTCGCGCGATTCCGGCAAATCGGAGTTGTACCAAAATGCGTGCGGCAGCCCATCCCACACGTGCAGTTCGGCTTCCACTCCCGCCCGAACCAGCGCATTATTTGAATTGATCGCGGAACTGAACTCCATTCCTCGCGTGCTGGTAACGAGTAAGGTGGGCGGAAACTTAGCGATCAGCTCCGGTGAATTGATCGGATAGGCCAGCGGGTCCTTCGGGTCCACATTACTCAAGTAGCCAGGAGCATTTCGCTGGCCGCCAGAAGGTGGCCGTGCGGCGGGAGGAGGGTACCCATTCAGCGGACCGGTAATGTAGCTGGCATCGCCCCCGCCGAGATCGCCAACCGATGCGCAAAGTACGCCAATGGCCGATGGGTTCGGCAGGTGGACCTTTTGGAACCACGCAATCGACATCGCTGTCAGCATTCCGCCCGCCGAACAGCCGTATATACCGATGTGCTGGGGCTGGTACTGTTTGAGAATTTCTCTGTAAACGGCGGCTACGTCCTCGCTAGCGGCGGGAAACTTGTATTCGGGTCCCATGCGGTAGTCGATCGTGATGACTGTGATCTTCTCCAGGTACGCGATGGGGATCGATTCCACCAGTGCCGCGGTGCGCGCGCCCGATATGAAACCGCCACCGTGCATGTTGAGCAGCACCCGATTCCTGTTCTTCGGCGCGACTCCGCCCTGGGGGGTGACCACATCCGCATAAACGCCGGCTATGGTCCTATGCTCGACATTTGCCGGGTAACGCTCCCGAATCGGCTTCAGGAACCAATTCATGATCTCGTCCTGCCGCGCGCGGTATCCTTTGATGTCTTGTGCCGGGCTTGGCCCGCCGGAAAAGGGCTGGTCTCGCAGCAGATGGAGCATGTAGGCTCGCGCTTCCGGGCTCAAGAAGCTCGATAACGGTACGGAGAGATTTTGGATGTGCAGCGTTCCGTCAGGATACACACCTTCGCCGGATGCTGCCCATGAGACCGCGCTCATGAAAACAGACAGAACGGCGATGATTTTGTAGGAACGCATAACCTGTCTTTACAGATACGTGACTTGGTTCTGCACACAAATGCAGATGGAAATATATCGCCACAGCGAACACCTGTCAAGCCAATTGTGGTTTGATCCCCATGAGGCCACAGTTGTATTATCAGGTTCGTGGGACATCCGACCGTAATTCCAAAGCACGCACGCGTCCGGCAAACTCTGTCCGATGCAATCGCATCCGGCGAGTACGAGCCGGGTCAGCGTCTCCCCAGCGAATCCGAACTGGTAAAAACGTTTGGCGCATCGAGGCCGACCGTGAATCGGGCGCTGCGGGAATTGCAGTTGGCTGGCATAATCGAACGGCGTGTCGGATCGGGCAGCTACGTTCGTGCCGATGCAGCAGCTCGCGGCTACACCTTCGGACTCTTGATCCCCGAATTAGGCCGGACGGAAATCTTTGAACCGATCTGCCGGGGAATGGCGGAAACTCAGCATAATGGCCCCCACGTGCTGCTATGGGGTAGCTCGCTAACCGATTCGGCGGATATCGAGCAACAGGCTTCGCAAGCCTGCAGGCAGCTAGTGGCCAAGAAGGTGTCCGGTGTCTTCTTTGCCCCTTTGGAGCTCACGCCGCAAAAGGACGTCATCAATCGAAAAATCGCGGCGGTGCTTGACAAAGCTGGAATCCCGATCGTGCTGCTGGATCGCGACTTGGTGTCCCATCCGGAGCGAAGCCGGTACGACCTGGTGGGCATTGACAATCGCAGAGCCGGATACACGGTCACCGCGCATCTGCTTCGATGCGGCTGCCGGCGCATCATGTTTGTCGGCCGCCCTGGGTCAGCGCCGACTGTGGACGCGCGCATCGCAGGTTATCGCGAGGCGCTGGCGGAGGCGTCCCGTGATTTTCGGCCGAGCGTCAGCCGAATCGATCCCGAAGATAGAGAACAGGTGAAGACCGCTCTCGCCAAGAACCGGCCGGACGGAATTGTCTGCGCGAACGATTTTACGGCAGCCCATCTCATGAAATCGCTGACCGAACTCGGCGTAACTGTGCCAGGAAGGGTGCGCCTGGCGGGAATCGATGATGTAAAGTACGCCAGCCTTTTATCGGTCCCGCTGACGACTCTCCGTCAACCTTGCGCCGACATGGGCGCGATTGCCGTTGCCACGATGTTGGAGCGGTTGCGAAATCCAAAATTGCCGGCACGAGATATTTTGCTGGAATGCCGGCTCGTGATTCGCGAGTCTTGCGGCGCCCGAAAAAAGAGTTGACACCCATTTCGCGACCAACGATACTAGCTGTGCGCAATGGACGCCCTGACAACTCGCCGCAATCTGTCTTTACAGAATGGCCGTCCACACCCCTCCATCCTGGTTCTCGGCGAGGTGTTGTGGGACGTGTTTGAACATTCGACGGCGTTGGGAGGCGCACCGCTGAATTTTGCGGCTCACGCCAGGCGCTTGGGATACGATCCCCTGCTGGTCAGCGCGGTCGGCGCCGATTCCTTAGGAAACGCGGCGCGGAAGGAGATCGCCGCCCTCGGCCTGGACACGTCTCTGTTGCAGACCACACGCCGATTCCCGACGGGCGTGGCGCGCGTAAAACTTGGGCCCGGAGATCAAACTCGCTTCGTGGTCGAACGTCCCGCGGCATATGATGCGATCACTCTTCATGAGGAGCATATCGCGCAGATTATCCAGAGCCGGCCGGTGTGCTTTTACTATGGGACTTTGTTTGGATCGACGCCCCAAGGCAAAGCGGTACTCGACAAGCTATTAGCAGCGCTGCCAAGCACGAATCTGTTCTGCGACCTGAACCTGCGGCCAGCCCAATATTCTCTGCCTCTGGTAATTGAAATGCTGGAATTGGCCAACGTTGTCAAGCTCAATGAGGAAGAACTTGGCGTCGTGCACAAGTTGACGCATCTTCCATCGAACTTTGAGGCGTTCTGCCGCGAAGGATCGAAACGATTTGGCTGGCATGCTGTGTGCGTGACGTTGGGTGCACGCGGCTGCGCAATGTTGTGCCGCGAGGAATACGCGGAAGCGGCCGGGCATCGGGTAGAGGTCGCGGATCCAGTCGGAGCTGGAGATGCGTTCGCGGCAGCATTTCTGCACGGGCTGATCTCCCAGTGGCCCGTTGCAAAGATCGCGGAATTTGCGAATCGTGTAGGCGCCGTCGTGGCCAGCCGCCATGGCGCCATTCCGGAATGGGCCGTGGACGAACTGGTGGGCTTGTGAGGGCTCCAACGGCCGGAAGCGCCAGCATCGCTTCGCTTCCTGCGTACCTATTGCGCAGTTCTCTGGTTGCGGCTCTCGGAGGACTGCTCTTCGGATTCGATACGGCCGTTATCTCCGGCGCTACAAAAGCTCTGAGCGAACAATTCGCGCTTTCACCCACGACTCTTGGGATCACCGTCTCCAGTGCACTCCTAGGCACTATTCTTGGCGCCGCATTTGCAGGGGCGCCCAGTGACCGCTACGGCCGCCGTGCATGCTTGCGTGTGCTGGGAGCGTTGTACCTGGCATCCGCCCTGGGATGCGCTCTCGCATTGAGTTGGTCCGCGCTGCTTTTCTTCCGCATCATTGGTGGCCTGGCCATTGGAGCCTCTTCCGTGATTGGGCCGACGTACATTGCCGAAATCTCTCCGGCCGCCGCGCGAGGCCGCTTGGTGGGCATGTTCCAGACGAATATCGTGACCGGTATCCTGCTGGCTTACCTCTCGAACTTTCTGGTGGCATCAGCGGGCTTTGGGGAAGCGGAGTGGCGCTGGAAATTTGGAATGGTCGCCATCCCGGCGGCCGCGTTTGTGCTTGCGCTATTCACAATCCCGGAAAGCCCGCGCTGGTTGGTCGCGGTGGGGCGGGATACGCAGGCCGGCGAAGTCTTGCGCCGGCTAGGAGAGCCAAGCCCGCAACAGGCCGTTGGCGAAATCGCCGAAACGCTGACGATGCAGCGTGGCGTGCGCAGAGAGCCGCTCTTTCAAGCTCGTTACCGCAAACCGATCTTCCTGGCTGTCTCGATTGGCATCTTCAACCAGCTTTCAGGAATCAACGCGATTCTGTATTATCTGAACGATATTTTCGAGCGCGCCGGATTCAGTAAGGTTTCGAGCGATATGCAAGCGGTGGTCATCGGCTTCACCAATCTTGTGTTTACGCTGATTGCCATGAGCGTGATCGATAGATTGGGGCGCAAGAAATTGTTGCTGGCGGGGGCGGTCGGAACCGCGGTCTGTCTGACGGGCGTGACAATGCTCTTCGCCACCGGGAAGCGCCCGGAATTGCTCGTGTGGCTGCTGGTGGGGTTCATTGCCTCCTTCGCGTTCTCTCAAGGCGCCGTCATTTGGGTTTATCTCAGTGAGGTATTCCCGAACCTGGTTCGCTCGAAGGGGCAGAGTCTTGGCAGCTTTACTCATTGGTTCATGAACGCGCTCATTTCCGGGATTTTCCCCGTTATGGCGGCACGTTCCGGGGCTATTCCGTTTGCCGTGTTCGCGGCCATGATGGTGGTGCAGTTTTTCGTTGTCCTCATGCTTTATCCGGAAACTAACGGCGTGAGCCTGGAAAAGCTGGAGCACTGCCTGTGAGCACGCCGCATCCCCGCTGAGCATGAAGAACCAGGTCCAGCTGATTGCCTACGTCGATCGCTTGTCAGGCGGAGGCTTTCGCGAACTTCGGGAACTGCTGGATGGGCCGCTGGCGGGACTGTTCGGCGGCGTTCACCTGCTGCCGTTTTTCTGGCCCATTGACGGCGCCGATGCGGGTTTCGATCCCATCGATCACACCAAGGTCGATCCGCGCCTGGGTTCCTGGGATGACGTTCGCTCGCTGGCCGAGCGGACGGATCTCATGGCTGACCTGATTGTAAATCACATTTCGAGCCGTTCGCCGCAGTTTACCGACTTTCGAGAGCGCGGCGCCGCGTCATCTTTCGCGTTCATGTTTCTCACGTACGGACGCATTTTCCCGAATGGCGGGGGCGAGACGGAGCTGCTGAAGATCTATCGGCCACGTCCCGGGCTTCCCTTCACGAAAATGCGTTTAGACGATGGAACCGAGCAGCTCTTATGGACCACGTTCACGTCCGAGCAAATCGATATCGACGTTCGATCTTCACAAGGTAAGCGGTACCTGGATCAGATTCTGGTGCAATTTCAACGGGCCGGCATTCGTTCCATCCGGCTGGACGCAGCCGGTTACGCCATCAAGAGGCGCGGCACAAGCTGCTTTATGATTCCCGAAACGTTCGAGTTCATTGGCGAACTCACCGAGCGGGCGCGCGAGCGCGAAATCGAAGTGTTGGTGGAAATCCACAGCCACTATCGGGAGCAGATAGAAATTGCGAAGCAGGTGGATCGCGTCTATGACTTCGCGCTCCCGCCTCTTATTCTGAACGCACTTTACACGGGGGATGCGCGTCACCTGATCGAATGGCTTCAAATCAGTCCGCGAAACGCGGTCACTGTGCTCGATACACACGATGGTATTGGCGTCATCGACGTCGGGCCGGATAGAAAGACTCCGGACGGCGCTCCCGGTCTACTTACGTCTGAGGAGATCGACCAACTGGTGGAAACCATTCACCAGCGAAGCGGCGGAGGAAGCCGGCAGGCCACCGGAGTTGCCGCAAGCAACCTCGATCTCTATCAGATCAATTGCACGTTTTACGACGCTTTGGGCCGGCGCGATGATGAATACATGATCGCCCGCGCGATTCAGTTCTTTGCTCCGGGAGTGCCGCAGGTTTATTATGTCGGGCTTCTGGCGGGAGCGAATGACCTGGACCTGCTGCGCCGAACCGGGGTGGGCCGCGACATCAACCGTCACCACTATACGCGAGCGGAACTCGAGCGGCAGTTGGAAGCTCCCGTCGTGCGTTCTCTGCTCGATTTGATCCGATTTCGCAATGTACACCCGGCGTTCGCGGGAGATTTCCAGGTACACAGTTCCCACGGCAACGCAATCGCGATGGAATGGCGCAAGGGTCTCGATCGGGCCCGGCTGGACGTCGATCTCACTGCCCGGCGCGCTGTGATTTCGCATTCCGGTCCCGCGGGCGATCAGAAGATAGCGATTGTTCCCGGCAGCGCAGTTGAGGTGGATTGATGCTTCAAGCTCGCCGCGCAGCGCAAGCACAGCATGACCGGTATCAAGGCGCTGACGTTCGTGATGTTCATGATGTTCGCCATGACGACGGATTCCGTCGGAATCATTATTCCTCAGATCATCAAGACATTTCACTTGAGCCTGACGGCCGCGGGCACGTTTCAGTACGCCAGCATGGCGGGGATCGCCGTCGCGGGATTCTTTCTGGGTCACCTGGCGGATACGTTCGGGCCGGAAGCGCACCATCGTGGCTGGGCCTCACGCTGTTTGCGGCCGCGTCGTACTTGTTTGCGGCGGGAAATTCGTTCGTTTACTTCTCAATTCTGCTCGCCGTTTCCGGCATCGGCATCGGCGTCTTCAAGACCGGTGCGCTGGCATTGATCGGAGATCTCTCGAAGTCGACGACGGAGCATACCTCCCTCATGAATACCGTAGAGGGATTCTTCGGAGTCGGGTCCATTATCGGGCCGGCGATTCTCGCCCATCTGTTAGGCGACCGGCGCATCGTGGAAGGGATTGTACGTTCTGGCCGGTACAGTCTGCGTGCTGCTGATTCTCATCGCGTTACGCGCCCAATACCCGACCAGAGCGAGGGCCAGCGAGGAACGTACCGACCTCAGCCGTACGCTGGCGGCAATGAAGAATCGTTACGCACTGGCGTTTTCGCTGGGCGCGTTCTGTATGTGGCTACAGAGGCGGCGGTGTACGTCTGGATGCCAACACTGCTGATGGTTATCACGGCTCCGCAGTCGCATTCGCCGCTTACAGCGTCTCCATCTTCTTCATCCTGCGCGCTGTCGGGGCGTTTTGTGGGCGCCTGGATGTTGGAACGCTTTTACTGGACGAAGGTCCTGGCACTTTTCAGCGGCGTCGATTCTGATTTGCTTTCTCGGTGCAGCGATTGGCGGCGCGGGGACCGCTGTCTATCTGCTGCCCGCTTCCGGCCTGTTCATGTCGGTGATTTACCCCAGCATCAATTCCAAGGGAATTAGCTGTTTCCCGAAGTCGGAGCACGGCGCCATTGCGGGTGTGATCCTCTTCTTCACTTGTCTCTCGGCTGTCGTCGGCCCGCTGGCGATGGGGGCGATCAGCGACGCGATGGGCGGCCCGAAGTACGGATTCATGCTTGCCACAGGGTTCGCGGCGATTGCTGTTCGTCGGATTGCTGATCAACTGGATCTTCGACCCAACCCGCGAAGTACTGCCCCGCCTGGATGCGACGGAATCCGCCTCACAGCTAAGGCTTCGTGTGCTCCTTGAAGAACGCGAAAATGGCTGGCATGCATTTTGCGATGATGGTGCCGTGATCTTCGCCCGGCATCTCGTCGTACTTGTAATTGATGCCCAGATCCTTCATCACGGCAATCCAGCGGCGCGTGTAGTCTACTGGAACGGCCAAGCCAAAAGGACAGTCCTCTTTCGGCCCCAGTGGTACCATTGAGAAAGAATGCCTGCCACCACTGAAGCAGGGGTGTTCGACGAGTCCGGGTTGCTGGCGAAGGCTCGCGAGGGCGATGTCGCTGCCTTCAGCGAGCTGGTAAACCGGTACTCCCGCAAGATCTACCGCCTGGCCAAACACATTACGCAGAACGATACCGACGCCGAGGACGTGCTGCAAGAGACGTTCATGAAGGCGTTTGAACACCTAGGGGATTTTCAAGGCCAATCTAAGTTCTACACCTGGATTGTGCGGATTGCCGTCAACGAATCCCTCATGAAGCTGCGCAAGCGGAAGTCCGACCGGACGGTACCGCTGGATGAACCTCTTGATACCGGAGAGGATACAGTAGTTCGTGAAATCGCAGTATGGGATGAAAATCCCGAACAACAGTACTCCCGCGAGGAGCTGGCTAGAATACTGGACGAAGCGGTGGAAGGATTGAAACCGGCTTTCCGAACCGTTTTCGTTTTGCGAGACATCGAAGAATTGAGCACCGAGGAAACCGCCCAAGCGTTGGGAATCTCGGTGCCGGCGGTGAAAAGCCGTCTGCTGCGTGCGCGTCTGCAGTTGCGGGAGAAGCTGACGCGGTTCTTCCGACGGAAAGGGGATGACGTTTTTGCTTACCTGTAAAGAGTTTTTGCAGGAGCTCACCGACTACATGGATTCAACCGTGGATGCGGAACTTCGCCGCAAATTGGAGGCGCACATCAGCGAATGCCCCAATTGTTTTGTGATTTTGGACACCACTCAGAAAACCATCAAGGTATATAAGGGAGTGGAGCCGCAAGCGATTCCCGAAGATGTTCAGATCCGGTTGATGAAAGCGGTAGAGCGGAAAATCGCTGCAAAAAAGACGGCTGCCCAGTAGGGACGGCTGTCCAGGAGATCCGCCGCCACGTAGCCGCGGCGGCTGGAGTCTAAACGCCCTGCGTCAGGGGACGCGAGACCCGGATGCCGCCCGCGTCGAAACCCTGCCGCAGCAGCGCGTCGCGTACTTGCTTTACCTGGCTCGAATAAGCGGGAAACTCCACCACAACTTGCGCCGGCCGGTGATAAAGCTGTGGATTGACCGGAAAATCCAGCGCAGCTAGAACCTCCAATAAATCTTCCAGGAGTTTTGGTTCCGTTGCAATACTAAGGGAAATGAGTTCACCCTGCTGCCCAAACAGCGCGGCTTCGGAGGGTAGAGACGCCGTCATGCACAATCCTCTCCGGCGACCCGGTCCCCAAAATAAAAATCCCCTGGGCGTATGCCACAGGGGGTTTAGTTTCGTGAAGACCGACTCACCTTTAGCACTTTTTAGCGTGGTTGCAATTAGCCGGCCCCATCTTGCGATGAAACCTAAATCAATCCACGTTGCAATTCCAGGTTACCACCAGGCCACGCGATATGCAATAGGCAAGCGTACGCGGCAGGCCTGGGCAGACCGGCTATTGATTGGGAAGCTGGTCGGAAAGCTGTTCGAAGCGCTTGCGCTGCTCGGGTGTGAGCATTTGCAGGATCCGGTTGCGTCCGGTGGCGCGCACATCCTCAATCTGCGTTTCCAGATCCTGGTGATATTTCACGAAATCGTCCAGGATGGTTTTCAGGCGCTGGGATTGATCCGGCGTAAGTTTCAACTCTCTTCTGGAGTTGATCGTAGGAAAAATCGGCCTTTTCGCCTTTCCAATACACCGCGTTGCGATGCAGTTCCTCATGCAGGCCCGCGCGCATGCCGATAGCTCCAGCCATCGCGCCGGCCAGGAATACCAGAACCAACGTTGTCAGGATGCGCGGATTCTGCCAGGTTGGCTGATCCGAAGCGAACATGGCTCTACTGGTGGTAACTGGCAAGATCCACCAGCACTGCATCACGCTGCTGTTGCTGCCGCGGCCCGTCTTGCTGATCCACATCCTGCTGATCGACGGTTTGCGCCTGACCGCTCGCGACGGTGGTCCGCGGGGGGTCCGTCAGAACCACGGCTGGCGAGGAGGCGAACTCAGGGCCGCTCGGCTCGGAGGTCACCAGATACGTTCCGAGCAGCGCTACCAGCACGGCCGAAGCCACCGCCAGCCGGAATCCGAATTTTCGGTCCAGAAAAACGGACCAGATGGAAGCTGGTTGCATTTCGATCCGCTCCATGACGCGGGCATAGAAGCCGGCGCGCGGTTCGATCTCCCGGGGCCCAGCGAGCGACCGCAGCAATTGCGATTGCGCTTCCAGGGACCGAAGTTCATCGGAGCATTCCCGGCACTCTCCCAAGTGCGCGTGAAACTCCGCTGGAAGCTTCGAGCCCGAACCCCTTAGATAATCTTCAAGGTTGTGCCTGATTTCCTGATGCATGACTTCTTCCCTCAAAAAAGACCGCTAACTTCTGACTCTTACGGATCGATTCGTCCGTTTCGCTGTCAATCACGTTCCAACTGTTCTATCACACGGCTTCCGTTACATCAACCACGCGACTTACTTCAACTAAGCGACTGTGCGCCGCGGGTCAAGCGCTGCGCCACCTTCAGCAGCTTCTGCCGGGCCCGAAACAATTTCACCTTTATTGTATTTTCGTTCATGCCGGTCATCTGCGACAACTCTTCCACCGAGTGCCCTTCCACTTCCTTGAGCAGCAGCAGACTCCGGTCCTCATCCGACAGCTTGGCCAGCAGCTTCAAAACCAGGTCCTTGCGCGCCAGTTGCGTATCCACGGCCGGGCGCCTGTCCGGAGGCGGTCTCGCTGTTCTGCATGCGCTGGGCGTCTTCTTCGGAAAAATCGCTCTCGTAAACCAGCTTCCGGACGCGCTTTTTGCGCAGATAATCGTAGCATTCGTTGACCGTGATCTTATAGATCCAGGTCAGCAGTGAGCTGCGAAAGTCGAAGCTCTGGATGGAGAAGTAAATCTTGGCGAAAACCTGCTGGGCGATATCCTCGGCATCGTTGTGGTTGCGGAGAATCCCATAGATGATGGAAAACACCTTGGCCTGATAGCGCTCCACGATCTCGCGAAAGGCCATTTCGTCTCTGGCCTGAACGCGCCTGACCAGGGCGGCTTCTTCAGAATTCCGATGATCCACTCTGGTTTTGGCCTGGGCCCGCGCTCCGGACGCCGGGAAGGGAAGTGTGCCAGCAAGACCGCTCATACATCCACCCAGACGTACGCCAACCGCTTGCGGTTGCAGTCAGTTGGGGGCAAGCAGCGGGAATCCGCCGGGTGGGCATCTTAAGTTTCGTATCCTAGCCGTTGCATCCTACCTGGGAGTTTAGCATCTAACTGGTGTATAGCCTGACGCCTTGCGGTGCGCGAGCGTTCAGGCGATAATAGCTTCTAGAGAGTTCAGCCAACAGGAGATCTTAAGAAATGGTTCAACTGACCGAGACGGCCGTAAGCAAGGTAAAGGAGATTCTGGGAACGCAGGATCCCAAGCCAGCCGGGCTCCGCATCGCGGTGGTGGGCGGCGGATGCTCCGGATTCAGCTACTCCATGGCTTTCGAGAACACGCCCGAACATGCTGGACAAGACCTATAAGTTCGACGACTTGAAGGTGTTCATCGATCAGGCCAGCCTGTTGTATCTGGACGGCGCCGAAGTGGATTACGTCGAAACGATGGAAGGCTCGGGATTTAAGTTCAACAATCCCAATGTCAAGAGTACCTGCGGGTGCGGCAGCTCCTTCAGCGCCTAAAACTGAAGAAATCGAACGAATCGGGCGTCGTGAGGCACTGCCTCCGGCGCCTTTGTCATATCCCTCCGGCGTATTTGTCATATCTATGAACCTCACCGGCCTCCTGACTGAGCAGCCCAATCCTGCTTCGGATCATATTGACGCCCTCGCCACCGCCGATGTGCTTGCCATTATCAACCGGGAGGATCAGGGAGTGGCCTTGGCGGTATGCCGGCGAGATCCCCCGCATCGCAGAGGCTGTGGACCGCATCGCGGAGCGGGTGCGGCACGGGCGGGAGGTTGTTCTATATCGGCGCTGGAACCAGTGGACGGCTGGGAGTCCTCGACGCCGCCGAGTGTCCGCCGACATTTCAAGTTTCGCCGGAGGTGGTGCAGGGCATCATGGCCGGCGGCGAAGCGGCCTTGGCACGCGCGACCGAGGCTTCCGAAGACGATCCGGAAGCCGGGAGGCGCGATCTGGCTGCTCGCGGGTTCACTGCGAAAGACGCTCTGGTGGGAATTGCCGCCAGCGGCCGCACGCCTTACGTGCTGGGCGCTGTGGAGGCGGCCAACAAGCTGGGCGCGCTGACCATCGGGATCAGTTGCACGCCCGGATTCGCCTTTGGCCGCCGTCGTGCAAATTGCAATTACGCCGCTGGTGGGTCCGGAAGTGATAGCAGGATCCACGCGAATGAAGGCCGGCACCGCGACCAAGCTGGTTTTGAATATGATCAGCACGGCGGTGATGATCCGGCTGGGATATGTTTTTGGCAATCTGATGGTGAACGTGCAGCCCCGCAATAGTAAGCTGCGGGATCGCGCCACGCGGATCATCGCGGCCAGCGCGGCCCTGAGCTACGAGCGCGCGGGCGAACTGCTTCTGGCGAAGCCGGCGACAGCGTGCCGGTGGCGATTGTGATGGCGCGATTGTCGCTGGATCGCGGCTCGGCCGAAGCGCGGCTGGCGGCGGCCGGCGGCCGGGTTTCGGAGGCGTTAAGAACCTGAGGCATCAAAAACCTGATATGGACAAGTTTCGGATTCAGGGCGGCGTGCCGCTGGAAGGCGAGATCGCGGTGAGCGGCGCGAAGAATTCCGCGCTGCCCGCGCTGGCGGCCTGTTTGCTCACCAGCGAGCCGGTGAAGCTGCAGCGCATCCCGCCGGTGCGCGACATCGGGACCATGCAGCAGTTGCTGCAACACGCGGGTGCCGAGGTCGAGGTGTCGGATGGGCGCGGTGACGGTGCACGCCGGCGAGACTGGACCGTCCCGAGGCGCCCTACGATTTGGTGAAAACCATGCGGGCTTCGAGTCTGGTGCTGGGCCCGCTGGTGGCCCGCACTGGCCGGGCGCGCGTGTCCATGCCGGGCGGCTGCGCGATCGGCGCGCGGCCCATCAATCTGCATGTGGCGGCGCTCGAACAGCTGGGCGCTGAAATTCGGCATGCGCACGGTTACGTGGAAGCGCAAGCGCCGCGAGGCTTGAAAGGCGCGCTCGTGAATTTCGATCGCATCACAGTGACCGGGACCGAAGACGTTTTGATGGCGGCCGTTCTGGCCGAGGGTGAGACCGTGATTCGCAACGCGGCGCGCGAGCCGGAAGTGCAGGATCTGGCGCTGTTGTTGAACAAAATGGGCGCCTGCATCGAAGGCGCGGGCACCGCCACCATTCGGGTGCGCGGCGTCGCGAGCTTGCATGGCGCCGAGCACGCCATCATTCCGGATCGCATCGAGGCGGGCACGTTTCTGATCGCCGGAGCCATCACGCGCGGCGACCTGGTGGTTTCCGGATTTATTCCCGAACATGTGGACGCGCTGGTATCGAAGATGCGGCAGGCCGGCGTGGAGGTGACCGAAGCCGGCCGCGGCGCGCTGCGCGTTCGGGCGTCGCGCCGGTTGCGCGCCGCCGACATCACCACCGAAGAGTATCCGGGATTCGCCACGGATCTTGCAGGCCCAGTACATGGCCCTGATGACGCTGGCGGAGGGAATTTCGTTCATCACCGAGACCATCTTCGAAAACCGCTTCATGCATACCCAGGAGCTGGCGCGGATGGGCGCGAATATCCGCGTGGAGGGCCGGCAGGCGATTGTGGCGGGGGTAGCCGAGCTGACCGGAGCGCAGGTGATTGCTTCCGATCTCGAGCCAGCGCGTCGCTGGTGCTGGCCGGGTTGGTGGCGCGCGGCGAAACGCTGGTGGACCGGGTGTATCACATCGACCGGGGCTATGAGAAAATCGAAGAAAAGTTGGCGCGCGTGGGCGCGCGGATCGAGCGGATCAGCAATGAGCGCACCAAAACATCACAATCCCGGCCTTTCTGGCGCTGGTGAATGCTGCCAAAAGCCGAATTCAGGAGATTGACATCGCTGAATATCAGCGCTTGCGCGCGGCGGGCGAAGCGCATGTCTTGATCGATACCCGCGAGAACGACGAGTGGGCGGCCGGACACGCCGCCGGCGCGGTTCATCTGGGCAAGGGAATTATCGAGCGCGACATCGAGACGCAGGTGCCGCGCAAGGATGCCAAGCTGGTGCTGTATTGCGGCGGAGGGTATCGCTCGGCTCTGGCCGCGGATGCGCTTGCGGCAGATGGGCTACACCAACGCTATCTCGCTCGATGGCGGATGGCGCGCTTACCAGGCGTCCGGACTGCCGGTAGAGAAGTGATGCAGGGAAGGGATCCAGATGGTGCGCTAGTCACAAGCGCACGAGCATGGTTGTCGACAGATAGAGCAAGGCGCCCAGGGCGCCGATTTCGAGGAATTTCACCACTCGCGTGAAGTTGGTGTTCATGAATTCAAATCGCAGCACGAGCGCCAGGCCAAAGCCAGTGCAAATCAGCCAAAATGGCACTGCGCCGTTGACCGATTGCGATTCAATGAAGCCGAAGAAAACCACGTAAAAGATAATTGGCAGATTGCTGTCAAACCAGTTTTTCCACTGCGTGTACATCACAAACACGCCAAAGGCGATGATCAAAACCGCGGTCACCGAAGCAGCGTTGGAAAGATTCATAAGGGCCGCCCGCAACTTCCAACCGGGACCGGCCGGATGAGCCGGCCGGTCTCGGAAGCCGAGGATTTAGAAGCCGAAGCTGATGCCCACGGAGGCGACAAAGTCCTGCAGCCAGCCGCCCACGCTCGAACCGGAGACCGGCGCGATCAAGGTGCTCGGAAACGGAGTCAGGTAGTCATGCACCTCGAGCCGCAGCAAGGCTGATTTGGCGATGTTGAATTTCACGCCGGCGCCGACCGAGACCAGGGGCCGCATGTCCCGGACATCGCTAAACACCGCGATGTTCGACAGCGGTTGGGAAACCTGCTCGTTCCCGGTGCCGGAATACCATTTCACTCCTCCGCCCGCCGCCACATAGGGCCGCACGGCCGATTCCGAGGAAGTGAAGTTATAGAGGAAATCATAGTGCACGGCGTTGCTCTGGCTGGCGAACGTGACATTGGAGCCGCCCGAGGAGAGCTTCAGATCGCCGTTCTCATGGTCATAGCGCAGCTCGCCCGCGAATAACCCGCTGCCGATGGTGTTGTCCAGCCAGGCGCTCAGGGCCAAACCGGGATTGCGGCCGGCGGAGGCGTTCCCCGCTGGATTACTGATGGTTTCCGAGGTCAGAAAACTGCCGCCGGCGGCAAAACCAACCTCCCACTTCTGAGCGAATGCCGCGGGAACCGCCACGACAGCCGCCAAAAACATTAGCGACAGAAAATGTTTCATCTTGTCTCTCATTCTAATTTAGATTCTGCGGTTAATCCACCACTCGTTCCGGGATCGAAGTCGAGACCGATCCCTGGCTGATCACGAGGGGGACAGACATTCCGTCGGGCACGGTGAACGGAACCGAGACGTTGATCTGATCCACGCCCACCATGCCGGGCGCCAGGCCGGAGAAGAGCACCGGCAAATTCAGGCCCCCCAGCGTTACGGTGGGCTGGAACTGCGAGACGGCCAACGGGCTGGAGGGCCCCGGTTGTCCGGTTGCAACGGCGGGTGAAGTTGGACCCAGGCCCGTGAGGTAAATTACCAGGGCCGTATTGGACTTGCGGTGAATGGGATGGGACGGCGTAACCAGTTCGTTGTCGTCGTTGCGGACCACCGTCGGTATATTGGTTTCCTGACCCACCGAGGCCAGGAATACGCTGGGAGCGTTGGGTTGAATTACGAGATTGTAGTTGTGGCTTTGACCACCCGGTGTGCGCAGAATCAGGGTTACGTTACCGATCGCCTGGTACGGCATTTGCGCGTTGATCTGGTTGGGCGAGACGTACAAAATCGGCACCGGCAGCCCATTGACGCTGAGACAGCTATTGGCGAGCGCGGTGGGCAACGGGATTTCGGCGGTGGCCATGTTGACCGGGCTCAGCTGCGTTCCGTACACGGAGATCAGGCCGCCCGGCGCGATATCCTTGCCTGAATCACCCGCGTTCACGACGGAAGTGATGTTGGGCGGCGCCACGGCGGCATCGTAGGTCCACGGCAGGATGGTGACACCCGAAACGGTCAGGTTCGCGATTCCGGACTGGTTCGCGAGCGGCGCCACGGTGCGGGTGAAAGGCGAAGCGGTGGTTCCAAGAAGCGGAGCTTCCACCATCGCAGTGGCGCTGCTGACGGAGCTGGACGGGTTGTTCATGTTAATGCGTTGAATCACGCCGGGCGCCGTGCTTTGACCGCTGCTGGCGGGCGGTGGCGTAGTCGTAGTAGTCGAAGAAGTGCTCGACGCGGGGGCGGGTGCATTAGTCCGGAACCCGCTCTCATTCACAAAGGCGAATCCGGAGGGAGTTCCTGTGCCGGTCTCAAACTGCATCATCGGAACCAGAGAAGAGTTCAAAAGATGGTTGCCAACCACATATTGATTGAACGCCGATGCGGCGTACGGACCGGCTAGAGAGGTGAAATCCTTCCTCGACACCGTAAAGGAGTCCGCGGTGGCGTCGTACAGATAGACGGTTCCGTCGGCCTGGGCAATCAGGATGGACGAACCGTTTTGGGAGGCGGTCAGGACGGTGTTGGCGTTGGTTAAGTTGTTAAAGACGCCCAGCGACGGCAATTCAATTCCCGTACGTTGTGGGATGTCCAGCCGCAAGATGTGGTAAGTGCCATCATAAAATTCCCCTTGCGCCAGTGTGGCGTTGGCCGAAGATGCGATGGAGTACGCAATGAAGCCCGACGGCAGTATGATCGGCGTGTCTGGTTGCAAGGTGTCGAGATCAAATACGCTGACGGTCTGCGATCCCAGATTTCCCACCAACAGATAGCGCTGGTCAAAGGAAATGGCCATGGTGCTCGGCTGGTTGCCGGTTGGAAGCGTGGCGATTTGGGAATAATTGGTCCCGTTAAACGCCAGCACTTCGTTCTTGTCGCTGCGGGCGACAAAGAACTGGTTGCGGACCGGGTCGGCGACGATGTCGGTGAGTGTCCCCGGCACATCGATGAAGCTGCCAACCTGGTTGGGCCCGGCATTATTCACCAGCACCCGAACGCTGGGTATGACGTTGATTGCTGTGCCGGACTGGATAGCCAGGTGTGCCGCCACCGTCCCGGTTTGGTTGAGGAACGCCGAAGGATCCACCGAAACGGTCACCACCGCGGGGGTCACGCCGCCCGAGGGAGAGACGGAAACGCCGGCGGTGTCGGAATTGATACTGAAAGGCGTGTTGTTACCGCCGGGATCGACGATGGTGACCTGCTGGGTGGAGACTCCCTGGTTACAGAAACTTCCGCGGAATACCAGGTCCTCCTGCAGCGCGTTCACCTGGGGCTCCTGCGCGAGGCTGCCCACCGGCAGGATCGTGACACCGCTTTCTGAAACAGCGTAAAGAGTGTTTGAGTCGCTGGAGAGCACGCTTTTGCCGGTGAGGTTCTCCGGCAGTTGCAGACGCTCCTGAAGCGTCAGGTTGCTGGAGGTGACTACCTGCAGGGTGGGCGCGTCGCCCGTCGCCGCCGGAATTTGGGCGTAAAGCAAACCTCGGCTATCGTCAAACGCGGTGCTTCCGACGCTGAACTGATTGCTATGCTGCGGGAAATAGTTAACGAACGTGCCCTGCCCAATCATCACCCAGCCGGCCATGGCGAGGGAGCCGTCATGATTCAGGCTCACCACGCGCGGCCCGAGAATTCCGGTGCTGGTTACGATCCCGCCGGGGTAAATCGCTTTCGCGTTGACGTCGTAACGGAAGGTGACGGTGCTGGTGGAGCCGCCTAATCCATAGATCTGGAGTCCGTCCGCGGATGCCGCCATGGATGCCGCGGTGATATCGGCCGGAAAGTTGGCGGGCGCTATCGGGAGCGTGTTGGCCACTACATTTGCGAGCGTGTCCAATTCTTGCGTGGCGCCCGTACTCGGATCGAAGAGCAGGAAATCCGTGGTGGTGACCACCAGCGCAATGCCATCGGCCCCGAACGCCACGCCGATCGGCGCGTTGCCGAGCGAGAAGGTCTGCGTTCCCTGGTTAGTCAGATCGATCACCGTCAGCGCGTTGGACGGAGAGCCCGGAGCGGCGGCGTTGCCAAAGTCGGTGGCCACCAGGTAATGGCCATCCGGCGACATAGCGATCGAACTGGGCTGTGCCCCCACGTTGATCGAAGTTTGGACGGTATTGGTGGCGAGCGACATCACGTCGATGCGGTTCGCCGTGAAGTTAGCGATGTACAACACGCCGCGCGCTTCATCCAGCGCCAGGTCCGAGGCCTCTCCTCCGATGGAGACTACTCTCCCGAAGGTTCCTCCCCAGGCCGACGCCGCCAGCGAAGCGGCCAAAACGGTCTTCCACCAAAATGACTTCAGCATAGCGATTCACTCCCAAAAAACACTAGATTTTCAGCTCCACTCACTTGCAGACATTTCCATTCGCGCACCCGCGCCCAGCCGGCCCACCCGGCTACGCGAGCCACATGTCCCGCGGTCAAGAGGGCGGCCACTCAAGAAGCTACCCGGTCCCGAGCCGCCGCTCGCGCTAGGCGCCAGTTTCCGCTGCCTCCTGCGCGCCCAACTCTCCGGCGGCATTCGAGTTTAGTTCTGGCGCAAGAAACCGGGCGGAGTCGTGGCGCGCCAGAGAGCCGCTTCCCTGACGCCCCGCGCCCGATGCGCCCCGTCCTCCTTTATTCAGCGCTCTTTTTGCGCCGCAGCACGATCAGCCCCAGAAACAGGACTGCGAGCACCGCGCAAACGATGCGAATCATGGAGCTATCCATCGTCGCTTTCTCCTTTCCCGCGAAAAATGACTCCGCTACATGTGTTCATCATGGGGATCAGTTCCCGCATGATCTTCATCACCACCGGCCCAACCGTCACCACGAACAGCGACGGCAAAATGCAAAAGAAGATCGGGAAAATCAGCTTCACGCCCAGCTTGGCGGCCTTTTCTTCGGCCACCTGGCGGGCCTGGACGCGCATGAAATCGGAGTGGGCGCGCAGGCTCTGGGCCACGCCGGTTCCGAAACGGTCCGCCTGAATCAGCACCGCCACCAGCTTCTTGAGATCGTCCACGCCGGTGCGGTCGGCCAGGTTGCGCAGCGCCTCGACGCGCCGCTTGCCGGCTTTCAACTCCAGGTTCACGATGGCCGAATTCCTCGCTGATCTCCGGATGGGCGTGCTCCAGTTCCTTGGCCACCTGCATGATGGCCTGATCCAGGCCGAGACCGCGACTCGACGCAGACCACCAGCAGATCGAGCGCAGTTGGCCAGCCCGCGCTGGATCTGTTTCTGGCGCCGCTTGGCGGCCATGCGGCACATATTCGTTGGGGCCGAAGAAGCCGACCGCGACCGCCACCAGAATCGCGACGAACTTGTTGCTCTGCTGCGGCCGACGAATTCAGTGACCGCCAGCGGTCGTCAACAGCGGCAGCAGCACCGCCAGAATCGCCTTGGCGCCGTACAGAACCTTGAGCGCGTTCGGGATTGCGGTATGCCGGCGCGGATCAGCCGGCGCTGCATCACCGTCACGTCCTTGGGCGACGCCGGAACCAGGTTGCCCAGCCGCTTGACCAGCTCGTGGAACAGCCAGGCTGGGATGGACCGGCGCTGCGTCGTGCGCGCTCAGGCCCGTGCCGGCCACGCGCTCCATGGCTTCCTTGGGCTTGACGTACAGCTTCATGCCCGCAAAGGAAAGCCCGGCCGCGAACAACAAGAAGATCACGAAGCTGAATAGAAGGGCCATGGCCCTAAACCTCGATGTTCACGATTTTCTTCATGATGACGTACCGATCGAACTGCAGAGCCACGGCGGCGCCCAGCATGATGTTGCCGACGTCGTCCAGTGAAGAAGAACTTCACGTAGTCCGGATTGGTGTAGAACATCAGCACCGCCACCCCGATCGGGAATGCAGCTCAGCGCGGTGCCGGTCATCCGCCCGTGCGCGCTGACCGCGCGGATGCGGCCGCGCAGCTTGAAGCGCTCGCGGATCACGTAGGCCAGCTTGTCCAGAATTTCGGCCAGATTGCCGCCGGTGCGCTTTTGCAGCAGCACCGCGGAAACGAAGAAGTGCACGTCGAGCGAGGGAACGCGCTTGGCCAGTTTCTGCAGCGCGACGTCCAGCGGCAGGCCCAGATTGTGTTCCTCGAAGGTGCGCCGGAATTCGCCCGCCAGCGGCTCCTGAAACTCGCGGTGAATCATTTCGAGCGACACCGAAAAGGCGTGTCCGGCGCGCATCGAGCGCGACACGAATTCCAGGCTGTCCGGGAAACAGCTCTTCGAACTGCTGCAGGCGCGCCTTGCGTTTGCGGATCACATACAGCAGCGGAAGCGCGCCGCCGCGAGCAGCGCGGCCAGCATAGGAGAAGCGCCGGAACTGGCGGGAAGCAGCACCCAGCCAGCGCCCAGACCGGCCACCACCGCCATGCAGCGCAGGTGTTCACCAGCCGGTGCGTGCTCCACTTCATCCCGGCCTGCTCGAGCATTTCCTGCAGCTTGCTCTGCAGCTGGAAACGTTCCGCAGCAATTGGTGGCGAGCAGGACATTCCTTTCGCTCGGCATGAATGAGCGACGCCTCCGCCGCCCTGAGGCAGCCTTCGCTCGCCTTGGCTCTTGCTGGTGCCGATCAGCCGGCTCTTGAGCTTGTCCAGGTCGGAGTGGCGGAACGTACTTCGAGCAGATCCACCAGACGACCATGGCGCAGGCCCAGACCGCGACGGCGATCAATACAGAACCATGGCGTCAGACCTCCACCACTTCGTCGAACAGATCCGCGCCGCAGCCGGATGCCGGCGCCAGCAGCTTTTCGTAGAATTTGGGCCGGATGCCGGTGGCGGCGAAGCGGCCCACCACCTGGCCGTCCGGATTCAGGCCGCGCTTTTCGAAAACGAACATGTCCTGCAGCGTGACCACTTCGCCTTCCATGCCGGTGACTTCGGTGAGGTTGACCACGCGGCGCGAGCCGTCGCTCATGCGCGAGGCCTGCACCAGCAGATGCACGGCGCTGGCGATCTGCTGCCGGATCGAAGTCAGCTGCATGTTGGCGTTGGCCAGCGACACCATGACTTCCAGGCGCGAAATGGCGTCGCGCGGGCTGTTGGCGTGGACCGTGGTCAGCGATCCGTCGTGACCGGTGTTCATGGCCTGCAACATGTCGAGCGCTTCCTCGCCGCGGACTTCGCCCACCACGATGCGGTCGGGACGCATACGCAGGCTGTTCACCAGCAGTTCGCGCTGCCGCACCGCGCCATGGCCTTCCAGATTCGGCGGCCGGGTTTCCAGGCGCGCCACGTGCGGCTGCTTCAACTGCAATTCGGCCGCGTCTTCGATGGTGACGATGCGCTCTTTGGGCGAGATGAACGCCGACAGCGCGTTGAGCAGCGTGGTTTTGCCGGCGCCCGTTCCGCCCGCGATGATGATGTTCATCTTGGCCTTGACGGCCGCTTCGAGCAGCTCCATCATGCCGGGCGTCATGGCGCGGCGCTCCACCAGGTCGGGCGGCATCAGCTTGTCGGTCGAAAAACGGCGGATCGACAGCAGCGGGCCGTCCACCGCCAGCGGCGGAATGATGGCGTTGACGCGCGAGCCGTCGCTCAGGCGCGCGTCGACCATCGGGCGTCGATTCGTCCACGCGCCGGCCCACCTGGCGAGACGATCTTGTCGATGATGCGCAGCAGGTGCTGGTCGTCGCGGAAGGTGACGTTGGTCAGTTCCAGCAAGCCCTTGCGCTCGATGTAGACCTGCTTGTGGGTGTTGACCAGAATGTCGGAGATGCTGGGATCCTGCAGCAGCGGCTCCAGCGGCCCCAGGCCGAAAACTTCGTCCAGAACTTCGTCGCAGATCTGCTGCTTTTCGAGCGAACTGAGCAGCGTCGGCTCGGAATCGATCAGCGAGATGAGCGCCTGGCGCACTTCGCTGCGCACGCGCTGGTTGTCGATGGTGGCCAGCGCCTCCAGGTTGATCTTGTCCACCAGCTTGCGGTGCAGCGTGAACTTCAGCTCCTGATATTCCGGCTTCAGCGCGCCTTTGGTTTTACCGCCGTTCTTCAGCAGCCGTTGCTCCCAGCTGATCTGCGGCGCCGATTTGGTATCGAGGTTAGGAAACATATATCTTCACTACGCAATCCTTCATGAGCCGAGCCTTCCTTACACCGGCGAAGTCGCTACGCGCAAGTCCGCGATCCCGGCCCGCTTGCGATCCTGTCCTCCGCCGCCGGTCAGCCGGTTGGCGAGGTTCTCCATCGCCTTGCCCAGCTCGGAATGTCCATCCACCGGCTGGCCCAGCGTCACCGCGCGGTGGAGCGAGAAATAATCGTTCGGGATGCGCGCGTCGACCGCGCAGTTGAATAGCCGTTCGATATCGGAACCGGCGATCTCGTCGCGCCGGTCGATGCGGTTCATCACGATCTGGAAGCGTTCCTTGGGGAAGCCCAAATGATCGAGAAGATTCACCGCCTTGCGCGCCAGATGCAGGCTGGGCAGCTCGGGCGTCGAGACCAGGAACGCGCGGTCGGATTCGGAAATCGCCATTAAGCTCGAGCGTTGAAACACCACCGGCAGGTCGATCACCACCCAGTCGTAGTTCATGCGGGCGTACTCCAGGACCGCATGCAGCCGCGCGGCGTCGATCGCTCCGGCATAGGGCGTTTCGGGCGCCGGCAAAATGTCCACGCCATCGGACAGCGCCACGCAGGAGGCCCACGCGCCGTCCTGCAGCCGCTCGGCCATTTGCAGCGCGTCCAGCAGCGACTTGGTGTTGGTCAGCTTCAAATAAAAGCCGATCATGCCGCCCATCAGATCGAAATCGGCCAGCAAAACACGCTGCGCGGTGGTGCGGCGCAGCGCAAAAGCGGTTTGCGCGGCCAGCGTGGAAGCGCCCGAGCCCGGCTTGGCGCTCGAGAAGGCCACGATGGAGCCCGGTTCGGCCTGTTCGGCGGGGCCGGGCTGCAGCAGGCGGTGCAGCCGGGCCACCGCGTCGTTCTGCGTTTGCACGTCGAAAGGTGCGTACAGAAATTCGCTGGCGCCGCTGCGCAGGCAGCGCAGGATCGCGTCGGAATCGTTGCGGACATGCAGCCCCACCACGTGCGCCCGCAGGTTGAGCGAAGAGACCAGGCGGATCAACTCGCAGGCCTGATCCAGATCGGAGGCCAGGTCGAGCAGGATCACATCCGGCTTGGTCTGGCGCACCCGGATCTCCAGCGTCTGGAGCGCCGGATAGGACTTGAACTCCGACAGGATCTGGAAAGAACGGGTGCGCTCGAGAGCGGAGCGCGAGCTGGGCCGCCAGCTCGCGATCGGGAATGATCGCGAGCGCGGTCAAAACTGGTCCCCGGCCCGTCATCGCGCCCTCCTCTTTCTCATTCCTCGCACGCTCCTACTTGGACTTGCCCTTGGCGCTGGAGGGAAACGCCTCGCTCGAACCCGGCGTGATCGGCACCAGGAAGGGACGCGGGGTCGCAACTCCGGGCTTGGCGTCGCCTGGCTCCAGCGGCATCGTGATTTCGGGCGTCACCATCACGATCAGCTCGGTGTCGCTGCTGTTGAATTCCTTGCTCTTGAACAGATTTCCCAGGATCGGCAGGCTGGACAAGACCGGAATTTTGGCCAGCGTCTCGGTCACCTGCTTGTCGATCAGGCCGGCGATCACGAAGCTCTGTCCTTCGCCCAGCTCGATGTTGGTTTCCATTTTGCGCGAGGAAAGAGCGGGAATGGTGAAGCCGTTGAAGCGACAGCGCATTGGTGTAATCGAGCGCGGAAACTTCCGGCTTGACGTGCAGGCGGATATTGTTGTTCGCCGGTGATGACCGGCGTGAAGGTGAGCCGCACGCCGAATTCTCGAAACTGGATCGTGACCGCGCCGGAATTGGCGCCGCCCTGCAGGACCGGGATGGGAAATTCGCCGCCCACCAGGAAGCTGGCTTCTTTGCCGTTGCTGGTGACAGCGTGGGCTCGTCCAAAATCTGCAGAATGTTGCGTTGCTCCAGCGCCTGGATCAGCGCGCCCAGGTTCAGGTCCGGCCGGAAGGCGAAAATATTCAGTGCATTCGAAATGCTGAATATGGAATTAGTGGACCCGCCGTTGGCCTGGACGGTGCTGGGCGAAGGCGCCGGAAACTGTCCGGTGGTGACGCGGCCAATCGTGTTGGTGGCGCCCGTGGATAGCAGGTTGACCGCGAATTGATTGGAAGCCGAGCGGTCCAGTTCGGCAAACTTGATACGCAGTAGGATCTGCTTCTCGACCGGCGGATCGGCCACCTGCAGATCGTTCACCACGGTTTTCGCGAACGGCGTGGCAAGCGCGGTGGCGCGGTCACCGATATCTTTGTCTGCCACCCGGCCCGGTCAGGGAGAGCGAATCGCGTGAAGATTGAACGTGGATATCCTGCTTGGGGAAGGTTTCTTTCAGGAGCCTCCGCAGGGGCTCCAGATTCTGCTCCACGGTGATGTTGTAGAAGTTGCGCTGGCCGGTTTTGCTCCAGACCACCAGCGTTACGGTTCCGAAGGATTTGCCGTGCACCAGAACTTCGCGTCCGGTAACGGGCGAAGCATCCGCCACATCCGGATTGCTGGTGGAAATCCGCGCGATGTCAGCCGGATAATCGATGACGATGCTCTTTCCCACCGTCAGGCGGATCTCCTCGGGACCGCCTTGAGCCAAAAGCCAACTGGCCGCGCCCCAAACAAGCAGCCCAGACAGGATGTACAGCCGTTTCATTGGTTCGCATGGTTTACTTTCCGCCGCCTCCCAGCCCAACCACTTCCACGCTCTTTTGCGTTCCGCGAATCACCACGATCTGATCGGGCGGAGGCGGGGGCGGAGGCGGCGGCGGCGCACCACGGCACCGGCCGCGGGCCGGGGGCGTGGTGCGGTGTTTTCAGGCTTCTTGCGTGACGAGCGATCGCCGTACAATTCCCCGACATCTTCGCCGGGAGTCTTGTCGATGCTCTGATCGCTGCCGTTTCGCAGACCAGCTGAATGCGTGCGTCCGACGCTGGCCAGAGTGAGCGTTTCGGCCTGCTCGGGGGTCCCGAGCAGCGTAACGGTCGGCGCCGGCATGGCTTGGCCGCGTGCGTCCGGCTGCATGACGGTCCCGGCCGAAAGAACCAGCATATTCTGCAATTGGACCGGCGTGGCGGTGACCGAATCCTTCGGAGTTGGGCGGATGGCCGGTAACCAGCACGTCCACGCGCATGCCCGGCAGCACAAAGCCGGCGATGCCCGTGACGTCGTTGACGCGCACGGTGACCGCGCGCATTCCCACCGGAATGATCGGCGCCAGACCCACTCCGCTGCCGCGCGCCGCCAGCCGTCCTTCGAGCACCGGCTCGTCCATCAGGATGTTGCTGATCAGCGGGCGGTCGATCACTTCTTCGGGCTTGGCGAAACGCGCCTTTGGGGAAGGCGGACGACGGGATCTTGCCCATCTTGATGTCGGCCGGCTTAACCGTCGTTCCCACCGCCAGCGGCCGCGCCGCCACCACGATGTCCTTCAAATCGGTCGACTCGGCAGCCTTCTTGGGACTGCCGGCGCGAGCCGTCATCTGGTAAAACACGCTCGATATCACCAGCGCGAACAGCAGACTCACGCCCAATACCGTCAGAAATCTACGATCCATATCCCTCTCTCCCGCTTTCGATCGTTCCCTTCGAACGCCACGAAATATCCGTTCCCGTCCGGCACCCTGTCACGCCACGTCAGGTTCGTCCCAACAGACTCAACCAGACCCCGGCGGCGATGGCCGGAGCGTACGGGATGCTGTCCATCTTTTGCGCTGGCCGGGGAGCCGCTGCTGCGCTTCCCAAGGATTTCCGGCGAGCCCAAAGGTCTCGAACCGCACCGCCGGCGATCACGCCAGTGCCATTACTCCGCCGCATCCGGCCGTCCATAAAGCAGCGCTGAAAGAGCTGTTTCGCTCCGAGCAGCGCGCCGAAGCCCGCCATCAACTTCACGTCTCCTCCGCCCATGCCGCCCAGCAGATAAAAAATCAAAAACACCCCGGCCCCAGCCAGCGTGCCGAGCAGAGCCGCCCCCATGCCGCGCCAGCCGTGCTGTACAGTCTGCAAAGCCAGCCCGCTCGCCAAGGCCAAGCCGGGAATCCAGTTGGCGATCTGGCGCCGCCTGAGATCGTCTATGCACGCCGCAATCCCGATCCCTCCGGCCAATATGGCCTGCGCCGTCACCGGCCGTCCCCTTTACCGAACTGTTTTCCGATCGCCGCAGCCGCGCTCCCGCCGGCTTCAGAAGCATCCGGCAGTTTCTTGCCGAAGCGGTCCGCGCGAAACAGCAGCGGGGCCAGAAACCCGGCTTGCAGTGCAAATTCCGCTAGTGCCTTGCCAGACGGCAGCCGCCAGCTTCCCGAGTCCAGCCACTCCACCGGCATGCGGGGCATGCTCAACTTACGCCATGCTCAACTTACCCATGCTCAACTTACCCACCGCGCTTCCAGTGGCCTGGGTTCGAGAGGCGGTATTCCGCGCCCCGACACTCGGGGCGACTGAGCCTGACGGGTTCTGATTGCTTCTCATGCCGGTCGCTCTCCCTGACTTATAACTTCGGCCAGCTGGGAGGTTTTCATTAGCCCGAACAGCCGGTTTTCTTTAGTACGAGCGATCGCTAGGTGAGGTGTCGAACTACCTAGTTCGGCAGTGCGTTTACCGACCTAGTCGCTCAAACAGTATGGCCTTGCCGTCGTCTTGCACTACTCGCCACGAAGGGTCTAATTTCAGCATCGACGCCAGCGGCCAATCCACTGGCAACAAGGCCACAGTAAAGCCGTTGCGGTCCAGGATCGCGCTCCAGTCGTAAGCGCCTTGCATCAGGTGGAGGTACTGCCTGCCCGAGTGTCTCTCCGTAAAAATCACTGCGACCATCCACGTACACCTTTTGCCGGGGATAGAGGGTGAAGATAATGTAGTCGCCCCATTGATCCGGGGTCAGTAAGCGGCCTGACGCGATCAGCCCGGCGTGCTGGTGGACCATCGCGGTGGGAAACATCGCGCTCGGAAAATCGGTCGGCCATTTCAGAGGCGCGTTCAGCGCGGCCAAAGTGCAGGACCAACACCGCCGGCCATGCGCTGGTCCGCAGAAAGCCGGGAGTCAGGTCCGCGCCCAACTGATAAAGAATCCGCGCTGCCGCGGACTTTTTCAGCCCCGCCACGCCGGTCCGCCACCACTCGCTGATCTCGCCGGCAATCAGGGGCGCGGCCACGCAGGCGTAGAGCGGAGCGTGCCGCACGCTGATGAGTGACGAGTGAGCCAAGAACAATACCCACAATGCTTCGACGTACAGCCGCCTGCGAAGCAGGAAACCGATAGCGATTAAGCCGGCCAGCAGGAGCGCCTCAAATTGGAGCTGGCCTTCGGAGCGAAAGGTGGGCGCCTGAAACTCCTGCACGATATTCTTGATCCAATCGGCGCGCAGATAGGTATAGATGTGGACGTGCAACTGGATTCCGTACGGGTTGGCGAGCGAAGCCAGCGAGCACCCCGCCAACAGAGCCGAATAGCGGCGGATCTGGCTCCAGCCCGCCCCGGCGCCGCTACGCTCCAGCGCCATTTCGAGCGCGCAAACGAGCACCAGCAATCCCACGCACGCCAGGAAAATAACGAAGCCGCCATGCAGGTTAGTCCACAGCGCGGTCAGCGGAATCAGGACCCACAACCAGGCTGTGTTCTTCCGCCGATCGGCTTCCACCACCCACAAGCACACTGGCAACAAAAGCAAAGTGAATAGATGAGGACGCGCCAGGAAGTGCATGGACGAAGCGCCCACCGCCACTAGCGTAGTGAACGACGCCACCAATGCGTTGGCGCCGCGCCACAGCGTGTAGCGCAGAATCACGGTGGCATAGAGCGCGATCATCACGCCTGCCAGCTAGCACGATGGCCTTCAGCCGCCGCGATCTGAAAGCACAAGGCATAGATCACGTCGGTCAGCCATTCCCAGGCAAACCACGGTGCGCCGGGGCGTGAAAACGAAAACAGATCCTGAGTGGGCACGCTGTGATGCTGCAGGATGTACTGGCCGGTGCGAATGTGCCATCCGGTATCGCCGTCTCCCAGCAGCGAGATCCAGCCGCTCGCGCCCGAGATGAACAGCCAGACAATCAGCGCGATGAAGAAGCAGTCGGATAAAGACGGCGCCAGAACGCGCGCGAGCCCTGTACGGAACCGAGCGGCCTGCGGAGGAAGCCGGCTCACTGCCTCAGCGGCTGGGCGGGGGACTGAGGCTGGGGGTGGATAGAGGTTGCCAAGTTGACGCCGGGTCCTTCGCAAGTAATCGGCCTGCGGGCCCGCTTACATTAACTCGGCACAAAGCTGGCCCGTTCTCGGGAGCAGTAGTTGACTTTAGTCAACTATATAGTTGACACTGGCAATATGCATGCCACGGGTCGCGTGGACGCGGTACGCCGCTTCAATCGTTTCTATACCCGGCAGATCGGGCTGCTTGCCAAGGGATATCTGGAAAGCCCCTTCACGCTGGCCGAAGTGCGCGTGCTGTACGAACTGGCCCACCGGGATACGCCAACGGCGGCCGAGATCGGCAAGGCGCTGGGATTGGACGCCGGCTACCTGAGCCGCATGCTGTCGAGCTTTCGAAAACGCGGGTTTTTGACGCGACAAGCGTCGGAGCGGGACGCGCGCCAGAGTCGTCTGGCCCTCACCGAGAAAGGCCGGGCGGCGTTTGACGCGCTGGAGGCGAAGTCCCAGGCCGCGGTATCGAAGATGCTGGAGGGATTGCCGCCGGCCGAACAGAGCCGGTTGACGGGTGCGATGGCTGCGATCGAAAGCCTGTTGGGCGAGCCCGCTGATCCCAAGGCGCCCTACCTGCTACGCACCCACCAGCCGGGCGATATGGGCTGGGTGATTCACCGGCACGGCGTGCTGTACGCCCAGGAGTACGGATTGGACGAGCGCTTCGAAGCGCTGGTGGCCAAGATTGCCGCCGAGTTCATTCAGAAGTTCGATCCGAAGCGCGAGCGCTGCTGGATTGCCGAGAGAGACGGCGCGATCGTAGGATCCGTGTTCCTGGCAAGGAAGACGGAGCGAGTGGCGAAGCTGCGGCTGCTGCTGGTGGAACCGTCGGCGCGCGGCCTCGGGATAGGAGCCCGGTTGGTGGCCGAGTGCGTCCGCTTCGCACGCCAGGCGGGGTATCGCAAAATCACGCTCTGGACGCAGTCGATCCTGGACGCGGCCCGGCATATCTATCGCCAGGCCGGGTTTCGCTTGGTGAAGCGGGAGCGCCATCGAAGCTTCGGGCCAAGGCTGGTGGGCGAGACTTGGGAATTGACGCTTTGAGAGTGCGTAGCGTCACGGTCAGGGCCCAGTATCCGTCCCGTGTTTTCACCCGCAGCTCCGGCCGGTTTTTCACCGTCACACGGATGGTGTGAAACCCGTCCGGCTGGCCGCCCTTGGGCTGGAAGCTCAATATGTACTGGCGGTGCACCTCTTCGCTCACCAGTTGAATGGCCTGCTCCAGAGCGCTCTTCTTCAGGAAACTGAGCGTTCGCCCACCGGTAATCCTGGTGAACAGACTGGCCAGATCCGGCTGGTGCAGGCGAATCAATTCCTGGATCGCATAGACATAGCCGCCCGGTCCCAGATCGGGTGGGACGGCGGTATCGTCGGGGGCGGGGCAGAGCGCGCACTTCTGGACCTGGATGCGCTCGTCCTCGGGCTTCAGATCCTCGGCGGTCTTGGGCTTCACCGTAAATGGCTCCAGGAATGGTGAGTAGGTAAGCCAGTAAATAGCGGCATTGAGGCGCTCCACCTGCTCCATGACTTCGGGCAGCTTGGTTTTACTCGATCGGTCGCGCCGTTCGGCGATCATCAGAATAATTCGCCGCCGTCCAGGCGGGCGATGCTCCAGCATCCCAAGCGCCTGATGCATGGCATCCAGCATATGCGCGTGGTCGCCTTCCTTGCGCAGCATGCGCAGGGAGTGAATCACCAGGTCCGGGTTACTGGTGAAATTCTGGTGGACCTTCACGTCATCGCTGAACGAGAGGACCGCGGTTTCGCCCGCGTCGGCGGCGAGCAATTGCGAAACCAGAATGCCGCTGCCGCCCAGTTTGTCGATCACGGCGCCGGAATTGGCGCCGGTTTCCACTGCCACCACCAGGTCGATGGGGTACGCCATCCAATCCATCTGTAACTACTAAGGAACTCGCGCAAAACGGAGCGCGGCGCGAAGCAGTTCCTGGCCTGTTTTGTGGTGCGCGCCGCACCCTTTGCGCTTCTGTGGCACATTGTTGTCGTAAAGAATCAGATCGTCAGACGTGAGGCCGTCCACGAAATGTCCCTTGGAATCGGTGATCGTGGTGGGCGCGACTACCAGGGGAACGGTGCTCTTGAACTGCGCCCAGCAGGGGCAAGCGAGCACGACAATCGCCGTGGCAAGACGCATTAGCGAGATGCTTGCAGCTTCCGGGCCATAACGGCGTTAACTCAGGCCAGGCCGAGCGCGCGGAACATCGCCATCCGCTGCTCGTGAAGCGGATCGTCCACCACTTTGCTCTGATTGTTGATCACCATGGTGGGCCGCTTGCTTCGCGTTGAACGCCGGCCAATGCGGCAGCTTGGAGGTGTTCGGATCGCCGGTGCGCGCGAACGCGATCCAGGTGTCGCTGAGCTTGTCGGCCAGAGCCATGGCATCGGCGCCGCCGCCGGTAATTTGCCGCGAGATCTGGACGTTGTCGAACGCAAACGGAATCTCCATGGTATGCGGCGATTTCAGCCGGCCGCCTTGCACCGGCGTCTCCCAGGTGAAGTAGTACAAATGCACCGGCCCTTTGCCCAAAGCCGCGCGGCGTTCGGCGATCTTCATCACCGGCGCGCCGTAGCGATAATCGCTCGCGATGAGGAAGTAAAGGTCCGAGGGTGTGGCGCGCGGGTTCAGCTTGCGATACACCTCGATCAACGCGTCGCTGCTGATCGCCCGCCAGGCTCTTCGATGCGGCTGCGCATACCGGCTTCATCCAGCGAGAACGCGGCGGGATCGCGCCTCGCTGAAAGAGCGTCATTTCGGTGCGTGTGTGGCCCAGCATCAGCGGCACATCGGCGGAAATGGGCGATGCGGCGGGATGGAACGGATGATGCGGGATCGCGTTCCCATCCACGGTGGGCGAAAAGCCTTCCGTCATCTGATCCTGCGCCGCCCATCTCCTTCACCACGGCGAAATACGCGCCCATGATGCGCTCCACGGGCATCTTCTGCAGACTCGCGCACCTGCGCTTTGCTGACGTTCAGTTTGGCGAGCAGCATCCCCGCCACGCGAATCGCCTGCTCGCGCTCCACCAGTTTGATGGTCGGGCCGCTCTCGATCACCGCGCGGTGGAACAAGCCCTTTCGCCGAGGGCATCGCGAGCAGCGTGCCCACTTTGCGGCCGCCGCCGGACTGGCCGAAGATCATCACGGTATTCGGATCGCCGCCGAACTGCTCGATGTTGTTCCGCACCCAGCCGAGCGCATGCACGATGTCGAGCATGCCGACGTCGCCGGAGGATGCAAATTCCGACCCGCCGAATTCGGCCAGGTAGGTGAAGCCGAGCGCATTCAGCCGATGATTGATGCGTGACCACCACCACGTCGCCGCGCTGCGCCAGATTGGCTCCGTCGGTAGCCCGGCGACGAGCCGGATCCGCTCGACGAATCCGCCGCCGTGGCACCAGAACAGGACCGGACGCTTGCGGCCATCGTTGAGCGCGGGCGTCCAGACATTCAGCACCAGGCAGTCTTCGCCCTCTCCGGAATTGCGTTCGCGCTCGAGCTGCCGGAGATGCGCGCGGCGTGCCCCGGATTGGTTTGCGGCGTGCTTGGCCCGTAATGCAGCGCGTCGCGAACGCCGGTCCAGCGGCGCCGGATCCCTGGGCGGCATGAAGCGATTCTTGGCCCGCCGTGCTGGCTCCGTACGGAATGCCTTTGAAGATCTTGATGCCGCGCACTTCTTCGCCGCGGACCTTGCCGAACGCGGTTTCGGCGACTCACATCGATTCGCTGATGCGGCGCGGCCGATCACGGCGCTGGCCGGCGCGACCGGCAAGCAGCGAAGCCTGTTTCAGGAACGTGCCGACGATTCGTCATGGAACGCCTCCTGAGTTTCAGCTTATTATACGGTTGTGGTTTCGCTGCGGTCTTTTCTCACCTGTCCGCCCGCGCGTCCGGCGCGGCGCGCGCTTATGGCGTATTCTTCATGTTCTCCAGCCGCAGATATCCAGCGGCGGCGCGCAGCCGGACGCCTTCGTTTTTGTCGTCCAGCAAGGGAATGATGTCGGCCTCGAACGCCGGTTTGTCCCGCAGTACCAGCGCGTGAACCGCCGCGGCGCGCACCGACCAATCCTTATCGTTCAGCGCGTCCTTCAGCGCGTCCAGCGTGTCCGGGTCTTTGTCCTTTTCGAGAAGCAGTGATGGCGGTGGCGCGGCCGGACACCGATGGATCGGACAAGCAGCGCCTCCATGGAAGAAACGCCCGCGCCCAATCCCGGCACCGGCGCGAAACCGACGCCCTGTCCTTCACCGCGAACAGGAACATGGTTTTGGGCGTATGCATCATGCGCAGCGCGTCGCGCTTCTGCTTCGCAAAATAGCCGGACGAAGCTTTGCGATTCGCCGCTCGGCGATCGAGAGCAGCGCCTTCTTGCCGTCCGGATCGTGTAGCGCCCACAGCGATCGCGCGGCGGCGAAGCTTACCTCCGGCACTTCGTCGTTCAGAGCTTTGTGCAGCGCGGGAATCGGTCCGGCTATTCTTCAGATCCGAGATACTCGCGACGGCCGCCAGCCGAACTTCCACATCTTTGTCATCCAGCAGCGATTCCAATTGCGATGGGAAAGGGCCGGTAGGGCCCACTAAGCTGAGCGCGATGGCGGCCTGTTTGCGCGTGTCCGGATTCTTGTCTTTCAGAGCTTTCTTCAGGATGTCCTGGCATTGCTGATCGCGGCCCGCGGCGGCGGGAGCGCCGGCCGGCGGTGTCTGGCAGATCGCGATTACAGGCCAGAGAAGCGAAATCAAAAGGGTCTTCCGCATGGTTCTCCTCAGGAGATTTGCTCTTTAGTATACGACTGAAATGTACGCCCGGAGCGCGCCCTAACCCCGCACCAGTAGAGAGCGGATAAGCCCCAGATCGTTCAGAATGCGCCGGCTTTTGCCGGTGTGGGTTTCAAGCTGAGAGATTTTGAACAACGCCAGGCGCAAGGCTTCCGTGCGGCGCTCGTCGCTCGCGCTGTTCGCGTGGTCCAGCAGGGCTGCCAGCTCGCTCTTAGCGTCGCCGATCACGTTTTCCAACACCACCATGAACTCATGAGCGCTTTGGATGCTGTCGAACGGCTCCTCGGCTGCGTCGGCCATCACTTTTATTAACGCACACGACACAGAAACGCACTTCAGTCGCGAGAGAGGCCTGCGCTGCTATAATGAACCAAATTTTTCATGAAGCTTACAGGTTTCTTATTGCTCGTGGGCGGATGGATTATAGTCCTGGCCGCCATCGCGCTGCTGCCGTCCGGGCCATCCCAAATTAGCTTTGTGCTGGTGGCGCTCGGAGTGGAAGCCCTGGGTTTGACTCTGGTTTTTCGGGCGCACTTGATTCCAAGGGAAGGGAAGTGACGCCCGTTCGCGCTCCAGCGCTGACTGAAATTTCGGCGATCCTCTGCTTTCTCTTCGTGCTGCTGATTCCCTGCGCCGCCGCCGGCCTGGCGCTCATCAACGCCGGACTGGGGCGCTTTCGAAACGCGGCTCATTCCATGCTCAGCGCCCTGTGTGTTATCGCTGTGGCCGCCATCGTTTACTTCGCCGTGGGAGCGGCGTGGCAGGGAGGCGCCGGGCAACCGGCGTACGCGCTGCATGTTGCCGGAAAGGACTGGAACTGGATCGGCGCGGGCCGCTTCTTTCTGCGCGGCCTGGAGCTGGGAGGATGGTCCTCGCTCGCCGCGTTGTTTGGATTGATGAGCGCCGGCTTGGCCGCGATCATTGCGTTGGGCGGCGGCGCCGATCGATGGCGTCTGGGCTCAAGCTGCATCTCCACGGTCTTACTCGCCGGCTGGATCTTCCCTCTGTTTGCGCACTGGGCGTGGGGCGGCGGATGGCTGGCCCGATTTGGTTTTCTCGACAGCGGCGGCGCCGGCGTGATTCAAGTTATGGGCGGCCTGACGGCTCTTTCGATCACCTGGATTTTGGGGCCTCGGCGCGGCAAGTTCAATCCCGACGGCATGCCCTCGGCGATGCCCGGCCACAATGCCGTTCTCGTTTTGCTTGGCTGTTTCTTTGCGTGGCTTGGATGGTTGGGGCTGGATGGCGCGGGTGCGATTCTCTTCACCGGCGTAGAAGCCAGCCGCGCGGTTTTGATCGCCGTAAATACCACGCTGGCAGCCGGATCGGCGGCGCTGTCCGTCGCGGCCATCACGCGCGCGCGTTTCGGAAAGACCGATGCATCTCTATGCGCCAATGGCTGGGTAGCGGGCTTAGTGGCGGTGAGCGCGGGTTGCGCGGTGGTGCGTCCAGCCGCGGCTGTGATCATAGGATTAATCGCGGGCGCCGTGGTGGTCTATTCAGTGGAATGGCTGGAACTGCACCTCGGCGTGGACGATCCGGGCGGCTCTGTTTCGGTGCATGCCGTGGCTGGCATATGGGGCTTGCTTGCGACAGGACTGTTGGCCGCGATCGCCCCTGGCGACGCTCGGGGGTTGTGGCTCGCGCAAGTTGCTGGAATCGCCACGCTGCTGGGTTGCATTTTGCCGCTGACCTATGGACTCAACTGGCTGCTGCATCGGCTGTTCCCGCAACGCGTCGCAATGGAAGGCGAGCGCCAAGGTTTGGATCTATTCGAGCTCGGCGCCGGCGCTTATCCGGATTTCATGACGCATAACGAAGACTTTTGGCAGCGATAGTTAAGCGTTGACAGGGCGGCGAGAGCAACCGATACCCTCATTCCTGAGGAGTCGCGGATGAGCGGATTGGCCGAATTTCAAGCCAGGCAAATTGTCCAGCGCATGCATCGGTTAAGGAGCCAGGTTGATCTGTTCGCAACGCATGCGAAACTCTTAAGACAATCTTCAGCGTCTTTCGATGGGCGGGTTCTGCTGCAGGAGGCGGACAATCTTTTGCGGGGCCTGCAGGCTAGCCGGCTCGATTTTGAGAACGCCAATGCTCAAGTCGGTTCGCTTTCCCGAGCGCTTCCATCCTGTCCGCCCGCTGCCGGCGGCCCTCCGCCGGCCGCCCAATGGGGAAATGAATTTCGCGCTGGCTCCCGGCAATTCATAGCTGCGGTCCGCGGCGCCGAGAACGAGCTGGGTCAATTGTACGGAGCGGCGGATGCCCAGTTGAATAGCCCAACCCGGACACCCACCGCGCCCGATAATGTCCTGGATGTCTTGATGAATTTCATCGATCTGCTCACACGCTGGATCGAGTATCGGCGTCGTCAGAAGCACTGAATGGCGCCAGCCATCAGTGTTTCGCGATGAGCAGCAGCAATCCGAAGATCACCACCGGAATCAGCGCCATCGCTACATAAAACAGAATCTGTTTCGCGAGCGGCGTTTTGCGAAGCTTCCAATCGCGCAGCTCCGGCCGGTCGGCCACGCCCGACCTGATCCAGATGCTCCAGGTCCCAGGCGAATTCGTTCGCCGTCGAATAGCGGTTCTGCGGCTCGCGCTCCAGCGCGCGATAGATCACTTCCTGCACTTCGGGCGAAATCTCGGGATTCACTTCGCGCGGCGGAACCGGATTGTTCATCAGCCGGTCGTTCATGACGGCGAACGGATTGGGCCCCTGGAACGGCGTTTTGCCGGTCAGCATTTCGTAGAGCATCACGCCCAGCGCGTAGATATCGCTGCGCCCGTCGCCGCGTTTGCCCTTCACCTGCTCCGGCGAGATGTAGTCGGGCGTCCCCATCACCTGCGACAGCTTGGCGAAGGTCAGGCGCTTGGAGCCTTCCTTGCCCGCGATGCCGAAGTCGATCAGCTTGATGCGGTCGTCGCCGTCCATCATGATGTTCTCCGGCTTCAGGTCGCGATGCACCACGCCGTTGCGATGGATGTAGTCCAGGGCGTCCGCGATATCGATGGCGATTTTCGTGGCGCGCTCAATCGGCAGCTTGCCGCTATCGCGCAGCACTTGCCGGAGCAGGCGGCCGTCCACCCACTCCATCACCATGTAGAGCTGGCTGCGGTCCTTGTCGGCCAGCACCTTCATGACGCCGGGATGGTCGAGTTTCTCGCCGATCTCGCCCTCGCGCTTGAAGCGGTCGAACAGCACCGGATCGGCTTCCATCTCCGGATGCGGAATCTTGATCGCCACCTGGCGTCCGTTGCGCATGTCGGTGGCGCGAAAAATCGAGGCCATGCCGCTGCGGGCGACTAGTCCTTCGATGCGGTAGTGGTCTAGCTGTTCGCCGGGATGGAGTGTCATGTGGTGCGCGGGAACGCGCTCACGGGGACGCTAGGGATCTAGCGCAGCTTATAAGGCCGTCCCCGATACATTCCCACGCGTTCCACGCTTCTTACTCGGATTAGTTGAACGCTTATATTATCACTGCCGTCCCGATCGTTCGCAATGTCGACCAGGCGCTTGGCTGCGACATTCAGATCGCCGCCGTGTCCGGCTACCGCAGCCATCTCGGAAGAGGGCACCGAGTGGTACAGTCCATCGCAGCAGAGCAGCAGGACGTCGCCGGGATATACCTGGATATCGCTGGTCTCTACGCTGACGAACAAGTCCGTCCCAAGCGACCGGCTCAGGATGTGGCTCGTTCGACGATTCAGACGCCTCCTGGGCCGTGAGCAGGCCGATGCGGGCCTGGTCCTGGGCAACGGTATGATCGCGCGTCAGCAAGCGAGCCTGGCGCTGGCGGATCAGATAGCAGCGCGAATCGCCGGCGTGCGCCACGACGACGCGATCGTAGCGGAAAGCGCACGCCACCAGAGTGGTTGCCATGGAGGTGCCGCCCGGACTGTGGGATCGTCCGGTCTGATAAATCTCTACGTTGGCCTCCTGCGCAACCGCATCAACAGGGCGCTGAGCCCTTCGGACGCGGAAGCCGCCCGAAAGCCCGCGGTGAGATATTCGACGGCGGCCGCGATGCGATTTCGCCTTTCTCGCTTCCGCCCACGCCATCCGCGAGCACGAAAAGCCATCCCTGCGTGCGCGCCGCCGTGGCTGAGGCTGGAACGACGTGGCCGAGATAATCCTCATTGTGGTCGCGTTGCTTCCCCGGATCGGAAAGCTGCGCGAACTCCACATGCAAGGCAGAGCCGGCCGGCAGGCCGCTGGAACGGCCGCTATCGCCTGGCACAGCGCTCAAATTGTTCATCGTGTTTATTCAAAATCACCGAAAAAAGGCGGGCGGACTTGGACAGCCCGCCCGGACCTCATGATACTGCCGCTCCTCCGCGAGGATGCGGCTATTGCGCGGCCATGAACCGCTTGTTGACAAGTGTGGTTCGCCCTTTGGACTTGCTGGAGCGGATGAAGTAAATGCCGCCGTAGATGCGCCCACACCGCCGCGATCCCCAAAGCGCAGCAGCGGCTCCATTTTGGTGCCGAATCCCATGAACGGCCCGATCAGATAGAACGCCATGCAGGCCAGGTTCGCCAGCAGACCGAAGACTGGAATGGCCAGGTGCTTCACGAAGCTGAAGCTGCGGATGGTTGTGATACGCCACCATACAGGTGATGCAACTCAGCATGTACAGCAGGAACGTACCGAAATTGGATGCCAGCGTTATGGTAAGCAGGGTGTTGGGGAAGGCTGCCATAGCGTCGTGGCTCAGTAGCCGAAACTGGACCAGAAGCCCTGCGGGAGAGCTTTGACCGTCGCATCGGTGAGAGCACCGGCGTCACCGAAAATCATGAAGACCGTGATGCAGCCGATGACCGCGGAGATCACCGCCAGGGTCCAGATGGCCCGATGCGGTGTCAGGTTCTTCTTGTGAAGCATCCCGAGGTCGCCGGACAGTTCATCGTCCTTGCCCATGGCATAAGTCACGCGGGCGCCGGTATTCATGCACGACAGCGTGGTGCCGATCAGCGCCAGGAACACGGTGAACGCCTCGGCGAGCATGAAGGCGCGGCCATTGCCGGGGCCGAAGATCGCGTCTCCGACCATGACCATCAGATCGCCGATGGGAGCCGCGGATCCAACGGCGTTTTGCATGCTGTACCCGCTGCTCAAGACGTAATTCGCCGCGAAGTACTCGAACAGATAGCAGAAGCATCCTTGCACCAGCAGCGAGACAATCACCGCGATGGGAATGTCACGTTTGGCATTCTTGGCCTCGCCTCCCATGGAGGTAACCGATTCAAAGCCGACCAGGATCAGGATGGCGATGGTAGCCTGAACAAACATCGATCCGAAGCTGTGAACGCCCGACCACCGAGCCGGGCTGTCGGGTGCGCCAGGAAATTGCCTTTGTCGTCGTGCTCCGGATAGCTGACGGTGAACGGCACAGGCTTGCCGGCGGCATCCAGCATGGGCTTGGGAATGCCGTTGGCGTCGCGAACAATGACGTCGGTGGCTACTGCCGTTGACGGTCTGCTTCTGGGTGAGGAATTGATAGTTGTACGCGTCGCCAGACGATCGAATCCCATTGGAGCGCCACGCTTCCCGGCGCATGATTCATGCGGTAGCTCAGAGCCATCACCGAGAAAACGATCAGCGCGCTGATCTGAATCACGTTGATCGCGATATTTACCGAGGTGGATCCGTTGACGCCTCGCGCCGCGATGTAAGCCACCCCGAAAGCGAACAGAACGGCGACCAGCATCATGAACATCGGGCCGGGATTGGACGCGCTCATGAAACTCGGCCATAGCGTGCCCACGATATAGCCGGCGATAATTCCCATGGTGGCCACCATCACGCCCGGATAAATCCAGTAGTAAAGATGCGAGCCCCATCCGATGATGAACTTTGCAAGACGGGCATAAGGCCACGCCTTTTCGTGGTTGAGGAAGGACTGTTCCGCGAAATAATAGGAACTGCCCGTGCCGGGGTACAGCTTCGCCATCTCGGCATAACAGACGGCGGTCGCCAGGCACAGCACGGTCGCGAACAGGATGCCGATCCACATCGCGGGCGAGGTTGATCCGGCTGTTGCTTGGGTTAAAAAAGTGATCCACAGGAAAGCGCCGGGTGCAATCAGCGCCATCGCGTTCATTGTCAACCCGGTTAAGCCTAACGTGGCTTGCATTTGAGGTGCGTCGTTTTCGGCCATTATTATCTATCCCTTCAAAATTTAGTCGTGTCGCTCTACTTGGAGCTAGTTTTCCTTTTTACTGACCTTACTCTCTCCGAAGGTTCCCGTCCAATCGAAATAACTTATACCGGTCGATAGAAGAAACTTAGCGTAACCGCTTGGGCCTGCAGCGTTGGGCTTCGGGTCGAAGACGGCCCTGGCAAGCGCGGCTGTGCTCTCGTGCTGGACCGGGCGAGCATCGCGCCCCGCTGGTCGCAAGCACGTCGCTGGCGATGCCGGCTGCCGCAGCTTTCGGCCGAGCCGCGAATTCCGAACATCGCCAGTACGAGTAAGGGCCATTCTATTGGCTCCTGAGTGTTTTGGCTAATAGATAATTTGGATGTCCTCCATAACACCGTTTCCGGCCCGCATTTTGGGCTTATTCACTATGCGGCTGAAAGCGCCAAGTGCGCCCAGCGATCCAAGCCGGCGGTGCGTGACATGAAGCTCGCGCCGTCGCCCGCTGATCCACGATCGGAAGACGCCGCAAGCATGTTTGCGAAAATGTTTTCCCCGGCGCGGCCGTCCGTGAATAAATCGGACCGATCCAAATTTTCTATTGGCATTGCGTGCCATTTGTCGTTACCATTCCGAAAAGCGCATACAGCTTTTTGGTCCTTGAGCGGCGGTGGCAAAGTATGGGCCGCTGTCCGTGCTTTGCGAGTGCTGTCTCAAGTCCAGTAGTCGAGGGGTTGTCTTTAGCTTTAATGGAACGACGCGCAAGCGTCTTCGAGGATGTTGACTCGCTTTCTCGGCGAGTGTGGGTCTCCTGAATTTGAGGGCCTGCGCTTAGGAATGCCTGGAAGTGTTGGCGGACTCGGGAAGCTGATTCGTCAGCCACGCATTATTTACACGTGGTTCGCTTTGTTAGTACTTGAACAATAACAACTTGCAATCCTCTGTGCACCACGGCGTGTACCGGGCTCCGGTGCTTTAAGCCGGATCGAACAACACAAGTCTATCTCAGGAGAATCTATGAAATTCGAGTATTTAAAGAATCTCGGCGCAATTGCTCTCTGTTTTGGGTTAGCCTCGGTTTGCGCCGCACAGGACACGCCGGCGGCTCCCACAGAGGTCGCGCAGGCCACTCCGCCCGCGGGCCAGGCACCAGCCGCCCCGGCCGCACCAGCCCAGCGCCAGCCGCCCCCGCGCCACTTTCCACGCCCTCGGTCACAGGCCCGTTGTCCAACCTTCCGCCCGCCATCTTCGATGCTGGACCTTTCGGCAAGCTTTCGGTGAACGGCATCATCAGCGGCTTCGGCATGTGGCAGGACAATCACGCCTTCGGCGATAGCAACACGCAAGCCGCGCTGAGCAACGGGCAGATTTGGATTCAGAAGACCGACGGCTGGTTTCAGTTCTACATCCAGGCGGGCGGGTATGACATCCTTTCCCTGGGACTGCCGTTTGTCGACACGGACAGAATGATCCATGGCCTCTACGGACCGTTGCCGGTGGCCTTTGCGAAACTGCAGGCCGGCAAAAACACCTCGATCCTCATCGGTGAGCTTCCTACCCTGATCGGCGCGGAGTACACGTTCTCCTTTGAAAACATGAATATCGAGCGCGGCCTGTTGTGGAACCAGGAAAACGCCGTGACCAAGGGAATCCAGCTGAACCAGACCATGGGCAAATTCTCGGCTTCTTTGGCTTGGACCGACGGTTTTTATTCCAACCGCTACACTTGGTTGTCCGGCTCTTTAGCCTACGCCAACGGGCCCCATGCCATATCGTTCGTGGCCGGCGGAAACTATGGCCACACCGGGTTTCAGACCTTCGCCACACCGGTGCAGAATAATGGCAGCATCTATAACGTCATCTACACTTACACCAAAGGCTCCTGGATCATTCAGCCGTATTATCAATACACCACCGTGCCCACCGACGCGAGCATCGGCATCGCGAAAGGCGCGCACACCAACGGCGGCGCCATCCTGCTGAGTTACGCCTTCAAACACGGCTTCTCGCTGCCCCTTCGTTACGAATATATCGCCAGTTCGGGAAGCGCCGCCGAGGACGCCGTGAACCTGATGTATGGGCCAGGCAGCACGGGCACCTCCATCACGGTGACGCCTACCTTTCAAACCGGTGGCTTCTTCATCCGCGGGGACCTTTCCTGGACTCATGTCGGCAACATCACGCCGGGTTACGCTTTCGGTCCCACCGGTACGAACAAGAACCAGGCGCGGGCTGTCGCCGAAATCGGATTCATTTTCGGCGATAACATCGTCAAGAAATAGGCAGACTAAAATGCACGGGGGCGGCGCGCCTGCCCCCTGCACCTTCCATCCGGAACATCCAATTGGCCCTGCCGGCGCGGTAGTTGAAGTGCTGGCGCTTGAAAATTCCGCACTAATAGATAATTTGGATTGATCCCATAACGCGGCTTCCCCGCCGCCGCCTGCTGCGTGATACTGAAACTTGGCTACTCCCATGGAACGACTAGCGGACACGAGCGGACACGCTCCGACGAAATTACACTCGAATGCCGCCTGGCGCCGTGCCGAGGAGGAGTTCTTCAAAACCGGCCGCGCCGCCGATGTGCATACCGCGCTCGAGCGTATGGTGGACACCATCGCCATGGACGCTTACCGGGCGACGATCGAGGCGGTTCTTCCTCAGGGCGCTGCGCTGCTGGCCGCGGGCGGATATGGCAAGAGAGAATTGTTCCCTTACGCTACCGTGGACATCCTGGTTTTGCTGGAAGGCGAATCGCCCTGGGTCTCTCTGCGCGAGCCTTTGGCGGAGTGCGTGCGTTTGCTGTGGGACGCGGGATTACGCCTGAACCACACGGTCCGCACGGTCTCTGAGTGTCTCGAGTTCCGGGAGCAGAACATCGATCTCGATATCAATCTCCTGGATCTGCGTTATCTGGCCGGTGACAAGGCCCTGTTCTCGCGTCTGGAAAACAAATGGCCGGCCTTCCTGGAGAAAAACGGGCCCAAGCTGAGCCAGCATCTGGCGAAGCACGCGCGCGTCCGGTACGCCAAGTTTCAGAACACGGTGCACCACCGCGAACCTGACGTGAAGGAGTCGCCAGGCGGACTGCGCGACTGGAATCTGATCGGGTGGCTGTCGCGCCTGGGCGCCGAAGAGGTTTACGAGGGTGAGGAGCTGAAGCAGGCTGGAGAATTTCTTTCCTCGGTCCGGTGCTTTCTCCATTACCACGCTCACAGCGACCATAATGTGCTGGATGCCGAGGCTCAGGAACGAATGCTGGCCCAGCCGTTCAGCCGCGCCAAAATGATCACTTCAACAGTGACGGAGCCTTCCGGCGGAGCGGCAACCGTTTCCGCTTGGATGCGCGAATATTTCCGGCATGCTCGAGTGATCTTCAATGAAGCTCGCCGCGCCTTGGGCGCGCTGGAGAAAGCCGAGAATTCGCTGGTGGGGAATTTTCGGGACTGGCGATCGCGCCTTTCCAACAGCGAATTCACGGTTTCGCGCGAGCGGATCTTTCTGCGGAGTCCCGCGCAACTGGAAAGCGATCCGGCGGTGGTGCTCCGGATGCTCGAGTTCATCGGCCGGCACGGCATTGCTCCGGCGCCCGAAACCGAGCGGCGTTTGGAAGCGGGCCGGCCCTCATTCGCGGCTTACTGCGCCCAGCCCCGGCCCTTATGGGCTACCCCGCGCATCCAGCGCGCCATCCGGGACTTGCTGAACGATGGCACCATAACTGAGCGGGAGAAAGCCAGCCTGCTGCGCCCCTGCGCTCGCCGATCACCTTGGGCTGGTGCGCCAGCCCGCCCCCCAGCCACTTCCGCTCATCGACCTGGACGACATTCACCTGATCTGCTGGACCGCCATCGTCCCCGGTGACTGGGCGGACGCAAGAAGCCCGGAAATCCGCCGTGACAAACAGGAACTGCCGTTCCAACCCATTCACGAGGGGGCAAGGGTGCTCTGGCCTGCATGCGGGAGGCCGTCCACCTGGGCCGTCACCCCCCGGCGTTCCGCCAGGAACGGGAGGATCTCGCGCGAGGCGACGGTGACCCGCTACATGCTCGGCTTCCTAGCTCGGGCCTGCGGCGTCGTCGTCGGCGCCGTTCGCGTCATCAGCGGCGGACTGCTGGTTGTAGCAGTCGCTGTTGCCGGGCTGGGCCAGGTCCTGCTGCACGGTAGTGACGTCGCACGTGATGGTGGTCCACGCCTCCGGCGAGGGTCTGCAGATCACCGAGCAGGTTGCCGTCCACCCCGGTGTCCTGCTGCTGGTTCTGCGGGTGAGTCCTTCGGGATCTGGCCCATATTTCGTGATGGCAACTGACCCCGTCTGGGGCTGCCTGCCTGTGTGACCGGAGTGACTGGCCTGGGCCATGTCCGGCGTGGTGCTGCTGAAAGTGAAGGGACTCCTGGTAGATCGGCGGTTGTCTACGCCAGCCGGTCAGCCAGGAGTCCAGCTTGTCATTGTCACAGGGCAGCAGATGCTTGTCATGCCACCACGGCCTTGATCTTGAAGTGCTCCTCCCGCACCTGGCCGGGGTTGTCGTGGACAGCATCGAGCCGGCCGGGGCGCTGCTGTGCATCAGGGCACGTGCCCGGGCCGATGGTGCGGTGTGCCCGGCGTGCGGCCGCAGCTCGCGGCGGGTGCACAGCCGCTATGAGCGGCGGCTGGCCGACGCGGCGATCGGAGGGCGGCGGGTGGTGCTGCGGCTGCAGGTCCGGCGGCTGTTCTGCGACGATCCAGATTGCGTGAAGACGACGTTCGCCGAGCAGGTGCCCGGCCTCACCGCCCGGTACGCGCGCAAGACCACGCTGCTGGCCGGGGTGCTGCGGGACATCGCGGTAGCGCTGGCCGGGCGGGCGGGTGCCCGCCTGGCCAGGGCGCTGTGCATGCCGGCGAGCCGCCCGGCCTTGTTACGGCTGCTGATGGCCATCCCGGACCCGGCCGCGGCGGTCCCGCGGGTGCTCGGCGTTGACGACTTCGCGATCAGGCGCGGGCAGAACTACGGCACCGTGCTGATCGACTGCGAGACCGGTGCCCCGCTTGACCTGCTGGAAGGCCGCGACGCCAAGCCGTTCGCGGACTGGCTGGCCGCCCATCCCGGCGTCGAGGTGATCTGCCGGGACCGCTCCGGCGCCTACGCCGACGGTGCCCGCACCGGGGCGCCGGACGCGATCCAGGTCGCCGACCGGTTCCACCTGTGGCAAAACCTCGCCAAGGCGGTCGAGCGGTCCGTCGCCGCGCACCGCGCCTGCCTGGGCGAACCAGAGCCCGGGCCTGCGGCCACGCCGGACCCGGGCCGGCCGCAGAGCCGCCGCCCCCGCCAGAGCCAGAGCCGGAGCCGGCCGGGAAGTTCGCCGAGCGAGCCCGCCGGCACCACGCGATGGTGCACGAACTGCTGGCCCAAGGGCACGGCATGCGGACCATCGCCCGCCACCTGGGCTGGGGACGGCACACCGTCCAGCGCTACGCACGCGCCGCCACCTGGCAGGAACTCGTCGATGGCCGCTGGCAGGCGCCGCGCGCCAGCCTGCTCGACCCCTTCAAGCCCCATCTGCACCAGCGCGCGGCGGAAGGCTGCGGCAACGTCGCCCAGCTGTTCCGGGAGATCAGCGCACTCGGCTATGACGGCAGCTACTCCACTGTCCGTGACTACTTTGACCAGCACCGCCCCGCCGCAGCGCCGCTCACGCCGCCGCCACCGAGCGTCCGGGAAGTCACCGGCTGGCTCACCCGCCATCCTGATTCCCTGACCGAAGACGAGCAGCCCCAGCTCAAGGCCCTGCTGGAACGCTGCCCCGAACTCCAGGCCACCTCCGCCCATGTCCGCACCTTCGCCACGATGCTCACCCAGCTCACCGGCCAGAACCTCCCGCAGTGGATCAGCGGCGCCCGGGCCTCCGGACTGCCCGGCATATCGTCCTTCGCCAAAGGCCTCGAACAAGACCTCGACGCCGTCACCCAGGGCCTGACCAGCCGCTGGAACTCCGGACCCGTCGAAGGCCGCGTCAACCACATCAAAATGATCAAGAGACAGATGTTCGGCCGGGCCGGGCTGCCGCTGCTCCGCAAACGGGTCCTGCTCACCGCCCAGCATCAATGACCTGCCCGACGGGAGCCGTATCCATCACGAAATATGGGCCAGATCCGAGCTTCGGCCCCACTTGTGGGTGAGTTCTGGCCCCACCTGGCGAGTTTCGGGGTGTGTTATGTGGGTGAGTCTTGGCCCCACCTGAGCTGGGGTGGTCCGCGTAGGTTGCTGCCCGGCATGGGGGCGGTCAGCTGGATGCGGCGGCCTGCTGTGCCCGGGTTTGCGCGAGCCGGTAGGAGTCGGTGCCGGTTTCGAGGATGTTGCCGCCGAAGGTGAGCCGGTTGACGATCGCGGCGCAGAGCCGGGGGTCGGTGAAGGTCTTGGTCCAGCCGCCGAAGGATTCGTTGGAGGCGATGGCGACGCTGTTGTTTTCCTCGCGTTCGGTGAGGACCTGGAACAGCAGTTCGGCGCCGCGCTTGTCGAGTTCCATGTATCCGAGTTCATCGACCTATGCGGATGTCCGCATAGGTCGATGAGTTCGGGCCGCTGAACCTGCAGCCCCGGCCGGGCCGGCAGTGGGCCGCGGTCAGCGGCAAAGGGAAAGAACCTGGCCGTGAGCCGCGGCCGCGGATGCGCGCCACCTACACCCGCACCGAAGGCGTGCGGCACCTGTTTGCTGCCTATGAGCTGGGCGAGGACAAGCTGTTCGGGCACGTCAAGCCGCGCAAGACCCGGGCCCGGTTCCTGGAGTTCTGCCGCTACCTGCGCTCCCTCTACCCGCCGACGACCCGGATCGCGATCATCTGTGACATCTTCAGCCCGCACCTGAGCACGGCCAGGGACGGCCGGGTCGGCGCCTGGGCCGCGGCGAACAACGTCGAGATCGCCTATACGCCGACGAACTCGTCCTGGTTAAACCGGGTCGAGGCCCAGTTCACGGCGCTGCGCTACTTCGCGCTCGACGGCACTGACCACGCCAGCCACAAAGAGCAGGCCAGCATGATCCGCCGCTACATCATCTGGCGCAACAACCACGCCTACGACGAACGACTCCGCCAGGTCGTCACCCGGGCAAACAAGCCTGACGCGGCACTAGCTCCCGGGGACGGCCTGGCCCGCGAATCGGCTGCCGCAGACCTGCTGGCCTTCGAACGATTAGCCGGCTCGTCCCCGCGCCTATCACCTTGCTGGCTTTGTGACCTGATAAGAGCTTGCACTCCACCCGAGCGGCCCTTCCCTGTCCTGTCCGTCCCCAGCAATCCCAGCGCGATTACACCCGGTTCAAGACTCCTGAAAGACACTCACAAAAATGCCATCCAGGTCACTTGACAAGCATAGGAGTGGTGCGCCCCGGTGATCTTGGAGACTGGTCCGCTTGGTTGCCTGCCGCTCAGGCGGCAGGTGCTTGTGCCTGGTAGAACGCTTCCTCGTATTCGAGAGGGGAAACGTTCTTACAATAAGAGTGTATCCTTTTAGTGTTGTACCATTCAACCCATTCCATGGTGGCCTTCGTCACATCAGCGATTCCTTTCCACGGTCCGCGCAGGTCGATGAGCTCCCGCTTGTACAGGCTGTTGAGGGATTCCGCAGCGGCATTATCGTACGAGTCACCCTTGGACCCGACGGAACGAACGGCACCGACGTCGCCCAGCCGATCGGTATAGCAGACCGAAGTATATTGCACACCACGATCGGAATGGTGAATGAGCCGGTCTCCGATGAGGTCTTTCGCCTCCAGATTCCCATTTCCAGGGCATCGAGGGCGAGTTCGGAGCGCAAGTGATCCGCGACAGCCCACCCGGCGATCCCGCGCGAATAAAGATCCATGACGAACGCGGTATAGCACCAGCCCGACGCGGTCGGCACATAGGTAATGTCCGCGACCCAGCGGGCGTTCGGCGCCGCCGCGCCGAAGTCACGCTCCAGCAGGTCAGACGGGCGATCACCGGGATCAGAGCCGACCGTGGTCCGCGGCTTCTTCGCCGGCGTGCCCACCCCGGAGATGCCCAGTTCACGCATCAGCCGCTCCACCGTGCAGCGGGCCACCGCGACACCGGCCGCATTCAGCTCCAGCCAGATCTTCCGCGCCCCATAAATGCGGTTACCCGGCCCCGGCTGATCCCAGACGCCCATGATCTGTTCTTTCAGTTCCTGATCACGCAACCCACGATCCGACGGCCTGGCCGCGCGGCGTTTCGCGGCATAATACGTGCTGGACGCAAAACCCAGGGCAGCGCAGACCGGCCCCACACCGAACCGGTCCCGGTACGAATCGACGAACCCGACAAGCGCTACAGTTTGAAGTCGAGTTCCCGGGCGAAATAACTGCTGGCCGCCCGCAGAATCTCATTCACCCGCTCCAGCTCGGCCACCCGGCGCTTCAGCACCCGGATCTCCGCCGCCTCCTCCCGCGACGTCCCAGGACGCGTCCCGGCATCGACCTCGCCCTGGCGCACCCACTTGCGCAGCGTCTCCGCCGAACCGATACCCAGCTGCTTAGCCACCGACGTGATCGCCGCGAATTCCGTGTCGTACTCGCTACGCACGTCGGCGACCATCGCCACCGCCCGCCGGCGCAGCTCCGCAGAGTAGGGGGACTTCCGAGCCATGACTTGATCTTCCCTCCTGATCAAGTCTCCAACGAACCCGGGATGACCCAGAGCATCGATCCGGCGCCGCGCAGGCTGCGGAACGAGTCACGCTCCGCGACGGGCACTGGTCTACGGCCCGAGCGCAAGATCCGCCGTTCTGCGCACCCTGGGTCCTTGCTCCTTACGTCTGCGGCCACGCAGAACGGGTATTTCAGGCGGGCGAAACGCACTGCCGCGCTAGCGTCGGTGCGAGAACGAACAAGCGCCGCGTCCGCAGGTGTTCGGCAACCGGTTCGCGGATGCCGTCGGCCCGGGAGATAGCCGTGCGGGTTATGACCGGTGTTCATGCTTCGACTTCGCGCACGTGCGGGTGCCCGCCAGGGGGTCCGCTTCCATGGCGAGCGCCAGGACACGTCCGCTCCGGGCTGGCTGCGCATGCTGGCGCTCATCGACGAGGCCGCTGCTGACGGCCGGGAAATCTTCCGGCCGCTCGCCGGGATGAGCCCGCAGGAAAGACGGCAGGTCGTCCCGCTGCCGGCGTTGATCTTGTCGTGGCCGCGCGGCGCCATTCGCCTGGCGGAGACGTGACCTCTGAGAGGATGTTGAGCAGGAACTCCCGTGGACTGGAGACTCCACGAGCGGTCGAAGTAGAGGTGAGTCGTATGGCGGAGTGGCACAATCTCACCCTCACGTCGTCGCTGAACGGCACACCGTCAACCCAGACACCGGCCCCCGTCATCGGGAAGCTCGATCTTCTTCCGTTCGGCGCCCTTTCCTGGGAGGATTTCGAGCGCCTGCAGTGGCGTGTGATGCGAGACGTCGAGGGTCTGCGCCACGCGCAACTGTATGGGGATCGCGGACAGGCGCAGTTGGGTCTCGACATCGTTGCCCTGGCCCCAGACAGCACAGGCGTCGCGCTCCAGAGCAAGCAATACAAGCGGTTTGGCGCCGCAGATCTGAAATCGGCTGTCAAGAAGTTCCGTGCCACCAAGCGACCCTTTGATGTCGAGAGGCTGATCATCGGCGTCTCCCTTCCGGTTCGAAGCACTGGTGCGGTCGAAGCTCTGGCCGCGTTGCGCGAGGAGCTCCATCCGATCGGCTTGGAATTGTGGGATGCGCAGGAGCTGTCTTATCGCTTGAGGGGCCGACCTGAGATCGTCATCGAGTTCTTCGGGCTGCCGACCGCTGAAGCCTTTTGCCTCCCTTTCAAAGTCGATGTCACTGTTGTCCCACCCGCGGATGCCGTCGCCGTTCGTGAGGCCATTGCGCGAACCCCCGAGATCGTCACAGGTGCTCAGCACCTCTTCGATGAGGCTGCGAGCACGGACGATCCCTCCGACGCGCTCGCCCTCATCGAAGCCGGGCAAGCCAAGCTACGAGACGCCGGTTTCGGGGCACACGCTGCGCAGCACGATGGTGACCGCATCCGGCAACTTGCGAACCTTGATCGCAGTGAAGAAGCGGCGAGGTACCTTCTGGGGGAATTCTGGGCGGCGCTCGATCAAGGGCTATCTACAACGGCACGACTCACACAAACTCGCATAGAGGAAATTTCGAAGGTCGCGAATGGGCAGGAACAAGTTGAGCTGTGCCGACGCGTTACCCGTGCTGCGACCAGCCTTTACCTGAATCCGCTCGGGTATCTTCCTAACGTTGATAGCTTGCGGATCGGCGGCCAGATCGATCAGGCTCGGCTTGTCCTGCTCGCCGGAGAGACGGCACTCGCCAACGACGACCATGAGTGGCTGTCGAACGCGGAATCAGCCCTCGCTGAACTCGCCAACGTCCCGGCGATCGACCGCGTGCTACGGACCCGTCTCCGGCTCCTTAGCGCCGAAGCCACCGGCGACTGGTCTGAGCTGCTTTCCGACGCTCGGAGGCTGAACCTCGGCTATGACCTGTTGGGGTTGGTGACAGCGCGTTATGCGCGCAACTGTGCGGTACATCAGAAATTCGAGGAGGCAGACCTCTCCTGGGACGAGGCATCCGGCTGCGCATCCCTAGCACGGCAATGGGGTGAGGCGTCAACATGGATCTTCAGCCGCCGAGCATTCAGATCACACTGGAACCCGTTTACAAGCGATGAGCTCTTGCCCTTGCAGACAACGATCCGCGGAATGGGAACATCGACTCCGCTGGTGCCTGCTGACACGGGTGCCTACGAGGATGCGCTGGCCGATCTGAGTGAGGAGAATCTGCGGTCCGCAGCAATATCGGCACAGCGAGCACTACGAGACGCAGTCACGATAAGCGACTGGGTAGGAGAAGATCGCGCTAGGCGAGTCCTGGCCAAGGTCCTCATCGAAGCCGACGAACCGGCCCTGGCGGCCCGTCATCTCACTCGCGCGGGAGCCACCAAAGCGATCGATGCCCTCGGCCGATCGCTCCCGCTCCAGTTCGTCAACATTCTCGACGACCTGGACACGCCAAATTACTGGACAGTCGGCACAAGCTACCGGCTGCTCGCCACGCAGGCAGACCTTGTACCCGACCCGCTCATCAGCCAGATCGCCGAGCACGTCATCGCCGAGCTGGCGGCGGCGGAAGCGGGAATCTATCCGGATCTCCGCGCTTTTGCCACATCGAGGTACAACAATGCGGTCAAAGCACTCGCCGGCATCGCTGACCGCCTCGATACCACTCACGCTGACGCCGTCCTGACTCACTTCGAGAACCAGTCGCCGATCGAAGAGAACCACTATCGCTACCACGACGAGGACGAGGCCCTAGCCGTCGGCAAGATCGCACTCAGTCGACCTTCGCTCGCTGCGCGCGCGGTGCCGCACCTCGTCACTCTCCTTGGCCGGTCGCAAGCTGCCCGGAACGACAAGACCCACGACGCCATCCATCAGAACAGGGCACTGGCGCACAACACACTTGCCGCTCTCGCGCAAGCAGGAAACCAGTGGGCAGCCGAAACGCTAGCGTTCGAAGAACCTGACGACGTAGTCCCCGCGGCCGCCGAACAGGCACTGATACGACTCACGACGCCGTTGAAGCACGTAAACGGCGTGTACTCGCTCGGAACCGGCGCAGTCGGCGATTCACTCCTCATCCGCCACCTTCCCCTTAACTCGGTCCAGGCCGCTGTCTCCGAACTGCTCTCCCGCGCCAAAGACCCCCACATCGGTTCAAGCGATCGCGGCGATTACCTGCTCGCCGCCTCAAATCTTGCACCCCACCTCGACGAGACCAATCGGGGGGCCTTCTTCGCAACCGCCCTGCGGCTGGCAACATCTCCTGCACCTTCCGAGTCCGACGATCTCGACGCGCAGTTCACACACAGGCTCGGAGGTTTTCAGATGATCGGCACCCCGCGCGATAGCCGCGGGCAGGCGGTCCTCCTTGCTAGCGTCCTAGCAATAGACGAAGACTCAACGGCAACCAAGTCAGGCGCCTCGTGTATGCCCTGCTCGGCGAGGAGTCCGACTACTGGCCCACCCGGGCACTTCAGCGACTCGGCGAGACTGTCAAGGATGATCTCGCCTTCCTTGCCAGCCAGGGATGGGCGATTCGAAGTTTTGCCGCGAGGCTGTGGGCGGAGCACGGCGAGCCGTCGCACCTCGGGAAGCGACTTGCGGCCGACCCTGACGTGCGCGTACGGAGAGCACTCGCCCGCGCTCTATCGCAGCAACCCGAAACGCCCCATTTTGCCTTGCGCGAGCAGCTAGCCGTGGACCCTGCGTACAGCGTCCGAGCAGCCTTGGGGGCGCCACTGACGATGCCGTCGGTTCCTGACACTGCTTAGCTAGCTACCGCCGTTCAGGGTGCTGGGCCACTCCCATTGGGCGAGCACGTACCAGGCAGCGGGCTGTCCGGGTACTGGGGCGCTGGCCGGGATGACGCCGAACACGATAGGGTCCAGGCCTGCCGCGAGGGCGGCGCCAGCCAATGCGAACGGCGCGGCCGCGATCACTAGCGGTGCGGCGGCGATGGCTCCGGCGATAGGCGCGGCGGCGCGGAGCATGTCGAGCAGGCGCTGGGAGGCGCTGCCGAGCCGTTCTGCTAGTGCGCTGGTACCGGCGGGCGGTGGCGCCGGCCCGATGACCTGGGCTGCGGTCTGCTGATCGAGCTTGACCAGTCGCGGGTTGGCCGTGTTCGTCGTCTCGCCCGGCATGGCGATCCGGCCTTTGGGGATCTCGTGGGCGAAGTAGATCAGGGGAAAGTCGATGCCGACGTGGAGGAGTTTCTGCAACTGCTTCTTCTCAGCCAGCGGCATTACTCGGTCGCTGCTGCCTGCCGGGCCTATAATCCAGTCTGTGTGCTGCCCGGGATACGCCCTGTGCTCGGCAAATACCTCGGCGACGCCGAGGTAGGTGATGTCAACGCCCGCCCGACCAGCGGTCTTGACCAATCGCGGGCTGTCGCGTTCGAGGGTTGCGATACGCCGAACGGTCCGTGTGGGGACGGTGCTGACCCGCTCGCCTAGGTACGCGCGGGCCGATGTCCATACGGGCCAATGCTGGCCGGTAGTGTCCATGTCTGTCTCCTTCTAGGTCGGGTCTTAGATGTTGATTAGGACGATTACGATGGGCAGCGCTAGGCCAAGCAGGGCCGTGCCGAACGTGGCCAGGTGCGCCCAGGCAGGGCCGCGGCGGAACCCGCGGCTGTAGATGGCCAGCGCCGGCGGCCGCGGCGCTGGTGACAAGGATGAGCCATCCGCCCGTCACGTCGGCGTGCGCGGCGTGGGCGAGAAGCAGCGCTCCGCCCAAGGCAACCTGTAGGCCAGTACCGAGCCATGCCATTCGCGTCAGTGCTTTCGGCATGGCAACGGGCATCCGCTCGTGGGGCTGAGCCAGGTCCATGAGGCCGCCGAGGCTATGGCTGTTGACGGGAACACCAGCCGGTGCCCCGTGCCCGTACTGCCTGTCCGGGCCCGTGTTTGGCGGCCAGTTGCGGCCATCGCCTGACGTGCGGGAACGTCGTCCGCCGGTCTGCTCATCCACCCACGAACCGATCCAGTGCCGCGCAACCTGCTTCCAGGCGTCCATGACATCCAAGGCGACGTCGACCAGGGCGTCCAATGCCCCCTGGTGAACGTGGGCCCGTGCCTCACGTTCGGCGCGGCTCAGTTCGACTAGGTCGGCAACGTCCTCTTCGTCCTGGGTGGCGTGAAGGACGACCTTCTTCCGCTCTGCTTCGAGCACGCGGTTATAGGAGGGAGTCTTCGAAGTCACCTTGACGATCACGGCTGTCAGATCGATGGCAATGATCAGGCCCTCCAGAAGCCACACCTCGGTTCGGACGCCCTGGGAGGCGTTCTCGAGCTGGCCCAAGGCACGCCAGCGCGCGATCAGCCCGTCATCTTGCTCGTACCGTGCCTTCGCGGCCGCGTAGTCGGCTTGCTCTTGCTGTTTCGCCCGCGACAGGCCCGTCTGTGCGGATCCGATCTGCGGTGCTAGGCGGGTCTTCGTGGCGGTGGCCTGAGCCTGGGCGCGGACCAGATCCGCCTGGTCTTGACTCAGCTCGACGAGCCGGACCTGGTACATCGGGCCCTGCCCGGTCTGACCGGTTCCCTGTCCGCAGCCTGCGAACTGGCTGATGCCCTGGGCCTCGCAGGTCACTTGGATTTTGGCGCCGGCGACCTGCTGCTGCCAGTAAGCCACAGCCTGGCCGGCCTGATTGATCTCGCCTTGATCGGTGGTGATGGTGTCCTGATAGGACTTGATCTTGGCGGCGTACGCCGGGACGATCACCGTGCTGTTGTAGCGGGCGAGGTCGGTTTGCTGGTTCCTGGCCACCTGGACACCGATGTCCCTGGCGAACATAAACATGACGATCGCGCCAGCGAAGGTGAACGCCGCCAGCACACTAACCACGGCCCGCAACCCGAACGTGACTGCCCGGGCGGCAGGGTGGGCGGTCAGGGGCGGACGTCATCAACGACAGGTCGAAAAGCAGGACGACGACCGCCCAGCCGACGCCTGCCGCCGCGGCCGCGCTCGGCGGCAGCTGGTACGCGTACCCGAACGAGATGACGGCGGCTAGGCCGCCGAACACAGCCGGGATGAGCGCGGCGATGCCGCGGCCGGTCATCTCGGCTGTATCCACCTGCGCCCTGGCCAGAATCTGGCTGTCCGCGCCGCCTAGCGTCGTCAGGACGCGCCGGAGCCAAGACGGTTTCAGCCCTGATCCTCTCGCCACGACGGCTCCCTAATCTCCGATATCATCGCCACGATCAGCAGCAGGAACAGCGCCAGCAGGAACATCAGCCCGAGCGAGAGGACCAGAAGAAAGACGACGACGGTCAGCACGCAGAAAAGCGCCATGGGCGCGGCCCCGAGGATGGCGGCAATGGCGAAGCCCAGCACGAGCCGACTCTGCTGCGCGGTAACCTGGCGCCAGCCATTGGTCTGCACGGCGAGTCCCAGCAGCACGAAAGCGCCGATTCCGGCCAGAATCGGCTGGGTCATCGGCAGCGGCCAGGTCAGCATTGCATGGGCGGCCTTCAGGGCACTATCCCGGTGCGCGCTCGCCAGCGCGGCTGTCAGCGACTGATGGGTCAGTGCCACGATGCCCGCGACGGCAGTAATGATCCCCAGCACCCACCGCGTCCTCATGGCCATGGGACTCCTCGTCGATCGATCAGGTGGTCCGCTGAGGTGCGGACATCCTCTGGCTGATCCCGCGCCGGTGCCTGCTACCG
>CAVXGM010000012.1:0-117569 GCA_963761265.1 Bryobacterales bacterium
TTTCCCTGCCATCCGATGCTGCGCCGCCACACAGCACACCGCCGAGGATTCCAATCGATCACGAGGAAAACCCATGAACTCTCTCCATAACCCCTATCTGGCCGCCCGCCGCGAATGGGACGAGCGCTACGGAGATCTAATCACGCGGGCGAGGAACTGGCGCACGATGGCCGCGCTATGTTCACTGGTCGCACTCGTAGCGACGGTGCGGACATGGTCGGCTGTCGGCGCGCTCGCACGTCGTTGCATTTGTGGTTCTCGTAGACAACCTTGGCCGGCCAGTCGCCTCGGGCATGGCCGATCAAACGTCTTTCGACGATGATCGGCTCAGACGATCGAACATCTTCAACTGGATCGAAAACCTGCGGACCGTAACAACGGACGGAGTATCACAGCGAAAAGCGATTGATCGTGTGTACGCGCAGATCGCGAGCGGCAGCGCGGCTCAGACCTTCGTCAGCGAATACTATCGCGGCGATCCGCCTTTTAAGCGTGCTGAAACCGAGACGGTCTCCGTCGAAGTGAAATCCGTTCTGCCGACCAGCGATCGGACCTATGAAGTCGAATGGGTGGAAACAACGCGGGATCTCTACGGAGCGGTGAAGGCAACGGATCACTGGAAAGGATACTTCGCAATTGCAGTCAACCCGCCCAAGGATGAGCGCCAGGCTCGCATCAATCCGCTCGGTGTTTACATCACGAACGCGAGCTGGGCAAAGGTTCTCTAAAGGAGCAATAAAATGCAACCGAAAATCATCCTCGTATCGCTATCATTCGTCTGCCTATCCTATATGCGGCAGCAGCCCCCAGCCGGATCGAAGCGCGTCCCGCAGCCGCCCAGGAGCGTGCCGCCACTTTTACAGCAGTACGATTTTGGTGCCCAAGTGCGGACCTTGGAAAATTCCGGCAGCTTCCCTGCCGATGTGAAGCCTGGCAACCCACTACGCCCGGTGTTCCCATTCGGCAGTTCCGAAGGACTACCGGCCAAAGTCGGATATACCGCTAACGGCAACAGCGCTCGAAGCCGTGCGCGTGAGCGAGAGATGGCAAGGGGAGAAAAACGCGCCATCGCCGGGGCCCGATGGCCGCGTGATGTACTCCTATGGCGCTGGGCTGCCGACCGTCGTTTGTGCGCCGCTGCGCGTTTGCATGATCGAGCTGCAAGGCCGGTGAAAAGATCGTCGGCGAGCCGCACATCGGCGATTCGGTCCGCTGGAACATTTCGCCCGCGATGTACGGCACGCGGAGAGCAGGCCACTGCCGGTCATCATCCTTAAACCCCAGATGCCCGGGCTGGACACGAATCTGCTGATTACCACGGATCGCCGAGCCTACTACCTCCGGCTCATTTCAAAACCAGAGGACTACGTTGCTCGCGTCGCGTTCGCGTATCCCGAGGATGACACGCGCAAATGGCAACAGCAACTGGCAGAAGAGCAGGCTGCTCGCGAAACAGGAGAAGCATGCGGCGGAAGTGCCGCCGGCCATGATCGCCGTCGAACAGATGAACTTCGATTACACGATCCGCGGCGGAGATGAGCACATCCGGCCGGTCCGGGTGTTCGATGACGGCGCGAAGACCTACATCCAGATGCCGCCGGAGCTTCAGCATCGGGAGGCGCCCGGTGTTGCTGGTCGTGGGCAACGACGGTAAGGGCGAGATGACGAACTATCGCGTTAAGGATCAGACCTATATCGTGGACCGCCTCTTCGATCGCGCGAACCTCGTGCTCGGATCGGGCAAGAAGGCTCAGAAAGTGGAGATCAGCCGTGGACACAAACAATAGCCCCGACCACCAACCACTCGAAGCAACAAGCGGGGAGGGATAAAGGAAACGGCGCCAAGCGGAATCGATCTCCATCCTGAGCCCCAGAAAGCCGTTCGCATCAGCCGGCGGGCAGGCATCATGCATCGTCTCCGTGGTCGTGCTGCTGATGCTGGCATTCGCCTACGGCGGATACCGCCGAACGCTCAATAATCAAACCGCTGCTCGCGACGCCGGTCTACCGAAGAACGTGACTCCCGCAACGCAGGCGGCCTCGGAGTTCATGCAGGCGACTCCCGCAGGCACGGTGCCGATGACCCTGCGTCCTCCTGACGCGCCGCCATCTCCCAGCCCATGATGACGCCTACGTGCGGCGCTGATCCGAAAACTGGACAGCCGTACCGGTTCAATCCACAAACCGGCCAGCCCTGCGACGGCCTTCCCCAGGAACGAGTCGTCGTGCGGCAACCGAACGCGACGCGAACACCGCAGCCGGTTGCGCCACACGCTGCCACAAGAGACGCCCGAAGAGCGCCGAATCGCAGCAGCGTACCAGCGAGAGCAGGAAGCAATCCAGGCTCCCACCAGCATCCGCAATTCCGCCATCTCCATCATTCTCGACCGCTCATTGGGCAGCCCGGGTCGAACGATCTTTCTCAGGTCGAAGCCCTGAGCCGTGCTCTGGGCGCGCGGCAGGGCGGTGATTCCGCGCCTCTGACAAACGGACAAGCTCTCGAAAACGATTATGACAGCCAGAACATGCAATCCCGCAAGGAAGCATTCCTCGCCGCAAGCCGGAACCGCCAAGCGGACGACTATCTTCGGTCGACGCGCGAAGCTCCGCTGTCCCGCTACGAAATCAAAGCAGGCTGGGAGATTCCGGCGGTTCTCGAACAGTCGCTCAACTCAGATCTTCCAGGCGAACTGAAGGCGCTGGTGACTTCGAACGTCTACGACACTGCTACGGGCCTCTACCTTCTGATCCCGCAAGGATCGCGTCTGATCGGAAAGTATGACTCGCGCATTGCCTACGGCCAAGATGGAGTTCAAGTCGCCTGGAGTCGCATCATCTACCCTGACGCTTCCTCGGTGGATCTCGACGGCATGATGGGCCTCGATTCCCACGGCAACGCTGGACTGCGAGACAAGGTAGACCACCACTATCGCCGAATCATTGGATTCTCGGTCCTCACGAGCATGTTCACCGCCGCGTTCGAAATTTCGCAACGAACCAACCAAAGCGCACTTACGTACCCAACGCCAGCTCAAACAGCCGGAAGCGCCGTCGGCCAGGAACTCAGCGAAACCGGCGCCCAGATCACCGGCGCAACCTGAACGTTCAACCCACGATCAAGGTGCCGGCAGGGTACAAGTTCACGGTCCGTGTAAATCGAGACATCCTGTTCGAAGCTCCATATCAGCCGATTCAGGCGAAGTGAGGACAATGTGTTACGGGTAAGCAGCATCATCAATCCTTGAAACATTTTTCAGGACGCGTATGTTGATTGGCGTCGTCATTGAGGGCGTCGTGGTCGCATTGATAATTCAAAATCGCGAGAGCCTGCGTTTGGAATACGGTTTCATTTACGGGACAGACAGTAATCTTCCTGATTGCAACTACCTTGCTACTTGTTTACCTCATCCGTACGCATCACAGAGCCATGAAAGATGCGCAGCAACTGCGTCCTTACGAGTTCTTGAGGAGCAACTCGCATGCTGTCCAGGAACATTGCATGCACCAAAACTTCTTTAAGCAAAGTCGATGAAGGCGGGACCGACCGACGAAGTGTCTTCGCAGAATGAAGTGGTAAGTCGCTTCCCCCGGTGGAATTCGAGCTAGCGTATCAGGTTCGCGTTGCAATCGACTGCATACGCTTCTCGATCAAGGCGACAGAACAGTCGGCCAAACACCCCCGGGAACTCCTCCAGGTCAACCTTCAGCTTCTTGATGCCCTGGACAGGCTACAATCCGCGGAGCGCAGTTTCCAGCGAAGATTTCGGGTTCGCTCCTCAAACGGCAACTGGGAAACAGGGCATGAAGAAGCGAACGAACGTTTGATTCAAACCAGCGTTCGTGAAGCCGAGTTGTGAGGCGCTCGTGTTGAATTGTGGCAAGCCAACCAATGCGAGATCGGTGAACTGAGGGGTAAGTGTGTTGTCTGGAACAAGTCCGACTTATCGTCAGCCTTCCGTCGACACGACGTTTGAACCTCGCTACACACCATTGGTGATCTTTCGAAACAGTGGCGCATTGGTCGAGAGACCGTCCGTCTTCTCGTCAAGGATGAACAGGGCGTCCTAAAAATCCGAATGGGCAGACGCAAAGCCATGACCCGGTATAGTGTGCGGGAATCGGTAGCCCGCCGCGTCCACACGAAGCTGTTCAATCCGACGGCTCAATCCGATTGAACGAGTTGGCAGAATTGGGGCGTGAGACCGTGCAAAAACTGGTAAAGGATGATTCAGGTGTTAAACAGGTGAGGTTTGGAAGGAAAATGGGTCACGTTATCCGTTCCTAAGGGCGTGCCTGCTCGCGTTCAGGTTTCCCCATAAGAACGTATGCGTTACGCTTTTTTTTTGACCGAACCGGTATAAAGCTCGGCTGCTGTGTCATCTTCAGGAAGCAGGAGTCTGAGGGCGTTCCCTGGAGTGAACCCCAAAAGTGAGACACGAGTTAAGGGAACAAATACATTGAATGGAGTGAGGAATGGATTTGTCCCGAGCTGTCTACAGTCGCGATCTGAAAATCGCCGCGATGCGCGCCTTGGACGCCGGATCTGACTACTGGCGAAATCGCGCGCAAATATCAACTGAGCCCGAAACTGCTGGAACGCTGGCGCGGCGAGTGGCGCGCCCAAGGGGAGCTGGCTTTCCCCGGCATTGGGCGGCGCGGCGCCGGTCTGCCGGCGCTGGACGATGCCCGCCGCATCGCCGAGTTGGAGCGCAAAATCGGCCAGCTCACGATGGAGAACGATTTTTTAAAAAAAGCCTTGCAGCATTTCAGGGATCATCACCCGCCGGCCGTCGTCAGTGGCGCGGATGCCTGTTTGAAGAAATCCAGCAAGCCGCGGCGAAAGGCCAAGCCGTGAACGCGCTGTGCCAGATGACCGGCATCAGCCGGGCCGGTTTTTACCGCTGGCGCGTGCCGCGGCAAGCTACCCGGTCGAGATGGAACTGCGCGACCAGATGCAGAAGGTCGCGCTGGAATCGCCCGCCTATGGCTATCGCCGAATCACCTGCGAACTGCAGCGGCGGGGCTTCGAGGTCAATCACAAACGCGTGCTGCGGATGATGCGCGAAGACAATCTGCTGTGCGTGCGGCGGCACGTGCTTTGTGGCCACGACCGATTCGCGGCACAACCTGCCGGTCTATCCGAACCTGGCGCGCGAGATCGAGCCGACGGCGATCAACCAGCTCTGGGTCGCCGACATCACCTACATTCGCCTGCGCACCGAGTTCGTGTATCTGGCCGTGGTGCTGGATGCATTCTCGCGGCGCGTAATCGGCTGGGCGTTGGGACGCACGTTGGAAGCCGGGCTGGCCGATGACGGCATTGCGCATGGCGCTGATCGAGCGGCGGCCTGCGCCCGGCCTGGTGCATCATTCCGATCGCGGCGTGCAGTACGCCTCGCAGGACTACACGGCGATGCTGAAGCAGCACCAGGCCACGATCAGCATGAGCCGCAAGGGCAACCCGTACGACAACGCGGCCTGCGAGTCATTCATGAAGACCTGAAATACGAGGAGGTCTATCGCAACGAATACCGCGACTTTTCGGATGCCCGTCCAGCATCGGCGAATTCCTGGAGCGCGTCTATAATCGGAAACGACTGCACTCGGCTCTGGGATATGTGCCGCCTGCCGAGTTCGAGAACGGCGCCACGCATGGAGATGCGCATCGCAAATCCAAGACCGGGGGCTCTGCCCCTGCGACCCTGGGATTTAACGCAGTTGCGCCAGAATGGCTTAACGGGGCGGCTGACGCCGCCCCGGCCATTCCGGCCGCTGAGTCGGCGCTCGGGTCGCATCCCTGCGTTGCCCTATCCTCCGCTCAGGTGCTTCCAGAGTGGATGACATCAACCTCGCCGTGCAATGATTTTTCAGCCGAACGGCGATTACCCCCTTAACTTCGTGTCTCACCCCAAGGGTTCACTTCAGCTCAACGCCCTCGCGCACAATGTAGGTTGGCGTGATTTGTTCCTGCGGAGACTGATCTTGAAAAACCTAAGTCCCCTTTTTGCGACCATCAATCGCAATGAGTTTGGGTTGTGGCTTGTCGTCAAAAGCTTCCCGCAGAATACGAGTGAGCCGTTCTTGCCGTTCTGGTACCCATGCGCCGTAATGCTTGCGGATCATGTCCTCGGTGTTGCCGAGAAGCTCCGCAACGTCCCTGACGGTGACGCCCGGCTTTTGCAGGAGGATGCGCGCAAACGTATGCCGGAAACGATGCGGCGTCGGCTCGACCTTCCACGGGCCGCATAGCTTCCAGACCTTTTGCAGCTTTCGGCGCCATCCCTCGGTGATAACATCAAGGTCTTGGTCGTATGTTCGCCGAAGATGAGGGGCCATGTATCTTCGCGCGCGCTCGGATGCGGTCCTGAAGCCATTGCGGAACCCATGTGTAGACGTGCGTGCCGGCCTTCGTCGTGCGCACGCGGATTTCTCCGCTCGGTTGCATGCGGTCGATCTGAAACAGCGCAACATCGGAAATTCGAGGCCCGTATAGATCGACAGCGAGATGAAGTCGGCAACATCCTCGCCGTTCCATTTGTGCCGGTCTGTGTCTGCCGTATTTCTGGGCAGGCCTCGTACATCCTCTTCAATTCGTCGTCGGTGAAGGGCAGCTTCTGTTCGTTGCGCTGGTCCGATATCGCGGCCCTTCGGGTTCTTGATCCCCCGCGCCGGGTTGCGCCTTGATCCATTCGTTGCTGACGCAGTATTCGAAAAACGGCTTCAGCATCGCCATGCGGCGTGCCGCCGTCTGCGGATTGACGGCCCAGATGTAGCGGAACTCGCGCACGTCGATCGGCTCCCACTGGTCGATCATGACGTAGCCGCGCGTCCTCTGAGAACTCGTTCAGCTTGGTCATCAGAAGCCGATATTTCTTATGCGTGGCAAGCGCCGCGGTTTCCTGAAGTTCGTCAAGGAAAGCTTTGACGGCACGCTCGATGGTGATACGCGTGCGGGCTGTGCTGCTCGGGCAGCGGTTCCGGTTCGGCGCAGCTGTCGACCGTCCCACGAGCCGGCCTTCTCCGAATCCTGCGGCGACCGCCTTGCGCATCGTCCCATTCCCACTTGCCGGTGCTGCTGGCGGCGGAATTTCCGCCGAGCGTTCCCGAGACGTAAGATCGGGCACTCGCAACGCTTCCAGCCCGCTTGCGTTCGTCAAATTCGCTGGAGAGATGTCTTCGGGATGCCCAGCTTTGCATTCCCGGCGATGGCGGCGATAGAGGTTGAGCGCCATGCTTCATTCTACGCACATTGCACGATATTGCCCGATGAAAACTGGTACGTCGCTGTAAGCTATTGAAAATGATATGGCGGAGAGGGGGGGATTCGAACCCCCGGTAGAGCTTTAAAGGCCTACGACGGTTTAGCAAACCGCTGCTTTCGACCACTCAGCCACCTCTCCGTTTTTAACTCACCTGATTTCAGCGAGTTCTGGTCAATGTCACTACATTATACTGCGATCGTAGCCTTCCTTGGAACGATTGCCACTGTTTTGTCGCAGCTCTTGAAGCGCTACCAAGAGAATCCCCGAGTAGCCCGGGCACAGCTCCGCAGAACCGGCCCCTATCGCGCTGTCAGCTTATCGAAATACGATTGGAAGAACGCAAGCTGCGCCTCGTTCGGCGATTCGGCGCCCTCCGGCGGATTGCCCAGCACCATGACGCTCTCGCTCTTCCCGTCATACACGGGCCACTGGTTCAGCCCTTTCCCGTTCGGGTTGCCGGTTCGTGCGAAATTTACCCAGTAGGAGGACATCGCATCCGCCACCTGCCGGTCGCTGTCCGTCCACGGCCGGCTTTCGTCCAAATGGCCGAATGCATAAAGGATCTCGGAAACGTGCGTGGCGCTGCCGTGCGGCCCGGGCGCGAACGGTCCTCGCGCGTTCGGCAAGCGCGGCGGTTGCTCGGTGAAATAGTAGACGAACGATTTTGACTTACCGGGCTTTTCCGTCAGCCGCGCCCAATTCCGCATGATGAACGCCATCTCGTCGCGCCCCGAATAGAACGCCGATTCGCGGGCCTGCTCGCCGGAGTCCGCCGGGTAGAGTTTCAGGAACTCATCCGCCAGGTCACCGAACCGCATCCGCGCCTGCTCCACAAACGCCGCCGCTGATTTCGGATTGCCCCCGAACGATTCGTCGCGGTTCGATCCCGTCAGCACCGGCACGTCGATCTGCTTGCCCGCCGCAAAGACCTTGCCGGGATCCTCCGGAATGAGGTATCCGTCCACCACGGGCCCCTGCCCGCGTCCAGCCTTCTGAATCGCTTCCGCCGGCGTGGCACGCAGTTCCGCCAGTGACTTCGCACCAACTGCGTCAGCCAGCTTCACTCCTTGCTGCTCGGCATCCGCCAGCGTAGTCAATGGGGCGATCCTGGCCGTGGACCAGGCGCTGCTCTCGCCGATCGCGCGCACAAACAGGCCCTTTGCCGAAGGTATGGTCATCAGGTTCGCCACCATCCCGGCGCCGGCCGATTCGCCGAATATGGTGACGTGCTTCGGGTCGCCACCGAATCGCGCGATGTTCCGCTGCACCCAGTGCAGCGCCGCGATCGAGTCCATCACACCGAAGTTTGCCGCTCCGCGCCGGTCCGATTCTTTGGTCAACTCCGGGTGGGAGAAGAAGCCGAAGGCGCCGAGCCGGTAGTTGAACGTGACCACCACCGCGCCCTTTTTCGCCAGCGCCTCGCCATCGTACATCGGCTGCGATCCCGAGCCGTTGGTGTAACCGCCGCCATAGATCCACAACATCACCGGGCGTTTCTCGCCGGCCGCCTTCGCGCCCGTCCAGACGTTCAGGTACAGGCAATCCTCACTCATTTTCTGGTTGCCGCCCTGCATGCACACTGGGCCGAACTGATCGGCGGCGCGAGTTCCTTCCCAGTGCGCGGCCGGCCGCGGCGCGCGCCAGCGCAGATCGCCCACGGGCGGCGCAGCGTACGGAATGCCTTTGAATGCGCGCACGTCCGGAGTAGTGGTCGTGGCTCCGGAGATCATTCCCGTATCGAGCCGCACCGGATCGTTAATCGCCGCCCCGGCAGTACCAATGGCAAATAATGTAGTCGCGATAAGCGCTGTTCGGTTCATGTTCCCTCTGCGTCCCAGCAAGTATATAGGATCTCCAACGCGAATGTCGCTGTGTCTGGGGGAACTCGATCACGCCACCTCGCCCGCAAAAAACTGGTTACCGATCTGCATCCCTGCCTTCTTCCATCGCTTTCGCGGCCGGCGCGCTGGAAGCGCCATCAGGGTTGTCTCAATGTTACGCTGGAATTACAAGCATGCCGCTATCCGATTCCTTCTTCGGCCAGAAGTTTGCCATCACCGAGCACGATCTCGAATCGTATCTATCGGAGGCGCTGAGCGCCGGCGGCGACTACGCGGATTTGTACTTCGAATACCTGGCAACCAGCACGCTGAGCATCGACGAATCCATCGTGAAGAGCGCAATCCAGGGCGTTTCGCTGGGCGTGGGCGTGCGCGTCATCGCGGGCGAGCGCACTGGTTATGCCTACAGTGACGACCTGAGCCCCGAGAAAATCCGCAAGGCCGCGCGCGTGGCGGCCTGCATCGCGAATGGGCCCTCGAAGGTAGACAAAACCGGCTTCGTGGAAGCGCGGCGGCGCGACCTGTATCCTCTAATAACGTCGCCGAACGAGACCAGCCTGGCCGAGCGCGTGGAACTGGTGAAACGGGCGGACCGCGCGGCGCGTGCGGCGGACCCCCGCGTGTTTCAGGTTCAGGCCGGCTACGCTGACAGCCTCTGTCACGTGCTGATCGCCACCAGCGACGGCGTGTTGAGCACCGATCGGCAGCCGCTGGCTCGCTTGGGCGTGTCCGTGCTTGCGCGCGAAGGCGATGGTGTTGCCCAGGATGGTTTCTCGGGCGGCGGCGGGCGCGTGAGCCTGGACTTTTTCGAGACCGAGAAAACGCCGGAACATTTCGCGCGCGAAGCGGTTCGGCAGGCCATCGTGCAGTTGAATGCGGCGCCGGCGCCGGCAGGCGAGATGACGGTCGTTTTGGGACCCGGATGGCCGGGCGTTCTGCTGCACGAAGCGGTGGGTCACGGGCTGGAGGCCGATTTTAACCGCAAGAACGTTTCGGCCTTCAGCGGCCGGATCGGCCAGCAGGTGGCCAGTCCGCTGTGCACCGTGATCGACGATGGCACCATCCAGAACCGGCGCGGCTCGCTCAACGTCGACGACGAAGGTGCGCCTACGCAGCAAAATGTTCTCATCGAGAAGGGCGTGCTGCGCGGCTATCTGTTCGACAAGCTGTCCAGCCGATTGCTCCGGTCGCAAACCACAGGCAGCGGCCGCCGCGAAAGCTATCAGCACATTCCGATGCCTCGCATGACGAACACGTTCATGCTGGCCGGCGACAGCGATCCTGAAGAGATTATCCGTTCCACTCCGCGCGGGCTGTATTGCGCCAACTTCGGCGGCGGCCAGGTGGATATCACCAGCGGCAATTTCGTGTTCAACGCGTCGGAAAGCTATCTGATCGAAGACGGCCACATCACGCGGCCGGTGCGCGGCGCGATGCTGACCGGCAATGGCCCCGAAGCACTGAAACACGTGAGCATGGTGGGGCACGACTTGAAGCTCGACGAAGGCGTCGGCATGTGCGGCAAAGAAGGCCAGCGCGTACCGGTGGGCGTCGGGATTCCGACCATCAAAATCGATCGCATGACCGTGGGTGGCACGGCCGGCTGAGTGAAATAGAGCTAAGTGAGCCAGATGATTGAACCAGAGCTAGCCAGCCAGGCCGTTCGCTTGGCGATGGAACGCGGCGCTACCGGCGCCGAATGCACGCTCACCGAGGGCGAAGAATTTTCGGCCGAGGTGCGCATGCGCGCGCTCGAAACTTTGCAGGATGCCGGATCGCGGCGCGCCGGCTTGCGCGTTTTGGTCGGCAGGCAGGTCGGATCGGCCCATACTTCGGATCTTTCCACAGCGGGCATCCATCAGATGGTGGAATCGGCGCTGAACGTCGCGGCGATTTCCATGGAAGACCCCTGCGCCGGCCTGCCGGATGCCTCCGAACTTGGCGCGCTCACCACCGATTTGCAGCTTTATTCGGACGACATTTTCAGCATCGACACGCAGGCGCGCATTCAGGAGGCGCTCGAAACTGAAGAGGCGGCACTTTCGTTCGACCCGCGCATCACCAACTCCGAAGGCGCGTCGTTTGGCGCTTACACCAGTGAACGCGTGTTCGCCAATTCTCATGGATTCCTGGGCGGCTATCGAACCAGCGGTTGTTCCATTCGTACAACGCCGGTGGCGCGGCAGGGCGACGCGATGGAACGCGACTTTTGGTATTCCTCCGCGCGCAGCCATTCCAAGCTGGACAGCCCGTCGGCGGTGGGACGCCGGGCCGCCGAGCGAACGGTCCGCCGTTTGGGCGCCCGCAAAATCCCAACGCGGAAAGTGCCGGTGATCTTCGATTCCGTCACGGCACGGTCGCTGCTCGGGAACATTTTTGACGCCGTGGAAGGCGATGCGATTTACCGTAAAGCATCGTTCCTCGCCGGGAAGCTCGGCCAGCGCGTGGCCTCTCAGAATGTGACGGTCATCGACGACGGAACGCTGCCTGGCCTGTTCGGCACGTCGCCCTTTGACGACGAAGGCGTGCCGCCGCGGCGCACCGTGGTGATCGATCGCGGCGTGCTCCAAAGCTACCTGTTGAATAGCTACACGGCGCGCAAGCTGGGGCTGCGCACCACCGGCAACGCATCGCGCGGCGTCACGGGAAACGCGGGCGTCGGACACGGCAATTTCTTTCTGCAAAAAGGCGAGCGCCCGCCCGAAGAAATCATTCGCGGAATTCGACAAGGCCTCTACGTGACGGAGCTGATCGGCCATGGCGTGAACGTGGTCACCGGCGACTATTCGCGCGGAGCGGCCGGCCTGTGGATTGAAAACGGCGAGTTCGCGTATCCTGTGTCTGAGATCACCATTGCGGCGAATCTGCGGCAGATGCTGCTGGACGTGGAGGCCGCCGGCTCCGACCTGGAATTTCGGGGTTCGGTGGCTTCGCCGACGCTGCTGATTCGGGAGATGACCGTTAGTGGGCAATAAGATTGGCATCTACACATTAGCGGCCGCCCTGGTTGTGGCAGGCGGCCTGATGTGGTTCGTCAGCCGCCCCCACCCCGCCGCGCCGGCGGCGCCGCTATCGGCCGAAGCCAAGGCTTACGTTCACAACCTGCAACTGACCGGTGTGACGATGAAGGCCACTGCCAGCTACGTCGGGCAAACGGTGACGGAGATCGAAGGCAGGATTTCCAATGCGGGCAGCCGCACCGTCGAGCACGCCGATGTCTACTGCGTTTTCTACAATTCCTACGGCGAGGTGATCCTGCGCGAACGCGCCCCCATTGTCAGCAGCGGGCTGAAGCCCGGCGAGTCGCGAACGTTCCGGCTGCCCTTCGACGATATTCCGGGCGGCTGGAACAATCAGATGCCGCAACTGGTGATCGCCCGCATCGAGTTCGCATAATGGCTCGCATTCTGGTGGTGGAAGACGACACCAGCCAGCTAGAAATTCGCAAACAGATCCTGGAACACGCGGGGCACGAAGTGGTCAGCGCGCGAGATGCTTCCGAGGCGCTGGAGCGCTGGGCCGAGGGCCCCGGCGTTCCGCCCATCGTTGTAATGGACCTGCGCATTCCGGAACCCGAAGACGGCCTGCGATTGATTCACGCGATCGCCGGAAAGGCGCGGATCATTGTGCTGTCGGGAGGGCAAGTGGATTCCTCGCTGCCGGTGGATGAATTCCTCACCAAACCTTGCCCATCCAGAAGGCTGCTGGAGAGCATCCAGAAGTGGACATCCGAGTCAAAGTAATTCCCAAAAGCTCGAAGACCGAACTCGCGGGTTATTTGCCGGACGGGACTTGGAAGATCAAAGTGGCGGCCGCGCCCGAAAAAGGCAAAGCCAATCGCGCGCTGGTGGAATTTCTGGCGGAACACTTCGGCGTGGCGAAGAGCCGGATTCAGATCGTATCCGGCGAAACGTCCCAGTTGAAACGCGTTCACGTGGACGAATGAACCGGCTTGCCGCCGAACGCCAGCTTGGGCGCGCCGCGCTGCACAATCAGAAGCGCAACACCGGCCGCGAGCGTAGCCAGCGAAATCCACTGCGTGTAGGAAAGCCCGTAATGCAGGCCCTGTTCGTGAAAACGATAAAACTCGATGACGAAGCGTGCGCTGGAATAGAGCGCGAGATACCAGCCGAGTATGGTGCCCGCGGTGTGCGTTTTGCCAATCCGGAAATACAGGAACGCAAAGATCAGCGCGTCGGCGACGCATTCATAAAGCTGCGTGGGATGCAGCGGAACGCCGAGCGGCACGCCGGTTAGCTCAGCGGCCTGGGGGTTGTGAAACGTCACGGCCCAGGGCACATGCGTCGCGACGCCCCAGCAGCAGCCAGCGGAAAAACATCCGATGCGGCCGATGGCTTGGCCAATCGCGATGCCGGGCGCGAACAGATCGCTGGTGGCAAGGATAGGCAAATGCTGGGCGCCGCATGTACAGAATGGCGGTTACGAAGCGCGACCAGGAATCCGCCTTGATAGACGCCCGCGGCCTGCAGGGTGCTCAGCGAAAACAGCGATTTCGGATCGTTCCAATAGGTTTGGAAATCGAACAGGATCATGAACAGCTTGGCGCCGGCGAGTCCGGCGAGTGCGCAGTAGATGGCCAGATTCGTCACTTTCTCAGACGGCATGCCGGCGCGCTTGGCCAGGCGAACGATGACCCACAGCGCCACCAAAAAACCGATGGCCACCAGGGTTCCGTAGGTGGGAATAAAGAAACTACCGCTCGATATTAACTTGGGAAACATGACTCACTCTCCGCTCCTTGGCCCACCACATGTCTAACAGCAGCAGGCAGGCGCCCACGGTGATGGCGCTGTCGGCCACGTTAAAGGCCGGAAAATAGTGCTGGGCGAGCGTGCACTTCCACGAAATCGGTGACAGTACCGTTTACAATTCGATCATACAGGTTTCCGAAGGCGCCGCCCAGGATCAGCCCGAGCGCGGTGCGCAGCAGCGAGTCGCGCTGGGTGGAGGGGCGCAGCAGCATGACGGAAATCGCGATGAGCACGGCGGCGGAAAATCCGATGAGTAAAACGTCGCGCCACGCGCCCGGCGCGTTCGCGAGCATGCCAAAAGCGATGCCTGGGTTCTCGGTGTGGACGATGTTGAACAGACCGGGAATGACGGTGATGGAATCGTAAGCGGAAAGATGCGCCTTGATCGCACTCTTGCTGAAGCGATCCAACGCCACGACGGCCGCGGCGATGAGAAAAGGGACACAATCTTCGATTATTGAATGGCATCACTACAGGCCGCGCACACCGTCGGAAATTCGGGATTACTTCCGACATCCAGCGTATATTTCCAGCAGCGCTCGCACTTGGTCGCCGTCGGCGCGCTGAATTTCGACGGACACGCCGTTGTCCATTCCTTGTTCCAATTGAACCTGCGAAACGATGAACAGCGCCGGAAGATCGGCGGCATATTGACCGAGCACCGGATGGATGTCGAAGCCCGCCGTCAATACCACTTTCGCTTCGAGCGATTTGCCGATGCGCTTCTCCTCGCGCGCGACTTCGAGGGCTTTTAGAACGGACTCGCGGACCAGCATCAACTGGTCCCAATGGACCATGCGTTCGCGTTCCAGGTTCGTGATGCCCTGAGTCAGTTCGCTGGGGTCGGGGAGCAGCGCGAGATGAACGCTCTCAGGGCTGCCGGCCGGTTTGCACAGGTAGCCCCAAACTTCTTCGGTGGTGAAAGATAACAGGGGCGCGAGCAGGCGAACCAGCGCGTACACGATCCGATAGAGCAGCGGTTTGGGCGGCGCGGCGCGAGTGGGACTTGGGGCCGGCGGTATAGAGGCGGTCTTTGACGATGTCCACCCAGACGGCGCTCAGATCGGTGGTGGCGAAATCGTAAATGGCGCGATAGACTTTGTGGAACGCATACTCGTCGTACCAGGCGCGGCATTTCGCAACTAATTCTTCCGTTTTCAGAAGAATCCACTGGTCGATTTCCGGCAAGTTGTCGCCGTGGCACGGCGTCGGTGTCGGGATTAAAGTCGTAAAGGTTGCCGAGCGCGTTGCTGAAAACGTTGTTGCGAAGCTTCACGTAGGCTTCGCTGAGCCTTTTCAGGATGGTGTCGGAGAGGCGCACGTCTTCGACGAAATCGACCGAAGACACCCACAAACGCAGCACGTCGGCGCCGAATTTGGAGATCACTTCCTCGGGCTCGACGCCGATGCCGCGCGATTTCGACATGGCGCGGCCGAGCTCATCGAGCGTCCAGCCGTTGGTGGCGCATTCGCGGTAGGGCGCCGCGCCCTTGAGCGCAACTCCAACCAGCAGCGAACTGTGGAACCAGCCGCGATATTGATCGCCGCCTTCCAGATACATATTGGAAGGCCAGGGCAAGCCGTTTTCCGGGCGTGAGAACGGCCAGATGACTGGAGCCGGAATCGAACCAGACGTCCAGAATGTCGGTCTCTTTGCGGAATTCGTGCCCGCCGCAGCGCGTGCAGGCGGCTTCGGAGCCAACCAACTCGGCGGCCGAGCGATCGTACCAAACGTCGGCGGTGTGCTGGCCGAAAAGCTCCACCACGCGATCCAGGATTTTGCGATCCGTCATCGGTTCCTGGCAGTTTTCGCAATAGAACGCGATGATCGGCACGCCCCAGACGCGCTGGCGCGAGATGCACCAATCGGGACGCGTGGCGATCATGTTGGACATGCGCTCTTCGCCCCAGGCGGGCAGCCACTTCACGTCTTTGATGGCTTTGAGCGTGCGAGCGCGCAGATCGTTGCGCTCCATGCCGACGAACCATTGTTCGGTGGCGCGGAAGATGGTGGGGTTGTGGCAGCGCCAGCAATGCGGATAGCTGTGCTTGATTTTTTCTTCGCCCAGCAGCGCGCCCTGCGATTTCAGAATTTCGCTGACGATCGGGTTCGCCTCCCAGACCGTTTTTCCGATGATCTCTTCGGGAAGGCGGCCGGCGGCGCCTTCGGCGTGATAGAACTTTCCGGCGGGATCCACCGGGCAGTAGATGGGCAATCCGTACTTCATGCCGACTTCGAAGTCCTCCTGGCCGTGGCCGGGAGCGGTGTGGACCGCGCCGGTGCCTTGCTCCAGCGTGACGTGATCGCCGAGGATGCCGAGCGAATCGCGATCGAGAAACGGATGGCGGAAGATGGCGCCTTCGAGCTTCGCGCCGGGGAACGCGGCGATCGTTTTCGGGCGGTCCCAGCCTAGCTTCTCCGCGGTGACGTTGAGCAGTTCGACCGCGACGATGTAAACTGCGTCGTCCACTTCGACCGCCACGTATTCGAACTTCGGATGATAGGCAATGGCGACGTTGGCCGGGATGGTCCAAGGCGTGGTGGTCCAGATGAGCCCGTAAACGTTGCGTCCGGCGAGCGCGGGATCGATCGCCGCCGCATCCGATGTCAAAGCGAAACGAACCCAGATGGACGGGCTGGTGTGATCCTCGTATTCGATCTCGGCCTCGGCCAGCGCGGTGCGATCGTGCATGCACCAGTTCACGGTTTTCAGGCCCTTGTAAACGTAGCCGCGATCCAGAAAATCGACGAACGCGCCCGCGATCACCGCTTCGTATTGCGGGCTCATGGTGAGATACGGGTCTTGCCAGTGGCCAAGGATACCCAGGCGGATGAAATCCTCGCGCTGGAGATCGACGTACTTTTCGGCGTACTTGCGGCACTCGGCGCGGATCTGCGACGTGGTCATCTGCGCTTTGCGCGGGCCCAGCTCGCTGTCGACCTTGATCTCGATGGGAAGGCCGTGGCAGTCCCAGCCGGGGATGTAGGGCGAATCGTAGCCCTCCATGGTCTTCAGCTTGACGATGAAATCCTTGAGGATTTTGTTGAGCGCGTGGCCCAGGTGGATGTTGCCGTTGGCGTAGGGCGGGCCATCGTGGAGCACGTACATCGGGCTGCCGGCGCGGGCGGCGCGAATCTTGGCGTACAGGTCCTCGGTGTCCCAACGAAGGAGCATCTTGGGCTCCATTTGAGCCAGATTGGCCTTCATCGGGAAGTCGGTTCGGGGTAGATTGACAGTTTTCTTCACGTCCACGCTTGCGGCGCCCATGGGGATACTTTTATCGTACCCTGTTGGCGGGCTAGGATTGGGGGCCGGGATTGCCTCGTTATGCATCCGTAAGATCGCGTGATCAATGGAAGGAGCTGCTCAGGACGAGTATCGGAAATGTGGCGATGTCTACCGCGCAGGAAGTCTGGGGGGCTCGCGCACCGAGCGGATTCGGGCGCATTTTCACGTCCGTCACGGTGAGATTCTTCGGCGAAGGGCAAATCCGGGCCCCTTTTCCGCTCTGGTTCGCACCATCGTAGGCGGTTTTCGGGGACTGAGCCCCAAGAATCGCTCAACTTTCGTCCCTGGGTGGCGATACGTATGGGTGTGGAGATGGATTAAGCAATGTCGATATCAGCTTTATCTACCAATTTGATTAACGACCTGTCGCAGCAGCAGCGGCAGAATCCGTTCCAGCAAATCAAGCAGGACTTCCAGCAGCTCGCCAGCGCGCTTCAGTCTGGCGATTTGCAAGGCGCGCAGTCGGCCTATTCGAACATCCAGCAGGTGCTGGGAAGTAACGCGAATTCTTCGAGTTCCGGCGGGTCAAACACGCTGCAGAACGATTTTGCCACGCTCGGCCAAGCGCTCCAATCCGGCGATCTGACTCAGGCGCAGAGTGCGTTTTCCCAATTGCAGAGCGACTTCCAGGCCGGACGCCAATCGGGAAGCGCCGGCGCCCGCGCGGCGGCCCAGGCGCAGGATCAATATATATCCAGCGCCTCTCAAGCGCAGAATGCCGAGCAAACGGCTCAGCAAGATTACAACCAGATCGGCAAGGATTTGCAAGCCGGCGACCTCACCGACGCGCAGTCCGCGTATTCCAACCTTCTGCAATTGGTGCAGGCTTATCAAGGCCCATCGAGTTCCAACAACACCATCCCGAGCGATTTCGCCACGCTCGGCCAGGATCTACAAGCCGGCAACCTGACCCAGTCGCAAAGTGCGTACACGCAATTGCAGAGCGACGTTCAGGCAGCCACACAGAATCCGGTCCAGCAGGTTCAGCAGGACTACACCCAGCTCGCCAGCGCGCTGCAATCGGGCAATTTGACGGGCGCGCAGTCGGCCTTCGCGGCCCTGGAGCAAGCGCTCCAGACACAAAGCGGAACGAGTACTCCCGCCACCGCGACTTCCACCAACAGCAACGACCCCATTGCGAACGACCTGAATGCGCTCGGCCAGGCCCTTTCGTCCGGCAATCTGACTCAGGCACAGAGCGCGTTTACGCAACTCAATAACGATATTCAGAGCGCGCAGCAATCCGGGGCATCGCAGGCGCAAAAGGCCACGCAGCCTCAGAAGACGCAGGTGGAAGGACACCACCATCATCACCATCATGGCGGGGGCGGCGGCGGTTCCAGTACATCCAGCAGCCAAAGCTCCAGCTCCACCACTTCAGCCGCCAACAGCTATACATCCAGCACCACAGGTTCAAGTGTGAGTGTTTACGCTTAAGGCCGGAGCCAGGGTCTTCCCTACCCTGCTCCGCATCGAGATCCAATAGGTGACCGACGCCACCAGGAATCCCACAAACCAGGCGTAGTCGTAAAGCCAGCGCAGCGGAGGCACCACCAGCCCGATCAGCGCGACTACAATCCCGGCCGCCAGCGCCGCGATGGCCCGATAATTGACGCCGCTTCCGTAGCGATAAATGCCGCGCGGATCGTACAGATCGTCGACATCGAGATAGGTATGCCGCAGCAGAAAATAATCGGCGATCATGACGCCGGCGATCGGGCCCAGCAGGCCCGAATATCCCACCAGCCAGCCGAAAATGTACGCGCTGAAATCGCGTCAGCAGTTTCCAGGGCATCATCAGGACGCCCACCACGCCCGTGATCAGGCCGCCGGTGCGGAACGAAATCAGGCGCGGATTCAGATTCGAAAAATCGTTCGACGGCGAAACCACGTTGGCCGCGACATTGGTGTTCAGCGTGGCGACCAGCAGCGCGACCAGCGCGATGGATGCGACCACCGGCTGATTGAAACTTGCCCAGCAGCGCCACCGGATCCCAGATCGCCTCGCCGAACAGCACCACCGACGCCGACGTCACCGCGACGCCGATGAACGAATAGAGCGTCATGGCCGGCGGGCAGTCCCAGCGCCTGGCCGATCATCTGCGCCTTCTGCGATTTGCGCGTAGCGCGTGAAATCCGGAATGTTCAGCGCCACCGTGGCCCAGAAGCCCACCATGCCGGTGAGCGACGGAATGAAGAAGCGCAAGAACTCGGCGGTGGTGTGGAATTTGCTGGGCGCGCTCAGCACCGGCCCGAGGCCGCCCGCTTTGCCGCGTGATCCACCACAGCAGCAGCAGTCCGATCGGCCAGCATGAACGGCGCGCCGATGCCTTCCAGAAACTTGATGGTCTCGATGCCGCGCCAGATCACCGCGATGTTCAGCAGCCCAGAACGCGAAGAAGCAGATCCAGGCATCCACGCGCTGGCGATCGCCGCGCCGGGCCACAGAATCTGCAGCATCGAGATAGATGGCCTGGCCGCCGATCCAGGTTTGGATGCCGAACCATCCGCAGGCCACCAGCGCGCGCAGCACGGCGGGAACGTTCGCGCCGCGCACGCCGAACGACGCGCGCACCAGCACCGGGAAACGGAATGCCGTACTTGGCGCCGGCATGCGCGTTGAGCAGCATCGGAACCAGCACGATCAGATTGCCGAGCAGGATTGTGCCGATGGCCTGCCACCAGCTCATGCCGCCGGCGATCAGTCCGGACGCCAGCATGTAGGTGGGAATGCAGACGCTCATCGCGACCCACAGCGAGGCGTAGTTGTAGATGCCCCAGGTCGCGCTTCTCCGACGGGCACGGGCGCCAGGTCTTCGTTGTACAGGCTGGATCGGGACGCTCGTCGCTCGGCCGCTACTTCCATGCTCCTCCTCTGCGCGGCGCGGCGCAAGTATTGGCCGCGGCCCGCGCTTGCCCGAGGAACTCGCCGCTTGTCCACGATCACTTCGCCGCGCGAGAACACCTGCGCGCATTGCCCTGCACGTGGAAGCCTTCGAACATCGAATAATCGACGCGCATGTGGTGCGTCTTGGCGCTGATGAGTGTACGGCGCTTCGGGATCCCAGACCACGATGTCGGCGTCGCTGCCCGGCGCGATCTCGCCTTTCTGCGGATACATGCCGAAGATGCGCGCCGGCGTGGTGGAGACGATCTCGACAAAGCGATTCAGCGAGAGCTTGCCGGCGTTCACGCCGTGATGATGCAGAAGCTGCAGCCGATTCTCGATGCCCGGGCCGCCGTTCGGGAATCTTGGTGAAATCGTCCTTGCCCAGAACCTTCTGGTCTTCGAAGCAGAACGGGCAATGGTCGGTGGAGACCACCTGCAGATGGTCGTGTCTTCAGCCCGTCCCACAGCTTCGGCAGATTCTCTTTCTCGCGCAGCGGCGGCGTGAACACGTACTTCGCGCCTTCGAAATCCGGCACGCTCCATGTCGTCGATGGAGAGCAGCAGATACTGCGGGCACGTCTCGGCGAACGCCGGCAGGCCGCGATCGCGCGCCTCGCGCACCTGGTTCAGAGCGTCTTCGGACGACAGATGCACGATGTACATCGGCACGCCCGCAATCTCCGCCATGCGCGATGGCGCGATGCACCGCTTCGGCTTCGGCGCGCGTGGGACGCGTGAGCGCGTGATAGATCGGCGCGGTTTTGCCTTCGGCCAGCGCCTGCCGCACCATCACGTCGATCACGCTGCCGTTCTCGGCGTGCATGCAGATCAGCGCGCCGTTCTTCGCGGTCTGCTGCAGAGCGCTTGAAAAATGGTGGCGTCGTCCACCATCAGGACGTTCGGATAGGCCATGAACAGCTTGAAGCTGGCCACGCCTTCGCGCACCATGTCGTCCATGTCTTCCAGGCCCGCTTCGGGCAGATCGGTGACGATCATGTGCAGCCCGTAATCGATGCAGGCCTTCGCCTTCGGCCTTTTTCCACCAGGTGTCCAGCGCGTCGCGCATCTTCGTGCCGCGCGCCTGGATGGCGAAGTCGACGATGGTGGTGGTGCCGCCGAATCGCCGCCGCGCGCGTGCCGGTTTCGAAATCGTCGCTCGATGTGGTCCCGCCGAACGGCATGTCGAGATGCGTGTGCGCGTCGATGCCGCCGGGCAACAGCAGCATGCCCGCGGCGTCGAGCACTTCGTCCGCCGGGCTCGGCTGGAATGCCCGGCGCGGACTTCTTTGATCGCGCCGTCCTTCGATCAAAACATCCGCGGCGAATGTCTTGTCGGCGGTTACCACCGTGCCGTTCTGAATGAGCAGTGCCATTAGCATGTCTCCGTTTCGCTAGACATCCTGCCAGGTCTCGCGACGGCAGATGATTCTCCACGCGCTCCATCGTGATGCAGTCCTCCACCGGGCAAACCAGCGCAGCACAGATTGCAGCCCACGCACTCCTGCTTCATCCACGCGCGGAACGCGCGGCGACGCGGTTCCGTCGGATGCGGCGCCACGTCCAGCTTGGGAATCGGCGTCACCGCGATGCGCGCGCGGCTGGCGGCCTCCACCGCGGGCGGATTCGCGTAGGATCCGTCCAGATGAATACACTGATGCGCGCCATCCCAGCAGGCGATGTAGCACAGCTCGCAGCCGATGCACTTCTCCGCATGAATGCGCGCCACGATCTTGAAATTCAGGTTCAGATGATTCCAATCGGTGACCTTGGGCGCGCTCAGCCCGCGGAAATCCTCGATGCGCGCGAAGCCTTTTTCGCTCATCCAATTCTGCAGCCCGTCGATCATGTCTTCGACGATGCGGTAGCCGTAGTGCATCGCCGCCGTGCACACCTGCACCGTCCCGCAGCCCAGCAGAATGAACTCGGCCGCATCGCGCCAGGTGCCGATGCCGCCGATGCCCGAGATCGGAAGCCGCGAAGCTTCGTCGTTCTGCAATCTGATGCACCATGTTCAGCGCGATCGGCTTCACCGCCGGTCCGCAATAGCCGCCGTGCGACGAGAGCCCGTCCACGTTCGGCCGCGGCTCCAGCGTATCCAGATCGATGCCGGTGATCGAGTTGATCGTGTTGATGGCCGAGAGCCCATCGGCGCCCGCCGCGCTTGGCCGCGCGCGCGATCTGCGCGGATGTCGGTGATGTTGGGCGTCAGCTTCACCAGCACCGGCGTGCGCGCCTTTTCCTTCACCCAGCCGGTGATCATCTCGGTATACTCGGGCACCTGTCCGACCGCGCTGCCCATGCCGCGCTCGCTCATGCCATGCGGGCAACCGAAGTTCAGCTCCAGGCCGTCGGCGCCAGCGTCTTCGGAGCGCTGCACGATGTCGTGCCAGGCTTCGCGCGTCGACTCCACCATCAGCGACGCGATCACCGCATGCTTCGGATAGCGCTTCTTCACTTCCGCGATCTCGCGCAAGTTCGTTTCGATGGGCCGGTCCGAAATCAGCTCGATATTGTTCAGCCCCATCATGCGCTGGCCGTTCCAATCGATGGACGAATAGCGCGACGACACGTTGATGATCGGCTCGCCGATGGTCTTCCAGACCGCGCCGCCCCATCCGGCATCGAACGCGCGCATCACCTGTTCGCCGCAGTTGGTCGGCGGCGCCGGACGCCAGCCAGAACGGATTCGGGCGATCGGATGCCCGCGAAGGTGACGGCAAGATCAGGCATGCGCTTCCTCGAAGGACTTGGCGATCGCCGCGCCGGCGCGTTTTCCATCGGCCACCGCATCCACCACCTCGCGGCCGCCGTTGACGCAATCGCCGCCCGCATAATACTTGGAGCCGCGGGCGCGCTCCAGCAAAGACCCGAGCGGCCCTTGTCCGATGGCCGGGATCACCATGTCGCACAACAGGTGGAAATTCGATCCTGGAATCGGCGCCGGCATGGGCCCCGCGTCATCGTCATCCATGCGAACGCATTCCACCGTGGCGATGGGGCCGGCCGGATACGTATGGATGGCCACCGGTTGCGCCAGCCATTCGAAGGCGACGCCCTCCAGCTTGGCGTGCTCGTACTCGAAGCCGAAGGCCGGCAGATCGCGCTCGGTCCGGCGATAGACGATGGTGACGTGAGCGGCTCCCAGCCGGCTGCGCCGCATTGGCTGCGTCGATGGCGGTGTTGCCCGCGCCCACCACAATCACGCGATTGCCAACTTTGAGATCACCAGCCGTCTTGTATTTCGCGATGAATTCCAGCGCATCCACCACGTCGGGATGATTGGCGCCCGGAATGCGCAGCTCGTTCATGACGCCCAAGCCCGATTCCCAGGAAGATCGCGTCGTATTCGGTTTCGAGAGCCGCCAGGTCGTCATCGCTCTCGATTGAAACCCCGAAGCGGAACTCGACGCCCAGATCGGCGATCATCGCCACTTCGCGCAGACTGTCGGGCGCGCGCAGCTTGTACTCCGCCACGCCATACGTATTCAGATCCACCGGGCAACGCGCGCCGCTCGAGAACCGTAACCGAAAACCCCCGCTGCGCCAACTCTGCTGCGCAAGCCAGCGACGCAGGCCCCGCGCCGATGCACACGATTTTCTGATCACGCTTCTGGCTCGATTTCTTTTCGAGCGCTCCGCCCGCGATCGAGGAAATGATCCATCGCGTGCCGTTGCAGCCGTCCGATGGCGATGGGCTGCTTGTTGTAGCGCAGCATCACGCAGGCGCCTTCGCACAGCACGTCCACCGGACAGACGCGCGAACAACTTGCACCCAGAATGTTTGCGTCCAGGATGGTCCGCGCCGAGCCCATCAGGTTTTGCGTGGTGATTTTCTTGATGAAGCGCGGCACATCGATGTGAGTGGGACACGCCGCCGCGCAGGGCGCATCGAAGCAGTTGAGGCAGCGATTGGCTTCGATCAGCGCCTCTTGGGCCGTGAAGGCGGGATGCAGCTCGGGGAATCGGAGGGCGATCTCCGCGTTGTCCTCGAAAGCAAACGGAACCGGGGCACCCATCCTCTAGGTCTACCAAACCGGTGGCCGCCTCGTCCAATTGCGCTAATCTCAACAACACGCTGCGGAAGACGCACTGCGAACGCAGGCCACGGATAAACACAGATGAACGCGGATTGAAGTCAAAGATACTTGGATTTGTCTTTTCGCTATCGAAAAACAGGTCTTCTCTCTGCTTGCCGCTTCGCCGCTCGTCGCAATTTCAGTGACGGGTTGATTAGAATGTCCCTATGTCCGCCGAAATTGAAGCCGGAGCACCGCGTTCTTTGGGACCCCCAATTGCCGGATACAATGCTTTGTTGAACCCAGAACCATGAGCCTCAATCCCAAGCGAACCATCGCAGACCTGAAGGAACTGCGGGAAATGACCTCGGACCACAACGGCGCGCAGCGCGTGGCGTGGACCGATAGGTGGCTAAAAGCGCGCGAGTGGTTTCAGTCCAAGATCCAGAGCCTTCCCGTGGAGCACCACTACGATGCCGCGGGCAATAGCTGGACGACCCTGGCTGGCGGATCGGAGAAGACACTGATCCTGGGCGGCCATCTCGATTCGGTTCCGAACGGCGGATGGCTGGATGGAAGCCTGGGCGTCACCGCCAGTCTTGAAGTGCTGCGGCGTTTCGCGGAAGAATTTGGAGGCAAGCCGCCGGTGACCGTGCGGCTGGTGGATTGGGCCGACGAAGAGGGCGCGCGCTTCGGCCGCAGCCTGCTGGGATCGTCGGCGTTCGCCGGAACGTCCACCATCGCAGCCGACCGGGTCCGCACCGACAAAGACGGCGTCCGCCTGGAAGAAGCGGTGGCGCGCTGCGGCTTTCCTGTCGATCGTTTTCCCGATGCGCGGAGCGAGCAGAAGAACGCGGCGGCTTATCTGGAGCTGCACATCGAGCAAGGGCCCGTCCTCGAACGGATGGAGTTGCCGCTGGGCGTGGTGTTGGGAACGAAAGGCGTGGAGCGCCATGCCATCACGTTTTACGGACAGGAGGCGCACTCGGGATCGACACCCATGGATGCGCGCCACGATGCGCTGGCGGCCGCCGCGAAGCTGGCGCTCGAAATTCGAACCATTGCGCGAAAACATAAAGACGCGGTGTGCACCATGGGCAGCGTGAAAACATTTCCGGGCATCGTGACCGCGGTGGTGGGGCGCTGCGAAACTACGCTCGATCAGCGCGATTTGGACGCGCAAGTCCTGGCCGGCATGTACCGCGAGGCGCAGGAAGCGAGCCGGCGATTCGCGGAGGAGGAGAAATGCACAGTGGAGTGGTCGCGCATCTGGGGCATCGAACCCATCGCGTTCCATCCGGTTCTGCTCGGATTTTGCGACGAGGCAGTGCGTGAGGTTGCGGGCACGGCCCATCGGCTGCCATCCGGCCCCTTGCACGACGCCGCCGAAGTAGCGCGCGCCGGGATTCCTTCAGTAATGATGTTTGTGCAATCCCTGCGCGGCATCAGCCACAACAAGATTGAAGACAGCCAGGAAGAGCATCTTGAAATGGCGGTGCACGCTCTTGACCGGTTAGCGACGAAAACCGCGCGCTGGATTCTGGGCTAGCCCGCTTGGGCCGCGGCGTAGGCCCAATCGAGCCAGGGAAGCAGCGCCTGGATGTCGGAAGTTTCCACCGTCGCGCCTCCCCAGACGCGCAGGCCCACCGGCGCATCGCGATACGCTCCGATGTCGAACGCCGCGCGTTCCTTCTCCAAGCTCGACACGATGGATTTGACGCGCGCGTTTTGATCGTCGGCGGAGAGCGCGGTGAAGGCCGGGTCCTTGATCTTGAGACAAATGGAAGTGCTCGATCGGCTGCACTTGTCGGCGGCCAGGAATGCGGCCCAGGACGATTGCGCGACCCACTCTTCGATAGCGCCGAGGTTGGCGCTGGACCGCGCGATCAGCGCCGGCAAACCGCCGATGGATTCCGCCCACTTCAAGCCGTCCAGGGCATCTTCCACGCACAGCATGGAGGGCGTATTGATGGTCTCGCCCTGGAAAATTCCGGCGATTAACTTGCCGCCCTTGGTCATTTGAAAAATCTTCGGCAAGGGCCGGGGCGGAGTGAAACGTCTCCAGCCGCGCTACCGCTCGTGGACTCAGCGCGATCATGCCATGCGCCGCCTTCGCCGCCCAGCACCTTTTGCCAGGACCAGGTGACCACATCCAGCTTGTCCCACGGAATGTCCATCGCGAACACCGCCGAGGTGGCATCGCAGATCGCAGAGCCCAGCGCGATCCGGCGCGATCCAGTCGCCGTTCGGAACGCGCACGCCGGAGGTGGTTCCGTTCCAGGCGAACACCACATCGCGCGCCCAGTCCACTTGTTTCAGATCGGGGAGCTGGCCGTAATCGGCTTTGAAGACGCGAAGGTCTTTCAGTTGAAGCTGGGTTCTTGCAGTCGGTGGCCCAGCCGCTGCTAAAGCTTTCCCACGCCAGAACGTCGACGCCGCGTTCGCCGAGCATCGACCACAGCGCCATTTCCACCGCGCCGGTATCGGAAGCGGGAACGATGCCGAGCACATACCCGGCGGGAATGCCCAGCACTTTCTTGCTGCGCTCGATGACTTCGGCCAGCTTATTCTTGCCGATTTTGGCGCGATGCGAGCGCCCGAGCGCCGCATCCTTGAGCGCTTCGAAACTCCAGCCGGGCCGCTTAGCGCAAGGTCCGGAGGAGAAACAGGGATTGTTCGGTTTTTGAGACGGCTTCATAGATCTATTTGTGCAGCTCCGTCGGCGGCGGAGGAGGCGGCGCGCCAAACGGAGGAGGCGGCGCGGCGGCTTTGGGCATCGGCGCCTTTCCATCCAGCTCGAAAACGAACAGCAACGGAGGCCGATCGTTCTTAGGTTCGTTCCCAAGTCCGCCCATCAAAGCGACGTACTGCTTGCCATCCGCCATATAGGTAATGGGCGGACCCATGCCGGTGCGGCCAGTCTGAAGCTCAAACAGGTTCTGGCCTTTATCGGCGCTATAGGCGAACAGGCGGCCATCATTCACCACCTGAAACGCCAGATTGCCGGCCGTGGTGACCACGCCGCCGCCGATGCCTCCGCCGCCCGGCGTCCGCCAAATCAGCTTCTGCGTTACGGGATCCCAAGCTTGCAGCACGCCGCGCTCTTTGTCCAACGGCTTGGGTCCGATGACCGGCATGGAATTCGGGCGTTCGGTAAGAAAAGCTTCCGCCAGCCCGGTGTCGCCATACGGATGGGGGACTACTTTGTCGCCCGCGGCATAAGTCCAGCTTCCGTACGTAGTGGGGACGTAAACCAGGCCCGTGAGCGGACTGAACGACATCGGCGCCCAGTTATGTGCGCCGCCGGCGGTGGGAAAAACAGTGATGGGCTCCTTGTCATAAAAGGCGTCCTTGTTGACCATGGGACGGCCCGATTCGTCGAAGCCATGCATCCAGTTCACCTGGGAGTAAGCTTGTCCGGAAATGAATTTGCCGGTGATGCGATCCAGCACATAAAAGATGCCGTTCTTGGACGCCTGCATGATCACCTTGCGCGGGCGGCCGTTGATGGTGAGATCGGCCAGAATCATTTGCTGAACGTTGTCGTAGTCCCAATTGTCGTTGGGCACCGCCTGATAGTGCCATTTCAGCTCGCCGGTGGATACTTTCACGGCGAGCACGGACGCGGTGTAGAGATTGTCCATGTTCTGGGCCCCGCGAAATTTCTGCACCCACGGTTCGGCATTGCCGGTGCCGACGTAAATGAGATCGGCGTCGGGATCATAAGCCATGCCGTCCCAAACCGATCCGCCGCCGCCCATTTTGTAGAAATCGCCGCCCCAGGTTTTCGCGGCCTTGCGCATGGCTTCGTTTTCATAAGGGAGCGCGGGGTTTCCGGGAACGGTGTAGAAGCGCCAGGCGCGATGGCCCGTGGCGGCGTCGTAGGCATCGAAGAAGCCGCGCGTCGGGATGATCGCCACCGGCCACGCCGATCAGCACCTTGCCATTGGCCACGCGCGGCGCCATGGTGATGGCGTAGTAGTCCTGCGGATACGCCACGCGCGCTTCCCAGATCACCTTGCCGGTGAGCGCGTTCAACGCTTCCAGGCGGCCATCGATGACGGGAGCGATGATCATGCCGTTATAAATCGCCAGGCCGCGATTCACGATGCCGCAGCAGATCTTGGGCCGCACCGCCGGCTGATTCACCTCCGGGTCCCAGCGCCACAGCTCCTTGCCGGTGCGGGCATCCAGGGCGAACACGATGCTCCAGTTGGTGATTCCGTAGATGGTGTTGTTCCATACCAGCGGCGTGGCTTCCTGATTGCCGCCGCCAGTGCCCAGCACATAGGTCCAAGCCAGGCCGAGCCGATTGACGTTGGAGGTGTCGATCTGGTTCAGCGGACTATAGCGTGTTTCGCTTAGGGACCGCCCGTAGCTGAGCCAGTCGCCCGGGATGGCTTCGTGGGACGTGCCGGCACTGTTCAAAACCTTGGCGTCCACGGTCTGGCCGGATTGCTGCGCTTCGGCCGGCTTCGCGCCAAGCATTACAAGGGCGGCGAACAAGGCTATCACGCCCACAATCATCCCGTGCTGTTTCACCCTATGCATGAATTCATCTCCCTTGTACAGTTACCTGCTTCAATCGAACAGGCAACTGGCAAGTTGATCCTGCGGAAGCGGAAGCCGAATATATTTAGGCTATCAGATGCATCGGGGGCGAGGGTGAGGCCTTACGCTTGCCACAAAGCCTAAATCTTCGCGCTTTCATCCAATTCCGACCGAGCTTGAATAGTATCGGGCCGATTCTTGAAGGGACCCATCCTCCCATTTGATCACCAACGGATCCGCCGAGTATTAACCGCATGAAGTCAAGGTTCGGGGAACGCTTCAACTTCAATCACGGTAAAAAGGAACGGTCATCGCAAGGAAAAGAGTTTTCACGGTCACAATGAATACGGTCGAATCTTTCTTCGCTTTACTGAAACGCTCGAACTACAGAATTCACCACCATGTGAGCCGGAGGTAGCTCCGGTCTTGCTGCGCGGAGCGTGATTTCGTTTCCAGCCTCAGGACGGGTGGCGACGCCCGGCATACCGATAACGCCATCAAGCCTGCAAGCGGCTAGCGGCTGATGTTGAAGCAGCCAAAGGGAGCTGACTAGGTTTATAGTGGAGGCGGTGGCGGGATGTGCCGCCCCGCCCCCTCATGGCCTTAGCAGGAACGTGGTATAAAGTTTCAACGGAGGGCCACCGATCCATGAGCAGCATGCAGCCGTCGAACGGATTTGGTTTCCTGGATGGAAACTCGATCATTAAAATGAACAACCTCGCTGTGGGCTATTTTCCCAGTGAGCAGCCGGAGATCGGGGTATATCCGCCTCCGCCCATTCCGAGCTATCCAGTTCAGCAGCCACCGGCGGGACAGCTCATGCTTGTGGCCCTTGTTGCTGAACCGCAGCAGCAGGAGGCGCTCCCGCATTCAGGAACGAGTTTCTGAGTGTTTCTCTGTGCCTGTCAACGCGGGTAACTATTTCTTGGACTTGAGGGTTAGTTAACACCACGGAATCTTGTGTGGCAGCGGCAATCGCAACCCTGACTGGACCGCCGACCTTTCCGTCCTGACTGGCCGTTTCGACAACACAATAAGTTGCCAGGTCCTTTGCGATCTCAAGATCGAGGTCGCGACGATAGAGCCGATTCAAGAGATAAACCGCCAACGGCACAATCCCGAGGGCTGCAAAGCCTGTCGTGCTTAGATTCGGGGCGAAATTGAACGGCGGCGTGCTTCCCAGGCTCAAAATCTTAGGTTGGTTGGTTGCGTCATAAACCGACTAGGAGAAACCAGACATCTGGCCTTGGCAGTGGAGCGGGGCCAGCCGGTCCCATAAGGTACTGTGGCGGACCAAACCATTGTCCGAAAAAGTTGTTGCCTATTGCTCGAATCGTTTCGGCGACGATATCTACGTCCGCTGTTGGCTGCGCAGCAAGCGTCGACATAATCCGCTGCATTAGCGCGCCTCCCGTCTCTGCTTGACCCACAAGGGCAATTGCGGTCCTGGGATTGGGCCGATATATTTTCTGAACCGTATCATTCGCACCCGTCATGCCGCGCGGGTCACCGAATGTTGCTCTGCTATCCGCCGCGAGCACTATGCCATTTGCGGCTTCAATTGCTACTGCCAGACTCATGTTCTTTGACTCGTTTCCGTTTGGGCCCTTGGGTTCGGCCATTCCGAGCGTGGATATCGCCACAAGGTTCGACTTCCGGTAACTGGAAGTGTTCAATGTGAATGCGGCGGGCGGGATTCAAACCCGCAAATGGTGCTGCCCACCCAGACCCAAACCGGGAGCGTCTAGCAATTCCACCACTGCCGCGTAATTTTGACTAACCGGGGAGTCGCTGTTATCCATCCTCCTTTCGCCTGCTTCCACCCCGCTACCATTAGTGCTACGGCCCGAGCACACCCCAGATACAGATAGGGGCTCCGATTTATACACTCGAATGACAGCAGAGATCCATTGCGCAATGATACTACACATAGTATCATGAAATGGAGGTTGAGTTCTGGCAATGGCGGCATCATCATGGTATCTACCGTTAAAGCCGACAATCCATGGCCGATATCAGCCATATCAAAAAGAGAATTTCCGAAATAGGCCAGCGGAGAAAAAATGTCGAGTTATCCGACATCCAATGGGTAGTAGAAAACCTAGGCAGGAACGGATATTCGGTGTCGCAAAGAGGGAATCAACATGCGACACTTTTTCGTATCGGGGAACGTCAGTTTAGCGTCTGTCATCATCATCGCGGCAGTAAGCAGGTCAAGGTATGCTATGTAGATGATTTTCTGGACGTGATGGAAGATCTGGATCTTTATGAAAACTGACACAACCAAAGAGGTCGCAACCAGAGATGTTGCCTATTACGAAGGCCTCCCCTACACGGTTACGATCCGCAAGGATGATGAGGGTGACTTCGTAGCGCGCATCGCCGAACTCCCAGGATGCATCGCCCACGGCGAGAACGAGTCCGTGGCCATCGACAATCTACGCTCAGTGCAACGCCTTTGGATCGAGGAAGCTCTGAGCGCCGGCAATCCGATTCCGGAACCTGAAGCGGATAACGAGATGCCTAGTGGCAAATGGATTCAACGTGTTCCGAGGCGGTTGCACAAGCAACTGGCCGGCGCGGCGAAACTAGAAAATGTGAGCCTCAATCAATTAGTAACGTCAATGCTTTCGGAGGCGTTAGCCGTAAGAACTTGCACTCGCGCTTTCGATGTCCTGCTTAAACGTATACAAGAGCCGCCGTCGCGTCACATGAGAGACGCCTTTGTCGCGATGTGGTGGCCCGGCTATCCAGCACCGCAGGCGGCAATGGGCTGGACCGTTGAGAAGCGCCTGCACGGCGGCAAAATTAGCGCGAAATTGGCGCGCGTTGGAAAGATCGGTTCTTCGAATGAAGTGGTGGTGGTTGGTGATGAAAAGTTCAAACAACAGTTCAGAGAGCACCTAGAGGAGCAGGTTGCCAGAAGTCGATAGCAAGTACGACCAATTCCTGCGGGGACTGCGGCTTATATCCATTGGGCTGAAGAGTTGTTCTGCGTCCATCGATAGGCAGGCCCTCTTGAAGTTGATGGATGGCAAGGATGGCCCGATGCGAATATTTCGGGATTCCTACAAAACGACGCTGGTGGGAACAAATTTCTTTGAGGCGTCAGGTGCTTTTATGGTCAGGGTTCAAGAGTCTCCTGAATCCAAGCCGGCGGTGCTTGTGGAGTGTGAGTTTGAGGCACACCTCTATGGCCCAGAGCCGATATCAAAGGCGTCTGTCGAACGATTTGTGGACTCAGATTTTAGGCTTCTGCTCGTCCCTTACGCCCGACAATTTGTTTCAGCCACGACTGCCCAAATGAGCATTCCACCGCTTATTATTCCCTTGTCTGTCGGGTCATCCAAAGAGAGCATTGTCAGCACCAAAAGGCCAAAGAAGACGCATGCCAAAGCCCGGTGAAGCCGTCCGCGTTCCGCTCCCCTAAGTTGATGCCGAGGCCAGGGAAGTGTACGACTGGTCCAATTCGACGTTGACGCTCTTGGGGCTCCAATGACAGGCGCGGACCATCGCACCATGGGCGCCCTATGGATCCTGCTGGTATCAAGGACAGCCAGCGGCGCTCCGCATTGCCCACTCCCGCATGCGAAGCACTTCCGCGCAATCCTCCGGCAGCCTTGCTATGCTGATAATTCGTGAGCCGCACCCTCCTTACGCTAGTCTTTGCCCTTTGGTGGGCCCACCCGGCAACCGCCGCCTCCGCTCCTTCGCTGCTGGACATCCTCAGCGCCGAACTGCAGCGCAATTTCACCATCCTGAAGCAAAGCGCCGATCCGCCTCCTTATTACATGGACTACACGGTCACCGAGGAGGAGAGCCAGGCCCTCTCCGCGACGCTCGGCACCATCGAGTCCCGCAACAAGGAGCATCTGCGCGTTCTCGATATCACGCTGCGCGTTGGAACCCCGCAGTTGGATAACTACCATTCCGTCAACGGGCAGAAGGGTCGCTTCACGCGTGGCGAAATCCTTCCGCTGGACGACGTTCCCGACGCCATCCGGCGCAAGGTGTGGCTCGAAACCGACCGGACGTACAAACTGGCGGCGCGCCGGTTGATCGAAATCAAGTCCGACCAGGCAGTGAAGGTCAAGGCCGCGGACAGCTCGGCCGATTTTTCAAGCGAGCCGCCGTCGGTTTATCAGGAGCCTCCTCCTCCCGTGGGAAACATCGACGACGAATGGGCGCAGCGCGCGCGGAAGTGGTCCGCCGAGGTTGCCGACTTTCCCGACGTGCTGAACTCCAGCGTCAGTCTTTCGGTCCAGCGAATTTCCAAGAACATGGTGAGCACGGAAGGCACGCGCCTGCTGCACGGCCGCAACTTTGTGAGCCTGTCCATCGTCGCGCGGGGCAAGGCTACCGACGGTATGGACCTGATCGCGATGCAGGATTACCAGGCGGCCGATCTGGCGCACTTGCCCAAGCCGGCTGAGGTAGACGCGGCGGCCAAGCGCGTGGGACAAAATCTGGCTGACTTGGTCCAGGCGCCCGCGGTTGATCCCTATGTGGGTCCGGCGATCCTTTCCGGGCGCGCTGCCGCAGTGTTCTTCCACGAGATTTTCGGGCATCGCATCGAAGGCCATCGCCAGAAGGACGAAACCGAGGGCCAGACCTTCACCAAGGCGGTTGGGACCGCGGTGTTGCCGAGTTTTCTTTCCGTGCTTTTCGATCCCACGCGCCGGACGCTGGATGGCGTGGATCTCAACGGCTACTACACCTACGATGACGAAGGCGTGAAGGCCCGGCCGGTAACGATTGTCGATAACGGAATTCTGAAAACGTTCCTGACGTCGCGCTCTCCTATCGACGGCGTGGAGCACTCCAACGGGCATGGCCGGCGGCAGCCCGGGCTGGAGGCCGAATCGCGCCAATCGAACCTGATCGTGGAATCGAAGAAGCAGGTTTCAGAAAAGGCGTTGCGGGATATGTTGATTGCCGAAGTGAAACGCCAGAACAAGCCGTATGGTTTTTATTTCGACGAGATCACCGGCGGCTACACCACCACGCAGCGGCGCGGCCTGCAGGCGTTCACCGTGATTCCGCTGATGGTGTATCGCGTTTTTGCGGATGGCCGGCCCGATGAGCTGGTGCGCGGCGTGGATATTGTGGGAACCCCGCTGTCCAGTTTCGCCAAGATCCTGGCGACGTCGGACAAGCTGGAGGTGTTCAACGGCTACTGCGGCGCCGAATCGGGGCAAGTGCCGGTGTCGGCTAGCTCGCCCGCGATTCTGGTTTCCGAGATTGAAATTCAGAAGAAGCAGCATTCGCAGGATCGCCCGCCGTTCCTGGGCCGGCCCATTGAAACCGGAGCGTCTCAGTGAGGCTCGCCGCTTGTGGCGCGCTGCTCTGCGCTGCCGCGCTTCTGGCGCAAGGGCCCAAGAGCCAACCGGCCAGCCAGGACGACGTCCTGTTGCACGCGATGAAGGATGAAATCAATCGCGTACCCGCGCTGATCCGTCTCCACATTGCACTCGATCCGCCTTACTACACTGAATATCGCGTTGAGGACACCATAAGCCATTCGATTTCGGCGGAGCTGGGCGCGCTGGTCGACGAAAGCGACTCCGCATTCCGGATTCCTTCGGTTCAAATGCGCGTTGGCACCGCTACTTTCGATAATACGGATCACGTTTACTCGGAAGCTTACATCGGCAATCGTTACGATCCTTCACGGCTCCCGCTGGACAACAACTATCTGGCTTTCCGGCAGGTGTTTTGGCTGGCTACCGACCGGGCTTATAAGACCGCCGAGGACGCCATCGCACGCAAGCGGTCGTCGCTGAAGAACATGACCCAGACGGATGTGCTGCCCGATTTTTCCTCTGCTCCCCCGGCACATTTGGTTCTGCCGATCGAGCGCAAGCCCTTTGCGTCCGCGCCCTGGAAGAGTGAAGTGATCCGGCTCTCGGCTCTCTTTGATGGTTATCCGAAAGTATTGTCGTCGGGCGTGGAGATGCTCAGTTCGCAATCCATCAATTACATCGTGAATTCGGAAGGCACCGAACTGCGCACTCCCGAGGATCTGGCTTACGTTCGCGTAGCCGGCCGCGGCCTGACACAGGATGGAACGCCGGTGCGCGATGCACAATTTTTTCAGGCTTTCAACACGGGTGGTCTGCCATCTGAAGACGTGCTGACGCGCGAAATCAAAGCAGTGGGCGAACACGTCACCGAACTGAGCCAGGCTCCGGCCGGCGAAGCATACGACGGACCGGTGCTGTTTGAAGCGCCGGCGGCCGCGCAGTTATTCGGACAACTGCTGGGCGACAACCTGAAGCTGGGGCGCAAGCCAGTCAGCGATCCTGGCCGTCCCTCCCGTTACTCGCCGAGCGAGTTGGAGAACCGCTTGGGTTCGCGAATTCTGCCGGAGTGGATGGATGTGGTGGACGATCCCACGCAGACCGAGTACGAAGGTCATACGTTGCTGGGACATTACCTCTATGACATGGAGGGCGTGGCTCCCCAACCGCTGACGCTGGTGGAGAAAGGCGTGCTGAAGAATTTTCTTTTGACCCGCACGCCGGTGTTCAAGGAGTATCCCGGTTCCAATGGACACGCACGGATGACCGGCCCCTACGGCACGCGCTCAGCCGGGTTCGGCAATCTGTTTATTCGCGTTTCTCAAACCACGCCAGCGGCTGGCATGAAACAGAAGCTGATGGATCTGTGCAAGCAGAACAACAAGCCCTACGGCATCCTGATCCGCAAGCTCGACTATCCCTCCACCGCGTCCATCGATCAACTGGAAAAAGTGGCGCAGGCTGCCGGTGGCTCGCATCCCGTGGTCCCGCCATTGCTGGCTTACAAAGTTTATCCCGATGGCCGCGAGGAACTGGTGCGCGGCCTGCTGTTCCAGGATTTCTCCGTTCGCACTCTGAAAGATATTGTGGCGGCCTCCGACGAAAACTACGTCTTCGATCTGATCGATTCAAACGCGCCCTTCGCGCTGGTGGGAGCGGGCACTTTCACCACCACCTCTTCCATAATCGCGCCGGCGATGCTGTTTGAAGAATTGGAGCTGGCGCCGCTTCAGGAAGAAACTCCGAAACCGCCCATCGTTCCCCCGCCCTTGCTGACGGGACAGCCAACCAGCAGCGCGCGCGCGTCCTTCCAGCTGCGGCCCGCCACCACAGAGCCACGCCGCGGAGATTGAAGCATGGGGCTGCTGTTTCGCGCCATTTTCCGCGAGGTTGGCAAGAGCGCGATCTTTGGCGCGGTGCTCTTTACCTTCGTTCTGTTTTTGCAGGGCCTCGGAAAGCTTTTCGAAATTCTGGTGCGCAGCTCGGCGCCGCCGGCCACCGTCGCCCACCTGTTTGCCCTGGCGATTCCAGCCACGCTGGCTTTTAGTTTGCCCCTCGGCGTCCTGGTGGGCGTGCTGATCGCCCTGAGCCGGATGTCCAGCGACGGCGAAATCGTAGCGTTGCGCGCGGCCGGAGTTCCCAGCCGCAAGGTGATCCCGCCGGTATTGTTGTTCGCAACGCTAGCCATGCTGGTCACCGCCACTGCGTCGCTGTGGCTGACGCCCTACTCCACTTGGAGAACTTACAAGATTCTGAATCAACTGGTGGCGGCCGAGTTGACGTCGGAAGTGCAGCCGCAGGTCTTCGACGAAGGCTTTCCCAACCGGGTTCTCTATATCAGCGACGTGATTCCTGGCGCGATCTCGCGCTGGCGCAATGTTTTTATCGCCGACACCACGCCGGTGGATGAACAGAAGAAGAGCGATCACGATCGCGGCGAAGGCCCCACCGTCACGGTGGCGGCGCACGCCATCGCCGTGCCGGATGTGGCCCACAATCAGATCCAGCTCTCTTTGCAGGAGGGCGCCACGTACGAAGTCGGGAAAGATCCGACGGATTACTACTTTACGCAAGCTCCCACGGGCGCACAGATTCTGGAGGCAACCAAGCCCAATGAAGTGCACGCCAAGGGCTACACCGAAATCGATACGGTTCCGCTTTATCGGCTGGCTTATCACGACAAAAAGCTGGATCGCGATAACGTAATCCAGGCGCGCATTGAACTGCACAAGCGGCTGGCTTTGCCCCCGGCCTGCTTCCTGCTGGCCCTGATCGGAATTCCGCTGGGCGTCTCTTCACGCAAAGGCGGCAAGTCGGGAGCGTACGTGATCACCGTGGCGGTGGCATTCATCTACTGGATGGGGCTGATCGCGGCCAATGGTCTGGCCAAGCAGCAGAAACTTCCCGTAGGTATCGCGATGTGGATTCCCAATACCATTTTCGCGGTGGCCGGCATTCTTCTTTTGACGCGCATGGAGCGGCCTGGCGATCGCGACTGGATTGCCATCGTCAACGGCTGGGCCACAGCGGCCTGGACCAGCCTGCGGGGAAAGCTTCCCGCCGCGGCCGCCCAAGTGCGCTCGCGCAGCCGGGGCTGGCGAATGTTCCTGGTCCCCCAAGTGGTGGACCGCTACGTCCTCAAAAGCTTCCTGTTCTGGTTCGGGCTGCTGCTCATCGGCTTGGTGCTCATGACGCACGTCTACAATTTCTTCGACCTGCTGAGCGACATTGTGAAGAATCACATTGCGATGTCGCGCGTGTTTACTTACCTGTTCTTCCTGACGCCGCAGCTTATTTTCGACCTGGCGCCCTTGAGCGTTCTGGTGGCGGTTCTGATCACCTTCGGCGTTCTCACCAAGCACAACGAAATCACGGCCATGAAAGCCAGCGGCGTCAGCCTGTATCGCCTGGGCGATGCCGGTGCTGGCCTCGGCGCTGTTGATGAGCGGCGCATTGTTCGCTTTCGCTCACTACTACGTGCCGGACGCCAATCGCAAGCAGGACGCGATTCGCAAGGAGATCAAGGGCAAGCCGGTGCAGACCTATCTGCATCCGGACCGCAAGTGGGTCTTCGATCCGGGATCGAACAACGATCCGAAAGTTTTCTATTTCAAGTACATTGACGGAGCGCAACAGGGTGATGGTGGGGCCGCAGGTCTTTGAGCTGGATCCAACCAACTTCCGCGTTCAGAAACATATCTCGGCCGAAAGGGCGCGCTGGGAGCCGACCCTTCACACCTGGATCTTCGAGAACGGCTGGAGCCGCCTGGATCCAGGCGGACGGCACGAGAAGTTCAACAGCTTCGCCGGCCAGGCTGCCACTTTCCAGGAGGTGGACGAGCGGCCGGATTACTTCCTGCAAGAAGTTTTGCAAGACCAGCAGATGAATTACCAGCAACTGGCCGCTTATATTCGCGAACTGCAGCGCAGCGGCATCGATACCATCACTTTACAAGTCAGCTTTTACCGCAAGTTCGCATTGCCGCTCTTTGCGCTCGTAATGGCGCTGATTTCGGTGCCGTTCGCGTTTGTTGCCGGCAATAAGGGCGCCATGGCCGGCGTGGGAATCAGCTTTACCATCGCCAGCGCTTACTTGATCCTCGGGAAGCTGTTCGAGCAACTGGGCGATGTGAGTCTGCTGCCGGCCGCGCTGGCGGCCTGGTCGCCGGATTTAATCTTCGCGATGGCGGGCATGTACTTCTTCACGCGCATGCGCACTTAGCGCGGGCTTAGCGTCCGGGTGGCTCCGCCGGAGCGGGGCGTGCAATTTGGCCGCACACCGGAGCGGGCCCTTGGGTGCGCGGCATCCGCTCGTCAATCGCCGCGGGAGGGACCGTGCGCACTGTGAATCGTTCGGGATGATCCATGTGTAATTCCAGCAACGGGACCGAACAGGTCTCCGCAAGTGGCGCGTTCTGGAAAGCGACGCTGTTCTTCCCGACACTATCGCCCTTGGCCAGACGATCGATCGCGCTCTGCATCGCGGGTGGGAGGGGAGCCGGCGGCGTGCTCTGAGCGCAGACCGGGCTCAGGATAGTCGCTGCGAATAAAGAAATCTTGAACAGGCGGCGCATAAAACAATTCTAGTTAATTCTTCCGACGGCCGCTCCACCCGTTCAATCACGAACATCTCCACCGGCCTCTGTTGCGATTCGAGCTTCAATCCGAGCTGCTCAGCGAGCACGGTGAACTGTGCAGGCCCGTGCCCATCCGGCGGCGGCGTGGAGCATGGCGGGCTCAAGCGCCCATAATCTGGACGTTCATTCCTTCCGGATCTTTGATGTGAAATCCGGCGTCCAGATTCTCTTCCGGAGTGATGCCGAGGGCTTTCAGTTGTTCGGTCACTCGCTGCCGATTGAAGTTTTCCACGCCGATGGCGAAATGATCCACAATGCCGGTGGGATTCTTGTGGTGGAGCGAAACGATGATTTTTTCCGAGCCCATGCGCGAGATCTCATTCGGCTTATCCTCGCCCAACACCTTCAACCCGAAAACCTTTTCATAAAACGCCACGGCGCGCGGCAAATCGCTCACCTGAATGCTGATGTGATTGATATTCACGCCCTTCAGTCCCTCCTGGGCCTCGGCGACGGATGCTGCGCCTCCCGCTGCGGCGAGCATGGTGAGCCCCTGGATCAATCCGCGGCGCGAGAGCGCTCCTTTTTCGAAACGGTTCAACAGATCTGAAATTATGGCTTCCATTGTGCCTCCAGAATGCGTTTGAGAATTCAATGCTGCGCGTCGTGGACGCGATCCTTTTCGTTTTCGTTACAGAAGTATTCGAAGATATCCTCGTCGGCAAGGAGATCCTCAGTGAACTTGATGCTGAATGGCTTGGTATACATCTGGGGATCGTCGAAAGTCATTTCGACATCCAAATGGCCAAAGTCGCGGCGATGATAGCGTTCCTCGATGCGCAGAGCCTCGCTATGAGGCCGGCCGCTCAGATCGAGCCAGGTTTTGTCGTTGAAGCCGGCGGTTTCCACCACCAGCGTGTCGCCGGCCCATTTGCCCGCCGAATAGCCCAGCCAGGCGGGCTGTTCAAATTCCTTGGGAAGCTCGCGGCCATCGGTATAGATCTGGCGGTGCGTGCCGTCGGATTCATAAAGGATGACGGTCAGCTTGGGCGACTGAACAATCTTATTCGGTTCAGAAACCAGACCGGCGTCAGGAATGCCGATGGGCAGGCAACGATCCGCCGGGTTGCCGCCGGGCGCGCGCCGGCGAAGAATTTCCGCAGCCTCGGGGCGCATCGGCGAGTCCTTGGGCTTGAAGTCCAGCAGGATGTTGAGGGCGTATTTGGAAATCGTGTCAATTTCCATGCCCGGCACATTGCCTGTACCGATGTTGTCGCCGAAGATGCGCTTCATTTCCGCAAGCGATGTGGGCCGAACGTGCCAGACGCCGGAGAGATCTGGCTTGCCGTCGGCTGCGCGAGGCCCGGGCGCTGTGAGATCAGGCTTGCCGTCGGGCGTGCGCGGGATTCCTGGAGTGGGGTAGTTCAACCATTGCGCCTGCGCGCAAGTGGATAGGAGCGCTAAGAGTACGAACAGCCGCGAATGGAGCATATGGAAGCTTCTGGCCAACGAGAGAGATGCTACCATACCGTCCTCGTTACGCGGAGGCGCCCCGAAGAAATGCGGTTTCTTGCGGCGCGCTTGCGCTGCTCGGGATGGCAGCGGGCGGCAATCGGCAAGCTCCGGACACGCGCGCAGGGGATGAAAGAGGCAGACGTGCAATGGGGCGAAAGCCGCGATGGCCAACAATTTGGGTGATGCTATCTGGTATTAGCGAAGTTGCTTCCGTCCTGTCCGTAGGTAACGAAAACGGACGTGCCCCGATCCGGGGATCTGGCGCACATGAGCGCCGCCAGCCGCTGTGTGATGTGCGCTGGGGCTGCCGGAGTACCTAATGGGATGCCAGCGCCGCCACCGGATCGTAGCAAAATCCTAGACACACATCCTGGATGGGCGAGGGGCGCTCGGCAGCTGGCAAGTTTTCGATCTCGCGAAAAAGATCTGTCACCTCCTGGGGCGGCGGCGTTTGATTCTCGCTCGTAAATGCCAATGGGGCCGAGTTTTCAAGGACAACATACCAGCCCTGCGCATTCCAGGACCGTAATGCTTTTGCTGGAGCCATACGCACACTACGGAGTACTGGCGACTGGGAGAACGCGCGTACATGTTCAATCGTGGATGGCGAGACGTTAAGCTAGAGAGATTCTGGAAACTTGACTATCAAACCGATACTGAAACAAACGGCGATCATTGCGCCAAATCCAAGCGACGCCATTTCTCGCTGTACTCACTTCGGTTTCGTGGATGTGGAGCCCATACTTTTCGATATGCAGGATCCGAAATTCGGGCTGCACTCCGCGCGTGATGATGGGAGTCCTGTAAGGGCTCGCAGAGTGGACGAACCACAAAGCCAGTACGATAAGGCCGGCCGCAACGGCAGGCCATGTCCGCTCGTTCCAAGGATATTTTCCGAGGACCCATCGAGCAGGAAGCAAGCGTAGCGCGGAACTCACGAATTTTGATATGCCTCCTCATTTTGATATGCTTCCTCAAAGGCATTCTGGAGGTGCGAACACAATGAGAGTACCGGCGATGATCAGTTGCGCGGTGATCGGGACGGCGCTTTCGCTGGCTCCCCTGGCGCAGGCCCACCATAGCAACTCGGCGTTCTATGTCACCAAGGTGATCACCATCAAAGGCGTGGTGAAAGAGTTCAAGTGGAGCAACCCGCATGTCTGGGTGATCCTGACCGTGGATGACGGCAAGGGTAACAAAGTGGATTGGAAGGTGGAGGGCCGGCCGCCGGGCATCCTGGGCCGGGCTGGCTGGACGCCCAAGTCGCTGCAGCCGGGCGAGGTGGTCACTATCGACTTGAGCCCCGCCAAGGACGACTCCGCCTCCGGGCTGATCGCGCGCGTCACCAAAGCCGACGGCACCATTCTCGCCAATGCGCCGCCGCCGACGGAATAGAGGACCAGTATGAAGCTTCACAAGATTCTATTCAGCACCATTGTTGGCGTTGGGGCGCTCTATGCGCAGTCCGCCGCTCCCGATTTTTCGGGCGTGTACTATCCGATCAATCCGTTCGGCAACTTTCAGGGGGGTCCGCGCGGCGGCCCCAGGCCCGGGGGACCTCCGCCCGCTCAACGGCAGGGACCGCCGCCGCGTCCAACAGCATCGGCTCCGCTGTCCGATGGCTCGCGCGGACGCACGCCCAATGAGCCGTCCCTCACTCCCGAATATATGGCGAAGTGGGAAATGATCAGCAAAACCCGCATCGCTGGCTCTTCGGAATACGATCTGACCGCCAAATGTCTGCCGCCCGGAATGCCCGCCATGATGTCGATGGCGTATGGCATGGAGATCATGCAGAACAAGGACAAGATCACGTTCTTCAGCGAGCTGAACGATGCATTGCGACGCGTGTATCTGGACAGCCGCCAGCCTTCGCAGAAAGTTCTGGACGATCCAACCTACGCCGGTTATTCCACCGGCCACTGGGAAGGCGACACGCTGGTTGTGGATACCGTCGCCCTGCGCGACAACACGTTCATCGAAGGATTTACACCACACAGCGATGCAATGACGGTCCACGAACGCATCCGGTTCAAAGAGCCGGGATTGTTGGAAGATACCATCACGGTGAACGATCCGAAAGCGCTGACTAAGCCGTGGGGAACGGTGAAGGCCTATCGGCGGGCGAAGGCGCGCGGGGGAACGGACGAGTTGCGCGAGTTCGCCTGCGCCGAAGGCCTGGAGGACGCCAAGTGAATTGGGCCGGCGTGGTTTTGGGCGTGGCGATTTCCGTCGCACTATACGCGCAAACCACGCCGCCGGATTTTTCCGGCGTGTATTATCCGGTGAACCCGTTTGGCAACTTTCGAGGCGGCCCGGTTGCGGGAGCGCCGCGGGCGTCGCAAGCGCCCGCCGGGCGGCCCAAAATATCGGCGCCGCTGGCAGATGGCTCCCAAGGCCGGCGTCCGGATGAGCCGTCGCTCCGGCCCGAATATCTGGCGAAATGGCAGATGATGAGCAAATCGCTCATTTCCGGTTCTTCGGAATACGATCCCATCGCCCGCTGCCTGCCTCCTGGAATGCCCGCCATGATGAGCATGTTTTACGGCATGGAGGTGATGCAGAACAAGGACAAGATCACCTTCTTCAGCGAGCTGAACGACGCGCTGCGCCGAGTTTACCTGGACGGCCGCAAGCCTTCGCAAAAAGCTCTGGACGATCCGACGTATGCCGGCTATTCCACCGGCCATTGGGAAGGCGGCACGCTGGTTGTGGATACGGTGGCGCTGCGCGGCGATACGTTCATCGAAGGGTTTACACCACACAGCGATGAAATGACGGTGCATGAGCGCATCCGTTTCAAAGAGCCGGGATTACTGGAAGACACCATCACGGTGAACGATCCCAAAGCGCTCACCCAGCCATGGCAGACGGTGAAAACTTATCGCAAGGCCAAGCCGCGCGGCGGCGAGGACGAGCTCCGGGAGTTCGCTTGCGCCGAGGGGCTTTCGGACGCGAAGTGAGCCTCGCGTGGCGGCGAATGCCGGACGAGATCGTTGCCGCGTCCAGCGCAGCGGTACGTTTCCACTAAGCAGGGGGTGGATCCGATGACTGCGGAGTGGGCGACTTCGGAGCGACCGATTGCGGGGGTGAGCAACGCGCCGATGCTGCTTACGATGGCAACGCATCCGAAGACGGACGTTTGCCTATAATACGATGGCATGAGTCTCCTGAATTTCGGCCAGCCTGACGACGGCATCATTCAAATGGCTTACGTGGTGGAAGACATCCACCACGCGATCGACCGGTGGGTGGGCCAGCTCAAGGTTGGCCCGTGGTTCCTGCTGGAACATTTCACGGGCGTGGACGCGTCGTATCGGGGCAAGCCATCTCAGGCCGATGTCGCGATTGCGATGAGCTTTGCCGGGCACATGATGATCGAGCTAATCCAGCCGAATAATGACGCGCCGTCCGTATATCGCGAGACGATCGACCAGCGCGGCTATGGATTCCATCATTGGGGCGTCGGGAGCAAGGATTTCGATCGCGACGTGGAGACGTTTCGGAACTGCGGAGCCGAGCTGGCGTTCTTTCTGCGCGTACCGAGCGGCGGCCGCGTCGCTTACATGGATACCACCGCGGAACTGCCCGGCATGGTGGAGTTGATCGAGCTGGGAGCGGATTTTGAGCCCATATTCACGGGATTTTATCGGGCATCGCTGGGCTGGGACGGCAAGGATCCGGTCCGGCCGTTCGCCTAGCGGAATAGGAACTCCCTACGCGGTACGGCGGCGGAACAGGTGCAGCAGTAACGCAATGGCCGCGATGATCAACAGCAGGTGAATCGCACCGCCAACCAAATGGAAGCCGATCCACATTACCAGCCAGACGCCAATCAGCATGAAGAACAGAATCAAAAACAAGAAATCGCTAATCACCCGCATGGGAATCTCCTGCCAGTTTGACATCGCAGGTGACAATTTGTTTCAACCGGCGTGTCACACTAGGCGTGTCACACTAAAGGATGACCCCGAAAGTCCTTTCCGTCCGCGATCTGCGCAAGCAATATGGCGCGACGGTGGCCGTCGATGGGGTCTCGTTCGACGTGAATCGCAATGAGATCGTCGGGCTTCTGGGTCCGAACGGCGCGGGTAAAACCACTACGATCAATATGATTCTGGGCGTGCTGGAGCCCACGTCCGGGACTATTCTCGTCGAGGATCTCGACATCGCCACCAAGCGATCCCAGGTGCTGCAGCGCACCAATTTCGCGGCCGTTTACGCGCCACTGCCCGGCAACTTGACCGTGCTTCAAAATCTGCGGTTCTTTGGAATGATTTATAGTGTCAAGGATCTGAACGCCCGCATCGAGACTCTGCTGCAGCAATACGATCTGCTCCCGTTCCGCCACGTAAAATGCGGCGTGCTCTCCTCCGGCGAACAGACGCGCGTCAGCCTGGCCAAGGCGATGCTGAATCAGCCGGCTTTGCTGCTCCTCGACGAACCGACGGCGTCGCTCGATCCGGCGATCGCGCGCGAGATTCGCATCCAGATTCGCGAATACGCCGCGGCTGGAAAGGTTGGAGTGCTGTGGACGTCTCACAATATGTACGAAGTGGAAGATGTTTGCGACCGCGTCCTGTTTCTTTCACACGGCAGAATTTTGCTGCAGGGCGATCCGCGCACCCTGCCGGCCATGCACGGCAAGGAAACGCTGGAAGAGCTATTCATCACGGTCGCCAATCACCCAGAGGCCAATCAGGCGGAGCGCGCGTAACGCATGTTTTCGTTCCGGCGAACCTCGGCGATTGTCCTGCGCCAGTTTTTTCTGATGCGGGGGAGCCCCGCCCGTGTACTGCCGCTGTTCGCGTGGGTGGCCATCGACATGGTGACCTGGGGATTCATCACCAAATACCTGAACGCCGTCAGCGGGTCCGGATTCAACTTTGTGCCGTCGCTGCTGGGCGCGGTTCTGCTGTGGGATTTTTTCATCCGCGTCATGCAAGGCGTCACCACCACGTTCTTTGAAGACGTGTGGTCGCGCAATTTCCTGAACGTCTTCGCGACGCCTCTTTCCATTTGGGAATACGTCAGCGGGCTGGTGCTTTCGAGTATCGCCACCAGTTCCATTGGTCTGGTGGTGATGCTGGTTCTGGCTGTCGCGGTCTTCGGCCTGTCGTTCTTTCTTTACGGAGTGCTGTTGGTGCCCTATCTGCTGGTGCTGTTCCTGTTCGGCATCGCGCTGGGCATCATCGGCTGCGGGATCGTACTGCGGCTGGGCCCAGCGTCGGAGTGGTTCATCTGGCCGATCCCCGCGCTGATTTCGCCGTTTGCCGGCGTTTTTTACCCGCTGTCCACCCTGCCGAGTTGGATGCGAGCCCTTTCACGCTTATTGCCGCCGGCCTACGTGTTCGAGAATCTGCGGAGCATCGTGCTGAAACGCCCGGGTTCGCCGTCGGCGTTGTTTTGGGGGGCGGCGCTCGATCTGATCTTTCTCCTGCTGGCGAGTTGGTTCTTTCGCAGCATCTATCAGCATGCGGTGCGCACGGGCTTAATCGCGCGATACAGCGCGGAGAGTCTGAGCTAAGCGGCGCTGCGTTTCCTCGTTTTCCCCCGCGGCCATGGCCTTCGCGTTGGATTTGTTGTCAGCCAGGCTCTTTCGCAAAGCATCCAGGATATTGACCACGGGCGCGGGCTTTTCGCTCTTGGACACGGTCACGCGCTCGCCCTTTTGTTTTTGCTCGATCAACCGTTGAAGATTGGTCTGATATTCATCATGGAATTTGGCGGGATCGAACTTGCCGGTCAATGTATCGATCAGCTGACCCGCTAACTTCAATTCCTTGGCGGAAAACTTCTCCGCTCCGGCCTTCATTTCAACCTGTTGAATCTCGTTCACGAAGAACATGGTGTGCAGCATCAGTTCCTGGCCGTCCGGGCGAATCACCACAATATGTTCCCGGTTGTGCATGGCAACTTTGGCGATGGCGTACTGACCGCGCTGCTTCATGGCCTCGCGAAACAATGCGTAGGGCTTGGTGATGTCGCCGTCGGGAATCACATGGTACGACTTGTCGAGAAACACCGGATCGAAATCCTCCGCCTTAACGAATTCGAGGATGTCCATCACCTTGGCCGTTTTCGGCGCGATTTTGTCCAACTCAGATTGCTCCACTACCACGTATTCGTCCTTGCTCACCTCAAAGCCCTTCACCAGATCTTTGCGCTCGACGGGTTTATCTTCTGTTTGGCAGAAATAGACCTCCTTCACGCGCGACAAATCCTTCTTGTGGAGCAGATGAAATCGGATGGACTTGTCGCGCGCCGCCACCAGCAATCGAACCGGAAACGAAACTAGCCCAAAACTGACGAAGCCCTTCCACACTGTTGCAGCCAACGTACACCTCCCTGATTTGGACCATGTTAGCGGGAATAAGTTTCGGAAGCGGACAGCCAGTAGCGAAATCGGACAGTCCTGACCGGGAGAAGCCGCACAACAATCACCCCGCCCGCAGCCGGAGATGGACCCGGGATTGCATCAGGACACCCGAACCACAACATGTTTTGGGACAGCTGAGCTAGGATTTCTATTGACCATGCGCACACTCTGGAACGTTCTTATCATGATTGGAGTGGCGGCCTGCACCGCTGTCTCCCAGGAAATCACGATTCAAACACCTGCGCCGCTGCCGGTGGTGGGTCCGCTGCTCCGGCCCTTTCATCTGGAGCGCCGCGTGGTTTCCCCCGCGAAGCTGACCAATACCTCGCGCCTGGATTCGCTGATTCGCGCCGGAAATCTGTATCTGACGGCGCAGGATGTCATCGCCCTAGCGCTCGAGAATAATGTCGATATCGCGGTCCAGCGCTACGGCCCATACCTGGCGCGCGAAGTGCTGCGGCGCGCGCAAGGCGGCGGATCGTTGCGCGACATCGGACAGCCCATCGCTCCGGGACCCACCAGCGTGAGCCTGGAAGGCGTCAACGTAAACGCGGTGGGCTTGTCTGAAAGCGGCTCGGGCGTTGGATCGGGCGGAGGCATCGTGGTCCAATACGGCGCCCAGCCTCCGAACCTGGACCCGGTTCTGTACCTCTACACGAATTTCGCGCACAACACCACCCCGTTGAGCAATATCTATGTCAATTTGGTTCCCTCGCTGCTCCAGGACCAGCGCGTCTATGTGGCGCAATACATCCAAACTTTTTTGACCGGAACATTCACGCAACTTACCTACGTCAGCTCGCGAAACCACTTCAACAGCCCCGCGTTCGACATCAATCCTTACAACAGCGGCTATCTGGACCTGCAAATTAATCAAAACCTGCTTCAGGGATTTGGCATCGGCGTAAACAACCGAAACATCCGGGTGGCCAAGAATAATATGAAGGTATCGGACCTCCAGCTCAAGCTGCAGGTGATTACGACCGTTTCCGCCGTATTGAATCTGTACTGGGACTTAGTAAGTTTCAATGAAGACTTACGCATCAAGCAGGAGGCACTTACTACCGCGCAGAAGCTTTACGAAGGGAACCAACGGCAGGTGGAGCTCGGCACTTTGCCGGCGATCGAAGCCACGCGCGCCGCTGCCGAGGTCTCGGCGGCCAAGGAAAATTTGCTGATCGCGCAGACCAACGTCGCGCAACAGGAGACGGTGCTCAAGAACGCGTTGAGCAGAAATGGCGTCGTGAGCCAGACGCTGGATGAAGTCCGCGTCGTGCCGTTAGACCACATCACAGTGCCCGAGAAGGAAGACTTGAAGCCGACCGCGCAACTCATCAATGTCGCACTGGACCAGCGTCCGGAGATCGCGAAGGCGAAGATCAATATCGAGAGCAGCACCATTAACCTGGTCGGCTCCAGGAATTACCTGCTTCCGACTTTGCAGGCGAATTTCGAATTAACGAATAACGGCCTGAGCGGTCCGGCGAATCCCGCCAGTCTGCAGTACGGCTTAGCGCCGCCCCCGGCGTATGTCGGTGGCTACGGCAACTTCCTGGGGCAGATTTTCGGCCGCAATTATCCCAATTACTCGGCTGGCTTTTCCTTGAACATTCCTTTTCGAAATCGCGTGGCCCAGGCGGATTACGTGGCCGATCAGATCAGCCTGCGCCAGAACCAGCTTCTATATCAAAAGGCCGTGTCGCAGATCCGCGTGGACGTAAAGAACGCGGTGATTGGATTGCAGCAGGCGCGCGCCCGATATGAAACCGCCGTGGCCACCCGGTCCTTGGCGCAGCAAACGTTGGAAGCGGAGCAGAACCGTTTTCGTTTCGGCGAGTCGACTATCGCAACCGTAGTTCAGGCCCAGCGCGATTTAGCCGGCGACCAGAGCGCCGAGGTCCAGTCCATGGCCAACTACACGCATGCCAAGATCGCGTTTGACGAAGCCGTGGGACAGACTTTGGATGTCAATAACATCTCGATGGAAGAGGCCGCGGCGGGGCGGGTAGCTAGAGAATCGACCATCCCGGAACCGGTGATCGAGAAAAAGGACTAAGGGCGATGCGTACTATCCTGCATAAAACAGTTTCAGCTTTGGCCGTTCTTAGCCTTCTCACCGCGGAATGTTCGGCCCAAACCACGCCTCAGGTGGTGGAGAAGCCGCGCGGGCCTTTGTTCATTCGATCTTACATGCCGACCACGACCCCTCCGGTAAATCTCCGCAACTCCGACCACCTGCACAGCTTGATCCGTGCCGGCCATCTGTACCTGACGGTGCAGGACGCGATTGCGCTGGCGATCGAGAATAACCTTGACCTGGAGGTGGATCGCTACGGGCCTTTGAACGCCGAATGGGATCTGGAGCGGGCTCAGGGAGGCGGTCCGCTGCGCGGTGTCAACAACGGAAGCTCGTTGGTGAATCAAGCCACCAGCGGACAAGGCGTGGTGGGCAGCGAGATCGCGGCGGGCCTGGCGTCGAATGGTTCGGGCGGGGGCGGCAGCAGCGGCGGCGCAACCGTCAAACAGATTGGACCAGTGACTCAGAACCTGGATCCCGTCTTTCAAAACGCGACCAGTTTCTCCCACGTAACTTCGCCCCAGCCCAGCACGGTGGTCGCGCAGATCGACGCGCTGGTGGACACACGTCACGTGATCGACTCATTCGTCCAGGAAGGACTCTTATCGGGCGGCTACGTACAGGTGAGCGCGAATGAATCCTATTTGAAGGAAAATGCTCCTTCCGATTTTCTCAATCCCTCGGTCTTCCCCGTGGTGCAAATCTACCTCGGCCAAAATCTGCTGCAGGGCTTTGGCACCGCGGTCAACGGGCGCTTCATTCGCGTGGCTCAAAAGAACGTCCAGGCGGCGCAGGAAACCTTTCGATCCCAACTGCTGAATGTCGTTGCCAACGTTCTGAACCTGTACTGGGACTTGGTCACCGATGACAACTACCTGGCTGTCCGGCAGCGCGCCGTGGATCAAGCGCAGAAATTTTATGACGACACTCGCAAGCAGATTGAGCTAGGCGTGGTGCCCAGGTTCGAAGCGTCACGGGCTCAATCAAACGTGACCAATAGCCGCCAACTTCTCGCCATCGCCCAAGCCACGGCGCAGCAGCAGGAGAATTCATTGAAGGACGCCATCAGCCGCAACGGTCTGGAGGATCCTCTGCTGGATGCGGCGGAAGTAGTCACGCTCGATCGGATCGAGGTTCCCAATCAGGACAATTTGCCTCCTCTTCGGGACCTGGTAGCCAAGGCGATCGCAAACCGCCCGGACGTTGCGCTCGCCAGGATCAATGACGAAGCCGCGCAGATCTCGGCGCTGGGAACGGCCAACGGTGTTCTGCCGAGTCTGCAAGCGTTCGCGGCCGTCAGCGGGAACGGATTGGCGGGCACGGCCACACCTCCCGTCACGATCGGCGGTCGGAGCGTTACCGCTGAGCCTTATTACGAGGGAGGCTTGGGAACTGCCCTGGGTGAGGTGTTTCGCGACAACTTCCCCAGCCGCCGCGCGGGCTTTCAGTTTGCGGGCACCATCCACAACCGCGTCGCGCAGGGCGACTACGGCATCGAACAGTTGCAATTGCGCCAGGGCGATCTGGTGGAGCGGCGAAATCAGAATCAGATCGTCGTGGACATCTCGAACCAGGTGGTCGCGTTGCGGCAGGCCCGTGCCCGATACTCCCAGGCCGCTGGATTCGCGGAAGCTGCAGGAGGAGCTGCTGGAAAAGTCGCAACAGGCCTTTTCGTTCGGCGCCGCGACGATCAGCGACATGGAGGCTGCCCAAACATCGTTAGTGGATGCGCAAGAGACGGAAGTCACGGCGCAATCCGCTTACAGCCACGCGCGCATCTCCCTGGATCAGGTTTTGGGACAAACGCTGGAGGTCAATCATGTTTCGGTGGATCAGGCGCTGCAAGGACCCGAGGCGCAGCGACGCTGCAGCATTAACCAACTTTTCGATGGACGGCACGATCGCGATCCGGAGCTCGGCCTGTGGCTTCTTGAGCGTTTCCAGGAACGCTCGTTGTTGAACGAGCCAGCGCATCGGACGGCCGCTCATTGCGATCCAGGTAATCCAGAGCCTGAAGACCGATTGTTGCCGCGCGGCTCAGCGCCTGGGATACCGGAACATCCTCTTTCAGCAATGCGGATTTCTCGAACGTTGGCTGGAGCAGGGCGTCATTATCGCGCCAGCGGGTGAGCCAGATGCGCATTTGCGCCCGGTCCATGCGATCCACCAGCATGGCGAAGTCTCGCGCCGTTTCGCTGTCCGGCCGCACCGCATCCACCAGTCCGATTCAGCGGCGTTAGCTGTGTTGTACTTGTGCGTGCGAATGCGTTGGCCGAAGGTCGGCGGCTCGATCACATCGGCGAGCGTCTTGAGCGGTTCCACCGGGTCGCCCGCGGCCAATCCGTTCCAGCATCGGAAGATAACTGGAGCGATGCGTCAGACCAAGCCGATCGAGCTCGCCGCTGACCGCATCCAAGCGCCGGTACATGGACGGCAACATCCGTCACATCTTGCGGCGACCACAACCGCTCGGCGACCGCCGCCGCGCGCGGCCAAATCCGCGAGTCCACATTTTCCGCGCTCACGAATTCGCTCCACGCCGCAACTTCGCCGCCCGAGAATGCGCGCCCTTTCTCCGATCCGTGAGCGAGGCAGCATCGCCATTCCAGCGGATCCACCGCGTAAAGCCTGGACGCCGGTCTCATTTGATCGAGATAGTATCCGGCGGAAAGGATCGTCGAAAAGCCGTGCCGCGCGGCTTCGGCCAGCGATTTCTGTCCGCGCCAGGATTGAATCACGATGTTCTTCGGCAAATCCGGATCCAGAATCTCGTCCCAGCCTTCCATTCGCTTGCCGTGCTTCGCGACGATCTTCTGCAGCCGCCGATTGAAGTAGGCCTGCAGTCTCCGCGGTGCTCTTCAAGCGATGTTTTGCGCATGAACGCGCGAATGCGCGCGACTGCTGTTCCATTGCTTGCCGGTCACCTCATCGCCGCCGATGTGGAAGAACGGATCGGGGAACAGCGCGGCCATCTCGCCGATGAACGCGTCCAGAAATTGATAGGTGGACTCGCGCGTCGGATCCATGGTCGGATCGAACACGCCCCAGTTGCGCTCGATTTGATACGGCCCCGGCGCGCTGGCCAGCTCCGGATACCCGACCAGCCAACTGGTGGTGTGGCCCGGCACATCGAACTCCGGCACCACGCGAATGCCGCGGTCGCGCGCGTAGGCGACGACGTCGCGAATCTGCTCCTGCGTGTAGTAATGACCGTCGGAGCCGAGCTGCTGCAGTTTCGGGAAACGCTTGCTCTCCACGCGGAAGCCCTGATCGTCGGAAAGATGCCAATGAAAGACGTTCAGCTTCACCGCGGCCATGCCGTCGAGAGTTGCGCTTGACCACTTCGATCGGCATCCAGTGCCGCGAGACATCCAGATGCAGCCCGCGCCACGGGAAGCGCGGATGATCGTCAATTTCGACCACCGGCGCTCAAACCTTGCGGCGTCGAGACCACCAACTGTCGAAATGTTTCCAGCCCATGCAAGATGCCGAGCGGATTCGGGGCGGACAGGAGCGCTTGCCTGCGGCGTGACCGACAAGCGATAGCTCTCGTCTTCGCCCAGTTGCTGCACCGGCTCGGACGCGTGATCGCATTCGAACGATCAGCGTGCGGCTGTCCGACGGCGTCGGAAACGATTTCGCCGAACCGCCGCGACTGCACGCTCCAAGCGCGGCTCGGTATAGCCGTGGATCGCGATGCGGATCGCTGGAGCCAATCGTGCAGGCTTCCCTGCCCCAGTTCGATCTTGGCCGGCCACGGCATCAGGCTGAGTTGCGCAGCGGCTTCTGCGCGCGCAGCATAGTCGCCAGCGCCAACAAGCAGCCGGCTCAGCGACGTCATCTTATTGCCCAGATTCGCCGGCTGCGAAGAAATCGAGCGGCTTGAGCGAAACGATCTTCCAGTGCTTCTTCTCCTTGCGCAACTCGCAGTGGATCACTTCGCGCCGCCGGACCAGCGGGCCGTCTTGCTGCCAGACTGCGGACTTCCAGCACCCAGTCCAGGTCAAGCTTATACGTCTGCCATCGCTGCCTTCTTCGTTGAAGGGTTCGACTGAAGAAGAGACTTCGGCTCTCGTTCACCAGCGCCGTCACGTTGCTCTTCAGCGTGTCGTAGTCCGGCATGTCCTTGCTGAAAGCGGACATGAACTTCGGCCACGTTCCCGCTGATCGATCCAGCGCCATCGCTCAGCGGATCCGGTAAGCGCGGACGCCATCTTAGTGAAGACGTCCATGACGTCGTCATGCGCATCGGCGCAGGCCAACGCGGCTGCCAGACAAGAAGGCCAGCACGCGACTACGTGCGATAGCTCGCATTGATCTCAATGTACTTCTCGGTGAGATCGCAGGTCCAGAAACGCGCGCTGCCCTTGCCCTTGCCCTGAGATCGCGAAGCGAATCAGGCATTCGGCTTCGTCCAGCTTCTTCTTCAGTTCGTCTTCGGAGAAATCCGCGGCCAGGCCGCCGCGGCACACCGGCACGCCTTGCAGATCGATATCCACTTTCGATGGATCGAGCGGCACGCCCGCGTTTCCCGCGGCTGAAAGAATGCGGCCCCAGTTCGGATCGGAGCCCGCGATCGCGGTCTTCACCAGCGGCGAATTGGCGATGCTGCGCGCGATCCGCGTGGCGGCGTCTTCGTTCGACGCGCCGCTGACGTCGATGGTCACCAGCTTGCGCGCGCCTTCGCCATCGCGCACGATCTGCCGCGCCAGATCTTCCAGCACTTGCGTCAGCGCCTCTTCGACCTTCTTGCTTTCCTTCTGATTGGGCTGAATCGCCCGACGCGCCGTTCGCCAGCACCAGCACGGTGTCGTTGGTCGACGTGTCGCCATCCACGCTGATGCGGTTGTAGCTGCGCTTCACGGCCGTAGCGAAGCATCGCGGCCAGAGCCGGCGGGCGGGACAGCGCGCATCCGGTCATCACGAATCCGAGCGTGGTCGCCATGTTGGGATGAATCATGCCGGAGCCTTTGGTCATCCCCGCGATGTGGACGGCGCCCTTCTTCAAACGCACCTGCTGGTGCGCGGTCTTCATCACCAGATCGGTGGTCAGAATGGCGCGCGCGGCGTCTTCGAAGCGATCGGGCGCCAAGCCCGCGATCAGCGCCGGCAGCGCGTTCACGATCAGATGCTGATCCAGCTCGACGCCGATCACGCCAGTGGACGCCGGAAAAACCTGCACGGACGGCACGTGCAGATGCTTCGCCGCGGCCTCGCAGCAGGCCAGCGCGACCGGTCGCCGGTCCGCGTGGCGCAATTCGCGTTGCCCGCGTTGATCAGCACCGCGCTCACCAGCCCGCGCGACTTGGTCAGATTCCAGCGCGCGATGCGCACCGGCGCGGCCTGCACGCGATTCTGCGTGAACACCGCCGCGGCCGAGGCGGGAGCATCGGAAACAATCAGCGCCAGGTCGTCCTTTTGCAACTTTGCGGATTCCCGCGTACACGGCCGAATAGCGAAAACCCGAGCGGCAGCTTCACGCCGCCTTCTCTCCCAACATTTCGTCCTCTTTCAATTGCTGCCCATTCAGAAACGCTTCGGCGGACATTCGCTTACTGCCTTCCACCTGGACCTCCAGCAGTTCGAGCACTGTCCCCTCACCGCAGGCGATCAGCAGACGCTTCTTTTGCGGAATGATCTGGCCGGGCTCGCCGGCAGCGCATCCTGCGCCACGCGCGCTTTCCAGATATGAAACAACTGGCCGCGGAAGAAGCTGTAGGCGCCCGGCCACGGCAGAAACCCGCGCGACCGATTGAAGATCTTCTGCGCCGGCCAAGTCCAGTCGATCTCGCCGTCTTCTTTCTTCAGGATCGGCGCATAGGTCGCTTCGGCGGATCTTGCTTCACCGGCGCCGGATCTGTCGCGCAGCGTTTCAACCAGCAAGCTCCGCGCCCGCCTCCGCCAAGACGCGCTCCCAGCTCCAGCGCGTTTTCTTCCGGGCCGATTTCGGTCTCCCACTTGAGCAGCATGTCGCCGGTGTCGAGCCCCGCATCGATCCGCATCGTGGTCACGCCCGTGCGCGTCTCGCCATTCGCGATGGCCCACTGAATCGGCGCCGCCCCGCGATATTTCGGCAACAACGAAGCGTGCACATTGATGATGCCGCGCGGCGGAATATCGATGATCGATTGCGGAATGATTTGCCCGTAGCCGACCACCACCATCGCTTCCGGCGTGCATCTGCTTCAACTGCTCGACCACTTCCGGACGCCGGATGCGCTCCGGTTGATGCACCGGCAATCCAAGCCGCAGCGCCGCTTCCTTCACCGGCGATGCCGCCAGTTGACCGCCGCGGCCCTTGGCCGATCGGGCTGCGTGAACACCGCCAGCACGCGATGCCCCGCCGCCAACGATGCGCTCGAGCGTGGGAACCGCAAACGCGGGCGTGCCCAGAAAAATCAGGACCATTCGCCGGCTTTCAGCAGCTTGCGCACCTTGCGGCGGATCAGATCGCGCTTCAACGCGCTGACGTGGCTGATGTACAGCCGGCCGTTCAGATGGTCGATCTCATGGCAAAACGCGCGCGCCAGCAGATCCTCGCCGGTCATCTCGAACCACTCGCCCTTGGCGTCCTGCGCGCGCACGGTCACTTCTTCGGCCGCGTCACCTGCTCGCGAAATCCGGGCAGACTCAGGCAGCCCTCTTCGCCGGTCTGAAACTCTTCCTTGCGAATGATCTCCGGATTGATCAGCACGATCTTCTGCGCCGGATCTTCGGCCACCGACAAGATCGATCACGGCGATCCGCTTCGCGATGCCGATCTGCGGCGCCGCCAAGACCCACGCCCTTGGCGGCGTACATGGACTCGAACATGTCCTCGATCAGCTTGTGCAGTTCCGGCGTGTCAAATTCGGTCACGGTCGCGGCTTGCTTTTCGAGCACCGGCTCGCCGTACAAAACGATCGAATAAATCATCAGAAATTTCTAACCTGCTCCCTGTAGCCTTCGAAATTGCGGCGGGTCTCGTCCAGCGAATCGCCTCCAAATTTTTCCAAAAATGCCTGCGCCAGCACGATCGCCACCATCGCTTCGCCGATCACGCCGGCGGCCGGAACCACGCAAACGTCGCTGCGCTCGTAGGCCGCCAGCGCCGGTTCGCGCGTGGTCAGATCCACGGATTCCAGCGGACGCCGCAGCGTCGAAATCGGCTTCAGCATCCCGCGCACCAGCACGTCCTGGCCGTTGGTCATGCCGCCTTCCAGGCCGCCGGCGCGATTGGCGCCGCGAGTGAATTGCCGCTCTTCCCGATTGTAGTGGATCGTGTCCTGCACCCGCGATCCGAACGAAGCCGCGCCTTCCGCCGCGAATCCGATCTCCACGCCCTTCACCGCCTGCATGGACACGATGGCCTGCGCCAGGCGCCCATCCAGCCGCGAATCCCAAGTGATGTGCGAGCCAAGCCCCGGCGGCAAGCCGTGCGCGACCACCTCGAACACGCCGCCGACCGTGTCGCCGGTGCGATAGGCCTGATCGACCACCTCTTTCATCCGCGCTTCGGCTTCGGCGTCCACGCAGCCGAGCAGCACTTCATCCTTCTGGCTGAGCGCGACCAATTCGTCCCACTCGGCCGCGACGGTCCAGCCGCGCCTCGCCAACACCGATCACATGGCTCAGCACCGTGATGCCAAATTGCCCGAGAAATGCTTTGGCCAGCGCGCCCACAGCGACCCGCGCCGTGGTTTCGCGCGCGCTGGCGCGCTCCAGAATGTACCGCGCATCCGGAAAATTGTATTTGAGGCTGCCCGCCAGATCGGCGTGTCCGGGACGCGGCCGCGTATACCGGCTTGTGCTTTTCGGGCTCGTCGTCCGAACCCTCCACCGGCAGCACTTCGGTCCAATTTTTCCAGTCTTTGTTTTGAATCATGATCGCGATCGGCGAGCCGATGGTTTTCGAATGGCGCACGCCGGCGACGATTTCGGCGCGGTCGGTTTCAATTTTCATGCGCCCGCCGCGGCCGAAGCCCTGCTGGCGCCGCCATAGCTCGCGATTCACCGCGTCCAAGGAAATCGGAATCCCAGCGGGAAGCCCGGTAAGCGTGGCTACCAGGCACTCTCCATGCGATTCACCGGCTGTTTCGAAACGGAACATGTTTGAAGGGGAAAACTTCATGTTACCGGAAACCCGGCTCCCGGTGGCTGACGATCCTCGCTTTTCGCATGAAGAACGTTGGCCACGGATGAACTCAGATGAACACGGATAAAGAACTTGGGCTCGTTTTATGACTCTTGATCGGTGGCCGGTTCGCCGCTCTGTTAGAATGGGAGGCGAATTCCATGCCGCACAAAAGTTTCTGGCTGATTGTGACTGCTGCTCTCGGGCTGCTGGCGTGCCGCTGCGCTCCCGCGGAGGTCCTGGATAAGGTGAAGAATGTCGGCGGCGTTGCCGTCCACTACAAACTGATCCTGCCGAATGGATACGATCCGTCCAAAGCTTATCCGGCAGTGCTGGCATTTCCCGGCGGTCCGCAGACTATGCAGGTGGTGCAAGGCACGGTGGATCACAATTGGCGCGCTCAAGCGGAGCAACGCGGCTATATCGTCGTGGTACCGGCCGCGCCCGATGGCGAGCTGTTCTTTGAAGATGGCGCGCGCGTGTTCCCCGAGTTCATTACCGATCTTCTTTCCGATTTCAAAGTGGACGGCGGAAAGTTCCACATTGCGGGCATGTCCAATGGCGGTCTCAGCGCCTTTTACATCGCATCCCTCTATCCGCAATATTTCCTGTCGGTGACCGGCTTCCCCGGCCTGCTGAACGATGCTACCGCCGATAAGCTGAAAGCCCTGGCCGGGATGTGCATTAACATGCACGTCGGCGAATTGGACCCGGAATGGCAGAGCGCGATGAAGCAGCAATCGGAGGAACTCCGTTCTCTGGGCTTCAAGGTCCGATTCACGATTGAACCGAATCAGCCGCATCGTCTGGCCACTCTGGCGGACGAAGGTGCGGCGCGCTTGTTCAACCAGTTTGACGAAGCCCGGCACGGTTGCCGAGCGCCTTAGAACAATGCCCGCCGCGCATCAAGGCATGGGACCCTATGGCCGCACTACGCGAAGAATAGGCGAACCGACCAAGCGGCACCAGCCAATCGCCATGGCCCCGGCAGCACTGGAAACCCCATTGGAAAACCTTCCACTTGGCGTCAAACAGCATGCTATACTAAATTTCAGTTTGATCGTCCCGCCCACGCTTGGCCGCAACGCATTTTGCTCCTCGCAAAGCCTGCAATCAAATGTATCCGCTAGTGAAGGATGAGTTCATGAAAAAAGTGTTCGTAGGAAATTTGGATTTCGGCGCTACCGAGGAAAGTATCCGCAGCGCGTTTGAGGCCTATGGCGCAGTAGAGCGCGTCAGTTTGATGACGGACCGCGACACGGGCCGCTCCCGAGGTTTCGCTTTTGTCGAGATGAGCGATTCGGCCGAAGCCGATGCCGCTATCAACGGCCTGAATGGCACCAACCTGGGTGGCCGCGCGATCAACGTCAACGAAGCCCGTCCCAAAACCGACAGCCCCCGGCGCGGCGGAGGCGGCGGGGACCGGCGCGAGCGGCGCTGGTAGGGTACCCTTTTCGTTCCCACGACGATTATGGTCCAATAACCAAGGTCCAAGAGGACCGCAATGCTTTTAGGAGGATCTCATGGCTGGCCGGTCAGGCGACACATTCAAAAAACGTCAAAAGGAAGTCGCCCGTGCTGAAAAGCACAGGGAAAAGTTGGCCAAGCGCCTTGAGCGCAAAACGCTCCCCAAAGAGTCTCCCGATAGTGAGGAAGGCACACTAGCCGAGCAGCTATCTTCGGAGGATGCGGCGCAATCAGAGGAAAGCGGCGCGTCACAGTCTATTTGAGCGCCGTTGGCGTTTCAAATTAATATCAACAAACAGTAACAAGGAGAGAATGTGAAAGAGACAGGTACAGTAAAGTGGTTTAACGCCGGAAAAGGTTTTGGATTTATCCAGCGCGACAACGGCGAAGATGTGTTCGTGCATTTCTCGGCCATCGAAGCCAGCGGGTATCGCACCCTCGATGAAGGCGCGCGCGTGTCCTTCATCGTGAAGCGCGGTCCCAAGGGCCTGCAAGCCGAACAAGTCACCCTGGCGTAAACCGAGCAGCAAACAGTTTCGGATCTGGCCGTTTTTCGAGCGGCCAGGTGCCATCTTCAATTTTTTATCGGACGTTCCCGGCGTCTGGCTCGTCCGTCCCTGCCGCTGGAAGGTGCGGCATCCAATGCAGCTCCTCTACAAAGGCTTTAACCAGCGAGCGAATATCCGCAGTTACCGCTTTGACGGCGTTGTTCCCAGCGAGCGGCCCAGCAGAATCGTCAAGAATCTGGAGTTCCTGATGAAGCTGGACATGACGGTGCTGGCCGAACATCGCATCCGGATTCAGGAAGCTCCCGCGCTGTGCCTGGGCATCCTGCAGACTGCGCTAGCCACCCCTGGCGCCGACACCATTCCTTTCTTGAGCTACACCATCACTCGCGCGGAAATCCTGGCCTTCGCCTCGGCCCGCGACGCGCTGGTGGAAGCCAAAGGCACCCGTCGCAAACATCGCCCGCCTTTCAAGCCTACGACTCCCGCGCAGTGGAAATGGCCCGGACAATAGGCGATTAGGCGCCAGCCCCTGCACCCACCTCTTCTACCAGATCGCGTTGGGATACCGTTCGTGGATTTTGCGATCGGATGTCACCAACGGCGCCTCATTATTAGCTATCGCGTTAGCGAGGATAATCCGGTCTCCCGGTTCTCGAGTCCATTTCACTTGCAAGGGCGCGCTCATGACTGCGGCCATGGGAAGCTGGCAGACCGACAATCCGATCTGCTGGTTGAGATCGGAAAGGATCTGCGCTGCCGCGTATTTGATCGTACCTTTCTCATACAGCATTTCCAGTTCGAGCATCACCATCGCGGATACAACCATCGCGGATACAAGAAGATTGGCGCTTTCGATCTGTTCTGTCGCTCGCCCGGTCAATTGGGCGACGTTGCCGGAATGCGAAAAATGGCGACATTGGTGTCAAGCTACGAGGTTATGGTTTGGAATCCCATTTCTCTTCCCATGAGGTACGCATCTCGGCATCCAGCTGCTCTTGACCGCGGTGCAAATCCTCAGGAGTCCCGTTGATCGTAGCTCGCCGAACGAGGCGAGATAGCTTGCTCGCCTTGTCTCCGGGCACCAAGCGAACCACACGCCCTTTGTGGAGCACCTCGACGAATTCCCCTTGTATCGCTCGCTCCACAATCTGGAACAGGTTTTTTCGAAACTCGGTGCTTGTGACCAACCTCGATTACCTCGCGGAAATAACTCAGCGAGAGCCACGGGGCAAAGCGCTGAGCCCAGCATAGAGCAACGCGCCAACGAGAAACCTTAAACCTGCCAACCTGAGCGAGACTCGAATTTTATGCCCCCCTGGTAGACCACGCAAGGCCGCCTGGTGTAAGGAAGAGCAGCGCGCGTCGTCGAGCCCAAATGGAATTTTACGGCAGCGCGAAAACGTGCAGCGTCATCCCCGCGACAATCGCCACATACTGCTTGCCGTCCTTGCCTTCATAGGTCATCGGGTTCGCATTCGCCGTCGCGTCCAACTTCGCCGACCATAGTTCCTTGCCGGTCTTCGAATCGAGCGCGCGGAAGCGATCGTCATTCACGATTCCGGCAAACACCAGCCCTCCAGCCGTCGCGGTCGGTCCGGCGAACCCGCCCGATCGTCCGGTATTCTCCCGTTCGGGGCCCAAGTCCTCGGTGATTCCAAACGGAACTTGCCAGGCGAACTCGCCCGTATTGGCGTTCACCGCGGTCAGACGGCCCCATGGTGGTTTCTGGCAAGGCCAATTGGCCCGCTGGCCATTCGCTTGTTTCACCGGCACGGTGAAGGTGTGAAACGGACCCGGACCGTCGACACCCGCGCGCGTGTATTCGAGCGGCGAACCGTGCTCATCGAACGAGTACTCCACGCCGGGCTTCTTCTTCTCTGTCCAGCCCACCTGTCCCTGGTCCTGCGTGTAGGCGAAGATATATCCTTCCGTGGGATCCACCGCCATGCCACCCCAGTTGGTGCCGCCGGTAGCGCCCGGAAAAATGATGCTCGACTTCGGCGGCGCGCCGTCGGCATGATACAAAAACGGAGTGAACGGACCGGTATTATAAAACCCGCCGCTTTTCTCCACTAGTTCCTTACAGGCTTTGGCGTGATCGGGCGTTGTGTCCTCGGCAGTCACTAAATCTTCGGGCTTATAAGTCATCCGCGCCAGCGGCGGAGGTTTCAACGGGAACGGCTGCGTCGGCGAATACCACTCGCCCGGCACGTCGCCCGCTGTTACTTTGCGTTCCTCCACGCCGAACACCGGCTTGCCCGTCTCCCGATTCAGGATGAACATCCAGCCCGTCTTGCCGATCTGCGCGATGGCCGGAATCTTCTTCCCATTCACTTTGATATCCAACAGCACTGGCGCGGGCGGAGTATCGTAGTCCCACAGATCGTGATGCACGGTCTGGAAATACCATTTGAGCTTTCCGGTCTCTGCGTCCACCGCCACGATGGAATTCCCGAATAAATCCGCGCCCGGCCGGTCGCCGCCATAATAATTGGAAGCCGGCCCGCCAATCGGCATATAAAGGAGGCCGCGCTTCTCATCCACGGTCATCTGCCAGGCCCAGACGTTGGTGCCCGAGCGGCCCTTCCAGCCATCGTTCAGCCAGGTCTCATGGCCCACTTCGCCGGGCTGCGGCACGGTATGAAAATCCCACAGCTTCGCGCCGGTTCGCGCATCGTAAGCGCGCGTATCGCCGGGCTGCCCCACCGGCAATTCCAAAACGCTCGCGCCCACCATCACCAAATTGCGAAAAATGGTGGGAATGCCGCGAGTAGCCCACCACCATATCGACTACGCCCTCATTGCCGAATCCCGGATCGATTTTGCCGGTAGTGGCGTTCAGCGCGATCAGATCGCGACCCGCGGTAAAAATGATCCGCGGAGGATTCTGTTTGTCGCCCGGCCAGTACGCCACGCCGCGCGTCGACGGACGGCCCTTGGCGGGCGTGTAGCTCCACACTTCTTTCCCCGTCACCGGATCGAGCGCCACCACGCGAGCCGACGCGGTGACATACATGATGCCATTCACCACGATCGGCGTAGCTTCCGACCCTCCTCCGCCGAATCGCGGAGCCGGCGCGTTGCCCCGCAGCGAAAACGTCCAGGCGGCCTTCAGCGTCGCGACGTTCTTAGAGTTGATTTGCGTCAGCGGCGAGTAGCGCGTGGCGGCCGGATCATGGTCGTAGGAAGGCCAATCACCCGGTGCCGGTTTGACCTGCTCGGCCGTTGCCAATTAAGGCGAACAAAACAAGCAGCGCGCATCCGCCCAGAATCGTCTTTTGTGAAATTGTTGGCATCCGTTGCACATGCTATCACGTGCCCGGCTCGGAGGGTGTGCCCACCCGCTGCAAAGGCTCCCGCAGCTTTATTCGTCATGTGATTTTCACGGACGAGCAAGAGGCAAAAGGCTATTCTGAAAGCTTATCCTAATGCCAGTGCCGGCCCGGATTGCTCCGCTCTTGCTGTGCGCGCTCTGCTTCACCGCGCCGCTTTCCGCCCAACTGCCTTTCTACACCGACGACCCCGCGGTCACCGAACCGTTCCAGTGGCATTTCGAATTCTTTGACGAATTTGACGCGTTGCAGCCGCCTCAGTTCCCCAACCTGCAGCAGAACACTGCCAACTATAAACTCAACGTCGGTCTGCCCCATCACCTGGAGTTAGATGTTGACTCCCCTTACCTCGCCATCTATCGCGCCCTGCAATATCCCGGTTCCACCGGCGTCGGCGACACCAATATGGGTATCAAGTGGGAATTTCACAAGGAAACGCCCGGGCAGAGACTTCCGACCCTGGGCGCCAGCTTCTACGCCGAGTTTCCGACCGGAAACGCCAGCCAGCAGCTCGGCTCCGGATTAATCGACTATTGGCTTAACTTCATCACCCAAAAGTCCCTGTCAGACAAAACTAGAATCAACTTAAACGCTGGTTATTTGTTCGCTGGCAACACCAGCACCGGCGTGCTTGGAATCACCAAAGTGCGCGGGCATGTATTCGCGGGCGGCCTCTCCCTGCTCCACGATTTCACGCGGTCGGCTGACCTTGGGCGGCGAAGTCTTCGGCGGTTTCGGCAGTAACGATAATCTGGCGCGCAGCCAGTTCCAAGGGATGTTGGGTGGTATCTATACGATCCGTAACGGACTGGCATTCAGCTTCGGCGTGCTGGGCGGCAGGTTTGTTGCCAGCCCGATCATAGGTGGCCAGATTGGATTCGCCATCGACTTCCCCGGTGTCCTCCGGCCGGCCGCAAATCAAAGCTCTCTGTTCATTAGACGTTAAAGAAGTTTCTGATACGATCTACTACTGTTTTAAAAGGAGGAGCCCATGGCATGCGACGCGAAAGTACTGAAGAACGTCCCGCTTTTTTCTCTATTGGATGATGAAGAAACGGCGGTGTTAGCTGCCCAGGTGGAACTCAAGAACTTTTCCGCCCGCGAACGAATCTACAAAATCGGAGATCCCAGCGGCCCAGCTTACGTGATGCTCTCCGGTAAGGTCCGCGTGACCACGGTCGATGAAGACCAACAGGACGTACTGATCGACGAACCGGCGCGCGGCGAATTCTTCGGTTTCGCCTCCATGCTGGAACAGACGCCGCATCAAACTACCGCCATCGCGACGGAAGACACAACGTGTCTGGAAGTATCGCGGGAGGACATCGCCATTTTGGTGCAGCGGCAGCCGCTGGCGGGAATGGATCTGCTGACCACGCTTGGCCGGCAGTTCCACGCCTCGCAAGGATTGGTGCGCATCCGCGCCAGCCGCAATCCGAATGAAATCATCGAGGCCGAATCCACCCTGGGTGAGCGCATCGCCGACTCGGTGGCCTCTTTTGGAGGTTCCTGGACGTTTATTATCATTTGTGGCGTGGTGCTGTCTGTGTACACGCTGATTAATGTCATCCTGGACAAGAAGGCATGGGATCCCTATCCTTTCATTCTGCTCAACCTGTTCCTTTCCATGCTTGCCGCCATTCAGGCGCCGGTGATCATGATGAGCCAGAATCGTCAGGACAAGAAGGACCGGTTGCGCGGGGAACTGGATTTTGACGTCAATCGCCGCGCGGAGTCTGAGATCGTAGCCTTGACGCGCAAGCTAAGCCTATTGGACGAAAAGGTGGACGACCTCAGCATGGCGCTCCTGAAGCCAACGAAAGATCACACGGTGTCGATGGAGGGATGGGCTCCGGGTACAACGGACTGATCGCTGCGCCGAATCCGGACGGAAACGCAGCCCTGCACGTTCTCACGCGCCGATTCAGCCTGCTTCACACAAGCTCAAACAAGCTTGCTGATCGCTCTCGCCTTTAGCTATAATCTCCTTGCAGCAGATACCGGCGGGATGAACTCATTCGTTTCCGCCTTCTTGACCGCAGCGTCATGTTTAGGTTGGTTCCGTGCTGCTATACCGGGGAACCCCACTCCGCCAACGGATGAGGTTGCGTGCTCGTCATGAGTTGTTGATTGAGGTTATTTGTACATGATCTGCGACTTAACGCTTGCCGGCTCGAAGGAGCAGCCGGCGAACCCAAACCGCCAGGGCACTAGCAACGGCTCCGATACCATGTCCTACACCACTTCCGTCAAGCAGCGCGAGTGTGTGGTTCACATGGCCCGCATCTCCAGTAATCCGGGTTCAGAAGTGGATCCAAAACTCGGCAGCGGGATGAATCACTACTGCTTCGAGCCACCGGCCTGGACCGAGGAGGGCACCGCCAGCCAGAGAGCCAGGTACTCTGCATGGTAATTACTCGGGCCCTGGATCGTCTGAAATGGTCGGTTGAAACTTGTTTCATGCACAACTTCCGTATGTACTTTTACACGAAGAAGTTGCTGCAGGTGTTTCCTTTTTTGTTGCCGCATGAAAAGGACTATTTTGGTTTGAAGCAGTTGCTGCCGGAGAACGGACTCTTTCTAGATGTTGGCGCAAATGACGGTATCTCCGCGCGGTCTTTCAGACGCATCAATTCGAACTACCGGATACTGTCATTGGAGCCGAACCCCTTGCATCGGCCATCGCTCGAAAGGCTCAAGCGGCGTGATCCATGCTTTGACTTTCGGCTATGCGCCGCCGGCGATGAGGCTGGCTCCGCAACCTTGACTACGCCGACTTACAAGGGCATACCGAACCATAGCGGGGCGTTTTGCGCGCCAGAGCAGCGGGCAGTATTTGAGGCGGCGTTTCAACAGAACATCGTCACTCGCTTGAAATATGTAACCCAAACAGTACCCGTCATTCGAGTGGACGAGCTGGGGTTGTCGCCGACGGTGGTCAAGATTGATGCCGAAGGATACGAGTTGAAGATTATTCATGGGATGCAGGAGACGATCGCGCGTTGCCGGCCCATTCTCATGGTTGAGAACAACCCTTCAACTGTCGACGCGGTTACGAAGTTACTCGTCGGCTTTGGTTATGAGGTGTGGAAGTATGAACATAACAACAACACGTTCGTCAAATTCTCGGGGGGGCGAACTCGGAATTTATTCTTCACCGCTCCGCCGCATAGCATGAATGCGGGCAGCGTCTGAATCGAGCGGTCCGGCGCCGGAATGTAGGTTCTTACGGCCTGTCCACCTTTCCCGCACTGGGCGGTTGTACTGTTCAAACACCCACCAAGCGATATTCCTAATCTGCCGGCTCTTCCGGTAGAACTTGTGCGCCTTCCAGATTCTCATTCCGACGGTCGTGAGACGCATTGCGTTGGCTCGGCAATTGCGCTCGATGCGATTCAGGAATCGTGCTGTCGCTCGCGCCCCTCGCGTTACGATCGCCGCACCGGTGTCGACGGCGAAACGACTACCATGGGCTGGCAGACGCGCAAGCTGAGTCTGCTGGACGAAAAAGTAGACGACCTCAGCTGGGCGCTTCGCTAGCAGCGCAAGATCTCACGAAGCCGGTTGTGCCGAAACCCGCGGGCAACTCGAATTGCATGCTATCACGCGCCGATTCAGCCTGCTTGCCACTGTGGTAGGTTGTAAACTGAAATGCGTTCCACCTCCGTGTTGCCTGCCAGTCTCTTCCTTACCGGGCTCCTGTTGTCCGCTGTTAGCCTGCCCGCGCAAGAACAAAACGGCCAAGAGACAAGCACCAATGATACTCAAGCGCGCGAACCTCAAATCAAGGGCATGCCGCCGCGCGTGGCTCCCACCGAGTATCAGGCACAGGCGAAAGCCGGCGCCGTGACCATCGGGGCCGAGTTCATGGGGCACTCCGTCCCCACACCCGAACATATCTTCTCGACGGAAGACTACATTGTGGTGGAGGCTGGGCTTTTTGGGCCGCCCGGCGCGCACATTACACTATCGCGCGATGATTTTACTCTCCGCATCAACGGCAAGAAAACAGTGTCGCCCTACGAGCCTTTCGAGCTGGTTTCTCGTACCCTCAAAGATCCCGAGTGGCAGCCGCCCAAGACGGATGACGAAAAGCAATCGAAAGGCGGCCTCACCACGGGCGGCGGCGACAGCGGCGGCGATAAACTCCCTCCCATCCCGCCCAAAATGCCTTTCCCACTGCGGCGCGCCATGGAGCTACAGGTGCAAAGGTCCTACATGGAAGAGGGTGATCGCGCCCTGCCCCAGGCTGGACTGCTCTTTTTTTCGTACCATGGCAAAGCCGAGAACATTCGGTCGCTCGAATTGATCTACAACGGCGGCGGCGGTAAGGCGACACTGACGCTGCAGCCGTAGCTGAGGTTAGAACGGCGCTGCGAATAGATTGCCGCGATTGAGCAGCCACTGCGGATCCAGGCGCCGCTTTACGTCCTTCATCGCTTCGATCTGCTCCGGACGTGTATTGCAGCGCGAGCAGGTGCGCCTTGCGCTTGCCGAGTCCGTGCTCGGCCGACACCGTGCCGCCGAGCTCAACCGCGTGCCGCGCGAAGTCGAAGCATTAAGCGCTGGCCGGCCTCGAATTCGGCTGGCGACTTCGGCAGGATGTTGACGTGAACGTGCGCGTCGCCGATGTGGCCGAAGATGACGTACTCGAGTTCCTGCTGCATCAGCTCCGCGTGATAGAACGCCAGCATCTCGCGATTCCGCGCCAGCGGGACGGCGTAATCGGAGCCGAGCTTCATAAATCCGCGGCGGCGCATGGTGTCGTTCACCAGTTCCGGCAGCGCGTGGCGGAAACGGCGGAAGCGCTCGCGGTCCTGGTCGCTCGCGGCGAACCAACTGTCCTCGGGGCGCGTGATCGGCCCAGAAATCGATGTCGCCGTCTTCCTGCTCGATCAGCAGCGCCGCGCCGCGCGTGCTCGGGAGTTTCCGGGTAATGCGCTGCCGCAGAAGATCGCGAGCGAATTCGCGTCGAAATACTCGATCATGCGGAGGCCTGGAATGCGCCGCCAAGCGTCCACCGCATCCAGCGCCGCGCGCATCGCTGATCAAAGAACACGACGCCCGCCAGTACCTCGCGCGGCGCGGGCAGAAGTTGCAGCTCGGCTTCCGTCACGATTCCGAGCGTTCCTTCGCTGCCCGTGAACAGATCGATCCAATCCATGCCGGGCGCGAGCGGATATCCGGCGGTGTTCTTGGTGGTGTTGGGCAGCGGCAGCGCGGGCACCTCGAAATCGATTTTGTCGCCGCGCCGCACGTCGGAGCACGCGGCCGTCCATCAGCGCGACGCGCAGGCGCAAGCACATGCCGGCGCGTGCTGCCATAGCGAAAGCTGCGCGATCCGCTGGCGTTGGTGGCAATGGTGCCGCCGATGCTGGCGGTGCGCTCGGTGGGATCGGGCGCATAGAATTGGCCGGTGCGCGCGGCGGCGGCTTGCAGCGCATCGAGCGAAACTCCCGGGCCCACGATGGCACGTCCAGGGCAAATTTCCAGCCGCCGGAATTTCTCGAGCGAGACCGCCCAGCCGCCGATTGCGGAACGCAGCCGCCCGTCAGTCCCGTGCGCGCGCCGACAATGGTGACGGGCATGTTCTCGCGCGGCCGCCGCAATCACTTCCAGCAATTCCGCTTCCGACGCCGGCGTGCATCAAGCGCTCCGCTTCGCCACGAAACCCCGACGCGTCTTCGATGGTCATTCTTGATTCCGACTTGATCGCTAAACTTCCAGAATCACCGGCATGATCAGCGGCCGCCGCTGCGGTCTGCTTTGTTCAGGAAGCGCTTCAGATCGGCGCGGATCTTTTCCTGCATCACGCCCCAATCGCCGCGCTCTTCTTCGCTCGACGATTCCAGCGTCCGCGCCACCACCTGCCGCGCCTCCTGCAGCAGCTCCGAGCCGTCCTCGAACGACATGAAGCCGCGGCTCACGATTTCCGGCAGCGTTTCGCTCCGGCCCGGAGTGCTTGTTGATGGCGATGATGGGCAGCACGAAGCCGTCTTCGGAAAGATGGCGGCGGTCGCGAATCACCATGTCCTCGACCACTTCGTCGATGGTGCCGGAATCGATGCACACGCGGCCGACCGGCACCTTTTCGCCCCTGCGCGCGCCCGTCGCGATCGATCTCCAGCGTCTCGCCGGTTTCGAGCATGAACGTTTCTTCCAGCCCCGCGCCGCGCAGATGCTGCGGCCAGCAGCGCATGCTTGGCCATCTGCCGGTATTCGCCGTGAATCGGCAGAAAATACCGCGGCCGCACCAGATTCAGCATCAGCCTGCAGCTCTTCCGCGCTGCCGTGCCCGGAGACGTGGACCGGCGGATTCATGCTGCCGTAGATCACGTCGGCGCCGCGCTTGGCGAAGTGGTTGATCATCCGGTAAATGCCTTTTTCGTTCCCGGGAATGATGCGCGCGCTCAGCGCCACGGTATCGCCGCGCTGCGACGCGAAAGGTTCTTGTGATTGTCCACCGCGACGCGCGACAGCGCCGACATCGGCTCGCCCTGCGTGCCCGAGGCGACCACCACCACTTTGCTCGGCGCGGCCTGCATGATGTCCTGCGGGCGCAGCAGAATGCCATCGGGGATGGTGCAGCAGGCCGAGTCGAATGCGCGATCTCGGTGACGTTATCATGCTGCGGCCGAGGAACGCCACCTTGCGGCCGTATTCGGCGGCCAGATCCAGAATCTGCTGCAGGCGGTGAATCGAGGAGCTGAAGCAGGAGATCACCAGGCGGCGCGTCGGCGCGATAGAACAGATCTTCCAGGCGCGGGCCGCACCGCGCGCTCGCTTTCGGTGTAGCCGGGCCGGTCGACGTTGGTCGAATCCGACATCAGCAGCAGCACGCCGCGCTTGCCGTACTCGGCGAAGGTGTGCAGATCGAAAAGTTCGTTGTCGGTGGGCGTGGGATCCACTTTGAAATCGCCGGTGTGAATGATCACGCCGAGCGGCGTGGTGATGGCCAGCGCCACGCAGCTCACGATGGAGTGCGTGACGTGGATGAACTCGATGGTGAACGGGCCGAGCTCGAGCCTGCTCGCCGGGCTTCACGTGTTGAAGCTTGGCGTCGTCCAGCAGGCCGTGCTCTTCCAGGCGCCGCTCGACCAGGGCCAGCGTGAAGGCCGTGCCGTACACCGGCACGTTGATTTCGCTCAGCAGGAACGGCACGCGCGCCGATGTGGTCTTCATGGCCGTGCGTCAGGATCAAGGCCGCGGACCATGCTCGCGATTCTGCTCCAGATACGCGAAATCGGGCGTGACGATGTCGACGCCCAGCAGTTCGGCATCGGGGAACATCATGCCGGCGTCGACGACGATGATGTCGTCGCCGTAGCGGATGGCCATGGAGTTCATCCCGAACTCGCCCAAGCCGCCGAGCGGGATCAACTGAAGCTTATGATCGGACATGTAAGATTCAGGTTATCAGTTGAGCATGGGCCTCAATCTTCCCGTTGGGTCGTCGCGGTCGGACCTCTCGCAGTGGAGCCCACTCGGGCGGTCGCTCGACGCGGTCGATAATCAAAAACGGTTATCTGAACGTCTTGCAGCCGATAATCGTTTCGGGCGCGTGACTGCTGCTCCAGCGGGATTCGTCTGTGCCTGCGCGAACAAAGAGAGGACAGTTAGCACAGCTACGGCAGCGCATACGTCATCCCGAACGTCACCTGCAAGGAATTTTTGCGGAAGGCGGGAGGCGGATTGTTCAGATAGGAATCGATAAAACCGGCGGATGCGTTGATGCGCTTGTAAACCGGCATGGTGAGCAGTGCGTTGAAAATGCCGGAATAAGCGTTCGTGTTGTTCCAGGTAGGGATCAGAGTCAAATGCTGGTCCAGAACCAGACCATGTTTGAACTTGCGGTTGAAGGCCTCGGCGAAAATAGAACCGATCAAGTCCAGGTTGGCTGTGCCTTGGAATTGTTGCTTCACATAGCTCACACTGGCCTTCACATCCAATGTCTCGTTGGCGCGATCGATCAGCGTCCGGCCAATTCCGCCGCTATAGGTCTGCTGCAGATCCAAACCTTGCGAAAAGTTGTGATCGAAGGCGCCCTGTCCGAAGACGTAGAGGCGCGGGCTGAAATACTCATCGCGCTCCGCGTCGCCGTGAAATATCGCGGTCTTGATGCTCGGCGTCTCAGGCTGCGTCACCTCGCCGTAGGCCGCATCCAGATTCAGAATGGTCCGGTCGCGCGGCTCCAGCCAAGTCTCGGTAGGAATGGCGCGCACCAGGTTGATTGCTCCCGTGAACGTTTCGCTGTCTTGCGTCGCATTCACCACGGCGGCGGCCACCGTGACCGTCCCCTTCCAAGCGTGGAAGAATCCCGGCTGATGCGTGAGCGCGTTCTGGAAACCGGCCTGATCGATAATCAATCCGGCGTCCGCTACGGGAATTGTTTTGGGCGTTTCCGCGGCCAGGTGCACCTGCTGATCCTGCACCGATAGCGTACCCTGCGGAATGCTCGCTGCATCCGCGCGCTTGCGGAGCCGTACGCCCTTGGGAATGACGGCGACTTTCGCGGTGGTTTGCAACTCTTTCACCTTGCTCCAATCCACTGTGACGTCGCCCAGGGCATCGCTCTTGAATGTCAGTGAAGATCCGGACGATTTGACGAAGTGACCGGTCAATCTCTCGCCGGATGTAAATAAAACGACATCAGGCTCCGGCTTCGCCTGCCCGTAAAGGACGTGGATTCCAACTGTGCCCAACCAAAGTGCCGTGACACCGGACGCAATATTTCGCATGTTTTTGTTAGACGCAGGAGAGCCCCAACCTGCTTCGCCTATTTTAGTGGATCGCGCTGGAAGACACGTCTTCGGGCAGGCCGCGTCTACAGGGAGAGGTGGAAAGGTATGCTTAAAACTTTTGCAATCATTACCGCTGGCGCCGCGGTCCTGGCGACCGGCCTGTGGGCACAGGAAGACACTCCCGATCATCGGCTGCGCTCGGCGGCCGACGTTTTTCATGAAGTAATGGCCGCCCCCGATAAGGGCATCCCGCGCGATCTGCTGGAGAAAGCGCAGTGCGTCATGATCGTTCCAGGTTTGAAGAAGGCCGCGTTTATCGTGGGCGGAGATTATGGAAAAGGATACGCCGTTTGCCGTCATGACGGCGGATGGACCGGGCCGGCGGCGATCACGCTAGGCGGCGGCAGCTTCGGCCTCCAAATTGGCGGCGAGTCCACCGACATCATCATGCTGGTAATGTCGCGGCATGGAATGCAGGACCTGGCACGCGATAAGTTTTCTATCGGCGCGGATGCATCGGCCGCTGCCGGCCCGGTCGGCCGGACCACCAATGCCGCAACCGATGCCTCGCTCCATGCTGAGATCCTCTCGTGGTCGCGCGCTCATGGCGCGTTCGCGGGCGTTTCGCTCAATGGAACGGTAGTGAAAAAAGACGGCGGTGAAGATCGTAAACTGTATGGCAGGGAGGAAAGCAACCGGGACATTCTCTATGGCAAAGTGCCTCCGCCAGCCGTCGCCAGCGTACTAACGTCGGAACTGGATCGATTCCCCAAAACACGCAGCTAAGATTGCCGGCGCTCGAGTTCACTCCTTCAGGTAGCGCCGCAACTCCTCGGGGCGGAAGCAGCGCGCGGTCGCGGTTTCGCGGCTGATGCGCCCACTCCGCACCATCTCGGCGAGGGATTGTTCCATGGTGATCATTCCCTCGCCGCGTCCCGTGGAAACCGCGCTGTACAGCTGGTGATCCTCGCCCTTGCGGATTAAGCTGCGAACGCCACTGCTTCCCATCAGAATTTCGATCGCCGGGTAGCGTAACGCCTTGTCGGTGGAGGGAACCAATTGCTGTGCCACGATCCCGAGCAGCGCCAGCGAGAACTGTTGCCGGATTTGCCCTTGATTCGCCGGCCGGGAACGAATCCAGTATCCGCGACACCGCTTGCGAGGTGTCATTGGTATGGAGCGTCGAGAGCACCAGATGGCCAGTTTCCGCCGCTGTCAAAACCGTCGCGATCGTCTCCGGATCGCGCATTTCCCCGACCAGAATCACATCCGGATTTTGCCGCAAGATGCTCCGCAGCGATCCCGCAAAATCGGGCGCATCCCGGCCCACCTCGATCTGCTCGATGATGGATTGCCGGTTCGTGTGCAAAAATTCAACCGGGTCTTCAATGGTCACCACGTGATCGCGACGATGCGTATTCACCAGATCCACCAGCGCGGCCAGCGTAGAACTTTTGCCGCAGCCGGTGGGTCCCGTCACCAGAACCAATCCTTGCCGCGCTTCCGACAGACGGTGCAACAGCGGCGGCAGGTTCAGCGATTCCAGCGTCGGGACACGCTCCGGCAACAGCCGGAGACTCCCGGCCAGTGTTCCCCGCTGATAATGGATATTGGCCCGAAAGCGGCCGATGCCCTCCCGCTGGAAGCACAGGTCCACCGACCGGTTGCGTTGCAGTTCCTGCGTTTGCGCCGAAGTCAACAGCGGCAACAGCAAACTGCGCGTGTCCTCGGCTTCCAATGCCGGACCGCCGGGTTTGGAAAGCTCTCCACCTACGCGAAGCGTAACCGGAGCACCGGCAATCAGCAACAGATCCGATGCCGTCTGTCGAACGGCATAGGTCAACAGTTGATCCAGCGATTCCAGATTCCCGAGGTTTTCCGGCGGCGCGGGCTCGCGCGCATCACGCGGTACTGGAGCCGCGCGATTCAACTCCTCAACGATCTGCGCCAACTCTTTCTCGTAATACGGCACTTATCACCCAGTTACGTTAAGGTCCTGAATGAGCGATTCCGGTAATCTAAAAGGAACGAAGAAAGGAACAGACATGCAGCCAAGCCGGGCAGTCTCAGGGTATCAAATCGCGCGGCAATCCATCGCGTTGACGTTGTCGGTTCTGCTCATTCCATTTGCCTCGGGCCAACTTTACGGGCAGGGCGGATATGCGCCGCTCGGTCCGGTGGCGCTCGATCAATTAGTGGCGCCGATGGCCCTGTATCCGGACCCGCTGGTGGCGCAGATTTTGACGGCCTCCACTTATCCCCAGCAAGTAAGTGATGCGGATAACTGGCTGCACCAAACCGCCGGAATGCCGCCAGGCCAGCGCGCCGAGGCAGCCAACGGCATGCCCTGGGACCCCAGCGTCAAAGCTCTCACCGCGTTCCCTTCCGTGCTCGACAACATGGCGCGCAATTACAACTGGACGTCCGCGCTCGGCAATGCCTATTACAACCAGCCCGGCGATGTGATGAACGCCGTCCAGGCCGCGCGCTGGCAGGCGCGGCAAGGGGGCTATTTGCGGTCCACGCCGCAGCAGCGCGTGTACGAAAGCGGCGGCCAAATCTTTATCGCTCCCGTCAATCCCAACGTGGTGTATGTCCCCTATTACAATCCGTGGCGGATCTACGGCGGGTGGGTTTCGCCCTACGCGGGCTATTACGTTGCCCCGCCGCCGCGCGGACTCGCGCTCGGCCTCGGACTCGGATTCTTGGCCGTCGGTGTTTCCGTTGCACTATTCGCTCACTACGGCTGGGGCTTTCATCATTGGGCGCCTAACTGGCGCGGGGGCGTAGTGGAATACAACCATGCCGCCTACTATTCGCGCAGCCCTTCCGTTTTTAACCACGGTCACTTCGGCGAACACAATCGCGGTGTCTTCGAACGCGGCGGCCCGGGCGTCCCAGCGAACTTCCATGCTGCACCACGCGAGGGCTTTGCGCGTGGACCGGTAGGAGAGCGGCCGGGTGTCAACCGTTCCGGGTTCAACCATCCCGGGTTCAACCATCCCGGGCTTAACCATCCAGGACCCGCCGAAGCCAGACCGGAAGGACGTGCATTTTCCAGCCGGCCCCTGGCGCATTCACCCGCTGCCGCAGCCCGGGCGAACGCCGCGCGTGAGGCTCCCCGCGCTGGCGGGGGCCGGCCCGAAGGTCACGCCGCAGGCCGCCCAGCTGAACATACACCGCAATCGCACGGCCGCCCTGAAGGACACGAGGGACACCAGGGGCACGAGCACCACTAGGACTTCAGGATTGCCTGGTCAGCAACTCGAGTTCTTCAGGCGTCCGCGGCCAATCCTCGCGTAATAAGCGCGACAGCGCGCGATCGGCCAGCAGCTTGCCCTTGGTCTGGCAATGCGGGCAGTAGTTGGTCTCATTCGACGCGTAACGAATGCGCTGGATCTTCGCGCCGCAGCGCACGCAAGGCTCCTTGTAGCGGCCATGCGCCGCCATTTTCTCGCGAAACGCGGTGACCTTTTCCGGAAACCCTTCACCGGTTTCGGCGCGCAGTTCTTCAATCCAACGCGTGAGAGTGGTACGGACGGCCAGAAACAGACGTTCGATCTCCTCGCGCGCCAGCTTCTGGGTCAGCGCCAAGGGCGAGAGCCGGGCTTCGAACAGGATCTCGTCGGAATAGGCGTTGCCAATACCGCTGAACAGCCGCGGATCGGTGAGGGCGCGCTTGAGCGTGTGATTGGCTGACGTGAGCGACCGCCGCGAAATGATCCAGATCGGTGTCCAGTACTTCCAGGCCGCCTGGATCGAGCGCGCTCAGCCCTGCCTCGCCCCGCATCACATGCAGCGATGCTCGCTTCTGCGATCCAGCCTCGGTCCAGACCAGCGTGCCGTTGGAAAAATCGAACGCTGCCAGACCTCGTGGCCGGGAGACTTTGGCGCCGCGCTTCTGCCAGTGCAAGCGGCCGGCGATCATGAGATGCAGTACCAGCCAAAGCCTTTCGCCGGCGGGTTCATCATCCAAACCAATCGCGATGCGCTTCCCCACCCTGCGCAATTCGCCTACTCGTTTTCCTGGGGCGCTCGCAAGAGGAGGATCAACCGTGCGCAGCAGAAACGGGCTCACCAGCCGGATGCCTTCCAGCACCTGCCCGAGAATGCGCTTCTCCAGCGCTTCGATATAGACCACGATATCGGGGAGCTCGGGCACGCGGGATAAACTCCCATGGTACTCCCACGGGTCGGCGGCATTCAGTCCTGGCTTGGACCGGTCAGCGCGCTTCGGCCAGCCCGTTCTCGACAGCCGCGGCATCCGACGGCTCCAGCGACAACTGGCCGGACGTTAATTCTCGCGGTGTCAACGCCGCTTGTGCCACGCCATCGCGGCCATGCTGGGAAGTATCCGCGACAACATGATACAGCTCGTGTGCCAGCACCCGGCCCATAGCGCGGCCCAGCAGGATGTTTCCACGCAGGTCATTCCCGGCGGACATAGCGGCTCCTACAGCGCCGCGAATGTTGTCGCAGGCCAGATCGCTGAATGGAAGAATGGTACCGTTCACTTCGTGCGACCAACCCAGCGGACCGGGGACTAGAACGGTCGGCGATCCGTCCATGTCGCAGTTGCCTACCAGTTTCACCACTACCAGAAGCCCGCCGACCGCTTTATCCGGTATTCCGACCTGCCAGCGCAGCGAAACGCCCGACTGTTTCAGGATGCGAGCTGCCTCACGACCCATTTCGTGCAGCGCCACTTTGGAATACGCTCCGTCTGGCAGCACTACGGCGGTTAACGGAGTTGACGGCTGAACAGCCGGAAGGGGGGCGGCGAAAGAAATCGCCGCACAAAAAATCAAAGGCGCGCAACGAACGTAGTTTAGCGTCACAATTCCCTCGCACAATGAGGCTAGAGCTTACAAGGCTCCAGGTGATTATACATGTAATAATGGACGATTGTTCGACACCGCTTTTCGGAGCCTCCGAACGCTCGATCCGCTGGCTAGCGCTAACCGTTACTTCTGGATCCTCGCCGCGCTCTCCGCGATTCTGCTTCTGGCGCCCATTCGCGCTGGCGATCTCGCCGGGTATGACGACGCACGCTATGCTTTAGTTGCAAAACACGTAGTTTTATCGGGCCATTGGCTGGAGATCGAGAGTAACGGAGGTCCGGCGCTCGAGCATCCGCCCCTGTTCTCCTGGATGCAGGCCGCGCTCTTTATCCCGTTCGGGCTTTCCGATCCGCTCGCTAAACTCCCGTCCGCGCTCTGCGGCCTCGCCGTGATTCTGTTGGTGGCCTGGCTGGGACGCCGGCTAACGGGCGATCCGTTCCATGGCGTGCTCGCTATGTTCGTCATGGCCACCAGCATCTATTTTGTGAAATATGCCGCGCGCGCCATGACCGACGTGCCGTTCACGTTTTTCTTTCTCGCCTCCGTATGTACTTGGCTGCTGGGAGAAGACGATCCGCGCTGGTTTCTTGCCGCGGGGGCCTTCGCCGCCATGGCGCAGCTCACCCGGGCGCTGGCCGGATTTAGCATTCCCTTGCTCTTCGCTGTCGATATGATCGCCAATCGCCGGCGCCCTCCCGTCCGTTACTTGATCGGCGCCGCGTTGATCGCGTTTCTTCCGCCCGCCGCCTGGTATGCGCAGTGGATTTACAGATACGGCGAAGAGTTTTTCGTGAGACATTCCCTGTACATGAATCAGGAGGTGTATGGATCACTGTCGCCTCCCTGGCGCCGCTATACTGGCGCCTTCGAATATATCTGGATGATCGCGAAATCGTACTGGCCGTGGCTGCCCGCCATGATCGCGGGAATGGTCTTCGTGATTCGAAACAAAAGCCGTAAATTGCGCATACTCGTTCTGTGGGCGGCCGTCGTCTACGTGCTCTGCGCGATCACCAAAAGCCGAGTGCTGCGCTACATGCTGCCTGCCTACCCGGCCTTCGCGATTCTCTCCGCCATCGGACTGCTGTGGATGTTGCCAGTGCGAACAGTGCGTAACGGCTTGCGCGTGCTGACGCCGCCGCTCGTGGTTCTGGTCCTGGTGATTGCGATCCGGCCACCAGTGAATCTGCACGCCGTCGACACGCGGGCCATCGCGCGCGCCTCCACTGCCGCCACCGCTCCCCATGAGCTAATTACCTTCTATGACGATGGCGCGCCGCGCTTCGACGAAATGAATGAAATGCTGTGGTATGGCGATCGCTATTTTGTCCCGGTCCTGGAATCGGATAAGCTGTCCGGCGCCCTTCAGAAACCCGAGACACAAGTCTTCATCATGGACGGCAATACCTATCGTGCGCGCGTGGAATCGCGGCTCCCGAATCAATTCATCGCTCGCGCCGGCCACTTGGTTTGCTTCCGGCTATTGACGCGCCGCTCGGACGCCAGGAGTCTCACTTCGAGGGATGGAGGAGTTCCTTATAGCGATAACAAGTTACCAGGTGATCGTTCACCATGCCGGTAGCCTGCATGAAGGCGTAACAGATCGTAGAACCGGCAAACTTGAACCCGCGCTTCGCAAGATCCTTGCTGATCCCATCCGACTGTTCGGTACGGCTCGGCAACTGATCCGTTCGCCGCCAGCGATTCTGAATCGAAACACCGCCAGTGAACTGCCAAATGTATCGATCGAAGCTCGCCAAATTCCTTCTGGACGGCGAGAAACGCCCGGGCGTTTTGCACTGCTGCGCGAATCTTCAGCCGATTCCGTACGATTCCATCATTGGCAAGCAATGCTGCAATCTTGGCCTCGTCATAGCGCGCCACTTTGCGTGGATCGAAGCGGTCAAAAGCCCGACGATAGGCGGCCCGCTTTTTGAGAATGGTGATCCAACTCAGGCCCGCTTGCGCGCCTTCTAAAATGAAAAGCTCAAACAGCCCGCGATCGTCATGCAGTGGAACGCCCCACTCGTTGTCATGATAAGCAATGGAGATCTCATCGCGCGCCCAGGCGCAGCGTTTCACATTGCTCGTCTCAACTCCCCGTGGATGCGCCATTTCTCTCGATATCCATCAGGATACGTTCGCGCACTTTGTTCAGCAACTCCGCGTTGAGCGTTTCATAACCTGGAGCATGTGAGCGCCGCAGCCGGTCCACATGATCGAGGACATCCATCGCAGCGCCTTGATCCGACAGGTCGCCGTACATCTCGGCCAGTTCCAGGCGCAATAGATAGTTGCGCGGCAGAAGCGGGATCAGCGGCCGCAGGACGCAGATGGCATCTCGCGAGCGGTGCTCACGCCGGTAAATCGCAGCCAGAAAGATGGTCGCGTCAATCCGGTTGATCCTTCCTTCACTGGCCGCCTGATTGAGCCATCACATACTCGAAGACTCCTTGCGTCAGTTCGGCGTCCACCATGCCCGGGTCCATTCGCGTCACGCGATTACGGAATTTCCGTGCATAGCCGATATCATGCAGCGCATCCAAATAGGCTTTTCGAACGGCGAAGTTATAATTTCCGCGTAAGCCATAGCTCACGCCGAGCGCGTACAGCGCCCCGGCATCGTGCGGATTGTCGATCCAGGCGCGACTGCGCCAATTCCATAGCGCGCCGAATCGCATTCGTGAATTGCTCACAATCCGGCGCACTCATCTCCAACTTCGGCATCTTCAAAAACGAGTTCGAACTCGTCAGCATCTGGGACTGGAGCATGCCGCCGTGGAACATGGCGCGAAAAAGAATCGTCTGCGCGATATGGTTCTGGATATCCGGCGATTGGGGAGATCTTTGAGCGTCGGCTACGAAGCCGGCGAGTGCCTGGTCGTATTCGAGATTGTAGAAATGATCGAACGCGGGGTCGTCCAGAACATTCTGCGCGGGCAGAATCCCGCCATGCGCCAAACCGAGCGGGAGCAGCACAATCGGAATCAGCCCCCGGCATGTTTCCAACCCGGCAAACAACCCCACTGAACAGTTAGATCCATCGTCCAGCGATCCGATGCACCAAATCTGTTCTCACACCGCGTCACTTGCGTGATAGGAACTTCGTCACCAGCGGGCCTGATTCCACGTGCGAAAAGCCCAACTCGTAACCAAAGCGCTTGAATTCAGCGAACTCATCGAGCGGAATATAGCGAATAATAGGCAAATGTTTCAGCGATGGACGCAAATATTGCCCCAGCGTCAAAATATCCACGTGATGCGCGCGCAGATCGCGCATCACCTGCCGGACTTCCTCGCCCGTTTCGCCGAGCCCGAGCATCAGTCCGGACTTGGTGGGCACTGACGGCCGCGTCTGTTTCGCGTACGCCAGCATATCGAGCGACCGCTCGTATCGCGCGCCTAGCCGCACCTGCCGGTACAACCTGGGCACCGTTTCGGTATTGTGATTCAGCACATCGGGACGCGCATTCATCACGATATCCATAGCCGCGTGCGATCCCTGAAAATCCGGCACCAGCACTTCCACCCTGCAGCCTGGAATCCGCTCGCGAATCGCTTCGATAGTCAGCGCGAACAGTTCCGCGCCGCCGTCTTTGCGGTCATCCCGATTCACGCTCGTCACCACTGCGTACTTCAACCCCAGCGTGGCAACCGCCTCCGCCACTCGCCGGGGCTCGTCATAATCCACCGTCATCGGAGCGACCCTTTTGCACCGCGCAAAAACCGCAGCGCCGCGTGCAAACATTGCCCAGGATCATGAACGTCGCCGTGCGCTGATTCCAGCATTCGCCGACATTGGGACACGCCGCGCTCTCGCACACGGTGTGCAGATTCAGTTCACGAACCAGGCGTTTGAGCTCGTGATAGTTGTCGCCCGAAGGCGCGGGCGCGCGCAGCCAGGCCGGCCGTTGTTGCGGTTGGGGGTTGATGGAAACCAGCACTAACCTTATTCTAACGCCCGCCGCGAGTTTTCGAACGCCCGCCGGGCGTTCTCCAGGCGATTCTCCAGCACCAGCCCGCTCTCGAAGTTCTCGCACCGCAGATAGTGCGCGGCCGCATCTTCCAGTGCCTTCTTCGGCACCAGCCCGATAATCTCGCTGCCCGCAATCTCGACGCCGCGCGCTGCCGCCTCACGCCGCACCGCATCGAAGACCTCATGCAGCGGCGTCTGCTCGAAATCGGTGAGATTCATCGACACCTGCGCCAGCCCACGCCCGGCCAGCGGCAACCCTAGCGCTTTGACGAACGGCATTCCGCCCGATGACGTGCGAATTTTGCGCGCGATTTCCCGCGCCACCGCCACGTTATCGGTCTGCAGATTGATATTGAACGCGATCAGAATCTTTCGCGCCCCAATAATGCACGCGCCCGCCGATGGATGCAGCGCGGGTCCGCCTAAGTCGGGCGCTATCTTGGGATTCTCGAAGCCTCCGCGCCGGCAATTCTCGAGCATCCGGCGATCGGGACTGGTGGCCGCGGCCTCGTAAAAGTACACCGGCACGCACAGCCGCTTCCAAACCTCTTCGCCCGTGCGCCGCGCGATAGCCACGCAATCGGCCAGCGTCGCGCCTTCCAACGGAACGAACGGAATCACGTCCGCCGCGCCCATCCGTGGATGCACGCCCGCATGCTGGCGCAGATCGATGCGCTCCACCGCTACCGCAATCCCGCGCAGCGCGCCTTCGGCCACAGCATCCGGCGGCCCGGCGAACGTGATTACGGACCGGTTGTGATCCGCGTCTCTTTCCGCGCGCAGCACCAGCACGCCATCGGACGACGCGATCGCATCTTCAATCGCGCGCACGGTCGGAAGCGTTGCGCCCCTCGGAAAAATTCGCAACGCATTCGATCAGCGGGCCGGCCACTTTACTTCAGACCTTTCCACCAGCACCGTCCCTCGGATCATCACCAGGTTCACCAGATTCACACCAAAATGATACGGCAACTCCCGATAATCCGGCACGCCCAGTATCGTCAGGTCCGCGCTCTTGCCGGCTTCGATGGACCCGATGCTTGCCGCCAGCCGCATCGCGTGCGCGCCATTGATGGTGGCCGCGGCGATGGCCTCCGCGGCCGTCATGTTCATCGCATTGCATGCCAGTGCGATCGTCATCTGCATGTTGGGTGGATGAAGCCCGCTCCCGAGCGCCACCGCGGCGCCGCTGTCGATCAGCACGCGCGCCGGGGCGTAGTTCTGCGCCTGGAGATGGAACGCCGCACCCGGCGACAGGGTGGCGATGGTTTCCGATTGGGCCAGCAGCATCGCATCGCGGCCGGTTACCTCCACTACGTCGTCCACCGTAACCGCCCCGATGGAGGTGGCCAGCGCGATGGCGCCGGAGCCAACCTTTAACCCCAGGCCCAGCTCGCGCGCGAGCTTCAGGAACTGCCGGGCTTCCGTCTCGCACCCAATCTCGGCGAAATCCGCCAGCTTGCGCCGCCTCAGAATGGGCAAGAACCGCTCATTGAATCCCGCCGTGACGTCGCGCGCAACGAACGTGGAAACCAAAGTCAGAGGCAACTCCCGCAGCGCCGCGTGGACGCGCAGAATCTTCATCTCCCCTGCCTCGGTTAGTCCCAGGCCGGACTTCGCCTCCATGGCCGTCGTCCCGCATCGCACAGCTTCGTCTACCACGCGCAGGGCCAGCATCTTTAACGCGCGCGGGGACAGATCCTGAACCGGCCCCCTTACCACGCGGACGTCGCTATCGACAAAACCTGGCAGCACCACGCAGCCGCTGGCGTCGATCTCATCGGCGCCGCGCGCCAGCGCGAGGTTCTCCACGCGCCGGCTGGGGCCCACTTCCACGATCAGGCCGTCGGCCACCAGGACCGCGCCGTCTTGAATGATTCCCAGGTTTCGGAGATCGGTCCCGCGCCGGGGGCCGCTCGGGCCGCGCAATGTCAGCAATTGCCGCGCGCCCCGGATCAGCGTAACGTTCCGCATTCCAGGTGCTGCTGCTTTCAGCGTACACCAGCCGCGAGAATAATCAGGCCGAATCCCAACTACACCGCATGCTAGTGTATTGGCGTGAAGACCAGCCCGCACCCGGCAAGCGCCCGTTGAAAACTTTGGAACGCGTGCTCTCGAAGGCCGGCTTGGGATCGCGCACCGACGCGCGCAAGTGGATCGGGGCCGGCCGCGTGAAGGTGAATGGAAAGCTGATCCAGACGCCCGATCATTGGGTGGACCTGGCGCGCGACAAAGTCACTTTAGACGACAAACCTGTCCAGGCCGGCGAAAAGATCTACCTGCTGCTCTACAAGCCCACCGGCTACATCACCACCTTCAAAGATCCCGAAGGCCGCGCCACGGTTTACGATCTGATCCAACGTGATCGGCGCGGGACGCTGGGTGGTTCCCGTCGGCCGGCTGGATCAGGATACCAGCGGATTGCTGCTGCTCACCAGCGACACCCAGTTTGCCGAACGCGTTACCAATCCCGATTACAAGGTTCCCAAGACGTATCTCGTGAAGGCGTCCACGCTTGCTCTCCGACGATCAGCTTCAGCAATTGCGCTCAGGCGTGGCGTTGAGCGATGGCCCCACGCAACCCGCGCAAGTGAAGCGCGTCCGCGATTCGGCGAAATACTCATTCATCGAGATCACGATCCAGGAAGGCCGCAACCGCCAGGTGCGCCGCATGCTGGAGGCCATCGGGAGCAAGGTGCTGAAGCTGGTGCGCGTTCAGATCGGCAGCCTGCGTATCGGCGATCTGCCCATCGGGCACTACCGTGCGCTCACTCCCGCCGAAGTGGCTCTGCTGGTCAAAGGTCCCGGCACGGAAACCCGCCACCAGCGCGCCAGGATGGCCAGGTAGACGCCAGCGAAAGCCACGCCGCAGGCCACCAGCACGGTAAAAGCGCTCTCCCGGGCCAGAGACCACCGGATCATTTCCGCAACCGCGCCGGCCGCCAGTGCGGCGCTGGCGACCTTGGCGGCATCTCGCAGCAAAACCAGATCACGGCCTGTGACGCCCAACAGTTTTCCGAAATGAATGGCCATCACTGCCCGCTCGATGGCGGCCAACATTACCACCATCGCGATCACTCCCAGCAAGCCGAGACGCGCGGTGAACAGCCACAGCGTCACAATCAAGACCGCCGCCAACACCAGACGAAGCCGCAACAGAAAGTAACTTTCCCGCTCGAAGGCGCGGTACAGCGGATCCAGCAAAACAATTCCCAGCGGCAGCAGTGTGAGATTTACCGCGAAAATCGGCCAGCTCTCGGCAAAGCGCGCGGTGAACAAGAACCGGATGAACTCGCGGCCCGCCACCAGCAGGAAAACGTAAACCGGAAAGTAGACCGCCGCGAGTTTACGCGCCGCATGCGCCAGCAACAGGACAATGGCGCGGAATTCGCCCTGCTTTTCCAGCATGCTGACGCGCGTGATGAGAACCGAATTGGTGGCTTCCTGGATCAGCCCCATCAAAGGCAACTGCAGCGTCCCGAGCGAATACACCGCGAACAAGGAAGGCCCAAAATGATTCGACACGAAATAGTTGTGCAGGTCGGTCTGCACAATCATCAAAGTTCCCGCGGCGCCCGAGCGGAATGGCGTAAGACAACTGGGCGCGCAACATCTTCCAATCGAAGGCGCGCCAGAACCCCGCTAAAGCGCGATTCCAGATAGCAAAGCAACACGACAAATCTGGATCAATCCATGCAAGCACCGCCGCCGCCAGCAGCGACCGCAGTGTTCCGAAGAACACCACGGCGCCGACGAAGATCAGCGCGCGCGAGGCCTGTATTCCGACGATGAACGCCGACGCTTGGCGGATTTCGCCGTTCGCCACCGGAACCTTATCGAGAAAAGCTCCCGCGATCCAGAACAGAATCGCGGCGCCGATCCAGGAGCGAATAGCGCGCCAGCCGCGGGTCGCCGAAAGATCGCCGTGAGAATGGAGGGATAGAGAACCAGCGTTGCGCAAGCCAGCGCGCCCACCGCAACATCGAACAGCACAATGTTCAAAACAGTTTCTCGCTGCCGCGTCTTTTCCCGGGGCAGGAAATAAAAGGCGCTCATGCCCATCCCCAGCGGCAGCATGGTCATGGCCGTGGAGACCACCAGAAAGGCCTGCTTGTACAGGCCGTACTGCTCGCGGTCCATGCGGCGGACCAGCAACAGGGGTAAGGCCATGCTGAAGACGAAGCCCACTGTTTTCGCGAAGGTGAGCCATGACACGCACCACGTCAGGGACTCCGGGCCCGAAGCGGCGCGCCCCATCCGCATTCTGCTGATCGCACCCTCGCTCGACATCATCGGCGGACAGTCCATGCAAGCCAACCAGTTGCTGCGCTGCCTGTCAAAGGAACCCTCCGTTCAAGTTCGATTTCTGCCGGTCAATCCGCGGCTGCACCCCGCGCTGAGCATGAAGTACGTGCGGACGCTGATTACTCTCGTTCTTTATCTGGCGCGGCTGGCCGCGGCGATCGGGCGCGCCGATGTCCTGCACATTTTCACGCCGGGATTCCTGGCGTTCTACCTGGCGCCCGTTCCGGCCCTGCTGTTCGCGCACCTATGGGGGAAGCGAACCATCCTGAACTACCACGACGGACGCGCCAGGGATCATCTGGCGGGCTGGCCCATGGCGCGCCGGCTGATGCGGCTGGCCACCACGATCGTTGTGCCGTCGGACTATCTGGTAGAGGTCTTCACGCGTTTCCGGCTGCCCGCCACGCGCATTCACAACGTGGCCGACCCGCTGGCTTATCGCGAGCCGGCCGCGCCCCCGCCCCGTTTTCCTGCACAATCGCGGCTTGGCCTCTGAATACAACCCGGCCTGCATGCTGCGCGCGTTCGCCATCGTTCAGCAGCGCTATCCGGAAGCGCGCTTGACCATCGCGCACGATGGGCCGCTACGGAAAGAGCTGGAAGCGCTCGCGGCCGCGCTCGGGCTGCGGCAAACGCGATTCATCGGTCCAGTTTCACCGGACGCTATGGCGGCCCTTTACGATTCCGCGGACATTTACCTCATGAGCCCGAATGCCGACAACATGCCGCTCTCGCTGCTGGAGTGCTTCGCCTCGGGCTTGCCCGTTGTATCCAGCAATGCTGGCGGGGTTTCCAACATGGTCGAAGATGAAGTGAACGGCCTGCTCTTCGCGCCCAACGATCACCGTGCCATGGCTCGCCTGCGTCCTGCGGCTGCTCAGGAACCCGGACTGGCGCGCGTCTCGCGGCCAATGCCCGAGCACGCTGCGCGCAATATTCGTGGTCTCAAATCGGACCGCAATGGGCCGCGCTGTATCGCTCACCTTTTCGCGCGCCTCGATTAATTCCGTATAAATCTCTTCCATGCGCGCCGCCGAAGCGCGAATGGAAAACTGTTCGGCCGTGGAACGCGCCCTGGCAGCCAGCTGCTCGCGCAGCACCCGGAGCTCGACCAGCGTGTCCAGAACACCGCTGAGTTGCTCCACATCGCCGGCCTCAAAGAGCATTCCGTTCTCGCCGTGGCGAATCAGTTCCACGTTACCGCCCACTCGGGAAGCCACCGGACAGCATCCGCAGGCCATGGCTTCCAGCAGCGCGTTGGACAGCGCCTCGGAGCGCGACGGCAAAACAAAAATGTCGATCGCGCGCAGCCATTCCGCTACCTGGCCGGTGGCGGGAACAAAGGTGCAGTCGCCGGCCAAACCCCGCGCGGCGGCCACCGCACGCAGCTCCTCCTGCATGGAGCCGCTCCCGACGATCATCAGCCGCAATCCCGGGCGCCGGATACGCGGCGAAGGCTTCGATCAGCGTGGTGACATCCTTCTCCGGCCGCAGCGCGCAGACCACGCCGATCGCGAGCGCATCGCGCGGACTTTCCCGCCTCGCAAATTGATCCAGATCCACGCCGTTGTAACAGAGCCGCATCCGTTCGGCGAGAACGCCTTCGTTTGTCCGCAGGTGCCGCTGTACAAACTCGCAATTCACCACAATGGCGTCCGCCATATGATCCGTCCATTGAACCAATCGCCGGTATTTGGCGCGGGATCAGGGAACGATGCGAGCGCTGGCTGGACACCACCACGGCGCGCGTCAGGCAGCGCGCCACCGGAACACCGAACAAAGTGAGTGGATAATCGAAGCTATGTACCAGCCGGATGCGGTGCCGCCGGATGTAATTGGCGAGCTTCCAGGCTTCCGACAGCGCTCCCAGGGATGCGAAGGAATTCACGGGGAAGTGGACGATGGGCACACCGGCGGCGCAGAGTTCCGCATTGCGGATCCCTTGCGGGCGAAAGCATCCAACGTGCGGGTTAAATCGCGAACGATCCAGCGTCTTCGCGATCTCGGTGATTTGGCGCTCGCTGCCCCCGAGATCCAACTCGCGGGCCAGCAACAACACCGGCCAAGCCATGATTGTCTACAGGTTTAGTTTATCGCGTTGCCGCCGGTATTCCCGCCGGAAATCGCCGCCTAAGACTTTTTCCCACCCGCCCGATAAGCAATGCGTCAGGAGAACACTATGATTAACGGCGTATCCGGTAGTTCCCACGCTGCGCAAGCGTATCAAGCACAGCAGAGCCAGCAGAACACCCAGACCCAAAAGAACAGCCAGAACCAGCAACAACCGCAAGATACGGTGGTGCTAAGCAAGAAAGCCACCGAAACAAATGACCTGGCGCAAGGTGACCCCGATCACGATGGTCACTGAGGCCGCTAGCTTCAGATGGCGTGATTCCGTCTGAGAGGGGCTGCCCACCGGGATGGCCCCAATTTTGCTTGGTATTGCCATATGCCGGCACAGTGGACTCAGCACAATGGCTCCTCTCATCACAAACTGCGCGACTACGCGCAGACGCCTCTGAACGTTTATTGGGAAATGACGCAGGCCTGTCCGCTCGCCTGCCGGCATTGCCGCGCCGAGGCCGTTGCCACGGCTCACCCTCAGGAACTGTCCTTTGACGAAGGCACTGGCCTTCTTGCACCAGATCCTCGATTTCGGCGCGCCCCTCCCGCAGCTGATCCTCACCGGCGGCGATCCGCTCGCTCGCCGCGACCTTTACGAGCTGATCGATGAGGCCCGCAATCTCGGAATCGGCGTCTCCATCACCCCCGCCGCCAGCCCCGCCCTCACTCGCGACGTTTTGAGCGAAGCTCCAGCGACACGGCGTCGAGGGCCTGGGCTTGAGCCTGGATGGGTCTCGGCCGCGCGGCATGACTCGATTCGCGGCGTAGCCGGCACATTCGATCGAACCATCCAAGCCATGCGTTGGGCGCAGGAACTCGGGCTGCCTTTGCAAGTGAACACATTGGCGTCGGCGGAAACCGCCGAGCGATATCCCTGCGATTTACGAGCTTTTGAAACCGCTGGGCATCGCGCGCTGGAGCCTGTTCTTCCTGATTTCGGTGGGCCGCGGCAAGGTGCTGCAACCGCTCACGCGCCGAGCAGGGCGAAGCAACTGATGGGCTGGATTTACGAAACATCGAAGATTGCGCCGTTCATCGTTGCCACCACCGAAGCTCCGTCTTACCGGCGGGTTGCTCTGGATCTGATGCGCGCCGAAGGGCTGGCCGGCGATGAGATCAAGAAGAGCCCGGCCTATCGCGGATTCGGAATCCGCGACGGCACACGGCATCGTGTTTGTGTCGCACACCGGCGAGATCTGCCCGGCGGGCTTTCTGCCGCTTGCCGCCGGCAATGTTCGACAGGATCGGCTGGTGGATGTTTACCGGAATTCGCCGGTGTTCCTGGGCCTGCACGATCCGGGGCAATTTCACGGGCGCTGCGGCCACTGCGAATATCATGCGCTGTGCGGCGGATCGCGCGCCAGGGCGTACGAAGCCACGGGCGATCCGTTGGGGCAGGATCCGTTCTGCATTTACGAACCGCACGCTGTGCGCCTAGCGGACTATTCGTAGCGCAGAGCTTCCACCGGCGCGATGGACGTGGCGGCTTTGGCCGGATACAGCGTCGCGATCAGGCTGACGAAGATTGCGGCGGCGGCGATCCAGATGGCGTCCTGCCAGTGCGGATTGAAGGGCACATAGCTGAGCGAGTAGACGTCTTCATTCAAACGCAGCCAGCGGTAATGATCGGCGAGGATCGACAGCGAGTAGCCGAGAGTGAGCCCGATGGCTGTTCCCACCGCTCCGATCAACACGCCCTGCAGCATGAAAATCTCGCCGGATCTGCCGGCGCTTGGCGCCCATCGACATCAGCACGCGCGATATCGCGATTCTTCTCCATCACCATCATGATCAGCGTGATCAGGATGTTGAGAGCGGCCACGATTTCGATCAGGCCGATGGTGACGGCGGTCACGATGCGCTCCATGCTGAGCGCGTTCAGGATCTGGTGATACTGCTCCATCCAGGTGTTGGCGACGAGCTTCGGACCGATGATCTTCTCGGCCAGCTTGCGCGACCTCGGGCGCTTTGTAGATGTCGTCGAGCCGCAGCTCGATGGAGTTGACGACGTTGCCCAGGCTGAAGACACTTCCTGCGCGAGGCTGAGCGACGTGAAGGCCCAAAGTCGAATCGATGTCGTAAAAGCCGGATTCGAAGATTCCGACCACGCGGAAACGGAAGGGCTGCGGAATTGCAGGTCCGAACGGCGTCAGTTCCGCCCTGCGGACTGATAAGCACGTTGACCACGCTGTCGAGCAGCATGCCGGTGCTTCTGCGCCAGGCGCGAACCGAGGATGATGCCCGGAAGGCCGCTCGGTGTCGTTCAGCTTGTCAAACGAGCCCTGCTTCAAATGTTTCAGCATGTCGGGCGGATTATCGACGCGGGATGCCTTTGAGCTCGGCGCCTCCGGCCTGGCTGCCTCCAAGCGGTCCGGCAAGGAACACGCTGTCCGTAGAGGTTGGGCGCAACGCTGACTACGTGGGGAAGCTTGCGCAGCTTGGGATCGAGCTCGCTGCCAGTTGGCGATTCCCTCCGCCGGTTCTTTCTCGAGAATCATCACGTGCGCGGTGGCGCCGAGCAGGCTGCGCTGGAGCGTGTCGCGAAATCCGTTGTTGATGGCGATGCCGATGACCAGCGCCGCCACGCCGGCGGCGACACCGGCGATCGGAAATGACGGTGATCACCGAAATCACCGCCTGCTTGCGTTTGGCGCGCAGGTAGCGGCTGGCGACGAAAAACTCGAACGTACTGCGGTCATAACTGAGGGCGCAGAAGCGGAAACAGAATCACGTCGCGGATGGAGCGCGAATTGGTCAGGATCATGGTCAGCCGGTCGATGCCGATGCCTTCGCCGCCGGTGGGCGGCAGGCCGTAGGATAGCGCGCGCACGTAATCCTCATCCATCTGATGCGCCTCCGTCGTCGCCTTTTTCGCGCATGGCGAGCTGCGCCTCGAAGCGGCGGCGCTGCTCGCGCGGATCGTTCAGCTCGGTGAAGGCGTTGCCGATTTCCATGCCGGCGGCGAAGATCTCGAAGCGCTCGACGAAGTCCGGATCGTCGGGCTTGTTTTTCGAAAGCGGCGAGACTTCGACCGGATAATCGTAGATGATGGTGGGCTGGATAAGCTTCGGTTCGACGTCGCGCTCGAACGCTTCCACCAGCGCGTGGCCTTTCAAACTGGAATCGCCCACGGCTTCGCGCATGGAGACGCGGCGGATGTTGCCGAAGTCGAGTTGCGTGCCCTGATATTCGACCTCGGTGCCGCCGGTGGCGTCGATGGCGGCCTGCCGCAGCAGTTCTGCGGAAAGATCCATCAGCCCGTGATAGTCGGTGTAGGCCTGATAAAACTCGAGCATGGTGAACTCGGGGTTGTGCTGCGTCGAGATGCCTTCGTTGCGGAAGTTGCGATTGATTTCGTAGACGCGCTCCAGGCCGCCCACCACCAGGCGCTTCAGATACAGCTCGGGCGCGATGCGCAGGTACAGATCGATATCGAGCGTGTTGTGGTGCGTGACGAACGGCCGCGCCGCGGCGCCGCCGTAGATCGGCTGCATCATGGGCGTTTCCACTTCGAGGAAGCCGCGCGCTTCGAGCTGGCGGCGCAGCGACGCGACGATTTTCGCGCGCGTGACGAAGACTTTGCGGACTTCCGGATTCGCGATCAGATCGAGATAGCGCTGGCGGTAGCGGGTCTCGACGTCTTCCAGGCCGTGCCACTTTTCGGGCATCGAGAGCAGGATCTTCGAGAGGAAATACAGGTTCTCGACGTGAACGCTCAGCTCGCCGGTGCGGGTGCGGAACAGGTAGCCTTCCACGCCGATGATGTCGCCCAGGTCGAGCAGCTGATACAGCGCGTATTCCTTTTCGCTGACCGCATCCTTGCGGACGTAGACCTGGAGCTGCTCGCCGTTCTGCATCAGGTGCGCGAAGCCGGCCTTGCCCATGCGGCGGATGGTCATGATGCGGCCGGCGACGCGAACCTGGACGCGCGGCTCGCCAGCTGCTTCGGCGGTTTTCGCGCCGTATTCGGCCAGAATCTGCGGGAATGGTGTGGGTGAAATCGAAACGCTGGCCGTAGGGCTGGAAGCCGAGCGCTTCGATTTCGGCGATGCGCTGGATGCGCTGCTCGTACAGGTCGTCTTCGAGAGACAATCGCTACTCCTCAATAGTTTTCGGCGGCGGAAATACGAAAGATGCCGGGAGGACGCGGAAAATTGCGCCCGTGCCACAAGTATACCGGCTAGTCCAGCTCGAAGGAGGTTTGGTAGTTCTGCTTCAGGCTGGGGTCCTGGTCTTCCTTGCGCAGGAAGCAGTTGCCGATGGCGAGCGTTTCGATTTCGGTTCCCATGAAACAGCGAAAGGCGTCCTCGGGCGTGCAGACGATCGGCTCGCCGCGCACATTGAAGCTGGTATTGACGACCACCGGGCAGCCGGTGCGCTGCTCGAAGGCGGAGATCAGCGCGTGGTAGCGGGGATTGGTGTCCTGATGAACGGTTTGAATGCGCGCGGAATAATCGACGTGCGTGACGGCGGGAATATCGGAGCGCGGGATGTTGAGCTTGGCGATTCCGAAGAGCTTTTCTTCATCTTCGGTCATGGCGAGGCGTCGATGTTCGACGACATCGGCGACCAGGAGCATGTAGGGGCTGTCGGTGTCTAGATCGAAATAGTCGCCGACGCGCTCGCGCAGCACGGAAGGCGCAAAGGGGCGGAAGGACTCGCGATATTTGACCTTGAGATTCAGCACGCTTTGCATGGATGGCGACCGCGCGTCGCCCAGGATGGACCGGGCCCCCAGCGCACGCGGGCCAAATTCCATGCGTCCTTGAAACCAGCCGAGGGCCTTGCCATCGGCCAGGGCGTCGGCGGATTGAGCGATGAGTTCGCAATCGCAGAGGGTTTCAAAGCGCGCGCCGGCCGCTCGCAGGCGGCGCTCGATCTCGTCTTGCGGGAACTCGGGACCAAGATACGCGCCGTGCATGGAGTCGTGACATTCGCGGGCGCTGCGCGGCTGATTGTGGAATTGATAATGCGCCGCGAGCGCGGCTCCAAGAGCGCCGCCCGCATCGCCCGACGCCGGCTGGATCCAGATGTTCTTGAAATGGCCGTCGCGCAGCACCTTGCCGTTGGCCACACAGTTCAGCGCGACGCCGCCGGCCAGGCAGAGATTGGGTACGCCGGTTTCGGCCGCGAGCGATCGCGTCAGCCTGAGGATCACTTCTTCGAGCGCGGACTGGATGGAGGCCGCAATGTCCATGTGCTGCTGGGTCAGAGGTTCAGATGGCTTGCGCGGCGGCAGGCCGAACAGGCGATGAAAGCGCTGGTTGGTCATCGTCAGGCCGGCGCAGTAGTTGAAGTAATCCAGGTTCAGATGGAAGGAGCCGTCTGGTTTCACGTCGATCAGATGATCGAAGATTTGCCGGGTGAACTTTGGCTCGCCATAGGGCGCCAGGCCCATGAGCTTGTACTCGCCCGAATTGACCTTGAATCCGGTGTAATAAGTGAACGCCGAATAGAGCAGCCCGAGCGAATGCGGGAAGTGGATTTCCTTCAGGATTTCGAGCTGATTGCCGTGGCCATGCGCGACCGAGGTTGTGGCCCATTCGCCGACGCCGTCCATGGTCAGGACCGCAGCTTCTTCAAAAGGGGAAGGAAAGAAGGCGCTGGCGGCATGGCTTAAGTGATGTTCGGTGAATCGAAGTTTCGCGGCCCAATCGATTTTGGATGCGAATTCTTTCAGGTGGGATTGCAGCAGGTCCTTCTGGAAGAGTTTTTCGCGAATCCACAGCGGCACGGCCATGCGGAAGGAGGCGAATCCGGAAGGCGCGAACATGAGATAGGTTTCGAGCAGACCGCTCGAACTTGAGAAACGGCTTGTCGTAGAAGACCACTGAGTCCAGGTCCGCGGCATTCAGTCCGCCAGCTTCCAGGCAATAGCGGACGGCGTGCGCAGGGAAAGCGCGCGTCGTGCTTTTTGCGGCTGAAGCGCTCTTCCTGGGCGGCGGCCACGATCTCGCCATCCACCACCAGCGCGGCCGCGCTGTCGTGATAGAACGCCGAGATGCCCAGGATTTTCATCGGGCTAAAACAGGGTGTAGATGAAGGGCGCGACGGCGGATATTTTCGTCAAGATCAGCAGGCCGCCCAGAACGATCATCATCAGGAAGATAGGCAGCAACCAGAATTTCTTCCGCTCGCGCATAAAGGACCAAAGCTCGATTAAGGTAGACACGGGGCTCCTAAAACTGCCTCGACATTGTTTCGGGCGGCGGGCCCGGGGGCTGCCTGGGAATCCAATAGGTGGTTGCGCCGGGATCGGGACGCAGACGCAGGAAATCCTTTCCCATCCGGCGCAGCACCCATCCAAAGGGCGTGAAGACGAGATAGAACAGGATGCCGAGAACCAGCGGATTGACGATATTGTGCAGCAGCGTGCCAAGCGCGGTCCAGACGCGGTTCAGGGGCGTGAGGATTTTGGGGGCGGTGAGCGCGGCGAGCAAAAACAGGACAACGAGAGGCAACGCCCAGCGGCGCACGGCGTGGCCGCGAACAATCGGCAGGAATGCCACCAAGGCAAAGAACACCGCGAATACCAAGCCAAAGGTCCGGTTGGAGGAAGGCTTCACGGCCACTTCCGCATCCGGGCTCAACACTGCGCTCAGAGCGGCGCGATCAGAATGTTTGGGCACGCTGGTTGCCTCCCTCCCCGGCTAGCGGCAGCGGCTCAATCCATTGGGCCAGCAAGCGATTCAATTCCGCATTGGGATGCCCGTCCGGCAGCCGAAGATGCCTGTCGGTCATTTCCGGATGTTCGCAATCGACGAAGCGGATGCTATGCGATCGGGCAAATTGGCTGTAATCGCGGCGCTGATCGGGCGTCATGTCAAAGAAGATCACTGTGAATTTGCCGCCGGCCGAGAGCACGGTTTCGTTCATCTTCGCGAGCAGCGTCTGGGTGACGTTGCGCTTATTCCGCATGCGCGAGTAAGTGGCGATGCGCTGGTAATAATCCTGTGCAAGCGCGGCGGTGCGCAGCCAGCGGCTCAGCGGCCACACCATTTCGCCATGAGACTGGTGCGCCCGCAACGTCCCGCCGGCCAGGTCCACATAGGGGAAGAACAGGCCTGACGGAGGTTGTTTGACAATTCGAAGCCAGTCCGGCTCGGCCACGTTCCGCAGTTCGTGAAAGGTGTTGAAGAGATAGAAAACCGAGCAGGGACCATGGACGTACTTCGCCATCGCCAGATACGATTGATAGGTTCCGTAATCGGCCGTACCGAAATTGGAGACCGCCAGTTCAGGATGGTTCTTTTGCACGATCCAGGGGAATGTTTGCTGGTTGGAAAGCCCGTAGCCCTGAACGTAGGAGTCCCCGAAAAACAGAACGCGCGGCTTTTGGGTGGGGGTGGGCTCGCGATCGGAAGTGGCGCGGCGGCCCTGGCTCCAATTGGTGTAGTGGAAGGGACTGTTGCGCTGGGGGTCTACCAGGTCGAACTGGCCTTCGCGGTTTTTCCATCCGAGCTGCGGGTCCGGGGCGTACTCGGAATCGTCACGCGAGACGTGGAGCGTCTGCCACCAGCTTGGATAGCCGCCAAACCATAGGATGCCCTCGGCGCCAGCCAATCCGATGACCAGGCTGATCAGGCGGGCGGCGATAAGGATGGATCGTCTAGGCTGTTTTCGGGGTTCCACTACTACGGGTAATATCGGCCGAGATCATTGAAAAGATTAGGGATCGGGGATTTAAGGATGGGTGACGGCGATGTGCCGTGGACGCGGTCTTGGACGCATCAGGGGTATTTTTGTGTTTGGTGACGCATTTTGCCGGTGGCGGATGAACTGGAAGGAAAACATTGCGGACAGAGAGTAGCACGAGGTCCGGCGGGCCGCGGCCACAGTGGGCGGGTAAACTATTGCAGGGCCGAAGTATTCTTGCGGCCGGGGCTGGTTAATGGGCGAACGGCATGGATCAAACGGACGTGGTTTCGGCCACGCGGCCGGCATAGCGGCGGTCGACGTAATTGTTCAGGATTTCGATGAATTCGGCCACAATGCGGTCGCCGCGCAGCGTAATGGAGAGCTTGCCGTCGACGTAAACCGGCGCGACGGGCTCTTCGAACGTGCCGGGCAGCGAAATGCCGATGTGGGAGTGCTTGGATTCGCCGGGGCCGTTGACGACGCAGCCCATCACCGCCACCTTCATCTCTTCGACGCCGGCGTAGCGCTCCTTCCAGGCGGGCATCTGCTCGCGCAGGTAGGTCTGGATCTGGTCGGCCATGTCCTGGAAGAACGTGCTGGTGGTGCGGCCGCAGCCGGGGCAGGCGGTGACCTGCGGGGTGAAGCTGCGCAGCCCGAGCGCTTGCAGAATCTGCTGGGAGACGATGACTTCTTCGGTGCGGTCGCCATTGGGGAGCGGAGTGAGCGAGGCGCGGATGGTGTCGCCGATGCCTTCCTGCAACAGCACCGAAAGCGCGGCGGTGGTGGCGACGATGCCTTTCGATCCGAGGCCGGCTTCGGTGAGCCCAAGGTGCAGCGCGTAATCGCACTGGGCGGCGAGCTTGCGGTAGACCATGATCAGATCCTGGACGCCCGACTGACCTTGGCGCTCAGGATGATCTTGTCGCGGCCGAGCCCGTAGCTTTCGGCGGCCTGCGCGGCGAGAAGATCGCGCTGGCGACGATGGCGTTCATGGTCACTTCCATGGCGTCCAGCGGCTCGGGCAGGCGCGAGTTTTCATCCATCATGCGCGTGAGCAGCGCCCCATCGAGCGAGCCCCAGTTGACGCCGATGCGCACCGGGCGATTGTACTCGATGGCCACTTCGATCATGGTGCGGAAGTTGTCGTCGTGCTTCTTGCCGATGTTGACGTTGCCGGGATTGATGCGGTATTTGGCCAGGGCGCGGGCGCAGTCGGGATACTTCTTGAGCAGGATGTGGCCGTTGTAGTGGAAGTCGCCGATGATGGGGACGCGGACGCCGAATTTGTCGAGCGTGTCGACGATTTTGGGGACGGCCTGGGCGGCGGCTTCGGTGTTGACGGTGACGCGGACGAGTTCGGAGCCGGCCTGGGCGAGCGCCATCACCTGATTGACGGTGGAGGCGGTGTCGGCGGTGTCGGTGTTGGTCATGGACTGGACCACGATGGGGTGGTCGCCGCCCACCCAAACGTCGCCGATTTTGACGGGCACAGAAGTGCGCCGGGGAAGTGCAGCCATGGGGCCTCCGTGAAAATTACATTGTAGCGTGCGGGGTTGGGGCGGAGAAATCAAACGGGCCACGGATGGACGCGGATTGTGAGATCCTCATACGAAGAGGCCGCGTCGCTGCCAGCCGCGAAGGAGGATCGCAAATGGCAACCATTACGGTTAATTTCACATTTCATAGTGGCTTAAAGCGCCACTTATTCAGCAACGTTCGGTTGTCCGGAAGCTGGAATGGCGCCGGACAGTTTTCTAATCAATGGACGGAATCGCCGATGGCGCCTTCCGTGGACGAAACCGGCTGCGACGCCTTCAGCGCAAGTGTGTCATTCGGCGCCGGCCAAGACGGAACCGTATTCCAATGGGGCGTGTTCGCCGATATCGCCGGAGCGCCCAGCACTTGGGTGGTGGTCACTGAGGTGCCGGACGAGAACTCGGATCAGCGCGTTCGAAGTTTTACTTTGTCGGCGGGTGAAACGCAGCAGGATTACTGGTTCGTGACGGGCCGCCGATTCGGCGCGCAGAAATATTTCCCGGCAGGTTCCGCAGATCCGGGCATTCGGTTCGGGGTGTGGGCGCCGCACGCGCAGAAAGTGGACGTTGTTTTCGCTCCGTTCGATCTGGCGAGCGGCACGCCGACAGGTTACATCTCTGACGATGGCACGGGCATGGATGCCGCGGCCGCGATTGTGCCGCTAGCGTCCAAAGGCGGCGGCATTTTCGAGACCGACTTTGCGGCAACGCCGGCTCTGGCCGATTTCGACGCCTATTTCAATCGCCTCTACATGTACCGGATCACCAACGAGCAGGGTGAGACGACTTACAAGGTCGACATTTTCTCGCGCAACCAGGTGGGCCGTGGAGGAACCAATCCAGGCGGTGCACACTATTCTGGTTCTTATTTGGATCTCGACGGAATCGTAAGTTGTTCCGTGGTTTCCGATCCCGATCAACTCACCGAAGACTTTAACGACACCGGGATCGAGAAGCAGACCCTGATTCCCGAGGATGAGTTCTGGGCCAGCGAATACACCGGCGGGCGAAAGCCCCCGCAGAACCTCCAGGATCTCGTCATCTACGAGCTGCACGTGGGCTCGCTCGGATTTCCTTCCACATCGTCGGGAACATTCGCCGACGCCATGGCGTTCGTAGACAAATTGACCGGACCTGGGAGTGAATGCCGTGGAACTGCTGCCGGTCTTGGAATTCGACGGCGATCTGCAGTGGGGCTATGGCACGTCGTTATTCTTCTGTCTGCAAACCAGCGCGGGCGGCGGCAACCAAGTGAAGCATTTCGTGCGCGCCTGCCATCAGCGCGGCATCGCCGTCATTCTGGACGTCGTGTACAACCACTTTGCGACCTCCGACAACGAGCGCTCGGAGTGGGGATATGACGCCGACCCGAACGTCGCGCCGCAGGATAACACCTGGTACTGGTATGAAGGGCAGCCAAGTGACTACCCTGGGAATCTCGCCGGCGGTTACCTGAACAATTTATCGTCCGGATACACGCCGCGTTTCAAAGAGGAGAACGTGCGCCAGATGTTCACCAGCAGCGCCGCGGCTTTGCTGGATGACTTTCACTTCGACGGATTGCGCGTGGATCTGACCGACGCCATTCATCAGGACAACACGCTGAACGCGAACGGGTGGACCATCAGCAGCGCAAATTTGTACGGGATCAAATTTCTGCGGGAGCTGGCACGCACGGTGAAGACGGTGAACCCGTCGGCGTTCCTGATCGCCGAGGACCACACCGGCTGGAGTGCGATGACGCAGCCGCTCGACGCAGGAGGCATCGGGTTCGATGCTGTTTGGTACGCCGACTTTTATCATCATCTGATCGGCGACGGCAATTATGGTGACAACTACGCGAAACTGCTGAAGACGGCCGGCTATGGTGCACCGGGGCCACTCAACATGGATTATTTCGCCGGCGCGCTGCTCGGATCGCAATACAACAAGATCGTCTACCACGAAAATCACGACGAGGCCGGGAACGACCCGGGCAGCGAACGCACCATCGTGACAGCGGTGAACTACGCCGCTCTGATCGGCGCCACGCGGAAGTATGCCGAGGCGCGCAGCCGCGTGGTTTTTGGCCTGTCGGTGCTGTCGGCCGGGACTCCAATGTTCCTGATGGGCGAGGAAATCGGCGCGGCAAAATATTTCCTGTACAACACGTTTGCATCCAATAAGGAGGATCTCGCCGGCCAGCGCACGGGCGACGGACAATTCCTGTTCCGCTTTTATCAGGACTTGATCGGGCTGCTCACCTCCAAGCCGGCAGCGCGCTCCAGCACGCTCGATGTGATCTACCGCCACAACGACAACCGCGTGATCGCCTTTACCCGCAGCTCCCCGGGCCAGCAGTTGCTGGTTTTGGCGAGCCTGAATGATTCAGCGTTCGCTCAAGGGTATGTCATCGCTACAGACTCCTGGCGGCTGCCGGCGGGCGGATGGCAGGAAATCTTCAACAGCGACGCCGCAATCTACCGGGGCGATAACGTCGGCAACGGCGGCGCGACGTTGCCGGTGAACAACGGGCAGATCAACGCAGTGATTCCGGCGCACGGCTTGGTGCTGTTTGAGAAGATCAGCTAGGCGCGGCGGAAGGGTGGTGAAACGCAGCACGCCCATTATGTTCAACGCGGCCCCGCGTCGCCGGCCAGCGGCTAAACGCCGGTGCGGTTACCGCAGGTCAAGCAAGCCGACTCCTCCGAGCCCCGTAGCATTTCTATGCCGGAACAGTGTTCTTCAAAAGCCCAAGTGATATAGTAATCGAGCGGCATCGCCGCTTTCATATCAGAACCACTATGGACTTAGCACACATCCATCTCTTGCTGAATCATTTTCCGACCATCGGCTTTCTCATCGGCGGCGGTCTGTTTTTGCTTTCTCTCTTTATGAAGGGCAGCGACCTGAAACTTGCCAGCCTGGTTGTCCTGCTCGGGATCGCGCTCATCTCGATCCCCACCTACATGAGCGGCAACGGCGCCGAGGACGTCATCAAGTCCATGCCCGGCGTATCAAAAGCTCTGATAGAGGCCCACGAGGGCGCGGCCTTGGAGGGCATGATATTCATGCTGTTGACGGGAGCGTTCTCCTGGCTGGCGCTGTGGCAATTCCGCCGCCTGGCGCACATACCGAAATGGAACGTGGCTCTGCTGCTGGCCCTGATCGTTGTGACATTCGCTTTGATGACTCGCGCGTCGAACATGGGCGGCGAGATTCGCCACGAAGAGGTTCGGGCCACCCAGGGAGCGGTCGCGCCTGCGCCCGCGCCCGCACCTGCCGCGGCGGCAAGTGATGACGAGCCGCAAGGCTTGGCGCGCAAAGTGGGCTCGTTCGTCACCGACACGCCATGGATGTGGCCCACCTGCGAGACTTTGCATTTCGTTGGCCTCAGCCTTTTGCTGGGCGTGGTGCTGCTGGTGGATCTGCGGGTTCTGGGCGTGATCCGCGGGGTGTCGTTCCAATCCCTGCATCGTCTTTTGCCCTGGGCCGCCATCGGATTCGGCGTGAACATCGGGACCGGCATGCTCTTCTTCGTGGGAATTCCCGGCCAGTACACTAAGAACCCGGCTTTCTACTGGAAGATTAGCCTGGCGATGCTGGCCGGGTTGAACGCGGTGTACTTCACGATTCTCGACGAACCGTGGTCTCTGGGGCCCAAGGAAGACGCTCCGCTTACGGCCAAGATCGCCGCCGGGTCGGCCATGCTGCTGTGGCTCGGCGTGCTGTATTTCGGGAGCATGTTGCCGTTCATCGGCAACTCATTCTAGCCGGCCAGGAATCAGGAGAATAACAATGAGTTTGGTTGTCGGTACCGCGTTGTGGGTGGTCATCATCACGGTCTTGATCGGGATCGTCGGCTATTTGCTCGATCGGAGGACGGCGCGCCAGGAGCGCCGGGAACAAAAATCCTAAGGAATCTTATATGCACTTTTTGGAATTCCTCGAAAACATGGCTTTCAGCCAATGGGTGAAAAACGCCCCTACCGTTTGGGCCTTCCCCACCATCCTCGTGCTCCACACTATCGGCATGGGAATCGTGGCCGGGGGCAGCTCCATGCTCAGCTTTATGATTCTGGGTTTCTGGCCTGCAGTGCCGATGAAGCCCTTCGTCCGCGTGTTCCCCTACATGTGGGCAGCTTTCTGGCTGAACGCCATCACCGGCACCATGATGCTGGTGGCCGACGCCACTACCAAGCTCACCACGCCGGATTTCTACATCAAGATGGCGTGCGTATTTGTCGGGATATACCTGCTGGTACGCATGCGCAAGCAAGTCTTCGACGATCCGCAGCTCGATCACGCACCGCTGCCGGGCAAAGCCAAAGTGCTGGCCTGGGGGTCGCTCGGCTGCTGGTGGGGCGCGATTCTCGCCGGCCGGCTGCTGGCGTACGTGAAGTAGAGCTGGCCTGCGTCAAGCAGGCGGCATTCCCGGTGGTGGGTCAGTCAGCGCGCGCAGGACCCCAGCCCTAAGCGGCGGAAGATCATCGACCACTGTATTCCACAGCGTTTCGATATCCACCCTGTCATACTGGTGCCGGAGCCAATTACCGATGCCGCGGATATTGCGCCACGGCAGGCCCGGACACACACGCTCTGCATCATCTCCGAGCCGTACTGCGGCCTCGCTGATGAGCAGAAGCTTGCGCTCCACTGCGGCCATCGTCTTGGGGTCTTCCCGGAACGTCTCCAAATCCATGCCGCGCACAAACAAGGCTATCCAGTCGATGCCTTCCAGGATGTCTCGCAGGGAAAGTGCAGGTTCCCTAAAAGGCAAGAACCGCCTCGCGCGAGGCTTTGGCGGCAACGGGTTCCTTGAGTCCTTTTCTCGCGGAAAGATCTACACGAACACCTAGCACCTCAGCCAGGCGGTTTTCGAGGGCAACCATGTCCAGGAGAGACAAACGCCGTCCAGGCGAGAACTCGGCTATGACATCCACGTCCGATGCGTCGCGCACAGCCGTCCCGCGTGCGTAGGAGCCGTGCAGAAACAGATGCTCGATACCGGCGGCTTTGAGCTCGCTTTCGTGTTCCCGCAATTTAGCTATGATTGTGGACTTATCCATACCACGGCCCTACAGATATTCTCCCGCATCTTCCAGGAGCAGAGGAATCGCGAGATCGCTCAGGCGCATCTGGCGGATTGCCCGCGTGGGGCGACGAGAGCACTTCCGCAACACGCCGCCTATGTGGGTCGGCGGAGCATAGCGCGCATCAAAGGACCGCCCTTGCTCTAGGCACGCGAGCGCATGGGCGTCAAGCCCTGCCTATCCGACAGACGATTCTTCGAAGAAGAGCCGCACCAATCGATCTAAGGATTCCGCAGTACCCACAACTTGACCGGAGAATTGCACCTGTTCGCGACCCTCTCTTACAGCGGACGCCGGAACCTTCACAACCATACAATCAGAGGACGACGCCTCCCTTAACAGGGCAGGCCTGACTTTGCCCACGACGCATAAATCCCAAGATTCGGCGTTGAAGAACACGGTCAACGTAGACAGAGACTGAGGGTCTGACCAATAGCTGAACCCAAGATCACAAACCGACTGCTGAGCCAGGCGGTCAGTCGTTTTCAGGTAGTACCACGTGAACTCCGAAAGTTCCTTGCACACTGCAAGTGGAGGTGGTGGCTCTGTTCGCAAGTGCATTAGCCGGTTGCGCATGAGGTCCAGCTTTATCTTGAGCTGAGTTTTGATGATTCCTAGATTCTCCATGATCTCGTGCTTGTTGTTGCTGGTTAGCCTAAGCGGAATCTTTCTGAAAGCGTATACCTCGTCGAGGATTTTATCCCTGAAATCTACAGCGCGATTTAGCTGAAAGAGGACGCACGCAAGATCGTGCTCAGATGGTGAAGCACTTGAAAGAATGCGATCCGCGTGAGTCCAGATCTCATACTGCCGTCGCCAATCGCCGCTATGATCGATCCGGGCCTCAGCATAAAACTCGCCAGAGAGGATCGCGGCATCGATTTTGAGCTCAATGAGGTTGTCGCTAGCGCTGGACTGCCGGTTATCCGTCACATTCCTAATATATTCGACCGAAGTCCGAGAAATGCGACGTCAGCGACCGGGCCCACCGGGAACACATTCGCGAAGCCGCAGCAAATCCCTGAGATTCGGGCCTGAGACATGCTGGGGTGGATCTGCTCCCGCGATGTTGGCTTGCCGCCGCCTATCTGGCACCTTGACGTGAACCTCAAACCGGCGATGTCGCGCCCGTTAGTTTCGGTTCGACCCACTGCCGCACCCGGTCACACCAGGCAACCAAGCCCAGTAACCGACCCAGTAACCAACCTCCTGTCGGACCAAAGTAGAAAGTTCCGGTTTCCACCAAAGTAGAAAGTTCCGGTTGTGAGGACCCGTTTGGGACCTTCATGGTATGTTCGCACAGCCGCACCGGGGTCGCACCCGGGGCGGTTGCCCAAAGCCGATGCGACGGGGTTGGCTCCGAAGCAATCGGCGAATGCCCTCCTGTGTCGCAGAACCCGTGATTGTTTCCGGAGCGCCAGGAGGGCGTTGTCGAGCCGGGATCCATTGCTTTGGTGAAATCTCGGAGCGGAGGCTTTGGGCCTAAGAAAAGCGCGTCTTCCATATCGGTTTTTCAACTCAATCTCCGAGCAACTTCCACAGTGGCGGACTGGGGCGATCAAAGAAGCCTTGCATCCAACCGCTCCGGCCTCCCGCATTGTGATCCTTGCGAACCGGCTTGATCGCCTTCGGTTCAGCCCCGACAACCCGCGCGCCGCACTCGGCAATCTCGAGGTAGCGCCCCTGGTAGCGCGCTTTCAATTCGCCGTCGAGGCGGAGTTCCACGCGGAGTCGCTGGCGTCGCATGCCAGCTCGCACCTGGGAGCGCGTGATCTGATAGCGACGGCCGGCGAAGGAGAAAGTGTAGTCGTTGCCAACTACCCGTTCTTCCACGTGACAGAGAATGGCGGCTAGGTCCAGCTGTGGCGTTAGCGCCCGATGCTGGTTGGGGAAGTCTGCCACCGGCCGGGCGAAATGCGCATTCCACTCCGGCCAATACTCTTTCTCCAGAAACACATTAGCGCCCTCCAGGGTCGAAACTTTGGCCAGCCGCAGATGCTTCACCAAACGATCCTGAGCGGTGAGAAAGCTGCGCTCGATCCGCCCTTTGGCCTGTACCGTCAACTACAGCGCATGGTGCCGGTGGCGACACAACCTTTGAGGTCACTCATGCCCATCATCCGCTGAGAGGCCAGCGATTTAAGCTGGTCACCTATCGTCACAACTGGGGCGAGGATCGAGTTTACTTCCACGACAGCAGCAGAGTTCTACGCTCGATTCCAGCGTGCTGGACGACCGTCCTGCCCGCAGACCCGTTCGTGCTGATGGCCGCCGGACGGTGCCTGTTTCGCTATGAGGATTTGTTGAAGCTGGCCGACTTGGTGGAGAAGGCGAGATGAAGAAGCAGAGTTTGGAGTGTAAAGACAATAACGCCGCGACTGTAAAGGGAATGATGCCGAGCAAGGTTTGGATTGCCATGTGGTTGCGAGTAGCAGATAGCGAATGCATGCCTGTAATTGCCGGCGATGGATGGCAAAAACAGCTTGACAACGGACTGGGAGTGAGCATAATTATATTTACGGTTCTGCTCGACAGTTTTCGAGGGGCTCATGGCCGACAAGGATGCCAAACTCGGAACGCTTCAACAACAGGGGACTTTGAACCCTCGTCCGAAGCTTGTCCGCGACGAGCTATTTCTTCAGGACGATTTTTTCGATCCGCGCGATCTGATCCAGGTCAAGTACGAGATGCTGCGCCGAGTGCAGACCGAAGGCCAGTCTGTGACGGACGCATCGGCGAACTTCGGTTTTTCACGGCCATCTTTTTACCAAGCGTTATCGGCCTTCGAGCAAGACGGACTGGCCGGCCTGGTGCCGCACAAGCGCGGTCCGAAGCAAGCGCACAAACTCACCGAAGAAGTCCTCACATTCATCGGCGAGATGCGCCAGAAAGAACCATCCGTTCGGTTGCCGGATCTGGTGAAGCTGATTCAGGATCGCTTCGGTATCCGGGTTCATCCGCGAAGCATCGAACGCAGCTTGTTGCGCCATCAAAAAAAACTCCGTTGACCGAGCGCCACGGTTCAACTCCCGCCCGTCACGATCTGGTTGCCGAGTACGAGCACCTGCGCCGCGATGCTATAGCAACGGTGGCCCACCGTGGGGAAGGCTTAGGCTGGGCGCTTTTTGTCCGACGCGGAATGACCACCTGGATGCAGGCCTGGTCGGAATGTGCTCCCCACAGCGAACCAAGTCCGCGCTCTGATCCCGATATCAATGAAACCATCCCAGGCGACGTGCGGCCACAGATCACCACCTTGCTGGCCAGCATGATTCTCTGTCTACAACAGGAGGCAACCTCATGACAGGCACCGCACACCAAAAGGTGAATGCCGGGCATCTCAAGCGAAACGCCTATCTCTACGTCCGCCAATCGACGCTGCGCCAGGTTTTTGAAAATACCGAGAGTACCAAGCGGCAGTACGGTCTCCGCCAGCATGCTGTCGCCTTGGGTTGGCCCGTGGAGCGCATCATCGTTATCGACACTGATCTCGGACAGTCCGGAGCGTCGGCTGTCGACCGGGAAGGATTTCAGAAGCTGGTTACTGAAGTCGGCCTGGGCAAAGCCGGCATCGTGTTGGGCCTGGAAGTTTCGCGCCTGGCACGAAACTCCACCGACTGGCACCGCTTGTTGGAGATCTGCGCTTTGACCGACACGCTCATTCTCGATGAAGACGGCGTGTATGATCCAGCGCACTTCAACGATCGTCTTCTGCTGGGCCTCAAAGGAACCATGAGCGAAGCGGAACTGCATGTGATCCGGGCGCGCCTGCAGGGCGGAATCTTGAACAAAGCCCGCCGCGGCGAGTTGCAATGTCCCTTGCCAGTCGGCTTTCTCTATAACGCCAGCAATGAGCCGGTCCTGGACCCCGACAAACAGGTGCAGGAGAGCATTCGATTCTTTTTCGATACGTTTCGGCGTACCGCATCAGCTTGCGCGGTGGTCAAAGCGTTCCGGCAGAAAGGGCTGCTGTTTCCACGGCGATTAAAAAAAGGGCCGAATAAGGGCGAGCTGGTGTGGGCGGAACTCCCGCACAGCCGGGCACTGCACATTCTGCACAATCCTCGTTACGCGGGTGCATTCGTCTATGGCCGGAGCCGAACTCGCAACAACCCGAACGGAGGCACATCCTACACCAAGTTGCCGCGTGAGCAGTGGATATTATTCCAGGATGCGCACGCCGGCTACATCTGCTGGCGGCAATACGAGGAGAACCTGTTGCGGCTCCGGGAAAACGCTCAAGCGGTCGGGGCCGACCGCCGTAAGAGTCCTCCGCGCGAAGGCCCAGCCTTACTGCAGGGCTTGGTGGTCTGCGGGGTATGCGGGAGCCGCATGACGGTTCGGTACCACTCGCGCCAAGACCGGCTCGTACCCGAGTATGTCTGCCAACGCGACGGAATCGAGCATGCCATATCGATATGCCAGCGAGTGGTCGGAGATCACATCGATAACGCTGTCGGCAAACTGCTGGTGGAAAGTGTGGCTCCGCTAGCGCTCGAAGTTACTCTGTCCGTGCAGCAGGAACTCCAGGCCAGAATCGAGGAAGTGGACCGGCTCCGCAAAAAACACGTGGAGCGAGCGCGCTACGAAGCCGACTTGGCTCAGCGTCGCTACTTGCACGTCGATCCCGCAAACCGTCTCGTTGCGGACTCACTGGAGGCGGACTGGAATGAAAAGCTTCGCGCATTAACTCTGGCACAGGAGCAGTACGAACAGCAGCGGCAACAGGACCGCATCACTGTCGATGAACAGCAGCGCGTCCGAATCGCCGCTCTGGCCAGTGATTTTCCACGGCTCTGGCAAGATCCAAAGACCCCAGATCGGGAACGGAAACGAATGGTCCGCCTGCTGCTGGCTGACGTAACGCTCCTGCGCGGCACTGGAATCACGGTTCATGTCCGCTTCAATGGCGGAGCGTCGAAAACCCTGGAGCTGCCGAGACCGCTGACGGCCTGGGAGCTCAGAACAACCCCTGCGGAGATTGTCGCCGAGATCGATCGGCTGACCGATCATTACACCGACAAAAAGATCGTCCAGATCCTCAACCAACGTGGAGCGCTATCCGGCTGCGGTCAGCGTTTCAACAGCCGCATCGTTGCGTGCCTCCGTCGTGAATACCAACTCAAAACGCGGTATGATCGGCTGCGCGAGAAGGGCTTGTTAACGCTCGAAGAAATGTCGGTGCGACTGGACATCGGCCCCAAGTGCGTGATCACCTGGCGGAATCGCGGCCTGCTTCGCGGCTATCCGGTGAATGATCGAGACGACTGGTTGTATGAGGATCCAGGACCCAATCCGCCGCGAAAAGCACAGGGCGTCAAACTCGCCAAACGTCGGCGTTTCCCAGAGAACATTCTGCACGGTTCGCAGGAGGTGCAGTATGAAGCGTAAGCCTTCGCTTGCGGCGAATAAGCCAAAATCGAACCGATTCCCAGTTCCCGTAGCGCCCGCCCGAGCTGGGTCAGCCGGTCTGCTGCGCGCTGTGCTTCCCGACTCTCTCCGGGTCGTGGTGGCACTGTGAACATCGAATCGCGATCCGTGTAGACATCCACCATGCGTCCGTTTTTCTCCAGGTACTCCCACAGCACACCCATGTTGTGTGGTGTCGCATCCTGCTCCACGAAACGTCCCCAACTCCAACTGGTCGCATCGTCGATCATCCGCACCAGATACCGCACCGGCCCCCTGCCTTCCAGCCAGTCGTGCTCCGAACTGTCCCACTGCACCAACTCACCAAAACCACTCCGCCGGGGCCGCCAAACATGCACCTCCTGGATTCGCTGTGACTTGCTCTTCCACAGTCCGCCTTCGATCATCCACTTCCGTACGGTCTCGTCGCTGACTTCGATCCCATGCCGTTTGGCCAACTGTTGGCTGGCGAAGGTTGGCCCGAAGTCATGCCAGTCTGGCTGCTTCAGAAGCTTCAGAGCCTGTCGCTGAGTCTCGGGCCGCAGCTTGCGATTGGAGGCCCGTCCACGCAGCCCATGCACCACCACGGCGTCTCCCTGCCTCTTCATCCCCCGCAGCAATTTGCGCACCCAGCGCTCACTCACTCCCATCCGTTCCGCCGCTTCCCGCTGTGTCATCTTGCCGTCGCGGGCTCTCTTCAACCAGTCCAACCAGTCCCGTTCCTCTTGGCTCATCGCGATTCGTTCCATCCTTCCAGCCTTGCGGCTGTCAATAGGAACTTTCTACTTTGGCCAATTAGGAACTTCTCACTTTGGCGCGACACCAGTAACCAACCTCCTGTCGGACCAAAGTAGAAAGTTCCGGTTTCCACCAAAGTAGAAAGTTCCGGTTGTGAGGACCCGTTTGGGACCTTCATGGTATGTTCGCACAGCCGCACCGGGGTCGCACCCGGGGCGGTTGCCCAAAGCCGATGCGACGGGGTTGGCTCCGAAGCAATCGGCGAATGCCCTCCTGTGTCGCAGAACCCGTGATTGTTTCCGGAGCGCCAGGAGGGCGTTGTCGAGCCGGGATCCATTGCTTTGGTGAAATCTCGGAGCGGAGGCTTTGGGCCTAAGAAAAGCGCGTCTTCCATATCGGTTTTTCAACTCAATCTCCGAGCAACTTCCACAGTGGCGGACTGGGGCGATCAAAGAAGCCTTGCATCCAACCGCTCCGGCCTCCCGCATTGTGATCCTTGCGAACCGGCTTGATCGCCTTCGGTTCAGCCCCGACAACCCGCGCGCCGCACTCGGCAATCTCGAGGTAGCGCCCCTGGTAGCGCGCTTTCAATTCGCCGTCGAGGCGGAGTTCCACGCGGAGTCGCTGGCGTCGCATGCCAGCTCGCACCTGGGAGCGCGTGATCTGATAGCGACGGCCGGCGAAGGAGAAAGTGTAGTCGTTGCCAACTACCCGTTCTTCCACGTGACAGAGAATGGCGGCTAGGTCCAGCTGTGGCGTTAGCGCCCGATGCTGGTTGGGGAAGTCTGCCACCGGCCGGGCGAAATGCGCATTCCACTCCGGCCAATACTCTTTCTCCAGAAACACATTAGCGCCCTCCAGGGTCGAAACTTTGGCCAGCCGCAGATGCTTCACCAAACGATCCTGAGCGGTGAGAAAGCTGCGCTCGATCCGCCCTTTCGCTTGCGGCGAATAAGCCAAAATCGAACCGATTCCCAGTTCCCGTAGCGCCCGCCCGAGCTGGGTCAGCCGGTCTGCTGCGCGCTGTGCTTCCCGACTCTCTCCGGGTCGTGGTGGCACTGTGAACATCGAATCGCGATCCGTGTAGACATCCACCATGCGTCCGTTTTTCTCCAGGTACTCCCACAGCACACCCATGTTGTGTGGTGTCGCATCCTGCTCCACGAAACGTCCCCAACTCCAACTGGTCGCATCGTCGATCATCCGCACCAGATACCGCACCGGCCCCCTGCCTTCCAGCCAGTCGTGCTCCGAACTGTCCCACTGCACCAACTCACCAAAACCACTCCGCCGGGGCCGCCAAACATGCACCTCCTGGATTCGCTGTGACTTGCTCTTCCACAGTCCGCCTTCGATCATCCACTTCCGTACGGTCTCGTCGCTGACTTCGATCCCATGCCGTTTGGCCAACTGTTGGCTGGCGAAGGTTGGCCCGAAGTCATGCCAGTCTGGCTGCTTCAGAAGCTTCAGAGCCTGTCGCTGAGTCTCGGGCCGCAGCTTGCGATTGGAGGCCCGTCCACGCAGCCCATGCACCACCACGGCGTCTCCCTGCCTCTTCATCCCCCGCAGCAATTTGCGCACCCAGCGCTCACTCACTCCCATCCGTTCCGCCGCTTCCCGCTGTGTCATCTTGCCGTCGCGGGCTCTCTTCAACCAGTCCAACCAGTCCCGTTCCTCTTGGCTCATCGCGATTCGTTCCATCCTTCCAGCCTTGCGGCTGTCAATAGGAACTTTCTACTTTGGCCAATTAGGAACTTCTCACTTTGGCGCGACACCAGTAACCAACCTCCCCCGCCGATCGTCTTCGCGGTGATATACTCACGGGCGGTCTCTGTGTTCACGGCACCGGACGCCGATCACAATTTTTGAGGAGGACCATAAATGATTCAGCGAACTCTAGGAACTCTCGCCTTGTTTGGGTGCTTGATCGCCGCCAGCGGCACGTTGCAAGCGCATCATTCCCTGGCAGGCGTTTACGACATGAAACACGACAAGGAGCTGTCGGGGACGGTCACAGCGATAAAATTCTCTAACCCCCATGGGTCGCTCACGGTCGGGGTCAAAAATCCTGATGGTACGACCTCCGAATGGGTGTTGACGCTCGGCTCCGCCACGGCCCTGGCCCAGCGCGGCATCGGAAAAACCGGACCCAACGCTCTCCATGCCGGCGACAACATCAAAGTGAAGTTCCTGCCCGCCAAGGACGGCAGTCCCTTGGGCTTTCTCAAGACCGTGTGGATGCCGGACGGGCGCGAGGTTCAGATCGCTGCCGGGCAAGGCAACGAGTAGACAAATCAACCGACGGTACGACCATGACTTCCTGGCCGGGGAACGTTTGGACGAAGATCGCGATCGGGGTGGGCCTCGCTGTCAGCGCGCTAGGGACGGCGAGCGCGCAACCGCCGTTTGAGTTCCGGGACCCTCCACCGCCTTACCGGCCCGCGAAAGACGCCAAGGATCTGCGGTCGGTGCTGTTCAACTGGACCTGGTACATGGGCATGCTGCGCGGCGTGGATGAGCATGAACTAGTCACCTCGCTCGAATATCAGGGCAAGGGCACCATGCAGGTGGACGGCCAGCCTTGCACGCTCACCAAGTATCGCGTCAGCACCAACTATCAGTACCCCGGACAGCGTGTGCAGTACACCTGCACCCGGTCCAACGGCCAGACGGTTTCGAACATCGAGGTGGTCAACGGGCACGACGCCTGGGACGAGGACATCCCGGGCGCTGAGCTTGTCGCGGGCAAAGGGAAGGCCACGCCGATGCCGGACGCCGTCGACCAGCGGGTGATCCGCTTGTGGGCCAGCCCGCAGGGAGCGCCCAAGGCGGCGATCAAAGGCGCAGCACCAGAAGCCCAGATTGGCGCCAATCCTGGCACGCTGCTCAAGGACGGCGTCGACAAGGCCGGCCAAACGTCTTTGAAGTGGGAGGACGGCAAGGCTGTTGTGACCTACCCGATCCCCGGTGTTCCCGGCGCAATCGCGACTGCTACTTTGAATGACAAGTACATGGCGGAGCGCGTGGTGGTGAAGCACGCAGGGAAAACCACCGTGTTCACCTACGGCGATTATAAGGACTGGAACAACCCGCTGAACAAGATCGACGCGTTCTACGCGGGCAAGATCGCCGAGAGCCGCAATGGCTCCCCGGTTCTGGATCTCAACACGGTGCAGACCGAAACGGGCAGCGTTTACGTGGTGATGCCCGTGCCGGCCAGCGTGCGTGAGGCCATCCATGCGTCTCCCGACCCCTGCCGGCCGCGGTGACCCCGACCACTCTGACAGCTTCCGGCGACACGCCACGGATGCCGGATGGGCACCCCGACCTATCGGGCAACTGGAACTCCGCCGGCATGAACTGGCGCTACGGGAATCGCCGCTGCGACCCGACGCAGCAGGAGGGTTGCTCGCGGGCGCTGAATCAGACGATGGACTTCGAGTTCGAAGCGCCTTCGCGGTTCGGGCCGAATCGTCCCATGTACAAACCCGAGTTCTGGGATAAAATCCAGGGACTGGACGAATGGACCAACAAAGATGATCCCGTGATGACGTGCCAGCCGCTGGGGAATCCGCGGCAGGGCCCGCCCCGGCGCATCGTCCAATCGCCGAACGACATCATCTTTTTCTACACCCAGTACGCCGACGGCGGCGGCGGAAACAACGAATTCCGCATCATCCCGACCGACGGCCGCCAGCACGACCCGAAGAAGGCGATTTTGGCCACGTATTACGGATACACCGTGGGGAAATGGGAAGGCGACACGCTGGTGCTGGACTCCATTTCGTTCGTCGATACCACGTGGCTCGCGCGCGGCGGTTTCTTTCATTCCGACAACATGCACATCATCGAGAAACTCACTCGCAAGGGCGACCAGATTCTGTACGAAGTCACGGTGGATGACCCCGATGTGCTGCTTGAGCCGTGGGTAATGACGCCGCGAGTCCTGACGCTCGCCACCTATCCCGACGCGGGCCTGATTTCCGAGCGAGCCGACTGCGAGGTCTACGAGACGAAGGACATCAGCTCGCAGATTCGCCACTAGAAAAGAATATCCAAATGACCAGAGCAGTGATTGCGCTACTCTTTTGTAGCGCAATGTCCACTTCTATCCTGGAGCGCGCCCAGGCTCAATCGCCGCCGCCCGCGCCGAAGGTACCGGCCAACCTCCTGCAATTGATGCGCGGGACGCTCTATCCCGAGTCGAACGTGGTTTTCGCCGCGCAAGACACGAATCCGGCGGACGTGCCGCACGCCAAAGATCCCTCCATGTCCACCGACCTGCTGACCAGCCAGTACGGAAAATGGGACGCGGTGGAGAACAGCGCCCTGGCGATGGCCGAGGTTTCGAACCTCCTCATGCTCCCCGGGCGCAAGTGCTCCAACGGTCTGGATGTGCCGCTCGAGAACCCGGACTGGGCTAAGTTCGTGCACGAACTTCGCGACGCGGGTATGGCGGCCTACACGGCGGCCCAGACCAAGAATCAGGACAAGATGACCGACGTCTCCGGCGTGCTCACCGAGGCGTGCAAACACTGCCATGACCGCTATCGCGATCGGCGGCGTCCCGCGGAGCGTTGTAAGTAAGGCCGGGTGGCGCGGGCAGCGGAACTGCAACCATGGCCTGCGCTTTCGCCTAATCTGCTGGGAGCCTCATTTAGGCGGTGCTACAAGATGTGCGTAGGATCGGCTAGCACGGCGGCTAAAAGCTCACGATCCGGGAGTTCGGCAAAGCCAGCGCGACGATATACGGTCTGCGCTGGACCATTGCTGCGACTTACTTCTACCATCATCGCCCGGATGCCCGCGCCTTCGCAGAAATGGCGGACTTCAAGTAAAGCGGCTGTTCCGAGGCCCCGGTTGCGCCAAGCGGGCTTTACATAGAGATCATCCAGGCAGGCGATCAGACCGCCGTATTCCATCGCGTACCGAAGAGTGACCACGATGTGTCCGACATCCTGTTGTTCTGTGTCGATAATCCAGGCGTACCCCAGTCGCTCGTCCGCGAGAATCGCAGCGAATGCCCCAGCCGCGCGTGTTTGATTGAGTTGGTAGTCCGCCTCAGCGTAGAACTCGGCCATCAAGCTCACCAGCACGGGAATATCGATGGGGCTCGCGCGGCGCATCTGGTAATTATCGGATGTCCGCGATGCGGCGTGGTACCCTCGCCGCGCCAGCTGCCGAGGTATGAGCATTCAAGTGTGTTTCAGCAAGTGTGTTTCAAAAAGTCGCCGCTCGACGCCTTGTCGATCGATGACGTGTCAGGCAACGGGAACAGACATCTTGTCTGCTGATAAACTCTATTTGCTCTGACGAATTCGGTCGTCTCATTATGCCGCTCACTCTGCCAATAACCGTATCGTTGTAAACTGAACCCGTTGGAGGTCCTCGATAATGCGTAAATCAGCGCCAGGTTTCGCGCTCCCGATATTCCTCTGCGCGTGCGCAACGCTGGCATCGGCTGCCGACCGGTCTTTCGCTACCTGGAGCCAATACCTGGGCGGCGCCGATTCCTCGCAGTACTCCTCCCTCAAGCAGATCAACAAATCGAACGTCAAGCGACTCGAGGTCGCCTGGATGTACCCAACCGGACCGGGAACCTACACCTTCGATCCGATGGTCGTGGACGGAGTCATGTATGTATTGGTGCAGAAGAACTCTATCGTGGCGCTGGATGCCGCCACTGGAAAGGCGTTATGGGTACATCCCAACGTCGGCGCTGTCGGTGCCCGCGGGATGAACTATTGGGAAAGCAAGGACAAGTCGGACCGACGCCTTTTCTTCATCAACGCCGGATTCCTGACTGCCATCGACGCCCGCACGGGCCAGACGATCAACAGTTTCGGCGACAACGGCCGCACCGACCTGCGAATCGGACTGGACCGCGATCCGGGCCGTCCGCTGCAAACCAGCAATCCCGGCCGCATCTTCGAAAACCTGATCATCACGCCGCTGCCTGCCGGTAACGCCAGTTACGATTCCAACGCCCGCTGACATTCACGCCTACGATGTTGTCACCGGGAAGCTGGTGTGGATGTTCCACGTTGTCCCGCATCCCGGTGAATTCGGATACGACACCTGGCCTCCGGACGCCTGGAAAACGGTGGGCGGCGTTCACAACTGGAATGAGATGACCGTGGATGAGAAGCGCGGCATCGCATACATCCCGCTGGGCACCGCTCGATACGATTTTTACGGCGCGAACCGCAAGGGGAACGACCTGTTCGGGAATTCGCTCCTTGCGTTGGACGCGCGCACTGGGAAGCGGCTGTGGCATTATCAATTGGTTCATCACGATCTGTGGGATTATGATCTGCCGGTTGCACCGAAACTGCTCACCGTCAAGCACGATGGAAAAAATGTAGACGTGGTGGCCCAGGCAACTAAGTTTGGCTTTCTATATGTCTTCAATCGGGTGACCGGTGAGCCATTGTGGCCGATTGAGGAGCGTCCGGTGCCGCAATCCGACGTTCCCGGTGAATGGAGCTCGGCCACCCAACCTTTCCCCACCAAACCGCCGCCGTTCGCCCGCCAGTCCTTCACCACAAAGGATATCGATCCTTTCGCAACGGAAGCGGAGCAGGCGGCGATTCGCGAGCTGTTGCAGAATTCGCGCAACGAAGGATTGTTCACGCCGCCGAGTTTCCGCGGCTCCATTTCAGCGCCCGGTCACAATGGCGGCGCCAACTGGGGCATGGTCGCCGTAGATCCCACCAAGGGATTTTTGTACGTGATCTCAAAGGAACATCCGACGCTCGACAAGTTGGTTCCGCCAGGGCAGGGCCGCCGGGGCGGAAGGGGAGGACCCGGCGCACCGCCCGCCGCCGCCACCACGGCACCCGAACCGGTGGCGCCTGCCGCGGCTCCGCCTGCCACATCTCCAGTGGACGGGTTCATCAAATATACGTCGCCGGTCAATTTCATAGCGCAGAGCGGCGGGCTTTCCGCAATGGGACCGCCGTGGTCCAACCTCACCGCCTACGATCTCAACACTGGAACCATCCGCTGGCAGGTTCCCAATGGCGGAGTGCTGGCGCTGGAAAAAGAGGGCCACAACGACACGGGCGCCCGGGATCCTCGCGGCGGACCCGTGGTCACGGCCGGTGGTTTGATCTTCGCCGCCACAGCGTCAGACCACAAGGTTCGGGCTTACGACGAGGACACAGGCAAGGTTCTCTGGGAGTACGAGCTGCCAGTCGGTTCCGATGGCGTTCCCGCGGTGTACGAAGCTGGCGGGCGCGAGTATATAGCATTTTGTGTGGCCGGTGGAGATGGTCTGAACCTGGGAGGCAGGCGATACACCCCAACGGAGCCATCGCCTAACGCGTACGTGGTGTTCGCACTGCCAAAAAAATGAGGCCGGACTCTTTCTCTCGAGTACCGGCCTTCAGAGACGCATGGGGAGTCCGGCCGGCCAGGGCTGTGATTTCTGTCTCAGCCCGAGCTATCGTTTAGCTTTACTGACCGTACCGTCGCGAGGCGACGATCGTCGTCTTATTCTCGGTCACCACATACTTGCTGGGCCGGTCCGCGTGCTTGCGGCTGTGGGTCGTCACTGGCGGGGACTGCGTGCGGAGCGCGATCCGCGCGTTCTCCGACAAATGTCCCTGCCGCTGCCCCGGCTCCACTGGCTGGTAAGTCCGAGTAACATCGTGGGCCATCAAAAATCCGCCTGCGCATATAAGTCCGATAAGAAGCTTTTTCATGGTTCATACCTCCGCTTTTATCTGTGCAATTTATTGGCCGAGGTCACGTCGATAAAATCTGTCACTAATAGCTCACGATAGCGTTCGCATGCCGCCACAAAGCCATCAGTATCGGTGAGCCAGCTTTCCCAAGCCGTCAGTTCTGCCGCTTGGATGAGAGCGGGAGATGAAGTTCACCGTTTCCATGCCGCGGCGTGTGGATTGCGTGCCAGCCATTGTTCTTGCCAGCAAAATATTGGCGCGTACGCGGACCGGACCCTGCCTTCTGGCGGCCGACTGTAACAATTTCACGCGAATCACCGCGGTTGAGCGTCTCACAAATGCGGAAACAGCTTCAGACGCCAAAACGGAGTATGACGATGAATTCATGGTTTGCCAAAATGGCCCAGAAGACCGCGAAGGTTGCTGGTTCCAGTCCCGCTTTTATGGCGGTGTGCGCGCTCACCCTGGTGTGGCTCGCCAGCGGGCCACTCTTTCACTGGAGCGATACGTGGCAGCTCGTCATCAACACGCTCTCGAATATCGTAGCCATGCTCATGCTCTTTCTGATCCAGAATACGCAGAATCGGGAGAGCGCGGCCCTGCAACTGAAGGTTGATGAGCTCCTTCGAGCCGTACGAGGCGCTCAGAACGCGTTTATCAATCTCGAAGAGCTCACTGAAGAAGATCTGGTCCGGCTGAAGGAGCGTTATGCGAAATTGGCCGAGCGCGCCCGGGAAAAATCGGGCATGACATCATCACCCGGTTCAATGCTGTCTGAGCATCGAGAATGATCTGATCGTCCTATCAGTCAACTCTCGTCATCGTCATTTCAACCAACACCCCATCCCAGCTTCGGCCTCCATCCTTGGACATGTCTGTGGTGTATGTAAAGCGATTCTGATCCAGCATGCGGTAGTGTTCCCGGATGTTTGTCTGTGCGTCGTTGGAAATGACGACAACCGTGCCGGCGGCATCCATGCTCACGGTTCCTGACTGCGGATTCACCTGCCTGCGAAGAAAGGAATTCGAAACATTGAGATATTCGATGATCCACGACCCGTTCTTCGTGTCAAAGTGACGAATGCTAATCCCAAGATATGGTTTGCCGTCCGGAGCCAGCGAGTGGATCTCGTCCGCGATCGCCATCCCGTTCAAGATATAACGGCCGATCCAGGTCAACTCGAACTGCACCTGGCTTCCGTCTTCGAGCCTTGTCTCGCCCGTGCCTTTCCACCTGCCGATCAGGAATGAAAACAGATTGAGCTGATCGGGTGCTTGCGGATTCTTCTCTCCGTATGTCGTGATTGCAGATTGGATAGCCATTTGCGCAGATCGAGTTCTGGCGTGGATGCGGAGTCAGGCAATGAGCACAGCGAACAGCCGAGTTCTCCCGGCGATTGCCCCCATCGTGTATTTGTTTATATAAAACAAATGAAGGTGCGTCAAGCGCCCCTGGGCTCACTAGAGGACGTTGTGCTGCTCGCGGTGATGCGTCTCGGCTCCAATGCCTACGGCATGACGGTCCGCGGGGAAATCGAGATCGCGAGCGGACGCGATATTTCGATCGGCGCCGTGTACGCAACGCTCGGACGATTGGAGTCGAAAGGATTCATCCGATCGTATTCGGGCGAACCCACAGCCGAGCGCGGCGGCAGAGCGAAGCGCTATTTCCGCATGAAGGCTGAAGGTAAGGCGACTCTGCGAAATACCCATGAGATCATTCTGAAGATGAGTGCTGGCCTCCCAGGCCTGCAAGAGGCGTGATGCGCCATCGCGCCGTGGATGTTGCGACGTGGATGTTTTCGCGGCTCGTATCCAAGGGAGAGCGCGAGCCGCTGTTAGGCGACCTCGCAGAGGAGTATGCGCTGCGTACGAATGCGGCCTCTGCGTCCGCGGCTTTCAAATGGTACCTGCGACAGATCTGCGCGTCCGCCCCGCCCCTGCTGTATGCGCAGCTCGCACGAGCGGGGTGGATTGCTACGGCCGGAGTGGCGCTACTCGCGTACATCGGTGCCGGCTTGGCGGAACTCATGGTCCATCGGGTGATCTCGAGCTCGCCTGCAGTCTACAATCCGCTCGGCTTGGTGATCACCTTCCCGATGGTAGTGCTCATCGGATATTTCGCAGCACGATTTCGCCGCAGATCGGCGTGGCCCAGGGTCGGCGAACCGGAAGCGATCCATACCCGTGAGTAGCCGCCGGCCGGATGAAGCGCTAACGGCGTCCCGGCAGACCGTTATACTTCTTCCTGATTCTGCCTTTCTCACGCTGAAGCGCAGACCTCCGTATGCTATTCACCTGGTTCATGCGGAAGAACCTGAATTACGGCGGAGGCAATGAAAGCTTGTCCCAATAAATTGGGATGCGTATCGCAAGTTCCGTTGGGAAGTTTCACCAATACACCCGCTGCGCAGGTATCACCGCCGAAGCGGGCCGCCAGATTTTCGAATAACGGATACAGATCTGCCACCGTTACATCAAAGGGGCCAGCCACTTGTTTCATCACGTTATTGAAAGCAAGGATCGCGCCCGTCTGGACGGGGTCGCTGTAGTTGAATGAGAAGGCGCCTACGGCGATAATGGGGCCGCTGTATCCGGTCGCGCGCAAACCGGAAAATATTTCCGCCAGATTCTGTCCAACGGTTGCCAGTGCCGCGGACAGCTCACTTTGGCAGTCCTGCGGAGTATTCGCACAGTTGATCTGCACCAGCCCAAGGTCATTCAGGCCAATATCTATCGTGATGAGTTTCGTGCCGGCATTTGCCTTCAGGAACGCAGTGGCATAATCCAGCTGATCGAGCGCGCCATGGTACGGAACGAAATAGCTGAGTGAAGTCTCGCCGTTGTTGGAAGGGACGAATACCTGGTTCTTGGATGGAACGCAATAGAAACCGGGATAGTAGTCGCTGGGCGTCGTCGATGTTTCAAGAAACGTGCTCGTGGTGGCACCCGGGCACGACGCATTCGAAAGCTGGAGACGCACAATTCCCGCGACGATCTTTGGGTATCCGATATATTTGACCAAATCAGGCGGCTGGACCAAGGGATTGAAGCCGAACGCGAGAGAATCTCCGAGTGCCAAATATTGTCCCTCCCTGGCTCTCTCAAGGTTTGGGCGGTTCTCGGCCCAAATCGGAGGAAGGGCTAGAGAAATCGCGAGGCACACCAGTGTCGTTCTCACAACAGTACTCCTTTAATGAAACGCGGGCTTAAAAGCAGCTTATGATGACCCACCCAAAGAACCTGGCGCGTTCTTCAGCCTTTGGTTATCACAATCGAGGTGCAAACAACTTATCGCCGGTGACCCAGAAGCGCGCCAAACTAATTGACTCCAGGCAGCGCAAAAGATTTCTCTAGCGCTTTTGAACTGACGCCATAGGTCGGGCGAACGAAACGGTTCGGGGTAACGGCTTCGATTACGGACGCGGAGGGCGAAGCGAACGCAAAGCGCTGCCCATGAACGCCGCCGCAGGCCCCGCGAAGAAGTACGCAATTCGGTACCACGCAGGCGCGCTTTCCCTGCTCCACGCAGTCATTACAACGACCGCCAGCAGCATCATCGCTCCCAGCACGATGGCCGCTCCCTGAGTGAGCGGCCCCGGATCGGGATT
>CAVXGM010000013.1:0-256802 GCA_963761265.1 Bryobacterales bacterium
TGCATAATGGATCGAAGTGAGCGGGAGGAACTCCGCCTTGGCTACACCACCAAGAGAGTTCCCCCGTCGAAGAATGAACTTTGGGAGTTCGCAGCTCCCAGAGGCAGATCCTATGCAGATCCTACACCCGTTCGCCGGCTCGGTGCAGCAGTATACCGAGCAGCTGGCCAACCCGATTGTTACCGCCCCGGCCACTGCCCGCAGTGCCATACCAAGCATCCACTCACCGCGCATGGCTTCTACACGCGCACGCTCATCGACGCGGCCTTCGAGGGCATCATCCGCGTGCGCCGCTACTTGTGCCAGGCCTGCCAGCGCACCGTCTCCCTGCTGCCCGAGTTCGTCTTGCCCTACTTGCGCGCAGCCTGACGGTGATCGCGCTGTTCCTCATCGCCCGTCTGCTCCGCGGGCAAACCTGAGAGCCGCCGCCAAGCCGCGCCGCCCCCCATGCCCTACCAGCGCGGCCAGTTCTGGATTCGCCGCTTCCGCGCGCAGGCCGAAGCGCTGTGCGCCACGCTGGCCGCGCTGACTCAGCCCGCTCCCGCGCCCGACTTCGTCCATCGCGCCCTGACCATGCTCGAATCCACCGGCTGGATCGCCGCTCATCGCTTCCTGTTTGCCGGCGTGCGCTGCCACCTGCTGGGCTGGCCGCGCGGTCTGGCTCCCGACGGCCGCCGCGCCGCATTCTCCTCCGCCGCAGCGCCCGTCTGAGCCTCCCCACACACCATTTGCATGGAACCGCGAAGCCTTCCGCCGTAAGCTGCCGTCCAGGAGAAAAACAACTCATGGACGACAAAGCCGAAAAAGTCGCGCTCTTCCGTTACGGGCTGATTGCGCCCGCTGGTGCTGGAGACGCTGCCCCGCGGCGAACTCACCCGGCGCGCGCAGCAGATCGCCGCCCGCCTCTACGATATTCCCCATTCCACCCGCCGCCAGGTCTCGGTGGACACGCTGCTGGATTGGACGCTGCGCTATCGCCGCAACGGACTGGCCGCGTTGTCGCCCAAACCGCGTCAGGATCGCGGCCAAGCCCGCGCCGTCGCGACCGACACCGCCGCCTCATCGAACGGCTCAAACGCGAGAACCCGCATCGTACCGGCGCCGCTCTGCTGCGCGAACTGGCCACCGCCAACGAAGCTCACGGCCGGCCTTCGGCCTCCACTCTCTATCGTTTCCTGCGCGCCCGCGGGCTCACCGAACGTCAACTGCTGCTCGACAAAGCCACCGCCCACAAAAAGTACGAAGCCGAGTTCGCCAATCAGATCTGGCAGTCCGACATGTGTTCGGCCCCTGGGTCGCACGCGCCGGGCGGCGGCAAGCAGCAAGTCTTCCTCCAGGCCGCTCTCGACGACGCCAGCCGCCTCATCCCGCACGCCCAGTTCTATCCCAACCAGGGACTGGATGCTTTCCTCGACTGCCTGCGCCAGGCCATCGCCGCCCGCGGCATCCCCACCCGCCTCTACATGGACAACGCCAAGATCTACCGCTCGCCGCAGTTGGCCCGCATCGCCGCTTCCATCGGCATTCTCATCGTGCACACCCCTCCCTATCAGCCCGAAGGCCGCGGCAAGATCGAACGCTTCTTCCGCTCTTCTGTTGTCGATAACAGAAGAACGGTTATGTGGTCATTGCAGTTATGTGGCCCTCGGTCAGATTTCACCCGTGGTGTGCGGCTTCGGCCCTGATGAAGGCCACATAAGACGTCGAGGTCAGAGCTTTCGCAAAAACGCCATGATGCCCTTGTCCTCGCTCCATCTTCGACCCGGGTTCACCCCTTTGACCTCGCAGTGTGCGAGGGCTTTGGCTTTCATCTCGAGATCGACTTCAGCGTAGATATTCGTTGTGTCCAGCGAAACGTGGCCCATCCAGGCTCTTATAGTGTTGATATCTACTCCAGCGCGGAGAAGGTGTGTAGCAGTCGTGTGTCGAATGCAATGCGGGCTGACGCGCTTGGCGACGACCGACGGAATGTTGGCACTAATCCTCCTGGTGTGTCGTTCAACCAGCCCGTGAATGCCGAAGCGCGTGATGGGACGGCCGTAACGATTCAAGAACACATGCTCACCTGACGGTCTGCCATCAATGGCCGGGATCAGTTCCTTGACCGTCTGGGGCCAAACGGGACAGCGGCGCTCTTTATTTCCCTTACCTCGGATTTTGACCGAGGAGAAGTCCCGGCTGGGCACCTGAGCCAAGTCCAGGTCGGCGATGAGGAGTTGCGCGGCCTCGTCTGCGCGCGCGCCGGTATTGTAAAGGAATAACAGCATGAGATGATCGCGCCGACCTTGAGCAGTCTTGAGATCGGGCGCGGCGAGCAGAGCGTCCATCTCTGGCTTTTCCAGGTACGTAACAAGCCTCTTGGTGCACTTTTTGAAGGGGACTGCGCGAATCTGTTGGCACCACGCGATATGCTCCGGGCTGTGCAGGGCCACGAAATGACTGAGCGCGTGAATTGCCGCCAAACGCTGATTGCGCGTGGATGTACTGCAGCCGCGGACTTCTTCAAGGTCAACGAGAAACGCAGCCACACACTTCTCCGATAGGTCAAGCACGGTGAGTTCATCCACCTTCTTGTGGATTTGTCGCGCGGAGAACGGGATCAGCAAAGCGAGCGTATCTCGATAGCTCCGTTGCGTGTTGACCGACAGGTTGCGTTCCCCGATGAGATGTTCCAGGAGAAAGCGGCGTACCCAAGGGCCGAGTCTGGCAGTATCATCCATGGCTCACCTCCGGGAATGCGTAGGTCGCGAAGCGAGCACTCGCCTGCTGCAACAACTCCGGCGTCATCGTCAGATAATGCTGGGTACCGCCGATATTGGTGTGGCCCATGTAGGTTGACAGCAGCGGCAGGAGTTTTTGCACATCTTTTCCATCCCGATACCAAGTTGTCAATCGGTGGACGGCTGCGGAGTGGCGCAGATCGTGCAGTCGCGGCTGGAAGCGTGCGCCGTCACCGCGGCGGATGCCAGTTTGTCTGCGAAGTCTTCGAAACGCCCGTCGAAGGAGGTCGTTCGGTATGCGTTCGCCGAGTTTGGTGACGAAGAACGGAGCGTTCTCGTCCTGCGAATGGCCGGCCGTCTTTCTCTGCCCGGCATATCGCAGCATCACTGGATTCAGGTCGCATCCCAGCGGTACCAGGCGCGATTTGTAGAACTTCGTATCGCGAATGGTCAGGAGCGATTGATGCAGGTCCACGTCGGAGAGCGTCAAGGAAAGGCACTCGCCCTCACGCAGGGCGGCTCCGTACAGGGCTAGCAGAATGGTTCGGAACGTGTGGGGCTCCAGTTGTATCCTTTGCTTTTGGTAGTTGGTCGTTCCATCAAGCAGGCGCTGCAGTTCCTCCCGCGAATAGATGTGCGGCACGAAGCGCTCGGGTTGTTTCGGAACCATCGTAGGCAATGGCGCTACGGCGACGTATCCACGGCTCATGGCATACCGGTAAAACCCACGCAAGACTGTAAGCTTCCGATGCCAGTAGCGTGTGATTGGCCCGCGACCATCGAGAAAAGCCTTTACTCGATCCGCTTGCACGCTTGAGATGTCCAGTGTCTCTCCGACGGCGCGAGAAAACATCTGGAGGAGCTTGGCGTCATTTTCGAAGCTGACGCCCAGGTTCTTTCGAAACGCCACGTACAGGGCAATGACTTGCGCGAGTTTCATACCAGGTCCCCCAGGGCGAAGTTCGCCGCCTCACGCAGGCCTGTGATATCGACTTTGGCGTACACGGCCGTGACCTTGGGAGCGCGATGGCCGAGATGGTCCCCAATCTCCTTTAGCGACAAGCCTTCCGCCAACAGGCGAGTAGCGCAGGCGTGGCGAAGGGCGTGCGGGCCATGCTGTCTAAGCGGAAGTCCCAAAGGCCGGAGTCGTTTGGCAACAATGGTCCAGGCGGAACTGCCTCTCAAAGGCTGGATGGGCGCCTCCACTGTAAGAAAGACCTCGCGATATTTCGACGAGTTTGGACGTCCGTCTTCCAGGTAACGGAGGATGGCCTCCCCAACCGTTTCGACGAGCGGATAACACTGTATCCGGCGGCCCTTTGTACGCGGCACCGAGATTAAGTTCTTCGCCCAATCCAGACTTTCCAGCTTCAGTGAGCGGACTTCACCGGAGCGCATGCCGTAAACAGCAAACAGCAGCAGCATGGCGCGATCCCGGAGATCCTTCGGGCGACCCCCTTCGGTAGTGGCGATCACCCGTTGCACATCGTCCCAAGATGGACCGGAAGGCAGGCCCTCGTATTGATACACACGCGGCGATTCGATCACGTCGGCGAGCCCGCGCCGACACCAGCCCTTTCTTTCTGCGTGACGAAAGAACGCTCGGATGCCAGAAGCATAGACCTTAACCGAACTTCGGCCGTACCCGTGATCCCGCCCTTTTCGGGCGATGCCCTCATCGATCTCGGCGATTGTGATATCGGACAAGGAGAGATGATCGCGGAAAAACCACCGCAGGAAATCTTCGACACACCAACTCCTGCCCTTTATCGTCTCTTCGGACAGGCCCCTCTGTTGCCGCATGTAGCCAGCAAAATCCTCGATAAAGACGCTGTAGGCACCGGTGTCGGAACGCGAGATCTGGAGGCGGTCCATATAGAGGAGCCATCGAATTGCTCGCTGCGGCAGGTTCTCACGACCGCGGCGTCCGTTCTTGTGGCTGAAGTATTTGGGCTCTCGCGTCGCCCATTTGTCGATAGCCGCCCTTACCGTTGCCGGCTCGAGCTTTTGGGAGGATTCCGGTAGACCAAGGAGGTTCTGAATCAAAAGCAAATCCGTGGCCAGCGGGCGAAGAGTCGTCGATGCGTACCCTTCCGCTGCACAGTGTTGTAGGTAATCCAATCGTTCCTGGAAAAGTGGACTCGTGATATGGCGTTCCCGCGTTTGGTGGCGAGGAAACAGTCGATCGAACATCGTTGACCTCAATAGTGGCGTTGAACTGCACGCCCACTATACTGGTCAACTTATGTGGTGCAGATTCCCATTGGAAATCGCGAAAGTAGGCTCATTCGGTATTCCTGGGCCACATAACTGCAATGGCCACATAACCGTTCCGTGCGCGAACAGTTTCTGGCCTCACTCGATCCCAAGGTCCTGTTGTCGATTGAGCAACTCAACGAGCGCTTGTGGCATTGGCTCGACACCGTCTACCATCGTCGCGAATATAGCTCCCTCCAGACCACACCGCTGCTGCGCTGGCAGCGCGATATCGAACAGGTCCGTCAGCTTCCGCCGGACACCGATTTACGGCGTCTGTTCTTTCATCGCGTGGACCGGTTGGTGCGCCGCGATTCCACCTTCCTGTTGAAGAATCGTTTCTTCGAAGCACCCGCGCATCTGGCCGGCAAACGCATCGAAGTGCGCTTCGATCCGCTCGATCTCACCCAACTGGAGATTTACTCGGAAGGCAAGCCGGCAGGGGTAGCGCGGCTGGTCGATGCGGTCGTCAACGGGCTGCTGCCGCCCTGGGAGACGGAGGAGAAGTAGCCATGTGGGAATCCTTCTTCGGCTTCAAGAAAACGCCTTTCTCCGACAGTCCGGACGCCAAACAACTGTTCGCCTCCCAGGCCTGGAACCAGGTCAAGACGCGGCTGGAGTTCCTCGCCCAACATCACGGCGTCGGACTGATCACCGGCGAAGTGGGCGCGGGTAAATCCACCGCCGCACGCGTGTTCACCACGACCCTCAACCCCAACCTATATAAGATCCTCTACGTGCACTTCTCCTCGGGCTCGGCACTGGACCTGCTCCGTCAGATCGCCTTGGAACTGGACCTGGAACCGGCGCACTTCCGCGGCGACCTCATGCGCCAGATTGCCGGCGCCATCGTGCGCCTGAACCAGAGTAAAAAGCAGCATCCCATTCTGATCTGCGATGAAGCCCACTTGCTGCCGCATCCCGCCCTGGAACAGCTCCCGCTGCTGTTGAACTTCGACATGGACTCCTCCCGCTATCTCACCCTGTTGCTGGTCGGCCAGCCGCTGCTGCGGCGCACGCTTTCCCTTCAGATGCACGAAGCCTTGCGACAACGCATCGGCGTGCAGTATCACCTGGAGGGACTCACGCGCGACGAACTCGACGCCTATCTGGCGCAACAACTCAAAGCCGCCGGTGTGTCGCAGATACTGTTTGACGAGACCGCCCGCCAGGGCATGTATCAGGCCACCAAGGGGATTCCGCGCAAAGTCAACAAGCTCGCCATGACAGCTTTGCGGCTGGCGGCGACGAGTAAGTCGCAGACGGTGAATGAAGCCATCTTACTCGATGCCACCGCGGAGGCGATGCTGTGAAAGAGGACGCCGCCAAGACTCCTCCGAAACCCGCGGTGGTATCGCTGGCGCAGTTACTCACCGAGCAACCGGCCTCCCCTCCGCCGGGCTGGATCGAGCCGGGACTGTTGCCGCCGCAAGGCATCCTGTTTGTGGGCGGCGAACCCAAGGTGGGCAAGAGCCTGCTGGTGGCCAATCTGGCGCTGGCACTGGCCGCCGGCAAAGATCGCGCCGGCTTCACCATCCCCGCCGCGCGCCGGGTTCTGGTCTGCCAGTTCGAACTGCCCACGCCGCAGTTTGTGGCGCGCCTGGCGTCGATGCGCCGATCCGTGGGAGCCGCCGCCGACCAAAACCTGCTGGTGGACACGCGTGCCGGCGGCAATCTGCTGAGCGCCCCGCAAGGACTCAATCACTTTCTCAACGCCGCCCGTCAGGCTGCCGCCGAAGTGATCGTGCTCGACCCTTTGTACTCCACTCACGATCAGGACGAAAACGATACCCGCTCCATGGCGGCGCTGTGCCAGAGCCTGTTGCGGCTGCGCGATGCTTCCAAGGCGGCGCTCATCGTGGTGCATCACGTGCGCAAATCGATCGGCCGCGAAGAGATCGGCAGCGCTTTCCGCGGTTCCTCGGCGCTGCATGCCGTCGGCGACTCCTACCTGCTGCTCACGCGCCCTTCGGCCCATCTTGCCGCCGCCGTCGAGTTGCGCTTCCAGTTTCGCTACGCCGCGGCCTCTGAGCCCCGCTTGCTGCAACTCGACCCGCAGACGCTGTGCTTTTCCGCCGCTGGGGCGGCGCCCGCCCGCGCAGCGGCCGCGCGCAAGAAAGTGGAGCAGGAGCATGTAACTAAGGCGCTGGCCGGTCTCGGCCAGCAGGCTCGCTATAACCAACTCCGCCAGCAAGTCATGGAGCAAACCGAGTGTTCCAAACGCACCGCCCAACTGGCGATCGGCGAAGCTTGCCGGCAAGGATCGATCGTTCAGGTTGACGGCCAATACCGGCTACCACCGTAGCTGCGCTTGGCCGCATCGAGGTCCGCTCGGGGTCGCGCCCGGGTGGATGCCCAGGGCCGATGCGACGGAGTTGGCTCCGAAGAAATCGGCTCACCAAAGCCCTCCCGCAGTTCCCGAATCGGGGCGCGGGAGGGCTCTCTGCTTTCCGACCGACACAACAAAAGCCTGCATTTCTTTGGTGAAACTCCCGAGCGGAGGTCCTGGGCTATAAAACGCGCGCCCGGCCGCTTTTGCCGGGCGTTCTAACTTGCTTTCCCACGCTCCGGGATACCACCGGTGCCTACACGGGTGAGTATCCTATCCCGGTCCTTCACGTCACTATGCACTCGGAAGCGGGCCAATTCGACAAATCTCGCTGGGAACTATCGTGAGCAGGTCGAGGGAAAACAGTGTGACCCGTTACACCTTCCAGGTGATCGACCAACATCTGGGCCAGCTTTTCAAACGGTTTCAACCTTTGCCAGCGCAACTGATCCATCCAGTTGTGCAGATACCGCATCATGGCGCCTTCGTAGCGATAGGTCCAGAGACGGTCCAAGCTTTCCTTTAACAGATACGCCTTCAGGACCCGCCGGTTGAGCGCGAACAGCTTGTTCAACTGCTGTTTCTTGCCGGTCTCCAGGTTGACCCATCGGCTCAGCAATAGCCAACGCTTGCCCTTCACCACATTCCTCATCCGTCCACCCTTGCGGAAGAACTCCGCCCTTCGCACTTCATCCACCGCCTTGTTGGCGTGTTGCATGATGTGGAACTTGTCATAGATGATCTGGCAGTTGGGCGCCCATTGCTCGATGCTCAACCGATAGGGCTTCCACATATCCAAACAGGCCGCCTGAATCCCGCGCCGCTGCTGGGCGCTGAGCTCGGTCTGAAAGAATCCATCCAAGGTCTCCTTCTTCCTTTCCTGGCCGAACCACAAGGGTTCGCCGGTTTCCAGGTTGCACACCACGCTGAGAAACTTCTGTTTCTTTCCCAGATAGATTTCATCGACGCCCATCTGACGTAAAACGGGTTTCCTGTCGCGCCGCATTCCACCGCTCCAGATATCTCAGATCGATCGCCCGCACGGTGCTGGCGGGCAACCCGAACTGGCGTGCCACCTGTCTGGCCGAAGCCATTTCGCATGCTAATCCTACGGCGTCTTCAAACCTCTTAGAAAATGGCGCCTTGCTCGGCAGCAGTGGCACCTTCTCGCGCTTCACACCGCAGTCCGGGCACTTCACCCGGTAAATCTCGATGAACACCGTCGCCGTAAACGCGCTCCAGGGAAGATCCCGCACCGCCCGCTCGCTGGTGTCGTACAGTTCGCTGAACTTCCGGCCGCAACCGGAGCACTCGATCTTTCGATTTCCTCGTTTGCGCCGTATCCACAGTTTCAGCGTCTTCGCTTTTTCGTCAATCTCATGTTGATAGACCTGGTATCCCGGCCAAGCCAAGATCCTGGTGAACTCGTTATCCGTCGGCAAACTGCGAGTTTAGCCCAAGTTCAGCAATTCCGGCACTTCTCACGAATTCCTGCGCAGAGCGGGAAAAACTCATCCAACGTCTCTTTCTTCCGCTCCCGGCCGAACCAGAGTGGTTCCCCGCTCTCCAAATTACTGAACCACAGTCACGAATTTCGTCGTTTTTCCCAGAAAGATCTCATCGACGCCCATATGCCGCAAGGCCGGTTTCTTGCGTTGCGCGTTCCAGCGTTCCAGGTAACGCAGATCGATGGCGCGCACCGTGCTCTCCGCCAGCCCGAACTGTTTGGCCACCCGCCGCGCCGAAGCACTCTCGCACGCCTCGCCCACGGCCTCTTCGAAGCGTTTGGAGAAAGGCGCCTTGCTCGGCAACTGATCCACCTTCTCGATCTTCAGCCCGCAGTCCGGGCAACGTACCCGATATAGTTCGATCAGCACCGTGGTTCGATATTCGAAGCAGGCCAGATCCCGTACCTCGCGCTCCGTGATGTCGGCCGGTTCCGCGATCCTTCGCCCGCAACCGGAACAGATCAACCGCCGGTTGCCGCGTTTTCTCCGCACCCACAGCTTTAATGTCTTCGCTTTTTCGTTAATCTCGTGGCGGTACACAGTGTAGCCTGGCCAGCCGAGAATCTTGGTCCAATCGTCTTGTCTCAACCCGCCAGTCTACCGAAACCCTGCCCGCCGCGAAACGCACACCTGTCAGGCTCCCGTCAGATTCCTGCGCAGAGCCGGAAAACCATCCGGGTGGGTTCCATTTCAACGGCTCGATAAATCCGGCAATGCGGCGCGGCTACTTCCCACGCCCCTTCGGTCCCTGCGCGATCATCGGGATGGCGATAATCCAATCCTTATTCTGCGCATTGTCCCGGGATACGGCGTACAGTGTCTTTCGATCCGGACCGCTGAAGGCCACACTGATGACGTCGCGCGGCGTCGGGATCAGGCCCAGATTTTTGCCGTCCGTTCCAATCACGTTGATGCCGCCATTGCTGGTGACGTACAGGCGTCCCTGGGAGTCAAATGTGCTGCCGTCGCCGCCGAATCCGCCGCCTTCGAGTTTCGCGAACTCGCGCTGATTGGTGAGCGAGCCATCTTTCTGCACGTCAAATTCGGCGACCGTCGGTCCATTGGTGACGAAAAGATGTTTTTCGTCCTCGCTCAGAACGATGCCGTTGGTGAAAAGTTTCTCGCCGTATTTGGTGACTTTGCCTTGCGGGTCCGAATAAAACACGCCGCCCATGGTGAAGTACACGCCGCCTTTGCTGTTGGCCGTCAGGTCGTTCAGAACGCCGCCGATGCAATCAAACGAATCGCCGTTATATTTGTTGGCCAGGGTTTTGCGTTGCGGGGCCAGTTCTTCGACCGATGCGTTCAGCCCGCGATTATTGACGAACAGCGCGCCCTTGGAGTTCATCGCGAGCGCGCCGCCGGTATTGGTGCCCTCGTAAGCGATCGAAGTTTTGCCGTTCTTATCCAGCTTCACCACGTCGCTTTTGTCGTTCTGCGCCATCAGAATCCCGCCATCCTTGGTGGCGATAATTCCGTCGGCATTGTTGCCGTCCACTTCCCAGATCTCTTTCCATTTCTCTCCCGCGGCAACTACGCCTGGGATTTCGGTCACCGTGTACTCCTTGGGGCCGGACGCCGCGGCAGCAGGGCGAGGACCTCGCGCAGGTCCACGGCCGCCTCTGGCCGGAGGCGGAACCTTGCAGGTTTTCAGTACGTCCGGTTCTCTGGAGTCGTTCGGGGCCTGTACTCCCGGGCCCGACTTCAGCCCTGCCGGAGTGGGGATCTGGCCCACAGCAGCCATCGCGCCCAGGCCTCCCAACGCAACCATAAACATCCCTATCGATTTCATAAATCCTCCCGCTTCCGCGTTCCAGAATATCAAGATTAGGTTTGCCCGCGCGGAGCCGCTTGCGGCGCTGGGCTGGTGGTTCGAAAAACGTCGAAAACGTTGATATACTCAGCGGACGGAAATGAACCGCCATTGGATCGCAATCGCAGCCGGGGCACTCATCGCACCGGCTCTATTTGTTCAGACCGCCAGCGCGCAGGCGGCGTCGGATTGGCCAAGCTACAATCGCGACCTGGCGTCGACGCGCTATTCCGCGTTGAAGCAGATCAACACCGGCAATGTATCGAAGCTGGCGCAGGCGTGGACTTACCGGCTGCGGCCCGACGCGAACAGCCCGCCGTCGGGAACGATGAACGAAGTGACGCCCATCGTGGTCAACGGCGTGATGTATTTGCCGGCCGGCAATCGGGTGGTGGCGCTCGATCCCGAAACCGGCGCCGAAATTTGGCGCTACGACTTGAAAACCGGAGCGGCTTCACAGCGCGGCGTTTCTTATTGGCCGGGCGACAAGCAAAATCCCCCGCGCATTCTCTTCCTCACCGGCCACAAAATGGTGGCGCTGAACGCGAAGACCGGCAAAATCGATCCGGGCTTCGGCAATGAAGGCGAATTGACCATGGACGTTCCGTTCGCGGGCGTGCCGACCATTTACAAGAACGTGATCCTGGTGGGCATGAATATGTTCGGTCCCGGCGAGGAGCATCTGCATCAGCAGGATGAACTCCCCGGCGGCATGCCGGGCGATTCGCGCGCCTACGATGTGCGCACCGGCAAAAAGCTTTGGGATTTTCACGCCGTTCCGCTGCCCGGCGAAGTGGGCCACGACGATTGGAAGGAGGGCAACTGGAAGCGCTCCGGCAATAATATGTGGTCCTATGCGATGACCGTGGATGAGAAGCGCGGCATCGTCTACATGCCCATGGGCGGGCCCGGCGGCGAATTATTATGGCGGCGATCGCAAGGGCAACAACTTGTTCGCCAACTCCGTGGTTGCGGTGGACTATCAGACCGGCAAGCTGAAATGGTATTTCCAGACTGTGCATCACGAGCTTTGGGATTACGATCTTCCGCCCGATCCGGTGCTGATCGACATCGTGAAAGACGGCAAGAAAATTCCGGCGCTGGTGCAGACCGGCAAGTCCGGCTACATGTTCATTCTGGATCGCCTCACGGGTAAGCCGGTGTTCGGCGTTGAGGAGCGTCCCGTGGCACAAGGCAATGTGCCCGGTGAATGGTACTCGCCGACGCAGCCATTTCCGTTGAAGCCGCCGCCGCTGGCCCGCGATCGGCATCTCGCGCGCCGACCTGGTGACCGCGGAAGACACGTCGGCCGAGCACGCCAAAGCTTGCCAGGAAATTTGGGATAAGCACGGGTTCGAGGATTCCGGGCCCTTCGCGCCCTGGGCTTATCAGGGCCAAGGAACGCCGAAACACGAGACCATCAGTATGCCCGGGCCCACCGGCGGAACGAATTGGGGTGGCGCGGCGGCCGATCCGGAGACCGGGTACGTTTTCGTGAATTCGCAGGACAGCCCCGGCACTGGCTGGCTGATGGATAATCCCAAGGCGAAGGAAGAAGGCGCGCTTCCGTATGTCATGCGCCCGGGCTTCTTCAGCTTCAGCGCTCCTTACAAGGACGCCGAGGGCAAGTCGCTCGGGAACCTGCCCGTGCATCAAACCGCCATGGGAGCGATTGTTTGCGGTGAATGCGAACACGGGTGAGATCGCGTGGCAGGTGCCGCTGGGCGTGACGGATTTTCTGCCGCCCGAGCAAGCAGAACACCGGGCCGATCAGGCGCGTTCGCCGGACCCATCGCGACGGCCGGAGGCTTGGTGTTTATCGGCGCAACCAGCGACGCGCGGTTCCGCGCCTTCGATTCGAAGACCGGCAAGGAGCTTTGGACCACGAAGCTGGAATACACGGCTACCGCGAATCCGATCACCTATCAAGGCAAGAACGGCAAGCAGTACGTCGCGGTGGTCTCGGCGGGGCCAGGGAAGGGAAATAACCAGGCGTTGATTTCGTTTGCTCTGCCGTAGCGCAGCTTAACGCTCGATGGGTCCGCCGGCCAGCCAGCGCTTGCCGCGCGCGTATAAGCGCTTCCACTTCCGGGCCCTTGAGTCCCGGCATGTCGGTCTTCACTTTGTAGCCGATGTTGCTTTGCAAATACGCCAGGTGGCGATACCCTTCGGGAAAACGCTGCAACAGTTCCTGATCGAGCGGCAGGAGCTTTCCGGGATCCACCGGGTCCATGCGATCCTTTTCGTAAATGGGCTGCCGCAGCACGATGCCCCAGCGATTGTTGCGCTTCTCGAAGAAATCGTAGAAGCGCCCGGTGCAGACCACATCGCAAAGTACATCGTGCACCAGCGCCCGCTGATTGATGGTCATCTTGGTTTGCGAGATAGCCCGAGTGCCTTCGATATCGGCCGTGAATGCGCCTTGGAAGTGCAGAATGTTGACGCCGCGATTGAAACCTTCCTTGCTCACGGCGATAAATTCGTCGGCGGTGCCCTGAAACCAGGTGGCCATCATATAGCCGTCGTCTTGCCATACGGTGCGGAACCGCTCCCAATCGCCGGCATCGCGCCAGAGCACCCAGTTATCCACTACAGTTCGAATGGCCAGCGCTTCCATTAAGTCGTCAGTTAGGCATGCTCAGACATTGTATCTATCCTGAGAACATGGAACGAGCTATTGGTGTTGACGCATCCCAGGCTGGATGGATCACGAAACTGCTGTATCGCGCGTTGAACAAGCGCATCGGGCGAGTGCCCAAGGCCAAGACGCTGGCGGCGCATCATACTCCGACGTTGCTTGCCTCCACGTGGATGGACGCGGTAGTTTCTTCGGCGCGAGCGGTTCCCGCGTCGCTCAAGGAACTGGTGCAGTTGAAAGTAGCCATGCTGGTGGGGTGCCCGTTTTGAATCGACATCCACTCTGCCGTGGGCAGAAAAGCCGGAATTACAGAAGCGCAGTTGCACGACTTGGCGGGCTTTGAAGAAAGCGCCGCGTTCAACGTCAGCGAGAAGCTGGTGTTGCGGCTTACGGTGGCTTTGACCAGGACACCGGCGGCGGTGAGCGATCAGCTCTTTGCGGATTTGCGCGCCGAATTCAGCGAACCGCAACTGGTGGAACTGGCGACCGCCATCGCGTGGGAGAATTATCGCGCCCGTTTCAACCGGACGTTTGGAATTCTTGCGGAGGGGTTTTCGGAAGGCGCGTTTTGTCCGCTGCCCGAGGCGTAAGAAGTCAAGGCCGCAATTGAAATACGACAACTAGAGAGCAGGTCGCCGGTGACGACACGGAACCCAACAGGAACTCAGCAAAGGTCGCCACTGGAACGAAGGAGTTCAGAACGCCAAAAGTTGGACTCGAGGGTGCGTTGGACAAGTCGAGGACCGGCCCCAGCGTCATTCCTGCCGCGGCGGCCAGCTTCTGCGCCTGAGCTGTTGCGTCCGCGATCAGATCGGAGTTTGAGCAGGATTGCGATTCCCGTAACTGTTGCGATACTTGCGTTCCGTTCACGCTGAAGTTTAACGTCAGGCCGTTGTTGTTTTGAGCGAAGGTCTGCTCCAGTTTCGTGATCGCGCCGATAGTTGCCGTCAGGCTGGAGATAGGCCCGGCTAGCGTGAAATTCCATTGCTGAGTTGGCGGGGTAGCGTTGCTGCCGACGCCCGAAAGATTCGCGGACGGTAATGCCGAGACCCGACAGCGCCGCGACCACCTGATCCAAACTTGTGGAAACAGGGGAGCTGACCGACAAGCTGAACACAACTTGATCGGGTTGCAGATAAGTGGAGCGGGTGGCCGAGATGGTCAGTGTATTCGACCCCAGCTGCCCATAGGCTGGAACAATCGCCAACAACGATAGGAACCAAGCTCTCCGCATGTGCCTAATATCCCGTGAGCGCAAACCTGACAGTGATGGCGCAAGGAGGGGGCGCGGCTGAGATGGTCGAAAAACTTACCGCCCCGAACACGCCATTGATTGCTCCGGTATTCGAAACGGCATTCGAAGTGGAGCTGGACAGCGCCAGGATGCGCCCGACGGTGAGATTAGCCGCCGACGCCAGGCTTTGCGCATCCGTGGTGGCGGTTGCAATCAGGCTCGAAAGGGAACATGTCTGCGATTGCGCCTGCTGCTGCGAGACCTGCGTTCCAACAATGCTGAACGAAAGCGTCAGCCCGTTGTTCTGTTTCGCGATGTTTTGCTCGAGCGTCGTCAGGCTCGCCACCGTGGCCTTGGTATTGGTCAGCGGCACGGGGAGGCTGAACGTCCATGCGAGAGTGAGCGGGGAGGCTGGCGGGACCGATCCAAGCGTGGAAAACACGATCTGCCCTGGGGTGGTTACGCCCGAGAAATTCGCGATCGTAATCCCCGACCCCTGCAACGCGGCGAGCACGTCTTCCAGACCGGTGTTGACTCCGGATTGAACCGTGATTCCGAAAACCGCCTGATCGGGTTGCAGACTGGTGTTATTGGAAGCGCTCACAGTGATCGAATTCGAGCCTATTTGGCCGAATGCGAGCGAGCACAATAAGAACGGAAGAAGCGCAACGCCTTTTCGCATGCCAGCCAGTATACCCCGGAATTAATGAATCGCGAATTAACGGTAACTAACCCGGATACCCTGCCATTAAGGTAGCAATCGAAACTCGACTACCAGAGAGCACGTCACGGGTGACGAAGCCGGCACGAAATTGCTCGGAACGACGTAGCCCACGAGAGGATCGTACAGCACAGCATAAGTTTGGGGCGAGGGGCCATTGGACAATTTGGCAATAGCTCCCAGCGTCAAGCCCGCCGCGGCTGCCAGCTTTTGGGCCTGAGCCGTGGCGTCGGCGATCAGTTCGGAGTTTGAGCAGGATTCCGATTGCTGCAACTGTTGCGATATTTGCGTTCCGTTAACGCTGAAAGTCAACGTCAAGCCGCTGTTGTTTTGGGTGATGGTTTGCTGGAGCTTCGTGAGCGATCCAATGGTTGCGGTCAGGCTGGAGAGTGGAACAGGCAGGTTGAAATTCCATTGCAGGTTGGGCGGAGCATAGGTGTTGTTCACGCCGGTGAGGTCTGATGAGCTAATGCCCAGACTCGACAATGCGGCGACCACCTGATCCAAACTGGTGGCGGCTCCTGCGCTGACCGACAAGTTGAAGACAGCATCATCGGGTTGCAGATAGGTGGAGCGCGTGGCCGAGATGGTAATGGTGTGCGGATCGAGCTGCCCGAAAACCGGCAGCGCCACCAGGAACAAGATCGAGAGCGAAGGCTTCCACATGGTCTAACGCCTGGTAATGCCGAACGTCACCGTGACCGTGCAAGGCGCGGTGCTTGCGTACGGGTTTGCAACGACATTGGACGTAGAGCTCGACATGGCGTTGATGCGGCCCAACGTCACGCCAGCGGCGGCAGCGATGCTCTGCGCCTGCGTGGTCGCGCTCGCGATCAGGTTTGATATCGAGCAGGTCTGCGATTGAGCAGATTGCGGAGATACTTGGGTTCCCACGATGGTGAATGAGAGCGTCAGCCCGCTATTCTGCGCGCCGATGTTCTGTTCGAGCGTGGTGAGGCTCGCGATGGTGCTCTTCGTATTCGTTAGAGGCACGGGGAGGTTGAACGTCCATTGAAGCGCGAGGGTAGAGGGGCTTCCATTGACGTACTGCTGCGTTGTATTCACGCCCGACAAGTTCGCCGCAGTGATGCCCGATCCTTGCACCGCCGTTAGCACATCGTCGAAACCGGTAGTGAGGCCCGACTGCACGCTCACGGAGAAGGTCGCCTCATCCGGCTGCAAGCTAGCGCTATTGGAAGCGCTAACGGTGATCGAATTCGCGCCCAATTGCCCGAACGCGAGGGAACAAGATGATAGCAGGAGAAAAACCAAACTGCTCTTCGGCATCCTTGCAGTATACTCTCCAAGAATGAATAGCGAATTAGCTGCGCTGCTGGCCTTCCATCACATTTCGGTCATGCTGGGCGGCAAGCAAGTGCTGCACGACATTTCGCTTCGCATTGGAGCAGGGGAGCACGTTGCGATCCTGGGGCCGAACGGCTGCGGTAAGTCGACGCTGATCAAAACCATCACGCGGGAATGCTATCCGCTGGCGATGCCTGATTCTTCGCTCACTATCCTGGGGCGCGACACCTGGAATGTCTTCGAGCTGCGCCCGCTGCTGGGAATCGTCTCGAATGAGTTGATGCGCCGCTGCACGCGGGAGATCACCGGCCGCGAGATGGTGCTGTCGGGCTTCTTCAGCAGCGTAGGGCTTCAGCCTTATCACGAGGTCACTTCGGCGATGATCGAAAAGACCGAGCAAGTGATCGAGCTTCTAGAAGTGCCGCATCTGGCCGATCGCGAGATGACCGAGATGTCGTCCGGCGAAGCGCATCGATTGCTGATCGGCCGCGCCCTGGTGCACGATCCGCTGGCGCTTTTGTTGGACGAGCCTAGCAACAGCCTGGATTTTCGCGCGGCTCTGGAACTCCGGGATATTCTGCGCAAACTGGCGCAAGCGGGCACTGGCATATTGATGGTGACGCATCATCTCCCCGACATTCTTCCGGAGATCGATCGCGTGATCCTGCTGCGCCAGGGCCGCATCTTCGCCGACGGCGCCAAGAGCGAGCTTCTGACCACCGAGCGTCTCACTGAGCTGTTTGGCTTGCCTGTGGAACTGGCGCGCCGCAATGGCTATTATCACCTTTGGTGAGCGGTCAAAAGCTGAGTTTTTCGATCAAAGTGTTCAGCGCTGGACTCCTGCCGCGGCTTTCTGCTTGCTCAGAGCGCTCGCATCGGTCACGCGAAGCTGCCAGCGCTGCTTCCTGCGTCGCCAATTGCCGGGCATATTTTTGAACCTGATCCTGCTGCCCGCTCACCTGATTCAGGCTTTGTATGTTTTGGCGGATACGGGCCTGATCGCTGATGATGCCGCTGTTGTCGTGATCGACCTGTTGCATCTGGTTGTCCAGATCCGCAATTTGCCGCTTGGCATCCAGGATCTGCTGTAATTGGCTCCGCGCGGCCTCCGACAGCGCCTTATTCTGCACATAGCTGAGCAACACATCCGGAGTCAGGCTGGAGACGGACGTCGTGGTTTCATAGACGCGCTCTTCGGCGACCGGGAACTTTTCGGTGGCGCCGGCGGCCAGCTTCACTTCGAACCGATAGGCGTTGGCCGTGGTCTCAGCGGGCTTCAGACTGACGAGCTTGTAGCCCGGGCGTTGCGGATGCTCGATGATCAGGGTCTTCGGTTTTTGATCGACGTTGCGGATGGTGTAGGTCTTGGTCTCGTCCATGGCCAGAGCGCGCGGTCAGGATACCCGCGATTGACGTGAATTTCGCGCACCAGCTCGCGGCTGGAATCGAACCGGGTGGTGACGCGCGTGCCCAGGTCCACCGAATAACTGATCAAGCGTTTGTCGCCGGCCTTGAGGGTGGTCATGAGAGCTTCGCCGGCATAACTGGCGGCGTCGAAGACCGTGATCGGGCCGCCATCCAGAGTCTTGGAGGTGGAGTTGTTCAGCTCGGCGGCGTTCATGGGATGCTCGCCGTAGTTTTCCGAATAGATCAGCAGCTTGCGCGCCCCGATGGGCTGTTGCAGGAAGGGAAGCATGGCGGACTCGTCTTTCTTCACCGTCACTGGCGTCGCGAAGCTGTATTCGAAGAGTTCGCCGAGATCGCCCGAGGCAACGTTGACTGCCACGTTGCTCGGGACACCCACTCGTTCGGCCGCGGCGTCGAAGGCCGCCTGCGGGGCACCCGGAAACCCTCCAGCCATGCCCCCTGCCCTGAAAAACCCTTGCGCATGGCCAGAGCCGGCGCGTTCGCCGGTTCCGAGCTGAGCTTCCGTCCACGGCTCCGTTGTAGACCACCGGGTTCGCGGCTTGATCCTCCGGCAGTTCCACGGTTTGCCGGGTCACATACTTCGGCTCATACAGATTGCTGATGAACGACACCGGGCGGCCCGACACCACGGCCAGGCGCACGTTGGTCCAATCTTCGCCCGTTGTGTTGTCGATGATGGCCCAGCCTTCCAGCGTCGGCTCCGGTTTGTCACCGAAGATCAGCCGATAGCTGGATTTCCAGACCGGCGTTGGAATCATGTAGCTGGCGGCGATTCGGCGCTCTTTGGCATCGGATGAATCGATGTAGATGCTGCGCTTGTCGGTGGAGCGCGACTGGTTCACAACCGTCAGGTAATCGCGAAGCTGGGTCTGCAGTTTCGGATCGGCGAAGCGAATGGAGGTAGCGGCCGCCAAATCGAGTGTTCGCAGCTCGCCTGAATCCAGCAGCACGACCAACTGCTCGCGCTCGGGCTGCTTGTCGTCCGCTTTTACCACGCGCCCGCTGACAACCGTTCCGCTGATGGTCTCCGCGCCGTACTTCAACTCCACCTTGGCGCCTCTCATCTGATCGAGAAACACCGCCAGCGATGCCTGGCCATTGATCTTGAATGGAAAATCGGCCAGCTTTTGATCCAGCGGTTCGCTCGAATCGTAGCGCAAGCCGGTGATTTTATCGCCGTTCTGGTCGGAGATCGTGAGCGATTTCAGTACATCGTTCATGTCGGAAGCCTTGAAATCCAGGCGTCCGGATTCGCCCGGCAGCAAGCGCGCCGCCGCGCTCGAAATAGCCGACTCCGCTCTTGTAAAGAATTACTTCGCGGATGGGGATGTCGGCGCCCCAGGCAGTGCACAGGAAAGCCGTCGAAAGAAATGCAGCCAGCAGCGGAAGGTGTCGTCGCATAAAGCTCCTATCCGAGGAATGCCCACTGGGCGGCGATCCTTTCAGAGCGGTTCCGGCGCGTCACTCGCCCATTACTTTAATAATGACGCGTTTGGGACGCTGTCCGTCGAATTCCGCGTAATAAACCTGCTGCCAGGGCCCGAAATCGAGTTTGCCGTCCGTCACCGGCACGATCACCTGATGGTGCACCAGCAGGCTCTTCAAGTGCGAATCGCCATTGGTCTCGCCGGTGCGATGATGGCGGTAGTTCTCGCTGATAGGGCGCCAGCTTCTCCAGCCATTCGTCGATATCGGCCAGCAGCCCGTCTTCGGCGTCGTTCACCCAGACTCCGGCGGTGATGTGCATGGCGGAAACCAGGATCATGCCCTCCCGGATACCGCTTTTCTTGAGCGCGGCGTTCACTTCGCCGGTGATGTTGATGTACTCGCGGTGCTGCTTGGTCTGGAACTTCAGATATTCGGTGTGAAAGCGCATACGCCGATGATAGCGAGGCTCGGTTGGGCGACCGATAACTGGCGCGAGAAACTGGCGCGGCGCTTGACACCTTATAAGCCAGGGCGTCAGACTTGGATCTGTAATCGCGAAAGAAGCGGGCTGGGACTCAAAATCGTCTTCCTGGCTTTGCTGGTGGCCGGCCTCGTTCCGGCGCAGGACCAGCCTGATCCTGGCGCGCGGGAACAGCAGGAACCAACTTACGAAGCGCCATCCGTACTGAGCGGTCAGAACGCGTTCGGCATGTACGCTCGGGCCTCAGGCGCGTACGATTTTGCGCGCGCGCCCATGGATTCAGAAATGCCTGGCGTGCCCGCCACGCCCGATCCAGCGGAATCCAATTACGATGGACCGTCGGTGCTGAGCCGAGACGACAGCCCATGGCAAGAGTCAAAAGGAGCCAAGAACGCGTTTGGCCTCTACGCGCAAATTGTCGGTGTTTATGACTCGGGCCTGGTGGCTGCACCGGATGCGCAAGGAAAACAAGGAGCGGCCGCCGGGAGCTTTGGAGAAGAAGTCAATTTCGGCGCAAACGCTTCGCATCGCTGGCGCCGAGGCAAACTGAGTGTCGAGTATCGCGGCTCCTACTGGCAGTACACTAACGCGCCCGAATTTGACGGTTTGGACCAGTTTCTTCAGGTCAACTACAGCGAAGCGCTGCTGCGGCATCTCAGGCTCGATATAAAGAACACGCTCGGCAGCACAACGCTCGCCAATGGAGCTTTTTCCTTCTTTCCGCTCGCCAGCCTGGACCGCATTGGCATCCCGGCTGACGAATTGTTCAATAGCCGCACGAATTACCTGCAATCGCGCGTGGACCTGATTTGGCGTCTGACTGACCGATTGTCGTTCGATTTCGGCGGCGATGGCTTTGTGGTGCGAAGAGCGTCCCCGCTGCTGGCCGGGTTGAATGGATATAACGCGCGCGCGAGCATGGCCTATCGGCTCACCCCGCGGCAAACGATTTCGGCGGTGTACAACAACACCTATTTCGACTTTCAAAACACCTTTGGTAACTCGCGTCTGGAAACTGCCGCGCTGGGGTATTCGATCGGACTCTCGCGCGAATGGGATCTCAGCATGCTTGCCGGAGGGGTCCGTGTGAATACGCTCGGTTTGACCCAGGTGCCTCTCGATCCCAGCATCACCGCGCTTACCGGCCAGAGCTTCGCGGTGGTGACCTTCGCCAATACGAGCTACCTTCCGGAGGCCGAGGTTCGCTTGATTCATCGGCTCAAAGGCGGATTGCTGACCTTCGATTACGCCAGCACCATCACACCAGGAAACGGCCTCTATTTGACCTCCCGCCAGACTTCCGGCGCCGTGGCTTACTCCTACATCGCCACCCGTGCCCTGCAAGCGCGCTGGAACGCAAGTTACAATCAACTCTCGGCTCTTGGACAGGCTTTAGGCAGATACTCGAATCTGGAGGGTGGGATTCAGGTGTTGTATAAGCTGACGGGCGACACTTACCTGGATGTGCGCTATGATTATCGCCACTACACTACACACTATCTGACGGGAGATGCACTCTTGGAAAACGATTCCAACCGCGTGAGCCTGGGCGTCGCATTCAGCCTGGGGGAAACGTCGCTGTGGTGAGCGGCTCGCCCATTAAGATTTTGCTGGTGGAGGATGAGCCTCCGCTGCTCCAGCTCATCGAGAAATATCTCCAGCGGCTTGGTTTCGAAGTGGAGACTTATCTGAAATCGGTGGATGCGCTGCGAAATTTTGAAGCCGCGCCCGACCGCTACTAGATGGTGATCGCCGACCTCGGCATGCCGGATATGCCGGGCGACACACTGCTCACGCGCATGCTCGAAATCCGCCAGGACCTGCGCATCCTGGTTTGCAGCGGATCGCCTTTTTTCATCGAGAATCTTCCGAATTCGCTGCAACAACAAGTGGCGTTTCTGCAGAAGCCGTTTCGTGCCCAAAATGCTGGCCGAGGCGGTGCAGACGCTGCTCAAGGAAGTCCCGGCAATCCGTCGGCAAGCCTACATTGAGATCTATTCGGTGACCGCCGACAGCGCCTGATGCAGCTTCTCGGCGAAATTCTCTCCCGATTCCGACCATAGCCGGCGCGTTTCCACGGGCAGCGCGTCGTCCAGATCGTGCACCAGTTTGAGCAGGCTCTTGATGTTGGATTCGATCATGCGCGGGCTATCGGGCAGCGTCGGGCTGCGGAAGAAAATTGGCATCGATCCCAAATTCGATTTCGAGCGCGCAGCCGATGGCGGCGTCGTCGCTTGGATCCGGAAACGCGACCACAGGGGCTCGCCGGGCTCGGTGACGGCCGCGCCGCTGGGGCTCTGGTTGAACTCGGGACCAAAACAGCACAGCGCCACGCGCGCCGGAGCCAGCTTCCACTCATCAGTTGAAATTGCCACAGGTCCCACCAGGTCTCCAGGCGATAGGACAGCAGTCCGGCATTCTGGAAATCCTTGGCGACCGCCAGCACGTCGTCGATCGGGAACGGGCGGAGGATAGGGAATCTCGGCCACCACCGGCTCGCTCACGTCCACAGCCATAATCTTGAACGTGCTGGCCTGCTGCGCGAGGCGCGAGAACGGAAACAGCCGGAGCAGCTTTTCGTAGTTCCGCAGCATCGTTGCATCGCTGTAGTTCCGCAGCCAGTAGGAAAGAAAAAGTTGGTCGGCCATAGCCCTCCGCGCAGCTATCTGTTACCATCGTACTGTCTTCTCTTGCGTAAATCTCCGCTTCTTCCGATATTCCTGATCGTCTCCGTTGACGTACTCGGGCTCACCATCATCCTGCCGCTGTTGCCGTTCTACGCGGAGCATTATGGCGCTTCGCCGGCCGTAGTGGGATTGCTGGTCTCTCTCTATGCGCTGTGCCAGTTGGTCGCCGGGCCGATGCTCGGGCGGCTTGTCGGACCACATGGGCCGCCGTCCTTTGCTGCTGGTGAGCCAGGTGGGTACGTTTATCGGCTTTCTGATCCTGGCCTACGCGCACGCGCTCTGGCTGATCTTTTTGTCGCGGGCGATCGATGGACTCACGGCCGGCAATTTGTCGCTGGCGCAGGCCTATATCTCCGACGTCACCAAGCCCGAGGATCGCGCGAAATCGTTCGCGCTGATCGGCATCGCCTTCGGCATGGGGTTCCTGATCGGGCCGGGGCTTTCGGGCTTTCTCTCGAAGTTCGGCTATGTTTATCCCATCCTGGTGGCTGCGGGGCTTTCCGCCACGAGCATTGTGTGTACATACTTTCTGCTGCCGGAGGTCACGCCTGCCGCGGCGGATGACGCGACACCGCGCAAGTTCACGATTTTGGACTGGGGAAATTACGCTCCGCTATTTTCGCGAGCCGGGCCTGGCGCCGCTGCTGTGGCAATTCTTCGCGTTCACCATGGCGTTCTCGATGTTCATGACGGGCTTTCCGCTGTTCGCCGAGAGGCGTTACACCTGGCATGGGCAAGCCTTCGGACCGCAGCAGGTGGGCTATGTTTACGCGTTCCTGGGATTGCTGGGCGTCATCTTGCAAGGCGGCTTGATTGGGCGCCTGGTGAAGGCATTGGGAGAGACCAAGCTGGCGCGCACCGGATTCTTCCTGGGGCTGGCCGGGTTGGTTTGGCTGGGCTTCACCTATTCGATTCCCCTGCTGCTGCTCGCGGTGGCAGTGGCATCGTGCGGAACGGGCGTTATTCGACCGACGGTGACGAGCATGATTACGCAGAAGGCGGGGCGATCGGAACAGGGCGTGATTCTGGGGTTGACGCAATCACTCAATTCGATTTCGTCGATCGTAGCGCCGGCGTTCGCCGGGTTCCTGATCGACCATGCGCTGTTGTCGACCTGGGCGGTGGTGGGGGGTGTGATTTGCGGAATTGCTCTGCTGTTTTAATCCTCCTATTTTCCTCAACGCTATTTGCGCAAACGGCTCGCGTTCCGTTCGTGGGATGTCCATCGGATGGTCAAACCGGCCCGCTGGAAGCGCCTCAGGGAGTCAGCCAGGATGTACGGATAGCGGCAGGAGCGGCTCGGAGACTGGCGTATTACAAAGCTGCAATCGCACCCCGGAGTTCTCGCTCCACGCGGTTGGTATTGTTTCGGAACGTATGGTTCAGCGGGTGAGTCCTTGCTTGTTTCACCCCGCCCACTCGCCATGTCTGACTTAGTCTCGTCTAAGTGGAGCGGGGCCGCCGGACCAGCGGTACAAGTCGAAAATCTTTCTGGAGACGCGTCGGGGAGATTCGCTATTGCCGAAGTTCTCGCGCGCGTCTTCCCCACACAAAGGGCATTTGTACAGCGGGTGGTTGACACGTCTGCGAGTGGCAACCAAATTCAGTTTTGGTCCTTACCCGAACGACGAGCTGATCGTCCAGACGGCGCGGCTGGTCGAATATCAAATGCCGCCTCATTCGGAGGGGCTTGGCACGATGAACCGGCTGAAACCAGATGCTGATCCGATTGACGGTTTTGCGATGTTGCAAGGAAAGAGTCCAGATTTGCTCATGCTGCGGGTGCGGCTCCCACGCGAGCAACGCGACTTGGCCCCCGTGATTATTCAGGATCTACTTCTCCGGCAGCGCGGCGACGCCCGGTAACTCGATCCCCGCTAAAAACTCCAGCGACGCGCCGCCGCCGGTGGAAATATGCGAAATCTTGTCGGACACGCCAGCCGACTTAATGGCCTTCTCCGAATCGCCGCCGCCCACTACCGACACCGCGCCCGAAGCGGCCACAGCCTTCGCCAGCGCGACCGTGCCTCGATCGAAAGGCGGCTTCTCAAAAACTCCCATTGGTCCGTTCCAAATGATGGTCTTCGCTTTCGCAATTACGGCGGAGTAAGCCTCCACCGTCGCGGGACCGATATCGACGCCCATCTTTCCTTCGGGAACTTCCGGACGCACTTCAAACGGTGCGCCTTCCTTCAGCTCCTCCACGACAACGTGATCTGACGGAAGAAGGATTTTGCCGCCGGAACGTGCCAGCAACTCCCTGGCCAGTTCCACTTTGTCATCCTCCACGAGCGACTTACCCACAGGCTTACCCTGCGCCTTCATAAACGTGTAAGCCATCGCGCCGCCAATGAGCAATTGATCGACAACCTTCATCAGATTTTCGATTACTTCGATTTTGTCGGAAACTTTTGCCCCGCCCAGGATCGCGACGCAGGGCCGGTCCGGATGCCTGGTGGCCTTGGTCAGGTACTCCAGTTCCTTATCCATCAAAAGGCCCGAAGCTGCTTCGCGCACAAACTGAATCATTCCCACCGTGGACGCATGTGCCCGGTGCGCGGATCCGAACGCGTCGTTGATATAAACATCGCACAGAGCGGCGAGTTGCTTCGAGAAAGCCGGATCGTTCTTTTCCTCCTCGCCGTGAAAACGCAAGTTCTCGAGCAGCAGAACTTCGCCGGCCGCTGGCCGCATCTTTTCCACTTCCGGGCCGACGCAGTCGGTCGCCATTTTCACGGGACGCGCCAGTAACTGCGCGAGCCGAATGGCCACCGGTTTGAGACTCATCTCAGCATTCGGCTTGCCCTTCGGACGTCCCAAATGGCTTGCCAGGATCACGCCAGCGCCTTGGTCAAGCGCGTATTGGATGGTGGGGAGCGACGCCCGCACCCTTTTATCGCTGGTGATTTCCTGACCTCCCGGCGCCAGCGGCACGTTGAAGTCCACACGGATGAATGCAGTCTTGCCTTTCAGATCCAAGTCGCGAATTGAAGTTTTCGGCATTGAGTAGAGTTCCCTTAGGAAAAATGTTAACAGGCTACCAAAGCTGGGCGCCAAGTCACGGTTACAGACTGCACGCTTTTTGAAACGGAAGGGCGCTTGCAGGTATCCCACATCCGTGCAGCCGCGCGACCGCGTCCCGCCAGACTGTGCGCTATTTAGTGAAGTAAATCCTTCTTATTTGGAGTAAGTCGTGAAAATTACCGGACCCTCGCTGTTTCCGTTGGGACTAATTGTGGCGGCGCTGTGTTGTTTCGACACGGCAGGAGCTCAGACGAACGCTGTAGTCGCTACGCCGCAACAGCTGACATTCAACACCCAGACAGGTGTTACCACGCAGCCGGAGACCATATTACTTTCCTCGGCTAGCGGAACCGCGAGCTTCTCGGTGAGTTCTTATTCCGACTCCGGGTGGTTGACCGCTACTTCCTCGAGCACTAGCACGCCCGCGGTGCTCACGGTCTCCATCGGCTCGGGAGCCCCCAGCAGCGGCGTCGATGTGGGCTTTATCAACATCGTTTCGGGGACGACGAATCTGTCCATCCCGGTTACTTTGAACGCGAATTCGACAGGCACGCCGAGCCCACTTTCGGCGAATCCGAATTCACTGAGTTTCGTCTTCGCGCCGGGCAGCACGACGGCGACTTCGCAGACAATTTCGGTCTCCAGTTCCAGTTCCAGTATCACGAACTTTACGGCCAAGGCGATCACCAACAGCGGCACTCCATGGCTCAGCGTGAACCCGACTGCCGGCGGTTTGCCTGGCAATCTGCAGGTCACGGTAAATCCGGTGTCCTTGGTCAATAATCCGGGGACCTTCGATGCGGCGGTCGCCATTAACGCTCCGGGGACGAACGGCATTAGCATTCCCGTGCTGGTGACCATCCAGGGAGTGCCGTCGGTCGAACTGAGCCCCGCGCAATTATCCTTCGGCTATCAACTTGGAACCGCTACGCCACCCGCCCAGACGCTAACGTTGAGCAGCAGCACGGGCGCCAACGTCAGCTTTACCGCGTTTGCTCAAGACACGAACTGCGGAAACTGGATCGTCCTCAACCAAAACAGCGGAGCGACACCCAGCACCTTGAGCGTCCAAATAAGCACAACCGGTTTGTCGGCCGGAACGTGTACGGGCCAGATCAATATTTCCGCTCCGGGAGCCTCCAACGCTACCGTGTCCGTGCCGGTCAGTCTGCTGGTCAGCACGCTGCCGCTCATCCAGGCGCCTAGCACGGGCCCGACATTTACCTATCAGATTGGCGGCACTCCGCCCGCGGCTCAGAACGTACCAATCACCAGCTCTACATCGGGGCTGAGCATCGCGGCCAGCGCCTCGCCGGACAATGGAGGCCCCAGCTTCCTCCAGGTAACGCCCACCAGCGGCACCACTCCGCAAGCGCTCATGTTGAGTGTCAGCCCCACGGTTCTGGAGAACCTGGGACCGGGCACCTATACCGAGACAGTAACTCTCAGCGGGGCGGGAGCGGGTAACTCACCGCAGACTTTCGATGTCACGCTCACTGTCAGCAGCAATCCGAGTCTCATCGGCAGCGTGCAATCGCTGAACTTCAACTATCAGGCCGGGCAGACTGCTCCGCCGAGCCAGACTGTTACTGTCACCAGCAGCGGCGCGCCGCTGAATTATCAGGTGGCGGTGAATACCACCAGTTGCAGCGGGTTCTTGAAAGCCACGCCGGCCAACGGCAGCACATTCGGCAACCAGAATCAGGTTATCGTGTCCGTCAATCCCGCAAACATCTCGGCGCAGGTTTGCAGCGGCAACGTTACGCTGACGGTGCCCGGTTCAACCGCCGCGCCGCTGGTGATTCCGGTGACGTTTAATGTGAGCAACAACGCTCTGCTTAGCGTGAGCGTTCCCGCCATCAATATGACGGCTCTCGCCGGCGCGTCGGCTACTACTCAGACCGTCTCAGTGACCAGCAGCAGTACCGCGCTCCCATTCACCGCCACCGCGTCGACGAACCCGGCGGGGCTCAGTTGGTTGTCGGTAACCCCGAATAGCGGCAACACCCCCAATAACCTGCAGGTGACCATCAACCCGGCTAATTTAGGCATCGGTGTTTACAGCGGGTCTATCCTGGTGTCCAGCAGTGCATCCAACGTGCCGGCGCAGACCATTCCCGTTACGCTTACCGTGGTTGGTTCCACCGCTGTCGCAAGTCCAACCACTCTTACGTTCACTCAAGCGGCCGGAGGAACGGCGCCCGATACCCAATCCGTCCAGATTGCGGGCGTACCCAGCGGGACAACAATCGGCGTTATCCCGACCGTCCTGAGCGGCACGGGTTGGCTTACCGCTACCTCGTCAGGAAGCACTGTAACTGTCACAGCCAACGGATCGCAGCTTGCGCAAGGAACTTACTCGGGTGTAGTAACTGTAATTGTTCCAGGCGCGGCCGCCAGTCCGCTGTATATCCCAATCACCCTGGACGTGACCGCCGCAACGTCTGCCATTGCACTGTCCACTAACACAGCTTCCTTTAATGTGCTGGCCGGCTCTATGTCCGTTCCGGTTCCGCAAACTATCCAGGTAACCAGCACTACGACGGGAACCAGCGCTCCCTTCACGGCGTCCTTCGTGCCCAGCACGGGAGGCAATTTCGTGACGGTAACGCCATCCAGCGGTAACACTCCCGCGACGCTCACCTTGTCCGTGAACGCGGCTGTGTCCAGCATGCTGGCTGCCGGAACGTATACCGGGACCGTGCAGGTGGCGTCAGGTTCGGGCGCGGTGCAGACCGTGAACGTGACGCTGCTGGTGAGCGCGGCTGGCTCGCCCGTCGTTCTGGCGATTACCAGCGCCGCCAGCTTGCAACCCGGAGCGGTTTCGCCCGGCGAAATCGTGACTATTTTCGGCAATGGCATTGGGCCCGCTACGCCCGCCACCGGAACGTCTTTTGAGCCCACCACGAGCGGCACGGTTCCTACCACGCTGGCCAACGTCACAGTCACGTTCAACAATGTGCCTGCGCCACTGATTTTTGTCTCGCAAGGCCAGATCAACGCAATTGTGCCTTATGAAGTGGCGGGACAAACCAGCGTGCCGGTAGTAGTGAATGACAACGGCACTAAGTCGGCGACCTTCACGGTGCCCGTATTTTCTGTTGCACCGGATATATTCTCATTGGGCGAAAATGGTAACGGTCAAGGCGCCATCCTCAACCAGGACGGGAGTGTCAATGGTACCGGTAACCCGGCGGCGCCGGGTAGTATCATTTCGATTTTCGCCACTGGCGAAGGCCAGACCTTTCCGGCAGGCACGACGGGATGCATTACCGGGGGGCTCTCCCACTTCCTAAGCCAGTGACTCCTATAAACGTCACAATCGGCGGCTTTCCGACGTCGCAAAGCTATGCGGGCGAAGCACCGGACGAAGTGTGCGGTGTTCTCCAGATTAATGTGATGATTCCCTCAGGCCTTACTGCGGGTGCGCAACCCGTGGTTCTTGCCGCCGGTGCCTTCGGCACAAGCACCAATGCCAACCAAGCAATTACTGTGGCTGTAAAGTAACTCCTTGCGCTAAGTACACCGAGCACGGGCGGATCCGCATCGCCTCCGCCCGGACTATGATGTCAGCATGGCCCTTCATCCACAATGCCGATTAGTCCTGGACCAAATGGCCGCTGCCGGCGGCCCGCCCATGGAGCAAATGACGCCACAGGAGATCCGGGCCGACCGCGCCGCGAAGGCCGACGCTATGGCTGCCTTGGCCGGCCCATTACAGGACGTTGCGCGCGTCGAAAATCGAACTATTCCGGGCCCGTCGCAACCGATTCCAATTCGCGTCTATTGGCCTCAGACCGGCAAGAATTTTCCGGCGCTGGTTTACTATCATGGTGGCGGCTGGGTAATCGGCACCCTGGATAGCAGCGACCGCACCTGCCGGGCACTCGCGAACGCGTCTGGATGCGTGGTGATCTCAGTGGACTATCGTCTCGCGCCCGAGCACAAATTTCCCGCCGCGGTGGAGGATGCCGACGCCGCTGTCCGATATGTCGCCGAACACGCTGGCGAATTCGATATCGATCCGAATCGCATTGCTGTTGGCGGCGACAGCGCGGGAGGGAATCTTGCGGCGGTAGCCTGCTTGATGGCGCGCGATCGCGGCAGTCCGAGGATCGCGTTCCAGCTTCTGGTTTATCCGGTCACCGATCATGCGGACGAGCGGCCATCGATGCAGGAATTCGCGCAGGGCTATCTGTTGACGCGACCGGCGATGGAGTATTTTTGGGATCACTACCTGGCCCGTCCCGAGGACGGTCGCCATCCGCATGCCTCGCCCATGAAAGCAGAATCGCTCGCGGGACTGCCGCCGGCCATGCTAATCACCGCCGAGTGCGATCCTATTCGCGATCAAGGCGAGGCTTACGCGCAACGTCTGCGAGAGTTCGGCGTGCCAGTTTCAGCCAAGCGTTATGCAGGCGCGATTCACGCGTTCTTCAATCTGGCCGGTGTTGTCGACTCGGGTAAACAGGCGATCGCCGACGCCGGCACCGCGCTGAGAAATAGTCTTGGGGCAGGCTCCGGCGCTGTTGCTTCATCATTCGCTGTTTAAATGTCGTAGTACAACGCAAATTCGTAGGGATGCGGCCGCAAACGAATCGCATCCGCTTCGTTCTTGCGCTTGTACTCGATGAAGGTTTCGATCAGATCTTCGCTAAACACGTCGCCCTTGAGCAGGAAGTCGTGATCTTCCGCCAGGCAGTCCAGAGCCTCTTCGAGCGAGGACGGCATGGAAGGCACGCTCTCCATTTCTTCGGGTGACAGGTCGTAAATGTCCTTGTCGAGCGGTTCGCCCGGATCCAGCTTGTTCAGCACGCCGTCCAGCCCCGCCATCAGCATGGCCGCGAAGGCAAGGTACGGATTCGCCGATGGATCGGGCGGCCGAAACTCCACGCGCTTCGCTTTGGGGCTGGCCGAGTACATCGGGATACGGCAGGCCGCCGAACGATTGCGCCGCGAATACGCCAGATTCACGGGCGCCTCATAGCCTGGCACCAGCCGCTTGTAGCTGTTCGTGGTGGGCGCGATGATGGCCGAGAGCGCCCGGGCGTGCTTTAGCAAGCCGCCGATGTAGTTCAGCCCAAGCGGACTCAGGCCCGCATAGCCATCGCCCGCGAAAAGCGGTTTGCCGCCATTCCAGATGCTCTGGTGCGTGTGCATTCCGCTGCCGTTGTCGGCGAACAATGGCTTGGGCATGAATGTCACCGTCTTGCCGTGCAAGTACGCGGTGTTGCGGATCACGTATTTGTACACCAGCATGTTGTCGGCGGACTTCACCAGCGTGTCGAAGCGCTGATCGATCTCGCATTGTCCGCCGGTGGCCACTTCATGGTGATGGCATTCGATGTTCAACCCGGACTTGATCATCGTTTCCACCATCTGGGCGCGCAGGTCCTGATAATGATCGGTGGGCGGCACCGGGAAGTAGCCTTCCTTGTAGCGCGGCCGGTAGCCCAAATTGTCGCTCTCGCGGCCCGAATTCCAGCGGCCCTCCTCGGCGTCGATGAAATAGAATCCCGAATGCTGATTTTGATCGAACCGGACGTTGTCGAAAATGAAGAACTCAGCCTCGGCCCCGAAATACGCGGTGTCGCCGACGCCGGTGTTCTTCAGATACATTTCGGCTTTGCGGGCGATCCAGCGCGGATCGCGAATGTAGCTTTGCCGCGTGATGGGGTCAATCACGTCGCAGGTCATCACCAGCGTTGGAATCTCATAGAAGGGATCGGTGAAGGCGGTGGTGGAATCCGGAATCAGCAGCATATCGCTTTCGTTGATGGCGGCCCAGCCGCGGATGCTGGAACCGTCCATGCCGAAGCCTTCCTGAAAGGAATCTTCCGAAAGTTCAGTGATCGGATAGGAGACGTGATGTTGCAGGCCGGGAATATCGCAGAATCGCAGATCGAGTTGCTTCAGTCCATTCTTTTTCGCGTACTCGAGGACTTCTGGAGGGGTCATGGAAGCTCCTGAATAAGAGATTTGGGGAACCCTTCAACATAGCGCACTTGACGGGGAGCGCTTATATAAATTTTGAATCGAGGTTATAAGAGAACGCAGGGAACCGGGTCGGACAGACTATTGGAGCTGTTGGAGCGTGAACTTAGCGACTACCGGCTTTTCCTTGCTCCAGTCATGATAGATGTGACATTCGAAGCAACGCGCTTCGGCTGCGTCCTTACCCGCGTGATGGCATTGCTGGCAGCGTTTGGACCCCTGGGATCAGAACGTCCGAGGTCTCGCGGCTGTCGCTCGCCTTGGCATGGCACGATGCGCATTGCACCATTTGATGCGCCTTGTGATCGAATTCCGCGTGCGGCAGCCAGCGCGTGGTGATCGCGGACTTGGCTACCGCGGGCAGGGCATCGGGGCCGTTCGGGATAACTTATCTGATGGCATTCCTTGCAGGACTTACGCCACAGCAGCAACTGCGCGTCCGCCATGCGCTGCTGCACCCATTCGGCTGCGTTGCGGGCCGGCGGCTGCGGCGGACGGCTGGGCAGGCGCTTGTCGGGTTCATCCACTAGCGGAATCTCGGCTGGATGCGCGGCGATGTACGCAGTCAGTTTTGCGAGTACGAAATCGTAGACCACCTTCGGATCTTTGTGCGGCGCCGATTCGCTGAAGCGCCGGTCAAACTGCAGCGTGTGGCAGGACGCGCAGTGCTTGTCGTAATTGACGGGCGCCATGTACGCGCGATCGGACGAATCGGACGGCTGGTGGCAATCGGCGCACTTTAACTGCACCGGACCATTGGCTCCGCGCAAATCTTCCTTCAGGTGCACCTGATGATTGAACTTGATGGTGCCCGGGTCCGAATAACCGCCGCGCAGCACCGCGAATTCCGGATGGCTGCTATCGAAGCCTCGAATGTTCGACACAAATTTCGATGGCCCATGCGTAGTCGTCAGATCCGCGTGGCACTGCGTGCAGGCGCGATCGCTGGTGCTGGCCAGGCGCAAACGCACCTTGATGTTCCACGTGGCAATTCGAGCAGGACGGCGTGAACGTCTGGTCGGCGTGATGGATCGGTCCATCGTGACATCCCAGGCACGCTTGATCGGTCGCGCTCTTCTGAAAGCTCGCCTGCGAGACATGGCACGCGCTGCATTTTTGTCCCAATAACGCGTGCGCATGACCCAGCGGGCCGGCGTTATACGGCTTGGGACTTCCCGCTACCGCATACCAGCCCAGCCACCCGAGGCCCGCAATGACGAACACGCCTGAAAGAATCCGCCGCCAGCGCGGAATGCCGTGCAGCGTCTTGAAGTAATCCAGATTGATGCGTTGCGCGAGCTTCTTGGTGGTGCGGATGCGTCCAGCCATCTAATATCTCAGCGCCATCACGGCGTGTACCGCGCCCAATACCAGCAGGGCAATGGAAAGAGGAACGTGTACCAGCAGCCAGGCGTGCAGCCAGCGATAGATGCGGATCTGCCGGCTCAATTGTTGCTCTTCCTCGACACAGATGTTTTCCAGATCGTCGAGCACTCCGTGTACCGGCGGCGCCAGCAGCCGGCGCAGAGCTTCGAAGGTTTCGCCGGAGCGCAAGGGATCGGCCAGTTCGGCGCCCGATGTCTCCGGTTCCGCCAGATACGGCCGGACTTTCTGCAAATAGACTTCGCGGAAACGCTCGCGATCGTCGTGCTCGATCTCGACCAGCACGGTCTGGGAATGTTCCGGCGCCTCTTCCGGCTAGCGCGCCATCGAGCGGCCCGCAAATGGCGGCCGCCAGCTGATCGGCCTCCTCGCGAAGTTGCGCGCGCACGTGTGGGATCTCTTCGTAGATGGTCTCGAGCGGCACGCGCGACGTCATAAAGCTTGGCACATAGTGTTGGATCGCCGCGCCCAGGATGCCGCTGCCGATGACGATGAAAAATAGCAGCATCAACACGAAGGTCAATGGTCCGCGGAAAGCGAATCCGCTATGAAACAGGATCAGCAAAAGGCTCAGCAGTCCCAGCCAAAGATGGCCGCGCATCCAGGTCTGCGCCCGTCCGATACGCCAGGTGGGGACACGCTTGCGAGCGCCCAGCAATCCGGCGTACAACATGAGCGCATAGCCGGCAATGCCGAACGTGAGCCCCATGGCGCTGCCTCCGCGCGGTCCGCCGGGCGTTTCGACGGCGTAGAGAATGTACGCGGCCGTGCTGATGATCGCAAGCGCGACGGTGGCGATCACCCAGGGGCGGTGTGTCTGGTCGATCCGCATGGCTTCTTGGTCAGGTCCTGCGAGCTGCTTCGTCGGCTCTTCTGGAGGCGAGCGGCGTCCCCACCCAGCGGAAGAATTCGTTCGGTTCCACGCGATGCGCCGCATCGTGCGGGCAGGCGTACACGCAGCTTGGCTCGGCCAGATCGGTACACAAATCGCACGAAGTCGCTTTTTGTTTCACCACGGCCATCTCGCGGCCCGGCGTTCATCGGATCGTGTTCCATCACCGTAAACGGATGCATGTTGATATTGCCGTACGGGCAGTTCTTCGCGCACAGGCCGCAGCCGATGCACCAGTTCTCGATGATCACTTCGAGCGAATTGCGGCGGCGGATGGAACCCACCGGGCAACCCACCATGCACAACGGATCGCGGCAGTGGCGGCACGACGTGGCCACCAGATATTTGTCGAAGCGCTGGCCTTCGCGGATCAACCGCGTCACGCCGTCGTGCGCGTCGGCACACGCGCGCACGCAGGCATCGCAGCGCGTGCAGCGCTGCAGATCCATCACCAGCAGGCTCTGCGCTTCCATCAGGCCTTGCGTGAGGAACGAATCGAGCGGCGTGCTGGTGGCTGTCGCTAGCCGCTGCCGGTTCTGCTCCTGGCGCTCGCGAACCAGGCTCTCCAGGCTCTCGCGAATGGCAGGGAACTGCTGCACCATCTGGTGGAACTCCTCAGCGTGGATGCGCACCAGTTCCACGTGATCGAGCGCCGTGCAAGTGGCGGTGCGAACGCCGCCGCCCAGCAAGCCGATCTCGCCGAAGTATCCGCCGCGTCCCAGATAAGCCAGCACCAGATCGCCGCCCGGGTGCGGTTCGGACACCTTCACGAAGCCCAGCCGGATCAGATAGAAACTGTCCGCGACATCGCCCTGGCTGCAAATCACGTCGCCCTTGGTGTAGCGCACCAGCTCTACTTTGTTGCGCAATACGTCGATGAACTCCTGGCTGAGCGTCGCGAACATCGGCACGCTGCGCAGATGGTCGTCCAGCGCGCGCTTGCGATAGTTGGCGTCCAGCTGCGCCTTGAGCGTCTTGTTGCGCTGGATGATGTCGAGCACGTTGCGCAGCATCTCGAACATCACGCAATCGGTCGCCGCGCGCACCGTCGCCGAGCGCGGATACAGGCTGATGCAGGTCATTTCGCCGAACAGGTCGCCCGGGCCGAGCGTGGCCACGGGATTGATCGTAGGGCAGATCCACCGGGGCATCGATCGGGATGGTGTGCGCGATGTCCCTCCTCCGCGCGATGGTCCTGCTGGCGTCCCAACAGACGGCTGGTGAGCCGGCCAAGGAATCCGCCGCTGCGGCTATCGCTGTTCACGTGCGCCATGGGCGACGAGAGAAAAACCTCGGCCTGGCCTTCAGTGATGTAAAACGCCGTCGAGCCGTACTCGCCTTCGCGGCAAACGATTTCGCCCTTGCGATAATGCCGGCGCACCACGGCATTCTTGTTCAGCTCCAGAAACGTTCCCGAGACTTTCTGGAAATAGGAAAGCTGCTGGAGTTCGTCGACGTCCACCGGTTCGCCCGGCAGTACCGTTTTAATCACGCTCTTGTTGGTGAGCGCGCCAGTGGGACACGAAACCATGCACTCGCCGCACGATACGCAGGACGAATTGCCCATCGGCAGGTTGGTGTCGAACGCGATGCCCGCCATGAAGCCCTTTGCCGCGCCGCCCGAGCACGTCGTTGTGGCGGATCTCGTCGCAGCCGCGAATGCAGCGGTCGCACAGGATACACGCTTCGTGATCCACCGCGATGACCAGCGACGAATTGTCCTGCCCGCGCGGCGAGATCCGGCGTGGGAAACGCGTCTGGCTGATGCCTTCCAAGCGCGCCAGCGTCTCCAGCTCGCAATCGTTCGATTGGCGTTGCCGCGCGCACGGGCTGGGATGATCGGCCATCAGCATTTCCACCAGCGTCCGGCGCGCGCGCGTCACCTTTTCGGAGTTGGTGGAAACCACCATTTTGTTCTCGGCCGGCCGCACGCAGGAAGCGGCTAGAACGCGTCCGCCGACATCCACCACGCATACGCGGCACACCCCGACCGGCGTTTCGTTTTGCTGGTGGCACAGCGTGGGAATCGGGATTCCGTTGGAGCGCGCGGCGTCGAACACCGTGGTCCCTTCGGGCACCGAAACCTGCAGGCCGTCGATGGTGAGTTCCACGTTCCTCGCGCTCGGAATCATGCGAAAACCTCGCGCATCGGGCAGACGCCCTTCAGGACACCGGTGGCCTTGGACGTGCGCTTCGATCTCCTCGCGAAAATGCAGCAGCACCGAGCTGAGCGGCGAGTGCGCGAACTGTCCCAGCCCGCAGATCGAGGTGAGCTTCAGCGCCTCGGTAAGTCGTCGATCAAGGCCATGTCCGCGGCCGATCCCTTGCCGAGCGTCCAGCCGGTCAGAATATCCACCATCTTCTGCGAACCCATCCGGCACGGCACGCACTTTCCGCACGATTCATTGCGGAAAAATTTCACCGCGTTCAAGGCCATGTCGAGCATACATCGGCCTTCGGCGCAAACCACAATAGCGCCCGATCCGAGCATGGATCCAATCGCGGCCAGCGACTTGAAATCCAGCCGCACATCCACCTTCGACGCAGGCAAATATCCCGACGATGGCCCCGACGGTGCAAACGCCTTCAACTGTTTTCCGTCCGATGATCCCGCCCGCCAGGTTGAAGATCACTTCCGACATCGGCAGGCCCATCGGAATTTCGAACACGCCCGGATTTCGCACGTCGCCGCTGATGCCGACAAACTTGAGGCCGGCCGCGCCGCCCTGTCCCTGCGCTTTGTACCAATCGACGCCTTTCGTCAAAATCTGCGGCACGTTGGCAAACGTCTCGACATTGTTCAGCGCCGTCGGCTTGTTGAAAACTCCCTGCGCCACGGGGAACGGCGGTTTGTTGCGCGGCTCGGCGCGCTTGCCTTCGATGGCTTCAATCAGCGCGCTCTCTTCGCCGCAAATATATCCGCCGGGGCTGACGAACAACTCCAGATCGAAGGTGAGGCCGGAGCCGAGCACGTTCGTTCCCAGGATGCCTTCCTCGTAGCAGCGCTCGATCTCTTCGTGCAGAATGTTCTCCTGCGCGTTGATACTCATGCCGAAGGTACAGGATGCCCTTCTGCGCGCCGGTGACCAGGCCCGCGATGATCATGCCCTCGATCACCAGGTTCGGCAGGTTGCGCATGATGAAGCGGTCCTTGATGGTGCCGGGCTCGCTCTCATCGGCGTTGCAAACCACGTACTTTTCCGGACCGCGTTCCTTGCGCACCGCTTCCCATTTCACGCCGGTGGGAAATCCGGCGCCGCCGAGTCCGCTGAGGCCGCTGGCCTTCAACTGCGCGATCACGCCATCCCGATCGCGCGAGGCGACCAGATTGCCGCAGCGCTCCATACTGCTCGCCACCAGCGTAAGGATCGGAGCCGAGGTTTACGATCTTCTCTTCGGCCGGCATCTCGGGAAGTTCTCTGCCGCCAAGCGCCGTGAACACCAACGCCTCGGCCTGCGCGGTGGTGACATTCCGATAAATGTGGTCGTTGATCGAAACCGCCGGCGCGCCATCGCATTGGCCCAGGCAAGAGACATCGCGCACCGCGATATCCTTCTCGCTCATGCCGTGGAAGCGCTGCTGCAAGGATGTCTTCAGATCGAGTGCGCCGCGCAGATGGCACGACATGTCCGCGCAGACGCTCATGGTGACTTTGGGCGGCCGGGCTGAGGTGAAAGTGCGGGTAGAAATCGGCGACGCCGTGGATACGATATAGCGGAGTCTTGGTGCGCTGGGAGAGCTGCTGCAATTGCTCGGGCGGGAGGTAGCCGTACTGGGACTGGATCTCTCTGAGGTCGTCAAAAATCAACGCTGGTCCTCCCGATTGCCTCTATATGCGGGCGAACTGTCCGATGCATCACGAGGTTACATTATAGCCGTAATGGTAATCACAGCATCTGGTACCCTAGGTTGAAGCACGCAAGAACATGAAGAATGGTCTGTGTTTTGGAATTTTGGGCATGCTGCTTGCTTGCCTGTGTCTTCCCGCGGCGGAAAGCACGGAGCCATCGAAATACACCGGGCCCGGTTCGTGCAGTTCGCCCAGTTGCCATGGCGGCGTGCAGGCGCGCGACCAGACCACGGTGCTGCAGAACGAATACAGCACCTGGGTGGTGCGCGATAAGCACGCGCACGCGTTTGTAAACCTGACCAATCCGATTGGAATGCGCATCGCCAAGATCATGGGATTGCCCAGCCCCGACACGGCGCCGCGCTGCCTGGCTTGTCACGCGCTGGACGTTCCGGCCGATCAGCGCGCCCGCACTTTCGATCTCAGCGACGGTGTCGGCTGCGAGAATTGCCACGGCCCGGCGTCGGCTTGGCTGGGGCCGCATACCACGCGCGGATGGAAGTACGAAAAATCGCTCGAACTTGGGCTTTACGACACGCGCGACCTGGTGAAGCGCAGCGAGAAGTGTTTGAGCTGCCACCTCGGCACGCCCGAAAAAACCGTGGATCACGAACTGATCGCCGCCGGCCATCCCGATCTGTATTTCGAGCTGGATTCGTTCATGTCCGTGATGCCGCCGCACTGGAAAGAAAAGGACACGGATCCGTGGTTCGCCGTGCGCGCCATGGGAGTGGGGCAGGCCGTGCAACTGCGCGAGCAACTGAAGCGCGTGGCGCGCGAATCGCAAGGCGGCATCTGGCCGGAGTATGCCGAACTGGATTGCTTTGCGTGCCATCACAACTTGACTGCGGCGAAAGATAGTTGGCGTCAGGAACGCGGCTACGCGGGCCGCCGCCCCGGCAATCCGCCGTTCAATCTTTCGCGTTATGTGGTGTTGAACCACGTGATTCAGGATGCCGATCCCGATGCTACGCGCGATCTCAAGGCTGGTATCGACCGGGTCTATGCGGGAGTCACCGCGCTCAACTCGAATCGCGCCCAAGTGGCTGCGGAAGCAACCAGCACAGCCGAACTGGCGAGCCGGCTGGCCACGCGTTTGAACGCGATGAAGTTCGATCAGCCGCAGACGCTTGCGCCTGCTGAAAAGCATCTCGGGCGATGGCGACGGGATCGCTCAGCAAGGCGAGCGCTCCGCCGAGCAGGCCACCATGGCGCTGGACTCGCTGTTCGTCGCTTATACGAAAAACGGGAAACTTGCACATGACGCGCAGATTCGCGCGGCCATCAATGGATTGTTCCGCCAATTGGAAGATCCGTCCGCATACAACGGCTTCCAATTTGCCGCCGCGATGAAGAGCCTGAATTCGTTGATTGAGTAAGCAACCACGATGCCGTTCCCACGACTCATTTTCGTGCTTGCCTTGGCGGCTTCCGTTTGTCTTTCGCAAGAGGCTCGGTCGCCCTACCATCGCCAGCCGCACCCGCGGCCCGATCCGGTGATGCTCACTTCCGACGATGTCTCGGCGGTAGTGGAAGCCGCGGCGGCATCGGTGAATTCAGACGCGATGGTGATTGCCGTAACCGATCGGCAAGGCGATATTCTCGCGATTTACAAAAAACCCTCGGCTCCTCCGACGTCGGCGGGCAATTTCGGAACGCAGGCCGACACGAAAGAAGTGGCGGTGGCCCTAGCCCGCACCGCGAGCTTTTTCAGTAACGATCAAGCGCCGCTCTCTTCGCGAACGGTGCGCTATATCAGCGGCATCCATTTTCCGCCGGGCATCGACTACACAAGCAACGCGCCGCTGTACGGGATCGAGAACACCAACCGGGGCTGCCCTTCAATGCCGAATACATCCAGGGCCAGGGGTTTCCGCCCGCGCGATCGATCGACGGCGTGCAGCCCGGGCTCGGCATCCTCACGGGCAAAGCGGACGTGAACGACAGCGATCCCACTGCCGTCAATCCAGGCGGAGTTCCATTGTACAAGCAGGGTGTGATGGTGGGCGGCGTCGGAGTGGCGGGTGTGACCCCGGATGTAGCCGAATTCGCCGCTTTCTCGGGCGCGGTGGGCGCGGGCTTCGGGCCCAATCCAGCGCCGCCCGGGCGTGGTGATCATCAACGGCATCGCGCTGCCGTTCGTCAACCAGACCACCATGCCCGCTGGTTATGCGGCAGGGATCGGCGGATGGCGTCTATGCGCTGGGTCCGCTGAGCAGTCCAAAGCCGCCGCCCGATGGCGATCTGGTGGCGCCGCGCGCCGGCCCCGTGGGCGGGCTCACGCTAGATGAGGTGCAGGGAATCATCAACGCCGCCGTAGCCGAGGCGAATCTAACACGTGCCGTGATTCGATTGCCTATCGGCTCGCGCGCCCGCATGGTGATGGCTGTTTCCGATCTGGATGGGACCATCATCGCGCTGCATCGTATGGCGGATGCCACGGTGTTCAGCATCGACGTTGCCGTTGCGAAAGCGCGCAACGTGATCTTCTTCAGCGGACCGAATCGCACGCGCGAACGATCTGCCGGGCGTTCCCATGGGTACGGCGGTAACCAACCGAACCATCGGCTTCGGCGCGCAGCCGATTTATCCGCCGGGAATCGACCGCACCGCACCGGGTCCATTTTTCCAGCTTTATCAATTCGACACGCTGAATCCGTGCACGCAGGGGTCGCAGGCGGCGAATCCGAATCAAAACGGCATCGTGTTTTTCCCCGGCGCTCTGCCGTTGTATAAGAACGGCGTGCTGGTGGGAGGATTAGGCGTGAGCGGCGACGGCGTAGATCAAGACGATTTCGTCACCTCCGCGGGCGCCGCCGGATTTCGAAGCGCCGGCGAGCATCCATGCCGACCAGATTATCGATCAGGGCGTCCGGCTGCCGTACCTCAAGTTTCCGCAGAATCCGACGTATTAACGTGCTGGGTGGGCGGCTCCGGCGCGGATTCGCGGCGTTTCCTGGCCAATTCCCGAAAAATGTCGCCGAACGCAGGCACGCTATGGCGCAATTTATCAAAATCGCCTTTGGGGATAATCAGCGCGTTCATCGCGGTGCGCGCTTGAATGGTCGCGTTGCGGCTCTGATCGGAAAGCAACGCCATTTCACCGAAATAGTCGCCCGCCTTCAGCGTCGCTAGCAAATTTTGCGAGCCGTCCTTCTCTTGCAACACATCGCACTCGCCTTCCTCGATCACATAGACGCTATCGCCTAAATCGCCTTGCTGGAATACCACGTCGCCGGCCTCGAAGTGCTGGTTCTGAATTCCCGATTCCGGCTCCAGCCTGGTCTGCGCCAGATCGGGCGGAAACAGCAGGTGCAATGTCCAATCCGATGCGATGCGGACTTTGCGATTCAGTCCCGGCATCTTCATCAGATAAATGCACCGCCACAGAATCCAGGCGATCAAACCGGAGAGTTTGACGCCCAGGATCTGGGCTACCGCCGCGCCGTGGCCGAGCGAACCGAGCGTCCCCAAGCCTTCGAACGCGAACTGCGCGCGCTGCCCACCGCGAATCGTAGCGGCGATGTTGGTGGCGGCCGTGGTGGCTTCGCGAATCGCGTGCTGCGCGGTGGGCGGCGCTTCTTTGCCGGAAACGGTCTTCACCGACGTGCAGTCGCCCAAGGCCCACACTTGGCCCTCGTAGCCGTGCAATTCGAGGCTGGTATTGGTGAGCAGCTTGCCCTTTTCCTTCGCGCAATTCAGTTTCTGGATCACCGGCGGCAGCGTGGAAGGGACAGTGCACACAATGGTCTTGGAAGGGATCTCCAATCCGGATTTCAGGATCGCCTTTTCCGACGTCGCGGCCACCAACCGGTCTTCCAGAATAATTTCGACGCCGCGCTTGCGGAGTGTCTTCTCCGCGAATAGCGCGAGCGGTTCGGCCATCTCCTGCAGAATGCGATTGCGGGAATGCACCAGGACGCACCGATGCGGTTCGTTGCGCAGGCGCAGATAATTCCCCTTAACCGCCCGCACGAAATCGTTCAATTCCGCGATCACCTCGACGCCCGAAAATCCGCCGCCGCCCACCACGAACGTCAGCAGCTTGCGCCGCAGCTCGGGGTCTTCCTCCACGTCGGCTTCTTCCAGCGTGCGAATCGCGTGATTGCGCAGCACCATGGCGTCGGCCAGCGTCTTGAACGGCATTGCGTTCTCCAGCATGCCCGGCATGCCATAAAAGTTCGTCACGTTGCCAAGGGCGATCACCAGATAGTCGTAATGCAGATGGAGCTGGCGCGGGCGAAAGCCCGGACTCACCGTCACCACTTTGTTCACAAGATCGATGTCTTCAATCTCGCGCGTCACCAGATTTGTGCGCGGGCAGAGCCTTCGGATCGGCGACACCACGTTCGCCAAGCCGATGGAGCCCGAGATCACTTCCGAGAGCATCGGCTGATAGACCCAATAGTTCTCGCGATTCACCAGCGTGATGGCCGCCTCTTCAGGCCTTAGGAGCTTTTCCAGATAACGAGCCGTGTAAACACCAGCGAATCCGCCGCCGAGGATTACAATTTGTTTCGAGGCCGCACTCATGTTGCTTCGTAACCAAGTGTAGTATGTAGCTTCCAGCTTCACGTCAGCAGGGCTAGCTCGGCTTCTGGGTTCGGTGTACGATTGAACTAACCGAGGAGCCCATGTCCATGCTGAAAAAGCGCCTCCTGAACTGTGCCGCCACGTTGTTCCTCACTCCAATTGCGTTCGCGCAGGCTCCCGCCGCTGCGCCGGCATTTGAAGTGGCCACCATCAAACCCGCGCCTCCGCTCGATCCTTCCAAGATCGCCACCGGCCAGTTGCACCTTGGCATGAGTACAGACGCCGGGCGCGTGGACATCGGTTTTCTTTCCCTGTCGGACTTGATTCGCACCGCCTACCGCGTCAAGCCCTATCAGTTATCGGGGCCCGGCTGGATGTCCGAACAGCGCTGGGACATTCAAGCCACGATTCCCGAGGGCGCATCCGCGGATCAGGTGCCCGAGATGTTGCAGGCGCTTCTCGCGGACCGGTTCAAACTGACCATTCACCGTTCCACCACCGAGCACTCCATCTATGCGCTCATCGTCGGCAAGAACGGATCGAAGCTGAAAGAGGCGGCGCCGGATCCCGCTCCCGCTGCGGCGGCAGCGGACGGTCAACCCGCGAAGTCCCCCGCGAAAGGAGAGTTGGTCATCGGAGCTGGAGAGAATCAGGTGCGCGTCACCCGAGATCCAGCCGGTCGAGGCGCAAACGTGAGCAGCCCCAAGTTTGGTCAGATGAAGGTATCGATGGGCGACGCCGGAGCGATGCGCATGGAGTTCTCCAAAATGAAGATGGCCGACTTGGTGGATATATTGACGCCCTTCGTAGACCGTCCCGTGCTCGACATGACCGAATTGAAGGGGAGTTACCAGGTTGGGCTGGACCTCACCCTGGAGGACATGATGAAGGTGGCGCGTTCCGCGGGGATGGGCGCCGGGGTACCGGTAGCGCAGTTCCCCGTTCCTGGTGCGACGGTATCAGGCTCGCCGCTCAACGCAGCATCCACCCCGAGCGGCTCCGTCTTTAGCGCGATTGAGAAGTTGGGACTGAAGCTCGATCCGCGCAAAGCCGCGGTGGAAATGATCGTGGTGGATCATCTGGAAAAGACACCCACCGAGAATTAGCCGCCAATAATCAACTCTAATAATATTTGCGCAGGTCCATGCCGGCGTAAAGACTGGCAACTTCGCTGTATCCGTTGAACAGGACGGTGGGGCGCTTCTGCTCCAGCAGGCTTTCGCCCAGTCGGAACTCGTATTTCTGGCTATGGCCGGGATGATCACGGTTCGGATTCACGTTCGAATAAAAGCCGTAGGCTTCAGACCATGTGGACTGCCACGTCGTCTTGGGCTGCTTTTCAACGAATCGGATTTTGACAATCGATTTGATGCTCTTGAAACCGTACTTCCACGGCAGCACCAGGCGCAGCGGCGCGCCGTCTTGATTCGGCAGCGTTTCTCCGTATAGACCCACCGCCAGCAGGGCGAGCGGATGCATGGCCTCGTCCAGCCGCAAGCCTTCCACGTAGGGAAACGAGATACCAGCTTCGCGCGAGGAAATCATCTGCTTGCGGTCATAGAAGCTTTCAAACGCCACAAACTTGGCTTTGCCGGTAGGCTCCACTTGTTTGAGCAGCGCGCTCAGGGAGAAACCAATCCAGGGCACCACGATGGACCAGCCTTCCACGCAGCGATGGCGATAAACGCGCTGTTCGAGCGGCGCGAGCTTCACGATCGCGTCCAGATCCAGCGTCTTGGGCGCGGCGACCTCGCCCTCCAGCGTTACCGTCCACGGCATGGTTTTGAAATTCTTGGCGTTCTTGGCCGGCTCGTCTTTCCCTGTTCCGAATTCATAGAAGTTGTTATACCCGGTGATGAAATTGTAGGGAGTGACCTTATCGTTCCCGGGCGTGTAGGAGGAGATAATGACGTTATTCAGCTTCGTGCTGGCGGATGAAATTCTTGAAAATGAAGCCAGCGCGGCTGCGCCCGTCAAGAACCGGCGGCGGTTCAGGTAAACGTGCTTCGGCGTGACTTGCGAATAAGGGATTGGTTTGCCCATGCCTGCCTCCCGCTGATGACTTTACCACCGCTATTCGTCGGGTGCCAGCGTCCAAGTTGCAGAATGTGCGACACTTCCAGTCGTAGATATCTATCTGATTGAAACCAAGATACTTGACAACTGTCTGTATCTAATTGATAATGATGTAGGACTGTTCCGGTCGGAGATCTAGTTCCTGAATGCTTAAGCTCACGAAAAAAGCGGATTACGGGCTCATCGCTTTGAAGCACTTGGCGATGAATACACCGGCCAGCTCGAGCGCCAAGGAGATCGCCGAAACTTATGGCATTCCGGCCGCGCTGCTTTCGAAGATTCTGCAGAAGCTGGTGAAGAACGGATTCCTGCGATCCGAGCACGGGACCAACGGCGGCTACAAGCTGGCTCGCGATCCGCGCGACATCACAGCCTATGAAGTGATCCGCACCATCGACGGGCCGATCTTTCTGACCGCGTGTTTCACCGAGCACGGCTACTGCTGCCACACCGATAAGTGCACCGTGCGCGATCCGCTGCAGAAGGTGCACGAAGGAATCCTGCGGCTTTTGGCGAGCATCAGCATCTCAGATATGTCCGCGGACGCTTCGAAGCCGGAAGCGGAAGACGAGTCGGCGCAAATCGGCGCAGCGTCTGTACGATCTGTCGATCCCGCCGACGCGGACGCTGATGTGAGGGACAAGAAATGAAACTGCCCATCTACATGGACAATCACGCCACCACGCCGGTGGATCCGCGCGTGTTCGAGGCGATGCGGCCGTACTTCACCGAGACGTTCGGCAACGCCGCCAGCCGCAATCACAGCTTCGGCTGGGAAGCCGAGGAGGCGGTGGAGAAGGCGCGCAAGCAGGTGGCCGACCTGATCGGCGCCACCGCGAAGGAAATCGTCTTCACCAGCGGCGCCACCGAATCGAACAACCTGGCGCTCAAGGGCGTGGCCGAGATGTACGCCGAAAAGGGCAACCACATCATCACCGCGGCCACCGAGCACAAGGCGATCCTCGATACCTGCAAGCGCCTGGAAAAGCACGGCGTCCGCGTCACCTATCTGCCGGTGCAGCAGAACGGCCTGGTGGATCTGGATCAGCTGCGCGACGGCCATCACCGACAAGACCATCCTGATCAGCATCATGTACGCCAACAACGAAATCGGCGTGCTGCAGCCGATCGCGCGAAATCGGCAAGATCGCCAAGCGAACGCGGCGTGCTGTTCCACACCGACGCGACGCAGGCGGTCGGCAAAGTTCCGGTGAACGTGATCAAGGACAACATCGACCTGATGTCGATCAGCGGCGCACAAGATGTACGGGCCGAAGGGCGTGGGCGCGCTGTACGTTCGCCGGCGCAGAGCCCGCGCGTGCAGCTCACGGCGCAGATGGATGGCGGCGGCCACGAGCGCGGCATGCGTTCGGGCACGCTGAACGTTCCGGGCATCGTGGGACTGGGCGAAGCGTGCGCGCTCTGCCAGGCCGAGATGCCGGAAGAATCGAAGCGCATGGCGCTATCTGCGCGACAAGCTGAAGGACCGGCTGCTGAGCGGCGCTCGACGAGGTCTACATCAACGGCACCATGGAGCACCGGCTGCCGAACAATCTGAACATCAGCTTCGCTTACGTGGAAGGCGAATCGCTGCTGATGGGCATCAACGATATCGCGGTTTCGAGCGGCTCGGCCTGCACTTCGGCCACGCTCGAGCCCAGCTACGTGCTGAAGGCGCTGGGCGCGGGCGACGATCTGGCGCACTCCTCCATCCGCTTCGGCCTCGGCCGGTTCAACACCGAAGAAGAAGTGGATTACGTCGCCGACAAGGTGATCGACGTGGTGAAGAAGCTGCGCGAACTTTCGCCGCTGTACGAGATGGCGAAAGAAGGCATCGATTTGAGCGAAGGTCCAGTGGGCCGCGCACTAAGCAGGTTCAGAAGAGAGGACACCAACATGGCATATTCCGACAAAGTTCTCGATCATTACAACAATCCGCGCAACGTCGGCTCGCTCGATAAGAGCGATCCGAACGTCGGCACCGGCATGGTGGGCGCGCCGGAATGCGGCGACGTGATGAAGCTGCAGGTGAAGGTGAACCCGGAGACCGGCATCATCGAAGACGCCAAGTTCAAGACCTTCGGCTGCGGCAGCGCGATCGCCAGTTCGTCGCTCGCCACCGAATGGCTGCGCGGCAAGACCGTGGACGAAGCGCTGGCGATCAAGAACACCGACATCGTCAACGAACTGAGCCTGCCGCCGGTGAAGATCCACTGCTCGGTGCTGGCCGAGGACGCGATCAAGGCCGCCATCGGCGACTACAAGAAGAAGGCGCAGCGTCGCAGACCGAAGCTGTCGTCGGCATCCAGCGTAAGCGGCGGCGCATCAAATCACGGTCGATGGTTACCGTAACACCCAAGGCGGTCGCGAAGATCCGCGAGCAGTTCGCCAAGCATGGCGTCCAGGGTGGCCTGCGCCTGGGCGTGCTGGGCGGCGGCTGCTCCGGCTTGAGCTACCTGTTCAAGTTCGACGCGAAGCCGCGGCCCACCGACAACGGTCTTCGAGTTCGACGACGTGAAGGTCTTCGTCGACCCCAAGAGCATGGTCTATCTGAACGGCATGACGCTCGATTGGAAGGATTCGCTGATCCAGTCCGGCTTCGTGTTCGACAATCCGCAACGCCAAGAAAAGCTGCGGCTGCGGAACGTCGTTCTCGGCGTGACGCGACTATTACGAGCTTTTCGGGATTCCGCGCGAGCTTGAATCTTTCGCTGGACGATCTGCAAAAGCGCTTCTACGAGCTGAGCCGCCAGTTGCATCCCGATCGCTTCATGCGAAAGCCCGAAGCGGAACGCCAGCAGGCGCTGGATATGACGTCGGCGCTGAACGACGCCTACCGGACGCTGAGGGATCCCGATCAAGCGCGCGCAGTATCTGCTGAGCTGGAAGGCTTCGAGATCGGCGAGCAGCGCTCCAAAGACGTTCCGCCGGAGCTGCTCGAAGAAGTTTTCGAACTGAACATGGCGCTGGAAGAGCTGCGCGGCGGCGACGATTCGGCGCGTCCGCAGCTCGAGCAGGCGGAGAAGAACTTTCACCGGCATGCTGGCGCGAGACCGATGAGCAGCTCCAGGCTTTGTTTGAGCAGCTACGACGCCACCCAATCGCGCGACGTGCTTATCCGAGATCCGGAACGTCTTGAACCGCCGCAAATACATGTCAGAACCTGGTCTCGGAAGTCGAGAAGGCCCTAATCCCGATGCCAATGCCCAGCTAACCATGGAAATCGATTTCGGCACACTCCGAGCCACATCGTCGGCATCGACCTCGGCACCACCAACAGCCTGGTGGCCTTCATGGACCTCACCGGGCCGCGCATCATTCCCGGCGCAGACGGCGACAACTGGTGCCGAGCGTGGTTTCGATCGCGCCGAGCGGCGAGGTCGTGGTCGGCAATCCGGCGCGCGAGCTGCTGCTCGACGCAGCCCGAGCGCACCGTCTATTCCGTGAAGCGGCTGATGGGCCGCGGGCGTGGCCGACGTTCAGGAAGAACTGAAGCTCTTTCCGTTCCGCATCGCGCCGGGCAGCGAATCGGTGATTCAGCTCCAGCTGGGCGACGAACGTTCACGCCGCCGGAGATCTCGGCGCTCATCCTGCGCCAGTTGAAGCAGAATGCCGAAGCGTACTTCGGCGTCGCCGTCGACAAGGCCGTCATCACGGTGCCCGCCTATTTCAACGACGCGCAGCGCCAGGCCACGAGGGACGCCGGCCGCATCGCGGGGCTCGAAGTGCTGCGCCTGGTGAATGAGCCGACCGCCGCCGCGCTCGCCTACGGGCTCGACAAGCGCGAAGAACGGCATCATCGCGGTCTACGATCTCGGCGGCGGCACGTTCGACATTTCGATTCTCAAGCTGCACGACGGCATCTTCGAAGTGCTGGCCACCAACGGCGACACGCACCTGGGCGGCGACGATATCGACAATCTGCTGCTGCGCATCGCGCTCGAAGACGTCGCAAGCGAATGGGGCGAGGATCTGTCGCGAGACAACGAAGGCGGTGCAGCTGCTGCGGCGCGCCGTGATCCACGCCAAGGAGCAGCTCTCCTTCGTGCCCGCCGCCGACCATCGAGCTCGAATATCGCGGCAAGAAATACCAGCGCGAGATCACGCGCGAGCTGTTCGACAAGCTGATCACGCCGATCGTCGATCGCACGCTCGGCCCCTGCCGCGACTGCATCAAGGACGCGGGCGTGACGGTCGAGCAGATCGACGAAGTGGTGATGGTGGGCGGATCGACGCGCATTCCGCTGGTGCGCTCGGCGGTCGAAGAGCTGTTCCGCGCGCGGCCGCACACCGAGCTGAATCCCGATGAAGTGGTCGCGCTCGGCGCGGCGGTGCAGGCCGGCGATTCTGTCGGGCGACGGTGGAAGACAAGCTGCTGCTCGACGTCACGCCGCTTTCGCTCGGCATCGAAACCATGGGCGGCGTGGTCTCGAAGCTGATCCATCGCAACTCCACCATTCCGGCCAGCGCCACCGAGACCTTCACCACCGCCGTCGATGGCCAGACGCAATGTCCTGATTCACGTGGTGCAGGGCGAGCGCGAACTGGTGAAGGATTGCCGCAGCCTGGCGCGCTTCGATCTGAAAGACATCGATCCCGATGCCGGCCGGCATGGCGCGCATCGAAGTGCGCTTCCTGATCGACGCCAACGGCATCCTGAACGTCACGGCGCGCGACCAGCGCACCGGCAAGGAGCACAGCGGTCGAGGTGAAGCCGTCTTACGGCCTGACCGACGAGCAAGTGGAAGCGATGATTCAGGAGTCGTTCGAAAAGGCCGAGCAGGATTTCGACAGCGCGCAGGTGCGCGAAGCGCGCGTGGAAGCCGACGCGATCCTGTTGGCCGTCGAAAAAGCCCGCAAGCACGACGCTTACTTCGAGCTGACGGACGAAGAACGCGCGGCCATCGACAAATCCATCAACGAACTGCTGCTGGTGTACAACGCCGACGATCATCACCTGATCGCGGCCAAGATCGAGGAAGTGAATCAGGCCACGCTGCAAGCTGGCCGAGAACATGATGAACACGCGCACGGGGCGCTCAAAGGGACAAAATCTGATGCCGGGGCTCACCTGGGACCACACCGAAGACATCGCGCTCGCGCTGCACGAGAAATTCCCCGACCTGGATCCCACGCACATCCGCTACACCGACCTGCACCAGTGGATCACCGAACTTCGACGATTTCAAGGACGATCCGAAGGCGTCAACCGAAGGCAAGCTGGAAGCGATCCAGATGGCGTGGCTGGAAGAATACCAGGACAGCCAGGAATAGGCGCTAAAAACGGTCTAGACGTGCATTGTGAGCGCATCTGTGCGAAGATTATGCACAGATCGGCTCAAAAACAGCCGATAGGACTGTTTTGATGCTTCTTCGGTTCAAATTTTCGAATTTCCGCTCTTTTCGAAGTGAGCAAGAGCTATCCCTGGTCGCAGGGCCGCTCAAAGATCACTCCGAGGGTCTTTTCGAGATACCTGGTCTTAAAGAACGAGTTCTTCCGGTTGCTGCCATTTACGGAGCAAACGCCTCAGGGAAGACGACTGTTTTGCGAGCCCTTCAGTTTATGAAGCGTGTGATTCGCGAGTCACATCGATTGTGGGAGCCCGAGCAGGCGATTCCCTTAGAACCATTCGTCGGCGAGTCTGATACGAGTCCGGCAACGTTCGTAGTGGATTTCATACGCGAGACTGTCCGTCACCAATATGGATTTGTTCTTAACTCTTCAACCGTGCTGGAGGAGTGGCTGCACGCCTATCCGAGTGGCCACAAACAGACATGGTTTAGACGGAAGGCGGGAGACCCGATGTCATTTAGCGAGAAGCTGTCTGGTGAGAACAAGGTTATCGAGCAGCTGACTCGAAACAACAGTCTATTTCTATCGTCGGCAGCTCAGAACAATCATGAAATGCTGCTCCCTATCTACAATTGGTTCTGGACCACCCTCGTGTTCGTGACCGGAGATCGGAGCGAGCAGACTAAACAAACGATCAAAATGTGCGAGGAGGACCGTGAGACGCGCGCGCTGATAGCTCGGCTCCTGAGCTTCGCCGACCTGGGAATCGCTGATCTTACCGTTACGGTTAAGAGGCCCCGAACGTTGGCCGAAAAAATCTCCCGCTCAATGCTTCCAGATCCACTTCCCTACACCATAGAACTGCTCCATCGAATCAATGGAAGATTATTGCCTTTCGAACTCGAACAGGAATCCGCAGGAACCGCTGCCTACCTTGCTCTTCTTGGCCCCCTTGTAGAGGCGATCCAGTGGGGAAGCGTCCTTTGTGTCGATGAGCTAGACTCCAGCCTGCATGCTCTTATGGCCATTGAGATCATGCGGTTGTTCGAGAACAGGCGGCAGAATCCCAAACGTGGACAACTGATCTTCAACACCCACGATACAAACCTGCTGAATACAGGACTCCTCAGGCGCGATCAGATCTGGTTTACCGAAAAGGATGCCAAGGGAGAGAGCCATCTCTATCCGCTCACAGATTTCAAGCCACGCCGCGAAGAAAATCTAGAGAGCGGCTACCTGCAAGGACGATACGGAGCCATTCCGTTCATTCATTCTGAAGAGTTTGTGACCAGTCTGGCTGAGGGCGATGGCGAGGCGAAATGATAGCCTGCGCCGGCGCCGTCCATTCAGAGAGGCAAAGCGACGGATTCTGATAGTTTGTGAGGGTATCGTCACCGAACGACACTATTTCAATGATCTTCGAATCCAAACCAAAAGCCTTGTCGAATTGAAGATCGAGTCTGGCGGGACACCCAAGACGTTAGTTGAACGAGCTGTCAATTTCCAGAAGACAGCGGAAAAAGCAGCTAAGCGCAGCAAAGATGAAAATCTGAAGTACGATTTCACTTGGTGTGTTTTCGACGTCGATGAACACCCCTTCCTGGCTGACGCTCGACAGCAAGCTCGCGATAACTGTATAAAAGCGGCGATTTCGAACCCCTGCTTTGAGCTGTGGGCGCTGCTGCACTTTCAGGATCAGCACGCTCACATCGAACGACACAATGTTCAGCGGCTTTGCCGGGAGTACATGCCTGGATACGAAAAAAGGTTGCCCGTTGAGACGCTGCTAGCGAGGCACGATGACGCGGTACGTCGATCGAAGGAACTCCAACAATGGCATCATAGTCGCGAAACTGAGGGTGCAAATCCGTCAACCGGCGTTCATCTGCTCACAGAGGAAATCATAAAGGCAGGTCAGCTTGCCGCGACTTCGCAACCGGCACCGCGCTAAAATGACGCTTTGAGCCAGCCCACTCTTTTCGCGGATCAATTTCGAACCGCCCGCCCGGCCCGCCTGGTCTATTGTCATCAGGAATTCCTCGATAAACTTGCGGCCCGGCGAAATGAGCCCGTCGGGAAGCGCGCCGCACTCGTCATGCAGCGTATGTCGGTGGACATCAGCAGGCTGCACTACAAGGGAACCAGCGGCGTCAATCGCGGATGGCGGCGCTCGCGCCTCGGCGGCGGTTCCGGGTCGCACTTTTACGCCTGGTGGGCACCGGCGGGCGCTGCCGCGCTGAAACCAGACGACGGGTTTGAGGCTCAATCCGAAGCCATCTTCCTGCGCGACATTCGCCACCACGACGATCACGCGCCCCTGGCGCCGGGCCATTTCGCAAACGACTATCTGCCGTTAAGCGTGACGGACTTGCGCGGCGGCGAGTACGCGCCCGAACCATGGACCTCGTCACAAGCGCGCTTCGCCCGCAGCCGAGGCGTTGCAAGAATTCTCAAGGGGCATCCCGGGTCCGGCAAAACCACCGCACTGCTTCACGCCGCCGACGCCTCACAGGCCTCGCGCGTGTTGTATCTGACGTTTTCAAATGACTTGGCAGCTCTGGCCCGCGATTATTTCGACCGGTTTTGTTCTGCCGCCCGCACGTTCACGGTGCTCACCTTTCCGGCGTTCCTGCAGCAGATGCTGGGCGGGCAGGGAAGCGAGAGCGATCCCGGCGAAGCTCGCGCACGATTCCGCCGGGATCTTCTCAATTATCACCGCTCACTCGGCTCCTGGTCGAACAATATCGATGCGCTTTACGACGAGATGCACGCTCATCTGGTAGGCGCCGCGGTGCCCGAGACTTCCGGACGCTTCCCCAAAGCGGATCACGTGCGGCTGCCCGATAGCGCCTATCGCGCGCAACGAAACCGCTACATAGGAACCGCCTCCGAAAGCGTCCTGGAGGCAGCGAGGCGGTTGGACCGCGCTGGCGAAGGGCCGTTGGTGGACCGCTATTTCCCCGAACTGGCGCTGGCTTGGCGCGCCGCGCAAGGGCTGGCGATCGGATCGCATAAGATCAGCTCCGATTTCCTGGACTACGGCTGTGTCGCGGTGGATGAAGTACAAGATCTGACGCCGCTGGAGGCGTTCGTGGTTTTGGCCCTCGGGCGCAATTTGAACGCGAACGGCCGGTATGCGCCGATTTTGCTGGCGGGAGATGAGGCGCAAACGGTCCGGCCGACCGACTTCGAGTGGGCCTGGCTGAACGATATGCTGCACACCACTCTCAGCCAGCCGCTGGAATTCAAACTGTCGGTGAACCTGCGCAGTCCGCGCCGCATTGCCGACGTGGTGAATCGCGCTTGGGATTTTTACGATTACCTGCACAAACACGACCGGCCTTCCGGGTCTGGCTATGCGGAAATTGATGACGACTCGCCGGACCAGATCCTATACGCGGCCGTTCCCGCGGTTGAGCTGCCGCCCCTGCTCCTGGAATTGGGCCGCCGCGAAGGGCTGGCCCTGATCGCGTTCGACAAAACGAACCTGCCCGCCGAGACTTTGCCTTTCGTGCTCTCGCCCGCCGAGGCCAAGGGCTTGGATTTTCATTCTGTCTGCCTGGTGAATGGCGGCGCGCTGCTGCGGCGCATCGTGGATGATCGCAAGCATTCCTCGAGTAATGCCGCGGCCGACACACTCGCCAAGCGTCTCGCCATCGATCAACTTCGCGTCGCGCTATCGCGGCCCACGGAGCGGCTGCTTTGGTTGGATACGGCGCCTGATGGCGGCATGGTGAAGGAAGTCAGCCGGCTGCTACGCTCACCGTCGGAGGTCGCGCTCCTCCCCATGACGGCGGAAGCGTTGCGCACCTGCCTGGACGAAGAGGAGCTGGAGATCGAAGAGCGCCTGCAGCGTTGCCAGCGCGATGCTCGCCAGCTTGTAGCGGTGAAGCCGGACCTGGCATGGTCTCGCGCGCAACAAGCCGTGGCGCTGCTAGGGACTCCCGGAGACCTCACCTGCGTAACCGATCCCCAGGCTCGTCAAGCCGCCCACCTGACCTTGTCGGAGGTCTGTTTCCAACTGGCCATCCGCAAGAAGACTTTGTCTCCGGAGCTGGGCCGTTTGGATTTGTACGAACAGGCCGCCGAGGCTGCTCGCGGCGCCGGGAAGTTTCGCCTTGCGAATGCGATGCTCGGGATTGGCACGGCGGAACGCACGCATGGAATCGAGCGCGTCAATTGGATCGCGCAGGCCGTGCAGCAAGTGGCCGAAGCTCGGGAAGAACTGCCAGGCTGGTTTATCGTAGAGATCACTCCCAGGGCGGATTCCTGGCTGGATGACTTGGGCCGCCATCTCGATGCGGGAGACAATCCGCTTCTGGCGCAGCGGATTTTGCCGCCGTTCTTCGACGCGCTCGGTTTCCCCGACGCGCAGGCCCGAAAGGATCGGTTGGCGCAGCGCGCGGTGCAGATACTGATGAAGAATCGCCGGCATGCCCAGGCGCTGACCATCTTAGAGAATCTGCCGGAGGCCAAGCCGAAGCTGGCTGCCGAGTGCTACGAGGAAACGGGCCAATTCGACAAAGCCGCGGCGGTCTACTTGGAGCTCGGAGAGCGGGACAAGGCGCTGCGATGCTATCGCTCGGTTCCGGATTTCCCGGCGGCTCTCGGCCTGGTGCGGAAAATGGAAGGCCACACGGCACGCCCTGCGCTCGAGTGGCTGGCGGATTTGGATGCGGTAATCGCGCGGCGGCCGGAGAACTTCAACCGCGCCATGACGCCGCCCGAGAAGAAACTGCTGGAGGGGATGCTGGAACGCGGCTTGGGCGTGCAACGCAAGAAGCCGGCGGTGAAGAAGGCGGCTCCTAAGGGTTCACAGAGTAAGGCTGCTCCGAAGCGCACGCCCAGCCGGCACAAGCCGGACCCGGGCCGGCGATAGTAACTACAGTACCTACTGGATTGTTATCGCGCCACTTCGCCGCGAACATGGAAACAGGAGGTAATTCATGGTTCCGAAGCACATCCTGATCGCCGGTTGCTGTTCGGTCTTGCTTGCTCTTCCCGCGTTGTCGCAATCTACTCAGTTGAGTCCCAGGGACAAGGAGTTTCTCAAAATGGCCGCCGTGTCGAATATGACGGAGGCGCACTTAGGTGAAATGGCCGAGGGCAAGGCCGCTAAAACGGGCATCAAGGACTATGGCCAAATGCTGGTAAAGGATCACACCAAGGCATACCAGGAGCTGTCGGTCCTGGATAGCAAGCTGGGGCAGGCGATTCCGAAAGGCATCAATGTGCGCCGCGACAAGGCAGTGGAAAAGCTGGCCGATCTCAAGGGCAGGCGTTTCGATGGCCAGTTCCTGCGGGAGGAGGTTCAGGACCACGAACGAACCCTGGCGGTGTTCAAGCGCGAGGCTCAACACGGTCAGGATCCGGACGTGAAAGCTTATGCGAACCAAGCCTTGCCAACGATGGAAGAACACCTCCGGGAGGCCGAGAAGCTGCTCAAGCATCCCGTGTGAGCGGTGCCGATTCTAGTGGCCGATCTGAATGGTTCGAGCGATATCGCCGCTGCTTTCCGGAACAAAGTGAACCGACACAGATTCATTCGGCGTCAACTGCGAAAGCTCTTCCCGCTTGGTTCCGGCGTCGATGCGCGTGGAGCGCGCCACCTTAATATCGAAGGGCACGCCCGAAGAGTCGCGGACCACCACTAGATTCATTTTCGGATCCACCATGCTGACCGTGCCTTTCAAGTTTTGGGCAGCCCAGCGCTGCACCTCCGCTTGGTGCTCGGCGCTCGTATTGGCGGAAGCGGATGTGGTCTTTTTCGCGGCCCACAGCGCTGGAGCGCACAAAGCTACCGAAAGTCCAATAACTACCGACATGCAACGCATAACTTGTACTTCCTCCTAATTTCAGCGTAAATCCGAATTTCACGCGGATCTATCCAGTCGAAACGGTAGTTGCGCAGGAGTAACTTAGTGACGCGCGGGGAAGCTCAGAACTATGCCGGGCAATGAAGTATTGAGAATGAGAAGTGCGGTCTTATATTCGGGCGATGTTGTCCGGTGCGAGCGTCTCCGGTCCGCGGGCACATTCCCCGATAGCCGGGAACAGTCGGGACTTGTGGTAGACTGAAAAAAGTCGCAGTCTAACCCAGGAAAATTTCAATGCCGAAGCTGAAGACACATAAGGGTGCGTCCAAACGGTTCAAGAAGACCGGTACGGGCAAGGTGGTTCGCCATCATTCGTTTGCCCGCCACATCTTGACCTCCAAGACTCGCTCGCGCAAGCGCAAGCTAAAGCATAGCGTGGTGGCCGATGAGACCGACCAGGCTAAGCTGAAGAGAATGATTCCCTATTGAGGCTGGATCTGCGCCTGGCGCAGAACCGGCCCGGCCGCGCGGATGGGTGCTCGCACGTACCTTTCCCGCCGGATTAAATTCAACGCAGGAGAAAAAACGTGCCCAGAGTAAAAAGAGGACCGAAACGCAGAGCTTACCGCCACAAGACGCTGGCCCGGGCGTCGGGCTACTTCCTCACGAAAAGCAAGCTGAATCGCGCAGCGCAGGAAGCCGTCGAGAAGGCTTTACGTTATGGATTCGTCGGAAGGCGCCGTAAGAAGCGCGACTTCCGGTCGCTATGGATCGTGCGCATCGGGGCGGCGTGCCGCACCGCGGACATCTCCTATAGCAAGTTCATCAATGGCCTGAAGAAGGCTGGGATCGAGCTGAATCGCAAGATTCTGGCCGATATGGCCGCCACCGATGCTCCGGCTTTCGCCGCGCTGGTGGAGAAAGCCAAGGCCGCTCACGCTGGGTCATAATTAAGCTTATGAACGCCGCGCAACAGGAACTGGATTCGCTTGGTTATCTGGAGGAGCGCATCACGCGGGCGGTGGAGCTGGTTACCAGCTTGCGGGCGGAGAAGTCGGCGCTGGAATCGCAGTTGGCGTCGGCGATTGCCGAGCGGGACGCGGTCCGCCAGGAGCTGGACGATCTGCGGAGCGAGCGCAAGCAGGTGCGGACGCGCATTGAGAAGCTGCTGGGGCAGATGGATTTGCTGAGCAGCGTTTAGCTAACGTCTCTCCGGCTGCGGCCGCGCGGTCCCAATCTCAAACTCAAAAGGGCGCTTCAGTTCAAATGATGGCCGCTCGTTTTGCACGATCCAGGTTCGGAGCGCAAAGGGCGCCTCGGTTCAAACAATACCGCCCGTCTTGCGCGATCTGGTTTCGGAGCGCAAAGGGCGCCTCGGTGTCAAACAATACCGCCCGTGTTGCGCGATCTAAAATTCGGAGCGCAAAGGGCGCCTCGGTTCAAACAATACCGCCCGTCTTGCGCGATCTGGGTTCGGAGCGAAAAGGGCGCTTCGGTTCAAACAATACCGCCCGTCTTGCGCGATCCAGTTTCGGAGCGCAAAGGGCGCCTCAGGTCAACCAAAGCCGCCCGTCTTGCGCGATCTAAAGCTCGGAGCGCAAAGGGCGCCTCGGTTCAAACAATACCGCCCGTCTTGCGCGATCTGGGTTCGAAGCGCAAAGGGCGCCTCGGTTCAAACAATAGCCGCCCGTCTTGCGCGATCTGGGTTCGGAGCGCAAAGGGCGATCGGTGCCCGTCTTGCGCGATCTAAAGAAAGATGACAAGCTAAAGCAATGCCAAACACGGAACCGGTCCGTGTCACCATCTTCAACCAGACCTATTCCTTGGTAGCTTCCGAGGAGCCGGGCCGGATCGAACACCTTGCGCAAAAGGTGGATGACTTGATGTCCTCTATCGCCGTGCGCGCCGGCAACATCGACGCCACCCGCGCGGCAGTCTTAGCGTGCCTGCATCTGGCCGACGAGTTGGAGTCCCTGGAGCGCAGTCTGGCGAGTCTCAAGGACAACGTCGATCACAAGGCGAGAAGGTTCACGGTGTTGCTGGACGAGGCCATGAGCGGCCAGCCGATCGCCGAGAATCAGTAGATCCGCTCCTGCTTGCGCATATTCCCGAACGATCCGATATTGGCAATGGAGAATGAGAGCCGGTACTGCGTGTCGTCGCGCACCCCGAAATTGTAGCGGCGGTATTCGACGCTGATGCCGCAGCAGTCGGTGTTATAGGTGATCTCGGTGGTGGCGAAATCCAGGATGTGCCGGTCCAGGTCGTAGAAGGCATTGACGGCGGCATTCCAGCCCTTGCGGTTTTGATTGCCCACCGCCACCAGAACGTTAATCTGGTTGTTCATCGGGGTTACCACCGGGTTTTGCCGCACTTCGGTATGGCCCAAGGAAAAGAAATACTTCGAAAGCCGAATATTCCCGTTGAAGCTGCTGTTGCTGATGCGGCCGAGCAGCGGATCGTAGTCCAATCGCCACTCGAACCCCACCACGTGTTGAAGGCGAAGCACGGAGACGACCGGAGAATAGTTTCGCGGTCCGTCCAGGAAATCGAACCCATCCAGGTCTTCGGTGGATTCGATTACGTTGCGCTGGCCAGGAATCACGGCTCCGCCAAAGGTGGGATCGAAATAGCGGCTCTGAGCCACTTCCCAGCTCATCACTTCGTTGACATTTCCGTTCTTGTCCTTCACCAGCAGGCGATTGGTCAGCGAGAGCGTCAACTGGTCGGTGTTTGTCATCAGATCGTTCTCATCGAAGCGGATAATATTGTTGAAGCTGTCGATGCCATCCACGAGCTTGTAGTCGATGCGTGGTTCGATGACGTGCTTTACTTTTTCCCCGCCCAGCCACTTGGGCGACTGAAAGATGCGTTCGAAGGCCGGCGGGATGAGATGAACGTCCAACTCGCGGGCACTGCGCAAAATACCGCGGTCGCTTATTACGCTGTTGACGATGCTATTGCCGTACTCCGTTTCGCGGAGGGCCCCGGTTGCCATGAGATTGAAACCAGCGAAGTGAAACGCGGTTGTCACTTCCGGATAGATATCCATCCGCCCGGTGAAGGTGGGCGTTTGAAATTCTGGCTGCGTTCGGTCCAGGAAGCCGGCGCTGCTCGTGAACGAAAACCACACCGGCAATACACCGCCTAAAATCCGGCGGTCGCGGCTCAAGAAATCCGCTTCGGGGAGCTTTTTGATAATGATCGTGTCGTCGGGATTGGGGTTCTCAAATTCCTCGTCCCGGTCCGCCACTACCTCGAAACCATAGCTCGACCAGTGCTTGCCGACAAATCCGACCGAGTGCGTCTCTGAAAAAATGGTGTCGTGGAACGATTGGCTGAACGCTTCCCGGAAGAGGAAGGAACTGAGATAGTCGATGTGCGTCCGCGCCACCCAGCCATCACCCAGCTCGGAGTGTCCATCGAACGATAATTCCTCGCCGCCCTGCTTTTGGATGACGCCATTGCCGATATTGACGCCGCGATCTTCCACCGCGTACAACTGGAAAGTGAAATCGGTGCCGGGTCTTACTTTTCCGCGAAATTCCAGATTGCTGGCAGGTCCGCGCAGCGTGAAATATTCTATGCGATAAAGCGCATCATAGCTGCGGCTGATGGCCCAATAGTAGGCCAGGCCGAATATTTCACCGTAAAGCGTGCTGTGCCCGATGTTGGGCGTGAGGAAACCGCTTTGGCGCGGAAGGGTCTTTAGAGATTTGTAGTAGAGCGGGAAATAAAAGATCGGCACTTTCTTAACGCGAAACACGGCATGGTAAGTGATGGCGCGGTCGTTCGGAAGAATGTCGAATTTGGCCGCCGTGAGCCGCCACCACGGTTTGGGAACCTTGCAATCGGTGACGTATCCGTCATGGATGATGTATTTCCCGTCTTTCCGCTCGCCCCATTTTCCTTCGAAATAGAAGGGATTGCTGGTGGTGAGCAGCCCGGGACGCGCCACGATCTTGGTCTCGGACGTTCCGCGCACATCGTAAAAGATTCCAGTCTCGGTGTTTACGTTGTATTTGGCGTGATCGCAGTTGAGCTTGGTTCCGTCCAGAAAGTTTTCGTAGCGGACGTTGCCCCGCGCCTCCACTTCGCCCGTGTCATCGTTGTAATCCACCGCGTCGGCGTCCAATTTCTTGTCGATGCTCTCAATGTGAACGTTGCCTCGCAAGTGTCGAAGATCGCCGTCCGATTCCTGTGTCTTTGACTCGAACCGATATTCTCCGGGGCCCGGAGAGCCAGCTCGCAGCGCCTGCAAACGCTGATCCGGATTAGCGGCGTTCGGAATCTCGGCCGGCGCGGGCGGAGGAACGGGAATGCTGGGAGCGGGAGGAGGCGGCTGCTGCGCGAGCAGCGCCGGAGCGGCAAGCAAAGCTGACGCGAGTAAGAAAACGGTGAGAAGAAGGCTGGGTGACCAATAAAGTTCGTGACATTTTTGGTCAAATATGTTACGAAGGAAGGTGACCTCTTTGGTAAGGTTTCGATGGAAACAATTGCCTGCGGGGGTTGCAGAACGAGGCTTCAAGCCAGAACCGTAGCATGGATGTTCCGATGTCCGCAAGAGGAGCTTTTCGGGACACGCTGTTGCTGTTCCGGAACAGTTGCTTTTTGGGGATGAGGTGTTTTGATGGAATGCCGATACTGCCAAGCCGCCAACGCCGACGACGAGCATCGCTGCCGGCGCTGCGGCCGGCGCCTGCGCATGAGCCCCGTTTATGCGGGTTCATCGGCGGCTGCTCCGGTTTTACTGTATAACGCAGCGCCGGTTTTGCAGGATGATGCCGCGCCGGTATTGCGAAACCAGGCTGCTTCCATAATGCGGCCCGAAGCAGCGAGCGGCCCGCAGCGCTTGGCTGCGAACAGGACCGAGCCGCACCGCTCGCCCGAGCCGAGCGCGCCACGCCGTCCCATCACCTATCAACCTTCGCTCTTCCCTTCGCGCGAATTGCCGCTGGTAGTACAGTTTGAAACAATCGCTCCGGATTCGGTGCAACCTTCCCCGCGCAAGCCGCAACCGTCGGCGCCGCGGCCACGGCGGCGCAAGCCGATTCCCGGCCAGCTCGAATTCACTAGCCACTTCACCCACCCCGCGCGCTCGGCGAAGCCGGCCGATGGTGTTATTTATTGCGATGCTCCGGTTGCCATTCCGGCACATCGGGCGATGGCGGCCGCCCTGGACGCCAGCATCATAGTAATGGCTCTAGCTCTTTTTGGGATGGTTTTTCACTTGGCGGGCGGCGTGTTCGTGCTAAACGCCAAGACGGCTCCCATGTTCCTGGGCGCTGCAGCCGGTGTGGTGATCTTCTACAGGTTGCTGTGGTGCATCGCCAATGGCGATACCGTCGGACAAAAGTGCACCCGCTTGCGGCTGGTGAATTTCGACGGTCACACACCCACGCGCGCCCAAAGGTTGTACCGCACTGCGTCGGGCTTCTTAAGCTTGATGGCCGGGGGAATCGGGCTGCTTTGGGGCTTGGTGGACGAAGAGACGCTCACCTGGCATGACCACATCTCGAAGACCTTTCCCACGCCTGTCAACTAGGCGCCGTGCTCAAGTCTGGCCCTCTAGGCCTGACAAGGCTCCACGATCGCCGACATCGAACCCTTGCTGTTGGGCATCCGCGGGTCCGCTCCGAAAGCATGAATCTGATCGCGCCCGAACTCGGCGGCCGGCAATTCGCAGGTCATCACGATGGTTCGGCCCGTGGCTGTCCACCTCCACCGCATGATTCCAGGCGGCCTCAGCGGAGAGGGCGAAGAGTTTCTCCAGCATTTCCACCACGTAATCGTAGGTATGCTCGGCGTCGTCCAGCAGTACGACATTGTAGACCGGCGCTTGCTGGCGGTAAGTCTCCTGGCTCGTTCCCGGCGAGGCAATCGTGGCCATGGCTATCTTTCATGATAATGGCAATTCCGGCTGCCAGCCGGGTGTTATCATAGAGCCAAAGGGGGCGCAACGGATTCGACGGGATTGAATCGTTGTGGGAAGGCGTGCCGGGTTCCGAGCTCCCGTAAAACGATCGGAAAACCAGAACTGCCAATCAGCAGTTTGCTTACGCTGCTTAATTAATTAAGTAGCCGCCCCGGGTGTTGGGCCTTGACGGCATCCAGCGGGCGTCATCTTCAAGGATTGGGCCGAGAGCTTCTGTTCGGAGCAGCAGGCTGACGACAATCGGGCTAAGCCGCCGTTTTCTTGCCGGTTCTAATGCGGCGGCCGACAATTACCGAATCGGAAACGCACGTAGTCTTTTCACGGCGGGCTTTCTCGGACGCGGGTTCGACTCCCGCCGCCTCCACCAACATATATTATGTATAGTTTTCAATAGTTTGAAGATTGGACCGAGGCCCACGTAAATTATACGTAAACTGACCGTGGTAGGATTTGAGCAGTACGATGCTCAATCTGTTTCGCCGTCACGTTTCAGAGTGCCCGAAATACGGCAAGCGTATGGGGCAGAAATGTTCCCGCAAACCGCCGTGCCCGATCCATTACGAGGGAATAGGCGGCAACGGCAAGCGCATTCGTTCCCAGGCGCTGATCGACCCTCAAACCGGCAGTGGCGTTCGGGACTGGTCCAGAGCCTGTGAGGTGGTCCGCGACATGGAGGCCCCTACCCCAACGATCGTGACCTATCACCCGTACAACCATCGCGGACGCCATTGAGCATTTCTTGAAGCTCAAGACCGGAAAGGCCCCCGATACCTATCACAAGAGCGAAAGGCTTCTCGGCAAGCTCCGCACGTTCATGGAAGCCTCGCCACGCGCTTATCAATACATCACTGAAATCAGGTTCGTGGACGTGACTGACTTCTGTTCCGTCTTGGGCTGGTGCAAACAGGACCAAGCTCCGCGATTTGGGTATCTTGACCTCGTTCTTCAAATTCTGCCATCGGGCTGACTTCACTCCAAAACACATCGGTGACGGTTTGTTCAGAACAATGAACTGGCCGGATGATGAGGGTCAACGCGAACCGTTCACGTCCCAAGAACTTGAATCGCTCTGGAAAGTACTTCCGAATCTCCCCGATGAATACGGCCGGCTGGGGCAACCCATCGCTAAGCAAACAGAAGCATTCGTTCTCCTGATGCGATATACCGGCCTGGATGTCTCAACCATGATGAGCCTGCCGAAGTCCCAAGTCCGAGGCAACAAAATCCTGACCTATCGGCTGAAGAACGGCAGCGAGGTGTGGACCGTCGTTCCCGAATGGGTTGTCGAGAAGCTCCAGGCCGCTCCGCACGATAGCAGTAAGTACTTTTTCTGGAGCGGGGAGGGGAAGATGCACACCCGAGCATCGAAATGGTTTGCGCGGTTGCGGAAACTTCTTGATCTGGCAGGGCTCCCGCATCGGACGCCGCACAACTTCCGGCATCACTTTGCGATCGAGCACCTACTCAGCGGAACTCCTATTGAAGATGTCAGCCGTCTGCTAGGGCACAACGACATCAGCATCACGATCAAGAGTTACGCGGCATGGATCAAAGAGCGGCAAGTGCGCCTGGAGGGCCATCAGCAAAGAGTCTGGGATACCGATCCGCTGCACCAGCGCATGATGGCGGCCAGCTCAGATCGCGCATCGGCATAATCAGTATGATATTCGCGAGTCGCGGAACAAACCTGAACGACTTGTTCGTACGATTTGGTATAGCAAGCCAGACCTCGGGTCGCGTGAGGTAATAGGGAATCGGGTTCTACGCTCTGCACATCCTTCGGTGCACTCGCTCGATTACTGATTGGGGAATGCGGAGAGTACGATAACGTCGCTTGTGCTGATGATTCGTGTCTCCGATAACGAGTACCCCCGGCTCACCATCGAACAGTCTCCGGATCGAGTCGGCGCTTAATCCCCACATCTCTGCGATCTCCTTGACGGTGTAGTGTCGTTCGCCAAAGCTGGCATGCGGAGAAGACGGCTCCAAGGGCGTTGGAGAGTTGCGCTCGCGCATCGCTCGCGCCCTTTCCTCGAAACTGCTTCGGGCTCTCATACCAGCTTTAAACGGCTCCACTGCCTGAGCCAATCACAAGTCTGAGGGTCTAACTTTCGTGGCTGAAGAAAGCTTACATCGACGCCAGAATTGTGTTGTGCGTAGCTCATGGAGAAAAGTGCCTCCATATATATAAGGAAATGGCGGAGGCACTTCGGGACGCGTCGGGGCAACTTTTTTTTGAGTTGGCGCGAGTGACTCTCCTCCTTGCGCCTGTCGGACGTTTGCCGGACACGCCGGCCTGTAGTCTTCGTGGACGCCGCGTTTCGGTGTAACCAAATATTTTCATTAAAGTTTGTCCTGAGATGCCTCTGCCATTTCCTTTATTAGTAGAGGGTGTTTTTTCCTTGGTGCGATTCGAGGAGGTTGAACATGGGCACAGGGCGAACGATCTGGGATCGCGCGCAGCGGTCGGTCGTCCGAACTGGTTGGTTTCGTGAGCATCTTTGAACCTTTCTTGACGGTGCCCCGACTTCGGGTCTTCGACTGGAAGCCGTCCGTTAGAAAGGAAACGGCAAGGGATATGCGGGACGGTGAAATCTTTTTATGTGATCCACAAAGAAAAACTGGGTGAGGTTTGGCTTTCTCGAAGCCTCTTAATAGATAGGGGGGCTGCGTTGTCTTCGAACTTCGGAAGCACGGAGCCTAGGTCAAGAGGTGCAAAGATGAACGGTGCGAAAAGTATCCCGGAATCACCAGCAATGGGACTTCCTGCGCCCGAGAAGCGGGTGATTCTTTCGATGGGCGGCAAAGGCGGAGTCGGCAAGACCTCCGTGATGACCGGCTTGGCCGAGTGGTTCCAGGAGAATAGCATTCCGGTCAAGCTCTTGGATTTGGACACGGAGAACAAGTCGCGGGGATCGCTGACGCACTTCTTCGGCGGTCAGGTGCCTAAGGTAAACATCCACACGCCCGCCGGACTGGACGCGTTCGTCGATGAACTGACCGACGGGCCGCCTGTGATCCTGGCGGACATGGGTGCTGGAGCCGGACAAGTCACCTACGACTGGTTCGACAAGATGTATCCGAGCGTCGCCGAGGCCGGCATCACGTTCACCTCGATCGGCGTGATCACGGCCGACCCGGCGAGCGTGGAGAGCGTCCTCGCATGGGCGTCGCGCTTGCGCGATCGAACCGCTTACCTCATCGTTGAGAACTCCATCACCGAACATACCGACTTCCGATACTGGCGTGAGACACACCAAGCGCTTCTTTTTCAGCAGACGTACTCACCGGCCATCGTGCGCATGGATTTCCGCCTGCCCGTGCTCGAAAACGCCACAAGGAATCACGGGTTATGAACTGCCATTGAGAGGGCGCGAACGCCGTAGCTAAACCGAGCTGCACAATTTTGGGATTCCTGGTGTCACGTGAATCGCTTCGGCACTGCGAACTGTCAAACCCACGCTCCAGACGTGTGCAAACGCGAGCAATTAGCTATTTCAATGGCACGCTAGACAATACGCCCGGCGGAGTCTCAGTGGAAGGATCTTCCACGTATTGACGGCCAATTGCATTCGTCAGGAGAGTCTGAAACGTCGCAAAACCGACGTCGAAACTCGCGCCTGGCCTGCTGCCGCCGGGAATCAGAAGCTGCGCGGTTTCCGGTGGCACTTCGATCGTTAGCGGCGTGAGGTTCCGCAACTGGTCTAGACTCTGTGCGGTGTAGTAGACGCGAACCAGAAACTCTCCCGAGTCCGTCGACTGCCGCAACTCGAACACGAGTGCTCCACCTGGCGTGCTAAAGTCCGGCTGATAACTGGGCAGTTGCCAATGCAGCTTAAGAAGGCCGGCCAATCCATCTAAGTAGGCGTTGGAGCTAATTACCACGAGCACCTTGGCTGTGGGGGCACTAAACGCGCCGGAAATGGCTTCGCCAATCACCGCTTGTTTCATCGAACGAAGCACGTGGGCGGCGGCATTCGAGCTTTGCACCTGGTCCACATAGGGCGTCCTCATCGCGATATTCAGGGAGAGTACTGCGAGCCGCAGTTGTTGGGAGAGGGCTTCTGGGGAAAGTTCGCCCCAGGCAACGTCGGAGGGCGCCAAGTTGGCCGCGTATGCCATCACATACGGATCGGCCGCAGTCTCCGTAGCTTCCAGTCCACCGAGATCCACAACATTTCCCGTGTATATCACGCCTGTCGTCGCGTCCAAAGGAATGGGTTGCACGGTCGGGTCGGTGACGTTGGGCGGCGTGGCAGGCGGCGGCTGCACTCCGTTCTGATAGTTGTAAAGCACGCTACGAGCCAGAGAAAACTCCGCGCTGTAAGCAGATGCCAACGCTGTCCCACTGCCGTAGATTTGTTGAGTTTCGTTTGCAGCGCGAGCAGGGTCGACGATGGCCACATTAGCCAATATGGGATCGAAAACCGGATCGGGTTGATTAAGCGCATACGAGTGTACCGGCACGGTGGCGCCAGGAAAGAGCCCATTTCCAAACATAGTGGCCGTAAGATTTGAGCGCTGAATGGAATTGGCGCGGAAGTACGAGGCCGCCGTATCCGTGGCGGTATCGCCTGTCAGGAGGCCTTCGGCGAGCAGATAATCGCGAAAATAAGTGCCGAGCAGGACTTCAGCCTGCTGCCCGTGCACCGTCAGGTAGCCGGTCGAGACGCCGAAGTCGGGATACGCCCGCGGTGAATACTGTGCGTATTGCTCCGGTGTCGGTACTGGCGCGCGTATGCCATGACGGCCAAAGATGATGATCTGCTTCAGAACCGTGTCGTCGTTGGTGAACGTCTGCGCCGAGACGGGACCCGCGATTGCGATAAGAAACAGTAAGCCTGGGAGGATACGGGTACGTTTGAAGTGTCGCATATCTGTTGATACAGTGGAGCCGGCATCTGTAATCTCTCATAGCGTCTTCCCACTTTATGAATCCGATTGTGCACGCGGTTGCGGTCGTGCACCAACTTTACTCGATGTCGCGTCAGATCCCGAAGCTCGCGAATTTCGCGTGCCGGCACGAAGCTGATCTGCGCTGCTGGCGCGGTTGGACCGCTCGCATTTACCCAGTTATCCAGGCCAAGATTTGCTATTGCGTGCTCAGTGTGATCATCGGGGGATTGATTACCCAAGACGCACTGCTCCCGGACGCCGCCGTACAGTGCATACGCGCCGCAGATGCCATAGCTTACACTCAAACTACATGCTCAACCGGGGCTATGCCTACACCACAATCATCAGCAGCAAATACCATGGACAAACCCTGCTCTCCCACTTGGCAAGCCTTTACCCCCACTCAACCCCACAAGCCTGGCAACAAAAACTAAACAACGGCGAAGTCACCCTCAACGGCGTCACCGCCACCGGAAGCGAATCGGTCACTTCAGGCCAAACCCTTGTCTGGAACCGTCCACCCTGGATCGAACCAGACTCCCCTCAGCACTTCGAAGTGCTGTTTGAAGACCCCCATCTGTTGGCCGTAAACAAACCCAGCGGGCTCCCCACCCTCCCCGGCGGCGGCTTCATGGAAAACACCCTCCTGCGCTGCGTGCAAAGGCGAACCCCCAACGCAAACCCTGTCCACCGGTTGGGCCGAGCCACCACCGGCATCGTCCTCTTCGCCAAAACACCGCAGGCGGCCTCTAATCTATTCGCAAACTGGAACACACCCAAAATTCAAAAAATCTACCGGGCGCTGGGTCAAAACATTGCACAGCACGACGCCTACGAAATCCTCACACCCATCGGCCTCGTACCGCACCCGCTCATCGGTTCCGTGTGGGCCGCCAACCCAAGTGGCAAACCGTCAAAGTCATTGGCAAAGGTGATCTCACGCAGATTGAATACGCTAGCACCGGCACCACAACATTTGAGGTAAGCCTAAATTCGGGCCGCCCTCATCAAATCAGAATCCATCTGGCATCCATCGGCCATCCCCTGGTAGGCGATCCTCTGTATGGCTTAACCGGCCAGCCTCTTCAAAATCTCCCCGGCCTCCCCGGCGATGGAGGATATTTCCTGCACGCCCAATATCTGAAATTCCACCACCCCATCACCGGAGAACAAATCAATCTTGAGGCAGCTTTGCCGTCTGGATTCCCATTGCATCAGTAGGTTCACGGCGGGAATAACGAGATGCGAAAAGGGTTTACGAGAAAACCGAAAGCGGACGAGCCCGCGACGCCAGGCAAGAACTACATAACTCCGAGCGGGCTGCAGCGTCTCCAAGATGAGCTCCGGTTTCTGCTCACCAGGGAACGCCCGGCCGTGACGGCGGTGGTGGCGTGGGCTGCCAGTAACGGCGATCGGAGTGAAAACGCCGACTATCAGTACGGCAAGCGGCGGCTGCGGCAGATCGATGGGCGGATTCGCTTTCTCAGGAAGCGGATCGAAGCTGCGGAAGTGGTGGACCCGGAAACTCCGAGAACGGGGCAAGCGGCCACGAGAGCATTCTTCGGCGCGACCGTGCGCTATGCCAACGCCGCGGGAGTGGAGCGAGTGGTGAGCATCGTGGGCACCGACGAAGTCGATCTCGACCGTAACCACATCAGTTGGGTGTCGCCTCTGGGGCGCGCGTTGCTGAAGTCGGCAGCGGGCGACAGCGTTGTACTCCAAGCGCCGGGCGGTACGGAATACCTGGACGTGCTGGAAGTGTGTTACAAGCGCATTTCAGTGGAACCGTTCCGTGAGCCGCCTGGATCCGAGTCCTCGTCAAAGGGACCCTCTCGCCGACCCATTCCAACTGACGAAGGTTAACGAGGCGGCACGAAATTCCACGTCACGGCAAGGATCTCAGGCACGACGGGTGGTGAGCTCGCGCCAGTTGAGGGCCAGGTCGACGACAAGCAGGGAAGCGAGCGTGAAGGCGATGACGCCGACGGCGGAGAGGGTGTCGCCAAGATGGCTCCAGTAGCGGGGCCAGAGATTCAGTACACGGCTGGAGACGAAGGTAAACGTGACCGCATAGGAGCGAGCCATCCATTGGCGATGCTGGACGGTTTGGCGGTTACGCGCGGTTATGAAGGCGGCGGTGGTGCAGACGATCCAGGCGGCGGCCTGCATGGAGGTTCCTGGCAAGCCGGGACGGCCGGCGGCGAGGGCGATCCCGCTCAAGGCGCCGATAAAGACCGAGATGACGTAGATGCGGCCAAGTACGCGATGAAATTTTAGGTGACGCTGGCGGAAACGCGACGAGAACTGCACTGGGCCTGCTAGGAGCGCGATGAGGCCGCAGAGTGTATGGGGGATGAGGAGTCCGCGGTCGGCGATCACTTGCAGGCGGTAGGCGTGGTACATCGGGTAATCGGTGACCAGAAGAACTTCTGAAGTGATGAAGACAAAGAGCACAGTGAGACCGAGGGAGATCCAGAGAACGGTTTTGAATCTGGAACGGTCGGAACTGGGCGTGAGCAGGGTGAAAGATGCCATTATTCGTCTCTTAGATGCGCTGTTGGCGTCGGCTCCTTCAACGCGCTCCTTTATCGATGCGGTCCATCTCGCGCATGTACAGTTCGTTGTCCGGAAAACGCCTGTGCAATTCCCCAAGGAGTTCGCGTGCACGGACGGGATCGTTATCGCGCAACGCCGCCACCGCCAGCAGCAGCTTTGCAAATGGCTCCAGGTAATGACCGTGAAGCGCCGTCTCGCGAATCTCTTCCAGGCCCCTCTCGCGATCAACGTTCGAGCCCGTCACTCGCAGGAGAACACGCAGGGGTGCGGGCTTCAGGCTCAAGAGATAGTTCTCCATACCCGGACCAAAGTACGCGTCGCCAGCCTCAGGCTTCGCCTGCAACAATCTCTCGGAAAAGACGCGTGCCTCTTTTGTGTAGCTCAGCGCGGCCAAGGACTGCTTTTCGATCAGAGCCGCATTATCGGCGCGCAAGCCCAAGGTCAGAGACTTGACGAGTAGCGCATTGGAATCGGCGCCGGATCTTTGCAATGCTGCATCCGCCAGACGCTCCGCCTGGGCGATCTCCTGAACGAACAGTGCGTTCCTGGCCGGATCGGGCCGCAACTTTGCGCGGTCTTTGAAGCGGGTGTCGTCGACAAATAATTCAGATTCGAGAGCGCCCAATCGGGCCAGCTCGGAAAATAAGTAGGCCGCGGCGTTGGATGCCGGACCAAGTGAATCGTCCGGGTGGCTCTGTTTCCAGGCGGCAAAGACGCGGTGTGCCTCGTCGAATTGGAGGTCGTACATCTTGAGCCAGCCGGCGTAGAGATCGCTCTCCTGAGGTGCGGTCACCGCCGCCGATGAGCCCGCAAGAGCAAGTACAAAGGCGCATGAAACGAAGAGAAGAATGAATCCGGCATATTTGCGCATGGGGACGCGGCTAGAACTATTTGACGTCCTTTTGCTGGGACAGGTTGCCCCGAGGAAGGAATAAGCTCCGAAGATGAACATCTCGTCATTCTGGCGTTTTTCAGGAGTCATTTTCTGGAGATATAAACAAATACTTGATGCTACCCTTGACGCGAATTCTGCTGCTCACGGCCCTCGCCTCCGCTCCCTTCGGGCTTCTGTATGGGCAAGGTAGTTATGAGATTCAAGTGTACGGTTCCGAGCTGGTTTCGCCCGGCGCCACCATGTTCGAGCTTCATAGCAACTTTACCTTCGAGGGCAGCAAGACCGTCGTCGACGGACAATATGCCACCGAACACCAGTTACATGAAACGCTTGAAATCACTCACGGCTTTAGGGACTGGTTCGAACTTGGCTTTTACGTCTTCACCAGCGCGGATTCGCGGGTCGGCTGGCAATGGGTCGGCGATCACATCCGGCCGCGCGTCGCGGTTCCGGAATCGTGGAAGTGGCCGGTGGGAGTCAGTTTGTCGACGGAGATCGGTTATCAACGCGCCGTCTACTCGCCGGACACATGGACGATCGAGATCCGGCCGATTGTGGACAAGACCATCGGCAGGCTGTATCTATGTTTCAACCCGACCATCGACCGCTCATTTCATGGGCCGTCGGTTCCACAAGGCGTGACATTCTCTCCCAACGTCAAAGTCGGCTACGACGTCACAAAGGTTGTCAATGCGGGCTTCGAATACTACGGCGCGCTCGGCCCGATCACCGGCTTCGACCCGCTACAGCAACAACAGCAACAGATCTTCGCCGTCACCGATCTGAACTTCAGCCCCAAATGGGAATTTAACTTGGGAGTGGGCAGCGATTGGGCCAACGCTCAGAATCGGAATCACTTGCTGAGTGAAGATGATCATCAGATGACGGGTCACAACGAAGTAGAAGCTAGATCGCGGCAGATCGTGTCTGATTCAGGCGTGGGCCAAGGTCGGGGAAAGAGGGGTCGTTGAAGGAACGGCGAGCGGGAGGGTGATGGTTAGCCGGGCGCCGCCCTCGCTACCATTCGACGCCTGAATAGTCCCGCCATGAACGCGCACGACAGCTTCGACGAACGCCAGACCCAAGCCGTGTCCGGTCGAGTTTCGCCCCTTCACACGACGCTCAAAGATTTGCGAGAGGACCTCCGAGTCGAAGCCCGGCCCGTCGTCTTCCACAACGAGCAAAGCGGAGTCTTCCGAGCTGCTGAGACAAATTGTGACGGTGCATGCGGTCGGCAGATGCTTCAATTCATTGTCGAAAAGGTTGGCGATCATGCGATGGAGGAGAGCGGCGTCCGCGGAGACTTCCAGCCGCCCCGCACTGCATAGGTTCACACGCAGTCCCTTTTCCGACATGGACGGTTCGTACAGATCGATCATGACTCTCAGAAGATCGTCCAGGTCGACCGCCACGCGATTCAGCCTGAGCGCATTTGCTTTGGCTTCGGCAACGTCCAGGGACTTATCCAGAAACTCTGTGAGACGATCCATGTCCTCAATGGCCGATACAATCGATTCCGATTCCTCATCTCGCGCGCCAGCGGTCAGGGACATCTCCAGCTTGGCGCGTACCGCGGTCAGCGGGCTCCGAAGATCGTGCGCAAGCGACCCGGTGATGGTATGCAACTGATGAACCGATCTTTCGATGCGATCCAGCATCCGGTTCAGTGTAATTGCCAACTGCGAGACTTCATCATTTCTTCCCGTGGTAGGAACTCTGCTGCTCAAGTCAGCCTCACCGATCCTGGAAGCAGCTTCCGTGATGTTCTGAATGTGACGCAGCACTCGCCGGGTACTGTAAAAGACGATCGCGGAACCGATCAGCACGATCAGCAACCATAGAAGAACGAAGCGAAGACGTAACTTTCCCAGCACTCGCAGTTGATCTCGTTCGGACAGGCCAAGGTAAGTTTGTCCTCCGTTGTTCATCCTGACGCAGACCACGCGAAACGGCGCATCAAAACCGGTTATGCGCACGCTGGTCGGCGTATCCGGGACAATCCTGCTGTTCTTGACCGCAGCAAGATGGGCATTTACATCGCCTGCTCCCACCCACAAAGCCACCGAGCCATCGGCGGCGGTTTGAAGAAAGAACACAGAATCGTTCAGCCCCGCGATTGGCTCCCCGCTTGTGCGGTACCTCCCTGCATCGCGAGTTCGGCAACCTCTCCGACAACTCGTCTGTAGAGCCACCCTTTTGGAGTTCGCGTCGCTACATCGTTCAGAATTCCGGCCTCTCCCGCCAGCCAGGCATCGGTCCTCCGCTGGATATCCCCAGCGACGAACTGATGAAGGAATATGAATACGACCATGGTGCCGCAGGCGAACGCCAGCGTAGCCCACATGGAGATGCGCCAGGCAGCGCTCCGCATGATCGGTTTAGCGGTCATTGAGAACATAGCCCACACCTCGCAGCGTTCGAATGAGGGGCCGGCGCCCATCCGTGTCTACCTTCCCGCGTAGACGGTAGATGTGAACGTCGACGACATTGGTATCCGGCTGTATCCGCATACCCCAGACTTCATCGAGGATCATGGACCGGGTGACAACGCGGCCTGCATTTCGGCACAAATATTCCAGAAGTACGAATTCCTGCGGCGTCAAATTCAGGATCTCGCCGCTCCGGGAAGCCTCACGTCTAAGCAGATCCAGTTCGAGATCGAGCACTCGCAGGCGAGCGGCCTCGGCGACCGAAGAGCTGTTTCGCTTCACCAGATTGCGCAACCTTGCAAGCAATTCGGCAAGCGCGAATGGCTTGGTCAGGTAATCGTCGCCACCCTGTTCGAGCCCTCGCACACGGTCATCCACCGAACGCCTGGCCGAAAGGATGAGCACCGGTGCGCGCAACCCAAGCTGTCGCAGCCGCAGGATCAGGCTGAGGCCGTCTTCGTCAGGCAGGCCGAGATCGACCACCAGTACGTCATGCGTGCTCTCGATGGTCATGCGCTCGGCGGTCCTGGCGTCCCCCGCTGCTTCTACCTGGTATCCGGCTTCGGTCAACGAACGCTGCAGGAAGCTTTGAATTTCGACTTCATCCTCCACCAGCAGAACCCGCATGTCTTGATGTTAATGCATTCGTGCAGGGTTTCTCTCTGCAATCGGCACCTGTGGCAGTTCGATTCGCGGATTCGCCGCCCCACTCGGTGAGGCGGCGTTCCGGTTAGTGACTGTCGCCGTCGTGATCGACGTCGCCAGACGCCTGGGTCTGCGCCTTCGGACTCAGCTGAACCGAGTCCTTCGGGCCGGAAGATGCAGCTGGTTGTGGCTTCGATTGCGCCGTATTCTGCGGGGCAACGGCCTGTGATGCTGCCAATGTGGAAGAAACTGGATTGATCATATGTGGTCTTGACTCCTGCTTTCTGTATCGGCCTGTTTTGCGCGAAAGTTCGCGTTCATGAACACATCGTCATCCAGCGGTTCTTCAGGGGTCATCTTCCCTCGATATAAACGTAACGATGAGCCCTCACTCGGGTTCGAGTGTGGCCCAAATGAACGAATCGTCATTAACGAAAGACCGTCGCCTGCCGTCTCCTTATACATCTGAATCCTTGCATCCCGACCAACGTGACACCGAAGACCGCCATTTCTGACCAGAACGGCCGGTCGCGGCGTTCTGTCGGCAGGCCGCGCCCTGTAATGAACGAGAGATTTTGAAGCAAACACAAATAGAAACAGGCAATGGGTAATTTTAAATTCAATATCGGCATCATCGGTGGTGGAATCGGCGGCGTAGCCGCGGCCGTCGCGCTTCACCGCGCAGGCATCGATGCAACGGTCTACGAAAGAGCCAACGAACTTCGCGAGGTGGGCGCGGGCATGATGCTTTGGCCCAACGCCACGCGTGTGCTGAAGGAACTGGGGTTGCTCGAACGAGTGGCGGCGTTGAGCGGCCCGAACCACCGTTTCCTGGTTCGGTCCAGCACAGGCAGGATCCTGATGAACATCGGACTGGGCCATTTCGACGTACCCGCCTTGTGCACACGCCGGTCAGATCTGCTGGACGCACTGATCTCCGCGCTGCCGGCGGACCGTGTTCGTCTCGGCCACGATTTCGCACATTTGGAGCGCCAAAAATCAAGCGTAGGAATTCAGTTCTCTAATGGTGTTTCTGTGGAGCATGACTTCTTGATCGGCGCCGATGGTATTCGCTCCCGCGTCCGTTCTCAAATACTGGGAGTTCACGAAACCATCTATCGCGGTTACACCGTTTGGCGGGGCTTGGCGCGTCTTAGCCCGATCGCTCGAGCAGGGAGGCTCTGTTCCGGACGGTTCGAATAGCGAAACCTGGGGCCGGGGAAAACGCTTCGGTATTCTCCACACCGGCGCCGACCGGTTCACCTGGTATGCTGCAGCGAATACCGATCCTGATCACGTCGACTCGACCGAAGGGCGTCAGCGCGAGCTTCTGCGGATGTTCGCGGGTTGGCACGCGCCGGTCGAAAGCCTGATTGCCGCGACCGAAGAAGGCGCCATCCTGAAAAATGGCGCGTACGATCTTCCGCCCCTGAGACGTTGGGGACACGGGAGAGTGATGTTGCTCGGGGACGCTGCTCATCCCTGCACGCCGAACCTCGGACTGGGCGGCTGCATGGCGCTGGAAGACGCGCTGGTTCTCGCAAAATCGTTTTGCAAAGAGGCGACTCCGGAGTTAGCTCTCCGCCGCTATGAGTCGCTGCGCCGCCGCCGGACTCGCCATGTGCAGCAGCGCTCCCTTCTCATGGGGCATATCGGGCAGTGGGAGAACCTGCTCATCGCGGCCGGGCGCCAGGTGATGACAGGCATGCTTCCGGCCAAAATCTTTGAACGGAATTTGAGGAAGATTTATTCTTATGCGGCTTAGCACTCTGGCTCTCTGCACGGCGATTGTGGCGGCAGCGCCGCTCGTGGCGCAAGAAAAAGCCATCGACACACAGCGCAGCACCATTACGATTCACGTTGGCAAATCCGGGCTGTTTTCAGCTGCCGCCCATGACCATACCATCAACGCGCCGATATCCTCCGGCACCATCCTGGAGTCTGGCACCCCGCACATCGAATTCCGAGTTGAAACCGCGAAGATGACGGTGCAGCCTGACCCCAAAATCGATGCGAAAGATCAGGCAACCATCCAGACACATATGGAGGAGATGACACTGGAGACGAAGAAGTTTCCCGAGATAACCTTCCGCTCTTCACACGTCCAAAAACTGGCCGACGGCCAATGGAAGGTCGATGGTGATCTGTCTTTACACGGTGTCACCAAAGCGATCAGCCTGACCGTGAAACAGGCCGGCGAGCCGTACACGACACACACCGTTCTCAAACAAACTGATTTTGGAATCAAGCCCATCAGTATTGGTGGCGGAATGATTAAGGTGAAGAACGAAGTGGAGATCGACTTTCAAATCTTCGCGCGCCAATGAAGACTGTTTTGCTTTTCCGTCGGGCTCTCCGCGCCATCCGTGCTGACTGCACGGGTGGATCCCCCGGCATTCAGCCCGTGATCGCGGCAGGCCGTATCGTAAGGGTGAAGGATGAGGTACCCGACAAACCGGCGCGGGGAAGGTCAATTCGAAACTATGCGCTTCCGAAATAACAGTTACTTTGTTCGGTTGGTGTTTTGAATTCCGAAAGAGTGCAGCGCCGTCCAACCTTCGCTCTGTACGCTGCATCCAATCTGGCTCCTCTTATGGCTACGTTGATTCAGCCCCGTGTTGTTCGTGACCGGCTTTTCAGCGCACACGGCGTGCGTATGCATTCTTTTTGCATTGTTCGTCCGCCGCACTCCGGAACACAGGAAGAAGCGTTGCATTGGCTGGCCGACGCCCATATCCGAGCGGAAGAAACCCACCACCTGAACAACGGTCTTCCTCCAATCGATCCCAGTTTCGCAGCCTTGATGCCCAAGCTGCTTCGCCGCTATGGCTGTTCGCCCGACAAAATCTCCGCACGTGGCTGCGAATTGAACGATCACCTGCACACCTCGTGGGAAAAGATGGAAGTTTATCGCCTCGCGGAGAGTTCAAAAGGAGCCGGAATGTCGGTACGCTCGCAAGTCTTTGCACGCGGCGCGCAGCGCGCGCTTGATGTGATGTTTGAGGGCGAATTCAATGCGCCGGACGATCTCATTCATGTGACCTGCACTGGATACATCTCCCCTAGCGCGGCACAGTTACTCGTCGGAAGAAAAGGCTGGCAACAGCAGACACGCGTCACCCATGTTTATCACATGGGCTGTTATGCAGCCCTGCCCGCGATTCGCGTCGCAAGCGGCTTTCTGGCCTCCACAACCGATCAAGCGCACCGGGTGGACATTGCGCACACCGAACTCTGCACCTTGCATCTCGACCCGTCGGACCACAGCCCTGAACAGCTTGTGGTGCAGAGCCTGTTTGCGGACGGTCACGTCCGGTACACGCTAAGCCGCGGGTCTGGCCCAACTTCCGCAACCACGCCAAACACGGCTCCGTCCGGGTACCGCATCCTTGCCCTGGCGGACGAGATGGTGGCTGATTCGGCCGACGACATGCAATGGAGTATCGGTGAGTGGGGATTTCGTATGACCCTCACGCAGGAAGTGCCGGAAAAGATCAGCACTGCGCTACGCGCATTTCTGATGCGATTGTTCGCACAGGCTGATCTCGATTACGAAGCCGAGAGGGATTCTGCCATTTTTGCGATCCACCCCGGCGGACCAAAGATCATCGAACGAGTCTCGGATGCGCTGGGCCTGCGCCCGGAACAATCCGCCGCTAGTCACAAGGTATTGCGCAATTATGGAAACATGTCGTCGGCAACTTTGCCCCACGTTTGGGATGAGATTCTGAAATCGGGCGCGGCCCACCCAGGGCAACTCGTGGCAAGCGTTGCTTTTGGTCCGGGCCTGACGATATGCGGTGGATTGTTCCAGGTTGAACAATGAACCCGCAGAGCTTGGAAGATTTGGGTGTCATTGACCTCGCGCTCCGCTTGCCTGGAGCGTCATGCCTATGAGCAATCCGCAGTTTTATTTGGTCATGAAATAGCTGCTACTCTTGCCGCTGGCCGAGCAGCGTCTCGCCATCCTTGTGGATGAGTACTACTTCCAGGCGATGCAGGCCACAGAGAATACCACGGCGACGCACGTACCGCTGCTGAGCCGGCGCTTGATACCAAGCACCGAGGTCACATATCGGCCATCGTTCAAGGAAGCTCTCAAGTGGGACTGTGAGACAAAACCAGAAGCTAACGATAGCAAATTATTTAGCGATCGTTGGATGTTCGTCGCAGAGCCGGAGTTTGCCATCCACGCCCCCTCGTATTCTCGAATTCCTGAAGAACATCGGTTTTGTCGCTGGCTGGCAAGCGAAGCGGTGGATGGCTCTCGGCCGATTTTGATCGGATGTTTTCGTGAGTGGCGCCCAGCTTTCGCCGTGCTTCTTCAATTGTTCCCGATCACGGCAGCCACGGAAGCAGGTCGGCCACGCGGAGCAGCGACGCTTCGGCGCCACCGGCCAGGACGGTTCCGTTGTTCCAGTTGAGCGCGATCGGATTTCTCGCCGGACCCGCGGTAACATGCCGGGGAGCAAGGCGCAGCAGCGTGACAACGAAGCATACCAGGATGACGCACATCGCCAGGCATGCGGCCATATAGCGCGCGCGGGCCGAGCGAGTGGTAGCGAGAACGCCCGCCAGCACCACCGCGATGATCGCTCCCTGCCACAGGGAATGAAACAGAGTCCAACCGATCGCGCCCGCCAGCGGAGTTTGCAGCCACGCTTCCAGCCAGATCATTTCGCCCCCTTTTCGTATTCATCCAGCATCTTGCGCAGCTCGGCCAATTCCTGTTTGGACGCCTTGCGCGAGGAAAGCGCGCCCATCATAAGATTGGTTGCCGAGCCTCCGAAGGCCCGCTGCAACAAGTCGCCCGCCAGCCGCTGCTGCGTCCATTCGCGAGCCTGCGCGGCTTCATAAATATGAGCGCGCTGTTTCTCGTTCCGCCGCACCAGGCCTTTCTCCGTCATGATCTGCATGAATTTCAGCACGGTGCTGTACTGCGTCGGTTTGCGCCGGCTGATGGTTTCGTGGACGTCGCGCACCGTGCTGGGCCCGCGGCTCCACAGAACGGTGAGAATTTCGAGCTCGGCTTCGGTCGGCCGCGGCGGTTGGCGTGACATACGAAGACATTACTACGAATACCTTACTATGTCAAGCGGTATCGGCTCTTAGCGAAACAGCCGTTCGTCCCACACCACCGGCCGCGGCTGGGTTACCCGAAGCGTGCGAAATCCGGGATGCGCCTGGTTGATGACCACATTGCGTTCCGCGCGCGCCACCGCGGATGGCACAATCAGAACCGTGGAGCGCGCTTGGTCGTACCATTCGTCGCCAAAACGCCGGCTCGCTTGCTGATCGGACGCATCCCAGCCTCGGACCCTGGCTGCATCCAGCTCTTCAACACTCACGCCCTTGCCGATCAGAATCTCGATCCACGCGTGATGCTTGGGCACCCGTCCGATGTTGGCGTTGGCCAGAACGTCCAGCATGGCGCCGGCATAGGTTTCGGCGGCATAAATGACGCGCCGACCCGGTGAGTTCCAGCGCCCGCCGAAGGCCGCGGCCCCTTCTCCATCGAAAATCTGGCGGCGATCGGCGATTCGATACGCTCGCCGCAAGGCTGTGTTCCAGCGCCCGCTAGGCCGGGAGGCCATGGAATACTTTGGCGAGAAGTTCTTCCACTTGACGGGCGCCGAGTTCGGTCATGGCGGCATCGATGGGAGTTTTTCTGCGCAGGGCAGGATGCGGGGTAGTCAAGAATCGGTGTGCGTCCTCGCGGTCGCCCCACACGTACTCGGCGTTCGCCACCACTCTCGCGACGCGTTCGGTGCGCTCGCTTTCGGCCGGACTCAACCGGTCGCGGCGGCGCTTAAAGGTGGCTTCCGGAACGATTCGGTTCATGAGCTGCTTCTGCTCGATCCCGCAGGCGAAAACGCGGCTGGCTGTTTGCCGCAGAGCCGCCTTTGGTAATCCTTCGGCGACAGCTTCATTGAGCGCGGCCAGCGACGCCAGACGCCGGCGCAAGACCGGCCTGCCGCCCAACACGTCGGCGATCTGAGTTACCGCAATCATGTCTTGTATCATTGTACCTGTATTTCGGTATCAACTGATACGGTTGCGAGCCGAGGCCGAAATCAAGGCTGGGGCGCCGCTTCCACCAGGCGAAGCCGCCGCGAAAGAAAATCGATTTCCAGCTGATTGGTAGCTAAGCCGAGAGCCCGCTGGTATGCCGCGGCAGCCTCAGCATGCCGGTTCAGCCGCCGTAGCAGGTCCGCCCGCGCGGCGTGGAACAGATAATACTGATCCAGAGAGCCCGAGAGATCGTCGATTTGTTTCAAACCCTCCTCGATCCGTCCGCTCATCGCCACCGCCGCCGCATGATTCAGCGCGATCACCGGAGACGGATTCATTCGCATCAACACGTCGTATAGCGCGGCGATCTGGGCCCAATCGGTCTTCGATGAATCTTCCGCTTCGGCGTGCACTGCCGCGATGGCCGCCTGGATCTGATACGGTCCCGGCCGGCCGAGTTTCAAGCCGTGCTCCACCAGCCTCAATCCCTCCACAATCGCATCGCGATCCCACAGCGAACGATCCTGATCCTCCAATGTCACCAGCTCGCCCTGTACCACGCGAGCGTTCCGGCGGGAATCATGCAGCAGCATCAACGCCAGCAGTCCGATGTTTTCCCCCTCTTCGGGAAGCAGCTCGCATAACATCCGGCCCAGGCGAATCGCTTCGGAGCACAGATCCTCGCGCATCAACCGGGCGCCTGAAGTGGCGGCGTAGCCTTCATTGAAGATCAGATAAATCACCGCCTGCACCGCCACCAGCCGTTCCGGAAGACGATCCGGAGAAGGCACCTGATAAGGAATCCGGGCTTCTTGAATTTTTCGCTTGGCGCGCACCAGCCGCTGCGCGAGCGTCGCTTCAGGAACCAGAAACGCCTTGGCGATTTCGGGAGTCGACAGCCCGCCGAGCGTCCGCAGCGTCAGCGCCACTTGCGCCTCCGCGTTCAGCGCGGGATGGCAGCACGTAAAGATCAGTCGCAGCCGGTCATCGGGAAAATGCATCGGATCTGCCTCGAACTCGGCATCCTCGGACTCGGCCAACGCAGCTTCATATTTTAAGGAGTCCTGCTTTTCAAGCCGCGTCTTCTCTTTCCGCGCCGCATCGATCAGCTTGCGATGCGCGGCCGTCATGATCCAGGCCGCCGGATTGTCGGGAATTCCCTTGGCCGGCCAGGAGGCGAGCGCGGAAGCAAACGATTCCTGCAGCGCCTCCTCGGCGCGGTCGAAAGAGCCGGAGATTCGGATCAGGCTGGCGACGATCCGCCCGGATTCCTGGCGGAAGACGGATTCCACCGCCGAACGGATGTCATCCATCCGAAACCGAGGCGTGACTGGCGATCGGCTCCGCTCCCTGGTGCTGGATCATCGCGCGGAACGGCCGGATTTCGATGCAACCTTCACCGCCCTGGCAAGCGGTTGGGATTTTGGCCGCCCAGTCGATGGCTTCGTCCAGATTCTCGCATTCCAGAATGTAATAACCGGCCAGATGCTCCTTGGTTTCGGCGAAAGGCCCGTCGGTTACCAGCGCCGTTCCGTTTTGCATCCGGACCGTGGTCGCGGTGCTGGTGGGAGCCAGCGGTTCGGCGCCCCATCAGACACGCCTTTCCGAGCGGCTTCGTCCATCACTCGCCGATGCCCGGCGCGGATCTGCTCGGCTTCCTCGGGCTTCATGCCGCCGGGCGGTTCGGTGGAATAGACCAGCATCATATAGCGCATCGCGATTTTCCTTCCTGAATCATGGCACGGATCAGTTCGCGGGGAATCTGGGATCGGCCCGCACCTCGAGAATCTGCTTGGTGTGGCGCTCGGTGTGAGCCGAGGCTGCGAGAATCCATTGATAGCCGTCCATCATGGTGTGCTCGCCCTTCGAAATTCTCTTCAACGGCGGCGATTCCAGGACATGGTCCCGCAGATCCGGCATCGATTCCAGGCACTCGGCAAAGGTCCGGGTGTTCGTCTTTACCCGATCCAAGGTTGCGTGCAATGCACAATCGCCTTTGGGATGCAGCGGCTCGGGTGCTGGATATTTGGCGAGCCGGTTGGGGAAGTGGTTGATGATCAGCGCATCCACCAGTTCGAGATCTCGGCCGGCGGGAGCCGGGGCCGCATCCGGGAGCTGATCCCGCAACATCCCGAGTACGCGCTCCTGCACAAACGCGATATGTTCCGCGATTTCGGCGATGGACCAGACCCCTGGCGCCGGCTTGAATTTCCATTGCGCCTCCGACAATCCGCTCAACGCGCCGATCACGGCGTCGCGGGTTTGCTGAAGATGCAATGTCGCCAGCTCGAGTTCCGCCGGTGTGAGTGGATGTTCAGCGGCCGAAGCCGCCGGTGAAGTAGCTTGCATGTTGTTTCTCCTTTCGCAACCTCGTAATGACGACGTTCGATCTGATTGGAATCGACAGCGCCACTAGGAAAATTTCATGATCGGCCGGACTTCGATCGATCCATAACGCGCCCAGGGGATCTTCGCCGCAATTGCAAGTGCAGCATCGATGTCCTTCGCTTCCACCAGATAATAGCCGCCCAGTTGTTCTTTCGTCTCGGCGAATGGTCCATCGGTCACCAGCGGTTTGCCGTCGCGTACCCGGACGGTTTTCCCGGTTGGCGTGGGCTGCAGTGCTTCGCCTCCCTGAATCGCGGTCGCGAATTCCTTTCCAAATTCCGCGAACGCCTGATAGTCGGCGGCGTTCTCCGCCTCGCTGAGCGTGGCCGCCCGCGTTTCCCGGTCGTAAATCAGTAGCAGAAATTGCATAGCTTATTCTCCTCGTGAGTACGACGGGCGATCAAGCGGAAATCGACAGGCGCCCGTCACCTGGGGCTGGTTTATGTTAGAAACTTTTGCCCCTCTCCTGGTAATGGCAGCCCAACAGCCTGTCCCGGCTAGCCCAATCCGATTCCGCTCGGCGATAATGGTTGGGGGGATTCAGCCATGTATCGATTTCTTACAGTAGGCACCATCATGGCGGCGCTAGCGTTGAGCGCCGCGGCGCAGGACTGGTATCACCAGCGCGAAGAACGCTACCGCGGCGAGCAGTGGCGAGCCCACGTCTTCATCCAGGTCAGAACCGATCTGGAGCATGTCTGGAGCGGCCGGGCCGCCGACCGGGAACAACGGCGTCTGGAGAGAACCAAGCAAGAGCTGACGCAAATGCAGGGCGATCTGGATCAGGGCCGGTGGGATAACGGCATTCTCAACGATGTGATCGATTCCATTCGGAAATCCTCGAACGACGAACGTCTTCCGGAGCGCGACCGCGCTGTATTAGCCGATGATGTGGTCCGCCTCAAGGATTTTCAAGACCGTCACAATCACCGGCGCTAGGCGCCATACCGGCTACACGTATGAAACAACCGAACTGGAAGTGGATGCCGTTGTTTTGCGCGGCCGTCGTTGTCGCGACGTTCGCAACCCGGCCCATGCAGGCGGAACTTCTTGAAAAGAGCAAGAAGGTGGCAGGTGCAACGGTCCACTATAAAGTTGTTCTTCCCAACGGGTACGATCCAGGCAAGGCGTATCCGGCGATCCTGGCTTTCGGTGGAGGTCCGCAGACCATGAACACCGTGGATGGTGTTCTGAACCGCAACCTGCGCGCGGAGGCCGAAAAACGCGGCTATATCGTGATCGCTCCCGCCGCTCCCGACGGCCAGATGTTCTTCGAGGACGGCGCCCGCATCTTCCCTGAGTTTTTGAAAATGATCCTGGCCGATTACAAGATCGAAGACAACAAGTTTCATATCGCCGGACCATCCAACGGGGGAATCGCCGCGTTCCATGTAGCGGCTCAGAATCCTCAATACTTTTTGTCCATTACCGCCTTCCCTGGATATATGTGGGAGCCCAGCCCGGCCAAGCTCCAGGCGATTTCGAAGATGTGCGTCTTCATGTACGTCGGCGAGAATGACCCATACATGTGGCACGACGAAATGAAGCGGGAGGCCGAGGTGCTGCGCTCCAAAGGCACCGTGGCCCGCTATACCGTCGAGAAGGGCCAGCCGCACCGCATGGAAACGCTCGGGGGCGCGGGCGCCGGGCGCTTGTTCGACGGATTTGAGGAAGCCAGGAAGGGCTGCCGGCAGTAAGGCTCGCGAAGAATCAGCAATGAGTGAAACGACGTTTCCAGCCGATTGGGATGAACAAAAGGTGCGGCGTGTGCTCACCCATTATGAGGAGCAGACCGAGGAGAATGCTCTGGCGGAGGACGAGGCCGTGTTTCCGCACTCGCTGGTTCCCAAGATCCGCGAGATAATCACGAAGCGGCAAAGCTAAAGGCGTTCCCACCCTCCTTTCACAGGCCCGCTTGCCGCGAGTTGTGCTGTTTTTCCCGTTATACAAACGTGGTTCCGACCGTGGGTACTCTCCTACTTTCCGCTTCCCATCCACCTGTGTTATCGTCATATCCGCTGGGACTTCCAACATGACTCGATCCATCACCCTCACCCTCAATGGGACCAAGCGCACCGACACCGTCGAGCCGCGCCTGCTGCTCATCCATTACCTGCGCGAAGTGGCCGGATTAACCGGCCCGCACATCGGTTGCGAGACCTCGCTGTGCGGCGCTTGCACCGTGCACGTGGACGGCAAAGCCATCAAAAGCTGCACCATGTTCGCGGTGCAGGCCGACGGCGCGAACGTCCTCACCATCGAAGGACTCGCGCGCCGGACGGCAAGCTCGATCCCATGCAGGAAGCCTTCTGGAACGAGCACGGCCTCCAGTGCGGTTTTTGCACGCCCGGCATGATCATGACCGCCAAGCAGATTATCGAGCGCAATCCCAACCCCAGCGACGAAGAAATCCGCGATGGCCTGGAAGGCAATCTGTGCCGCTGCACCGGCTACCAGCACATCGTCAACGCGGTGCGAGCCGTCGCGGCGAAGGCATAAGGAGCACATCATGGCGACCACTACAACGAAAACCGAAACTTCTGGTTGGCAAGCGCATCCGCCGCCGCGAAGATCCGCGCCTCATCACCGGCACCGCCACCTATGTCGACGACATCCAGATGCCCGGCATGCACCACGCCTGCATCGTACGCAGCCCGCACGGCGCGGCGAAAATCAAATCGATCAACATCAAGCCCGCGCTCGATTTTCCCGGCGTCGCCGCGGTCTTCACCGGAAAAGACACCGAGAAGGTCGGGCCCGTGCCGTGCGGCTCTTCACTGCCCGGCCTGCGCGTTCCGCATCATCATATCCTGGCGATGGATCGCGTCTATTTCGTCGGACATCCGGTGGCGGTAGTGGTGGCCACCGATCGCTACATCGCCCGCGACGCCGCCGACGCCATCGAAGTCGACTACGAGCCGCTGCCCGCGGTCAGCCGATCCCGAAAAGGCCCTCGCGCCCGGCGCACCCGCCGTGCATCCGGAATGGCCCGACAACACGGCCTTCACTTATCACCAGGAGGCGGCGATATCGACAAGGCGTTCGCCGACGCCGAAGTGGTGGTGAAGCAGCGCATCACCAGCCAGCGCCTGATCCCTTCCGCCATGGAAACGCGCGGCTGCGTGGCCGAATGGCGTTCGGGCGACAAATCGCTGCCCGTGCACCTGCACACTCCACCAGGTCCCGCACCTGGCTGCGCACGCTGGTGGCGCAGATGCTGGGACTGCAAGAAAATCACGCTGCGCGTTGTCACGCCCGAAGTCGGCGGCGGCTTCGGCAGCAAGATCAAGGTGTACGCCGAAGAAGCACTGATGGGCTTCATCGCCATGAAGATCGGCAAGCCGATGAAATGGATCGAGAGCCGGCGCGAGAACTTCACCGGCACCATTCACGGCCGCGGCCACGTCGACTACTACGAAATTGCGGCCAAGCGCGACGGAACCATTCTCGGCATCAAGCTGCAACCTGATTCAGGATCTGGGCGCTTATCATCAGCTGCTCACGCCCGCCATCCCCACCCTGTCGGTGCTGATGATGCCCGGCCTCTACAAGTGCCAGAACATTCGCGCGGATATCGTCGGCGTCTTCACCAACGCCGTCCCACGGATGCCTATCGCGGCGCCGGCCGGCCGGAAGCTACCCACGGCATCGAGCGCATGGTGGACATTCTGGCGGCGGAATTGAAAATGGATCCGGCCGAGATTCGTTTCAAGAATTTCATCGGCAACGACGAATTCCCGTATCGCCACCGCCACCGGCCTCAACTACGACAGCGGCAACTACGCCGCGCCGCTCGAGAAGGCGCTGGATGCCGTCGATTACAAGAAGCTCGCGCGGAGCAAGAGGAGGCACGCGCCGAGGGACGCCTGATGGGCATCGGCATGTCGACCTACGGCGAGATCTGCGCCTTCGGGCCATCGCCCGCCACTCCCGCCGGCGGCTGGGAGAGCGCCACGGTGAAGATTGAGCCGTCCGGTACGGTGACGGTAATGACCGGCTGCTCGCCGCACGGCCAGGGCGAAGAGACCACTTTCGCGCAAATTGCCGCCGACGAACTGGGCGTCGGAATCGACGACGTGCTGGTGGTGCACGGCGACACCGCCATCGTCCAATACGGCATTGGAACCTTCGGCAGCCGCGGCACGGCCATCGGCGGCACGGCCATGTACTTCGCCATCCAGGAGCTGAAGGAAAAGATCAAGAAATACGGCGCGCTGCTGCTCGATAGCGACGACGTTACGTTCGCCAACGGCGCCTGCACTTGACAATAAGACCGGCAAGTCCGTGCCGATCGCGGAAATCGCCGCGGCATCCTACCGCGCCATGAAACTGCCGCCCAACACGGAGCCCGGCCTGGTGGCCACCTATTTCTGGGAGCCGCCCAACTTCACGTTCCCCTTCGGCGCGCACATCGTGATTACGGAAGTGGATCGGGATACCGGCGCCATCGAGATCAAGCGCTACGTCGCGGTGGATGACTGCGGCAATATCATGAATCCGCTGATCGTGGAAGGCCAGGTCCACGGCGGCGTGGTCCAAGGCCTGGGCCAGGCGCTCTGGGAACAGGCCGTCTATGATGACAGCGGCCAGCTCATCACCGGCGAATTCATGGATTATGCGCTGCCCAAAGCCAGCAACATTCCCTGGATCGAGACCAGCCACACCATCACGCCGTCGCCCGTGAATCCGCTGGGTGTGAAAGGCGTGGGCGAAGCCGGCACCATCGGATGTTCGCCCGCCGTCGTCAATTCGGTGGTGGACGCCCTCAGTCCGCTGGGCGTGCGCCACATCGACATGCCGATGACGCCCGAAAAAATCTGGAATCTGATCCAGGCAGGAGGCCGCGCATGATCGCGCAGAATTTCGAATACTCCGCGCCTCGCAAGCTTGAGCGAAGCTCTTCGGCTCTTGAGCGGCGGCGAAGCCAAAGCGCTGGCCGGCGGCATGAGCCTGATCCCGCTGATGAAGCTGCGCCTGGCCACGCCCGAGCAACTGGTGGACATCGGCCGCATCGCGGATTTGAACTACATTCGCCGGGATTTCGACGCAACGGCAAGGACGTGATCCGCATCGGCGCCACCACCACGCATTATGACGTCGAAAGCTCCGCGCTCCTGCGCGCCAGTTGCCCGCTGCTGCACGAAGACCGCCACCAACATCGGCGATATCCAGGTCCGCAATCGCGGCACCATCGGCGGCAGCATCGCGCACGCCGATCCGGCGGCCGATTATCCGGCGTCGCTGCTCGCGCTCGAAGCTCGCGTGGTTCTGGTCAGCGCCAAATCCGAGCGCGAAATGCCGATTGCCGATTTCTTCGTCGATACCTTCACCACCGCGCTCGAACCGGGCGAGCTGGTCCGCGAAGTGATCGTCCCTTGGAAGATCCGTCCACCGGAACCAGCTATCAGAAAGTGGTCCAGCCGGCGTCCGGCTTCGCCATCGTCGGCATCGCCGCGCGCGTCCGCAAAGGCGGGCGGAAGAGTTACTTTCGCGCGCATCGGCGTCACCGGACTGGCCGGCAAACCCTACCGGGCGATCAACGTCGAGAAAGCGCTCGAAGGCACCGCCGGCTCGCCCAGCGATATCCAGAAAGCCGCGGCGCTGGTGGCCGATGGCGTGGAAGCGAATTCCGATCTCCACGCATCGGCGAACTACCGCAAGCACTTGGCCACGCGTTTACACAATGCGCGCGCTGGCTATTGCATTTTCGAGGACGGCTTGAAGATCAGCGGTTCCTATTCCGTTCCTGCCAATCGCGAACGAACCTACCAGTTGCTGCAAGACCCGGCGGTCCTCGCCAAATGCATGCCGGGGACCGATCATCTGGACAAGATCGCCGACGACGAGTACGAAATGAAGATGAAGATGGCCATCGCCAGCATCGGCGGCCTCTTCACCGGCAAAGTACGCCTGGCCGATCAGAATCCACCCGAAAGCTTCCGGCTGATGGTCGAAGGCACCGGCAAGATCGGATTCCTCAAAGGCGAGGGATTGCTGAACCTAACCCCGCAAGCGGAATCAACCGAAGTAAAATACGAAGGCGATGTGCAGGTGGGTGGAACAATTGCGAGCGTCGGTCAGCGGCTGCTGGACACAACGTCCAAGATGATCATCAAGAAATTCTTTGAAAAACTATCTGAAGCCGCAGTAGAATAAGCTTTTAACGGAACAAAGTGGCGCGGCCTGTATCTACTGCGCCGCGCCAGAATCAGAGGAGGAGAAGGTAGATGACTCACGCTTCTCTGTGTAAGAAGACGTACAAAAATAGCTCCTGGTTTCAGGGAACGAGATTTTTGGGAATGCGCGCGCTGGGTTCGTTTTGCATTTTTGCACTTCTGTTTCTCGCCTCCGGAAACTTTCTGCTTCAGGGCCAAATAGTGGCTACTCCTACAACCTTGCCCAGCGGCTTGGTCGGCCAGGGCTATCTGACGCAACTGAGTGCCTCAGGTGGCGTCGCCCCTTACAGTTTTTTTGTTGCTTCATTTTCTTCGCCGGATACCGGCCTGCCGCCCGGTCTGGTGTTGAACCAGAATGGCGTCATCTCCGGAATTCCAACTTCTTCGGGAACCTTCTCCTTTCCGGTTGAAGTCGACGACAACAACGATGGCACTGAGATGCCGATGCCGGACATCCACATCACCATCGCGCCAATGACCATCAGCACTATGCTCCTGCCGGGGGCAACCACCGGCGTGCCATATTCCGCGCAAGCTGCAAGTCAACGGTGGAGTGGCGCCCATAACTTGGTCCATCCAATGTACGATTTGCGGCTCGCGCAGCGGCGCGAGAAGCGCACTGGTGCCTCTGCATGCCGCGGACTTGCCGGCCGGCCTCACCTTGAACCAAAACACGGGTGTCATTAGCGGCACACCGACCGCTTCCGGCTTGTTTCAATTCACGGTAATCGCCGTAGACCAGGACGGCAATCGTGCCAACGATAGTGCCACTCAGCCGCTCAGCATGTATGTCTCAACCTGCGCACCCACCATTACGCCTGCCTCTCCGCTGCCCTCAGGCGAAGTGAAAGTCAATTATACTCAGGTCAATTTCAGCGCTTCCGGCTGTACGGGTCCTTTCACTTTCACCGCGCAAGGCGTGAGCCCGTTTAATCCCAGCGCCTTGCCTCCCGGTCTCACGCTGAGCGCGAATGGCACACTGGCGGGGATTCCCACCACCGCTGGTACGTTTGACTTCACGCTCGATGTCACCGATGCCAACCAAAATGAAACGCAGTTTCCATACAGCATCACGATCAACTCGCAGCCAGCCATAACCACCCAATCACCGTTGCCAGACGGACTGGTGAAAGTCCCCTACTCCCAGCAGATCGCGGCCACTGGCGGCGTTCCGCCCTATGTGTTCTCCATGAACAACAACCCGCCGGGGATTACCATCACTCCGGACGGCGTGCTCAATGGCACTCCCACTAAGGCGGGAACCTATAACTTCAACATTGGCGTCACCGACAGCCTGCGAGCCCAGACCGTTTTCCCGTTCCAAGTCACGTTTGTGGCGCCCACCACACAAATCCAGGTATCGCCTCTCGGTCTTATCTTTAACGCGGACCTGAATGGCGATCCTCCGCCCACGCAGGCCATCGCCATCGTGCCTGCTACCGGTGCCACGCTGCCGATCAGCTACAGCGTGATCGTCGACAGCGGGCAGAGCGGCGCCGCGGCCCCTGGGTGGATCACCGTCACTCCAACCAGCGGCGGTGTCCCCGCCGGCCTGGTGGTGAGCGTCAATCAAGGCACCATGGCCGCCGGAACCTATTCTGCGCGCATTCAGGTTTTAGATACCTACGGGCTGGCAACCGACGTTGCAGTCACACTCAATGTCGCGAACATACCGCAGCAATTGACGGTGGCTTCGTCCATGTTGAATTTTGCCGCTCGCTCGGCAACGCCTGGGAATCTCATTGAAAACTTGCTGGTTTCGAACGGCGGCCCCGGGACGCTCAACTTCACCGCCTCCGTGGTGGGCAAGAGTTCCTGGATCACCAGCGTAACGCCTGCCAGCGGCTCTACTACGCTGAACGCGCCGGTGTCCGTTCAGGTTCAGGTGAATACCAGCGGTTTACAAGTGGGCGCCTATAACGACGCCATTCTTGTCTCTTCCTCCGCCGGCAATGTGTCGATACCAGTGTCACTGTTTGTCGCAGCCAGCGGACCTATCCTGGCCGTGGACACCACAGGCGTGCTGTTCCAGGCCATCGAAGGCGGCGGATACACGGCTACGCAAAATGTCAAAGTTCTGAATCTGGGCGATCCGAGTTCTACAGTGAGTTGGAGCGCGACCGTAGTCAGCGGTTCCAACTGGCTCAGCCTGGTTTCTTCCAGCGGAACCGCTACCAACGCGGCACCGGGTGTGCTTTCCCTGGCGCTCGCTGCGAACGCTACACAGCTTACTCCCGGGCCTTATTACGCCATTGTTAAAATTACCGATTCCAATTCGCGGAATTCTCCGCAATACGTTACCGCTGTCTTAAATCTGCAGCCGGCCACCGCGGCTCCCGCGCCTTATCTCGCTCCCGGCGGACTGTTCTTCACCACTTCTGCCGGTGGAGCGGCCCCACCCGCGCAGGAAGTCCAGATCAACACCAGCAGCCCTTCGACAGTCTCCTTTACTGCCGCGGCCTCCACCTTCGGCACCGGAAACTGGCTGATAACTCCCATCGCGGGCCCCGTGAGCGGGCAAGCCGCCGCATCGATCGGGGTATCGGTTGACCCAACCGGCCTTGCCGCGGGCATCTACTCGGGTGACGTCAACGTCTCCATCGGGTCGTTGCTGCAGTCGGTCAACGTAACGTTTGTAGTTCAGCCGGCCGGGTCGTCCAACGCCACATCGAGCTTGCAGCCTCATGCCGCCGGTTGCGCCGCGAGCAAACTGGCGATTACCGAAACTGGCCTGGCCAATAATTTCGCAGTCCCGGCGGGATGGCCGGCTACTTTGATCGTTCAGCTCAACGACGATTGCGCCACCCCCATCACCACTGGAAACGTAGTCGCGAGTTTTTCGAACGGCGATGCCCCGCTTAACTCTGGCCGGCGACTCTCTCGGCAATTATTCCACCACCTGGCAGCCTGGCGGCGTCAACGCCAATATGGTGGTCACCCTCAACGCCACCGCAGGCGCGCTGCAGCCCGCCACGGCCAAGCTATACGGCGGGATTGCGCAAAATCCAACTCCGCCTCCGGCCATCGTCCCCGGCGGAGCGCTCAACAATCTGAACCCGGTGGTCGGCGCGCCGCTGGCGCCGGGAACCATCGCGCAGGTTTATGGCGCCGGTCTCGCGTCCGCGGCTGTTTCCACTGGAGTGCTTCCGCTGCCCACCACGTTCAATAACACATTCGCGCTGGTTGGCCCCGCGCAAGCTCCGCTCTACTTTCTGAGCAACGGCCAGATCAATATCCAGATCCCGTACGAAGCCACCGCCACGCAACAGACGCCGATCGTTCTCAGCGTCAACAACGCGCTCACGCTGCCGCTGATGCTGAACATCGTTCCCGCCTCGCCCGGCGTGTTGTCGGCCGACGACGGTCCCGCGCCCAATGTCCAGAACGGAGCGCACATCATCGCGCAGCACGCCGACTTTTCGCTGGTATCTGGCTCCAGTCCAGCCAAGCCCGGCGAATATCTGGTGATGTACCTGGTGGGACTGGGCGCCACCAATCCCAGCGTTGCCTCGGGCGCGGCGGCGCCAACTTCACCGCTCGCAAGCGTTACGGTGACGCCGACGGTAACCGTGGGCGGGTCCACATCCACAGTCACCTTCGCCGGACTCACGCCCGGCTTCGTGGGGCTTTACCAGATCAATTTCCAGGTGCCCACCGGCGCCGCTTCCGGCGAATTGGAAGTGGATGTCACGCAAAATGGCGTCGCCGCCAATCCGACCTTGCTGCCGGTTTCGAACTAGTCGGCGAACCGCGAAGGCCGATAAGGTTCCAACGAGCTGACTCGCGCGCCGTCCAAAATCTCGAGCGCCGCCAGTTGTCCGATCAATGGCGCCAGCGTCACCCCGCTGTGCATCGCCGCGACATAAAGGTTCGGGCACCGCTCCGAAAAGCCAACCACTGGATATTCGTCGGCAGGCATCACCCGCTGTCCCAGCGTCACGCGTTCCACCGCCACGCCGCGAATCCCCGGCAACACCTTTGCCGCTTCGCGCAGGATGCGTTGGCCGTTATCCCCAGGCTCCACCGACTCGCCATCGGCGGTTCCAAGGCCCGCCACAATCTGCCCGCCCACCACCACGCGCCCATCCAGCTTCTGCTTGCAATGCACGCCCGGCGCCAGCACCACCCGATCGATCAGCTTCGGCTGCGGCCGCGTGTGCACCAGCACGCCTAGCGATTCCTTCAGTGGAATATTCACCTTCGCCATCTCGGCCAGCCGCTGAGTGGCCACGCCCGATGCCAGCACCACCGTGGCGGCATCCAGCGAACTCTCGCCCGCGCGAATGGCCGTCACCCGGCCGCCTTCCAGCTTCAGCCCGTCCGCTTGAAACGGATATCGCACTTCTCCACCCAGCTCGCGTACCTGGCGCAGCAGCGCCTTCAGCGCATCCACTGGATCCAGGGCGCCCTCGAACTCGCAATGGCACGCCGCGCCGAATTCCCCCGGCGTGACGTTCGGCAGCAGGCGCCGGAATTCGTCTTCATCGATCAGATGTGTCGCGTAACCCCACTCCTGGTGCCTGCGCACGTTTTCCCGCAGTTCTTCCGCCGTCGCGTCCGCCGGAGCCCACGCTACGCTCCCGCCCCACTGCACCTTCAATTCGCCGCCCAGTTCGGTCTGCAGGCGGCGCCATCCGGCCAAGCCCAATTGATTCAAATCGAAGTACGCGCGCGGACGTTTGGAAAACGTAGAATTAATCCACCCGAAGGATTTCTCCGTCGCTCCGCCGCCCGGACGAACTGCCTCCACGATCACCACGCTCGCGCCACGTTTCACTAAGTGATAGGCAATGGATGCACCGATGATTCCTGCGCCCACCACGACAATACGATCAGCGGCCATGTTCGATTGGTAACACACTGGCGCGCAAAAAGAGTTTCCGGCGCCCGATCATCTGAAACCTCATGAATGCTAAAATTGAGTTCGGTCCGAATGGAACGAGCCGGCAAGGCCCTCGCCAAACTTAGACTTTCCGATGCTATCTCACCCGACCAGCTGGCGTTTGCCGCCTGGCCGGCCGCGGTGGGCAAGCGCATCGCCGTGCATGCCTGTCCGAAGGCTTTGGTGCGCGGCACGCTGGTGATTGAAGCCGAAGATGCCATCTGGCAGAAGCAGCTTTTTCACCTGCGTTTCGACATCCTGGCCAAGCTTACCGAGGTTCTCGGGAGCGAAGTGATCTCCGATTTGGAATTCCGCATCGCTAGAACCGCGCCCCGGCGTCCGCCGCAATCGGCGCAAAGTCACAGTGAGACCGCCATGCCCGACGACGCCGATAGTATCGAAGACCCCGGAATGCGCATCGTATATAAGCAAGCCCGCCGCCGGGCAGCCAAGAGGGCCAGCGCGTGAAAATTACTGAGTCCGAGGTCCGCAATGTCGCCGATCTGGCGAATCTGGACCTGACCGAGCCCGAAATCGCGCGTCTGGCCAAAGACATGGATGAGATCCTGACCCACATGGACGCGCTCAACGAGCTGGACACTTCAACCGTGGAGCCAATGACCCAGGTGCTCTATCAAAGTGAGGAGACCGCCACGCTGCGCGCCGACCAAGTGATTCCGCCCATCGGGAACGAAGCCGCTCTCGCCAATGCGCCAGTGGCCGGCGCCGGATATTACAAGGTTCCGAAGGTCATCGAGAGATGATGGAAGCACGATGAGCGGCGTTGCCACGTTGACGATCGAGCAAGTGCAGGCTGGCCTTGCGGCGCGGCAGTTCAGCGCCCGTGAGCTGGCCCAGTCCGCTCTCGATTTTGCGCAGGCTGAAAATCCGAAGACCAACGCATATCTGCATTTTTGTCCGGAACGCGCGCTGGCCGCGGCCGAACGGGTGGATCAGAAGCTGGCTGCGGGCGAGAATGCCGGGCCACTGGCGGGCGTCCCGATCGCGGTGAAGGACGTGATTGTCACCAAAGGCGTTCGGACCACGTGCGGCTCGCGGCTGCTGGAACGCTACATCCCGCCCTACGATGCCACGGTCGTGCGGCGATTGGAACAGGCCGGCGCGGTCATTCTTGGAAAAACAAATTGCGACGAGTTCGCCATGGGGTCTTCGAACGAAAACTCGGCGTTCGGGCCGGTGCGCAATCCAGTGGCGCTCGATCGCGTGCCCGGTGGTTCCAGCGGCGGCTCTGCCGCGGCAGTGGCGCAGGGAACGGCCGTCGCGGCGCTCGGCTCCGACACCGGCGGGTCCGTTCGACAGCCGGCCTCCTTCTGTGGCGTGGTGGGCGTCACGCCCACGTACGGCCGCGTCTCGCGCTACGGTCTGGTGGCCTTCGCCAGTTCGCTCGATCACATCGGGCCATTTGGGAGAACGGTGCGCGACGCGGCGCTGTTGCTGGAAACCATGGCCGGCCGCGACGAATGCGATGCCACTTCGGCTTTCGCGCCCGTGCCGCGCTACACCGCGCAACTCGATGGCGAAGTAGCGGGCACCAGGATCGGGCTGCCGCGCGAATATTTCGAAGGACTATCGAGCGAATCGGGCGACCGCATCCGAAAGGCCGTCGCGCTGCTGGAAAAACTCGGTTGCGAAGTACGCGACATCAGCCTGCCCGCCACCAAATACGCCGTGCCCTGCTACTACATCATCGCCACCGCGGAGGCCAGTTCGAACCTGGCGCGCTACGACGGCGTGCGCTATACCACGCGCGCGAATGCAGACACGCTTAGCGGCATGTATCGCGCCACGCGCGGCCAAGGTTTTGGCGCGGAGTGCAAGCGCCGCATCATGCTGGGCACCTACGTGCTGAGCCACGGCTATTACGACGCATATTATTTGAAGGCGCAAAAAGTACGCGCGCTGATCGCCCAGGATTTTCGCAAAGCTTTTGCCGAGGTGGACGCGATTGTCACTCCGGTTGCGCCGTCGCCCGCGTTCAAAATCGGCGAGAAGATCGACGATCCGCTGGAAATGTATTTGTCCGATATTTACACTATTACCGGCGACCTGGCCGGCATTCCCTGCATGAGCGTGCCGTGCGGCACCACTTCCGAAGGCTTGCCCGTCGGCATGCAAATTCTCACCAGGCATTTTGATGAAACAGGCATGTTCCGCCTGGCGGACGCTTTTGAAAAGGCCGGCGGTTTCGCCGGCTCAAATTAAATCATCGAGAGGAGAATTACTGTGGCATTTACCGTTCCCCCGCTGCCTTACGCGTTTGACGCGCTGGAGCCTTATATCGACGCCAAGACCATGGAGATCCACCACGACAAACACCATGGCGGTTACGTCACCAACCTGAACAAGGCGCTTGAATCGGCGCCCAATTTACAGAGCAAAACCGTGGAGGAGCTGCTGGCGAATAGTTGCGCCATCATTCCCGACAATATCAAGACCGCGGTTCGCAACAATGCCGGCGGCCACATCAATCATTCGATGTTTTGGACCATCCTTGCTCCCAGCGCCGGCGGCAGCCCGTCCGGCAACGTCGCGAGCGCGATTAACTCCGCGTTCGGCAGCTTCGACACGTTCAAGGAAAAGTTCGGCGCCGCGGCTACCGGGCGTTTCGGCTCCGGCTGGGCCTGGCTTGTCAAGAACAGCAAGGGCGTTGAGATTATTTCCACCGCCAATCAGGACAGCCCCGTCATGGAGGGGCATTTCCCGGTCATGGGCCTGGACGTTTGGGAGCACGCGTATTATCTGAAGTATCAAAACCGCCGCCCCGAGTACATCGCCGCGTGGTGGAGCGTGGTGAACTGGCCCGAGATTGAGAAGCGCTTCAACTCCGGAAAGTAGTCGGCGCCTTTTCAAAACTGGTACGCCCGGCTGCCGAAGCCGGGCGTTACAGCCAACGTTGATGAGAGTGACGGCCTGGAAGAACGGGCGGTTTTTGGAAGCGAACATCCACTACGGAATCCGAGTCGGGGCCGAAGACCGAAACAACTATTTCAGGAAAGACTGGACCGCTATCATCGTCGAAACTGGCGATGAGCCCGCCGTGGAAGTACCTGTGACCGCCGGATTTTGGCGGGATTGCCCTGAGTTACGGCATAGCTTTTTTGAACAATGGTTCACAAAGCATCGCTTAACGCCTTGGCGTAAGGGGCATCCGCCGGCCTTCGATCTAGTGCACATCGAGGGCAGGCGTTTCGCTCTGAGGCGGCTTGGACAGCTGTAGGGCTGTTGCCGGCAGAATCCATGTTCACCGGCGTTCGTCTACCGGCCAACGAATCGCCGGAGAAAACTCAGAACAATACCCTAGTACTAGCGAAGCCTCGCGTCCCGCGTCCGATTAGTCTGGTATGAATCCCAAACTGGCAGCGACGCGGATCTTCGCCTGTGTCTTCCTCCGCCGTTTGGTTTTCGCGCAGGCCCCCGACGTGACGGCCACCAAGTGGGTCGAGAACTGGGAGGAAAAGGGCACTCCGCGCGAGCTGCTCCGCAAGATTAACGGGCGTTGGTGGACTCAGGACAATCGCGAAGTGACTCCGCCCGCCAAGAGCGGCGGCTTTTGGACGATCGATTCCAAACCGGGCACCTGCCAGTTCTTTCACCATCGGCCTTTCCAGCTCGCGCGTGCCGAATCGCTTCACCTGTTTATGAGTCCGCAGGATGTTGAGGCGGTGCTCGGTCAGCCGAACCGCACGCTTGGCACCAACGAACATGGCTTCTGGTTTTATTACGCCGCCGACGGAACCAAGCTCACTGTGCGCTTGATGGGCGAGGACGGGCTCGGCGAGGCGAACTACGACGATGTCGGAGGAAAGCCGTGGCCCGTGGCATCGGTCGCGAGCGATCTGGGCGGCCGCGATATCTATAAGGTGTTGTCAGACCGCGCCAGAAAGAAAAACCAGGAAACCAAGCTGAGCGCTAACCGGCAGGCCATTTCGCATCGCGGAGTGCATCCGAATGTTGTCACCGTGGCCGCTGTTCCAGTGGACCAATCGGATCCCGCGCCGCCCAAGCGAATTGTTTCGCGCGAAGCCTATGCGGCCATCGCGGTGGGCGCCAGCCGGCGAGACGTTTTGGATCGCCTGGGCGAGCCGGGCGCCAGCTATGCCATTACGGACGATGATGGCACCCATGAGTCGTTTACGTATGATCTGGACAACGGCGAAGTGGTGGTGATTCGGCTATCCGGCGGAAAGGTGACGGCGGTGCGCTAGTCATGATTCAGCCCATCACAGTGTTGACTGCCGGGCTATTTTTCCTGGTTCTGTTTTTGCGCTTCCGGAGCCAGTCCAAAAATACGCCCAACAATGCGCCGCGCCGCAGCCGAAGTCAAAAGCTCAAGCCGGCCGAAGGTTCTGCTTGCGGCGCTCTTGGCGTGGATGGCGATTCACTATTCGCTGCAGCACAGCATCGCCAGAATCGATGGGGCTGACCCTGAGCCATCGACGATGGAGCGAATTGTTTCTTTCCTGTCAAAGTGACGCAAACCGGAGGGTAATGCAAACTGGAGAAATGATTCGCCACGCGGGAATCTCCGACGCTCCAGGTATTCGCGCTCTGATCCAGGCTGTCCCTCGCCCAAGCGATTCACTCCGCGAACGGCCTCGCTTGAGCGCCGAAGAACGCCGGTCGGCGCAGGTCGAGGCGGCACCGAGTAGGACTGTATCCAGGGTCCTCAGCCCAACGCCCGATACAACGGCACGACGCTGCTTCCGCTAAGGCCGCACCAAAATCCCCGCCAACTTGCGGTAACATGCAATTTCAATGGAGTGTGTCTTAGAGCTTCGCGACGTTTCGAAGCACTATCCCTCGCACCACGCCGTCAACGGCGTTTCGCTGAACCTCGCGCGCGGCGAGTTCTTCTCGCTCCTTGGTCCGTCCGGATGCGGCAAGACCACCACGCTGCGCCTCGTCGCCGGATTCGAAGAGCCGACCACGGGCGAAATTCGTCTCAACGGCGCCAGCATCCAGCACCTGAAACCTTACCAGCGCAACGTCAGCACGGTTTTTCAAAACTACGCGCTCTTCCCGCATCTCACCGTGCGCGACAACATCGAATTCGGCCTGCGGCGCCGGGCGGGGAATCGCATCGCCGATCGCGTTCGAGAAGTGCTCGATCTGGTGCAATTAACAGGCAAGGAATCGCGCCGCCCCGCCCAGCTTTCCGGCGGCGAACGCCAGCGTGTCGCGCTGGCCCGCTCGCTGGTGCTTGAACCCGACGTTCTCCTGCTCGACGAACCGCTCTCCGCGCTCGATCCCAACCTGCGCAAACAGGTCCGCGCGGAACTCAAAGCCATCCAGCGCCGCGTCGGCATCACGTTCCTGTTTGTCACGCACGATCAGGAAGAAGCGCTCTCGCTTTCCGATCGCCTGGGCGTCATGAACCAGGGACGCCTGGAACAGATCGGCACGCCCCAAGATATTTATCTGCATCCCAGTACGCGATTCGTCGCGTCGTTCCTGGGCGCCGTCAATTGGATCGGCGACGTCGGTGTGCGCCCAGAAGCCATGCGTATCGCGCGCGAACCATCGCGCAATGGCTACCGCTCGCGTCCGGCCACCATCGTCCATTCCACGTTTCTCGGCAACTGCGTCCACGTCGATACCCGATTGTCCGATGGCGAACCCGCCGTCGTCGAGATTTCGCGCTTGGGTGAAAGCTTCACGCCGGGCGAGCGAGTCCATCTGTGGTGGGAACCGGCCGACGAGCTGCGCTTCGAATGAATCGCCTGCGCGCCTGGTTCCTCGCTCCTGCCTGGACCGTCGTCATCACGCTCTTCCTCGCGCCGCTCGCTATCATTCTCAGCTATAGCCTGCTCACGCGTGGCGTCTATGGCGGCATCACGTCCCCGTGGACGGCGGAAAGCTATCAGCGCCTCATCGATCCTATTTATCTCTCCATACTCTGGCGCTCGTTCTGGATCGCGGGTGCATCCACGGCGCTCTGTTTGCTTTTGGGTTTTCCGCTCGCGCTGTTTATTTCGCGCGCGGACCGGCACAAGAATTTCTATCTTGGACTGGTGATGCTTCCGTTTTGGACCAGCTTCCTGGTTCGAACCTACGCCTGGATGTTTCTGCTGCGCGATACCGGCCTGGTGAATACGTTCCTCCAAAAGCTCGGCCTCATCCATTCGCCGCTGCCCCTGCTCTATAACGACGGCGCTGTGATCCTCGGCCTGGTTTATGGATATCTGCCATTCACGGTGCTCCCGCTTTACGCAACGCTCGAACGCCTGGACCGCACGCTGCTGGAGGCCGCGGCCGATCTCGGCGCCAAGCCCTGGGCCACGCTCACGCGCGTCACCATTCCGCTTTCCGCGCCCGGCATTCGCGCCGGCGCGATCCTTGTTTTCATCCCGTGCCTGGGCGCGTACCTCACGCCTGACTTGCTGGGTGGCGGAAAGTCCGTCATGATCGGCAACCTGATCCAGAATCAATTCACCACCGCGCGCGACTGGCCGTTTGGCTCCGCCGTCTCGCTGGTGCTGATGGCCATCGTGATGGTTTTGCTGTTCGCCATCGCGCGCGGTGAAGGCGAGGATTTGTTGTGAAGCGCGCTCCGGCACTCGCTATTTACGCGGTCGGCGCGTTCCTGTTTCTGCATCTGCCGCTGCTGATCCTCTCCGTCTTCAGCTTCAACTCCTCGCGCTTCACCATCTGGGAAGGCTTCTCGCTGCACTGGTATTCGGCGGCGCTGCACGACTCGCAGTTGACCGAATCGGCGTTAAACAGCCTGATCATCGCCATCGTTGCCACGATCATCTCCACCGTCATCGGCACGCTCTGCGCCTACGGACTTTGGAAGCGCAACTCGCGGCCGCTGGCAGGGTCGCTGTACCTGTCGCTGGTTACGCCCGAAATCGTCACGGGCATTTCGCTGCTCGCCTTTTACCAGTGGATCTTCCGATTCCTGCGCGTCCAGCTCGGCATGCACACGGTGATTCTCGCGCACGTTTCGTTTTCCATCGCGTACGTAGTTATCGTAGTCATCGCGCGCCTCCGCACTGTCGACGCCACGCTCGAAGAAGCCGCGCTCGATCTCGGCGCCAACGAGTGGCAGGCTTTTCGCTACGTCACGCTTCCCGCGATCCTGCCCGGTGTCATCGCCGCGGCGCTGCTGGCCTTCACGGTTTCCTTCGATGACTATGTGATCACCAGCCTGGTGGCCGGTGTCGATTCCGAAACGCTGCCCATGGTGATTTACGCCATCGCGCGCCGCGGCGTGAACCCAATGGTCAACGCGCTCTCGGCCTTGATCGTCGTCGGATTCGGATCGCTGGTTCTGATCTCGGAAAGGCTGCGCACCACGTGAACCGGCGCTATTTCGTGTTCGGCACATTGGGCACGTCTGGCTTGACCGCCTGTTCGCGCGATCGCCGCCCGCGGCTGAACATCTTTAACTGGTCGGCCTACATCGCTCCCGACACCGTCCCTAAGTTCGAATCCGAATTCGGCGTGCACGTGCGCTACGGCACCTACGAAAGCAACGAAGAGATGCTGGCACGCGTCATGGGCGGCAATTCCGGCTGGGACATTGTTTTTCCGACTGACTATATCGTGAAGCCCCTGCTGGCGAACGGGCTGCTCGCGCCCATTCATCGCGAACTGCTGCCCAATCTGTCGCAGCTCGAACCCCGCTTTCAGCACCCCGATTGGGACCCGAATCTCAATTGGTCCGTCCCATATATGGTTACCGCCGCGGGCATCGCATATAACCGCAAGCTGGACCCTTCGCCCAAAGCATGGGCCGATATGTGGGACCCGCGCCTGCGTGGCCGCATGACGATGCTCGACGATCCTTTTGACACCATCGGCGCCTGTCTAAAAAAGCTCGGCTATTCAGTGAACGCTACCGATCCCGCGCAGCTCGAGCGCGCCCGCAACGAAGCGATCCGCCAAAAGCCGCTGCTGCGCGCTTATCTCAACGCCGAAGCACGCGACCAGTTGGTGAGCGGCGACATACTGGCCGCGCATATGTGGAACACCACCGCGCAGCAGGCCATGGACTCGTCGCCGAATGTCGGCTTCGTTTATCCAATCGAAGGTTACGCCGTTTATCCCGACGCGTCCGTGATCCTGCGCGAGAGCAAGCGCCAGGAGCTGGCGCACAAGTTCATCAACTTTCTGCTGCGCCCCGACATCGCGGCCGCCAACGCGCTCACCGCCCGCACCACCACCACCAACGCGGGCGCCCGCAAAATCCTGCCGCCCGATTTTCGCGATAATCCGACGCTTTATCCCGCTCCCGATGTTGTGGCACGGGGCGAATGGGCCATCACGCTCGATCCGGCGACGCAGCGCCTGCGCGATCGCTTGTGGACGGAGATCAAAGCGGCATAGCAGATTTTAGCCGGGCACAATTGGGCGGACTCATGCCGGTGTCCGGGCGGTAACATTGACGGTATGCCCGATCAGCACAGAGTTGAGGAGGACCTCTGCTTCGTCATCATGCCCTTCGACGCGGGGCTCGCCACAGTTCATCAAATAATCAAAGGCGTGGTAGAAGACTATGCGGGATGCAAATGCGTCCGCGCGGATCAAATCTCGCGATCAACCCAGATTACAGATGACATCTTCGATCACATTCGACGGGCCCGGTTCCTAGTCGCTGACTTGACAGGTTCCAATCCCAACGTCTTCTACGAAGTGGGCGCCTCCCATGCTCTTGATAAGAACGTGATCCTGCTTCTGCACGAGGGATCGAAGGCGCCATTCGACATCCAAGGCATTCGATACATACAGTACTCCGAATCGAAGCTGCCGGATTTGGCTGCTCGGCTTAAAGAATATGTCAAGGGCTGCATGTGCACTTTCCCAATTAGGTGGCCCACAGCATCAACCAGCGGACGCCCGGACGCACGAGTTTCGCATTTGGATTATCCGTCCACCGCGATAGTTGGGGAACCCATCAGAATGACAGCACACGCAAAGAATTTTGGCACGGCAGCCGAGCAAGCGTACGTGTCACTGTCCTTTCCCTCCGGGCCTGCTGACCTAAGGATTCTTCCCTCAGACATGCGGACGAGGCTGGGGAAAAAGGGCGAGAGGTGGAAGGCGGGCCAAGTGGTCCTACGCTATGCCATCGCTGAGATGTTCACTTACGGACCGGCCGGTCAGGTCGGCTGGAAGGAAAACATCTCTCACTCAATCTCGGTGGAATTCATTGCGTCCCGTGTTGGGCTGCTTCCGTTCTACGTATCGGCGAGTTCCAAGAACGCTGATCAAGAATTTTCGCAGGACCCAATCGATGCCGCCCTACGGGACCAACGCGATGAGCCGGTTTATTGTGGCGTGATCGAGGTCCGAGACCGGACCATAGGCCCATGACCCGGCGCCTGCTCGCGAATCGGATAAAATCGGAAGCAGGTGAGAAGTACCTGTGGACGCCTTGGTCGAAAAGCTGGATGCTCGATTACGAGCCTGGAACCCGGAAACGGCTGCTGAGGCCAGAGAGCGCATTGCCGAATTGATCGACCTGGCCGACAATGAAGTGCTGGATCTGGTACGCTCGCGGGCCGCTGAACAAGAGGTGCTGGACTTGATCGATAAGCCCTCAGCCGGGTGAAGTGTGGTTGGCAGATCTAGGGTCGTGCCGCAAAGACAAGGCCGGTCGTAATTGTTTCCCGCCAAGGTCCGAACCCGCCCCGAGCGCTTGTGCTTTACGTGCCTCTCACCACCCAGTACCGGCTTAGTTCATACGAAGTCCCGCTCCCGAAGCTTCCATTTCTAGATCGCGACTCCATTGCGAACGTGCAAGGAGTGGGTTCTATACCGGTGGTGCGGCTGGAACGGCGAATCGGTGCACTCTCCACGGAGCTCATGGCGAAGATCAAGGCAGCGCTGGCTTTCGCGCTGGATTTCAAATCCACGCCTGATTGACCGGCGCCTTCCATCGCGATTCGGGATTGGAAATTACGGCTTAGAGCTGGGCAGCTTGTCGCGGATCGAGGAATGCAGCCGGTTCAGTTTTTTCCCGAGCACTTCACTTTGGAACCGGGCAGCGTCCAACTCCGAATCCGTATAGTCCAGCCGGATGGCCAGTTCAATCTGGGTCTCCAGCTCGGCCAGAGACCCGCGGGAAACGGCAAGAAAATGCAGGAATTCACGGCTCGAATCGCGAGCACGGCCCTCGGCAATGTTCGCTGGAATGGAGACGGCCGCGCGTCTCATCTGAGCGCTGAGAGCAAACAGCTCAGCCTTGGGAAATCGCGCAGTAATCCGGTAGACCGTCTCAGCCAGCTCCACGCCCAGGTGCCAAACATCCAAATCCCGAAAGCTCTTGACCATAGTCCCAATAGTGGTCGAAGGCCGAAGCTTTTCTCAAGCGGGCCAGTCCCCAAATCCCAGCCGCTACTCTTCCGTCAGCACGCAAATGTCGCTGAGATTCCGGTAGTCCTCCGCGAAGTCCAGCCCATAGCCGACCACGAACTCATCAGGGATCTGGAAGCCGACATAGGACACCTGCACCGGACGCAGGCGCTTTTCCGGCTTATCCAGCAGGGTGGCGATCGCAAGCGACTTCGGGCGCCGCTGCTCCAGCACGTTCATCAAATACGTGAGCGTCACTCCGCTGTCGACGATGTCCTCCACGATCAGCACGTGATGCCCTTCGATGGAAACATCCAGATCCTTGGTGACCTTCACTTCGCCCGACGAGGTCTTGCCGCGCCCGTAGCTCGAAATCCCCATGAACTCGATCCGCGACGGCGTCTTGATGTGCCGCGACAGATCCGCCATGAAGATGAAAGCGCCCTTCAGCACGGAAATAAGATAGAGCGGTCCCTCCGGATAGTTGGCGGTGATCTGGGCGCCCATTTCGCGCACGCGCCTTTGGATTTGCTCGGCTGTGAGAAAAACGCGCGGGGCCAGGGCCATTCGCTAATCGGCGCTGTGTGCGCGAGCGCCCATGCGTTTACTCAACTGATCGCCCAGGTGTGTGCTTCCGGGACCAATGTGGATATGCGCGCCGGTAGCCTTGCCCGGCATCGCACGCGAAAAAGCGTAGTAGGGAATCTTTCGCAACTTCAGATACTGCCGCAGCCAGATTCCTTCCGGAGCGGTGGGGACAACCGCGACATCCACCCGTCCGCGATGATCAAACCCCATTTCCCGGTGCACTTCGGTCTCGCCTTCCGCGCTGATTGGAAGCGGGCGATCGAACTTGAGCGAAAATGCCAATTCCAGCGGCGGCAGGTCGCGATGCTCATTGAACGCACCGTCGCCCTCATAGTGCTCCTCGCCCTGGAAGAATAAATCGGACTCATCGGAAGGCGGCGCCTCGACAATCCGCGCAGCTGCCGCTCGATCCGCCTGCTGATTCTCAGCGGCCCGGTTCGCCATCAGATGCGCGCGCAGATGAGCCAGATCGAGACTGGTTTGACGCGCCACCAACTCCGCTTCGAACGGCTCCAGGTAAGTCCTGGCCGCGATGCCGGCGTCCACCATTTTCCGGGCATCGTCCACACGAGCCTGCTCGCGATCCACACGCCGTTGTGCCGCCGCGACCATCTCCGCCGAGGCAGCTTCGCTAGCGCCCTGATCGGGAAGGTCGCCGTACAAATCGTGCGCCAGAATCACTTCGTCCTGCGCGTCTTGCAGATCGGCTTCCGCCTGTTGGATGCGGACGCGCGGAAGAGCTCCCGCCGCCACCAGTTCGGTAACACGGGCCAGTGCCTGTTGAGCCAGTTCAATTCCCTTGTCGGGTGGCGCTACGGCCGGCTGGGCGGGAGCTCCTGCCAAAAGAATGAAGGCTCCAAAGGACAATAAAACCACTAGCAATTGTCGCATTGGAAATTTGAGTGTACCATACAGATAGGAGAACTCCTTAGCCATCCGACCGCAACACAACACAGCCCTGCACCCGGTTGCAGCGCCAGTCACTACGCCTCCGTGGCTCACTGCCGTTCGAGCCGCCGAATCCAAGAAGGCCCTTGATATTCGCGTTCTGGACCTGCGCGAAGTCACCAGCTTCGCGGACTTCTTCGTCATCTGCAGCGGAACCAATCCCAAACAGATCCAAGCCATCATGGAAGAGATCGGCCAGCAACTGGACCGGCGCGGCGAATATCCGGTCAGCGTGGAAGGCTTTGCCAACGCCGAATGGATCCTGGCGGATTACGGAGACTACCTGATTCACGTGTTCTCGCCCAAGTCGCGAACTTTCTATGAACTGGAGCGGCTGTGGCGGCACGCCAAGGTTGTGCCGATCCCCGAAGATTCTTCTCCGCGGGAATCAGATTAACTGGAAAGTTATTCATCCCGAGATCCGGAGTGCGACCTGCACAATCGCAGCGAAAGCGAGCTACCGCCCCTTGTTCAAGGACGCCTCAAGAATCTCAAGTAGAACGCTACGAACACCAGGACGATTCCAATATTCGCTGTCAGCCGTTCCCAGAATCGGTTTCTGAAGAACACGAAATCGACACCGACTATGACGGCTGCCATCGCCACTACGTAAAGCACGATAGCCACCTGTCTGCCCATTTCAGTTCAAACCGTCGGGGAAGCGGTCACTCCGGTTTCTTGGGCTTGGCGCAGCAGTTGGAGCCATTCTTAGCGACAATCGGCTCCAGGATGCCCGTGATCACTTCAGAAATGTACTCGGGCGAGCGATCCCCCCGGATCTGGTGATACCTGCGGTCCTGATAATACGCCAGAACCGGCCGCGTCACTTCGTCATAGGTCCGGATGCGTTCAGTGACCACTTCCTCGCTATCGTCCTTGCGAGTGATCAAGCGGCGTGCCGTCGTCGTCGCAGATGCCCGCCACCCGAGGCGGCTGATGCAGCAGGTTGTAGATCCGTTTGCACTGCGGGCATTGGCGCCGGGAAGTCAGGCGCCCCACCAGCGCGTCCATCGGGACATCCAGATGCAGCACGATGGGCGTTTGCAAGTCGTGATCCGCCAGCAGGCGATCCAGATACTCGGCTTGCTCTACGGTGCGCGGATAGCCATCCAGCAGGAACCCATGCGCGCTATCGGGTGAAGACACACGTTCAGCCAGCATCCGGTTGACCAGGTCGTCACCCACCAATCCCCCACTGGCCATGATGGACTTTGCGGCGTTCCCCAGCGCCGTACCGGCCTTGATTTCCTCGCGCAGCATATCGCCCGTCGAGATGGCCGGAATGCCCAACCAGTTTGAGATTCTTCCAGACTGCGTTCCTTTGCCGCTACCAGGCGGTCCAAAGAGCAGAAGGACCAAACCACCCTCCATTCTTGTTCAGACTCCTGAACCTTTCTGAATCCTGACTCAGCTACATGAAGTCAAAATACAAGATCAGCTAAATCCCTTGAAAAGACTATCACTATTTCGGCCTACCCGTACTAGCGTGTGGACGGCATCGTTCCAGTACGATATCGGCTGAACGAGCCGTCACTTTTTGCAGGCTAACGTCAGGCCGTCCCGCACCGGCAGCATGCTCAACCATACTCGATCGTCATTCTTGATCTGCTCATTGAAAGCGCGAATCGCCCGCGTATCCGCATCGTCGATAGACGGATCGATCACCCGGCCATACCAGAGTACGTTATCCACGCCGATCAATCCACCTGGCCGCAAGAGCACCAGGGCCCGCTCATAATAATTAGCATAGTTGGTCTTATCGGCATCGATAAACACAAAGTCGAAACGGCCTGCGTGCCCATTGGCGATCAGGCCATCCAGGGTGGCCAGCGCGGGTCCTAGACGCAGATCGATTTTCTGTTCCACGCCCGCTTCGCGCCAGTAGCGCCGCGCCACCGAAGTCCACTCGTCGTTGATGTCGCACGCAATCACCCGGCCATCTTCGGGCAGCGCCAGCGCAACAGACAGGGCACTATAGCCGGTATAGACGCCGATTTCGATGGTCCGCCGGGCGTTGATCAAATGCATCAGCAGGGCCATAAACTGGCCCTGCTCCGCTGAAATTTGAAAATTGGAATTCGGATAGCGCTGCAGTCTCCTCGCGGAGACGGCGTAGCAGAGCTGGTTCCCGGAGGGTGACGCGCCGCATGTACTCCCACAGGTCATCGCCGATCGTGAGATCTTGCATCATCACCCTCTATTGAACACTAATCCAAGAGAGAGGCAGAAGCCCCGGTCGCGGCGCCCTACCAGGTGGGGTCGACGTCGGCAGCCTGGATGTCCTGCGGGGTCCCGGTGGACGCGAACTTCAGGAAAGCGATCACGTCCGCCAACTCCTGCGGCGTATAGTTGGCTAGGGCCGGCGGATGCCGCCATTTTTCGTCGCGTTCCACGGAAACAATCTGATTCTTGTACAACGTCCGCAGCACGGGCGGGATCTGGCTCAAATCGTAATACTCCACCCGATCTCCATATTTTGCCTTCAGTATGCCCGGAAAGCTGCTCACCTGCGTCTTTACCCGGTAGACGTTCTCCGTCATGGTCATATGCATGGTCATGACGATACTATGGACACTCCCGTAAGCAGCGATGTCCTTCAGGTTCGGCGCGATGGCCGTACCCACGCCTCCCAGTTGATGGCACGTCTTGCAGGCGACGCCCTTCTTTGAGTTGGTGAAAAGTTCCCGTCCCCGCTCGATCTGCGGCGTGGGAGCGGCCTTGTCTTGGGCCTGAACTGCGGGCAGGCTCAAGGCTGAAACGATTACGACGTAGAGTGCCTTGCGCATGGTTTTTGCCTCCGGCCAAAGGTTGTGCAATCCCCAAACCAACTCAAAATGCGTGCGATGCGTGCGTTTCGGAGTCTACGGAGCCTAGTTCTGCGGTACTGGCCCCAGAATCGCCTGCGTGCTGTTACGCAGCTGCATGCAGCGTCCTACAAATCCTGACGGGCGTCGAACTGACAAGCGGCGCCGTAAGGCGCTAAGGTAAAGAAATGCATCATGCATACAGGATCATTCCGCGTCGTTCGTGCTTATACGTAGCAACGGCTGTATTCATCTTGGCCGCCGTCCCACAGGCCACGTTCGCGCAGTGGTTCGATTACCCCACCGCCAAGGTGCCGCGCACGCCTGACGGCAAGCCAGACCTCACCGCGCCCGCGCCGCGCACAGCCGACGGGAAGCCGGATCTCTCCGGCATGTGGGGATGGCAGACCATCGGGCCGCCCTGCGGGAAGCGTTGCACCGACCTGCAAATTGGCTGGGAGTTTCTGAACATCGCCCGCAACCTCAAGGGAGGCTTGCCTTATCAGCCATGGGCGGCGGCGCTGGTGAAACAGCGGAAAGCGAACATGGCCAAAGACGATCCCAACGTCCGATGCATGCCGCGCGGCGCTCTCAGAATCTGGACGGACGATTATTACAAGAGGATCTTCGAGGTCCCCGGTCGCGTGATCGTCCTGACCGAACGCAACATGCAATATCGCCAGATCTTCACCGACGGCCGGCCGCTTCCCGACGATCCGAACCCCACCTGGAACGGCTACTCGATAGCCAAGTGGGAAGGAGACGCCCTAGTGATACACACCATCGGTTTCCGTGATGATCTGTGGCTGGACTCCGACGGTAATCCCCTGACCAACGCCGCCAAAGTGACCGAAAAGCTCCGGCGCCCGAATTACGGAACTCTGGAAATCGAAATCACTGTGGACGATCCGAAAGCCTACACCGCGCCGTGGACCGTAACAATGACCCAGCCTATTGTTCTGGATAGCGAACTGCTGGATTATTACTGCTTGGAGAACGAGAAGGACTACAAGCATATGATTGGGAAGTAGGGATCACCTGGGGGCAGCATCGCCGCGAGTGGGACGAATCGTGGTGGCGCGCGGTTTGGACTCATTGCGCAGCCACAGGAAAAGCGGCGCGTCGGGATCGGGCGGCGGATCGATGCGGGTTTGCAACCTTTGCATTTGTCCGTCCCCCACCGCCAGCGGCAGCCCAGCCACTGGCTCTCCCTGCTCCGCCGTCCAGCCGATCTTTTCGATAGTTTCCAGATTTTGACCCGTCAAAGTGGCCCACCAGGAATTGCTGTCGGCGCTCGACAGCGTCAATTGGAGCGCCTGAATATGCGGCGCGAGCACCACGGTGCCCATCCGTCGTTTGGCCGATTCTCCTTCGCCACCGTTCGAAACCGACGCCTCCAGTACGCAGCCATTCGGCCACGCTCCGGTGTCGAAGGAGAGAAATACCTGATTCCCGGTTAATCGCTGCGCGCGCACCGGCCCCCGATGTCCGCCCAACGGAAGCGTTATGCTCCCATACCCATCGGTCTGGCAACCCAGCTTGACGATGCTGCTCGGTTGGAGGTGCTCCACAGTCAGCATCGCGCTCAAGAAAGTCCCGCCTGGCAATTCATCGGCGTCAAACTGCACGCCCTGATCCGGCGGCTTGGACACCTTCAGATCCGTGATTTTCGGCCGGGGCCCCACGATCTGAATGGCATCGGACAGCAACAACGGCTCGCTGCGGCCCTTCACGAAGGCTTTAATCGAAAGGCTGCTCCCCGCCGTGAGTCCGGACGCCATCTTTACAGTAAGCGCACGTGTGGACTCACCGGCGGATTCCGCCGCCAAATGAATACTGCCCTTTTCCACTTCCAGACGTTTCAACTGATCCAATCGCTGCCCTTTTAATACGAACTCCCCCGTGGACACGCCTTGGTTCAGGACCAACGGCAGATTCGCAATGCTGGGAGGAGCAGTCAGGACTTCCAGGTTCACGTCGTGAGTTTTGCCATCCACCTGGGAGAGCATCAGCCGGTAGGAGCCCGGATCCAGATCCGCCGTATCCATCAGCAGGTCCATATGATCCTGCGGACCTTCCCTCAGGCCCTCCGGCAGCTTAAATGGGACGACGGCAGGCGCGGCGAATTCATCATGCAACTTCTCCACATCCACCTTGCTGACGAACTCGAAATCGTCATTTCCCAAAGTGAGGCGCACTTTGCCGGTGTTCGCGATCAGGCGATCCTGGGAAGAGGGCATCAGATGGGCCGACTTGAAATCGCCGAGCGGCCTTACCTCAACGAAGCCCTGCACCGCAAAATGGTCCCAATCCCAGTTCGCTTCCAAGCGGTAGCGGCCGGGTTTGATGTCCTTGCCCAACTCCAGTTCCAGCTTATCGGTATCGCCCAGTTTTTGAACCTTTACCGGCAGCGCCTTGCCCGTTTCCGGCTGGAGCGTCCAATCGCGCGCGCGATCCACGTATTTCCAATCGTCCTTCGATGCCGTCGTCACCGGCAACGGAGATTTCACGGATGCGGGCAGCCAGTTCGCCTTGCCGGTTGTGAGACTGGGCGCTTTGACGTTCGGCACCCGCATGGCCCACAGATAGTCAAGTTTGGTGTGGGGCGCCGAAGAGCCGGTTTTCCCGCACAATCCCAGTCCGTCATCGGGCAATGGCTGCGAGAACGAAGAGCGAAATTCCGAATTCGGGAATGCCAGCGCCCTCAGATCCAGCAACAGCGCTGTGCCGCCCGCCGCCAACCCCACCGGAGTTCCGAAAAACAACTCGCCGACGGACGTAGCCAGGCGCGCGGTCTGTCCCGCCGCCGGAGTGTCTTGGGACGAAAGTGGATCGTAGCTGGCCATCTGCGGGTTGATGGCCTGGAACAACGCGGACGCCTGCGCTTGCATGGGAGCATTGCGGGCGATCTGGACGTTGAGCCCGAATTGCGATGAGAATCCTTGCATGGCCGCCTGGAATGCTTCGTCGGAGCTGTCGGGCGAGGATATTTCCGCGATCAGGGCCTCGGTCTTGGCGGTTTTGTCGGCGTAATCGGCGAGTTGTCCCACCACCTCATCATCGCGAGACAGAAATTTTCGAACCTTTTTCGTGCTCAGGCCTTCCGGCCCATATACAAACGCCAGCAGAGAGACGCGCCAGGGCACCTTCCACTGCTGAGGCTTGTTCGCTTCCCTGGGCTCCAGAATCCGCATGTCCTCGCCGGCGGCCGCCCGATTGGCAGGAATCAGGACCATGGCCACCTGGCCTTTTCGTTCCTCACCGTGCCGAAGAATGGGACGGTAGGTGAGAACATCGCCTTCTTCCAGCCGGTTGATAGTCCGCAGAGGCAATGGCTTCGTGCCCGGCTCCGGCGAGATCACGCGCAGATCCACCCGGCCGAGCGGCGTTCCCGAAGAACAAATGAGTGGAGCTAACGAAGTCCCGAATGCACCGCCAGCGAAGAACAAAAGAGCAAACAGCAAACGAGATGGGAACTTGCAATCGATCGTCGATCCCGTGGCGGCAACTGCCGGAGCGTATGACGAGGCAAAAGTCAAATCATCTGCGATGGACGTAGATCCGCGGGGCCGGGTTGCAATTCCTTGCCGCGAAACTCCGGCCCGCGGCGATGTGACTTACTTCTTCAGGCTCTTGACGTAGGCGGCCACGTTGTCCAGATTCGCGCCCGTGACGGATGAAATGGGCTTCATCTTGCCTTTCCCTTCCATGACGACTTTCTTAATGTCGGCGTCGCTCATGGCCTGAACTTCGGGCGACTTCAGATCCTTCATCTCCACCTTCATCATCTTGGCGACGGCTGCGTTTCCAGCGCCGTCCGGGCCGTGACATCCCTTGCACGACCTGTCGTAAACTGCCTTGCCGGCCTGCGCGTCGGCGGCGAAACTCAAGGTCGCCGACAACCCGGCGAGAGTCCCAACGATGAGGATAATTCGCACTTTGTTCTCCTACTGGTTAGTATATGCTGTTACTCTTTCGCAAAACACATCCGGTTCCTATCTTTCAATGCTCGCTCCAGAAGCGTGCGATTCGCGCCAGCGAGACGCATCGCTTGCAATCTCATCCTACGCACGAAAGTTGAAAAAGCTTGGACGGACGTGCTCTACTGCAAGGTACGTGTGAAACCCTTGCGCTTGCGTCTGGCACGCATAGACGAAGAATTGAGCGAGGTCCAACGTTACTTCCCGGCTATTAATGCGGTGCTCAACAGCCGCCGTGATGAATTTACGGACACGGTGCGGCAGAACATGCTCGCGGCATATGAGTTTCTCGATGCGGTTGTGAATCAAGACCTGGACTTGTTTAGCGACGAAGGTCTGGAAGCCCTCCTGCAGCTCAACCATCTCGCGCTGCTTGGTAAGGGATATGATCCGCGCGAGTTCGGGCGGCACATCACCGTTACCCGGCGGCAGTTCTTTGATAATTTCCGCCGGTACGTCAAGCCCATTCGCCGGTGGTACCGCAGGCATGAGACGGACAACCCGTATAAGGTCGCGGCGCAAGTGTACGTGGGCGTCTTAAGCCAGCCCCAACTCTATCAAGAAGGCAATCATCGGACGGGGTCCCTGATTGCGAGCGGTATTCTTTTGCAAAACGGTTGCCCTCCCTTCGTGCTCACGCGCGAAAACGCCGTGGCTTACTTCAATCCCTCATCGGAGATCAAGTTCACCGACAAACGCACGGTTCGCGGCAAGCTGCGCCTGCCCAAATACCAGCGGGATTTCCGGGACTTCCTGCGAAACAACGTGAACGAGGCTTACGTGCGCCGGTCGTAAATCTCGGCGAATTGCCGTCAAGAACCCCGCGAATGGCACTCGAATCGCAAGCCACCGCTGCCGGCATCACTACTCAACTCTCGTGAAAGTCATGGTCGTCGGATTGGCAACCACACGTCCGGAATTTCGTGTGCGTGTTAGCGTGAGGGTGTTCTTTTCGATTTTAAACGTGTTGAGTTGAACGTTTCCAGGAGCCATGACCTGTGGATTCTTTGCGACGCTCGGCCGCGTCGTCAATGTATTGCCCGATATTTCATAAGTGCCGGCGGCGGCGGTAAATGGTCCCCATGTCGCAAGCAATTCCTCAGCGGTAAGTTTGTTTACTTGGGCATTCTGGACTCCGGCTCTGGGCTGGTCAGACTCAATGATCATGAGGCTGTAATGGTTGCCAGTGAAGATCAAAAAACCCGGTTGGGGATGGCTGATCGTTCGGGCGTTTGGCCCCGTGGTCTGAATCTCCGTCACGCTCCAGGTGCCAGTCAACGGTGTTGCTTTGAACTGAGCGTTCGCTGTGACAGTCAGTACGGCGATCGCGAGGAAAGGAACGCAGTGTTTCATGAGGATAAACCTAGGAGGGAAGTGTATCAGAAAGTGGCTAATTCGGGGTTTGCAAAATAACGCTGCCGGATTTCTTACAACAAGAGTGCCGAAAGATGGCCGACAAGATCAAGGACGGCCTACTTTGTCGATCGAAGAAATTCCGCTGGCTGCGCGCGAACCCATGCGCCCACATCGATTTCAGCTCTTTCGGTGCGAGCCGGTTGGACGGTCCTGAAATCAGCGGCATGCGCGTCTCAAAAAGTCGGTCTGAAAAATGGCGCCTTAGCAAGTCCCCGCCTGGTATTACGCGGCAGACCGCCGGTGCAAAATCGGTCTCAATGTGATCCAGTCGCTCCATGACGCCACGCGCCGAGCTGCTTTTCCAACAAACCCAACAGCTTAACTCTCCCCCCACACCGAAAGCTCCTCCGGCTCCACATAAAACGCAAAAATACCCCAGATGCGTCCTGCCCAATCCAAACTCCCGCTATACGGGGTTCGAGTTTTCAAAAACACTCGCGCCGTTTTCCCCTCACTTCCAGTCCGTCTGAGTGCTTTCAAGCGCGCTCTGGAAGAGCGCCTGGACGTCCCCCAATGTGCCGGGATCTCCTTTCGCCAGTCCGCTCGTGACGGCGTCTCGCTTGGACAATGCCGTTTGAAAAAACTTTTGCCGATTCGGATCGGAAGCCTGGCTCGCCATGCTGCGGACCCGGTTGAAGAACCTGGTGGAATAATCGCTCGCCAGCCCGTAGTTCTTCTGGCTGGTTTGCAGATAAACATATCCGATGAGTAGATCCAACTCGTCGCCTTGTAATTTGGCTTGCTGCGTAGCCACTTCCTGGCGCGCCGAGCTGAGTTGGCTCCCCAAACCACTGGACTTCAAGTACTCAGGGATGAACCCGAGCAGGAACGCCGCCACAACCAGCGATCCCACTATGATCACGACCGTCTTTCGGCTCATGCGATTCTCCGATTTTGGCGATCCGCTCACTCGGCGGATGCCGCAATTCTTATTCTTTCGTTTTGCCGAAGGATTGTCCAACGTGTAGCGTGCTGCCGGCGTTCGGGCCGGAGTAGCAGTTCCTCGTGTCTTGAGTCGGCTACCATCGAAATGGACAACGAATTGTCCGCATGACGATGTTCAGCGAAAGCGTGAACTCCGAGCCGCCGTCCGCTCCCCCTTCGAGCGAACTGCGCTGGGTGTTTCTCACCATCTGCGGAGCGCTGCTCGCGATTTTGTCGGTGTCCGGCTTGCTGGCGTTTCACTATCTCCGGCAAATGTACGCTCGGGAGTTGGCCATCACGCAAGCCTTGGAGGAGCGCGCGCAGATGCTCTCCGGCCTTTCGCTCTCCATCCAACGCTACAACCAGGATGTTCAGAAGTTCGTCACCGCGGCGCAGGCGGATCGCGAGCAGCCCTCCCATCAGCAACTCGATCAGCTCACTTTGGAAATCGAATCGGATCTGAAAAGTTATCCCGCCGAACGCGATTCCGCCGAATCCTCGCTTTTGGACGGATTGCGGGACGTTTTTTCGCAACAGCGAACCTTTTACATATCCGTTCTCGGAAGCGAGCCGGACCAGCGCCGGAGTCAGGCTCAGAGCTTAATGGCCCAGCATATCGTTCCACTCCAGCAGGAGATTCTGGATTGGTCCGCGAAGCTCCGTAGCTGGAATGACGAGAGGCTCACGCATGTCGATCGGACTCTCGTCACTGAATTCGCGGGCGCAAATGCTGGTCTCACGCGCGCATTGGCGATCGGTTTCGGCAGCGGCTTTTTGCTGGTTTTGGCGGGCACGGCGTACATCGTGCGGCTGGAGCGTCAGACCCAGGGCAGATACGCTCAGCTGGCTCAAAGCCGGCTCGAGTTGCAGCAGCTTTCCTCCCGCCTGGTGGATGCTCAGGAGACCGAGCGGCGGTCCATCTCGCGCGAACTTCACGACGAAGTGGGGCAGGCGTTGGGAGCCCTGCTGGTGGACTTGGGTCGCCTGTCAGCGGTGCTTTCGAACGATCGCCCGGAGGTGCAGGCGCAGCTTGAGAATATGAAGTCCGTCGCGGAGCGGACCTTTCAGGCGGTAAGGAACATCGCGCTGCTGCTGCGGCCATCGATGCTGGACGACCTCGGGCTGGTCGCCGCGCTCGAGTGGCAAGGGCGCGAAGTATCACGCCGCAGCGAGATCGAAGTGGAGGTTCAATCGGAAAATGTTTCGGACAACCTGCCCGACGAATACCGGGTCTGCATTTACCGGCTGGTGCAAGAGGCGCTCAGCAACGCCGTGCGCCACTCCGGCGCCAAAAACGCCAAGGTGTTCGTCAGGCAATCCGCGTCCAAGCATTATTGTGCAAGTAAGCGACGACGGAAAAGGCTTCAACTCCGAGCGGACACGCGGATTGGGATTGCTGGGAATGGAAGAACGCGTAAAGCGGCTGGGGGGAACGTTCACTGTGGAATCCAATCCCGGCCAAGGAGTCACTTTGACGGCGGACCTGCCCTTCCAGCCCGCCAGCGGCCGAATCGCATGACCCCCAATCGCTCAGCAAGGACTCGCGTGCTCCTGGCCGACGATCATAATTTGATCCGTGCCGGTTTGCGAATGGTGGTGGACGTTCAGCCGGATCTCACGGTGGTGGGAGAAGCGGATGACGGGAGGGCAGCGGTGGCTCTGGCCGAATCACTGAAACCCGATGTGGCTGTCCTGGATATCGGGATGCCGAGCCTGAACGGAATCGAAGCATGCCGCAAGATTCGCGAAATGCTGCCGGAAACCCAAGTGGTAATGCTGAGCATGCACTCCGATGAGGGCTACGTGCTGCGGGCGCTGAAAGCGGGCGCGAAGGCGTATCTGCTGAAGGATTCCGCGGAGGCGGATTTAGCTCGCGCCATCCGCGCGGCCGCCGCGGGAAAATCCTTCTTCAGTCCCGCGGTCGGCAAGGTATTGCTGGAAGATTACATGCGAAAACTCGAGCGCACCGGCGCGGAGGATTCCTACGATCTGCTTTCGCCCCGCGAGCGCGAAATCCTGCAACTGGTGGCCGAGGGCAAATCGAGCAAGGATATTGCGAACCTTCTGGATCTCAGCGTGTATACTGTTGAAACGCATCGCGCCCGTGTAATGCAGAAACTGAATCTGCACGGCGTTCCTGAGCTGATCCTGTATGCGGTCCGCAAGGGCGTTATTGCCTAGCTGGATCGGACGCGTTCAGCGCGTTAGCCAGCCGCGCGCCCGCACCGTCAAAACCGAATAGGGAAAGATCCAAAACAGTGTTGCCAGCTCGAAGTAGGCATAGAAGATGCCATAGCAGAAATCGAGCGAGCGCTCGCTGCGCAGGTAATAAAACATGTTGTACAAAGACATCAGCCCGACGGCGAGCAGGAAGCGGATCAGAATCCCCGGATGATGGAAAGCCAGAAACAAAATGAGGAACAGGCTGGCGTAATGAACCGGATATCGCAGATTAGTGATAGCGCGGTCGCAAAGCGCGATCACGCGGGTCTTGAGCGGACGCTTCCAAACCACGCGCATAAAGCAGAATTCTTCCCGCACGTAGCTGCGATCCCAGCGAATCAACATGCGGCAGAGCTTGCGAAAGCCCACTGGCGCCAGGGTGTGGACCACCGCGGTGCGCTGGTAGACGGTATCGAATCCGGATTCGAGAATCAGATTGGTCATGGCGCGATCTTCGCCAATGGTGCAGGCCGATCCCAGGAAAGTTTGCTGCCTCCAACGGTCCACCACCCGCATGACGGCCGATGTTCGGAACGCCGTGAGCGCGCCCGGACAGCAAAACACGTTGCCATAGGACGATTCCACCGCGCGCAGCAAGTCGAACGCCAGAATGAAGCGCACGTGGAGCATGCGGGGGATCAGGCCTTCGCGCCGGTTGTAGACCAGTACGCGCCCCGCCACCGCCCCGACGGTCGGATCGCGGAAGGGGCCGGCAATAGCCAGCAGCGAGTTCGGCTCGATAACGCTGTCCGAATCGATGGTCACCACCACCGAGCCCCTCGCGCGTCCAAAGCCGGCGGAAAGAGCGGCGCGCTTGCCCTGATTCTTCTGAAAACGAATCGGCTTCACGATTTGCGGAAATTTGGTCGCGGCCCGGTGAATGTATTGCCAGGTGTCGTCGGTGCTGCCGTCGTCCACGAGAAAAATCTCCAGCCGGTCCTGCGGATAGCGCGCGGCGGCCACCGATTCTACGGTTTTCAGGACCATGGCGCCTTCGTTGTAAGCAGGAATAATCACGCTGAGGAACGGCGCCTCCGCGAAAGTCGCCGAAGCGAACGGCCGGTAGCGTAGCCAGAAAATGGTGCGAAAGCTGAGCAGAACGGTTCCCATCAGCATCCAGAGAATGGTAGGACGAAGAATCAGCCGCATCCACTGACGGTCTTCAGCCTCGAGCAAAAGCGGCTGGAGCAGGCTGTTGTGAACGGCGAGATAAAAAAGAACGGGCAGCCCGGCCAAAATCGCGGCACAGAGAAGCCAATCCCACACGTCGCGGCGCGGCTTCACATAGGAGTCTCCAATGGGGGCCCAATCGCGACCTGTGCCGGTACGAACGTCCGCGGCGGGTGCAAACTCGTCTGTCGCGTTAGCCAGGAACGCGCCAGGGGGTCCTTCGGTGAGACCGCCGGGCAAAGAGCGTCCGTTTTGCAAGCGGTCTCCTTGATACATTTCCGTTTCTCCTACTCTAGCGTTTTCCAGTCTCCCAGCGCCAGAGACGTATGCCGAATCCGTTTGGATTCGCACGAGTACCAAGTCGCCGGTACCCGTGATACCGACTTACCATGAAGATCCGAATTAGCCGGGTTCCGTCCAATGACTTAGAGCCACTGCCGTCGGGGCTACCCGGTCCTGTGGCCGATTTTCAGTCCCATTGGAGGCGACATGATTAAACAGAAATTTTGGAGGCGCTCCCAGGCAGTTGTGCTGGCTTCGGCGCTCGCGGTTGGATTAGGCGTGGTTGGCTTCGCGGCGGGTCACGCCGGAAGCGCGAATCCTCCGGCCATCTTAAAGCTGGCGAATCCGGACGAAGGACCCAGCCGGACTGGCTTCGCGCCGGTGGTCAAGAAGGTGCTGCCCGCGGTGGTCAACATCTCGTCCACCAAGATATCCAAGATCCCTACACAATTTGAAGGCAACGGCGTGCCCGATGATCCGCTGTTCCGCCAGTTTTTTGGCAACTCGAACCCGCAGTTCAGCGTGCCCCGCGAAGCTCCCCAACAGCGCGAAGAGGGGCTGGGCTCCGGCGTGATCATGACCCCGAACGGTTACATTGTCACGAACAACCACGTGGTGGACGGCGCCAGCAGCGTCCGCGTCACTCTTTCCGACAAGCGTGAGTTCGCGGCCAAGGTCATCGCAACCGATCCCAAAAGCGATATCGCGGTTGTAAAGATCGACGCGTCGGATCTTCCCTGCATCACCGTCGGCGACTCCTCGAAGATTCAGGTTGGCGACTACGCTCTGGCCGTTGGCGACCCGTTCGGCGTCGGAAAGACCGTCACCATGGGCATCGTGAGCGCCACCGGGCGATCCCATCTCGGCATCGAGGACTATGAGGATTTCATTCAGACCGACGCTCCGATTAACCCGGGCAATTCCGGCGGCGCGCTGATCAACGACCGCGGCGAGCTGATCGGCATCAACACGGCCATCATCGCCCACGGTTCCAGCGGGAATCAGGGCATCGGCTTCGCGATTCCCGTAAACATGGTCCGCAATGTCATGGACCAACTGATCCGGAATGGGAAAGTTACTCGCGCCTACCTGGGCATCGTTCCGCAAGACGTGACGCCCGCCATGGCGAAAGCTTTTGGCGAGAACGAAGTGAACGGCGCATTGGTCGGCGATGTAAGTCCCAACAGCCCGGCTGCGAGAAGCGGCCTGGAAAAGGGCGACATTATCCTGGATGTGAACGGCAAACCGGTGGCCGACAGCAACGACCTGCGGATGACCATTTCCATGATGCAGCCGGACGCCAGCGTGAACCTGCGTGTTTTCCGCAACGGCGGCGAGCGCAATGTGAACGTGCAATTGGGCGAAATGCCCACCACTACCGCGTCGGTGAATCCACAAGGGGAACACAAGAGCAGCGCGCTTTCGGGTGTTTCGGTGGATAATCTGGATGCGCAATCGGCGCACGATCTGGGCCTTCCGGCTAACACGGCAGGCGTGGTGGTAACCAACGTCGATCCGTCCAGCGCGGCGGCCGACGCAGGCCTGCAACGCGGCGACGTCATTCAACAAGTCAACCGCAAACCGGTAGCGAATACCTCAGAATTCGAGCAAGCCCTGGGCAGCTCGAAAGAGTCCACTCTCCTGTTGGTGAATCGAAACGGCAGCACACTGTACCTGGCTGTCTAAATAAACCACAGGCCGGCCGGTCCCGACTTTCCTCCGGGTCGGGACCGGCCTTTTTCATTCCGCCGCGTGAGTGCGCGCTACAGTAAGACTGGGCAACAGCGCTGTTGTTAACGATGGCGGCCACCACGGGCGTGGCGAACATTTTTCGCTCGGAGGCAAGCCGCATGTTGATTCGGGTGGGCTACGAATTAGTCTTCCACTGCACCCAGGAGACGCCGATGATTCTGATGGTCAACATCCATTACTCGCGCGCCTCCGACATTGTGACGCCCGATCTGCTGACCACCGATCCCGCAACGCGCATCACGGCCTATCGCGACGGCTTCGGAAACTGGTGCAGCCGCATTGTGGCGCCCATCGGGAGAATACGGCTGAAAGGCATGGGGGTGGTGAGAGACTCGGCCCAGCCCGACGCAGCGGTGCACTTCGCGCGGCAGCATGCTCTGCAAGAACTCCCGGAAGATACGCTGGTGTTCCTGTTGGGCAGCCGGTATTGCGAGACCGATCTGCTGTCGGAAGCGGCCTGGTCGCGCTTCGGCCAGTCGCCGCCGGGATGGCCCCGCGTCCAGGCCATCTGCGATTTTGTCCACAACCATGTCGCCTTCAATTACCTGAATGCACGCCCCACTCGGACTGCCTGGGAGACGTACAACGAGCGCACGGGCGTCTGCCGGGATTATGCGCATTTGGCCATCGCACTCTGCCGCGCGATGAACATTCCCGCGCGCTACTGCACCGGATACCTGGGCGACATCGGGATTCCGCCGCCATACGGCCCAATGGATTTTGCGGCGTGGATGGAAGTATATCTCGATGGCGTGTGGCACACCTTCGATCCGCGCAACAACGTGCCCCGGATTGGGCGCGTGCTCATCGCGCGAGGCCGCGACGCGGCGGATGTCGCGATTGTAACCACGTTCGGCCCGAACACTCTCGAGAGCTTTCAAGTGTGGACGGACGAAATTCCGGAAAGCGCGCCACCGCTTCGTTAGTGTACGTGGCATCCCACATCCGCCGCACCCACATCCGCCGCACTTGCCCTTCCTTCGCGGAAACTCGTACCGTGGAATTGGATGCCCTCAAAATCTGAGGAACACTCTCTGCCGCTGTGGTTGTGGCCCAATCTGCTCAGTTTGGACGCCCCTTTGGTTGCGGTGCTGTGGCAGGGGTTTCTCGCTTACCGGTTTTCGCTGCCCCTGCAGCCAGCGGGGCGATGGGTTCTGGGCCTGACCGTGTGGGCCATCTATTTACTGGATCGTCTGCTGGACGCCCGAAAGCCGCTGCCGGGAGAAGGGACCGCGGAGCCGGCTCGTCATCGCTACTATCGGCGCCATTCCGAGTTGATGACCGCGCTGCTGGCGATGGTGATGGCTGCCGATGCTATCGTCGCGATGGTTTGGCTGCGGCCCGCGGTTCTGCGCGTTGGGCTGATTCCACTCGCCGGTGTTTTGGTCTACCTGGCGACTTTCCACATTGCGGGCCTGTCGTCGAAAATTCCGAAAGAGATCGCTGCCGCGGTCCTGTTCACGGCGGGAACTTTTCTCACGGCCTGGAGCACCACTCCGTGTCCCAGCCTGGCTTGGCCTGCCATCGCATTCTTCCTGCTTTGCCTTGCAAACATCGTCGCGATTGAAGTGTGGGAGTGGCTGGAGCTTCCCGGCGGCGCATCTCCGGCGCCGCATCCCTGCACCCGCTGCCTGGCGCGCACCTATCTGGTGTGGGTTCCGGCGGCGGTAATCGTGTGCGCTTTGCTGGGACACAATCAGTGGTATGCATCCATCGCGTTGAGCGCGGCCGCTTGCGCGGCGCTGGTCTGGCTGGGCCGCCGCCTCTCGCTGGAAGCGCGGCGCGCGCTGGTGGATGGCGTGCTGCTGAGCCCGATTCTGTTCCTGATCGTGAGATGAACGCGGACCGGATCGCCAGCGGCTACCGGTGGCTGGAGTACGCGGCCTTTGGTCCGGCGCTGGAAAAAGCCCGCTTTGATTTTCTGTCGCGCGCCGCCGATGCCCGGCGCGTGCTGATTCTGGGCGAGGGCGACGGCCGATTTCTCGCGCGGCTTCTGGAATGCAATCCGCACGCCAGCGTCGCCGTCGTCGAATCCAGCGCCCGAATGATCCAACTGGCGCGACAGCGCGTGCCGCCGGGGGAACGCTCGCGAGTGGAGTTTCACCACATCGACGCGGCGTCCCAGCCTCTGCCTGAGGGTCCGTTCGATCTGGCGGTTACGCATTTTTTCCTGGATATTTTGACGGTTCCCGAAGCCGAGATCGTGATTTTCAAGGCCAGCGCTGTGCTGTGTCCGGGCGCCGTCTGGCTGCTGAGCGAGTTTCAGGAGCCCGCCAGCGGAATGCGGCGGCTGCATTCCCGCCTGTGGTTGCGCGCGATGTATGGCTTCTTCTCGCTGACCACGGGCCTGCGAGCCTTTAAGCTCCCGCCTTATCGCGATGCTCTTCGCCGCTATGGTCTTTGTGAGACGGAGCATCGGGAGCGCAGGTTCGGCCTGATCCGTTCGCAAGTGTGGCGCAAATAGGTTGAGGGGGTTTGCGCGTGTTTTCCGCCAACTTAAATGGCACGGGGCAGGTGATCGATTCGGGCGTCACGCCTGGCTGCGGGCGTGACGTCGATCACCCTCTATTTCCACACAAAGCGCGCCAATTCGCGATCCTTGCGCACGCGATCCACCGGGAACACCTGATTGTGCATCACCACGTATACGCCCGCCGGCAGGATGCGCGCCGCGAGCAGGCTTTCGGTCAGGTTCTGCAATCCGTCGCTGCCTTCGAATCCGAGCGGCGTCATCGCGCCCGTCAATACGATGGGATAGCGCGGATTGGGCAAATTGTTTTCGATCAACAACCCGGTTTCCACCATCGTGTCGGTGCCGTGCGTAATGACAACCGGCCCAGGCTCCGCCGCCAGTTTTTCCCGCACTGCCGCCAGCACTCTTTCGCGATCGGCGTCCGTCATTTCCAGGCTGTCCTTGTTCATCAGGTGCGTTACCGCGATCTGGGCGTCCGGGAGGCGCAGCATGCGGAAATAGCGGTCGATCTTGCTATCCAGGTTCTGGACGCTGCCGGTTTGCTCGGAATAGACCTTCTCGATGGTCCCGCCGGTGGCGATCACATAAATGCGGAGCATGGTTCAGAGAGAGACGCGGGGCACGGCAGAGTGAACCGCTTCACTTCCTGCTCTATTCTACTGTCCCGTTCTTGGCCAGATTGCGCGGCTGATCCACGTCGCAAACCCCGCCGCACCGGAGCGGCACGGTTGAACTTGGAGCACCACTTGCATCCACCCCGGAACCATCAAGCTTATCCTTGCTTTCCGGCGCCACGATCTGCCCGCTGATCGCCGCTCGCCGCGTGAGCCCTCGCTCGATACGAACCGGCGCGGCACAACCGTGGCATTGCTAATCGGCGAACAGATGCAGGATCACGCTTCGCCGATGCGGCCTGGCCCGGTGCTCAAAGAGGTAGACACCCTGCCAGGTCCCCAGCGCCAGCCGGCCCTGATGAATGGGAATCGATAGCTGCGTCTGGGTGAGCGCCGACCGGATGTGCGACGTCATGTCATCGGCTCCTTCGGCCGTGTGCCGATAGAGCCGCGTGTCTTCCGGTACCAGGCGGGTCATGAAATCGGCCAGATCGGCCACCACGTCCGGATCGGCGTTTTCCTGAATGACCAACGACGCCGAAGTATGCTGGCAAAAGACGGTCAGCAGTCCGGTCTGGGTGGCATGTTCGCGCAATCCAGCCTTCAATTTGATGCGTAAAATCGTAGAGGCCTTGGCCGTGTGTCGCAATGTGAATCTGATGAGTGAACTGCTTCACTCCCTGATTATTCAACAGTCACACTTTTTGCGAGATTGCGCGGCTGATCCACGTCGCAACCCCGCCGCACGGCGATGTGGTAAGCGAGAAGCTGCAGCGGCACCACTTCGAGAATCGGCAGCAGCAGTTCCGAGGTGGCCGGAATCGGGATGACGTAGTCGGCCACTTTGCCCACCTCTTCGGCGTCCTGCTCGCAGACCACCGCGATCACGATGCCGTTGCGCGCCTTCACTTCCTGAATATTGGAGAGCGTTTTCTCGTACCGCACGCGGCTGTCATCGCTGGACGGATCGCGCGTTGCGATTACCACTACGGGAAGGTTTTCGTCGATCAGCGCGTTCGGCCCATGCTTCATCTCGCCAGCCGGGTAGCCTTCGGCGTGGATATAGGAGATTTCCTTCAGCTTGAGCGCGCCTTCCAGGGCAATGGGGAAGTGAATACCGCGGCCCAGGAACAGAAAATCGGTGGCGCGGAAAAGCTTCTTCACCAATTCGTCGTAAATCGCTTCATGGCCCAGCACCGTCTCGAGCCTTCCGGGCAGCTTCACCAGTTCCTGCACCAGGCAGGCCGATTGTTCGGGCGACAGCGTCTCGCGCACCTGGCCCAGGTACATCGCCAGGATAAACAGCGCCGTGAGCTGAGACGTAAACGCCTTGGTGGAAGCCACGCCGATTTCGGGGCCCGCGTGCGTCATCAAGGTCCCCGCCGCTTCGCGCGTAATCATGGACCCCACAACATTGCAAATGGCCAATGTTTTGGAGCCATGCTGCTTGGCTTCGCGCTGGGCCGCGATGGTGTCCGCGGTTTCGCCGGACTGCGAGATCACCACCGTCAACATGTCGCTTGAAACGATGGGATCGCGGTAGCGGAATTCGCTGCCGTAGTCCACTTCCACCGGAATCCTGGCCAGCTTCTCGATCATGAACTTGCCGACCAGCGCGGCGTGCCAGGCCGGTTCCACACCCGATGATCTTGAGCGATTTGAATTCCTTGAAGACTTTCGGGTTGATGTCCATCTCATCGATGAAGACGCGGCCGGTCTCCTGACCCACGCGCCCCAGCACGGTATCGCGCACGGCGCGCGGCTGCTCAAAAATTTCTTTGAGCATGAAATGCTTGTAGCCGCCTTTTTCCGCCATGATGGGATCCCACAAAATATGGGTAACCTGGCGCTTGATGGGGCGTCCGTTGAAATCGGTCAGATGCACGCCGTCGGGCGTCAGGACGGCGATGTCGCCATCGCCCAGGAAGAACATGTCGCGGGTGTGGCTCAGGATGGCGGGCACGTCGGACGCGACGAAATATTCTCCGTCGCCCAGCCCGATCACCACCGGCGGGCCCATGCGCGCCGCGACGATCTTGTTGGGATCCGAACTCGCGATCACGCTCAGGGCGAAGACGCCGTTCAGGTCTTTCACGGCGCGCCGCACCGCGTCCTCCAGATTCCCTTCGTTATACTTTTCCACCAGGTGCGCGATGACTTCGGTGTCGGTCTCGGTAACGAACTTGTGGCCTTCCAGCTGGAGCTGGTGCTTGAGGCTCAGATAGTTTTCGACGATGCCGTTGTGCACCACCACGATATCGCCGGTACAGTCGCGATGCGGGTGCGCGTTTTCTTCGGTGGGACGCCCGTGCGTCGCCCAGCGGGTGTGGCCGATGCCGTAGGGGCCGTCCACCGGGTTGATGCGAATCGCGTCTTCCAGGTTGCGCAGTTTTCCCGACGCTCTTCGAACCGACAGATGGTGATCGCCATTCAGGACTGCGATACCGGCCGAGTCATAACCGCGGTATTCGAGCCTGCGCAGCCCATCCAGGATGATGGGGACTGCTCTTCTGTTGCCGATATAGCCGACAATTCCACACATACGAACTAGGATACAAGGAACCGGGGAAAACTTAAGTACTGGCCAGTTTTGGCGGCTGATTCTGGCCACGGATGAACACAGATGAACGCAGATGGCTCACAGTGGTATGAACGCCCGGACGATCAGATACGACGCACCGATCAGAAACCCGATCAACGCCTGGTATTCGCGATTGCGAACGTAGAGGTTCCAGCGAAAATGCTCGCGGCTTGTGGATCGGCGCGAGCGTCGGCCACAGCGCCGGCACGCGCTGCGCGTAGGCGGCGAATTCGGGAAACAGCTTCCTCAGATGTTGTTCTTCCAGCTCAATGGCAGGCAGGTAGATCAATAGGAACACCGCGGCGAATAAGACCGCGAGCGGCCATTGACGGGACGCAATTGCGAATCCCGCGGCCACCAGCAGCGTCCCCAAATACAGCGGATTGCGGACATACGCGTAGGGGCCGCTTTCGGCCAGGCGAATATTCTTCTCCACGTGGCCGGTAGCCCAGGCGCGCAATGCCAGGCCGATCGCCGAAACCGGCAGACCCCAGGCTAGCGATCGGGCATCGGGCCGGGAAAACCACGCGAACGCGGCCACCATGATAAACCCGCACGTCACGCGCAAGCGCGCCACCAGATCGGCGTACGGCTTAGGGAAAACGCTCATGTGCTCAGCGGTCTTTGTGGGTGGCCCTTGCGCCGCCGGCCAGAATGATCGGTTCCAGCGCTTCGAATACTTGATCGGGCGTGATCTCGCGCATGCTGGCGTCGGGTTCCGACGTTCGGCGATACGTGGTCACAGCTGCGGGTGCGCGCAACACCCCGATGGTGCCGCCATAAGGACCGTGCCGCGCTGGATCGGTTGGGCCGTAAATCGCGACACCCTGCTTTCCGAGCGCCGCGGCCAGATGCAGCGGTCCGCTGTCCAGACCAACCACCGCCGTCGCTCGCCGGGTGGCATAGATCAAACCGGCCAGCGTGGAAACATGCATCTCGGCGCCCTGCACGTGCAGCGGATACGGCGCGTCCAACACCAGCGGCATGCCGCACTCGCGGCGCAGCCGTTCGGCCAGCTTGGCGTAGTATTCGAGCGGCCATTGCTTGGCGCCCCAACCTGCCAGCGGACTGGCCAGCACAAAGTCGCCTTCCGGCAATTTCGCTTGCTGTTCGCCCGGAGGCAAAGGGAAGGTGCGCAGAATGTTCGACGCTCCAGCGGCCGCCGCGAGATCCAGATTCCGTTCCACCGCGTGATAAGAGCGGATGGGCACCTTGGTGGAATAAAACCACGAAGCGGCCGATTCGCGGGCGTACGTGGCGTTGAATCCGAAGATACGCTCGGGACGCGCGAGGGTCGCCACCAGCGCCGATTTCACCAAGCCCTGGAAGTCCACGGCGAAATCGAAGCGGGACGCCCGCAATTCGCGCCAGGCGTTCCGCAATCCGGCGAATCGTCCGGCGGTCCAGATGCAGCACTGAATCCACATAGGGATTGCCGTCCAGCAGCAGGCTCCATTTGGGATCGATGACCCATGTGATTTTCGAATGCGGGATGCTGTGCTTCAGGCTGGCGACCGCGGGCAGCGCGGCAATCACGTCGCCCATGGATCCGAGCCGGACAACCAGGATGCGCGGCGGGTTGGTGGAGGAGCTCATCGGGGCGATTCCTGCGCGTGACGCAGCAGGACATGTTCGATAAAACGCTCGGTGATCCCCGCGTCGGCGGGCGGCAGCGCGCTGCTCTCGCCGGGCGCGAGCACGACGTAATCCACCATCGCCAAAGCCGCCACCAGCTCGGCGCGCGCGCGCTGCGCCAACAGTGGCCGCGCCGGATTCGTTACTTCCACCACCAGCAACCGGCCCGGCTCCCTTTTCTCCGCAAGCCGGCGCACATGCTCGGCGAGGAGCGGATCGAAATGGCCGGATAGCCAACGGACGGCGTGCCCATCCAGCCGCTCTTGAAGGACGGGGGGCGGGACAATCTTCGTTCTCGTATCCAAAAACAAAGTCTAACAGTTGTGTGACATTCCCGAGTGCCCGGCGGACGGGGAAACCGGCGAAGAAAAAACCCTGGCGGCTTGTCGATCCGGCCGCCGCTGGTTCGACGCATAATTGGAGCCGGTACAAATCGGGCTCAGAAAACTCAAAGGAGAGACAGCGATGCGATTCATGATGATCTACAAGCCCGCCGACGTGAAGGGAATGGAAGCGGGCACGCCGCCCACGCAGGAGGACATGGCTCAGATGGGCCAATTCATTGGAGAACTGGCGCAAAGCGGCGTGCTGCTGGCTGCCGACGGTCTGCAAAGCAGCTCGAAAGGGACGCGCGTCCGGCTGGTGGATGGAAAAGTCTCGGTAACCGACGGTCCGTTCACGGAAACGAAGGAACTGATCGCCGGATTTGCCATTGTCCAGGTGCCGTCCAAGGCCGCAGCAATCCAACTCGCCGAACGCTTCCTCAAGATCGCGGGCGATGGGGAGAGCGAGATTCGCCAGATGCACGATATGCCGGCTTATCCGCCTCCGCAGTGAGCGGGAGGATTCATGAAGAAGACCCTGTGGGCCGGGCGCATCCTGAGCGCCCTCTCTGTACTGTTTCTGCTCTTCGACGCCGGCGGCCATTTGCTGGTGCCGTCGCCGGTTGTGGAAGCATTCAACCGGCTGGGTTATCCGCTGGGCCTGAGCCCGGTTCTCGCGGTCATCGAACTGGTTTGCGTGGCTGCGTACGTGATTCCGCGAACAGCGATCCTGGGCGCGATCTTGCTGACCGGCTATCTGGGCGGCGCGGTAGCTACTCATTTGCGTGTCCATGATCCATTGTTTGACACCCTGTTCCCGATTATTTTCGGTCTGCTGGTCTGGGGAGGGCTGTACTGGCGCGATCCACGCCTGCGCACCCTCATCCCGGTCACAGAACCGCGCGGCCGTGAGGCATTCAAAAAGGAGATATAACCATGCGATTCATGATGCTGATGATTCCAAAAGGCTACGAACAAGCCGCGCCGGGCACGATGCCCGACCCCAAGGCTGTCGCAGCCATGATGAAATACAACGAATCCCTGCAAAAAGCCGGTGTGCTGCTGGCGCTGGATGGCCTGCATCCGCCTTCGGCGGGCGCGCGGGTCTCGTTTGAGGGAGGCAAGCCGAAGGTGACCGACGGGCCGTTCATCGAGGCCAAAGAAGTGATCGGCGGCTACTGGATGATTCAAGTGAGGTCCAAGGAAGAGGCCATCGAATGGGCCACACGTTGTCCCGGATCACACAACGAGGTGATTGAAATCCGGCAGGTGCAGGAGATGTCGGAGTTTCCGCCCGAGATCCAGGAAGCAGCGGCCAGGAAATAGCAAATGCGGTTTCTCGTGATGCACAAGCTGGACAGGAATTCCGAGGCCGGCGTTCCCCCCGGTCCGGAATTACTGGCATCCATGGGGACGTTTCTCGCGAAAGGGGCGGCGGCCGGGGTCTTTCAATCCGGAGAGGGGCTGCATTCCACTGCGAAACGTGCGCGCGTCAACTTCTCGGCTGGAAAGTGCATTGTCACGAATGGGCCATTCGCCGCGTCGCATGAATTGATCGCCGGGTTTGCGATGGTCCAAGTGAAGTCGAAGGAAGAAGCCATCGAGTGGGCTGAACGGCTTGCCCAAGCGCTGGGCGAAGGCGAGATCGAGGTTGGCTTGGTGAAGGAACCTTGGGACCTTGGTCTTGGCCCGAAGCCGGAAGATGCCCCGCTGCGATTCCTGTTGTTGCAAAAGGCCGATCACGCGTCCGAGGGCGCTGCTCCTCCCGCTCCCAACCGTAAAGCGGAGATGGAGAAGCTCCTCGAGGAAATGCGGCGGGCCGGCGTCTTTCTTTTCGCCGAGGAACTGGAACCGAGTTCGAAGGGCGCGAGACTTCGGCTCGCTGGAGGTAAGCGGACCGTGGTGGATGGGCCGTTTATTGAGTCCAAGGAGCTGATTGGCGGCTACGCGATCATTCAGCTAAAGTCGAAAGCCGAGGCGATCGAATGGGCGTTGGCCTTTGCTAGGGTGTTGTCTGACCACGTGGCGGGCGACATCGAGATCGATGTCCGCCCGATAGTGTAGGAGGAATGCAATGGTGCTGCTGGTGGCCGTGATCATCGCGATCGTGCTCCTGATCGCGATGGCCCTTTTCGCTTGGGCGGCTGCCAGGGACCGATCAGGCTCCACCGGAGAAGATCTTTCCGTGATTAGCGATTTCCACAATTGGGCACTTTTCGGATCCGGCCATGACCAAGAGCTACCATGGCGCTCCCAGCGGCCAGGGTGCGATCTACGAGTGGGCCGGCAGAAAGGCGGGCAAAGGGCGAATGGAGTTATAGGTGTCCCCCTCCTTTGAAGGTCACCATCCAGAATTCTGAAACCTTTCGAGGGCACAACACCGCTGATTACGCTGGATACTAGGGCGGTTCCACCAATGTCACGTGGTCCATGTGGGGCCTCAATGGCATGCTGGCGAAATTCCTGAGTATCTTTGTGAGCATGGAACGGTGAGCATGGAACGGCTGCTCGGCAAAGAATTTGAGAACGGCTTGGCGAACCTCAAAACTGTCGCTGAAAAATAGTCCGTGGCGGGCCTTGCGCCGGCGGCTGGGGGCATGCTCTGATCGGTAGCTGTGACTGCCGCCGATACTCACAAAGCCGTTGACGCGGTGTGGCGCATCGAGTCGGCACGATTAATCGCGGGCCTGGCGCGCATGGTGCGCGATATCGGCGTGGCCGAGGAACTGGCGCAGGATGCTTTAGTGGCGGCGCTGGAGCAATGGCCCGTATCGGGCATTCCGCGCAATCCCGGCGCCTGGCTGATGGCCGCCGCCAAGAATCGCGCCATAGATCATCTGCGCCGCAACAAGCGTCTGGAGCGCAAACATGGGGAGCTCGGCTATCAGCTCGAAGCCGAGCAGATGGCCGTGCCGGATTTCGAAACGTCGATGGACGATCCCGTGGGTGACGACCTGCTGCGCCTCATCTTCACTGCCTGCCACCCGGTTCTCTCCGCTGAGGCGCGCGTGGCACTGACGCTGCGATTACTCGGTGGCCTCAGCACCGGCGAGATCGCGCGAGCGTTCCTGGCAACGGAGCCGGCGATCGCGCAGCGCATTGTGCGGGCCAAGCGAACACTGAGCGAAGCGCGAGTCCCGTTCGAAGTCCCTCGCGGGCTTGAGCTCGCCGCGCGTTTGTCGTCGGTGCTGGAAGTGATTTACCTCATCTTCAACGAAGGGTATTCTGCCACGTCGGGAGAAGATTGGATGCGGCCGGCGCTGTGCGAGGACGCGCTCCGGCTGGGGCGCATCCTGGCGGAGTTGGTGCCTCGGGAGCCCGAAGTGCATGGCCTGGTGGCGCTGATGGAGATTCAGGAGTCGCGGTCCAAGGCCCGGGTGGACGCGTCTGGAAAACCCATCCTGCTTTTGGAACAAAACCGCGCGCAGTGGGATCAACTCCTGATCCATCGCGGTTTGGCTGCGCTCGATCGCGCGCAGAAAGTTCTAGCGGGCGGCGCCGCGGGACCCTATGTGCTTCAGGCGGCCATCGTGGCTTGTCATGCGCGGGCCCGCGTGCCGGAAGAAACCGATTGGGAGCGCATTGCTGTGCTTTACGGCGAACTCGCGCAAATTGCGCCCGTCGCCCGTGGTGGAGCTGAACCGGGCGGTGGCCGTCGCGATGGCGTTCGGTCCGGAGGCCGGTCTGGAACTGGTAGATGCGCTTATGGCGGAACCTTCGCTCCAGAATTATCATCTGCTGCCGAGCGTGCGCGGCGATTTCCTCTTCAAACTCGGCCGATTCGATGAGGCGCGAGCCGAGTTCCAGCGCGCGGCATCGCTCACCCGCAATGCCCGGGAGCGCGACCTGCTGCTGGAACGCGCCCGCTTGAAATAATCTCCATCTCTGATCCATGTCGATTTTAGGGTCCTTGGTACGACGTACTGATAGAGCCCGATGAGGAGATGACGATGCAAGCTGAGAAACTGTACGGATTTGGGAACGATGCGTCCGCCAACGGCCGGCCGTTAGCCGGACTGATGTCCTCCTGTGAGCTGCATGTCGCTGGCATGACGGGGATTCGCCGTTCAGGAGCCATTGGCCCACAACCTGTTCGTCATCTCCCTATGCGGGCCCTGATTGCGGACGACCAGCCGGACGTAGTGGAAGCCTTGCGCCTGCTGCTGAAGCAGGAAGGCTATCAGATCGAGACCGCGAATTCTCCGGCGGCGGTGCTGGACAATCTTTCGGCGGGAGAGTTCGATCTGTTGCTGATGGATCTGAATTATGCCCGCGATACCACGTCGGGACAGGAAGGCCTGGATTTGCTCGGGAGCGTCCGGAAAATGGATCGCGCGCTTCCGGTGGTGGTGATGACGGCGTGGGGCAGCGTCCCTCTGGCGGTGGAAGCCATGCATCGGGGAGCTCGGGATTTCGTGGAAAAGCCCTGGGACAATTCGCAGCTGCTTTTCACATTGCAGCGGCAGATCCGCAGTGCGGCGGCGGAGCGGGAGGAATTACGCGAGACCGTCGCCGCGCAGCATGCTCTGCTGCCTAAGAGCATTCCGCGTATTCCCGGCTGCCATTTTTCGGCATCCTGGGCGCCGGCGGGCAGCATCGGGGGCGATTATCTGGATCTGGTCCCGCTCGAGCAGGATCGACTGGGAATCTGCGTGGGCGACGCATCCGGCAAAGGTGTTCCCGCGGCGCTGATGATGTCGAATCTGCAGGCTGCGGTGCGGGCTCTGGCCCCCGACGCCGCTTCCACCGGCGGCCTTGCGAACCGCCTGAATCAGATTCTTTGCGCCAATACGGCGCCCAACAAGTTCGTCACGTTGTTTTATGGCGTGCTCGACGGCCGCCGCTTGACCTACACGAACGCGGGACATAACCCGCCCATCCTGATTCGCGCGAATGGCGAATTGGAACGGCTGGAACAAGGCGGCGCGGTGCTGGGCGTGTTTTCTGACTGGGCCTACCAGCAGGGTGAAGTTACACTCGCGGCCGGCGACCGGCTGGTGCTCTTCAGCGACGGCATCACCGAAGCCGAAAACTCGGACGGCGAGCAGTTCGGCGAAGAGCGGCTGCTCAGTATAGTGGCCCAACACCGGACCTTGGAAGCAACCGCCCTGCAAAGGAAGATTGTCTCCGCCGTGGCCGATTTCTCGGACGGCGCGCTACAGGACGACTCCACGCTGCTGGTCATCGCAATCGAGTAAGGTTTGGATATGTGCCGGAATATCAAAACCCTCTTCAACTTCGATCCGCCGGTGACGGACGAAGAAGTTCGCGCCGCTTCGCTTCAGTTCGTGCGGAAAATCAGCGGGTTTAACAAACCATCCAAGGCCAACGAAAAGCTGTTCCAGGACGCCGTGGATGAAATCGCCGGCGTCTCCGCGCGGCTTCTGCTTTCGCTCGAAACCAACGCGGCGCCCAAAAACAGGGAAGAAGAAGCCGCCAAAGCGAAAGCCCGCTCCGCCGAGCGCTTCGGCGATTAGCGGGCGAACTTATTCCCCTCCGATATGTACGTAACCGCGCAGTTGTAAATTGACGATGGTGGTCAGCGCCCAGACATCCAACTCGATCTCGGGCTGGATGGTCTTGGGATCAATTTTGTGGGCCAATACGGCCTGGCCGCACACTCGAAAGTCCACGCCAGCCTTCTTCATGCTCTGAATTAAAGCGATGTTGGGATTGTCGTGCCCTGGATAGCGCGCCCGGAAAGCTTCGTTGTTCATCACGACGTCGGTAGCCGCGCGATGGAATACCACGGCGATTTTCCGATGGCTTGCGGGGACATCAAATTTCCCCAGTGTATTTACAAACCGGACCACTCCGGTGAGTCCGGGATTCACGTCGTCCGTCTTGGGAGCGGCCGTGGCGATGTCGAACACAACCTTGTAGGTCATCTTCGGATCGGGCTGCTCTTTCGCGCCGGGCACATCCTTGGCGACGTCGCCGCCTGGTATGGGCAGCGTTCCGGCGGGCAATGAAATCGAGAGTCCGGTTAAAGCAGCGAGGAGCGCTCCGGCGATCAACCATGTTTTCATTTCGTACCTCCAACATGGATTTTATTTGAAATGCGCGGACTCCATGGACAGCACGTGAAATTTTCGGTGTAGCCGACTTGGCGGTGATCGGCCGCGAAAGTCAGTGCTGTGGACTGGACTTTTCCCGGTCTTCCCGTTCCTTTTGCTTCCAACCTTCTTTGGCCTTGCGAGCGTTTTCCTTTAGTTGGCGTTCGGCTTCCACCGCCGTCTTTTCGGCGTGCTTCGCGATTTCGTGAGCGGCTTCGCCGGCCTTGAACGCCGGAGAATCCTGGTCACCGCCTCTGCGTGAGCTGGAACAACCGGAAATGGTCAGTACGATGAGCAGGCTGAGTAAGCGTCGCATGGGCGCACACCAAAATTGTACATCGGTGTTTGGCGCTTAGCCCTTTAACTATTCATCCCGCAGCGCGCGCATGGGATCGATCAGCGAAGCCCGCCGCGCCGGAACATAAGCGGCCAGCAGCGTTACCAGCAAAAGCGGCAGGGCCACGGCCGGCAGGACCAGATAGTTGGTACTGCCGGAGCCAGTCCACAGGCTTGCGGTAAGCGCGCGGCACGCGAAGAAGCTTAGGATCAATCCGGCCCCCACGCCGATCGAGCCTAGCACCAGCCCTTGCCGCAGCACCATCCGAAGGACGCCTTGCCGATCTGCTCCTATCGCCATGCGGATGCCGATCTCGCGCGAGCGCCGGCTCACCGAGTAAGCCACCAGCGCGTACAGCCCCACCATGGCGAGCAGTAGCCCCATCAATCCCAGGCTGGAGACCGTTTCGACAATCAAGGTTGTGGTCTTCACTGCGCGCTGGGAAAAGAAATCCTGCATGGTTCGAGCATTGGAATAGGGCATCGCAGGATCGATTTTGCGCACCACCTGCCGCAAAACGGGCGCCAGCACAGCTGGGTCGGGCGCGCCCGATTCGACAAGTATGGTCAGAGCCCGCGTCAAATGTTGTGTGTACGGGAGATAGATGAAGTCGAGATGCGGCTCGGTGACCCAGACGTATTTTCCGGTTTCGGCGATCCCGACGATCTCAACCAGCGGGCCTGTTGCGTCTCGCAGATGGAATCGTTTGCCAAGGGCGTCCTGGTGGGGCCAATAATGTTGGGCGAATTGCGTGTTCACCACCGCCACCAAGGGCGAACCGGCTTGGTCGGTATTCAGGAATCCGCGCCCCCTGAGGAGCCGGACTCCCTGCGTCCGAAAGTAGCCGTCGCTCACGTAGTAGTTCATTATGTTCAGGGCTTGTTGTCCGGGCGGTAATGTATATCCTTGAGGAACCACGCCGACGCTGTCCTCATTGAAGCCCAGCGGAATATCGGAGGCCAGGGCCGCCGACCGGACGCCCGGCGCCAAGCGGGTTTTGTCCAGGAGATCCTTGTAAAATCTGCGGTTCTGTTCCTCGGAGTAGTTCAGCGGCCGCGTGTTAAAACCGGCGAGATACAAATGGTCGGTGCGGAAGCCGGTTCCTTGTTTTAATACATCCCGGAAGCCCTGCCAGCTCAGCGCGGAAACAACCAGCAGGAGCAGCGAGAGCGCCACCTGCCCCGCCACGATCACGTTTCGGCCCCACAGGCGCTTTCGCCCGCTGCTATCGGCGTCGAGGGCCTTGAGCGAGGGAACCACATCAACACGCGTGGCTCGGATGGCGGGAGCGAGACCGAACACAAACGTGCTCAGGATAGAAACGGCGAGGGTGAAAAGCAATGCCCGCGGGTCGATCACGGCTTTCAGCGAGACGGGAACATCGCTCGGGATGGGAATGGTGTTGAAAAAATCCGTAATATTGTTGGCCAGAAGGATGCCGGCCAGGCCGCCCGCCAGCGCGAGCAACAGGTTTTCGAGAAATAGCTGGCGGATGAGCGCGCCGCGGCCCGCTCCGATCGCCAGCCGCACCGCCATTTCGCGCGAACGTGCCCGAGCGCGGCTTAGCAGCAGCCCCGCCACGTTGGCGCAAGCCACCAGCAACACGCAGAGCGCCAGGATAGCCAGCATCGCGGCCAGAGCAGCCTGGGGTGGAACCTGCTTCACGCGAAATTGGAACTGGGTCTGAACCTCAATCTGCCGGTTGCGATTAGTCTGGGGATAAAGCTGCTCCAGCCGCGCCGCGATGGCGCTAAGATCCGCATTGGCCTGTGCCACGCTGACGCCCGGCTTCAGACGGCCCTTCACGGTTAACCATCGGGCATCGCGCTTTTCCAGTATGTTTCCGCCGCCCAGGCGGGTATACATGGCCAGCGGCACGAAGAGGGCAGATTTCACCAATGGCTCAATGCCGGTGAACTGTCCGGAAGTGACGCCGACGATCCTGAATTCCACCCCGTTCAGCCGGATGCTCGTTCCCAGCACCGCGGGATTGGCGTTCAGTTCGCTGACCCAGAAATCGTGCCCCAGGACAACCACCGCGTCCCGTCCCGCGGCCTGATCTTCGGATTCCAGGAGGGCTCTGCCCAGCGCAGGCTGTACGCCCAGCACGCGGAAGAAATTTCCCGAAACATAGGTGCCGTAAATGGTCTTAGGAAGCGTGCTGGCATTCGGACTGAAGCCGAACGGAGAAAAGCTGGACGCAACCAACCCCGCGAAAGTGCGGTTATTGTCGCGGAAATCGCGGTAATCCGGATAGGAGAGCGAGCTATTGGCGCCGAACGCGCCCATCTTCGCCGGGGTGATCGCCACCACATTGCCCGGCTCCGGCACCGGAAGCGGACGCGTCAGCATCGCGTCGGCGATGCTGAAACTCCCGGATGTAGCTCCTATCCCAATCGCGAGCGAACCGATGGCTACGAGCGTAAATGCCGGATTCTTGCGCAACATCCGCAGAGCGAGCCGTAACGGCGTGAACATATGGACCTAGTCAGGCAATTGTTCCACCATTCCGTTTCGTTGAAAAGGCTGGCCCGATAGTAAGGGATCTCAGTCGAATCTGGAATCAACCGTCCGGGTTCGGACAGCTATACCGCTGCTCGCCGCCAGCGCCCGTAAGCGACCAACGCCGACAGCAGCCCCACCACTAGCGGGAACAGCGCGACCGCAATGCCGTTGGTCATCACCGTCACCGTGACGGCGCCGATCATGATGATCACCAGGCAAGCGGCGGCTAACGGCGTCAATACCGGCTGAATGCGCAGGAGCCAGGGAAGAATCAGACCCATGGCCCCCAGCAGCTCGCACACCGCCACAAATCGCAGGAATCCGACAGACAGCATGGGCGCCTGTTTAGCCAGGTCCGCGGCAGGCATCACAAGTTTTACACCGCCCGCGAAAAGAAAGACAGCCGCGAGCAATCCCTGAATAATCCATAGAGTCCGATTCTTTGTCACGCGGTCACCTCTTCGGCCAGCCGATCGAGCGACATGCTCCAGCCCTGCTCCATTCCTGCCAGATGCGGCGCCGCTTGCGCTTTCACCTTCGAGACGCTGGCGTGCAATGTAAGCTTGGTCTGCGCGCCCTCTTCGGCGAACGTCACTGTGTTCACTACTTCAAACAGAGGCTCGCCATTGCTGTCCAAGGCGGAGCTGGTAAACACCAGCCGCTCCGGCTCGACAATTTCACGAAAAACGCCGGTCATCGGATAAACGACGCCGTCCGGCGCGCGCATGTGGATCCGAATTACGCCGCCCGGCCGCACATCCACTTCGCACACAGGGTTGGTGAAACCTTTCGGCCCCCACCAGCGTTTCAATCGCTCGGGATCGGTCCAGGCGCGGAAGACCACGTCACGCGGCGCGTCGAAAATACGCGTTGTGATCAGCTCCTGCATCTTGGTCAACTGTTCGCCCAGACGAGCGAGCGTCTGGTTGGCGCCTTCGATTGCGTTGTAGGTTTTGACCACGGTTTCGCGTTGGGCGTCGGATTGGAACAGCATCCGCATGGTGAGTTTCGTCCGGTCGCCCTGTTCGGCGAAGGTGACGGTGGTTTGAAAATATCCCGGCGCTCCCGCGTCGCCGTGGTCGTAGACCAGCCGTTCCGGCTTCACAATTTCCAAGTAGGTGATCTTGTTTGGATAGTCGACTCCATCCGGGCCATGCATCACGAACAGCCAAACGCCGCCCGGCCGGACGTCCATGGATTCGGTGGTGAGGCTAAATCCGCGCGGCCCCCACCAACGTCCGACGTGTCTGGAATCGGTGAACGCGTCGAACACCAGGGTGCGCGGAGCATCGAACACGCGCGTGACCACGATGGAACGTGCCGCTTCCGCGAGGTAATCCACCAGGACATCCAGGGCGCTGGTCCAGCCGAATTCGTGCCCGTCGCGCGATTCTACTGACGTAAAGCCGGTCTGCCGCAACGTGAGTTCGGTTTTGCCGTTGCGCTCGGCGAGCGTGACAGTCACCAGTGTCTCCGTGCCGGGCTTGTGGTTGGCGTCCAGCCAGGCGTGCGTGAACACCAGCCGCTCCGGCTTCACGATCTCGCGATAATGTCCTTCCAGCCAATGATCCTGGCCCTCGGGCGAGCGCATGCAGATCCGAAAGGCGCCGCCGGGGCGTATGTCCGATTCGCTCGATGTCACACTGAATCCGCGGGGCGCGCCTTGCCAGTGCTGCAGATGCTCGGGATCGGTCCAACAGTCGAACACCAGATCGCGCGGAGCATCGAAGACGCGCGTGATCACGAGTTCGGCGGCCATGCTGCGAAGATGCTCGGACAAACGATCATAGGTTTCGGCCGCTCCATGTTCCATTCCCGAACGGATCACGGCGTCGCGTGTCTCCTTCGAATCGTAGAGCACCCGGATGGTGAGCATTGTCTTTCCGTCCTGCTCGGAGAAAGTCAGGGTGTTGAGCGATTCGCCCGGATAGTCGTCAAAGCTTTCGGTGGAAACCAGCCGGTGGTAGGGCGCGATCTCCCGATACACGCCGCGCATCCCCAAGTTTTTTCCGTCCGGCCCGCGCAGGATGTACCGCCATCGACCGCCCACGCGCAGATCCACCTGGCACTCGACGATGGGGCAGCTACGCGGGCCAAACCAGCGCAGCAGGTGTTCGGGCCGGGTGCAGGCTTCAAACACCAGGCGGCGCGGCGCATCGAAGACACGCGTCATTACGATCTCCCGATCCGACGGTGTGGTCACGGTCAGTGCGGAGTTAGCTTTTGCGGCGCTTGCGGGCATGTTTCTTCTTCTCCTTGCTCTGTTCGTTTTTTAGTTCTACTAAGTACTCATCCAAGCGATCGAAGCTTTCTTCCCAGAAACGGCGGTAATGCTCCAACCAGTCCGACACATCCTTGAGCGGGCCTGCTTCCAGACGGCAGGGCCGCCATTGGGCTTCGCGTCCGCGCGCGATCAGGCCGGCGCGCTCCAGGACTTTCAAGTGCTTGGATATGGCGGGCATGCTCATGGCAAACGGCTCGGCTAGTTTGGTAACCGACGTTTCTCCGGAGGAAAGCCGGGCCAGGATTGCGCGCCGCGTAGGATCGGCCAGGGCCGAGAAAGTGGCGCTCAGGGCATCGGGCGGCGCTGTTTGTAAGCTCATGCTGCTAAACCTACTGGTTAATTAACTGCCGAGTTAAATATACTTCAGCCCGCAAACCCTGTCAAGCGTTATTACCGTGAACGCTCATTGCCTCGACGGTGCGCATGGCTTGTGGGCCCTGGTGTTGCAGCCGGCGCTCTGCTGCCGGGCGGCGGTTGTGATAAATTCCTGTCTCAGATAAGAGCATGCAAGGAGCGCGCGATGAAAAGCCGCGTTCAAGTTTTACGAACGATGTTTGGGCGGCAAAATCCTAACCATGCTTACCTACGGCGATTTGCCCATGGCGGAACAAGTGCCGGCCGAATGGCGGGGGAAGATCGTTCATGCCACGCTGACCGCCGGGACAGCACTTTGATGGGCGCCGACGTGCTTCCCGAGCAATATGAGCGGCCGAAGGGTTTCCATGTACTGGTGGGCGTTGACGACCCGGCGGAAGCGGAACGCGTCTTCGAAGCGCTGTTGGAAAACGGGAGGACGCCAATGCCGCTTCAGCAGACCTTTTGGGGATCAATTCGGCGTGTCGTGGGAGATTAACTGCGAGCAACCGCATTGAGCCTTTGTTGATAGGCACAGTAAAGTAGCCCGCTGCGAGTAACCTCAGTGCTGTTTTTCGCTACTCTAGCAGTAGGAGTGCTTCTCACCAGTGCTGGTTTTCGTTCGGGCCTCGTTTGCGACCCTGCTGTTAGTGTGTCTGGCCGGCTGTGCCAACCAAGACGGCAAATCTAACAGAGCAAAAGGGGTTATGCCGCCCACGCCGGTCACCGTCGCGCAGGCCCAGACCCGGGATATCCCCATTCAGGTTCGCCAGATTGGTTCGGTGGAACCGGTGGCGGTGATTGCCGTCAAGGCCCAGATCAGCGGCGAACTCAACCAAGTCTTCTTCAAAGAAGGTCAGGAAGTGAAGAAGGGCGAAGAGCTGTTCGAGATCGATCCGCGCCCCTATCAACAAGCTTTGGATCAGGCGCAGGCCGCGCTTCAAAAGGATCTCGCGCTGGTGTCGCAGGCCGAAGCGAATGTGGCGCGCGACCGGGCCCAGGCGGCCAACGCCAAGGTACAGGCCAAGCGCTATGCCGGCTTGGCCGCCGAGGGCGTGATTTCCAAGGACCAGAACGACTCCTACCAGACCACGTCGCAGGTGCAGGACGAAGCCGTTCGAGCCGACCAAGCCGCGATCACCAGCGCCAAAGCATCGGTGGTTTCCGACCGCGCCGCCATTGAAACCGCCAAGCTGAATCTTTCGTATTGCTATATCCGGTCGCCCATCGACGGCCGGGCCGGGCAGTCTTCTGCTGCAAGCGGGCAATCTGGTGAAGGCCAACGATACCACGGCGATGGTGAACATCAATCAACTCCAGCCCGTGTACGTCACGCTTCAGCGCGCCCGAGCAGATTGCTGCCGGAAATTCGCCGCTACAGCGCCGAACATGCGCTTACCGTGAGCGGCTACCGGCGTCGCCGATGGCTCCAATCGCCCGCTCACGGCCACCGGCCAGCTCAGCTTTATCGACAACACCGTCGACAGCACCACGGGCACCATCAAGCTCAAGGCGACCTTTCCTAATGCCGATCACACGCTGTGGCCGGGACAATTCATCTAACGTCGTCATGACGCTGCGGATGCTCGAGCACGCCACCGTGGTCCCTTCCGAAGCGATTCAGTCCGGACAAAAGGGGCAATTTGCTTTCGTCGTCAAACCGGACCAGACGGTGGAGACGCGCCTGGTTAAGGTCGGCCAGAACCGTCGACAATCAGATCGTGGTGGAGAGTGGAATCTCGCCGGGCGAAACAGTGGTGACGGACGGCCAACTCCGCCTGTTCCCGGGCGCGCACATCCGCGTTGTTCCGCCTGCCAGAGCTGGCGCGGGGGCCTGATGAGTCTTTCGCGACTTCTTCATTACGGCGGCCCATTTTTACCACGCTGACGGCGTTCGGCATTCTGCTGTTCGGCATTGTCGGTTACCGCGCTCTGCCGGTGGCGGCGCTTCCGAGCGTCGATTACCCCACCATTCAGGTGCAAGCAGCGCTGCCGGGCGCGAGTCCGGACACCATGGCCGCGTCGGTCGCCACGCCACTGGAGCGCCAGTTTTCGACCATCTCGGGAATCGACTCGATGAACTCGTCGAGTTCGCTCGGCAGCACCAACATCACCATCCAGTTCAGTCTGGATCGCAATATCGACGCTGCGGCGCAGGACGTGCAATCCGCCATCGCCAAAGCCGGCGGCCTGCTTCCGCCCACCATGCCCCGGCCGCCCACGTTCAACAAGGTGAATCCGTCGGATCAGCCGGTGATTTTCCTGGGCCTGAGTTCGGACACGCTGCCCGTTTACACGGTGGACGAGTACGCCGAGACCGTGATGGCGCAGCGCATCTCCACCATCAGCGGCGTGTCGCAGGTGCAGGTGTTCGGCGGCCAGAAATACGCGGTTCGCATTCAGCTGGATCCCGATAGCCTGGCCACCCGCGGCATCGGCATCGACGAAGTACAGGCCGCCATCCAGGCCAACAACAGCAATCTCCCCACCGGAAAACTTTACGGCTCCAAGCAGGCGTTCACCATCGAATCCTCGGGCCAATTGACGAACGCGGCCCAGTACCGGCGCATGATCGTCACTTATCGCAACGGAAATCCGGTGCGGCTGGAGGAACTGGGCAAAGTTCTGGACGACGTCGAGAACGACAAGATTCGGGCGTGGGTGAACGACGACCGCACCATCATGCTCGCCGATCCAGCGCCAGCCGGGAACCAACACGGTTGAGGTGGTGGACAGCGTCCGGCGCCTGCTGCCGATCTTCCGCACCGAAATTCCTCCGTCGGTGAATCTGGAAGTGGTTCACGACAATTCCACTTCCATTCGCGATTCCATCCAGGACGTGAAGTTCACTCTCATTGCTCACCATCTGCCTGGTGGTGATGGTGATTTTCATTTTCCTGCGGAACATTTCGGCCACTTTGATTCCCGGCGTGGCGGTGCCGCTCTCGATCGTCGGCACCTTCGCCATCATGTACCTGCTGGGCTACAGCCTCAACAATCTTGTCTCTGATGGCGCTCACGCTATCGGTGGGGTTTGTGGTGGACGACGCGATTGTAATGCTGGAAAACATCGTGCGCCACATGGAGCTGGGCGAAAGCCAGGATGGAGGCGGCGTTCCGCGGATCGCGCGAGATCGGATTCACCATTCTCTCCATGACCATTTCGCTGGTCAGCGTCTTCATTCCGGTGCTGTTCATGGGCGGCATCGTGGGCCGCTTGCTGCACGAGTTTTCGGTGACCATCGCGGTGGCGATTCTGGTGTCCGGCTTTGTTTCGCTGACTCTCACGCCCATGCTGGCCAGCCGTTTTCTAAAGCCTGAATCACGATCGCCGCCACAACTTTTCTCTACAACGGACTGGAGCGCTTTTTCCAGGGGGTGACGCACGGCTACGAACGGTCGCTGCTGGTGGTTCTGCGCCACCGCTTCGCGACGCTGATGGTTTTGTTCGGCCTTCTGGGGGGCACCGTCTGGCTATTTTTCGATATGCCGAAGGGCTTTCTGCCGAGCACGGACAGCGGCGTGCTGAATGGGATCGCGGTGGCCGGCCAGGACATTTCGTTCGATTCGATGGTGAATCACGTCTGGGCGGTGAAAAACATTCTGGAGCACGATCCGAATGTGCGCAGCGTCTTTGCGAATGTCAGCGGCGGAAATCAGGGGCAGATTTACATGATGCTGAAGCCTCGCGATCAGCGTGCGCTTTCGGCCGATCAGGTGATGCAGGAGCTGCAGCCCAAGATTCTGGGCATTCCCGGCATTCAGGCGTTTCTACAGAATCCGCCGCCCATCAACATCGGCAGCAACAATACGCAGAGCCCGTATCAGTTGACGCTGCAGGGCGCCGATCAGCATGAGATCTACCGTTGGGTGCCCATTCTGCTGGACAGAATTCGCACGCTTGCACGGCTTCATGAACGTCACCAGCGATTTGCAGATCGAAAGCCCGCAGATCACGCTGGACATCAATCGCGATCGGGCGCAGACTTTGGGCGTGACGCCGGACCAGATCCAGAATGCTCTTTTCACCGCTTACGGTACCACGGCAGGTATCCACCATCTACACGCCATCGAACGAATACCAGGTGATTCTGGAAGTGGAGCCGCAATACCAGCGCAATCCCGGATGCTCTTTCGAAACTTTACATCCGATTCGGCCAAAGGAACGCTGGTTCCACTGGACACGCGTGGTGACGGTCCACCGCACCGTGGGTCCGCTATCGGTGAATCACTTCGGCCAATTCCGGCCGCCACGATTTCGTTCAATTTGCAGCCCGGCTTTGCGCTGGGCGACGCGGCCGCGGCGATTGACAACGTGATCCGGGATCTTCGCATTCCTCCCACCATCGCGCCGCTCTATCAAGGCACGGTGCAAGCCTTCCAGCAATCCTTCCGTGGGTTGTCGATCCTGCTGATCGTGGCGATTCTGGTGATTTACATGGTGCTGGGGATGCTTTATGAAAGCTTCATTCACCCCATCACCATTCTTTCGGGATTGCCGTCCGCGGTTTTTGGCGCGCTGCTGACGCTGAAGATTTTCCACAAGGAACTGGATCTGTACGCGTTCGTCGGCCTCATCATGCTGTTCGGCGTGGTGAAGAAGAACGCGATCATGATGATCGATTTCGCGATCGAAGCGCAGCGCGTGGAAGGGCGTCCTCCGTTCGATGCCATTTTCCAGGGCTGCATCCTGCGCTTCCGGCCCATCATGATGACCACTCTGGCCGCGCTGTTTGGCACGTTTCCGATTGCGCTGGGAATTGGCTCCGGCGCCGACGCCCGGCAGCCGCTGGGACTGGCGGTGGTGGGCGGCCTGCTGTTCTCGCAGTTCATCACGCTCTACATTACGCCGGTGGTTTATCTTTATCTGGAAGCTTTGGCGCGAAGGTTCGGAACCATTCGCATTTGGAGCCGCCGGACTCCGCCCTCCCGCGTTCCCGACGCGGTTACCAATTAGTCGCTAATCATACGGCTTCTGAGGCGAAGGCAGCGACATCTTGAGATAATAAACCAAAGGACGTTCGCCGATGCAGATTCTGTTGGAACTGCCTGAAGACATCGCCCGGGGGCTCGAATCCAGGTGGAAGGACCTGCCTCGCGCCGCGCTCGAAAGCTTGGCGCTTGAGGCATACCGATCTCGCGCGCTTACTGCCGCGCAGCTTCGGCGGTTGTTAGGCTTCGAAACACGAATGCAGGTGGACGCCTTTCTGAAGGAGCACGAAATCTGCGACTACACCGCCGACGATTTCGAGCAGGATCGGGAGACTCTCCGCCAGCTCCGAATGAGAGAAGCTCAGCCCTGAGCCTGCTCTCTTCATGGTCATCGTAGCGGATACGTCGCCCATCAATTATTTGGTTCTCGTTGGCCATATTGGGATTCTGCCGCGGCTCTACAACCGTGTTCTCATTCCACCCGCCGTTTTCGATGAGTTGACCCATCCGGCTGCTCCCAGTTCTGTCCGCGACTGGACAGAGCGTCTTCCCGATTGGCTGCAAGTCTTGAGCCCGAGAAATACCGTAGAGCTTAATCAGCTCGATCTCGGTGAAAGCCAGGCGCTCGCGCTCGCGAGTGAGTTGGGAGCAGACCTGGTGCTGATCGACGAGTTGGCCGGCCGAGTTGAAGCCATGCGAAGAGGGCTCAAGGTGGCCGGTACCCTCGCGATCTTAGACGATGCCGATCAGGCCGGCCTGGTCAACTTCGACGAAGCGGTCGCTCGCCTACAGAAGACCAGTTTCCGCGTATCCGAAGCCGTCCTGACCGAAATTAAGCGAAAGCGGTCCGGCTGATGTCTTCCGACCACGGGCTTGTTTGGGATTCGATTGTTCATCTGGTGCGAACGGGGAGGGTCGAACTCCCATTCCCTTGCGGGAGCCAGATCCTAAGTCTGGTGCGTCTGCCAATTCCGCCACGTTCGCGCCGGCAACTTCAGAACCAGCATAGCAATCGAATGGCGGATCAGGCCAGAAGCGCGGCCAGTTCTTCGATTCTCGATCCGCGGGTCAAGCGCGGCGCGGGATTTCCGCAAGGGCATACCTCATAATCGAGCGGGAAGCCCTCGCAACTCGACACCACGTGCAGGCCCCAGTGCGCATCGCACTCGCTGGCGAGCAGTCTATTCCTGGGGCCAAGGAATTGCTCAAATACCGGAACGCCAAAGGCCTTCCACAGCGATTCGCGATCGAGCGGGGAAATGCCGGGACCGCCCGCGTAGGTGAAGACGATCACCGCCTGTTCGAGCGGCCATTCCTCCCGCGCCACGCTCTTCAATTGATCGAGCGGACCGGCGATGGAGCCGGGGCGGAAACGCTTGGCCCGCTCGTTCCAACCCTGCGGAAAAATGCGCACCAGCTTGGTCTCGCGAAAGCCCGAAGCCAGGATGGCGGTCCGCGGCACGGGATCGAGGGGATGGATGAAGTGTGCGCCTTTGGAGGGGCGGCGAATTCTTACGACCATTTTGGGCACCCGTTTTGTTAAACAGAAAGGTGCCGCGGCGGTTTATTTCATCTCACGAAAACAGACGAACCAAGTTGTCGTGGAAAATCAGGCGCGCAACTTCTTCGGTTACGCCGATTTCGTAGAGCGCCTTGGTCTGCGTTTCGAAGATGGCGGCATTCCAGCCGCGCGGAAAAAAGGAGGAATCAGTGCCGAAGAGCAGTCGCTGCGGGCCTACGACATCCAGCGCGCGCCGGAAAACGGCGCGAAGGTCCAGGTGCGCCTCCTCGTATCGCATCCAGCTATTGCTGCTCGAAGTATCCAGGTTTACGTTCGGGCATAGGTCGCATAGCATAAGCGCCTCGCGGAGATATCCCGCGCCGAAGTGCGGCACTACAAATCGAAGCTGCGGGAAGCGGAGCGCGACCGCATGCAGATCGATCGGGTTGGAGTACTTCATGTCGAACGGCGATGGAAGGCCGAGCGCTTTGCGAACACCGACGCGCAGCACTCCGCAGTGAACGAAAGCGGCCGTGCGCGGATGCGCTGCCAGCAGTTCGAGCAGTGCGATGGCACGGTCGTCCTGGATGGAATAGCGATGCATCGCAGGAAAAAAGCAGAGCGCTTGAATATGGCCGCTGGCGAGCGCGGCTTCCACCTGGGCGGCGGCTGCCGGCGCCGCCGGATTCACCATCATGTATCCGTAGAAGCGCTCGGGATGTTGGCGCACCGCGGCCATCACGGATTCGCCGTCGCCCGGAACGCTCGCGATCAGCGCAGCTTTTTCGACGCCATGTCGATCGAGTTCCTGGGACCAAACATCGGCCAGCTGCCGGGGGTCGGCGGGCGGCAATTGCCAGTTCAGGATGGGCGCCAGCGCGTCCACCGGGACGCCCTTCTGTTCAGCGAGCGACGCGAAGAAGGAGTGCGAGAAAAAGTGGACGTGCGCGTCGGCGACGGGCAACAGTCCCCAGGGCGTGTCGATCATGTAGCCTGTTCGCCCGCACCCGCCGCGGAAACGGGAAAGCGCGTGATGCCGGCCGCCAGCGCCACTTGAGTGAGTCCGGCGACGTTGTTGACACCGAGTTTTTTCATCATCGTTTTGCGATAGCTGCGCACGGTTTGCAGGCCAAGATCCAGCATCACCGCGATCTCTTTGCTGGTTTTGCCTTCGGCCACCAGGCGCAGCACTTGCAATTCGCGCGGGGAGAGATCGTCGAGAGCGGAAGAGGCGGGTTTGGACTCCAAGATCGCCCCGTTGAATGCGGTTCAGCAGGCGGTCGGAAACTTGAGGGCTCAGGTACGAGCCGCCCTTGGCGACGGCGCGCAGCGCATCGAGAAGATCGCCGTCGGACGCCTTCTTCAGCACGAACGCGCGGGCGCCGGAACGGATGGCGCTGACCACCGAATGCTCGTCGTCGTACATGGACAGAATGATGATCTTGACGTCGGGATAATGGCGCAGAATTTCGGTGGTGGTTTCGATGCCGTTCAGTCCCGGCAGGCCGATATCCATCAAAATGATGTCGGGGCGCTTCTTCTTGCAAACCTGCACGGCTTCGGTGCCGCTCTCGGCTTCGCCCTGCACCGCGAACTCCTCGCTATGGCGCAGGATGGCCTTGATGCCATCCCGCATGATCTTGTGATCGTCCACCAGGAGCACTTGAAACGGCATGGTCTCGTTAACTCCCGCTCTCCAGTATCGCGGCCGGCAATGGAAAACTGGCGCGGACGCTGCTGCCCTTGCCCGGCACGCGTTCGGTTTTGAGCGTCACGTGGTTCTTGGAAGCATAATACTCCATCAGCAATTGTCCCAAAGGCGCGGGAGCGCCCTCGTCCACCGGAGCATTGTCGGAAATTTCGAGTACGTATTCGCCTTGCGCGCGCTTCACATGAATATCGATCAGCGAGCATCCGGGAGCAGCCTTGGCAATATCGAGCGCGCACTCCGTGATTTTGTAAAAAGCTTTGGCCAGGATGGTGGGTACGCGGAGGGCGGCGTCAAAGTGCAGCCGCAAGGTGCCCGAAAAACCGGCGCGCACTTTGCCGATTAAACGGTCCAGTGCAAATTGCAGGCCGGCCCTTTCCACGATGGAAGGGTTCAGCTCGTTGGTGATGTCGCGCAACTGTTCGATGGCCTGTTCCAGCAGTTCCTGAATCTCGGTGGCACGGCCATCCACGCCCGGAGCCTGATCGCGGAAATCCATGCGCATGGCATCCAGCTGCAGGCCCACGGCGCTCAGAACCTGGCTCACGTCGTCATGCAGAAGCCGCGAAACGCGCGCCAGGACGGTCTCGTGTTCATTCATTGCGGCAAAAAGCATTTGTGCCAGAGCGGGTTGAGACGCACTTGCCACGCTTTTATCTCTCGTAAGACGCTTATCGCTCATGATGCATGATTTCGGGTACAAACGCAACCAGAAAGAATTGTTTTACGCACTATCGGCGGTTCGCCGCTTCTAAGAGAGGTTACTCAAGGTTACCGGAAGCGAGAACCGGCGGTCGATCTCCTGTGCGGCGCTGGACACGTCCGTAAACAGGATCGCATGCAGACCTAGGGCTTCGGCGGCGCGGACGTTGGGTTCGCGGTCGTCAAAAAAGAGAACCTCGGAAGGATGGACGGCCAGCACCAGCAGGCATTCGCGATATATCTCGGCTTTCGGTTTACATACGCCGAGATCGCAGGAGAAAACACGGGCGTCGAATTCGGGCAGCCATTGACAGCCCAGCACGGAATCGCGGACTGGCGCGGGCATGTTGGACAGTATGGCGGTGCGAAGGCCGGCCGAGCGAATGTCGCGCGCCCACTGCGGCATGGCCGGCGCGGGGTGCGACCAACTGCGGCTATCAATCTGGATCAGCTCGGAAGTTTGATCCGCGGTTAGGCTGCGGGAAGCCGTTTGCGCGACGGTGTTCCAGTAGGCGGCGGGATCGAGAGCAGCCGCATCGTACTCAATGCGAAATTGCCAATAAAGTTCCATGAATCGCGGAAGCGGAAGATCGAGGATGGATGCCATGGCCTGCGTGTCGGAGGCCGGCTGGGCCTGGCATAACACGTTGCCGTAATCGAAGATGACGACGGAAGGAGAAATTCGCACAATTCGATGTTAGCGTTGATCGAAACGTGGAGGCGACAACGAGGCGTGGATCACGATTCCAGCGCGCAGGCAGTCTTGAAGACCGCTCTGGATTCATGATCGGCGCGGTCGAAATGAGCCTAAACCTTGGGTGGCAAATCGCGGGCTTCGCAACTCGACGCGAATCCATTCACCTTATGGCTGCCATCGCAAAACGGTTTGTTCGCGGAGTGGCCGCAGCGGCACAGCGAAATGATGCTGCGTCCGCCCAATCCAAACTCTTTGCCTTCGGCGTCATGAATGCTGAAATCGCCTTCGATGCGAATCGATCCGTTGTTGTTGACTGTGATCTTGGTTGCCGCCATGCATTGCGATGGTAGCAGATTGCCGCGATAAATCGCGAGATATAATCGTGCCAAATGCGCGCGCTGCCGCTTTTCATCCTGGCCATGGCGTTGAATGCGCAGAACCCTTCCGCGGGCCAATCACTGCTCGACCGGATCAAAACCCGGGCCGGCGAAAACCTGCGGCGCCTGCCGAATTACACGTGTACTGAGAACATCGCACGATCTTTGCGTCTCGGCCGCCGAGGGGCGCTGCGGCCCAAGGATACCGTCCGGTTGAACGTCGCCTATGTCGGAGGCAAGGAACTCTTTGGATTGCCAGGCACAGGCCGGGTGGATCAGGCCAATCTAAGCAAGCTGGTTGACGGACCTATTGGGAATGGCCAATTCGCTGTATTTGTGCGGAGCATCTTTCTAGAACAGGGTGCGACATTTAGCCAATCCAGCCAGACGAAGCTCGACGGCAGGCAGGCATTCCGGTTTGACTACACGATGCCGCTTGCACACAGCGGATTTAATATCAAATCCTCGGTTGATGAAGCGATCGTCGGCTATAGCGGCTTTTTCTGGGTGACAGCAGGGACACTGGATCTGATGCGCCTGGTAGTCTCCGCGGATGGTTTGCCTCCACGGCTGAAGATGGCTTCCGACGTGACGTCCACCGATTACGGCCTGGTCTCGATTGGCGGGTCCTCGTTTCTACTGCCCGTGCGCTCCATCCATGCAGGGAAAGACGTGTTTGGCGAGGAAGTTCGCAATGTGATCACGTTTGAAAATTGCCGTGAGTTCGTCGGCCAGTCGGTTCTCAAGTTTTCAGATGCCGATTCTCCTCCGGCGAACAAGTGAGCCTCGCCAGGGCTGCTAGAATCCAGAAAGCATGATCCAATTCGTTCTGGAAACCGACCGCGCGCTCTTTGAGGACGCGATGCGGTTCGCGCAGCAACAGATGCGCAAGCTCGTCGAGACGCATCCGGGCTTCTATCCGATGTACACGGCCGAAGGCAAGTGGAAGCACGAAGGCCAGGTGTGGACCAACTGGTGCGACGGATTTTTCCCGGGAATGATGTGGATCTTCCACAAGTGGAACATGGCCTCCGGCTCGGCCGACAAATTCTGGCTGGAGCAGGCCGTGCGCTATACCACGCCGCTCGCGCCGCGCCAGCATGATCGCGACGTTCACGATCTGGGCTTCATCTTCATGTCCACTTATTACCGCTGGTATCGGCTGACGCAGGATCCGAAGCTGAAGGACGCGCTGATTCAGGCGGGCAAGACCGAGGCGCTGCGCTTCAAGGAGAACGGGCAATACCTGCGGTCGTTTGTCGGCGAGAATTCGCTGTTCATCGACATCATGATGAACGTCGGAATCATTTTTTACGCCGCGCGCGAAACGGGCGACCGCCGGCTGCGCGACATCGCCCTGCGGCATTGCCTGACCACGCGCCGCATCCTGGTGCGCGGCGACGGCTCGACCGCGCAGGAAGGGATTTTCGATCTGCAGACCGGCGAGTTTCTGCGCCAGAGCACGCAGCAGGGCTATCGGGGCGATTCCTGCTGGTCGCGCGGCTTGGCGTGGGCGCTGTACGGGTTCAGCCTTTCCTACGAATACAGCCGCGATCCGCGGTTTCTGGAAACGGCCGAAGCCTGCGCCGATTACTACATCACTGCATTGCAACAGCGACGGCGTTCCGCCTTGGGATTTCAATGCGCCGCCCGAGTCGCGCCGTTTGCTGGATACCTCGGCCGCGGCCATCGCCGCTTCCGGATTGCTGCGCCTGTGCCGCCTGCTGCAGGATCCGGTGAAAGGGCATCATTATTGGTCGCTCGCGATTCGCATTCTGCGAACGCTGTGCGAGCATCACCTGGCGAAGAAGGACAAGAAGTGGGAGGGCATTCTCAAGGGCGGCGTCTACCATCTGCCGAAGGAGTTGGGCGTGGATGAATCGGTGATGTGGGGCGAATACTTCTTTGTGGAGGCGCTGGAGCAGGCTCTGCCGCAATTGGGTTAGCGGCAGCTTGGGTCTTTGAAGACGACGGTAAGAGTATCGCCATGCCCCGGCCAGCCCATGTGATCGGACTCAGCGATGGTGACGTGTTCATATTCCGTGATCGACACCGACGCGATGCCGAATTGTTCCGCCATGCGACCCAGTTCATTTCCGCGCATCGGGCTGGGCACCAAGTCCGCGAGAAAATCCCGCATTGCCCGCCTTCCGTTGAAACCGCCGGACGTATTGGGCGGCGGAGGCGGATCGGCCGGAACCGTTAATTTGCATACTTGATCGCCAGGCCCGTAGTCGACCATCAAGTCGAAACCTTGCGGCATATGAAATGTTTCTCTGTGGAGCGGCGCGCCGAATTTTGCGTGCAATGCCGCCGAATCGAGCTGCGCGGCGGCAGGCAGCGCGAATAACAAGCACAAGGCGAAACGGCTCCGAAGCAGTTTGGAAGGCATACGATGCAGTTTGGAACTCATGCTTGATGGTACATCCGCAAGTAGGTGAGACCGCCTAGGCGAGACGCCCTATGGAGGGGCCGCGATTCCTGCCGATAACTATGCAGATGCGCGTTTCAGCACCTGTAAATTACTACGATCTGCTGCAGATCAATCCTCGGGCGGAGATTGAAACGATCGAGCGCGTGTATCGTATTATGGCGGCGCGTTATCGTCCGGAAAACCTGCAAACCGGCGATGCTGAACGGTTCCGGGTGCTGAACGAGGCGTACCAGGTCCTGCGCGATCCGGTAAAGCGGAAAGAATATGACCGGCAATTCGAAGTGAAGCAGGCGGGACCGCTGCCCATCTTTCTGGGAAAAGAATTCACGGACGGAATCGATGCCGAGGCTAAGATCCGTATTGGGGTACTGTGTTTGCTCTACAGCAAGCGCCGCGCGAATCCGGATTACGCCGCGCTCTCTTTGCTCGACATGGAGAACATTATGGCGTTCCCACGCGAGCGGCTGCTATTTGCCTTGTGGTATCTCCGCGCCAAGCGCTATGTCGTGCAGGACGATCGCAGCAGCTTCATCATCGCCGCCGAGGGTGTCGATTTTCTGGAAAGCCAGCTCCCCACCAACCAGATTCTCTACAAGATATTTCCGCGACACCGAGACGGGCGTGATGGTTTATCCCAAGGCGTTAACGTCGAAAACCACCTAGCCGTGTTATCGTCTCGATGTGCTCCTGCCGCGGGCGCTCGCCGCGCTCTTCTTCGCTACCGTTGTCGCCAGTGCGCAGTCCGCGCCGATTCTGATCGATACCGATGCCGGCTCGGACGACTTTATGGCCGTGGCGCTGCTGCTTTCGCAGCCCAGCGTCGCGATCGATGCGATTACTGTCGTGAACGGAGTGGCTCACGTGGATGCGGGCGCGCGCAATATGGGCCGTCTGCTCGATCTGGCGGGCCGGAAACGCGTCCCGGTGTTTGCGGGGCGGAACACCCCATTGCGCGGAACCGCGGAATTTCCGGCGGAATGGCGTAAGATTTCAGACGAGCTTCCGGGAGTTGCGCTTCCGCCGGTGTCCCGGCCGCCTGAGACCAAGCGTGCGGCGGATTATCTGGTGGAGCGGCTGAAAAACGCCCGAACGCCCAGTGCAGATTCTCGCGCTTGGTCCGCTCACCAATATTGCGGAAGCGATGGAGCGCGATCCTTCCGTGGGCGCTCACATTCGTGAGATCGTGCTGATGGGCGGCGCGGTACGCGTGCCCGGCAATCTTCAGGATGGCGGTGTGTTCCACACCAATAACAGCACCGCCGAATGGAACATGTTCATCGATCCGGTGGCCGCGAGCATGGTTTTTCGTTCCGGCGTGCCCATCCGGCTGATCGCGCTGGATGCGACGAATAAAGTCAAAATCGGTCTCGGATTTCTGCGCGAGTTCGAAGCCAAGGCGCGCTCGCCGCTCGGGCGCGTTGTCGCCGAAGTGCTGGAAGCGGATCGGGAGACGATCGACCAGGGAATCTTCTACGCCTGGGATCCGCTGGCGGCTGCCGCGCTCTTGCGGCCCGGCATCGTGAAGATTGCCGCGATGCACATCGAAATCATGCTGAAATCTCCCGAAGCAGGGACGAACGGAGGCGACAGCCGGGCAAACCCAATGTGAATGTGGCGGTAGATGCCGACGCCGGCGCGTTCCGCGCGATGTTTCTCGAGTCATTCTCCAAGTGACGCTGCTCGTCATTTAGACGAGAGCAGGAAGACGTTGCCGTCCGGGTCGTGGAATATCGCTGATGTTCCCCAATGCTCTTTCTTGGGTGGCTGTTCGAACTCGACGCAGCGCGCGGACAGTTCTTCATAGGTTTTCCCGACGTTATCACTCAGGAACGTGAAATGTTCCGATGCGCGCCTCATGCCCGGCGGGGTGAATAGAACCACCCTGGTTTCGCCGCCGCGGATTGAAAGCTCGATCCACCGTTGTCCGCCGGGAAGGCTGATCGGTGAGGATCTGGAATCCAGCTTCTGAATCAGCGCCTGTTCTAATCCTTGACCGCAATCAGACTAAGCGAGAGGCGCCGCGCTTGCAATCCGATTTCGCCTGCTATAGTATTTAAAAGTATAGTGATTCCGATCGACGATTATGTGCTCGACGTGCTGATGCGCGACCTGGTGGGTCATGACCGGTCCCCGTCGGCCTATCTGGTGTATCTGCATCTGTGGAGCCAGACCATCGGCCGCCGAGCCAAGAGCGCGCGCTTGAGTCATCAGATGATGGCCAGCGCCACAGGTTTATCCAAGAGCGCGGTGCAAGCCGGGATGCGCAGGCTAGTGCGGCGGCGCCTGGTGAGCGTCCATCGCGAGTCGCCACGGCAACGCCGGAATATCGAGTTTTGCGCCCATGGGCGAAAGGTCACGCCCGTGAGCCCCAGATCGGCCAGCCTTCTTCGGCAACTCGGGATCGGCAGCGCAACGGCGCTGGTGATCTCGAACATGATCGGTACGGGTATCCTCACCACGTCCGGCTTTCTCGCCGGCCAACTCGGCTCGGTCGCAATTGGTCCTTGTTGATTTGGGGCGTCGGAGCGGTGTGCGCGCTGGCGGGGGCCTTTTGTTATTCCGAATTGGGCGTCAACTTCCCCAGCTCCGGCGGCGAGTACGTGTATCTCACCGAAGCCTTCGGGCCCACCTGGGGATTCATGACCGGCTGGATTTCGTTTTTCGCTGGGTTCTCCGCGCCAATTGCGGCCGCGGCGCTGGCATTTTCCGATTATTTGGGCCATTTTTACGCCGGCTTGCGGTTGGACAGCGCCCGGCACGTCATTGGATCGGGCGCCTGGGAGCTGAAGGTGGGAGGGGCGCAGATTCTAGCCAGCGCGATCATCGCATTATTCACCCTCATCAATTGCCTGGGAATCCGGCGCACGGCGCGAGTCCAAAACGTTCTCACGTCTTTGAAGATCCTGATCATTCTCACTTTCCTCGTCACGGGATTCGCGTTCGGGCAGGGAAGCTGGGAGAATTTCATGCATCCGGCCGTGCGCACCTCCGCCACTCCGTTGTTTGCGCAATTCTTCGTCAGCCTGTTTTACATCTACGTGGCTTACAGCGGATGGAACGCGGCCACCTATGTTGCCGAAGAGCTGAAACATCCGGCCCGCACGCTTCCGCTGTCGCTCGCGTACGGCACAGCTCTGGTTGCCGCATTGTTCATTGGTCTCAACGTGTTGTTCATCTACGCGGTGCCGCTGGAATCGATGAAAGGCGTGGTGGCAGTGGGCGCGCTGGCGGCCGCAGCATCTGTTCGGACCCGCCGTCGCCGGCATTTTCAGCGCGGCCATGGCGCTCTCGCTGCTTGCGACCGTGAATGCGGAGGTCACCATTGGTCCGCGCGTTTACTATGCGATGGCCAAGAACGGCGCATTCTTCAGCATGGCCGCGAAGGTGGACCCGCGCTGGCACACGCCCGTCATCGCGATCGTTTGCCAGGGCGTCTGCGCAATTCTGATGACCGTTAGCGCCGTTTCTCAATCTGCTGCTCTATATCGGGCTGCTGCTCAATTTTTTTGCGGTGCTCTCGGTGGGTTCGCTTATTTATTTTCCGCAGCGGCCGGGATGGCAGAAGCTGGGCGTGGTCAGTTTCGCCTATCCGCTGTTGCCGCTGTTTTTCGTGGCCGTAGGCGTCTGGATGACGATTCTCGGGGTGACGCTTCGGCCCGGAATTTCAGCCATCGCGGTGCTTACCGTCGCGGCCGGCGCGGCGGTCTATCATTTCAGGCTCCGTACAAAGACCGGTGTAAAGCCGGTGGCGCGCCTTGCAGCAATTCCAGCAGCGCTTGCCCCGCGCGATGGAAGCGCTTCTTGCGCCGGTGCACGATGCCGACCGGACGGAACAACTCAAATCCCGCGATCCGAATGGGCACCAGCCGGCCCTGCGCGACTTCTTCTTCCATCACGCGCGCCGGCATGATGCTGACGCCCGAGCCGTGCGCCACAGCTTCCTTGATCATTTGAATATTGTCGAAGTGCAGCGTGACGTTCACGTGCACGTGATGCTCGCGCAGGAACCGATCGATGTCCTTGCGGATCGGCAGATCTTCATCGAAACCGATGAAATCCACGCCGTCCAGATCTTCGCGGCTTGACCTCGGGATTCTTGGCCAAACGGATGATACGGCGACGCGGCCACCGCCATCTCCTCCTGCCGCCAGGGCAGCACCGTGACCTCTTTGGTCGGCTCCGGGTAGCTCATCAGGCCGAGGTCGGCTCGATCGGTCAGCCACGGCTTCGTACACCTTTTCCGGCCGCAGATATTCCACTTCGACGCGCGCCTGAGGATAGCGCCGCAGAAACTCCTTCTCCAGGCGCGACAGTTCCGAAAGCCCCACCGAGTAAATGGAAGCCACGCGAACGGTGCCTTCCACTTCGCCCTTCAGAAGCTCCAGCGCCTACTTGGAATTCGTCGCGGCGATTCAAGATATCGCGGCACATTTCGAGATAGAGCTTCCCGGCTTCGGTGACGGTGAGCGGACGGCTGCCGCGATCCAGCAGGATGATACGCCGATCTGCTCTTCCAGCTCCTGCAAGTACTGGCTGGCGGCCGACTGGCTGATGCCATTCATCGCCGGCACCCTTGCTGACGCTTCGGGCTGTGCGCCATGTCCCTGAAAAGCTTGAGGCGATCGAAGTCCATCCGTACTGCCATAGTATTAGATCATGCTAATGATGTGTCAACGTAAAATTTCTGCTTACCTAATATTGCTCTGCCCTTATAGTACTGTTATACTCAGGCATGGTCGGACTCCCGGTTGAGCAGGGTCTCTACGATCCGAGAAACGAGCACGACGCCTGCGGCATCGGCTTCGTGGTCAACATTCAAGGCGTAGCAGTCGCACGACATCATCGCCAAGGGACTGCAGATCCTCATCAACCTGGCGCATCGCGGCGCGTGCGGCTGCGATCCGGAGACCGGCGACGGCGCGGGCATCCTGATCCAGATCCCGCACAAATTCTTTGCGCGGGAGTGCGCCGAGTTGGGCTTCACGCTGCCGCCGGCGGGCGAATACGGCGTGGGCATGGTGTTTCTGCCGGTGGAGCCGTCGCAGCGGTTGATGGCCGAAGGAATCCTGGAGCGGATCGCGCGCGAAGAAGGGCTCACGGTGCTTGGGTGGCGCGACACGCCGGTGGAAGTCGGACGCGATCGGCCGCATGGCGCGCGCGTCGCAGCCTTACATCGAGCAGATCTTCATCGGCGGCGCGTCGGGGATGTCGCAGGACGAACTGGAACGCAAGCTGTATGTGGTCCGCAAGCGCGCCGAGTCAGAGATCGCGGCGTCCGATCTGCCCGACAAAAGCTTCTTCTACATCCCGTCGCTGTCGTCGCGCACCATCGTCTACAAAGGCCTGCTGCTGGCGCATCAGATCTCCGAGTTTTACAACGAGCTGACCGATCCGGACGCCGTGAGCGCGCTGTGCCTGGTGCACCAGCGCTTCTCGACCAACACGTTTCCGTCCTGGCAGCTCGCGCATCCTTACCGCTATCTGTGCCACAACGGCGAAATCAACACCGTCCGCGGCAACATCAACTGGATGAATGCGCGCGAGAAGGTGCTGGCGTCCGAACTGTTCGGCGAGGATCTGAAGAAGCTATCTTCCCGGTGATCGCGCCGGGCGGCAGCGATTCGGCGTCCCTCGACAACGCGGTGGAATTGCTGACGCTGGCCGGCCGCAGCCTGCCGCACGTGATGGCGATGCTGATTCCCGAAGCCTGGGATGCCGACACCACCATGCGCGCGGAAAAGAAGGCGTTCTACGAATATCACGCGTCGTTGATGGAGCCGTGGGACGGTCCGGCGGCGATCGCGTTCACCGACGGCCGAGTCGATCGGCGCGACGCTCGATCGCAACGGGCTGCGGCCGGCGCGCTATCTGGTCACCCACGACGGCCTGGTGATTCTGGCGTCGGAAACCGGCGTGCTGCCGGTGAAGCCGGAGGAGGTGAAGTTCAAGGGCCGGCTTGCAGCCGGGCCGCATGCTGCTGGTGGACACCGCGGAAGGCCGCATCGTTCCCGACGAAGAGATCAAGGAGCGGCTCTGGAGCCGCCAGCCTTATGGCGAATGGCTGAAGGCGAATCAGATCACGCTGGATAGTTTGCCCGAGCCGCCGCGCGTTTACGAGTCGGATCTGGACAGCATCGTCATGCGGCAGCGCGCTTTCGGCTACACCGAAGAAGATCTGCGCGTGCTGATGCTGCCGATGGCGGAGAAGGGCGAAGAGCCGATCGGTTCCATGGGCACCGATACGCCGCTGGCGTGCCTGTCGGACAAGCCGCAGCCGCTGTTCCATTACTTCAAGCAGCTGTTCGCGCAGGTGACCAATCCGGCCATCGATCCGATTCGCGAAGAGCTGGTGATGTCGCTGACCAGCTACATCGGCACCGAGCGCAACATTCTGGAAGAGACGCCGCAGCATTGCCACACGCTGAAGCTGCCGCATCCGATGCTGACCAATCGCGATCTGGAGAAGCTGCGGCGCGTTTCGACCGGCGATTTGCTGGCCACCACGCTGCCCATGCTGTTCCGCGTGGCGGGCGGCGAGAAGGAGCTGGAGCGCGCGCTGGATGGCCTGTGCCGCCGCGCGTCGCTCGCGATGCGTTCCGGCTACAGCCTGCTGATTCTGTCCGATCGCGGCATGGACGAAGAATACGCGCCCATTCCGAGCCTGCTGGCGCTGTCGGCGGTGCACAATCACCTGGTGCGCGAAGGCACGCGCACGCAGGTGGCGCTGATCATCGAATCCGGCGAGCCGCGCGAGGTGATGCATTTCTGCCTGCTGATCGGCTATGGCGCGAGCGCGGTGAATCCGTATCTGGCGATCGAAACGCTGGAAGATCAGGCCGCGCGCGGCCATCTGCCCGCCGGCGTGACGTTCGAGACGGCGCTGAAGAATTACAAGAAGGCCATCAATAAAGGACTGCTCAAGGTCTTCTCGAAGATGGGCATTTCGACGCTGCAGAGCTATCGCGGCGCGCAGGTTTTCGAAGCCATCGGACTGAACAAGTCGCTGGTCGACCGATATTTCACCGGCACCGCGTCGCGCATTGAAGGCGTGGGCCTGGACGTGCTGGCGCGCGAAGCCAAGATGAAGCACGACTACGCGTTTGCAGCCGCTGTCGGAAGCCGATACCGAGCTGGACGTCGGCGGAAGCTATCAATATCGCGTGCGCGGCGAGTATCATCTGCTGAATCCGCTGACGGTGAGCAAGCTGCAGCACGCCGTGCGGCAGGAGAGCTTCGCAGACGTTCCAGGAATACACGTCGCTGATCGATCAACCAGAGCCGCGAGCTGTGCACGCTGCGCGGGCTGATGGAATTCAAGCTGGCCGACAAGCCGGTTCCGATCGAAGAAGTGGAGCCGGCGAGCGAGATCGTGAAGCGCTTTGCCACCGGCGCGATGTCGTTCGGGTCCATCAGCAAGGAAGCGCACGAGACGCTGGCGATCGCGATGAACCGCATCGGCGGGAAATCCAATACCGGCGAGGGCGGGGAAGACGAAGCGCGCTTTGAGCGCGATGCCAATGGCGATTGGCGGCGCAGCGCGATCAAGCAGGTGGCTTCGGCGCGTTTCGGCGTCACCACGCAATTACCTGGTGAACGCCGACGAGCTGCAGATCAAGATCGCGCAGGGCGCCAAGCCCGGCGAAGGCGGCCAGCTGCCCGGCCACAAAGTGGACGAAGTGATCGCGCGCGTGCGGCATTCGATTCCCGGCGTGGGTCTGATTTCGCCGCCGCCGCATCACGATATTTATTCGATCGAGGATCTGGCGCAGCTCATTTACGATTTGAAGAACGTCAATCCGAAGGCGCGGATTTCGGTGAAGCTGGTGGCCGAAGTCGGCGTGGGAACGGTGGCCGCGGGCGTCGCCAAGGCGCATGCCGACGTGGTGCTGATCAGCGGATACGACGGCGGCACGGGCGCGTCGCCGCTCACGTCGATCAAGCATGCCGGCATTCCCTGGGAGCTGGGGCTCGCCGGAAACCCAGCAGGTGCTGGTGCTGAACGATCTGCGCAGCCGCATCCGCGTGCAGACCGACGGCAAGCTGCAAACCGGCCGCGACGTGGCGATCGCGGCGCTGCTGGGCGCCGAAGAGTTCGGATTCTCCACCGCGCCGCTGGTGTCGATGGGCTGCATCATGATGCGCAAGTGCCATCTGAACACTTGCCCGGTGGGCATCGCGACGCAGGATCCGGCGCTGCGGGCGAAATTCCAGCGGCACGCCGGAGAACGTGATCAACTTCTTCTTCTTCATCGCCGAAGAAGTGCGCGCAATGGATGGCGAAGCTGGGCTTCCGCACCATGGACGAAATGATCGGCCGCGTGGACAGGATCGAAATGCGGCACGCGGTGGATCATTGGAAAGCGCGCGGGCTGGATTTTTCGTCAATTCTGTACAATCCGCAGGTGCCGCGGCGCGTCGGCCGGCGCTGCCTGATCGCGCAGGATCACGGCCTGGATGAAGCGCTGGACTACCAGCTGATCGACCACGCCAAAGCCGCGCTCGACAACGGCACGCCGGTGGAGTGCAACGTGCCGATCCGCAACGTGCATCGCACGGTGGGCGCGATGTTGAGCGGCGAAATCGCGCGGCGCTACGGGTCCGCGGGACTTGCCCGACGACACCATCCGTTTTCATTTCACCGGATCGGCCGGCCAGAGCTTCGGCGCTTTTCTCGCCAAAGGCGTCACGCTGACGCTGGAAGGCGACGCCAACGATTACGTCGGCAAAGGGCTTTCCGGCGGCCGGCTGATCGTTTATCCGCCGCGCACGTCCACGTTCCTGCCGGAAGAAAACATGCTGGTCGGCAATGTGGTGCTGTATGGCGCCACTTCCGGCGAGGCGTTTTTCAATGGAATGGCGGGCGAGCGCTTTGCGGTGCGCAACTCGGGCGCGACGGCGGTGGTGGAATCGGTGGGCGATCACGGCTGCGAATACATGACCAAGGGCCTGGTGGTGGTGCTGGGCCGCGCCGGCCGAAACTTCGCGGCGGGCATGACCGGCGGAATCGCGTTCGTGTTGGATGAAACCGGCGAGTTTTCGGGAGTGCTGTGCAATCAGGCCAGCGTGGATCTGGAGCCGGTGGTGCGATCCGGCCGACATGCAGGCGCTGCAGAATCTGATCGCGCGGCATGTGGAGGCTACCGGCAGCCCGCGCGGCAAATGGATTCTGGAAAATTGGGGTGAGATGCTTGCCGAAGTTCGTCAAGGTGTTCCCGCACGAGTACAAGCGCGTGCTCGGCATTCCGCAGATATCAGGCCGGCAAGGCGGAAGCGGCTGCATCAGCATGTGGCGCAAGGCAGCCGGCCTTGAAGCAGGAGGCCGCGCATGGGTAAGGTGACCGGCTTCGTCGAATATGACGCGGGAAACGCCCGAGCGCCGGCCGCCCTCCGAGCGCGTCAACGATTGGTTCGAGGTCTACCAGGATTTTCCCGACGACAAAGTTCGCACGCAGGGCGCGCGTTGCATGGATTGCGGCGTGCCGTTCTGCCATACCGGCTGCCCGCTGAACAACATCATTCCGGACTGGAACGATCTGGTGTATCGCGACCGCTGGCGCGACGCGATCCGCGTGCTGCACTCCACCAACAATTTCCCCGAGTTCACCGGGCGCATCTGTCCCGCGCCGTGCGAAGCGGCGTGCGTGCTGGGCATCAATGAGCCGCCGGTGGCGATCAAGGTGATCGAGAAGACCATCATCGAACACGCTTTCAAGGAAGGCTGGATTCGGCCGGAGCCGCCGCTGCGGCGCACCGGGAAGCGCGTCGCGATTGTGGGTTCGGGTCCCGCGGGACTGGCCGCGGCGCAGCAGCTGAATCGCGCCGGGCACGCGGTGACGGTGTTTGAAAAGGCCGACCGCATCGGCGGATTGCTGCGCTACGGCATCCCGGAATTCAAGATGGAGAAGTGGGTGCTCGACCGGCGACTGGAGCAGATGACCGCCGAAGGCGTGGAGTTTCGAACCAACGTGCAACGTGGGCGAGAACGATCACTGGCGATCGACTGCAGAAAGAGTTCGATGCAATTCTGCTGGCCGGCGGCGCCGAGCAGCCGCGCGATTTGCCGGTGCCGGGCCGGGAACTGAAGGGCATCCATTTCGCGATGGAGTTTCTGCCGCAGCAAAACAAAGTCTGCGCGGGCGACGAAGTGCCGGATCAGATTCTCGCCACCGGCAAGCACGTGGTGATCATCGGCGGCGGCGATACGGGCGCCGATTGCCTGGGCACCTCGCATCGGCAGAAGGCGGCCTCCGTGCATCAATTCGAGATCATGCCGATGCCGCCGAGCGACCGCGCTCCGCAAACGCCCTGGCCGTTGTGGCCGCTGCAATTGCGCGTGGAGAGCTCGCACGAAGAGGGCGGCATTCGCGAGTGGAGCATGGCCACCGCGTCGTTCACTGGCGATGAGAATGGCCGCGTGAACAAGCTGCACGGCGTTCGCGTGGGTCCGGCGCCGAAATTCGAGCCGATTCCCGGCTCGCGAATTCACCATGGACGCCGATCTGGTGCTGCTCGCGATGGGATTCACGGGCCCGGTGAAGCAGGGGCTGCTGGAACAGCTTGGCGTGGCGCTGGACGGGCGCGGCAACGTCGCGACGGACGCCAATTACGCCACCACCGTTCCCGGCGTTTTCGCGGCGGGCGATCTGCGGCGCGGACAATCGCTGGTGGTCTGGGCGATCGCCGAAGGCCGCAAAGCCGCCGAGGGCATGCATCGCTACCTGGTGAGCGCCGAAAGCCTGGCCGCCGGCCACGCCTAATCCGTCAGATCTGGCCGCGGATGAACACGGATGGACACAGATAAAACAATATCTTGGTATCCGTGTTCATCCGTGGCCCTAAAGTACTGGTTGCTGCAAAGCAATTCCCGGTATATCAGCGGACAAGGAAAAAAGGGATTGCTGACGCCGGTCACGCCTAGAAACAGGGATGGACACAGGTAACGCAATTTCTTGGTATCCGTGTTCATCTGCGTTTATCTGTGGCCACTAGCTCTTCAGAAACTTCCGGATGCGCTCCACCGCGTCCATCAGCTTCTCATACGAATTCGCGATGCTGAATCGCAGGTAGCCGTCACCATACGCGCCGAACGCCGTTCCGCTCAAACACGCCACGCCGGCCTTCTGCAGTAACGCGTCCGCCAGATCTTTCGATTTCCAACCCGTCTCCTGAATGTTCGGGAACGCGTAAAACGCTCCGCCGGGGATGGGACAACGGAAACCAGGCACTTTGTTCAAGGCCGCGCAGAAAGCGTCGCGCCGCCGGCGGAACTCTTCCACCATCTTGGTAACGTCGTCCTGCGGCCCGTTCAGCGCCGCGATGCCGGCCCGCTGCGTGAAACTTGCGGTGCACGAATTGGAATTCACCATCAGCTTGTTCACCGGATCCACCAGCCATGTTGGCATCACGCCGTAACCCATGCGCCAGCCCGTCATCGCATAGGTCTTGGAGAAGCCGTCCAGGATGATGGTCTTCTCCAGCATGCCGGGCAGCGTGCTGATGGAAAGCGGCGCCTCCTTGTCAAAATAGATGCGCGTGTAGATCTCGTCCGACAAGATCATCAGATCGCGATCGCGCACCAGGTCCGCGATGGTCCGCACGTCCGCGGCCGGGATCACGCCGCCCGGTAGGATTGTGCGGCGAATTCAGGATCAGCATCTTGGTCTTCGGCGACAAGCTGTCCTTCAGCACGTTCAGGTCGAACGAAAAGCCGCGATCCTCCACCAGCGGAATCGGCACCGGCTTCGCGCCCAGAAAATTGATCATCGATTCGTAAATCGGAAATCCCGGATTCGGATAGATCACTTCGTCGCCCGGTTCGAGCAGCGCCATCAACGGAAAAAAGATGATCGGCTTGCCGCCCGGCACCACGCAGACATGCTCGGCTCCCACGCGAATTCCGCGCGTGCGGCAGATGTACGATGCGATCGCCTCGCGCAATTCCGGCAGTCCCTGCGTCGGGCCGTAATGCGTCCAGCCCTGATCCAGCGCCTGCTTGCCGGCCTCCACGATGTGGCGCGGCGTGTCGAAATCGGGCTCGCCGATTTCCAGGTGAATGATGTCGCGTCCTTGCGCTTCCAGCGCGCGAGCGCGCACCAACACTTCGAAGGCGGTTTCCACGCCTATGCGGTTCATCCGCTCAGCTAGTTTCATGATTGTTTTTGAGAGTTTGTTTTGAGAAATAGGGAACGCTGTTGCGAAACTCCGTGAATTGAACGCTGATCGCCGATGTGGGCCCGCTCGCCCGGATACGCGCCCGGTGACGCGCCTGCCCCCGGCCAGTTCCACGATCGCCAATTGATACGGCACGTCGTTCACGTAGGCTTCCGGCGGCGAGTAAACCACCGTCTCAGTATAAATCGTGCCCGATCCTAAATCGTTCATGCCGCCCCCAGGATCGTGATCACGCTGGTGGCGCCCGATCCGCCCAGATTCTGCGCGAGGCCAAGCGTATTGCGCTTCACCTGCCGCTCGCCGGCTTCACCGCGAATCTGCTGCACCACGTCGCAGATCTGTCCCACGCCGGTCGCGCCCACCGGATGGCCTTTGGACTTCAATCCGCCGCTGGTGTTCACCGGCCGCTCGCCGTTCAAGCACGTGCCGCCCGCGAGACTGTACGGGCCGCCCTGGCCCTTCGGCACGAAGCCCAGGTCTTCGATCGCGATGATCTCGGCGATGGTGAAGCAGTCGTGCACTTCGGCGAACTGGATGTCGGACGGCCTTCACGCCCGCCATCTGGTAGGCTTTCTCGGCCGATGTTTGCACGGCGCGAAACGTGGTGATGTCGTCCTTCTCGTCGAGCGCCACATAATCCGATGCCTGCGCGATCGCCCAGCACCCGCACCGGCTTGTCGGTGAAATCCCGCGCGCGATCGAGCGGCATGATCAGCACCGCCGCCGCGCCGTCGCTGATCAGCGAGCAATCGTACACCGTCAGCGGCTCGGCGATCGGCTTGCCCGCCAGCGCCTGCTCCATCGTGATCACCTTGCGCATGTGCGCCAGCGGATTCTTCGCGCCGTTCGGCATGGTTCTTCACCGCCACGGCCGCCAGTTGCTCGCGCGTGGTGCCGTACTGATACATATGCCGCCGCGCGATCATCGCGAACAGCGCCGGGAACGTGGCGCCCGCGCGCACTTCGCCGCACAGATCGCCCGCCCCCGCCAGAATCTCGGTCACCTTCGGCGTCGGCTGCGAGGTCATCTTCTCCACGCCCGCCACCAGCACGATGTCGTAGAGCCCCGCCGCCACAGCCGAAGCCGCGTGAAAGAAAGCCGATCCGCTGGATGCGCAGGCTGCTTCGAACCGCGTCGCCGGTACGTCCTTGATCCCGATCGCGGTGGAAATGTACGGCGCCAGATGATTCTGTCCGACAAACGACGGCCCGGCGAAATTGCCGAGATAAAACGCCTCCACTTGAGACGGCGTTGCGTGTCCGTTCTCCAACGCTTTTTGGCCGGCTTCTACCGCGAGCGAACGGAGATCGCGATCCGGGAACGCGCCAAACGCGGTCTTCCCGATGCCGGCGACGGCTACTGGTCTCATACTTTCAGAATAGCTCTTGCGTGTTGCGTGAGAGTGACGCTCGCAGCGTCATCCCTTGACTTGGCCCGCCACGCGACGAATCCGTCCGGGCGAACCAGCACTGCGCCCGACGGCGTCACTCCGTAGGCATCCGTGAACGCGCCCGCCTCCATGCGATGAACATCCAGCGGCAGGCCGAGTTCCCTGGCTGCGATCTCCGCGCGCTCGCACCACGCCTGCCCATCCGGGCCAGTCAACAACACGAAGTTGCGCCCAAACAGATCCAGCGTGGAAATCGTCTCGCTTTCGCGTTGGAGAAAAAGATGCGGTGCGCGCCTCCCCGGCCGCCCGCGCGACTCGCGTGGATTCTCGTGCCCGCGGCCGTCATCATCGCTTTCCTGGATCACCGCGCTCGAGTGATAGCAGTATCCCAGCTCGATGTTCAGATCGTTCTCGGCCTTTTGCATTCCGCTCGCTCCCAAATACTGCGCCGAGCGCGTGACGTAGCGGGTGTAAGCCTGCTCCACGGTGAACGCGGCTACTGGCCGGCGCTCGGGCTCGTAAGTGGAAAGGAGCTCGGCCCCCGCTTTCCCTTGCACCACCAGGGCCAGCTTCCATGCCAGATTGTGCGCGTCGGCGATCCCGGTGTTGCCTCCGAAGCCGCCATAGGGCGGCATGACATGCGCGGCGTCGCCTGCCAGAAATACGCGGCCAGCCTGGAAATGCTCGGCGACATCGGCGGTGGATTGCCACGGCATCACGTCTTCGATTGTTACCGTAACTTCGTTGCTGCCGAGCGCCGCGTGCACCAACTCACGGCTGCGCTCTTCATTGAGATCCCTGGTCACATCGGTATCGGGATGGTCCGGGCTGCCCAGCGTGTTCACCGCCAGGAAACCCGATTGATATGGCTTCTCGATGCGAAAGAACCCGCGCAACGTGGGGTTCACCACCATCACGATGCTCAGGTTTCGCCCGCGCAGCAGCGGTGCAACATCCGCGCGGAAATAAATGGTCGCACTGTTGGAAAATACGCCGCGGCCTCGCATCGCAATGCCCAGACGCTCGCGGACCTGGCTGTGGCTGCCGTCCGCCGCCACCATGTAGCGCGCTCGAACTGTCGACGTCTTGCCGCTGTCGCGATCGCGAATCACCGCCGTCACCCCATCGGCGTCCTGCTCGAACGAAATCATTTCGGTGGCGAATCGCAATTGGGCGCCCAGTTCTTGCGCGCGTGATTTCAGCAGCGGCTCCAACAATTTCTGAGTGATGAATACGCGTACCGACGGGCTCACGTCCCGCACGCCCTCGTTCAAGTTCGGAATGAAGTAGGCAATCTCCTTGCCCGCGAGCGTTTCCACCGCCATCACCGCGCCGTCCTGGTCGAATTGCTCGTCCGACTTCGCCATGACGATCTGTTCCACTCCGACCGTGCGAAAAATCTCCATGGTGCGCTGATTGATCAGCGCGGCACGCGGATGGATGGCGGTGCCGCGGTGATGTTCTACCATCAGCGCGGATACACCGTGATGGGCAAGCAGCAGCGCGGTGGACATTCCCACCAGGCTGCCTCCCACGATGAGGACCGGGGTCTCGATGTCAAACGTGGACATTGCGACGGCAAGTTTATCAAAAAGGGTGCTGCCAAGCCGCCGCCAACGCGAGCGAGTTCAACGATTATTAAACGGAACCACGGTCGGCCCCGGCCGCAGATGGCCCTCGTCGCGATCCTTGTTGTTCTCCTCGCACGAGTACTCCATCAGATGATCGCCGGGCTTCAGCCGGTCCAACACGCGATGGTTGCTCCACGGTTTGGTGTACATCTTTGGATCGTCCACTGTCACGTCATAGGCGATATGGTTCGATGTCGGTCAACTGATAGCGCTCCGTTACGTGCAGGACGTCGCTGTGTGGGTGCCCGGCCGTATCCAGCCACGTCCGGTCGTTGAAACCCACTGTATCGATCACCAGCGAGTCGCCGTCCCATTTGCCGATCGACTCGCCCATAAACGTGGGCTCCGGATTCTTCGAATGCTCCTGAGCTCCCAAAGGCACGGCGCGGTATGTCGTCATGTACTCGTACAAAAACACCACCGATTCCGGCGCTTCGACAATCCGCATGGGAAACGGCGAGTTGTTGATGCGCGGCACGCCCGGGAATAAGCAGAATCCCGTGGGATCGTATTTGGTGCTGACTTTGGCATAAGCGGCCTTCCCCTCCGCGCTGAAGGGCAGCTCGCCGATGCCTTTCGCCATGTTGGGCGTGTAGGGCAGATTCCAGGATCCGTTCAGATCCGGCTTGCCGTCGGAGGTGCGGGGCAGTTCGGCGGCGGCGCAAGAGCCAATTAAGGCCGCGCCAACCATCACCGCAATCCAGCCAATCCGCATGGAAACCAGCTTACTGCTTTTGCGCCATCAATTTGTGAAACAGCGCCACGGTGTCGTCGTGTTCCACCCAACCGCCCGGACCGATGTGCATACCCTCGGCCATGTTGATCGGCATGCGGCCTTCCTTGTTCTTTACGTCCATCTTCGCGCCGTGATCCACCAGAAACTGCACCACGTCGTTGGCGCCGCGGAACGATGCGCCATGCAGCGCCGTGTAGCCTTCATCGTTTACCGCGTTCACGTCGCCGCCCCAATCGAGGCAAAGCTTCAGCGCTTCGGGAGCATCCGCCTGCGATCCGTGGCTTTGCCCGTCGGACCAGCCCACGCCCGCCGCCACCATCAGCGGCGTGGTGTGATCCTTGGTCGCGATCAGCGGATCGGCTCCGCGCGCTTTCAGCAGCTTCATCACCGTCACGTCGTCGGATTGCGCGGCGCGCCAGAACGGCGTCGCGCCGATCGCATTGGCCCAGCGCCCGTCGAACGAAGGCTGGCCGCGCAACGGAATTTTCTTCGTCAGCCGCGCGTTCGGATTGGCGCCGTGATCGAGCAGCGCGTTGATCAGATCCAAATCGCTCAAGGTATCTTTTTCGGGCGGCGCCGGCCGCGTCGACCATTCCAGATTGCGCATGTCGATGGTCGCGTATAACGGCCCGCGTCCTTTATCGTCGGTGGCGTTCGGGTCCGCGCCCTGCTCCAGCAAAATTTCGCCAGCGCATAATGCTCATTGATAATCGCCACCAGCAACGGACTGCTGCCATCCGCCGCGCTCTCGTTCACATTGGCGCCCGCCGTCAGCAGAATCCGTGCGCTCGATCCAGATCGTTCTGCCGGGCCGCATAAAGCAGCGCAGTCATCCCGCCCGCCGGGAACGGAGCCGAGAAGATGAGTTTGGAACATGGTGACGGCGGCGGCAGCTTGTGCGTTTGCGCATTCACGTCCGCGCCGTGATCGATCAAGGTCTTCGCGGCTGCGGCATTCTTTCTCGGCAACCGCCCACATCAGCGCCGTCTGTCCTTCCGAATTGGTCTTATTCAGATCGGCGCCATGCTCCAGCAGCACCTTCAACGCATCGGGCTTGCCGGTCCGCGCCGCCAGCATCAGCGCCGTATCGCCCGCGTCGGAAACCACCGCATTGGGATCTTCGCCGGCCTTCAGCAGCTTCTCGATCATGGCCGCGCTGCCGTTGGTGCAGGCCAAAGACAGCGGCGTGGCTCCAAAACGGTTTCGGGCTTTTACGTTTGCGCCCGCGCCGATCAGCACGATCCGCCATTTCGACATCATTCCAGCGGGCCGCCCAATGCAGCGCCGTTGTGCCGTCGGCTTGTGCGTGCGTTCGCATCTGCATGCAGCTTGAGCAGAGAACGAACCGTTGGCGTGTCTTGGTTCATGGCGGCGTCTGCCAAGCGCGTGTCGCCATTGGTTGCCCCGAAGCTCGCGGCCGCAAGCAGCGCAGCGATCCAAAGTCCCTTCCGGCGCATCGACATAATGATCTATCGTATTGCATTTTCCAGCCTCCTGGCAATACAATTGGAGCTATGTCCGATGGGAGCGTGGCGGTCGCCGGGATTCGGCCCTTGCGATCGGTCTGATCGCCCTTCTGCATGCAGCTCCTGCAGTTGCCCAAAAAGCCAGACAGCAAACTTCACCGCAGCACGCGCTCATCAATCAGTATTGCGTCACTTGCCATAACCAAAAAGCCAAGACCGCGGGCCTGATGCTCGACCGGCTCGGCGCCGGACCTGGATACGCGGCAACGTCGGCCCGCACGCCGGGAACATGGGAAAAGGTGGTTCGCAAGCTGCGCGTCGGCGCCATGCCGCCGCAAGGGATGCCGCGCCCGGACCGCGCCGCTAGGATTCGCTGGCCGCCTACATTGAAACGTCGCTCGACCGCGCCGCTGCCGCCGCGCCCAATCCCGGCCAGCCCGGTGCTGCATCGGCTGAATCGCACCGAATACGCCAATGCGATTCGCGATCTGCTGGATCTGGATGTCGACGCGTCCGACCTGCTGCCCACCGACGATTCGAGCTTCGGCTTCGATAACATCGGCAGCGTGCTCGGCGTCTCGCCCGCGCTGATCGAGCGCTATCTGCTCGCTTCCGGCAAGGTCAGCCGCCTGGCCGTGGGCGATCCGAAGATCGATCCCATCGTCGACACCTATCGCGTCCGCGCCGATCTCACGCAGAACGAGCACATCGAAGGCCTGCCGCTGGGCACCCGCGGCGGCGTTCTGATCCAGTCACGATTTTCCGCTGGATGGCGAATACGTCATCAAGGTGAAGCTGCTCAAGTCCACCGTGGATCTGCTGTTCGGCGGCAACGCGCAGGATCAATTGCTCGAAATCGCGTTGAATGGCCAGCGCGTCCAGACGCTCAGCATTAATCCGAAAGTGGCCGCGCCGCCGCTGCTCCGGTCGCGGCGACAAGAAAGCCAAGTGAAGGAAGGCTTCGATCCCGCGGCCGCCACTAAGCTCAGCATGTCGCAGCCCAAGGACAACGTGGAGGCGCGCATCCACGTGCAGCGCGGGCCCGCAGACGGTCACGCGTCGCGTTCGTGAAGCGCAGCTACGGACCCGCGCAGGATTTGATGGAGCCGTTCGAGCGCAGCACCATTCGACCCGAGCGATCCCAAGGGCCTGCCGCATGTGCTGAGCGTCTCCATCAGCGGGCCGTTCAACGCGCAACCGGTTCGGGCGATACGCCCAGCCGGCGCAAGATTTTCGTCTGCCATCCGGCCAACGCGAGCGAAGAGCTGCCCTGCGCCAAGAAGATCATCACCACGCTCGCGCGCCACGCTTATCGCCGGCCGGTCACGGACGCCGATCTGGAAACCCTGCTCAGCTTCTATCAATCCGGCCGCAACAAAAGGGCAATTTCGAAAGCGGAATCGAGATGGCGCTGCGCCGCATTCTCTCCGATCCGCAGTTCGTCTATCGCTTCGAGCGCGATCCCGCCGGCGTTGCGCCCGGACACGCCGTACCGCGTCAGCGATCTGGAACTCGCCTCGCGCCTTTCGTTCTTCCTGTGGAGCAGCATCCCCGACGATGAGCTGCTGGACGTGGCCGCGCAGGGCAAGCTGCACGATCCCGCGGTGCTGGAGCACCAGGTCCGCCGCATGCTGGCCGATCCGCGCGCCGATTCGCTGGTCACCAATTTCGCCGATCAATGGCTGTATCTGCGCAATCTCCGCAGCGTGGCGCCGGATCTGGAAGACGTTCCCCAATTTCGACGACAATCTGCGCGCAGGCATTCAAACGCGAGACCGAGCTGTTCTTCGGCAGCATCATCCACGAAGACCGCAGCGTGATCGATCTGCTGAATGCCGATTACACCTTCGTCAATGAGCGCCTGGCCAAGCATTACGGAATCCCGAACGTTTACGGCAGCCAGTTCCGCCGCATCTCGTGGCCCGACGACAGCCCGCGCCGCGGCTTGCTGGGGCAGGGCAGCATTCTGACGGTGACCTCCATCGCCACGCGCACATCGCCCGTGCAGCGCGGCAAATGGCTGCTCGAAAATGTGCTCGGAACGCCGCCCAATCCGCCGCCCGCCAACGTGCCGCCGCTCAAAGAGAACAAGGCCGGCGACAAACAGCTCTCGGTTCGCGAGCGCATGGAAGTGCATCGCAAGAATCCGCCCTGCGCCGGCTGCCACAAAGTGCTGGACCCGCTCGGATTCGCGCTGGAAAATTTTGACGCGCGTCGGCCAGTGGCGCACGGTGAGCGAATCGGGCGACAAGATCGACGCGTCCGGCGTGCTTGCCGACGGCACCAAGGTGGACGGCGTCGCGGACTCTGCGCAACGCGCTGCTGAGCCGCCCCAACGTCTTCGTCGGCACCATGACCGAGAAGCTGCTGACCTACGCCCTGGGCCGCGGGCTGGAAGTATTACGACATGCCGGCCGTGCGCGCGTCACGCGCCAGGCCGCGCGGAACAATTATCGCTTCTCATCGTTAATTCTCGGGATCGTCGAAAGCACGCCTTTTCAGATGCGCCGTTCGCAGGATCGCGACCAGCGCGCCCGCGACCACATCGGTCGCAGACATCAGGAGGCCGAATCAGCCATGATCATCACTAAGAAACATTTGCCGCGCCGCACGTTCTTGCGCGGTCTGATGGGCACCACCATCGCGCTCCCGCTGCTGGACTCCATGGTCCCGGCGCTGACCGCTGCCACCAAGACCGCGTCCCAAGACGCGCGCTCGGCTTCGTCTACGTTCCGCACGGCGCCGTGATGGACAAGTGGACGCCGGCCACCGAGGGCGCGGGCTTCGAGTTCACGCCGATCCTGAAACCGCTGGAACCGTTCCGCAACCGGCTGCTGATCGTCACCGGCCTCGCCAACAAAGCCGCGGAATCGCAGGGCGATGGCGGCGGCGATCACGCCCGCAGCGCGCCGTCCTATTTAAGCGGCATCCACCCGCTGCGCACCGAAGGCGAAGACGTTCGCGCCGGCACCACCATCGATCAAATCGCGGCCCAAAAGATCAGCCAGGACACGCCGCTGCCTTCGCTCGAACTGGGCATCGAGGACACCGGACTGGTGGGCGTCTGCGACGTCGGCTATAGCTGCGCTTACATGAATTCGATCGCCTGGCGCACGCCCACGCAGCCGCTGCCCATGGAGATCAATCCGCGCGTGGTTTTCGAGCGACTGTTCGGCGATGGCAGCAACGCGGCCGAGCGCCTGGCGCGCAAGCAGGAAGACCGCAGCATTCTCGATTCCATCACCGGCGAAGTGTCGCATCTGGAAACCGGCCTCGGCCACGCGCGACCGCGGCAAAATCAGCGACTATCTCGACAACATCCGCGAAATCGAGCGCCGCATCCAGATGGCCGAGAAACGCGCCAGCTCGAACGTCAACGTGCCCGAAACGCCCATCGGCGTGCCGGAGTCGTTCGAGGAACACGCCAAGCTGATGTACGACCTGCAGGTGCTCGCCTATCAGGCCGAGATCACGCGCGTCTCGACGTTCATGATCGCGCGCGACCTGAGCCAGCGCACCTTCCCGCAGATCGGCGTGCCGGAGCCGCACCATTCGGTGTCGCATCACGGCAACAATCCGGTGATGATCGCGAAGCTCGCGAAGATCAACAATTATCACGTGTCGCTGCTGGCGTACTTCCTGGACAAGCTGCGCTCCACGCCCGATGGCGACGGCAACCTGCTGGATCATTCCATGATCCTGTACGGAAGCTCGATGAGCAATCCGAACGAGCACAATCATTTTCCGCTGCCGCTGCTGGTGGCGGGCGGCGCATGCGGCAAACTGGAGGGCGGCCGTCACCTGAAATTCCCCGAGCGCACGCCGATGTCGAACCTGCTGCTCGCGCTGCTTTGGAAAAGGCTGGCGTGGAGCGGAACGCGCTCGGCGACAGCACCGGCATGCTGACGATCTAGCCGCGGCGTGGAACTATACACGAGCGGGGTGCGCTCGTGCGAGACCGCTGCCGGGATATCGAAGTCGCCGGCGCGATCATGCCCTCATCCAAGCCCCTATGCCAGTGGAAATCCGCTACGATAGTTTACAAGTTCTGGCGGGCAAAGTAAAAGTAGATGAAATCCATCCGCTGCACAATCTGGGTTCTGCTCGCGTTCGTGGTGATCGCCGCGCTCGACTCCCAGCCGGATCCGCCCGCGCTGAATCCAGGCACTTCGTTGTGCAAAGTCCTGCAGCATAACTATGCCTTGAGTACCGCAACGCAGCACTGCGATTCGCTCAGCACGCCATCTCTTTTCCCCGTAAAATTGCTGGCCGCTGATACGCGTGAGCCGCATCATCCGAGTGACCGCCTGATTCTCACGGTACAAGCCGCAGATCCCTCCCCGCCTCTGGTTTAAGCAAACCGCAAGCTGTCGTTCCAATCGTAGTAGACCAGGCCCGGGCGTTGAGTCGACGCCGGGCGGAGTGCTTTCTACAAACGGATTGGCGCAACTCACATTTTGAGTGGCTTCAGAAAGGGATTGTTTTGAAAACTTCCGAAGTGATTCGCGCGTGGGGCAAAATTCTCAAGGGCGAACGCCCCTCGCTTTCCATCGAGATTACCCGTGAGTGTCCGCTGCAATGTCCGGGATGCTATGCGTACGATGACGCGCATCTGGGCGGCGGCGCCACCTTGCGCAGCCTGAGCGATCGAAAGGGGCAGGCGCTCATTGACGGCGTGCTGGAACTGGTCGACCGCATGCGGCCTTTGCATCTCTCGATCGTGGGAGGCGATCCGCTGGTTCGCTATCGCGAGCTGGAGTCCATGATTCCGAAATTGCTGGACCGCGGCCTGCACGTCCAGATAGTAACCAGCGCCTTTCGCCCGCTCGCCGCCAGTTGGGCGGACTTGCCTCATCTCAACATTGTCGTCTCCATCGACGGTCTGCAACCCGAGCACGACCTTCGGCGCGCGCCCGCAACCTACGATCGGATCATCAAGAACATCGCGGGCCAGAACATCACCATCCACTGCACGGTTACCGGCCAGATGATGAAACGGCCGGGCTATTTGAAGGAATTTCTCGAGTTCTGGACGTCCCCGCGCTGAGATCCGTAAGGTATGGTTCAGCCTGTTCACGCCGCAAATAGGCGATCAGCTTCCAGAAATGCTGCTGCCACGAGGAGCGGGCGCGTGCCATCGCGGATATGCTGGCGCTGCGCGCGCAATTTCCCAAATTGGACATGCCGGAAGGCATGATCCGGCAGTTTTCCACACCTCCGTCCAGCCCGAAGGAATGCGTCTTCGCGCTTACCACCCAGACACTCTCGGCGGATCTGAAAACCAAAATCGTTCCCTGCCAGTTTGGCGGCAATCCGGACTGCGGTTCGTGCGGATGCATTGCGTCCATGGGATTGGCCGCTGTGGCGGCGCACAAATTGGGGCATGTCATTCCTGTTGGAGCGATCTTCAAAGCGTCCATCAAGATCGGCCAGTTTCGCGCCAAGAGCTCCGCGCCGCCGGCCTGTGGCGGAAGAGCCATTGCAAATTTTGTCGTAGGCTTGCTCTGAAAAATGATAAGGAGGCATGAATGAAAAAACACTGCGCCAGTAACGCTCCACGCGAACTTCAGCCGCTATTGGAGCTCACGCGAGCGAGTGGGAAGCGACTCCCTGCTCACGCAAGCCAGTACGGGCAACAGCTCCATGAAGCTGGATGGCGTCCTCTGGATTAAGGCCTCCGGCCGGTGGATGGCGGATGCTTGCGCGATGAAATTCTCATACCTCTGGATTTGGCGGAGGTGAGACAGTGCCTGTGCCAGGGCGTCGATCCCGCCGCGCGATATCCGCGCGCGTCTCTTGAGACCGCCATGCATGCCGCGCTGCCCCACCGCGTAGTTCTGCACGTCCATTGCGTGAACACGATTGCGTGGGCAGTCCGGAGCGATGCACCGATTCAACTGCGGCGTCTTTTGCGAGGATTGCCTTGGCAGTGGATCCCTTACGTCGCCTCCGGGCTGCCACTGTCCCGCGCCATAGAACGCGCGCTCGCGGCCCGCCCCGATGCCGGAATCTTTGTCTTAGGCAACCATGGCCTGGTGCTCGCCGCGGAAGATGTGGAAACGGATCGAGGCTCTTCTATGCGAGGTGCGGGAACGATTGGCCATTGTTCCACGCGGAGCCTGTGCGCCGGATTATGCCGGGTTGATGGAAATCTGCGAGGGTTCATCCTGGGACCTTCCCGAGGACGAGCGGCTGCATCGGCTGGGCACAGATCCGATCTCCCAGGAGATTCTCGCGGGCGGCCTGCTCTATCCCTGCCAAGCGATCTTCTTCGGTTTCCCTTACAGCTTCGGGCCGGTCATGACCATCAAGGGATTGGGTGTGGTAGTGAGCAGATCCATCGAGCCCGCTGAGCTGGCTATGCTGGTCGGATTGACGGAAGTTGTCCAGCGGATTGGTGCATCCGTTCCGCTGCGCTACCTTACCGACGCGGAGGTGGGGGCGCTCTCCAATCAAGCCGCCAATCGCTACCGCGAGCTGGCGAGCGCCAGTCACGCCTTGACACGATAATCGCGCCCCGCGGCCAACGAATTATCTCGAATGGACGGGCTGACGCCCCCATTCGCCTTTAAAATGTGTTTGGCGACCCTCGGGCGGCCGAGCCGGTTGGCAATACGTGCTAAACTATAATTGTCTTTGAAGTTCCGCCAATTTTTGCATCGTCCCTCATCGTTCGGGATAACCGCCCGCTGTCCGATCGTGCCTGATTCGCTGCTCTGCAAATTCAGAAGGAAACGATGAAGAATATTTTTGTAGGTAATCTCAGTTTTGGAACCACCGAAGCTACGCTGCGTTCCATGTTTGATTCATATGGCACCGTCGATCGCGTCAATATCGTGACGGATCGCGATAGCGGGCAAGCCAGAGGCTTCGCCTTCGTTGAAATGAGCGTTGACGCAGAAGGTAACGCCGCAATCAGCGGACTCAATGGAAGAGACCTGGACGGCCGGGCGCTGAACGTGAATGAAGCTCGTCCGAAGACGGAGCGCGGATCCGGCGGTGGCGGAAATCGCGGCGGCGGACGTAATAACAACCGCTGGTAACGAAACGCGGGAAAGGCGGCAGCCAACACTGCCGCCGTATCAGTCAGTAACGTACGAAACCGAAAGGACTGGAGAATCATTGCCAAAAGAAGATGCGATTGAAGTAATGGGTAAAGTGGTAGAAAAATTCAGGGCGGGTATGTTTACCGTCGAACTCGACGCAGGCAAGCCTGTGCTGGCGTCCATGGCCGGGCGATTGCGCCGGAACCGGATTAAAATAATGACTGGGGACCGCGTTTCCTTGGAACTGTCACCATATGACCTGACCAAGGGCCGAATCACTTATCGCCACAAGTAAGGTTCGAGGGGAATGAACGTGACATCCAACAAGACGACCAAGACCATTCATAGCCGCTCTAACAAGGAAGTCGGCGACGTCATCGAGGGTGAGTGGGAAATCACCGCCAAAAAAGTAATTGCTGAGCCGATCCCGGGCGATGGGAACAGGCAGGCCCCGCGTTTTGGAATCTATGAGTACGAGGTGAAGGCGATCCTGGCTCGGCCAGCCGACAAGCCGGGGCGCGCGAAGCCGCAGCACGAGACCAATGCCGGTGGCACGCGGCGCGAAGCGTCCACTGTTCCGCTGACCGTGCGAAGAACGTCCTAAACGGCGGGAGCGCAGGAACATTAGAGCTCGAATTGCGCCTGGGCCTTTCCCAAGGCGTCATCCAGTTGCTCGGCCAGCACGCGAGCCCGGGGATCCCGAACCAGGTCGGCGTGGTGCCCCGGTGTGTCGTATATCTGGATCTGTCCCTTTACCAGCCTTTTCCAGCCCAGCGTCCGATCGGAAACGATCCAGGGCGGTTGCTGCGTCGCGCGAAACAGCGTGATGTTCCCTGAATACTCGCCCGGCAAATAATTGTTCGCGGCCCAATGCCCAGCTTCATTCACCCACCGAATGGTCTCCGACAGGCCAGCCTCGCCATAGCTGATCCGTTGCGTGGCGCGTCTAGTTTTGTCGCGCACGTAGGAGATGCGCTCCACCGGAGGGAGCAGCATTGCGTTTTGCCAGTGCAGAGTGAAGCGATACTTCCAGGTGTCGATTCGCTGCCGCCAGCCGTTCATAAGGCCCGGCGAAGGCTGTGGTCCGGGCACTGCGGTGTCGAACATCGCAACCAGGCCCACTGGCTGTCCTGATGCCGCCAATTGCCTCGCCATCTCATAAGCCACCCATCCGCCGAATGACGATCCGCCCAAATAGTAGGGCCCGTGAGGTTGAGCCCCTCGAATCTCGGCAATGTAATGCTGAGCCATTTCTTCGATCGTGAATTTCTTCCTGGGTGCCCGTCCGCTCAGCCCTAACGCCTGGATCCCATAGAACGGCTGATCCGCGGGAATGTGACCAGCCAGATCCATGAATTCGAGAATGTTGCCGCCCACCCCGTGAACGCAGTAGAAGGGCGGCCGATCTCCCGAGCTTTTGATCGGCACCAGGCAGTTCCACTGGGGTTCATGGGCGTCCCTCAAGATTTCCGCCAAGCTTGCGATGGTGGGAGCTTCGATCAGCGTCACCAGCGGAAGTTCGCGTTCCGTGACGACCTTTAAATCCGCCAGGAGGCGAACCGCCAACAGCGAATCGCCGCCGAGATCGAAAAAATTGTCGTGAATACCGATGGGCGAGGCTCGCAAAACACGCTCCCAAATGCCCGTAAGGCGCGCTTCCATTTCATCGCGTGCGGGGATCGCGGCGTGACGTGCCTCCGTCGATTTCCGCCGGACTCCCGGGACGTTCTTGGCAGCCTCCAAATTCACAGCCTGCAAAATCGAGGCTGCGTCCGCGCGATGTGTTGCAATCCACGCGTAGTCAATTCCAGCGCGGCTTGCCGAAGGCGCGGAAGCTCTGCTGGATTCCGCATCCGATGGAACCACCGCTGGATTGGTGTCGGGCGGCGAGAACCGGATGGCCGCCGCCACTTCGGACGAAAAGCGATGGAGCAATCCCGCGCCCGCTTCGCTTCCGAACTCGGCACTTAGGCTGGCCAGAAAATCGTGAGCCGGCGTGTTCTTGGGTGTCGCCACAAAGGAAATCTCAAGTGCGGAAAGCGATCGCGCCAGGGCGATTTGTCCCAGTTGCGCCACCATCGCATGCTCGACTCCTTTGCCCAGCACCCGGCAGCTCAGCAGGAAATCGCGAACCTGCAGGGCCTCCTCAACCGCTTCGAACATCACCAGGCCAACCTGCCCGTAGTCTCCATAGCGGTCCCGTACAAAGGCTGCGAGAATCCCGCTCGAATCGCCGTTGAGTGCCTCCCGAATCTGCGGCGCGGTGAAGCGTCGCGTGGTGAAATTGAACTGATTGGTGCGCTGTGTCATCTGCGCGGCGCGCTCAATTTCGGCGGCGCCATTCAATTCGCGGATTTCGATTTCCAGGTTCAAGCCCCGAATAAAATCGGCATACGAGAGCGACTCGGCCAGAATGCTCCGGCGCAACGTATTTTCGCGATACATCGCCGTGCGATTCCGGTCCTCGCCGGTGACGCCGTTTTGATCGAAGGCCCACACGTGATCGAGAAATTGCGGGATGAGGCGCGTATCCGCTGGCGGGGTTAACGCCAGAACGCCCGGACAGTGGGCCTCCACCTCCGCCGTCTCCATGGGATTGTCGTCCACGAAAATGAACGAGTCGAGCGCTAGCGACAGTTCGGCGGCCAGCGCTTGAATATTTTCCGATTTCGGCCGCCAGTTGACACGCCATCCGGCGAAGTCCGATCTCTGCAGTGGCATCTCCGGGTGTGCATCAAAGGTGTCTTCGACATCGCGCGCGGCATTCTTGCTGCATACGCAGAGGAGCATGCCGTCCTGCTGCCGCGACTTCAGGAAGTTCTGCACCGCTCGGCTGGCGGAATCAAGCTGAATACCCTGCGGCCCTCTCTCACCGCAGATCCCTCTCCACAACGTGTTGTCGCAGTCCGTGACAATTACTTTGTACGGCGTGCGCCGGGATGCGTGAAATATGCGCGCGATTGCCGTTCCGAGCGCCGCGTAAGCCTCCGGCGTATACGGGATGTGGCCAAGTTGATCGGCTGTTCGATCGTAGTAGTTCACCGCCGGATAGAGTTCCAGCAGCCGTTTGGCTGAAAGAAAACGAACAGTTGGTAATCCGGACAGCTGGCTCAGCAAGTCCTGCTCCAACTGCTCCGGCAGGGCGCTGTGCCCGTCATCGGCGAGAGCCTGCGGGGAAGGCGGGCAAATACAAACCAGAATTGGCGAAGCGCCCGCTGACGCCGCTGTTTTCAGCGCTGCAATCAGTTCACGATTCCGCGTTTGTGTATCGGCATGGGCGCGGTGCCGTTCCCAATCCTCGAAGCGCACCAGCACGACGTTGAGGCCATTCTTGTTCCGAGCGAAAATACCGTGAACATCCACCAGCGTCTGGACGACCTGGTTGTAAGGAGCAAATTCCAGTTCGGCCGGAATGTGAAGCTGGCTCAGCCAGTAACGTAAGGATTCGGCAACAGGTTCCGCGGTAAATGTCGCACAGATCGCGATTCCGCCGTCAGTGAATTCGGCTTTCACTCCAATTCCCGTTCCGGCTAAAACTGCACAGTCCAGTGAACATTCTCCAGCGCCTCTTCGTATCTTACGTGAGACGCTAGTATGCTGGCTTGAGCGTCCCGGCTTGGAGACCGGCGGGAAAAGCAATGCTGCAAGTTGATTCGCTGAAGAAAAGCTACGGCGATCTGGTGGCGGTGAACGGCGTTTCCCTGCATGCCGGGGCGGGGGAGATCATCGGTCTTCTGGGACCGAACGGCGCGGGAAAAACCACCACCGTCTCCATGATCGCCGGCTTGGTTCGCCCCGATTCAGGTTCGGTGCGGATCGAAGGGCGCCCTTTGACCGGCGACACGGATCCTATCAAGCGCCGCATCGGGCTAGTGCCGCAAGATCTCGCACTTTTCGACGAATTGACCGCTCAGGCCAATCTTCAGCTCTTCGCCGCGCTCTACGACCTGGATGGAAGCGCGGCCAAACGCGCCATGGGCGAAGCGCTGGAACTGGTTGGCCTGACCGATCGCGCGCAGGAGCGCGTCAAAAACTACAGCGGCGGCATGAAGCGCCGTCTGAACCTGGCGGCCGCGCTGCTGCACGATCCGCAGATCCTGCTTTTGGATGAGCCCACCGTCGGCGTTGATCCCCAGAGCCGCAACGCCATTTTCGATAACCTGGAGGTCCTCAAACAGCGCGGCAAGACCCTGGTCTACACTACGCACTACATGGAGGAGGCCGAGCGGCTGTGCGATCGAGTTGTCATCATCGACCACGGCCGGGGCTTGATGGTGCGGGCCTACGGCGTGAAGGATTTCCAGTTGGAAGGGCCGGATTGGCTGAGTTCCGAGCGCTTCGATGTTTCGGCGACATTTCCCGATTTGCTTTCCAAAGACAGCGAAGAACGCGACGCGGCATTTCATCAAATGCTGCAGAATATGCTGGCAGATCGGTTCAAACTGCTAGTCCATCGCGAGCAGAAGATTCGTCCGGTTTATGGGTTGACCGCCGGCAAAAGCGGTGTGAAGTTCAAGGCTGCCGCGAATTGCGATTCCCGCGGCGCAAACAGCAGCGACAGCGTGCCCCATTCACTCGTAACGACAGTGTCCAGGCCCAAGTGCCACCAAAAGTCGTACGCGAGATATTGCGGGCCGCGATCGAGCTCCCACTTGCCGAGGATGTCGAAGCTGTCGTGATCCATCATGAAGATGCCGCCGGGGCCATCGCCGTTGGTCGCGCCCAGTGCGCTGGTGTAAATCCCTTCCGGACCGCAATGGATGGTATGGAGCGACGCGTAGCCAGTGCGCGCGGCCAGCGTTTCCGGCTCGATCACTTTGACGATCTGCGGTTTCTTCGGATCGGGCTTGGTGTCTACGATATGGATACGAGACGAGTTGATCCCCGGCACGATCAGGTAGCGGCGTTCGATGTGCGGATGCGGCGCGTACGGGCAAAGGCCCGCACTACTGGCGTTCCATCCGAAGTGGTGCAGTTCATCGCCTATGTTGGGCATGTCCAACTGGCCCACCAGTCGGCCGTATCCGTTCGACTGTGGGTCGACGTTGACTACACCTAGCGCGTCGGGGCGACGGTTGCCATTCGCATTCAGCATGGCGACGTAAGCCAGCTTTTCGGGAGGCGCTTGCATGGCCAATTTCGGGGATGGATAAAAGGTGGGATCAGGACGCCAAAGACTCATCGCGGTCTCCGTTCGGGGGGATTCTATCATAAGGAGCCGGATGATCGGATCATTGTCCGGCACATCGTTGTCCGGCACAATCATGGTCCGGCACCAGCGCGAATTAAACCTCGCGCGGTCCATCTTTCTGGCTGCCAATATACACACCGTGGGGATTCCGATCGTCATTTGCTTACATATGCGGCGGATCTGGGTATGCGCTCTGATTGCCTGCGCGGCGTTCGGTCAGGAATTCGAAGCGGTGTCGGTGAAGCCGAATCCATCGATCGGGCGCAGTTCGGGATTCCGGACCGATCCGGGCAGGCTCTCGGCGACGAATGTCAGCCTGCGGGGCTTGATCGTGCGGGCGTACGGCGTGAAGGATTTTCAGGTGGAAGGGCCGGATTGGCTGAGTTCCGAGCGATTCGACGTCTCGGCGACATTTCCCGACTCGATGCCCAAAGACAGCCAAAAACGGGACGCGGCATTTCATCAAATGCTGCAGAATATGCTGGCAGATCGGTTCAAACTGCTAGTCCATCGCGAGCAGAAGATTCGTCCGGTTTATGGGTTGACCGCCGGCAAAAGCGGTGTGAAGTTCAAGGCTGCCGCGAATTGCGATTCCCGCGGCGCAAACAGCAGCGACACCCATTACGCGGGCAGGTGCGTTTCGATGGACGCCTTTTCGGCATTTCTGGCGGGGCGCCATCGGGATTTGCCGGTGGACCTTCCGGTGGTTGATATGACGGGCCTTGCGGGGTTTTATGATCTGACGTTGGATTGGGTTCCGGAGTCCGGGCAACTGGGGGACAGCCCGTCCGGGTTGACGCTGGTGGTGGCGCTGGAGGAACAACTGGGGCTCAAGCTGGAAACGCGCAAGGCGCCGGTGGAGATGCTGGTGGTGGACCACGCCGACAGAGTGCCAACCGAAAATTAGCTCACCGGGCGGCCAGGATAAGATTTACAAAGCTAACGGAATCATTTGGTTCTGCCGATTGTAGGGTGTGAGCGATCTGCCCATGCCCGATCCTTTGCCGAATCTGCAAGAGACACTCGATCCGCCGGATTGGCCGTCCTTTCGCGCTCAGGGACACCAGATGTTGGACGATATGTTCGACTATCTGGAGACTATTCGGGAGCGGCCGGTATGGCAGCCGATGCCCGATGCGGTGCGCGCGCACTTTCGCGGCCGGCTTCCGATGGCGCCCGCGGATCTGAGCGCGGTCCATCAGGAGTTCCTCGATAACGTCCTGCCGTATTCGAATGGCAATGCGCATCCGGGCTTTATGGGCTGGGTGCATGGCGGCGGAAACCCGGCGGGGATGCTGGCGGAGATGCTGGCGGCAGGGCTGAATGCGAACCTGGGTGGGCGGGATCACGCGCCCATCGAAGTGGAGCGCCAGATCGTTCAATGGATGCGCGAGTTGTTCGGATTTCCGGCGACGGCCTCGGGTCTGTTTGTCACCGGCACTTCGATGGCGAACCTGATCGCGGTGCTGGTGGCTCGCGATGCGGCGCTGGGGCTGGATGTCCGGCGCTCGGGCGTGGCGGCGAGCTCGAAACGACTGACAGCTTACACCTCGACGGCCGCCCATGGATCCCTGCGCCGAGCTTTCGATTTTTGCGGCCTGGGAAGCGAGGCGCTGCGGCTGGTTCCGGTGGATTCGCAGCAAAAGATAAATCTGGCGTCGCTCGAACATATGATTGAGGCGGATCGCAGGGCGGGTTTTACACCATTTCTGATCGCCGGCACCGCTGGCACGGTGGATACCGGGGCCATCGACGATCTGGATGGCCTGGCGGTGATCGCGAGCGAGCAGCGGATGTGGCTGCATGTAGATGGAGCATGGGGGGCGCTCGGCATCCTGACGCCCGAGATTGCGCCGCACCTGGCCGGCATCGAAGCCGCCGATTCGCTGGCCTTCGATTTTCATAAGTGGGGGCAAGTCCCCTATGACGCGGGGTTGGTGCTGGTGCGCGATGGCGAGCTGCACCGCAAAGCATTCGCATCGCCGGCGGCATATCTGGAGCGTGAGGCGCGCGGCCTGGCGGCGGGGTCGCCCTGGCCGTGTGATTTTGGGCCGGACCTTTCGCGTGGGTTCCGGGCGCTGAAGACGTGGTTCACGCTGAAGGTTTATGGCCTGGAAGCTCTGGGCCAAATGATCGCGCGCACCTGCGAGCTGGCGCATTATCTGGAACAGAGAGTCGCCGAATCGAAAGAGCTGGAGCTTCTTGCCCCGGTGCCGCTGAACATTGTTTGCTTCCGCTACAAGTGCCGGGATGCGGATCGCGTGAACGGGCGCATCGTGGTTGATCTGCAGGAATCGGGAATTGCCGCGCCTTCCACCACCAGGATCAATGGCGATCTGGCGATTCGCGCCGCAATCACCAATCATCGAACGGGCCGCGCCGACATCGACGCGCTGGTGGACGCAACGCTGGCAATCGGGCGCGCGCTGACGGCGGGCGTGGAAGATCCGGAACTGGAGGCGGCGTATCGTGACTGATTGGGGGCCCGCATTGCAGCGCAAGGAAGCCTTGTGCGAACTGGAGGCGCGGCTGAAGTTAGACCCCGAATCCATCGCACTGCGTTTTGAGCGCGCCTGTTTGTTCCATGAAATGGGACAGATCGAGGAAGCCAGGCAGGCCTATCTGGACGTGCTGACACGCTCCCCGGCACACGTGGGCGCGCTGAACAATCTGGGCACATTGCTGTACTTCACCGGTTACCGGACGGCGGCGCGCAGCGCCTACACCGAAGCCATTCGCCAGCATCCCGATCAGCCCATGGCGCACGTGAACCTGGGCAATCTGTTCCTGGAGGCAGGCGAACTGGCGGCGGCGCGGGAGCATTATGAAGCGGCGCTCTCCATCGATGCTCAGTTCATCCAGGCACACCAGGGGCTGGGGAATTTGCTCGCCGAGCTGGGGCAGGAAGAAGCGGCGGCGAAGCATCAACGCCTGGGCCACTGGGATCGCAAGCCAACCGAGCTGCCCTATCGCGGAGAGATAGAACCGGTGTCGCTGCTGCTGCTGACTTCCGGCCGGCGGGGCGACGTTCCGATCCGGCACTTACTGGACGACAAGGTTTTTCGGACTTTCGTGGTGGTGCCGAACGTCTATGATCCCGACGTTCCGCTGCCCGAGCATCAAGTGGTGTTCAATGCCATAGGCGACGCCGACCTTTGCCAGCAGTCGTTGGACCGGGCCGTGACGCTGATGGAGCGCACGTTTGCACCGGTGATCAACTCGCCGGCGGCGGTGCTCGGGACGGGCCGCGCGGCGAATGCTCGCCGGCTGGCCGAAATACCCGGCGTGGTGGCGCCCACCATAGCGACGTTCTCTCGAGAAGCGTTGGCATCGCCGGCGGCATCGGGGGCTCTCGATCATCGGGGATTGCGCTTTCCGCTGTTGCTGCGCGCGCCCGGGTTTCACAACGGCCGGCATTTCTTATTGGTCGAAAATGCCGCCGGGCTTCCCGCCGCGTTGGGCGAACTTCCGGGCGATGTATTGACGGCTATCCAATATGTGGACGCGCGCGGCGCGGACGGGTGCTATCGGAAATATCGCGTGATGATGATCGGCGGCTGGCTTTATCCGCTGCACCTGGCGATTTCGGCAAATTGGAAGATTCACTATGTCACCGCGGACATGCGGGAGAACGCCGGATATCGTGAAGAGGAAGCCAGGTTTCTCGAAGACATGCCGGGCGTGCTGGGTACGCGCGCCATGGCCGCGCTGGCGGAAATCCAGAACATACTCGGGCTCGATTATGCGGGCATCGATTTTGGTTTGAATTCCCAAGGCGACGTTTTGCTGTTCGAGGCCAATGCCACCATGACCGTGCTCCCGCCCGAACGCGACCGCCGCTGGGATTACCGGCGCGCCGCGGTAGAGCGCGTGGAAGATGCTGTGCGCAAGATGCTGGTCGGATAAGGCTAAGCGTGGTTATGCACAGGCTGAGCAAACCAGCGCGCTCGATCCTACGATATACTGGCAGCCAGTTCAACAAGAACTGGAGACCAGGAAATGCTCTACCGTTTAATTCCATTTGTAATCGTTGGCGCTGCTTTCGCGCAGCTACCCGCTCCCGCTCAACAACTGACGCCGGCCCAGGTGCGTTTGGGGGAACGTGCCCCGCTGGCGCGCGCGCCGCTATTTTTCCGTGAAGAATGGAAGATCGCTCCCGGCGCGGGAGAGCACGCAGCAGGGCAAGACGCGGTTTGGAATACGCGGCTGGAGTTGAAACTCTATGGTGAATCGTCCAAAGAGATTCAAGCGCTCGGAAGCCTGGGCGATCCCAATAATCCGCCGCACATCTGGACCGGCCTCTGCACCACGCCTTGCGCGGTGGCGCTGCGGAACAAAACCGAGGATGTGGATCTGACCGGCTCGGCCAAGATTCGCTGGGTGACCAAGGTTTCCGGATTGCACCGGGTGCATCCGATCGTGAAGCTGGCCGACGGCACGTGGCTGGTGGGCGATCATGGCGACGGATCTACCATCGATTGGCTGGAAAGCGAATTTCCGCTCTCGGAAGTGCACTGGCTGAAGCTGGACATCAACAAGGTTGTCACCAAGGGCAACTGGGTGGAACATCCCGATTTGAGCAAAGTGGAAGAGGTGGGATTTGCGGACCTTTTGCCGGGCAGCGGGCATGGCCCGGGCGGATGGTCCGACGTGGCGTGGATGGAAGTCTACGGCAGGCCGGTGATGAGGGAAGCAGGCGCGACAACGTCCTCAAAGTAATCGCGACGGCGTCATCAAAGTAATTTAGTTAGGAGGGCCGCGGATGCCGAGAGGGTCGCGTCTTCTGATCGTACTCCTGACTGTGATCCCCGCTTTTCCCGACGTCGTAAATGTCACCGTCGATGGTTCGGCGTCCGGGAATGGTAGCGTGTCAGTCTTCTGCTATGCGGAAGATTGCTCTAGCGAAGGGTATTCGGCCGATCTCAGTTTTGCCGGAACGAATACTGCACTCGGTGTGTTCAACACATCAGGAAGCGCGTCGCTGTCTGATCCGGCAGACCAGTTCCTTTCTCTGATGGGCCAAGCCCAACAGACGACAGCGGCGGCGGCCGGCGATCTGAGCCTGGATTTGAAGGACAGCGAGTCCTCCTCGCCCATCACGCCCGCTTCGAGTTGGGCGATGAATGTGGAGAATGACGTTTGGGTCACTTTCACTCTCACCACCCAATCCATCCTGCAGTTGAGCGGCGATAACGGGTTCGCATTCGGCTTTTTTAGCCAGGGTAGTTTGCTAGACCAGGAAGGAAACGTGATTCTTGCTATCCCTTCCACATCCATGATCAATCTTCAATTGACTCTGGAGCCGGGAACCTACCAACTGAGCGAGCTAACCGAGGCCACGACCGGGCTTTTGGTGGGCGTGTCCGAATCCCAGGATCTGTCCCTCAATGCAACTTTCACGTCGATAACCCCGGAACCCCGCTGGACAATCTTTGGGCCACTCTTGTTGTTGGCCCTGTGGCGCTGCAGGGTCCGCTCCCGAGGGTTCAATAACTTACCCAGGCTAGTCTGGCGAAGCACCAGGCTTCCGAAAAAGACAACCTAACCACCCACGGTTACCTTGGCTACGCCCGTGGACTTGGGCGCATTTCGGGTGATTGCGGTTTTGCGAAGCAACAAGCCACCGAGGCCATCGCGCCGGGGCCTCGGCGGACTTGCCGGCCGGCACAAAACGGCGCGAAACATCTAGGTAGTTTTGTCCACACGTGCCGAGTTCCGCCCTCTCTGGGCGTGGTTCGATAAGCGTCTCATCATCCCGCCCGTGGGCATTAGGATCATCTTAAGGTTCGGTAAAGTTTGCAACCAGTGCCCGCCTGTGCGTCGTCCACTAGTAGACTGCCCACTGTGCGCAGGGTTTCCTTTTTCAATTTCCATTGCATGACCTCACACCATCGATCCTTGCCTATTTTCTTGCTCGCGTGCAGCTGCGCGGTTATGGCCCAACAAGCGACTCCCGCGGCGGCACCCGATCCGCCATTGCAGCCCGGCCAGACCGAGCAGGCACCGCCCGCTCCGGACAAGCGCATCTTCGGTGTTCTTCCCAACTACCGGACGGCGAATGAAACCGCGGTCTACATGCCGATCACCGTCAAGCAGAAGTTCACCATCGCCACCAAGGATTCGTTCGATTATCCGCTTTTAGGCTTGGCGGCGTTCATCGCGGCCGAAGGACAACTGACGAACGCCCATCCGGAGTTCGGCCAGGGATGGCCCGGCTACGGCCGGCGGGTAGGCACTTCGTACGCCGACCAGGCTATCGGCAATATGATGACGGAGGGTATCTTCCCCAGTATCCTGCATGAAGATCCGCGTTACTTTCGCCGCGGATACGGCAGCGTCTGGTCGCGGACGTTTTACGCCGCCACCCGTGTCTTCCTGACGAAGACGGATTCCGGAGGCACGCGGTTCAACTTTTCCGAGGTGCTGGGCAACGCGACCGGCGCCGCCATTTCTAACGCTTATTATCCGGACAGCCGCGATGCCGCCGAGAATGTAGAGAAGCTGGGAGAACAGATCGGCATCGATGCCGTTTCGCAAGTGCTGAAGGAATTTTGGCCCGACATCAAGCACAAGCTCCTTCACGGCCCGAATCCCAATCCGACCGCGGCCGAGCTGCGGCCCTGAGCTAACTCACCTTCTTCTTGGGCGCCGCGTTTTTCCCGGTAACCGCGTGAATGCGCGCCTCAATCTTGTGCGCTTCGGATTTGCGCCGCATTTTCTTCAGCAGCTCGGCGTAATCCAGAGCGGTCTGCGCCAGCAGTTCCAGGTTTTCGTCGTCACTGGTCAGGAACACAGGCCGCCTGCTGCTCAAGACTCCCTTTTTGTCCAGGATGGTGAGCGACAGCCGGTAAAGCGGCTCAGCTTCCGTTAAATTCTGCTTGCTGACATAAATCGCCGCCAGGGTGTTCAAGCTCGCCACGGTCTCGCTCTCGCGTGCAGTCAGCACCTGCTGGACCAGCGGCTCGGCATCCACCGGCCGGTCCAGCGCTTCATAGAGCTCGGCCAATTTCTCGTATTTCTCCGCCAGCTCCGCGCTGCCCGGCTTCAGCGCTTTCATCCAGATGAACAGCGCCTGTTCACTGGCTTTCTGCGCCTCGGCGAAGCGCTTCTGTTCGGTATAGATGGCGGCAAGTTTGTCGAGATTCCTGGCCACTTCCACGTCGGCTGGCCCCAGGCTGCCTTCCCGGATGGACAGCGTCCGCTTGAGCAGCGGCTCCGCGTTTTTCTTCTGTTCCAGTGCCAAGTTGGACAGCGCGTCGAGGGTGGGCAGCAGCTCCGGACTGTTGGGGGAAAACTTGGCCTCCTGGATCTTGAGCACGCGCTGGTACAGCCCCTCCGCCGCCGGAAGATTATGTTTCGCAATCGTCACGCGCCCCAGTTGGCTCAAGTCCGGAGCCAGCTCCGCGCTCTCTGGGCCCGAAGATTTCTCACGGATGGCGACCGCCCGCGTGAGATATTTTTCGGCGTCCCCATACTCCGATGCCGTCTCCAGCACCCTGGCCACTCGCTCCAGCGACGGCACCAGCTTCGGATCATCGTCCCCATACTCACGCTCCATGATGCGCAGCTCTCGCGCGATCAATTCGGCCGCCTGATCGTATTTCATCTGCGCGAAGCTCACTCGCGCCACGTCATCGACCGCCGGGATTATGGCCGGGTTTGCGCGGCCCAGCATGTCCTCTTTCAGCTCCAGCGTCTTTTGATAGACCTTCTCAGCTTCGGCGTAGCGTCCCTCGGCCGAATAGAAATCCGCCAGGTCTTCATGCGCCTTGGCCACGCGAGGGTCCAGGGGCTTCCACTGGGCGGCCTGGGTGACAGCGGCCAAGAGCGTCTTTTCCTGGGCTGGAACGGCCTGAGACATGCCGTCAAACTCAGCCAAGAATAGTACTAGAACCAGGGTGACAATTGTTGCAGGTGGCTTCATGTTGCCCGTTCCATCGACAGGATGGCGGAGGCTATATAGTCGAGGGCCAGGCCCTAAGGCCCAAATGAAACTATCCCGGTTGAGGTTGGATAAGACGCCCTCTAGTCTTTGCAACAATCTGTGCGACGTTTTGCCGTTCCGGCCACTTCTTCCTAGGTGATCCTTGTTTTGGCGTCCTGTTGGCCGTTCCTGGGTATCTGGCTGGGTGAATGTGACGCCATAGTGGCCCGGTGCCTGTTTCCGCTGGCGGTAATCATTCTCATCAGCGGCCTGGACGACCTGGCGTTAGACGCCGTCTATCTTTGGGCGTGGCTCCGGCGGCGGCTGCCGGCGATCCCGCTCATATCCATAGCCGAGGAGAGAAGCATTGAAAAAAACATCGCCATCTTCGTCCCACTGTGGCACGAGCACGCCGTTATCGCCGGCATGGTGGAGCACAACGCTGCGGCCATCAACTACGGTAACTATCATTTCTTCATTGGAGCCTACCCGAACGACGACCCCACACTCGACGCCGTCCGCGATCTGGAATCGCGCTTCCCGCACGTCCATCTGGCGGTTTGCCCTCATAACGGGCCCACCTCCAAGGCCGACTGCCTTAACTGGATCTACCAGCGCATGCTGCTTTTTGAAGAGCACCACGGCACGCAGTTTCACGTCGTGGTGACCCACGACGCGGAGGACTTAATCCACCCGGAAGCATTCGCTTTCATCAACGCTTACACCGATGAATATGACATGGTTCAGATTCCCGTGCTGCCGCTTCCCACGCCGTTGCGCGATATCGTCCACGGCGTTTACTGCGACGAATTCGCCGAATGGCAGATCAAGGACATGCGCGTGCGCCAGAGCATGGGCAGCTTTGTGCCCTCTAACGGCGTGGGAACCGGCTTCACGCGCCAGGCGCTGGAAAAACTGGCCAGCGCGGAGCACAATCTCATTTTTGAGCCGGCCTGCCTCACCGAAGATTATGAAAACGGCCTGCGCCTGCACAAGCTGGGCTGCAAACAGATGTTCGTGCCCCTCACCAGGCTGGGAACCAGGCGGGCAGGCGGAAGTGTCGTCGCGACGCGCGAGTTCTTCCCGCGCACCGCGCGATCGGCCATCCGGCAGCGCTCGCGCTGGATTTTGGGCATCGGACTGCAATGCTGGGAGCGCAACGGATGGCAGGGCAGCTTATCGGAGCGATATTGGTTCTGGCGCGACCGCAAGGGCCTGGCGGGGAATCCGCTCAGCCTGCTGAGCAATTTTGTTTTTCTGTATGGCGTGCTCACTTGGATGGCCGCGCACATCGCGGGCGTTCCGTGGGGACTGGCGAAGTACTCACTGCATCCGGCGCTGTTGTTTGCTACGCTCGTGATTCAGATGATCCAGAGCGTGGTCCGTATGAGCTGCTGCGCGCGATTCTATGGGCTGGTGTTTGCTCTGGCGGTCCCACTGCGAGCGGTATGCGGCAACTGGATCAACACCATCGCGACATGGAAAGCGGTCCGCTCCTACGTGCGGTCCCGCACGCGTCATGAGCCGCTGGTATGGGTGAAGACCGAACATGCGTATCCATCGCGTAGCGCACTGGTGCAGCATAAACGCAAGCTGGGCGAGATTCTCGTGGGCTCGGGGTATGCCCAGGAATCCGATATACGGCGCGCGCTCGAAACGCTGCCGCCGGGAGTACGCTTGGGCGAACAACTGGTGAAGCTGGGCGTGATCAGCGCCGACGAATTGTACGAAGCGCTCAGCTTGCAGCAGAGCTTGCCATCCGGGCGCCTGGAACCTTGGGTGATTAGCAGCCATGTGGCGCGCGCGCTACCTCGCCGCGTGGTGCGCGATTGGCGCGTGCTGCCGTTTCGGATCTCGTCCGGCAACATGTTCCTGGCCAGTCCGGAAATTCCCACCGACGATCTTAACTCGCGTTCTGCGCGGATTTACGCGGCTGTCGCTGCGTTTTCATTTGGTGACGCCGCAGAATTTCGAAGAGCTGGCGGAAAGCCTGCTCTAGGGGCCGGTGCGCTTTCCCACGAATCGGAGCAAGAGAGTTGCGTTATGGGTTGTGGGCGGTCTTGAAGCGCAACTGGGGCGCGAAGTTCTGATCACGAGCGCTGAGAGCCAGTAAAGCTCAGCAAAGCACTTTGTTGGAACACGAGGGGACAAGCCCAAGCTCGCGTACAAGTGCCAAGCCGCATCTGCATAACCCCCGAAGCAAGCTGCCTTCTTAAACGGTAAGCACCACGAGGGCGACTTCCCGATCACTTGATGTCAACTTGCCCAACCCTTGGATCTATCAAAACGCTCGCCCCGGACTAACATCGGCCTTGCTGCTCCGGGCTAGAAGCCTAAAGCTCTGGACGACAATCCTGAGCCTGACTCCGGATGCCGCAGGACCGAGTTTAGAAAAAACGTCTCGGCTATGGCCGGTGCCCATGCAGCGGCGCTTCCACTCCGCGCTTCGGATTCAAGGACAACATCGGTGGCCGTACGCACCCTTTCAAGGGCGCGCACGGTTGGTCCGCGATTTCAGCAGCGCGACACCTCATTCTATGAGACGTCTCAGAAGAAGGGGCGCGGGCCGGACCATCGTTGGGCCTCCGCGACGTGCCTGGAGAAAGTAAAACTGCCCGCCGAGCGTGTTCTTCATATCGACCACCTGTTTGCGCGCATCGAGCGTCTTAATACATACGAAGCAAAGACGAACGCCATGACGAGAATCGGATCCCAAGTACTGCCACCGCCATTCAGGTGTGAATAGAACGCGAGTAAAAGATCGATCGCGAGACCAGCATAAACCCACTCAGTCAATCGAGGCACATTGGGAATCAGAAGGCCCACGCCACCAAGGATGTGGGTCACGCCAAGCACAGGGATGATATAGAGCGGGTATCCGAGCTGCTGATTGGCGATCCTCCATTCGTCGGGATCGTGAATTAGATATAACCTTCCGAAGTACACCCAGATCAAGGCGACAAGGCCGGTCATTACCATCGCGGCTATTTGAGTTGTCTTGACGTCAGCGCCGCAGTTCCCAACCGGGCCGATTCAGCTTGCCCCCGGACTTAGGCGTGGACGAGGTTCGCCTCGACGGCGTTCTGTGCAGCCGCAAACACATCGCGTGCGGACGTCGTACCCGCTACGTGCTCCGTACCCGTGATTCCGAGGTCCATCCATCCCGCGTTAACGCTCTCATACATTTCTTCGGCAGGTCCAGTGTGGCCCTTAGGCACGCCGAACTGCTCAAACGCTTCCGCCCACCCTGCACGCGGGACTGCAAAGGCTTTTACGTTGAGTTTCAGGACTTCACCCAATTGTCCGGCTACTTCATCCGCGCTTACCATCGAACCCAGCTCGATGACGCGATGCCCTGACCACGCCGGCCCGGTCAGAAGCGTTGCCACCTCTGCGCCGATGTCGTCTGACGCGACCATTGCCGATTTCCGGTTTGTAGGATTGTAGAAGACCGGTAGTGTTCCGCCTTGGGCGGCCTGTAAGCCGAAAAGAAAGTTTTCGAAAAAGCCGCCTGCGCGCACAAATGCGACCGGAGATGGCAGGCTACGAAAACCTTGCTCCAAAAGTGATAAGGCCGTGATCATCCCCAGCCCGCTTGTTCTATTCGCGCCCATCGACGAGAGCGCTACCACCCGCGGGGGCACTACCTTGGTCAGCGCCTCGACATAGTTCGCAATCACGCCCTTTGCTTCTCTGTAATCAGGCGAGGGTGCCCATACAGCCGGCAACATAACAAACGCGCCCTCAACACCTTTGAGCGCCGCCGCTATGGCTGTCGCATCGTTCCAGTCTCCATCCACCAACTCCACGCCTTGGTTTGCCCACTTCGCCGCTTTCTGGCGATTGCGCACAAGTGCTCGCACCTGTTTGCCTTGCTTCAGGAGATGCCGCGCGGTGGCGCCTCCAACTTTTCCAGTAATGCCCATGACTAAATACATACTCGTTTTCTCCTTGTTGTTCTTGCAGCGATACGGTACCGTATCTGTTGCTACGCGATACGGCCCAGCAGGCTTTCTACGATACGGTAGGGTGTCTGTGCTTACGCTACAGTGGAGTACTCTTCGAGGTGAAAAGTTGCAAGCGAAACGGTTACCTACTCGTTGTTTAGCGAAGAATGCCAACTGACCTAATCGTTGCTCTTTTGATAGCTGAACGTGACAAGCTCAACGCGGCCATTGCATTGTTGCAAGGCAAAGCTGACAGCAATTCGTAGGAGCGATCTCTTCGCGTCCACATCCGAATCCGATGCGCCTGCTTTTCGGGATTGCTCAATCCCCGAGCACGTGCAGAAGGTCCCGACTCCATTTACCCAAGCCGAAACGCGATGCAGAGTGATCAGGTAGGTCACCGCTGGCGCCTTCACTTGAATTTCGAGTTTCGCTTCACCCTGCTTCTTCCGAGTCGTTAGCGTGGGTTCGTCCCGCGCCAAGGGCCCTTCTAGTCGGGGAGGATCTTGGTGCATACCCCGCTACTGCGTTTATTCCAAAAACGAGGGTTGGCTTCGGTATCGCTGAGGATGTGCACATGCTCTGCGGCGTGCCTGGCGAGCATTTTCTTAACCACCGTACTTCACTCGTAGATCGCATAATTGCTGCAGATCTTGCGTGAGAGCTTCGCGAGCCTGGTTCGATATGTCATTGAACTTGAGCACGAATTGCACGTCACTGATTGCATTGTTAATTTGCGCGCGATCGAACGATCCGTCTTGCCAGGTGCGTTCGAGCAGGTCCATCTGGCCCTGCGCCGTAGCGACGCGATACCCGTCGCCCGGATTCATCGCTACCCGGTCTTGTGTTTGATTCAGATCCGACCAGGTTTTATAGAACGTCCGCAGACCGGTCTGATAGGCGTCGGTCACGTTCGGGTAACTGCGACGGTTGAATTGCGTTTGAGCTCCGGCGGGAATCCACATCGCAGTAACGTTACAAGAATCCCTGGAATGGAGGAGCGTCTCATACCTTACCTCCCTGCATATAAGACGCCCTAGATCCGTTAGCGGCGCAGCACGATCGGAATGGGCTTACTTGACGTAATGCTGGAGGTCTCGCTCGCCTTCGTTACACTCGAATTCCATAATATCGGCGCCCTGCTTTTGCTTGCGAATAAAGAATTTCATGGTCCAGGGCCGAGTGTAGACCTTCGAGTCGTCGAGAGTGGCTTCGTACTGGATGGTCTTCGGGTTGATCAGGGTGTAGCGCTCGACGACATGCAGTTGGTCGCTATGGAAATTGGCGGCCATGTCGAGCCAGGTCTCATCGTTGAAGCCGTTGACGTCGACCACCAGCGTGTCGCCTTCCCAATGGCCGACCGAATCGCCCATCCAGGTGTTGAGGACATCGCGGCCTTCGGGATGTTTGTGGGATCCGTCCGTGTGAATGATGCGAATGCCATGCGGGTACTCGTACAGAAAGACCACCAGACCCGGCTTCTGGACAACTTCCCAGGGAAACGGAGTGTAAACCGCGCGCGGTACCCCGGGCAAATGACAATGTGCCTGCGGATCGTTGGAAGCGTCCTTGAACAGCTCGGCTCTTTTCGCCAGCGCCCAGGGCTGGTAGGGTATTTTGTGGTTGGGCGGATCCACGACAACGCCTTTTCCGGCGGGGATGCCGTAGACCGCCTCATGATCCTCCACGTCGAACGGCGCGAGAGTGTCAGCCAGCCACAGGCCGTTGAGGTCGGGCTTGCCGTCCGCGTCGCGCTTGAAAGGGGCCGGTAGATCGTCCTTCGGATTGTGCGGCCGCCCGAATTGCGCCGCTGCCCAAGGGGCTATCGAACATAGCCCCGCGGCCAGACACAATACTCTTCCGATGGTGAACGTTCGCAACAGAACCTCTACGCCTGCACCGATCGAGTGATCTCAGGGGCGTGGATCGGTTCCAATTGGGCCAGCATTTCCTGCGTCCGGTGTTCCCACCACGGCGGCAAATGGAGCTTGGAACCCAAGTGCGCCTCATCCTCATCGCGGAAGAAACCGCCGGCCTGGCTGCAAGCGCACTCTACCAGGATTCCACCGGGCGACCGCGTGTACATCGAATAGAAGTAATAGCGATCCTTAATATCGGAGGCGTCGGTGTATCCGAGTTCCTCGTAAATCGCCTTTTGCTCCTCGAGCTCTTCGTGGCTATTCACGGCCAGAGCGACGTGATGCACCGTGCCGGCTCCGAAGCCCCAGCTTCCAGCCAGACGATCGGGATCGTGTTCCAGGATCAAAGTCCTGCCCGGACCTCCGGCGCCCACTTCGAAGCGGTGAAACTTGCCCTCCTGGCCGGTCTTGCGGAAGCCCAGAGCTTCCGTGAAGAAGCGCTCGCTTTCGGCCACTTCGCGCATGGAGAGCACTGTTCCATAGAAGCCGCGAACGGATTCGCCGGCTCGGATGTCCTCGGTTGTCCAGCCCTCGCGGTTGTCGTTGGCGTCTTCCAGGATTTCGAACGCCAATCCAGCCGGATGTTGGAACCGGATGTACTTTTGGCCGAAGCGTTCCTGAATGCCGCCGTTCTCGATCTTGTGTTTGTCGAAATGCTCTTTCCAGAACGGCAGAGAGCCCTTGGGCGCGGAATAGGCCGTCGCGCGGATCTGTCCGGATCCCTGGCGTCCGGTTTTCTGTCCATAGGGGAACGTGGTCATTACCGAACCTGGTTCGGCCTTCGCGTTCGCGTAGTACAGATGGTAGACCGGAATGGTGCCGTCCATCAGCACGGTCTGCTTGACCATGCGCAGGCCGACGATCTGCGTGAAAAAGTCGATATCTTCTTGCGCTCTGCCGGCGCACGCCGTGATGTGGTGAATACCTGATACGTTGTACTTCATTGTTGTTCTCCAGTAGTCCAAATTACATCCAGAAGCATGACTGGTGCTCCTTGGAAAGTCGATAGCGCCGGATTGATACTTTCCATCAATTCGAGTTGATTCGGCGCAGCCGCCTCTTTCGCTAAGGCCAGCACGCGCCGCGAGCAAACCACCCGTCCGCCGCGCGCATACAATTCGTGATTTCGCTCCAGATCCGCCAGGTCGTAAACATAATTTGCCATCAACCCGGCGGATTGTTTGATTCCAGTTGCCGACGTATCGGCAAGCCAATTGATTCTATCGAGCCGCGCGCCATTCTTCAAATGGAAGCGCGCCACCGAGTCCAGAGGTTCTGCTCCGCGTTTTTCATTCACCAGATACTGGGCGCACAGCGGGATCAAACGCCGCTTCATTGGCAGGTCCAACTTTCCAGGCTCCAGATCCCGATGCGCGGCGGCCAGCCACCTGCGAAAGCCCGGAATGGGCGACAGGGTGGCGAAGGTTCGAATGCGCGGCAGGCTCTTTTGGAGATCTTCGACCACCTGCTTGATCAACAGGCTGCCGAAGGGCACTCCGCGCAGCCCTTCCTGGCAGTTGGTGATGGAATAGAAGATGGCGCTGTCGGCCGATTGCGGGTCGTCCACTGGGGAATCGGGATCGAGCAGAGGCTGTACCCGGCCGCTCATGCCGCGCGTGAGGGCTACTTCAATAAAGATCAGCGGCTCCTCGGGCAGCGCGGAATGAAAGAACGCATAGCAACGCCGGTCCGCTTCCAGCCGCCGGCGAAGATCCGGCCAGCCTTGGATTTGGTGCACGGCCTCGTATTCGATCAGTTTTTGCAAAACCGACGCGGGCGACCGCCAGTCGATCCGTTGCAGAGTGAGAAATCCGCGGTTAAACCAGGACGCCAGCAAATGTCCGAGGTCGGCGGCGAGCGTTTCCAGGCGGGCTCCGCCATCGATCTCGCGCAGCACCTGGCTCCGCATCTGGACCAACGCGCTGGTGCCTCCAGGCGCGAGATTCAAGCGGCGGAATAGTTCCTGGCGGGGAGGTTCCACCACGCGCTGCAACAGAAGCAGGTTGTCCGGCGACGGCTCCCTGCGGTAGGCATCGGCGGCGTTGCCGACCTCTTCCGGGTCAGGAGAGAACTCGCGGTTCAGAATTTCGAAAAACACTTGCCGATCTCCCGCGTCGAGCGATTGATACACAAGCAGAGCCTCGGCCGCCAAATCAGCGTCGGCAACGCCGCGTTCCGACAGCAGGCTGCGGCACAGGGAAACCAGCTTGCGAATGGAGCGGGGGTTACTGACAACAGGAGTTCCGAACCTTGCGGTTAGCCCCAGAATTCGCGCCAATCCCACAGGTTTACTTTTGATCCGGCGTGCTATTGGGAGTACCGGCGAAGACCCTTCGCCCGTCCGGCAACTTAACGTTGCGCGCCGCAGCGGTATGCGTACCGTCTTTGGCCAGGAAGGCATCTAGTGTGACCATGTCCCCGGCTTTGAGATCTGCCTTGCGCCAGCCTTGCCGATAGAGCGCGTTCGGAGCTCCCGTCTCGATCGCCCAATTGACCACTGTGCCGTCGTCGCCCTTCACATCCACATAAATGTACGCGTGGGGATTCACCCAATCCACTTTGGTGACGACGCCGGTGAGCGTCACCTGCTTCTTTCCATCAAACTCCGCGGCGAACGAGTGATGGGCAAAGACAGGAATGGCTGGGACAACCAGTCCTAAGGCAACCGCCAGACTGGAAAAAGTTGTTATCTTCACTGCAAACTCTCCGGAACTGCAAACTCTTCGGAAGGGACTTACCCTTCAATAATATTGTCACGCGGGTTCACTTCGATTCCTAGTATTATCACGGCAAGTGATCCCGCCCATCCGATTTTCATGTCTGCCTGCGCGCCCGCGGGGAAATACGGCAAACTCGGTATGCTGTAGGAGAGAACTCATACATGAAGCTCAGTAACGATCGCATTTTGACCACCCACGTCGGTAGCCTGCCTCGCCCGCAGGAGGTTGTCGATTGCCTTTTCGCGCAAGATCGAGGCGAGAATTACGACCCGGTGAAATTCGACCAGGTAGTCCGGCAAGGCGTGCTCGACGCATTGCGGAAGCAGGTAGAAGCCGGAGTCGACGTGGTTAGCGACGGAGAGATGGGGAAAATCAGCTATGCCACCTACATCCGCCACCGGCTCACCGGATTCGAGGGCGATTCAGCCCGCCCGACGCCCCAGGATTTAGAAGATTTTCCGGGCTACCGCGACCGCCTGGTTTCCGCCGGGGCTTCCGCCAAATATCAGCGGCCGGTCTGCAAAGGCCCGATCGCGGTGAAGGATCTGGAACCGCTGAAGAACGATATTGCCCGCATGAAAGACGGCTTAGCGCAGGTGAACGCCGGCGAAGGTTTCATGAACGCCGTGTCGCCAGGGACCATCGCCGTCTTCCAACCGAACGAATACTATCCGACGCACGCCGCCTACATGCAGGCGCTGGCCGACGCTATGCGGTCGGAGTACGAAACGATCGTGAATTCGGGCTTGCTGTTGCAGGTGGATTGCCCGGATCTGGCGATGGGCCGGCACAGCAGATTCCGCGACATGACCGACGATGAGTTCCTGCGGGCGGCGGCGATCCAGGTGGAAGCGCTGAATCATGCGCTGGCAAATGTCCCGGCGGACCGTGTGCGCATGCACGTCTGCTGGGGCAACTATCAAGGTCCCCATACGCATGACTTGCCGCTGGCAGAGATTCTGCCAATCGTCTTAAAAGCCAAGCCTCAGGCGCTGCTGCTGGAAGGGGCCAATCCCCGCCACGAGCATGAATGGGAAATTTGGTCTCATCAAAAGCTTCCCGACAACAAGATTTTGGTTCCGGGCATTGTCGCGTCGAGTTCCAATTACATAGAGCATCCGGAATTGGTGTCGCAGCGCATCATCCGCTACGCCGGCCTGGTGGGACGCGAGCGCGTGATCGCCGGGACCGATTGCGGATTTGGGACCTTCGCCGGTTTCGGCCCGGTGTATCCCGATTTCTGCTGGCTGAAGCTGCGCGCGCTGGCTGATGGCGCTCAACTGGCGTCCAAAAAACTGTGGGGCAGGGTCAGCTCCGCGGCTTGAGTTTGCGATCCAATATCCGATCATGAAAACCACGTTGTACTCCGCCGCTTTGGCCGTAATGGCCGTGGCGGGAAATCTTGCCGGTGCTTCTGCGAATCCTCGCACCTACGATGGCCATCCCAATCTCAACGGAATCTGGCAAACCTTGAGCACGGCCAATTGGGATCTGCAAGACCATCCGGCGGCGCCAGGTCCGTTCTTCCAATTGGGCGCGGTGGGCGCGGTTCCATCGGGCCAGGGCGTGGTGGAGGGCGGCGAGATTCCCTACAAGCCCGAGGCGCTGAAACAAAAAGAGGCGAATTTCAAGAACCGCTGGAAAGACGATCCGGAAATCAAATGTTACATGGCCGGCATCCCGCGCGCCAATTATATGCCGTACCCGTTTCAGATCGTGCAGACTCCCAGTACAATTCTGATGGCCTATGAATACGCCAGCGCGAACCGGGTGATCAACATGACCAAGACGCCACTGGAAGCATCGGTGGATACCTGGATGGGCACGGCCAACGGGCACTGGGAAGGCGACACGCTGGTGGTGGATAACACCGGCTTCAACGATCAGAGCTGGTTCGATCGCGCGGGCGATTTCCACAGCGATCAGTTGCATGTGGTGGAGCGCTTCAATCTGATCGATGCCGATCATATGAACTACGAGGCCACCATCGAAGATCCCCAGGTGTTCACGCGTCCCTGGAAAATCAATCTGGTGTTGTACCGGAATATCCGGAAGAATGCGCAGTTGACCGAATTCAAGTGCGTGGAATTCGCCGAACAGCTGCTGTACGGCGACGTGGTCAAAAAATCGAAGTAGGAGGTTCCTTGTGAAATCCCGATCCCTGTTCCTGGCATTCAGTTTCGCGATGGGGGGCCTGGCTTTTGCCCAGACCAGCTCCGGCCACTACACGCCTCCCAAGACTGCCTGGGGCGATCCGGATTTGCAGGGCGTCTACACCACCGACGACCTGAACGGGGTCCCCATGGAGCGGCCGAAAGAATACGGCACCCGCCGCTTTCTGACCGAGCAGGAATACGCCGCGCGCTCCCAAGAAGTGAAGTCGGAGAGAAGCACGATCGATACGGGTATCCGGCCCACCACTGGATTCTGGGCTCTCGTTAAGAATGGGGGCGTGGATGCGGCCGCGGCTCCGGCCCAGTGGATCGAGTATGCCAAGGACGCGTCGCGATTGACGTCCCTCATCGTCGATCCGCCCGATGGCCGCCTTCCCGCGCTTACTCCCGAAGGCGAAAAACGCCGCGCCGTCGCAGCCGCAGTATTACAACATGCGCCCGGCGTCGTACCTGGACCTGAGCACCTATGACCGCTGCATCACGCGGGGCGTCACCGGGTCGTTCTTCCCGTCCATTTACGGAAACGGATCGCAGATCTTGCAGGCGCCGGGAGTGGTGGCCATCCGCTACGAGATGATTCACGAGACGCGCCTCATCCCGCTGGACGGCCGCCCGCATGACAGTTCCGGGCTGCGCTCCTACATGGGCGATCCACGCGGCCATTGGGAGGGCAACACGCTGGTAGTGGAGACTACAAACTTTATCGGCGGCAAGGTGGACGTCGGCGGCGTTCCCTACAGCGAGGATTTGAAACTGACCGAGCGTTTCACGCGAGTTGCTCCTAATATCATCGACTATAAGGTGACCATTGACGATCCCAAAACCTTCACCGCACCGTGGACGGTGGAATTCCCGATCCGTCATGAGCCCGGGTATCGGATTTTCGAGTACGCGTGCCATGAAGGCAACCACGCGATGCACAATCGCCTGAGCGCCGCCCGCGCCTTCGAGCGGGAAGACGCTGAGAAGGCCGCCGCCAGCGGTTCGGGCCCGAGATAGTACTTTCACAGCGAGTTTCGTAAGTATCCTTCCTGCAGACCGGCCCCGTTTTCTTCCCAAAGCCGAAGTCTGTGCCTGTCCAGTTTGCATGCATAGAGAGGCATCATGTTGACTGATCTGCGATATCACCGTGTCAATCTAGCCATCAGGCATTGACTGGTGATATCTTTTCTACAGTTTGTAAAGCTTGCAGTTTCAGGGTCTATTCGAGGGAGTCTCAACTTGCGAATTCTAAAGAACCGTGAAGTTCTTGTCGCCGGCGTTTTGATTTGCTTTTGCCTGGACCTCATGCCTACGCATGCATTTAGTCAGGTAGCCGGTACGGCATCGATATCTGGACGCGTAACAGATGCCTCAGGCGCCGCGGTTCCAGCGGCGGCCGTAACTATCAGGGACACGGACACATCCGTGAGCCAAACCGTCAACACCGATGAGCAAGGCCGATACCTGGTACCGGACCTTCCCATCGGTCCTTACCAAATAACCGCCTCAAAATCTGGATTTCAGAACGCGACTCACACCGGCGTTACGCTGACCGTTGGAAGCGCGCCGGTAGTCGACTTTCAGTTGAAGGTGGGACAGGCCACGCAGACCGTGAACGTATCGGCCGAAGCCGCGCAAGTCCAAACCACCACTTCGGCAGTCTCTTCGCTGGTGAATCAAACCCAGATGCGAGAGTTGCCGCTCAACGGCCGCGACTTCGAACAACTGATTCTGCTCGCGCCTGGTGTGGCGACTTATCCGGAAGGCGGAAGCAGCGCGCTCACTTCGGTAGCCAATGCTTACTCGATCTCCGGCACCCGGCCGGAGGGATACGCCAACACGCTGGACGGCGAAGATGTTTTGAACTGGTGGCAGCGCAATGCCGGCGCCAACGTTACCGGCACATCGCTCGGCATTGAAGGCATCGCCGAGTTTCAGACGCTCACCAGCACCTATGGCGCCCAGTACGGCGGCAATGGCGGCGCGATCAACGCCGTGTCAAAATCGGGCACCAATGAATTCCACGGGTCGCTGTACGAGTTCTTCCGCAACAGCGATCTGGATGCCCGCGGCTTTTTCGACGGGCCCTCGGTGCCGCCCTTCCGCAGAAACCAATACGGAGCCAGCCTGGGCGGACCCATCAAGAAGAACAAGATCTTCTTCTTCCTCAACTACGAGGGAATCCAGCAGGTGCTGGATACAACCTACGTAAACTTCGTGCCCAGCGCTGCCATGCACCAGGGGATCGTTGGCGGCCAGCACATTTCGAATATCAATCCGGCGGCGGCGGCCATGCTGGCGCTGTACCCGCTTCCAACCTCTCTCTTGCCGGGCAACTCCGATGTCGGCATATACAACTATGTGGGCGCGCAGAATTCGCCCGAGAACTTTGGCCTCGGCCGCGTGGATTGGAACATCTCCGACAAAGACTCGATGTTCGTCCGCTACGAGGGCGATTTCGGAACCCGGACCACCTATGCCGGCTTTGGTCTTTGGCCCACCTTCGACACCACGCACAATCAGTTCTTCACCATCGGCGAGCGCCACATCTTCTCGCCCAACCTGATCAGCCAGTTCACGGCCTCCTACTCGCGCCCGATCACCGGTGAAACGCAGCCCACGCTCCATCCCGCGCTCAATCTGTTTACGCCGTCGCGGCAAGATGCCTATATCAGCTTGCCGGACAATATCGCACCCCTGGGATCGGCCTTTATCAATCCGTTCGAATATCTCCAGAACAAGTTCACGGAGAGCGAGAACATGGATTGGATTCACGGCAGCCACGACATCAAGTTTGGCCTGTGGGCGCGCCGCGAGCAGGACAATCCTTACGCGTATACGTTTTGGAACGGGTGGTATTTGTTCGCGTCCTTGCAGAACTTTCTGCAAGGCAATCCGCTCCTGTTCGAGGGAGCGCCCAACGGCGGCACGAATGCCAACCGCTACGAGCGCACCATGTCGCTCGATCCTTACATTCAAGACGACTGGAAGGTGAATAATCGATTGACCGCTCAACCTCGGGCTGCGTTACGAATGGGAATCGAACCCGGTGGAGGCACGGAATAACTTCTATAACCTCGTCGGGCCGCCATTCGGGACCGGCTTACCAAAACGTGCCCAATGCGTACGTCAGCAACCCCTCCAACCACAATTTCGATCCGCGAGTGGGTCTGGCGTGGGATGTTTTTGGTGACCACAAGACCTCGGTCCGCGCCGGTTTCGGAATCTTCCACGATCCATTTGAGACCTACACATTCTCGTCTGCCTACACCTCCAACCCGCCGTTCTTGACCACGCTGCAAATCTTCCCGACGGGCGATCCCTGTTTCCCGACGGCCTTGGCGAGCGCCTGCCCCGGTATCGGCGGCGGGTTAAGCCAGACCAATGGCACCTACTATGGAACGCACAGACGCCCTACACGATCGAATACAACGTGAATATCCAGCGGGAGCTGTTCAAGAACACGCTGCTGACGGTCGGCTATACGGGAACGCGCGGCGTTCACCTGCTGGCCTTCCACGATTTCAATCCGCCGGTTCCTACCGTCATCAATGGGGTGGACCACTTCGCGATTAACGGTGTCCAGAATCCGCGGGTCAATTCGAATTTCGGCTCTCTGGACATGACGGACACCACCAGCCATTCCAGTTACAATGCGCTGGAGGTCAGCCTGGAGCATAAGTTGTCCTCGAATTTGGTGATGCAGTTCTCCTACACCTATTCGCATTGCCTGGATAGCGCCTATACCTATGGCGGCCTGGGCTTCAACAACGTCAGCTCCGCCATCACGAATCCGTATGACTGGAATGCCGATTACGGCAATTGCAGCTATGACCTTCGGCATGTGATTTCCGCCAACGTAGTTTACCTTCTGCCCTTCCATGGCAACCGCTGGAAGGAAGGCTGGCAGTTGACGGGGATTCAGGCCTGGCACACCGGCGTTCCGTTCTCCATCGGTGAAGGCGATCAGGCCGATTTGGGGAACACCTTTGATACCGAGCGTCCCAACGTCATCGCCGGATGCAATGTCTATGCCAACCAAAGCGTACAGCAATGGTACAATCCCGCATGCTTTACGCCGTCCGCGTATGGCACGGTCGGGAACCTGGGCCGGAATACGCTGGTTGGGCCCGGTTACGTGGACACCGATTTCGGCGTGCTGAAGAGCACTCGAATCACCGAACGTTTCAACCTGCAGTTCCGCGCCGAGCTGTTCAATATCTTCAACCACCCGAACTTCGGCGTCCCCAACGAGACCGCTTTCAACGCCGGCTCGTTTACCACCAGCTTCGCGGCCACGCCAAACGCCACCGCTGGCCAGATTACGAGCATCATCGGGAATGCCCGTCAAACTCAGTTCAGTCTGAAGCTCATATTCTGAGCAACTGATCCTGCCCAAGCGGAAGAGAGTGGTTGGCAATAACGACTCTCATCCGCTTGGGCTGTTTCATCTTTGTCCACGCCCGTCCAGAAAATGGCTCTGCGCAGGAATCCGACGGAATGCAATCGATACGGGCCGATTGCGAGGAGCGCAAGGCGGTCGACGAAACTCGGCGAGCCGAGTTCTTCCGTCAAGGCGGATCCCGGCGAGAGTTGATCAAGGGCAAGCGCTGGCTGCTGTTGACTCGATGGGTGAATCTAACGCCGGACAAGCAGCAGATCCTGAACCAGTTGTTCAAGTTGAACCGGAAAGTGATGAAAGTGTACCTGTTGAAAGGGAGCCTGGAAGGACTATGGAAGCAGAACGATGCCCTTGAAGGTGTCGAGTATCTGTCAAGGTGGATCGATCAGCTCACGTGGTAGCGGCTGCCAGCGTTCAATCGTTTGCGAAAATGCTCCTCGAACACCATGAGGGCATCTTCAATTACTACGAATACCCCGTGCGATTCGGGTCGTGGAGGCCATCAATGGCAATATCAAGTTGCTGCTACGTCGCGGGAGAGGGTATAAGAATCTGCGCTACTTGCTTCTCAAGGCTCAGGGCATGGCGGCCTCAAAGACGGAATTGGTCTCATTCCGCATCGCCGCGTAGAATCGGGGTGTCGGATTTCTTGTTCAGAGCCTGAAAGCGATTTCACTTGGCAGTTACTTGGTTGGGCGAATTTTGATAGTACGCCAATATCTGAGACCAGGTTGCCCTGCTCGTCCTGTATAGCACCTGGTGGCGCGAGTCGGCCTCGCGTCCCTGAATTCGGCCGATCTTTCGAAATCCCAGTTGCCTCCATTGGCCAGGATCGGCCATCACTACAATGTGGAAACAGCCGAGATCCTTGGGTGTCGGGTTCGGGAAATCGCGTTTTGGCAGCCGTTCCAAGAGATCTAAAGACGGCACGTCCGGACCGGTATATTCCAGTTGTTCCAGCACTGGCAATGCCTGAGTAGACGCCCGCTTGACCCGCACCACACGGAAGATTACTAGCCCATATGGAACCTCGAGCGCGAGAACGTCGCCTGCGACCAAATCGGAGAGCTTGGGATCGGGAGGGGACAAGTGCACTCGATGTGGCTGGGGCGCGTTCAATCGTGCTCGCGCCTCAGACAGAACTGCCCGTCGCTCGTCGACGAGATGTGGACTATCTCTCTGCCAGCGTTGGAGGTCCCCACCATGATCGATAGCGGCTATCGCTTGATCGCGGATTACGGGATCAAGGCGACCAAGTTCGGATTGAGTCACAGCGAAGCCGACGAGCGCGCCCACACCATCTTCTCGGTCAAACCACCGTTGGTACCGCTCAAGAATCCGTCGTAGCGCTTTCTTGGCGTCAACACCCTGTTCAATGTAAGACCGGTACGTGCCTCGGACGTCAGCAGCGGTATCGTCGTCAAACAGTGCAGGACCGATAACTCCCATGGCGGGCAATATAGCATCGACGTCGCCGCCGCCACCATTGTCCCGGTGACCCACAACAGCATGAACCAGATCCTAACCGGCTCAGCCGGCCTCGACATCACGCCTGCCGCCGTTCAATCGCTTGGGCGAAAATGCGCCTCGAACTCATGGCGGCCACAGAAGACGGAATTGGTCTCGTTCCGCATCGCCGTGAAGAATCGTTCAGAGCCTCAAAAATAGCGATGGGTCTCCGCTGATGTTAAACGTCGTCCGCGCGAACGTCCGGACTTACTTCACCTCAGGTACTTGTCAAACCAAGTGAGCTCTTCGTAAAGCACGTGCTCCATGGTTTCTTCTCCCCGATAGCCGTGCGCCTCGGCGGGCAACATGACCAGGCGCACGGTGCCGCCATTTCCACGGATGGCCGCGTAGAAGCGTTCGGACTGGATCGGATAGGTCCCGGTATTGTCGTCCGCCTCTCCGTGGATCAGCAATACGGGCGTCTTGATTTTGTCCGCGAACCAGAAGGGCGACATCTTGGTGTAGATCTCAGGGGCTTCCCAGAAGGTGCGCCGCTCCGATTGAAAACCGAAGGGCGTGAGCGAGCGATTATACGCGCCGCTTTCGGCCACGGCAGCCCGAAACAGCTTGGTATGGGCGATCAGGTTGGCGGTCATGAACGCGCCGTAGCTGTGCCCGAAAACGCCGATGCGTTCCCGGTCCGCCACGCCCATCTCGACGGCCTTATCGATGGCCGCCTGCGCGTCCATTTGCAGCTGCTCGACGTAGGTGTTGTTCACCGTATCGGCATCGCCGACGATCGGCATGGCGGCGTTGTCCAGCAGCGCGTATCCGTCCAGCGCGACCAGTTGATGATAGTTGAGCTCCGGAAAAGCTTGGGCCGCATGCCCCGTCACCTGGCCGGCGGTGGCGGCGTCGCTGAATTCGTAAGGATACGCCCAGACCACCGTGGGCAGGCGCTTGCCCGGGGCGTAATTCGCAGGCAGGTAAAGGGTGAAGGACAGAGGCACTCCATCGGCGCGCTTGTACGTGACCAGCTGTTTGGTGATGCCCGCTGCCTGCGGCATGGGATTGGGATAACGGGTCAAAGCTTTCAGGCTATTCGCTGTTCGGAGAAAATAATTGGGCGGCTCGGTGGGATTTTCGCGGCGCGTGAGCAGGCGCGTTCCGGCGTCGTCCAGCATGGCGACCACGGCTTCATACGCATCGCTGGTTTGGAACAATCGGTCGGACTTTAAGGTCGCCAGGTTGAATCGATCGAGAAATGGGTGATCGCCCGAAGGCGACGCCCCCGCGCCCGCCAGGTAAATCTCGTCGCCGGTCTGAATCACGATCCGTCGGCCGTCCGGTGTGGTCTTCAACACCGGGTTGCCGGGGTCATGATACTCGTCACGCTCGTTGCGTTTGAAAATGACGCGGCCTTCCAAACCCGGCTTTTCGAGATCGATTTCGAAAGTCCGGACAATGCGCTCCTTGCGCTCATAGTCCTCAACCAGCGCTTGGCCGTTTGCTAACGGCCACATCCCGCGAAAGCGTTCCGGAGTTTTGAAAACTTCCAGCGGCTGGGTCTGGAAAGGCGCAGGGAGGACCAGGATCTTGTCCCGGAAGGGAACGGTCTCTTTTGGATTGCCATGATCGAGGGCTTCCGCCCAAGTAAGCGTGGCCGGCTTTTCGGGCAGCCACGCGATGGAACGAGGTCCGCCGCGGACCCCGGCGAGCGGCACGCGTTCCGCCAGCGGAAGACTCGCCAGCTTGTATTCGAATTTTCCGCCGCGATCCCGGACCTCGATTTCTTCCGGGAAGAGGCCGCAGGGCAGTTGATACGAATAAGGCTTGTGGAGATAGCCCACCAGCAAATGCCGCTGATCGGGCGAAGGGCGCACGATGGTATACAGGCCGGGTTTTCCAAGCAGGCTCACTTGGCCGGTCGCGGAGTCGAGATACGCCAGTTGCGAGGTCGCGTAATAGTCGAAAAGATCTTCGTCATGAGGGCTGCTCAACAGATCTTCATAGGTGGGCGCCGGGCCGGCATGTCCGAGGCTTTCCTGTACGTGCGGACCTTGAGGGATCGCACTTTCTTCGGGCGGCGCTCCCCGAGCGGCCGGCACCAGCCGGACCAGCAACAGGCGATTGTCGCCCATCCATGCAACCGGCCCCATCCCCTCGCGCTGTTGCGCCGGCAGAACGCCATTGATTCTGACACCGGCACTTCTATCAAGAGCTCGCCGCGTCGCGCCCGTGGCGGTGGTTCCCAGCCATAACTCGATGCCGTCCGCGAGCGTGTTGGTGAAGGCGAACCGCGTTCCGTCCGGGCTCCAAACGGGCGCGCCTAGCTTCGGATCGCGCGGCAGAGCCACTTTGATTTCTTGCCCGTCAGACAAACGGCGGATCAGGAGCGATGTGTAGTAGGGCGCCAGGTGCATGCCGTTGGTATGAACGTCAATGCGGATTCCGGCCAGGCGCAGCATGGGTTGGGCAACCTCGGCGATCGGCGGGTAGCGGACCGGCTGCAGAAAAATCGCGTAATCGCGTTGCGGACTGACGGAAACCACCGGAGTGGGAAGGGCCCGCAGTGCATCGCGGACAAGCTCAGGCGGCTGCCGGTAGGAGTTGTCGGCGGCGAGCGATAATATGGCCGTCAGGAGCAGGCCGGCGGCTGCGCCCAAACATCGAGGTTGAAGAAGGCCCTGAGAGCCTGAAAGGTGTAGTTTCACATCTCCTCCAAATGGCTGAGAAATCGGCCTTCTACCGGGAGGACCGTCTGGACGCGTTCGATTTTATATCAGTCTAACGCGGTTTAGCTCTTCTTCAAGCGCGGAACCGCCAGCTCACGTTCGATTTGATGTTCTCGTTTTCCGGATACGTTACAATAGTGCTCGTCACGGAGAGGTGGCAGAGTGGTCGAATGCGGCGGTCTCGAAAACCGTTGAACCTTTACGGGTTCCGGGAGTTCGAATCTCCCCCTCTCCGCCATCTTCTTCAATCCACAATAGAAAACGGCGTCGCGGCGACGCGCTCGACTTGCATGCAACGATGGTATATTCTAGGCTTCGGTCGGGAAAACGCCGACCCGAGGGAGCTGAATCCATGGCGAGTCGAAGAGAATTCATTCAAGCAGGTATTGCGGCGTCCGTGCTGCCGATGGCCGTCGCAGGCAGGAACCTGAGCCCCGGCGAGCGCGGCGCTGAGGTCAACCTCGATCACGCCAACTTCTATAAGGTGATTTTCGACGAGCGATTCCCGGCCAGCGTGGCTTTTGGTGAAGAGTGGAAGGCGCAAGGTGCTGCGGTTCACGCGATCCGCGGCGATATTACCGATTTGTGGTTCCACGATCTCGATCTCCAGTGGAAGAAGCGGCCGGTGGCGATCGCCGGGTTGACCGCCCATGGCCCTCTATTCTGCCTGGAACGACTGGCTTGGGATCACGGCATGCGCGTTGTGTCCCGCGTTGAGCAGCCGAGTCGCGACCCAGACGGCGAACCGCTGATCTCGTGGGTGATTGCTCTAAGAAAGTCTAGTCCGAAGGAGCGCGGATAGCATGCTACCCCCTGGCGTAAATCAAAAGGATTTTTCGGACGCCCTGCAGCAATTCGAAGAAGCCGTCGGCAAGGAATGGGTTTTCACCAGCGACGAAGACGTGGCGCTCTATCGCGACGCCTATTCGCCGTTCTGGGGCGAGCCCGAAGAGCGCGTCGCATCGGCTGCCGTTGCGCCTTACACAGTAGAGCAGGTGCAGGCGGTGATGAAGACCGCGAACGAATACAAGATCCCGGTGTATCCGATCTCCACCGGAAAGAATCTCGGCTATGGCGGCTCGGCGCCGAATCTTTCGGGCAGCGTAGTCCTGGATCTCAAGCGGATGAACCGCATCCTGGACGTGAGCGAGCGCAACCACTCCGCGCTGGTGGAACCGGGCGTCAGTTATTTCGATCTTTATCGCTATATCCAGGAACGCAAGCTGAAGGTTTGGGTGGATGTTCCCGATCCCGGCTGGGGCAGCCCGATCGGCAACGCGCTCGATCATGGAGGCGGCTATCTGCGCTCGGAATTTCGCGTGCATTTCGATTCGCACTGCGGAATGGAAGTGGTGCTGGCCAACGGCGACCTGCTGCGCACTGGCATGGGCGCGATGCCCGCCGCTCAAACCTGGCAGCAATACAAATTCGGATTCGGCCCGTGGATCGACGGCATGTTTTCGCAATCGAACTTCGGCGTGGTCACCAAGATGGGGCTCTGGCTTATGCCGGAGCCGGACGCTTATCTCACCGGGACCGTGACGGTGCCGAAGTACGAAGACCTCGTCCCGATGGTGGATGTTCTCACGTTCCTCGAGAACTCGGGCATATCGAACGGCATGCCGGGCCTGGGCAGCCCCATTCTGGGCGGCTTCATGATGCCTCCGCGAGCACCGGAGGTGTCGGCGATGCTGGAGCGAAGCGGCGTGGAGGGGGCCGAGCTGCACAAATATGCCGAGGACAAGGGCATTCCGTTTTGGAACTGCACCGTCAAGTTCTATGGGCCGGCGAAAGCGATCCGGGCGCAGTGGGAGTACGCGCAGGAGAAGTTTTCAGCGATTCCGGGCGCTAAGTTTCAAGATGGCGAATTCTACAAACTTCCGCTGACACCTGAGCAGTTCAACAAGGTCCACAAGCCGGAGTTTGGAATCCCGAGCCTCGAGATGTTTTCCATCGGCGCCCGCTCGCCATCCAACCCGACGCCCACCAACGGCCACATCTGGTTTTCCCCAATTATTCCCAGAACCGGCGAAGCGATCCTGGAAGCGAACAAGGTTTTCTCTCAGGCTGCAAAAGATTACGGCTTGCCGCTGCTCTCCTTCAGTCTTCCGTCGACGTATTGGACGCGATCCTTCATCTTCCTCTTTGGCTTTCCGATCACGCACGACATCGCCACCAACAAGAAGAATCGCGAGACCTTCAAACAGGTGATTCGCGTCGCAGCCGAGCATGGCTGGGGCGAATATCGAACCGCTCCGGCGTACCAGGATGAAGTGATGGCGACGTATTCCTTCAATAATCATGCGCTGCGGCGCTTTCACGAAACGGTGAAGGATGCCGTCGATCCCAACGGGATCATTTCAGCGGGTCGTTACGGGATCTGGCCCAAGCATCTGCGGGGGACGAAGGCATGAAGCACGTCGGTAACAGGACTGTTTCTGCTGGCCTCTTTCGCGTTCTCCGGATCGGCCTTTGGGGCGGACGAAGCTACCATTCAGAAGGGCGAGAAAGTATTCAATTATTGGTGCGCCACTTGTCACGGCCCGGGATTGCCGGGCACGGTGGCATTGCAGACCAAGTACCAAGGCGCCAAGCCGGCCCTGCTGAGTGAACGTACGGACTTGATTCCGCCGGTCACCAAAACATTTGTGCGAAAAGGCGTCTCGATTATGCCGTTTTTTCGCAAAACCGAAATCGGCGATGCGGATTTAGACGCCTTGGCCGCCTACCTGGCGCGCAACAACAAAATTCGTCATCCCTGAAGTAATCCCTGATTCGCCGCCTGCTGGCTGGGACGTATAATAGGAAACTTCGACAGCGCCCGGCGCCGCTGCCTCATCACGCCGGACCAAGGAAGAGACGAATCCATATGGCTCGCATCGTTCTCGGAATCGGCACTTCGCACGGAGTTATGGTCTCCATTCCCTCCGAGTATTGGAAGGACCGTGTGCCGGCCGACCGCGCCGAGAAGCAGCATCCGTTTCGCGGCGGCACATACACGTTCGATGAACTGGCGGCGCTGCGCAGCGAGCGAGAATCTTCCCGATCAGATCCGGCCCGGAAGTAGTTGTGCGAACGTCATGCGCGCTGCCAGCGGGCCATCGCGACGCTGGCCGATACTTACGCGGCCACGCGGCGCGGACATGGCGGTGATCGTGGGCAACGACCAGTTGGAAGTTTTCACGCGGGAAACGATCCCGGCGTTTAGCGTCTTCCGCGGACCTTATGTGGAAGGCATTCCGCGCACGCCGGAGTTTCTGGCGAAGCTCAACCCGGCGATCGCGCGCGCCGAACTGGACCGGACGCCGCAGGTCTACACGCAATATCCGTGCCTGCCGGACGTGGGGTGGCACGTGACCGCCGCGCTTACCGCGGACGGCTTCGACGTCACGCAGATGACCCGGCTGCAGACCGGCGAAATCGGCTCCAACGCCGCGCCGCACGCCTTCGGCTTCGTTTACCGGCGGATCATGCGCGATCAAGTGACGCCGCACGTGCCGGTATTCGTGAACACGTTCTATCCGCCCAATCAGCCGCCGGCCGCGCGATGCTTCGAATTTGGGCGCGCGCTGGCGCGGGCCGTGGCCTCCTGGCCGGAAGACAAAACGGTGGCGATGGTGGCTTCGGGCGGCATGTCGCATTTCGTGGTGGATGAAGAGTTCGACCGCGAGGTGCTGGATGCGATGGGAAGGGGCGATGCGGCGGCGTTGGGGAAGGTGCCGGAGAGCAGCGCTGGCAATCGGGGACGTCGGAAATCAAGAACTGGATTGCCGTGGCGGGGGCGATGACGGAAGCGGGATTGAAAATGAATCTCGTGGATTACGTCGGCGGCTTACCGCTCGGAAGCGGGGACGGGCAGCGGGCTGGGGTTTGCGTGGCGGTAAAAGGTGCGGCAGTAATGAAAGCCGCCTACATCGAACAAACCGGGCCGCCGGAAGTTCTCGTGTTCGGCGAGCGCCCGATGCCGCGAACCTGCCGCCGGTGAAGTGCTGGTGAAGATCGCGGCCGCGGGCGTCAACTTCGCCGACATCAACGTGCGCAGCGGCGTCAACAAAGTCCCGCTGCCCGCGATTCCCGGCATGGAAGCCGCGGGCACGATCGAAAAGATCGGCGAGGGCGTCACTGGCTTCGCGCCGGGAGACCGCGTGGGTTACGTGATGGTGCGCGGCTCTTACGCCGAATACGCCGCCGTTCCCGCGAAGATGCTGGCGCGCATTCCGGAAGGCACGAGCCTGGAAACCGCGGCTGCCGCCATGCTGCAAGGTTTCACCGCGCACTATCTCACGCAGACGACTTATCCGCTCAAGCCGGGACTGACGGCGCTGATTCACGCGGGCGCGGGAGGCACGGGCCGGTTGCTGGTGCAACTGGCGTCACAAGCGGGCGCGCGCGTGATCGCCACCGTCGGCAGCGAGGCGAAGGCTGCCATTGCGCGCGAAGCGGGCGCCGCCGAGACCCTGCTCTACGAACAGCAGGATTGGGTGGCGGAAGTGAAACGGATCACCGGCGGCGAAGGCGTCGACGTGGTCTACGATGCCGTGGGGAAGACCACGTTCCTCAAAGGCCTGGATTGTCTGAAGCCGCGCGGCATGATGATCCACTTCGGCGTTTCGAGCGGCCAGATCGAGCCTCTGAATACGCGCGCGCTTACCGAACGCGGCTCGCTTTATCTCACGCGGCCCACGCTGCTCACGCATGTTTCGAGCCCCGCGGAAATCGCATGGCGCGCGGGAGATATTTTCCGCTGGATCGGCGAAGGCAAACTCAAGCTGCGCGTGGAGCACGAATATCCGCTGGCCGAAGCCGCGCAGGCCCATCGCGATCTCGAAAGCCGCGCCACAGCCGGGAAGATTATTCTGCGCGTGAGATGATTATCCGCCTAATGGCCCGCCACGGTCTCCAGCCGCCCGCCGGAGGCCGCATCCAGCGCGCCGGCTTCGGGCGACTTCGAGACCAGCAGAATGGCAATCGCGGTGATCAGCGCCGGGACCGCGACCAGCTTCAGCAGATTCGGGCCCGAGACACCGATTTCGAGCAGCACGCCGCCCAGATACGGTCCGAGGATCGAGCCGCAGCGGCCCATGCCGAGCGCCCATCCGAGGCCGGTGGCGCGCGCCGCGGCCGGATAATAGGCGCTGGTGAAGGCGTTCATCGAATTCTGTCCGCCGATGGTGCAGAAGCCCGCGCCGATGGCGCTGCTGGTTAGCAGCAGACGCATTGGTGCCCGCCGAGCCGAGACTGAGGAGGCACAGCGCGCTTCCAACGAAAGCGATCCCGAGCATCCATTGCGGCTTGGTTTTGTCGCTCATATAGGCGAACAGCAGAGCCGCCCACGATGCCGCCCGCGCTGTAGAGGCTGGTGATCAGGCTGGAGCGCGCGATGGAGAGTCCGCCCGCCTTCAGAACCGAAGGCAGCCAGTTCAGAATGAAGTAGAGCGCCAAGATATTCATGAAGTAGGCGGTCCAGATGAGCAGCGTGCGGGCGGTGTAGCCGCCTTCAAAGAGCAGGCGCACAGGGAAGTGCTCTTTCACGGAGTCCGCCGGGATCTTCGGCTCCTTCCAGCCCGGCGCTAGGATGCGCCACTACCTTCGCCAGTTCGGCGCGCGGCTCGGCGGAATTCAGAAGCTGGGGCAGCGAATTGGGGAAGCTCCACAGGGCGAACGGCAGCATCAGCAGCGCGGCCACGCCGCCGAAGATCAGCACCGATTGCCATCCGTACCTGGGGATCAGCGCGGCGCTGACCGTGCCGCCCACTACGCCGCCTAGCGAGAAGCCGGCGACCGCGATGGTCACGATGGTGGTGCGCCAGCGTGTGGGCGCGTATTCGGAAACCACGCCGATGGCCTGGGGCATCACGCCGCCCACGCCGAAGCCGGTGAGGAAGCGGCAGGCGATCAGCATCTGCAGGGACGAGACCCAGATGGTGGCGAGCGTGGAGATGCCGCAGATCAGAATGCAAATGACCAGGAGGCCGCGGGTCTTGAAGCGGTCCGCCAGCGGAGCGAACAGCAGCGCGCCGATGGTGAGCCCGAAAAGCCCCACGCTGAGGGCGCTGCCCATTTGCAGAGGCGTGAGATGCAGGAGCTCGCGCAGCGCCGGCGCCACGTATCCGATGGCCTGGGAATCGAAGCCCTCGGTGAGCAGGAGCAGCACCGCGATGGTGACCATCCGGATGTGAAAGCCGGTGACGGGGCGGGCATCGAGCGCGGCCCGGAAACTGACTATCCTCTGATCCACGTCATCTCCCGACACGGACGCCGCGCGGGGCGTCCGAATCAGTATATCTGCAAAGCGCGGCCCCGGCATCTTGCGCGCACGCTGCACGTGCCCAGGCTCGCGATATAACTGACAGCTTATGAAACCGAGAATCGTTCGCAATATTCCACGTCCCGATCCGGACGTGGTTCGCCGCCTTGGAGCACAGGGCGTCGCCACCGTCCACGAAGCGCAGAATCGCACCGGGCTTGATGCGCCCTTACATGCGGCCGATCTATCCCACGGCGCGACTGGCCGGTCCCGCGGTCACCGTTTCCTGCGCGCCCGGCGACAACATCATGATTCACGCGGCGGTGGAGGTTTGCAAGCCCGGCGACGTGCTGGTGGTGACGACGTTTGCCGAATCGACGGATGGCTTTTTCGGCGAACTGCTGGCGACTTCACTGCGCGCGCACGGCGTGACCGGCTTGATTATCGACGCCGGCGTGCGCGACGTGGCCGATCTCACGGCGATGGAGTTTCCGGTATGGTCGAAGGCCATCTCGGCGCAGGGCACGGTGAAGGCTACGCCGGGCTGGGTGAATACGGACGTGGTTTGCGCGGGAGCAACGGTCCATCCGGGCGACGTGATCGTGGCCGATGTCGACGGCGTGGTGGTGGTGCCGCGAGAGCTTGCCGCGGAAGTGGCGGCGCTGGCGCGACGCCCGCATTGCCAAAGAAGAGATGAGCCGCCAGGCGTTGAAGGCCGGCGCGCTCAGCCTGGACCGATCGGGATTGCGCGCCAAGCTGGTGGCGATGGGCGTCGAATGGGTGGACGAGGCCTGAGCCTTTTGCCCTTAGTCTAAGCCTTCATCCAGCGGCTGGCCCGCGGATACACTCGCGCCGAGTTGCCGGAGAAAACCCGTTCTTTGTCGGCGCTGCTTAAGCTGGAATCGTCCACGTAGCGGCGGGTGTTGTCCACATGGTCGTTGGTCTCCGGATTCACGATGCCCGGAAATGCGCCGTCGCATTCGGAACCAAACAGAATGTTGTCCAGCGGCACCGCCTCGAACAGCATCCGCATGTTGAGGTGGTTGTACACGCAGGTATCGACGAAGACATTGCCCGAGCCGAGAATCTCATCGGGGCTGGACCAGTTGTAGAACTTCGCGATGGCGCGCCAGCGTCCGATCTGGCAGGGCAACGCGCCGCCCGCATGCGGAATCAGGAAACGCAGACGCGGGAAATCCTTGAACAGCTCCTTGGCCATCATGAGCTGCACGAAGCCCGCGATATCGGCCACCAGATACTGCACGGCGGTGTGCGGGAAATTCGGGTTGATGGATTCCTGAACCGTGCAGCACCAGCGGCACGTCCAGCGCCTCGGCGGCGGCAAAGACCGGATAGTTGTGCTTGCCGGTGAACGGAGGGTTGCTCCAGCGTCCGCCGGTGCCGTCGGGGTCGAAATTGAACGCGACGAATCCCTCGCCGGCCCACTTTTCCATCTGCTTCGCGATGCGCTCGGAAGGGCAGGTCTGGTGCTGGCCCAGCATGCCGACCGGAGCGAATTTGCCGGGGTTTAACTGGCAGGCGCGGAGCACCAGGCTGTTATTGAGATCCGCCCAGAGTCCGTTCTGCTCCACCGTCCCGTCGTGCGTCGCCATGGCTTTGGCTCGCGGAGAAGCAAATGCCATATCGATGTTGCGCTGCGTCATCAAGCCGAGGACGGCCTGCAGGTTTTTGTTGACATCGGCGTCGCTCAGTTGCGGCAGCGCGTCCGGATTTTTTCCGGCGAGCTGCGCCTCGCGGAAGCCTTCCACCTCGGGATGTTTGGCAAGGCGGACAAAATGCTGGTGTGAATCGACGATCATGAGTGGTGGCGGAATCCTTCAGGAGTGAAATCGGGGCAACGCAAAGCCAGCTTTCGCGCTGCGGCGTCTGCGGGCTTCAGCGGGTGCAGCGGCCTGTCGAAGCCATACCGGCTTCGGGACATCGCAGGCCGCACTGACGCCGGATTCGGGCCACTGCGGACGCATTAGTTTGACTCCTAGTTTAACTCCGGCGTAACGGCGCTGGTTCGGTCCTGATTGTGGCCGGTGCAAATCATTTCCATGATGTCATACTTCTGCTGCCATCACGCTACTTTTTCCCGCCAAAACGCCGCCCGAGAATCATTTTCACTAGCAGGTGATCGGTGCCGCGCGTGACTCCCACGCCAACGCCGAAGTTGAACTCCCACTTGGGCGACAGATTTAGATCGATGGCGGGCACAATCTGCTGCTCCTCCTGGTAGAGCGGATCGAAATTGCCCACCGGACCGAGGCTGCTATAGTATTCCAAACCCGCGTTGATCTTCGGCGTGAAATCGTAACCGGCTTTGAAGTCCGGAGCGAACACCGCGCCCTGACTCACGCTTGGCCCGTGAAAGCTGCGGTCGACAACGGGGTTGAAGGCCAGATACCAGCGTCCCAGTTGCTTATCGATGATGGGCCGGATCTCTAACGTCCAAGTGTCGGGAGAAAATACGTAACGCTGGTAGCCGAATTCGAGCGACACGCTGACTCCCACCGGCCAGTGCCAGGACTCGGGGACTCGCGCCCGCGGCCGGATGTGGTCGCCCACCCACTGCCAGCCGCCCTGATTGGGATTGGCGCTGGTAAAGATATAGAATCCGGTTTCGAACCAGTTGGTGATGCCCTCGGTGATCTCGACCGTTTCGTGCAACTGATGTTCGGTTCCATAGACGCCGTCGACGATGCCCTTGCTGCCCTCAACTGTGTAGTTGCTGTGCAGTTCGACCATGGTGGTGCCCGGTTCCTGCGTTTCGGAAGGATACACCTGGATTTCGTAATTCCCCTGCGCCCGGGCGATCATGGTTCCGGAAAGAAAGAGAACCAGCCACAGAGCAAACTTTCTTTGAGGGTTCCTGGGAAGAACTAATGCGGATGGTGTCAGTTCAAGGCTCCGTTGTCACAAGTCCAAAAATGAATTTTAGCTGGTTTCCAGGAACGTTTCCGTCAAACGTACTCCATCAGCGTCATGAATCCGTAGTCCATATGCATTTGCTGATGACAGTGGAACAGTGTCAGGCCGGGGTTGTTCGCCATCAGATCCACTTCAGTCTGGCTCTTGGCAGCGACCACCACCACATCCTTGAAGACGCCCGATGTCGGCACGCCGGCGACTCTTGGAGAGTTCGAACGTGTGGCGGTGCAGGTGGACGGGATGCGCTTCGTTGCTGCGGTTGTCGAACACCAGCCGGTAGCGGCCATTCGCTTTCACGCGAATCGGATCGGTCTTGGGAAACGATTTGCCGTTGATGGTCCATTTATCCACCCAATGGTGGCCGGCGAACTTCTTCTCGAACACCAGCGGCAGGGGTTCGAAGGGCGCGGATGGCGCGTCGGGTTTGCCTGCGTTCCCGAAGGCTGTGTAATCCCAAAGTTCAGCGCTCGGAGGCAGCCAGCGCGGCTGGCCGGATTGCCCGGCGTACTCGATCACGATGCCCATCCCATGTTCGCGGTCGTGATCGTCCGTGGCGCCCAGAATCCAGACGCCTGGTTGATTCATCTCCACGATTGCGTCAATGCGCTCGGCCGGTCCGAGTTCGAGCGCGCCCACGCTCTTCGGAACTGCAACCGGATTTCCGTCCATGGCAACTACCGAAACTGATGCCCGGCGATGGCGATGCGGCGATGTATGGTGGCGCTGGCGTTCAGGATGCGCAACAAAACATGCTGTCCCTGTTTTACGCGAATCGGCTCGCCATAACCCAGCGCATGCCCGTTGACGGAGAAGTGTTCATAGGCCACGTCGATGGAATCGTCATCCGGGCCCGCGCTCGAGAAATACGGATTCCATTCCTTGAGCGCCACAAATATTTCCTGATCGTAATTGCCTGGCTCGCTGCGTGGCTCGATGTAAATGAATCCGAACTGGCCGGTATAGGTGGCGCGCTTTAGATTCCGCCCCGCCATGACGTGCGAGTGATACCAGCGCGTGCCGCTCGGACGCGGCGTAAAGGTGTAGCGCGCGGAACGGTGTGCGGGGATCAGCGGAGTTCCTTCCTCCGATGCTCCATCCACCGCCGGAGGAATCCATAATCCGTGCCAGTGCGCGATATCCGGCTCGCCCGTGTCGTTGATCACATCAATGGTGACGGGCTGGCCTTCCTTCATGCGCAGCAGCGGTCCGGGAGCCATGCCGTTATAGGCCAACGTCCGAATCACTCGCTTGGGCGCAATTTCGATGTCCGCTGGCGCGATCCGCAGCGTGAAATCGGCCTTCGATTCCTGAGATGAAGCGGCCAGTACGGATTGGCGTTGCGCCGCGGCTAGCTGGGTTTGAATCGCAGCGCCGCCCAACGAACAAAGAAACTGACGGCGGTGCATCTGATCCAATCATAATCCCGCAAGCTCTTCGGCGGCGATAGACGGCTAATCGCAGGTCCACGATAAACTGAAAAAATGTTTTCGTGGCTATTTTCCGATCTACTGCCGGTGGGCCAAGACGCGCCCTCCTTTACCCTGCGCGATCAGGATGGAAGTCCGGTTTCGTTGCATGCGCTCCATGGCCAGAACGTCGTGCTGGTGTTCTACCCGGCTGATGAGACCACGCTGTGCACCCGGCAGCTTTGTGAATTTCGGGACAACTGGGCGCTCGCGCAGTCGAAAGACGCGGTGGTATTCGGGATCAATCCGGCCAGACGAAGCCAAGCATGCCCGGTTCCGCGCCAACCACGCTTTTCCCTTCGCATTGCTGGCCGATCCCGGGCAGCGAGTGGGCGCGGACTTATCGCGCCAAGGGGCTGATCGTGAAGCGAACCGTGTACCTGATCGGCAAATCCGGCAAAGATTCGCTACGCCAAGCGCGGAAAGCCGGCTCCCGAAGAAGTGCTGGCGGCCGCCGAATGATCAGCTGGCTTGGGAGGCCGACGATTTGCCCGCCGGCGTTCAACGCGTCCAGAGCGCGCGGCTTCGTTGGGATAGATCTGGATCACTTGGGCCAGCCGCGTCAGCTCCAGCACCTCCCGCACGCGGCGGTTCGCGTTGGATAAAGCAAACTGGCCCAGCGGGGCTCTTCTTGACGCTGGTATAGATGCCGATCAGGAATCCAATGCCCGTGGAATCGACGTAATCGACGCGGCTAAAGTCCACCAGAATCTTGACGTAGCCGGAATTCTTCAACTCTTCGGCTTTGGTATGCAGGTAGAGCGAATCCTGGCCGGTCGCGAAACGCCCCTCCAGCCGAAGCACGCAAATATCGCCTCGAAACTCAAATTCGACCAGCATGCTAAGTAATCGTACTACACAACATCGCAGGACTGATACGATGCTCGACACGAAAAAGCGCGGTGCCAAATCGCCGATCCTAAACGCCGGCCTGCTTCTCGGCCATCGGGCCCGACCACCGGCAGAACGATCTTCTCGCCGTTGTAGGTCTTGAACATCATGTAGAGCCACAGGATGAATCCGCCCAGGCCGAGGACAGCATCAAGACGATCAGGCTGATAAAGAGCCCAGAAAGGGAATGTAGCGCAGCGGAATCAAAATGATGGTGATCGACGATCCACAGACGCTATCCAGGCGATGTTCAAAAAGATGGATTGGAAGGCGTGGAACCGGATCTCGCGGTTCTGATTGTAGGGGGTCAGCACCAGGAACAGAATCCCGGTGATGAAGCCAACCAGGTAGCAGAGAGCGCCGGCCATGTTGTCCGTCATTCCGACGCTCTGTCCAACTCCGGGGCAGGGGGCGCAGGGATTTACTGCGGATTCATCCGGGCGGCGGCATGGCGCCCGGGCTTGGCGCGGGTCCGGGCCGGCTCCTGGAGCGGGCAGGGGTGCGCCGCACTTCTGACAAAAACGTCCACTTGCTTCAGCACCGCAATTTGCGCAAAAGGCCATTCGGTTCACTCCGTTCCATCACTCTATCGGAAGTGCTCGGACTTGGCAAGACGTTACAAGTCTTTACCGGGCTTTACACCTAAGAGGCTTAACCTCACCAGCGCATTCTCGTCCAAACAGGTAGGAGTACGAAAAACATGACTTCCTTCAGAAACAAATTTGCCGCCTGGACGGCCGTCGCAGCACTCGGCGCCGCCAGTCTTATTTGCGGCCGACTACTACACCGGCCGGCGGTTTTCACCGGCACGGGCGGATGGGCGCGTTCCTATCCAACGAGCTTAACCTGACACCGGCCCAGCAGACGCAGGCCAAGTCGATTTTCCAGATCGCGCGGCAGTCGTCTCAGCCGGTCCGCCAGCAGTTGACGCCAGACGCGGCAGTCGTTACAAGCTGCTGTCCAGGCCAATGATGACGGCGCAGATCCAGCAACTCGCGAGTACCGAAGGCGGCCAGATGGGCCAGCTTGCGGCAATCCGAGGCGCGGCGATGGCGAAGGTCTACCAAATCCTGACGCCGGACCAGCAGCAGAAGCTGGCTTCGTTGCGGCAGGCGCGAAAGGCCGCTCGTCAGGCTCGACGGGCTGGTGCGCCCAACGCGCAAAACTAGCTTGCGCGATCATTCCTGCCGCAAGGCCAGGGATGGGTCCACATGAGCAGCGAACCGGGCGGGCAGGATTGCCGCGCCCGCCCCGGTCGCGAGTAAAACAATTCCAATAGCAAAGAACAGGATGGGGTCCCAAGGGTTGACGCCCGAGGGGAGAAGGCCTGTGAGGGGTCGAATGGCGGCTATCGCGAGAGGAAGACCCAACGCGATTCCGCAAACGAGAATCGCTGCGCCCTCCCGGATCGCAGGTCCAAAGAATATGGGAACGCGTGGCGCCGATTGCCGCGCGAATGGCCATCTCGCGCGTTCGTCTGCGCGTGGCGTAGGAGACCGAGCTGTAGAGGCCGGTGAGCACCAGGATCAGACCGATGGCGCTGAGCGATCCCACAAATCCGGCGGCCACTCGCATGGGAAAGATGGCGCCGGCGGCTGCGTCCGATACCGGATGAACGACAATGGGCGATTCGGTCGCCATCGGGGAGAGCGCTTCTTCGAGCGGCTGGATCCATTGCGCCGGATGGCCTGCCACGCGAACGATCAGTTGGGAATCTACAAACGGAGTGAAGAAGACCGGAGCGTGATCCTCGCCGAGCGTGCGCATCTTCGCATCGCCAGTTACGCCGATAATTTCGAAGACCTGTTCATTCTCGCGTCCCGACAGTAATTCAGCGCCGATAGGATCGGCCTCGCCGAACAGTTGCCGCGCGAGCGTCTGATTCACCAGAATGGGCTCCGGCTGGCGGGAACGGTCGGCAATTTCAAAGTCGCGTCCGCGCAGGATGGGAATTCCCAGAACCTTGCAAAACTCTTCTCCGGCTCCCACGTTGTAAGCATCGCGAGCCGATGAAAGCGGATCGTCCTTGCGGCGTATCCGGCTCTGTGGCAGCTCTCCCATGAACGGCAGCGTTCCCATGGACGTGACGCCAACCACGCCGGGAATTTCCTTCAATCGCCGGACCGCGCCATCGCGCCGCGACCAGTCGCTGGGGCCGCGATTATGCGAGTAGACGATTGCAATCACGGTATGTGCAACGTCGAATCCGGGATTAACTTCGGCTACTTGCAGGAAGCTTCTAACGAATAGAGCGCCGAGCGTGAGCAGCACCATCGATAGCGCGAGTTGGATCGCGACGAAGGTGTTTCGCAAGCTCCAGCGGCGGACGGAGAAGGCCGGCTCGCCCTGCTTCATCGCCAGGCCGAGATCGGCACGGGAACCGCGCAGAGAAGGGAGCAGCGACGATACCAATAGCGCCGCCAAGGCCGCCGCCAAAGCATAGAGAAACAGGCCGCGATCATTCTGGAAGTGGAATTCGAACGGGAGATTGTAGGCCGATGGCCAGCGGACGTAGCTGAGCCAGTGGCGCAAGAACAAATCCACGACCAGACCCGCACCCGCGCCCAGCGCCACGAGCACGAATCCTTCGGCCAGCAGATGCCGGGTGATTTGAAAACGGCTGGCGCCGAGCGCTTTTCGAATCGCCAATTCCCGCTGCCGAGTGACGCCGCGCGCGAGCAGCAATCCGGCAACATTAAAGCACGCGATGGTCCCGAGCAGGAGCGCGGTGCCCAATAGAGCGACGAAAAACACGAAGTAGCTGCGATCGTCGCCTGTGCTGTTCTGATGCGCGGCCAGGCCGGCCATGGCCCGCGGGATCATTTGTTTCGCCAAGTCCCGGCCACCGATAATCCGTGCCGCGGCAGCCAATGCCTGGCGTGTTTGTTCGCGCGTGAATCCACCACGCAGCCGCCCGAAAAGATGGCAGTCGCGCGAATCGGATCGGGCCAAACGATAAACCTCGGGCGAAACCCCATGCCCCATCACGCTGCGATAATCGCGCGGCAGCACGCCCAGGATGGTATAAAGCCGGCCGTTGAACTGGAGCGAACGGCCAAGGATGCCGGGATCGGCCTGCAGGCGCTCGTGCCAGAAGCCGTAACTCACCACCGCGGCCGGACGTCCTTCGTCCCGCTGCGAATACAAGCGGCCCAGGCCTGCGCCGACGCCCAGCACATCGAAGAAATTGGCGCTGGTGGACATCTCCCAGGCGACTTCGCTTCGGGTGCCGGTATTCCAGTTCATATCGCCGAGGCCGGTTTCGAAAGCCAGATCCTCGAAAGGCGCCGGCACGCCGAAGATCGCGGTACATCGGCGTAGCGGCCGCGCCGTCGACGCGCGCCAGGCGATCGGGCTGGCGGGCGCTCATGATCATCGAAGATCAATTCGCGGACCACGCTATAGATGGTGACGTTGGCGCCGATCCCGAGCGCGAGCGACGCGATGGCGGTGAAGGCCAGGGCGGGGGATTGGCGCAGGCCTCGGGCGGCATGGATCAGGTCGCCAGGCAAACGCATGAGTCCAGCATAACCGGTGCCAAACGGGGCCAAAATACTTGACCGGAGCCCTAATCCAGGATTCGCTCGCGATCGATGAATAATCAGGATGCAAGCCACGGCTCAACCGGCGTCAGGCGTTTTGTCCCAGGAAGCAGCTTGCTCGTCCAAGATCCCACTTTGGTTTGCTTTGCTGCTGGGCATCCCCGCGTTTATCCCCCTGGCCTGGACAGCCTTGCGCGCATGGCGGCAGGCGCTGGTTCCCACAGCTTTCGTTCAATACGACCTTCCTTCTTATCTAGCCAATGGGCGCCAATCGTTCGCGCAGGGCTTCCGCTTGAGTTACGGCAATCCGTACGCCGAGCTACGGCACGCCTGCCATCTACTTCCAGCCGCATATCTTTTTGCTGGGACTGCTGCAGAAGATCGGCCTGAGTCCGGACTGGGCGCTGATCGTCTTCCACCTGGCGGCCGTGGCCTTCGCCGCGATTGTCGCCGCAAAACTTTATGAGGAATGGGTGGGATGGCACACAACGGCGCAGAAGCTCGGCTTCGTTTGCTTCTTCTGGGGCGGCGGTGTGTTGTCGCTGGCCGGCGCTGCTTTCGGATTTTTTCAGCACATCCAAATGCCACGTGCCTTCCTGCTCTTCGACGCCGGAGAAGGATGGTGGATGCTCAACTTCGGCAGAAACCTGGTGTATGCGCACGAGGCTTATTACCACGGCCTTTTCCTGCTGAGCATCCTGTTGCTGGTCCGAAAGAAATTCGTTGCGGCCATGGCCGCCGCGGCTGTGCTTTCCGCCAGTCATCCGTTTACCGGTCTCAGTCTGGCGCTGATCCTGGTTCTCTACGCGGCATTGGAGTTGGTACTGAAGAGCGGCGCCGCCTCCAGGATATTTCTGTTGGGAACCTGTGCGATTGCCGCGCTCCATCTGGCTTATTACATGGTGTTTCTGAACCGATTCGCCGATCATCGGGCGCTGGAAGCGCAGTGGAAACTCGATTGGCCTTACGATTTCTGGACCTACCTGCCGGCGCTTTATCTGGTGGCGATTTTCGCCTTAGGCCCGCTCACCCGCTGGAAGAATCTGTTTCCCGCCTTGAGCAATCCGCGCGCGCGCTTGTGTCTGGTGTGGTTCGCGGTGATTTTCGGGCTTACTCATCACGATCTCGTGATCCAACCGCGCCAGCAGATCCACTTTGCTCATGGCTACGATTGGATCGCGCTCTTTCTGCTGGGGGCGCCAGCGATTATCGCCGCGCTGGACAAGTTGTTGGCGATCCGGCCGCGTCCAGCCATGGCTTTGGCCGTCTGCGCGTTCCTGGCATTGTTTCTATCGGATAATCTTTTGTGGTTTACGACGTTTGCCGATCCGGCCGCGCAGTGGCACGCGCTCGCGCTAACTCACGATGAAAAGAACGTTCTGGATTGGTTGGGGCAGCACGAAAGCGCTCCGGTCTACGTGGCGAGTTCAGACCAGCGGATCAACTATCTCGCGCCAACTTATACCGATCTTCGCGCCTGGCGCGGGCACGACTACAGTACTCCCGAGGTCGCTCTGCGAACGTCGGAGCTGCGCGCGGCATTCTCCGATGGCAAACCGATCCCTACACGCAATCCCGTCTATTACATTCCCCAACGCGATCAAAAGTGGACGCCGCCGGCAGGCGCCAGTCTGGTGTACTCCAACAATTCTTACGATGTGTGGTTGTTCCAGGCCCGTCGGCCTGTTCGGTAGGGTTGCGCGGCGTCAGAAACCAGGAGCGCGTGCGATACGGGGCGCTCGGCGACGCGGCTTTCCACGTAGGGGTCGAAGGCCTCCCGGTTTACCGACGTGAGACGAAGCTGGGCGAGCTTTGTTTCCTATTTTTGTTGCGGGGCCCGATAGAGACGCTGGTAGCGCTCTATCGGACCCAGGAGGTGACGTTCCCGGACCAAGAAGGAACGTCAGTTGAATATACGACGAAAGTAGTATTTAGGCGTCATGGACTTGTAAAAACTGGTACTAGAGGATACATTACCCGGCAGAATCACCCAGTCGCCTGGAGGGGTCGCAAGCGGTGCCCAGAGCTTTGCTTTGGTTGTTGTCGTGGCCAACGCCTCGCAACATTGCATTAGACTCTAAGAACAGATGCATTCCTTGAGGAGTCCTCTACCTCTACCTTTAGCTGTGCTGCATCTGTTGGATACATTAGCGCCTTGCGTCCACCGGGATATTGGCTTCCTCAAACCCGACCGCACCAGAGGAAAGATGCAAAAGACCCCGAAGCTCTCCCGCCTTGTTGGCACGTTGATTTTGTTAGCGTCTGGCGCCAAGGGACAGTTACGTACGAAATCCGTCCCTGAGCTAATTGCGTCGTTGACAACTGAACAGCGACAGAACACGAACCGAGCGCCGATTGCTGTCTTCGGTTGCGGAATAACTCAGGAAGTCCTGCGAGAACGTTCGGTCGCGCGGGAATTAGCCAGTCGAGGCAAGGCAGCTGTTCCCGAGCTCGATCGGGTCCTCGGGTCAATAGAAAGGGACGGTGAGGACTCGCCATTCTTCGACAGAGGCGGTTGGTTCCTGTTTGCTTATGCCAGCGCACAAGGCCCGGCCTCAGTTTCGAGGCTGCTGCGAATGATTAGGAACCCGAAGCTGGATTCGTTACACATCAGCCTGGATCGAGCGATTGCGTTATCACTTGGCCTGACGTTGTTCGTGTCCAGCGGTCGCGAAGGCGGACCGCTGATCATTTGTCGCCGCCAAGAACCGAAGGACGCCTTGGACGAATTGCTTTTGGCCTTGGAACGGGGTGATCGCTCCGAGCTCGAATCCAGTCTTGGACCAGAGGCGCGGATGACGCTAGACCGCCTGCTGGAAGGCAAGTCATGGGAGGCTACGTATCAGGAACTCTGGCCCGCGGCACCTAGCGGATTGAGCGCCGTGGGTTATATCTTCGATATACGGGGCCGTCGGTCGGAGCCGGAGGAAACCCTCGAAGAGAATAGAGGCGACGGCGATGATCCATTGACATCCCCGGAAATCGCGCTCGACACGCAGTTCACAACAAAAACGGGCAAGAACTGCGCCAAGTACCTGGTCGGATTCAAGAAGGTCATCCAGTTTGGTCGCGGAAGATATCTGGTCGACAACATAAATCTGGGCGACTTGATCCAGTCGATCCATACTTGCTTTGTCCAATAATCCGTACCCCTCGAGGCAAGTCATCTACTCCGTCTCGGAGTGGGGCTGTGGCTCTCAGCAACCCTGGTTTTGATTTGACATCAACCAAGCAATGTGTAATTATTCATTAGAGTGAATAATCATTCACTCGCCGACACGAGGAAGGGAGCCCGAACAAGCCATGTCGTCTGTTGGAACGCTCAAATCGGTCAAGAGAATGCCAGCGCCCAAAACGCTTCCCAAAATTGCTGCCAGCGATTTCACTCGTGATCTCGATATCTCCCAAGATGAGCTGCTTGCGCTCCTCGATCTCACTCAACAGTTGAAGGCCTCACCCAGCCGTTTTGCCAAAGTTCTGGCCGGCCGCTACATCACTTTGCTGTTCGAAAAGCCCTCGCTGCGGACCCGCATCACCTTCGAGCTGGCCATCAAGCAGCTGGGCGGCGATGCCGTTCTGAGCACCGGCCCCATCGGCGATCGCGAGCCGCTGAAAGACGTCGCGCGCAACCTGGACCGCTGGACTAACGCCATCGTGGCGCGCACGTTTTCGCAAAACACCATCGACGAGCTGGCGCACTGGTCGAACGTGCCGGTGATCAACGCGCTGAGCGATCGCTTTCATCCCTGCCAGGCGCTGGCCGACGTGTTCACGCTGCAGGAACGGTTCGGCGACGTGCGCGGGCTGAAGCTGGCGTTCGTCGGCGACGGAAACAACGTCGCGCATTCGCTGATGCTTTCGGCGCTGCGCCTGGGCATGAACGTTTCGCTCGCGACGCCGGCAGGCTATGAGCCGGATGCCGAGATCGTCGCTCAGGCCGAGGCGCTGGCGGCTGTGGCGGGCGGCCAGCTCGTGATCACCAACGATGCGTCCGAAGCCGTCGCCGGCGCGCATGCCGTCTACACCGACGTGTGGGCCAGCATGGGCCAGGAAGCACGAAAAGGAACAGCGGCTGCGCGACTTCGCGCCCTATCAGGTGAATGCGGCGTTGTTCGAGCAGGCCGCGCCCGAAGCGATCTTTATGCATTGCCTGCCCGCCAAGCGCGGCGAAGAAGTGACTGACGAGGTGATGGAATCGCCGCAATCGGCGGTGTTCGATCAGGCCGAAAACCGTCTGCACGTGCAGAAGGCGCTACTATTGATGTTGCTCGGGTAGCGGGATCGCCGATCCGCCAAGCGCCTGATCCGCAATCTCCAAACTTATGAAACCCAAGAAGGTAGCGCTCGCCTACTCGGGCGGGCTGGACACGTCCATCATCATTCCCTGGCTGAAGGAGAACTACCAGTGCGAAGTCGTCGCGGTGTGCGGCGACATCGGACAGGGCGGAGATGAGCTGACAGGCCTGGAAGCGAAGGCGCTGCAAGACCGGCGCGTCGGAAGTTCACGTGGCCGACATGCGCGAGGAGTTCGTCACCGAATATCTGTGGCGCCTGGTGCGCGCGGGCGGCGTGTACGAGCACAAGTATCTGCTCGGCACTTCGATCGCGCGGCCGCTGCTCGCGAAGAGGCAGGTGGAAGTCGCGCTCGCCACCGGCTGCGACGCCCTGGCGCACGGCTGCACCGGGAAGGGAAACGACCAGGTCCGTTTCGAGCTGACCTATAAGGCGCTGGCGCCGCATCTGCCCGTGATCGCTCCGTGGCGCGAGTGGGACATCGTCTCGCGCGAAGACGCCATCGAATACGCGGCCAAGCACAACGTGCCGATCTCGCAGACCACCACGAAAATCTACAGCCGCGATCGCAACATCTGGCACATCTCGCACGAAGGCGGCGCGCTGGAAGATCCCGCCAATGCGGCGCCGGACGAGATCTGGATGCTGACGCGCAGTCCCAAGGACGCGCCCGATCAAGCCGGCGGAAGTGACCATCGGTTTTGAGAAAGGGCGCCCGGTTTCGGTGAACGGCCAGAGCGGATCGGCGGTGAGCTTGCTCGAAAAGCTGAACAAAATCGGCGGCGAGCACGGCATCGGCCGCGTCGATCTGGTGGAGAACCGCTTCGTCGGCATGAAGTCGCGCGGCTGCTATGAGACGCCCGGCGGCACGCTGATCATGGACGCGCATCGCGAGCTCGAAGCGCTGACGCTCGACAAGAACACGCTGCACTACAAGCAAAAGCTGGCGCTCGATTACGCCGAGATGGTCTACAACGGCCTGTGGTTCACGCCGCTGCGCGAGGCGCTGGACGCGTTCTTCGAAAAGACCAGCGAGACCACCACGGGCGAAATCACGCTGCGGCTGTACAAAGGCAACATCGAGCCGGTCAGCCGCAAGTCGCCGTATTCGCTGTATTCGCTCAATATCGCCAGCTTCACCATGGGCGCCGAATACGACCAGAAGGACGCGCGCGGCTTCATCAACCTGATCGGGCTGCCGATCCAGGTGCGCGCGCAGGCCGCGGCAGGCGCGCCGAAGCGAATGAAACTATGGGGCGGCCGCTTTCGAGGCGGCCCTCGGAGGTCTTCGAACGGTTTTCCGGCTCGCTGCATTTTGACCGGCGGTTGATGGACGCCGATAGCCGCGGCTCGCAGGCCTTCGCGCGGGCGCTGGAACGCGCCGGCATTCTGACGGCCGACGGAGCGCGAGAAACTGGTCGCGCGCCTTCGAAGAGATCCGCAACGAAGCGCGCGATCCGAAGTTCTTCGACGGCGCCACCGACGAAGACGTCCACACCTTGGTCATCCGCAAGCTGAAGGAGCGAGTGGGCGGCGCTGGCCGACAAGATCCACACCGGCCGCAGCCGCAATGAGCAGGTGTCGCTGGATGTGCGGCTGTGGCTGCGCGAGCAGATCGACATCGATCTGGAATTGCTCGCCAGCCTGATGGCTGCTCTCACGGGCATGGCCCGAAAATATCCGCACGCGATCGTGCCCGGCTACACGCATCTGCGCCGCGCGCAGGCGGTGCTGTGGCCGCACTATCTGCTGGCGTATTTCGAAATGTTCGCGCGCGATTACGAGCGCCTGCAGCCAGGCGCGCGCGCGTGTGGACGTGATGCCGCTCGGCTCGGGCGCGCTGGCCGGCAGCGGCTTTCCGTTCGATCGCGAAGCCGATCGCGCGCGACCTGGGCTTCGCCGCCATCACGCGCAACAGCATGGATGTTTCGGGCGACCGCGATTTCGCGCTCGATTTTCTGTACGCGGCATCGATCACGATGCTGCACTTGAGCCGCCTGGCCGAAGACTGGATTCTTTATTCGAGCGAAGAGTTCGGCTGGCTGGAATTGGGCGACGGCGTCACCAGCGGGTCCAGCCTGATGCCGCAGAAGAAGAATCCCGATTCGCTCGAGCTGATTCGCGGCAAAAGCGGGCGCGTGTTCGGCGACTTCACTTCGCTGTTCGTCACCATGAAGGGTCTGCCGATGACCTACAATCGCGACATGCAGGAAGACAAGGAGCCGCTGTTCGACGCCGCGGCTCAACTCAGCGCGGTCGCTCGAAATGATGGCGTGCCGTGGTCGAATCCACGCGCCTGCATCCGGGCGAAGCCCGCCGAAGCGGCTCGCGAAAGCTGGGTGGTGGCCACCGATCTGGCGGAAGCGCTGGCGCGCAGCGGGAACGCCGTTTCATCACGCGCATCAAATTGTCGGCAAGCTGGTGCTGGAGAGCGTCCAGCAAGGCAAGAAGCCGGCCGATTGGACCGCCGATCAGCTCACCGCTTTCGCGCCGGAATTCACCGCCGATATGGTGCGCGCTGCTGGAGCCGGCGGAAGGAATGAAGACGCGCGAGATTCCGGGCGGCGCGGGACCATCGGCCGTGGCGAAAGCACTCGATGATGCCGAAGCGCGGCTGCGTATTTGGCAGTCAATGAACAAAGCATTTCGCCAGGGCCAGATCCTGAAGCTGATCCGCACGCAAGCGGATTCTCACGCAGGAAGACCTGGCGCGCGAGTTGAAGCAGAGCCAGGGCATCGAGACCACGCAGGTGACGCTGTCGCGCGATATCCGCGAACTGGGATTGCTGAAAACGTCCGGAAGGCTATCGGCAGGTGGCCGCGGCGCCGGCCGGTCCCGATGTGGCCGCGGTGACCGCGGAACTTTTGCAGGATGTGCGCGTGGCGCAGAATCTGCTGGTGCTGCGCACGTCGCCGGGCAATGCCAACGCACTGGCGGTGGCGCTGGATAAAGAGAATTGGCCGGAGATCGTGGGAACCATCGCGGGCGACGACACCATCCTTAGTGGTGGCGCCGCGATTCGAGCGCGGCGCGAAAAGCTGCGAGCCAAGCTGCTCGGCTACGTCACTTCAAGCTGAACAGCAGCCAGACCGCGACGCCGATGGCCGCGGGCAGCAGGAATTCGGCCCAGTCCTGCAACACGCTCAGCCCATGCGATCGACTTCGGTTCGGCGCGGCGCGCGTCCTCGCGCAGCGACGTCGATAGCTTGGAGCGCAGATTGGACGGCAAGCCGCGAATGGCCCGCACGATCTCTTCCTTGCCTTTGCGATCCGCGATCAGGATAGTGGCTGAATTGATGCCGTTGGTGGACTGCTCCAGCTTCTTGCGCAGCGAAGGGGGAACGTCGGCCACCGACCGGTAGACTTCCGTCTTGTTTCCGACGGAAATGAAAATCGTCGAACTTTTTAACGTGACGCGGGACATACTGCGTTTCTCCGGCTTCAGGAACGAGACAACCTCGGGCAGCTTGGACCGATCCGCTCCGGGAATCTCGTTCCCCGCATGTTCCAATATAACCTGAATGAAGCCCAGCGCGGCTTTGGAAAGCGCTTTATCTTTTCGGTAGATCAAGCCCACCTTGCGAATCAGCGGTTCCGGACCGAGCGACACGGCAGATAGTTTACCAGCGGCGATCTCCTCCTGGCAATTAGACGCCGCCAGGAACGAAAAGCCCAGCCCGGCCATCACGAAGCGTTTGATCATCTCGGTGGAGTCCAGTTCCATGGAGATATGGATCTGATCTTCCACCGGTTCGAGCCATGTATTCAAGCGAATGCGCGTGGTGCCGGACTTCGGCAGCAGCAGCGGCTGATCCATCAGGTCGCGCGCCGTCACGTAGCGTTTACTCGCCAGAGGATGCCTGCCGGGCAATAGCAAGATGATCTCATCGGAGTGAATCCGCGCCACTTGAAGCTTTTTTTCCTGGACCGGCAGCTGCGTGATGCCGAAATCGGCCAGATTCTCCAGCACCGCTTCCACCACGCGGGAGCCGTAGGCGCGGTCCACCGAAAGCTGGACGTTGGGAAATTTCTTTTTGTATTCGGAGAACACCGACGGCAGCACGTAGATGCAGGTGGCTTCGTTGGCGGCGATCACCAGTTCGCCGCGCGGCACGCGATCCAGCTCATTGATGGTGTCCTGAGCGCGGCGCCGCAGCTCCAGGATCTGTTCGGCGTATTCGGCGAAGATTTTGCCGGCGGTGGTGAGGGAGATCTTGGTTCCCAGCCGCTCGAACAGCGTGGTATTCAGCTCCTGTTCGAGCTGGCGAACCTGCGCGCTGATGGCCGGCTGCGTGCGATAACACGTCTGCGCCGCTTTGGAGAAGCTCTTCAAGCGGACAATTTCAAGAAACGTGTGGAGCTGATCTAAATCCATGGCGCACTCGACCGGTATGCTCGCTCCGGTCCCGAGGGGGGTTGACTCAATTGTATCAGGATGGGCAAAGTTCGTTGTAATCCAATCCGATTGTGTTTGTAATGGAGCGCGCGCGGCAGGCGTCGAACGAACAGGTGAGCTTGTCACTCCGAAGGTATCACCTAACTCATTGACGAAAAAGGGGGAAGCTATGAAGGTGGCCGCTCTTCGAAAAGTTTCGCGGGTTCGCGGGGTTTCCTGGGAGGACGGACAGGAGTCCGCCGGCCGTTTGTGGAAGCAGGCGCTGGAAACCGGTGAAGATCTTCTCTACCAGGTGAATCGTCATATCCGGCGGCATCCCTGGAAGTCAGTGGCGGTGGCTATCGGAGCGGGAGTGCTGGTGGGGGTCGTGGTTTCGCGCAGTGTGCGGGCCTGAGACAAATCAGCGCAACAACTTAGTTCCAACTCAGGTCTTTCGCCGCTGGTACGCCTGATACTCTCCGCTTAGCATGAGATGAGGGGGAATGCGATGCGACCTGTTGTTGCAGCTTTGCTCGGAACCGCTTTGTCGGTGGGTGTTGTGACGGCCCAGAGCTCGGAGGAGCCGTCCTCGAGTAGGGCGTCTGCGCATAAAAAGCATGTCCCTACCGCTATGGATTCATTGTTCGAGAACGGTCCGGAGCGGCCCAATGCCATAGAGGAGGTTAATCGCGAGGCGGCGGAACGTAAGGCGAGCTCGGAGAAGACGGCCGAGCCAGCAGCCCCGGCGCAACCGGCGGCACCGCCTCCCGCACCCATGCTCCCAACGGTCCAAGCCGTGCCGCCCGGACCTCCGCTGAAGAATCTCACCGGCCAAGAGTTTGGGCTTGTTCACGTGGGTTCTACGGCGAAAGATGTCCTGCAGATGTTAGGTCCGCCGTCATCTCGTATCGTAATTCCCGACGACGATGGTCATTTGCGGGAGACCTTGGAATACTGGGTGAAGGGCAACCCAATGGCGACGGTTCGGCTGGACAACGGCCGCGTGGTGGATATCGAAACCGAGCGGAAGTAATCCGTCCCGTTCAGCAATCCCCCTTGCCGCTAATGGCTCAATCGCAGAATCTGAGATGAAATCGCCAGGGACGCTTGGCGAAGGGTAAAGTGCGACCCGTTTGTGAACGGTTCTGCTGGACAACGGCCGTGGTTGATATCGAAACCGGGCGGAAGTAAGCCGCCCGGTTCAGCCATCCGCTAATGGCTCAATCGGGAGCAACGCTTGGCCAAGGGTGAAGGGCAATCCATGGCGACGGTTCGGTGGACAACGGCCGCGTGTGGATATCGAGACCGAGCGGAAGTAATCCGTCAGGTTCAGCAAGCCTCCTTTGCCGCGAGTGCTCAATCGCAGAATCTGGGAAGAAATCGCGAGGAACGCTCGGCCTAGGGTCAAGGGCAACCCAATGGCGACGGTTCGGCTGGACAACGGCCGCGTGGTGGATATCGAAACCGAGCGGAAGTAATCCGCCCGGTTCAGCCATCCGTTTGCCGCTAATGGCTCAATCGCAGAATCTGGGATGAAATCGCGAGGAACGCCTGGCCGAGCTGCGCCGAGTTTGGCGCATAGATAAACTGGCCTTCCGGCTGACTGGGGTAATTTACGCAGGTAGGTTCGGCGGAACAGGCCGGATATACAGCAGGGTTATTGAATTGGTCCCCGCTTGGGTCATTTGCCATGCGCTGCAGCAAGATCGGATCGGGAGGATTTCCGTGATTGCCTCCCAGCCCGATTGTAAAAACAAAGGCCGGAAGGTTGGCATTAGTGCGAATGTTGTAGGCCGCGTTGTCGGTCGCATTCAGCGCCGCCGGGTGGGTGTGGTTAGGCCAATCGGTGGCGATATTTCCGCTTAGCTGGTTTTGCAGGACACCGTTCACACTCGTAAGAGCGAGGGTTTGGTACTCGTTGGCGGGAGCAACTTGATTTCCGAAGACATCCTGGCTCGGCAGCCAGGCGAAATCAGAGTAGGTGTTTGTCGATCCCCCATTGAATGCACACGCATTCGCAGTGCCATTGACATAGAGGCTGTCGCCATTGCCGGAACTATCGCTCGTCTGCTCGGGGTTGAACATCAGAATGTTATAGTACGGTGGACCTTGAGATGGGTCAGCGGTATAAAATGCCCCGGCCGTCTTGGCAGGGATGTCAGCCATATATCCGGTGCCGTTGGTATTCATGGAGATGGTTGGGATCCATTGCAGTCCGTTGACCGCCGCCGCCGTCAGCCATCCGCCGTTGGCCACCGTTTTGGCGTTCACATCTTTGCAGCCGCTGCCGTTACTCAACGTCAAGGTGTGGGTGTTTCCAGGCGACGAATAGTAATTGTAGACCAGCGTGTTGGGTAATCCGTCCGTCTCCAGCATGATCAGGTTCATGGCGCCGGGTTCCGCGATTTTGTAGAGCTCGTTGTAGGCTACCGACATCGCCGCAGCTGTCCCGGTGCCGCCGGCGCAGGTGATGTTATCGATCTTTCCATTGCCAGAGCCGGAAGAATTGGAATAACCGAGCAAGGTCTGAAAATTGGTGGTTGGCCTCGAGTCTAAATACCATCCGTCGGCAAAGGTGAGCATGCCGATCTGATCGCGTCCTGCAGCGAACGCTCCGGTGAAGTTCTTGGCGGCCGTAATCATGGAGGCGCAAGGAGTGCCATCGTTTGCGCCGCACGGGGGCGAGGGGCTACCGCCATTTATGGAGCACATCGATCCGGAGCGATCCAACACCAGCATGGCGACCATGTCGCGGCGGGATGCCGTGCCTGTCAAGCTAAGGGCTGTAGAATTGAATCCCACCACCCGCATAAACCAGGCCGGAACGTTGGTGCTGGCAGTGACGGTCACCTGGCGAAGATTGGCCTGATTGGGGGAGTCGGCCACCACCACGCTGTTAGTGTTCATCACGGTTCCTGTGGTGGACCAATTTCCAGGCGGAAAGTTCGCATAAAACCAGTTCACGGCATTCTGCTGGGCTGACGCAGCTTGGACAGTAGTATCTTGACCCAGGTTCAGAGCGCGCGCCGCCGCCAGAGCCGCGCCGTCCACGGCCGCTTGCAGGCGAGCTTTCGCTGAATAGAGAATTCCGAGATCAATAAACAGGCCGAACATGGGGATCACCACCCATAGCAATCCGAACATGGCCAGAAACAGAGAAGCGCCCTTCTCGCGATGATTCCGATGGCGATTTTGCATGAAAGTGTCCTCCTGGAAGAAAAATGCCGCGCGGTTAAAAGAAGTAACGCGCGTAAACCCCGTTGCCAGCCAGACCACCGACGCTTAAGTCTGGGGATTGGAAATAGGTCTCGACAATGTAGGCGACTTGCTGATCCGTGAGCGCCGTGGAGTTGGGGTCGTTTTGCCAGAGGGCCTGCATGGCGGTCTGGGCGCTGCCGGAAAGCGCTGCGCGAGAGTCCGTGATGTAATTCTGGACAACTCCGGAAGTATTCATGATGGCCGAGGGGCATTGTCCCACGGTAACCGTGGTGCCGTTGGCAAGTGTCCCATTCCCGAACTGAATCTGCTGGGTGAAAACGAAGCTGCTCTGGTTGGTGCAATTAGCGGCGCCCACCGCCACGCAACTGGTGGAGTTGGAATCTCCGATCCACATGATTTGCGTCACCGTTACTAATCCATTGCCGCTGTTGCCGACGTTGGATTGCTGGTTGCCGGCAAAAGAGGCGCCGATTTGAAGATTTAATCCCTGCGCCAGACGCTGCGCCTCCTCCTGAATCGCGTACGTGGAGAAATCGCCGCCGTGGATATACATGGAATCCAAGTCCCGGCACACCTGATTGCATTGAATGCTGCGGATCAGGTTCATTCCTATAATGAACGCGCCCAGAAACATAGGCACGAACAGCAACCAAACAAAGACGAACTCCATGATTTCCAGCCCGCTTTGTGTCTTTTTTCTTCTTGCTGTCGCCATAGTTATTCCTGTACCGAATTGACTCCAGCCGGGAGACCGCCCAGGATGTCAGACGAGTAAATATTGAGAGTAATCGGCGCCTCATTGCGTTTTCCCCAGCCGCCGTTGAGGGGCACAATCCATCCCCAGGAGACACCCTGCACCGATACTTCGACGATATTATTTGGTACGTTGCCGCCCGCGACAATCGCTGTGTTCAAATTCGAGGGTGAGTAGTACTTCACAAAGATGTCCTGCGGACTGTCATTGGTGGTCACCATTCCCATGGAGTACTGCTGCACCACCGCCTCAATGGAAGCGTCCTGTCCCTGGCCGTTGGCGGTTTGATAAGTAATTGCATATCGGCAACCCTCACGAACGGCGTTCTGCAATGTGGCCCAACGAAACAGCACGATGCCGAAATCGACAAACGCCAGGATGAGCGCAAGAGTTGGCAGCATCGTGAAGGCGAATTCGACCATCGCGACGCCGGAACGCCGGCGGTTTCTCTCGCTGAGAGGTTTTCTTTGTGCTTGCTTCGGGGCTTGTTTCGCGGAATCAACCATTTGTGTATCCAGTTGTGTGCCTAGTTGCATAGTCCGGGCGAGCCTTGTCTTCCTTGAATAGCAGGCTCTGTTCACCCAACATGTCGGTTGTTTATCGGCGGCAATGCCGATTTACTTTAGGGCGGGGAATTTTAGCGGCTGAAACTTACGTTGAAGTATGCGCGGCGGCGATTGATTGGCGCCGTCAGGAGTAGGTTAATTTCGGGATGGCGGAGTACGACGGATCACTTAGCCCAAAGGTTGGGAGCTGCGGCGGGCAGGAACAGCCGCTTTATTTTTCCGCGTCGGGATTCGAAGAACCGAGGAACAGCTTTCGCCCGTCGGCCAGCGTCACGTCTCGGCCGTTGGCTTTGTTCTCGCCGTCTTTGGCCAGGTAGCCGTCGACGTTGATCTCGGTCCCAACCGGCAGGGAGTCCTTATTTAATCCATGGCGAAACATGGTGTTCGGGCTGCCGCATTCGATGGCCCAGTTCACCACCTTGCCATCCTCGCCCTTCACATCGATATGAATCCAGGAGTGCGGGTTAATCCACTCCATCTTGGTCACCACGCCGTGCAATTTGATGGGCTTGTTGGCGTCAAACTCGGCGGCGAAAGAATGATGCGCCCAAGCCGGCGCCGCGGCCAACACCATTGCGATGCAAGCTGCCGCAAAAGTAGTTTTGGTTCTCATGTCAGTTTTCGTTCTTCTTGGCTTGTTCGGCCTTTTTCTCGTCTTCCCTGGCGGCTTTAATAATGTCCCGCATCCCGATATTCCCTTCGTGGCAGGCGTATTCGTACAGCAGCCCGTCGGTCTTGGTCATGGGGATTTCACCGCTCCAGGGTTTGGTGAACGCCGTGGGATCCTCCACGGTGAACTGATACAGCAATACGTCCTGGCTCACGCGCTTGAAGCGCTCGATCAGGTGCAGATTCTTATCGGCCGCCTGCATTCTTCCCATGCCGGCGATGAAATTGGTGCTGTCCACCACCAGGGTGTCGCCTTCCCAATGGCCGCGCGGATCGCCAGTCCACTCGCGGACGCTGGAAGGCAAGTGCGGACTTCCGTCGGTCGGGATGCGGCGCACGTCGTGCACCATCTCAGTGTCGATCGCCACCATGCCCGGCGCTTGCACGATCTGATAGTCGTTGTTGTAGGCGCTCGGAAGCATCGGCACCACCGTTCCGAAAGAGATACAGCGCGTCATCAGATCCAGGTCTTCCGCTTTATCGGAGGGTGCCGGCTGACCACTATTCGAGATGGCGCATCCCGGGCGCTCGCAGCGCACCTTGACCGCCGCCATCTGCTTCTCTAATTGCGCTTGCCGTTGCGGCGTCAGCGGAGGGATGCGGCCATCGGGCGGATCGGTAATAATCGACGTCCGCATGTTCATCAGCACTTTCGTTCCCGAGTCCCACCAGAAGGCGTTGTAGGCATTGAGCACGTCACGAACGCCCCCGCCGCGGCGGTCCTTGTCCGTTCGCTCGAGAGTTTGCTTGGTGAAGGCTTTGGCCTCCGCCTCGGTAAAGAACGCCTTGTTCCCGAGCGCCTTGGGACGCTCCAGTGGCGTGATGGTTTTGTTGGTCCAGATCCCTTCCAGATCCGGATGGCCGTCGCGTGCGCGCGGCACCGCCGAGGAGTTCTCGTTCTCTGAGGCAGTTTGGCCGAAGGCTAATGGCACTACCGCGATCGTCCCGCCCAAAGCCGCCATTCCCAACAGAGTCATGGAAAGCCGTCGATACAAGGGGAGCCTCCTCATTGTTTTAGCGGGCCGCCTGTTGGCCTAGGTGGCCGTACAGAACATCCTCGGAAAAGGGGATGCACTTGAATTCCATTAATTGTGCGTTCTTTTCGACATGCCGGTACAGAGGCATGCTGATTTTCCAGGGGCGTGAGAACGTTTTTGGATCCGTGATGGTGGCTTCGTACATCAAGATGTTCGGGTCGAGCGGGGTGTAGCGCTCCACCACGTGCAGCGCGTCGCTATGGAAGTCGCCCGCGCGGTCGAACCAGGTCTGGTCGTTCTGGCTGGTCACGTCCACCACAAGCGTATCTCCGTCCCAATGTCCAACCGACCATCCCATCCAACTGTCCGCCGGCGCCGGCCCGGGGTTCTTCATGTAAATCATTCGAACTGCGTCGGCAAACTCATATGAAATCATGATCGTGTCCGAGCCCTGCACGATCTGAAAAGGGTACGGCATATAATTGGCGCGCGGCACCCCTGGCATGTAACACTTGATCTCCGGGTCGGCCTGCCAGCGGTCTTTGAAATTCTGATCGCGCTTCATTGCGGCGGCCGGCAGGTAGGGGATTTGGCCGCCCTCCACGACGCCGGGCCCCGGCGCAACGGCGCCAATGGCACCTTCGGCCGGATCCAGCCCGAGAGCCGCTCCATGGGTTTCGAGATTCCAATTGGCGGTGTTTAGGGCTTGCCACACACCGCTCAGGTCGGGTGTGTGATTCGGTGTTCGGGGGATTTTCGATTCCAGGGTCTGACCCGCTGCTGTCGCCGCTATCAGCAACGCGGCGGAGGCGAGCGTTGCTCCAAACAAATACTTCATCTAAAGAACTTCTCCAACTGTTAGGCTATTAACAATTGTCAGGTTGTGTCAAGCCGCGACGGAAGGTATCACTCGCGTTGAGCTTACTCAGATCGCAATGACTGGATTGGATTTATCCGAGTGGCACGCCGCGCGGGTGATAAAGGCAGCGAAGACAGCGGCAGCAATCAGGATGAGAGACACCGCGCTCAGTATCACTGGGTCCTGGGGGCCACGCTGTACAGCAAACTTCCGAGAAAGCGCGCTAGCGCAAGGCGCAAACGAGACCCAGAGCGGTTCCGATCGCAGCAATACTTACTGGTAACGTGTCGGCGTCCACGCAGCAATAAACCTTGCACTGGCCAGTAGCCCGAGGACCACTGGTTCCTCTCCCACCGGGCCGACTTCCCCTCGTCACCGGCCATCCGCCTCGCCGGGGCCACCGCACTCACCCTGGCCGGCACCTCCGTCGACCGGGTCGACCACCTCGACCTCTACTCCTGCTTCCCGTCCGCCGTGGAGATCGCCGCCCACGAGCTGGGGCTCCCCGACGACGATCCGGACCGCCCGTTGACCGTGACCGGCGGGCTCACCTTCGCCGGCGGGCCCGGCAACAACTACGGCACCCACGCCCTGGCGGCCATGGTCGAGGTCCTGCGCGAGCAGCCGGGGACCATCGGCCTCACCACCGGACTGGGGTGGTACGCGTCCAAGCACAGCATCGGCCTCTACGGCACCAGCCCCTCCGAAGGCGCCGCTCCCACGACGCCGGCGACGTCCCGGAGGGCACGGTGGTGGAGTCGGCCGCCGGCTTCGCCTGGGGCGATCCCCAGGCGGCCGTCGGTGCGCTCCCCCAGTGCTCCCCGGACGCCGACGCCCACGGCGAGGTCACCGTCGAGACCTACTCGGTGACCGTGCGGCCGTGACGGCACGCCTGAGCGGGCGGTGGTGGCCTGCCGGACCCCGGAGGGTCGACGGGCCTGGGCCCACGTGACCGATCCCGACCACCTGACCACGTTGATCACCGAGGAGGGGTGCGGGCGCCTCGGCACGCTCCGTCCCGACGGCGAGGTCGACCTCCGCTGAGAGGACCGGCCGGGACCGATGGTCGGCGGCCGGACCGGTCAGGTCGGGGACGCGCCGAGGGCCGGTGGTGTCCGGCCGTGGTCCCGGTACCGGTAGCGGAACAGGGCGTAGGCGACGGGCCGGCCAGCATCGGGAGCCAGTACGAGGCCAGCCGGTAGGCGAGGGTGGCCAGCACGGCCTGGGCGCCGTCGAGGCCGGCCAGCGTCGAGGAATCCGGCGAGGCTGGCCTCCACGATCCCGATCCCGCCGGGCGTGATGGGCATCAGCCCGATGACCCCGGCCACGGCGTAGGCCAACAGGATCAGCGACGGCCGCGGATGGGCGCCGACGGCCCGCACGCAGAACAGCAGGCACAGGTAGTCGAACAGCAGGCGACCGACCGACAGCAGGGCGGCCTGCCACCACTGCTGGCCGAGCACCGTGCGGATGACGTTGCGCTGCTCGAGCAGCCGCTCGGGCAGGCCCTCCAGCGGGGGCGCGCTTCTTGAGCACCCGGTTGCGCACGGCCTGGGCCACCCGGCCCGCCCACAGCAGGGGGGCGTCGGTGGCCATGACCACGGCCCCGAGCCCAGCGAACAGGACGAACCCGACGGCCCCGACCCATGCGGCGTCGGCCAGGCCCGACGGCCACCGGGGCGCCGAACAGCACGACCGGGAGCACGAAGACGGGCAGCGCCAGCAACCCGCCGATGCCCAGGAACGAGAAGGCGGTCAGCCCGCCGACGGACTCGGTGGCGTCCATGCCGGCGGTGCCGAGCATGCGGAACTGGACGGCGGCGCCGGCCGCGGCGCCTCCCGGGACGATCGAGCGAGATGGCGTTGCCGGCCAGCTGGGCGGTGATCACCGAGAACCACGCCTTGGTGCGGAGGGCGATGCGCTGCAGGGAGAACGTGCAGGCGAAGTGGGCGCCCTCGGCGACGACCGCCGGGATGAACCAGAGCAGGTTGAGCGTGGCCAGCTTGGGCCACGAGTGCAGGACCGACAGGATGCTCGGGCGCCACGAGGTAGAGCGACGATCCCGGTGAAGGCGATGGCGATCGATCGCTTGACGAGCGCCTTCCACCGGATCGGCCGGTGCTGCTGCTGCTCGAACTGGCGCCTCGAACGACCGGGGATTGGCGTCCTCGGGCAGGCCGGCGGGCCGTCGGTCATGTCCGTCACCGTCCCTCCCCCGTCGGCATGCCCCGGTCGATCTGCGGAACTCAACCTTCGGCCAGCCCCATGACCGCGGCCAGCACGATGTTGGCGCCCCGCAGGTCGCCCTGGAGCCCGGCCTCCATCCGGTTCATCACGTAGCAGACGGTCAGCCCGGCGTCCTGGTCCATCACGATGAGCGAACCGCCGTAGCCACCCCAGAAGCAGGCCCGGGGCCCGATGGGCATCATCCCCGAGCTCAGTCCGTAGCCCATGCCGAACCGGTACTCGGCCCCGAGGATCAGGTCGGTCCCGTGGATCTGCTCCTCGAAGATCCGGTCGACACCCGGCCTCGGACAGCAGGCGCACGCCCGGGCCTCTCCCCTGCCGGCGATGATCGACTGGACGAGTGGCCACCGACCGGGCGTTGCCGTGGCCGTTGGCCGCCGGGATCTCGGCCCGGCGCCACCAGGCGTGGCCGGGGTAGGTGGCGTCCAGCAGCGGGTTGGTCATCGCCCGGATGACCAGCTCGGAGGGCTTGAGTGCCTCGAGGTCGATCGGCGGCGGCGGGATGACGATCGACACCCGCTGGTCCTCCGACTCGGGGAGGCCGATGTGGAAGTCGGCGCCGAGCGGGCTCCGCCACCTCGGAGGCGAACCAGGTCCCGATGGTGTCCCGGTGATCCGGCGGACGACCTCACCGATCAGGTAGCCCTGGGTGACGGCGTGGTACCCCGACGCCGTGCCCGGCTCCCACCACGGCTCCTGGGCGGCCAGCAGCGAGGTGCACTTCTCCCAGTCGGCCAGGTCCTCGGGTTCCATCGGCTCGGCCCAGCCCGGGCAGTCCGGCGGTGTGGGCCATCAGGTGGCGGACCTCGATGGCCCCTTGCCGCCGGCGGCGAACTCCGGCCAGTAGCGGGCGACGGGTGCGTGGAAGTCGAGCTCGCCCCGGTCGGCCAGCATCAGGGCGCAGAGGAAGGTCATGGTCTTGGTGGTGGACCACACGTTGGTGATGGTGTCCTTCTCCCACGGCGCGCTGACCGGCCTCGTCGACGATGCCGCCCCAGATGTCCACCACCGGCTCGCCGTGCAGGAGCACGGCCACCGAGGCGCCCACGTCGGTGCCGGCGTCGAGGCTCGCCGCCAGCGTCGTCGGCCACCCCTTCGAACTGCGGGTCCCAGGTGCCCTGGATGTCGGCCATCGGTCGCTCCTCGTCCGGTGCGCTCCGTGTTCCGCGGTCGGGTCCGAGCCGATCTGTTCCACGGGCCGATCGCCGTGGACCGCCCGGATCCCGGACCGTCGTGCCGGACCGCGACCGCCCCGACGGCCCTCCCGGGACCGCGGTGCCGGCCGACCGTCCCGAGCCGTTAGCCTGGTGACCCGTGAGTGACACCTCCGACACCCAGCTGACCCGAGACACCTACGAGCGGCTCCAGGCCGAGCTCGAGGACCTGACCACCCGCGGCCGGGTGGAGATCGCCGCCGCGATCGAGACGGCCCGGGCCCTCGGCGACCTGAAGGAGAACGGCGACTACCACGCCGCCAAGGACGCCCAGGGGAAGATGGAGTCCCGGATCCGCCAGCTCGAGCCATGCTGAAGAACGCCACCGTGGTCGACGGCGCCGGCCCAGCCGACGGGACGGTGGCCCCGGCTCGGTGGTGACGCTCCGCTACGAGGGCGACGACGAGGACGACACCGCCGACTTCTTCGTCGGCTCGCATCGAGGAGCGCCAGGGCGACCTGACCGTCGTGTCCCCGGGATCGCCGCTCGGCCAGGCCCTGCTCGGCCACGCGGTGGGCGAGACGGTCGAGTACGCCGCCCCCGGGGGGAACCTCCGGGTCGAGATCGTCACGATCGGAGCCTGAGCACGTGAGCGCAGCCGCGCACCCTGTCCGAGAAGGTCTGGGACCGCCACGTCGTCCACGCCGGCGGCGCCGACGAGCCCGACCTCCTCTTCATCGACCTCCACCTCGTCCACGAGGTCACCTCGCCGCAGGCCTTCGACGGACTCCGGCTGGCCGGCCGCGCGGTCCACCGGCCCGACCTGACCATCGCCACCGCCGACCACAACGTGCCCGACCACCGACATCGACAAGCCGGTGGCCGACCCCATCTCGGCCAAGCAGCTCGAGGTGCTCGACGCCAACTGCGCCGAGTTCGGCATCACCTGCTATCCGATGGGCGACGCCAACCAGGGCATCGTCCACATCATCGGACCCGAGCAGGGCCTCACCCAGCCGGGGATGACCATCGTCTGCGGCGACAGCCACACCTCGACCCACGGCGCCTTCGGCGCCCTGGCCTTCGGCATCGGCACGAGCGAGGTCGAGCACGTGCTGGCCACCCAGACCCTGCCCCAGCGCCGACCGGCCACCATGGCGGTGACCGTCGACGGCGAGCTGCCCGCCGGGGTGACGGCCAAGGACCTGGTCCTGGCCGTGATCGGCGCGCATCGGCACCGGCGGCGGCAGCGGGCACGTCATCGAGTACCGGGGCTCGGCCGTCCGCGGCCTCTCCATGGAGGGCCGGATGACCGTCTGCAACATGTCCATCGAGGGCGGGGCCCGGGCCGGCATGGTCGCCCCCGACGACACCACCTTCGCCTACCTCGAGGGCCGCGACCACGCGCCGAAGGGCGCGGCGTGGGAGGAGGCGCTCGACTACTGGCGCGCGCCTCCCCACCGACGCCGGCGCCACGCTTCGACAAGGAGGTCGTCCTCGACGCCGCCGACCTGGCCCCGCACGTCACCTGGGGCACCAACCCCGCCCAGGTGGCCCGCATCGACGGCGCGGTTCCCGACCCGACGGCGTTCGACGACCCCGGCCGAGCGCGAGGCGGCCGCCCGGGCCCTCGAGTACATGGGCCTGGTCGGCGGGCACCCCGCTCACGCGAGATCGCCGGTCGACACCGTGTTCATCGGCTCGTGCACCAACGGCCGCATCGAGGACCTGCGGGCCGGCGGCCGACGTGCTGCGCGGGCCGGCAGGTGTCGGCCGGGGCATGCGGGCCCTGGTCGTCCCCGGCTCCCACCGGGTCAAGGCCCAGGCCGAGGCCGAGGGCCTCGACCAGGTGTTCACCGCGGCCGGCTTCGACTGGCGCGAGCCCGGCTGCTCGATGTGCCTGGCCATGAATCCCGACAAGCTGGCGCCCGGCGAGCGGGCCGCCTCGACCTCCAACCGGAACTTCGAAGGTCGCCAGGGCCGCGGCGGGCGCACCCACCTGGTCTCGCCCGCGGTGGCGGCGGCCACCGCGGTGGCCGGCCGATTCGCCGACCCCGGGGAGCTCGACTGATGGACGCCGTGCGGATGGTGACCGGGCGGGCGGTGCCGCTCGACCGCTCCGACGTCGACACCGACCAGATCATCCCGTCGGACTGGCTGAAGCGGGTCGAGCGCACCGGGTTCGGGGCCGGACTCTTCGCCGAGTGGCGCGACGACCGCGACTTCGTCCTCAACCGCGAGGAGTACGCCGGGGCCACCATCCTGGTGGCCGGCCCGAACTTCGGCACCGGCTCGTCGCGGGAGCACGCCGTGTGGGCGCTCCAGGACTACGGGTTCGAGGCCGTGGTCTCGCCCGGCTTCGCCGACATCTTCCGCAACAACTGCACCAAGGCCGGACTGGTGCCGGTGCAGGTCGACCCGGCGATCGGCCGGGCGCTGCTCGACGCGGTCGTGGTCGACGACCCGACGCTCGAGATCACCATCGACGTCGACCGGGGCACGGTCGAGGCGCCCGCCGCCGGGATCGAGACGACGTTCCCCCTCGACGACTTCACCCGGGCCCGCCTGCTCAACGGCTGGGACGACATCGGCCTGACCCTCCGCCACGAGGACGAGATCGTGGCCTACGAGGCGGCCCGGCCGGCCTGGCTGCCGACCACCCGCTGAACGCCGGCACCGGGCGTGCGCCGGCAGCCTGGATCTGGTGGTGGGGCCGTGGTCTCCGACAGGGCCGGTGCGGGAGAGCCCGCCGGGTCCCCGGCGCCGACCACCACGAGGGGCAGGGGGGCAGCCAGCGTCGGGGAACCCGGAGGATGATGAGCAGTGGCCACTCCTCTGTGACCACTCCTGCGAACTCGTGTCGCCGCCGGCGACCTGATGGGACAGGCAGAGGGTCATTCCGCCTTGGATACCGACCCTACACGAACAGGTATCGCAGTACAGGGACGGTTCACTTTCTCATTTGCACCGTCGCCCCGTCCGTTCATTTGCCCCATGCCGGATCCTCCGCTTTACGCGCCGGGTGGGCGGGCTGCCGCCGCACCGGCACCGCCGTTTGGACATCATCTTCCTTCCCGTCGCCCCTCGATCTCGTGTGGACCGGTCGAGCAATAGGCCATCAGGATGCAGCTACACGGGCCTTCAACCCGCCCCACCATCGACGATCAAGTCGAAGGAGACTACTTTCGCCATACCCACAATCGGTTGGTTGAGCGGGGACCCGCCTTGCGAACCCATGAAGGGGGCGTTGCCGTAGGCGAAGATCCCGCCGTCGCTGGCCACCAGCCAGTAGCCCTGACCGTCCGGAGTGGCGGCCATGCCGACGATCGGCTGGTTGAGCGGGATCCCCCGAGCGACCCGTGGAAGGCGGCGTCGCCGTAGGCGAAGATCCCGCCGTCGCTGGCCACCAGCCAGTAGCCCTGGCCGTCGGGGGTGGCGGCCATGCCGACGATCGGCTGGTTGAGCGGGGATCCGCCGTGCGAGCCGTAGAACGCGGCGTCGCCGTAGGCGAAGATCCCGCCGTCGCTGGCCACCAGCCAGTAGCCCTGACCGTCCGGGGTGGCGGCCATGCCGACGATCGGCTGGTTGAGCGGGGATCCGCCGTGGGAGCCGAAGAACGCGGCGTCGCCGTAGGCGAAGATCCCGCCGTCGCTGGCCACCAGCCAGTAGCCCTGGCCGTCCGGGGTGGCGGCCATGCCGACGATCGGGCTGGTTGAGCGGGGATCCGCCGTGGGAGCCGAAGAAGGCGGCGTCGCCGTAGGCGAAGATCCCGCCGTCGCGGGCCACCAGCCAGTAGCCCCTGCCGTCCGGGGTGGCGGCCATGCCGACGATCGGCTTGGTTGAGGGCGGATCCACCGTGGGAGCCGAAGAATCCGGCCGACCCGTAGTTGAAGATCCCGCCGTCTGATGATGCGAGCCAGTACCCGTCTGACGACGAATGGGGCGACGAACGGAATGGCCACGCCGGCCATCGCCGGGACCGCCTGGTTCGTGGCCAGGAGATTCGGCCCCGGCAGACCCGGGAAGCTGAAGGCGCCCGTACCGGAGCCCGAGGCGATCTGGAACGCAGTCAACGCCGTCACGGGATCTCCGGACCCCTGGATGAACTGCGGTGCGGTCGGCGACAGACCGAGCGACACCAGCGATTGGATCACCAGCGCAGTGGAGTCCGGATCGGTGTCCTGGGGGGTCCCGAGGCTGTCGGGAAGATAGGACCAACCCCCGTCGCCGACCTGTCCGTCCGTGAGGAACGTGAGCGCATCGGTCGATACCGTGGGCGAGATCGCACCCTGGGCGGCCAGGCCCTGGAGGGCGAGCGCCGTGGCGTTGGTGTCAGGTCCCGCGAAGTCGACGGGACTTCCACTGCAGGCATTGTTGGTGTTGTCCGGCGTGGTCCACCCACCATCGGGACACTGTTCGCCGGTGAGCCAGCCGACGCCGGCACTGATCGCCGGGGTGCCGGTGACTCCCGCTGCGGCGAGCGCCGCGAGTGCGAGGCCCTGCTGGTAGTTGCCTGCGCTGAAGCCGGCGGCCTGATCCTCGGTGCCGAACATCCCGGCGTCCGGACCGGTGGTCTGCTGGGTGGCGAGCAGACGGGCAACCAGGTCCGTGCCTCCGAAGGACGACGGATTCTGCCCGAGCGCGTGGGCGTCCAGGATCAGGAGGGCCAACTGTGCCGGCCCGTCAGCGCCGTCGGAGGTGACATAGGAGTTCACGTGTCCGGCCAGGTAGTCGAGCGCACCGAATGCGCCGTTCGGGTCCGAGTTGGCACTGGCCAAGGCCAGGACCGCATTGGCGGTGGCCGACAGGTCTGCCGTTCCCGGAGTCGTGGCTGAAGGGATGAACCCGGCGGGGGTGAGTTGGTCCCCCAGCCAGGCTGCTCCCGCCCGCGCCGATGCCGGTTGCGGGAACGGTGGGGGTCGGGGGGGTCGACGGCGCGGGCGGGTGCCGACACCCCGATGAGCGAAACCGCCGCGAGGACCGCTAGTGCGGTGGTTGCTGCGAGGCGTTTGGTGGACATGGTGGGCACTCACTTTCAGGCAGCTGCCCGGAAGTCGCACGCCAATACCGGCCCGTGATCAACCGAGCCCTAGCCGCATGTTCTCGACGGTCATCGGACTCAACACCGCAGCGGATCGGTATCCCGGCTCGTGACGACATCGTCGCCACCTACGGTTGCGGACCAGCGCCGGATTTCGACCGGCTTCCCCAACACGCTGCGTTCCTACGAGTGATGACGGTAGCAGGGATTCCGACCTGGCCGGGTGGGTACGCAATGTCCAGTTCAGAGCTTGTCAACGACCTCGGAGGTGAGTGCCTGCACCTGCGCGACGGGCGCCTGGGCCGTGACCGACACCATCGTCTTGCCCTCGAGAACGACGCCGGATGAGACCGTGGCCGGCCCCGAGGTCGCCGTTGCGTCGAACGCGTTGCCGTCGGGTGCCGTCACTGGAATGATCGTTTCGCCGTCGGTGACGAAGAGCGCCCGTGAGGTTGCGATCGTGGCTGCGGTGGCGCCCGTGGTGAAATGGATCGACACCGCGGCGGTTCGATCCGAGGACAGGTAGCTACACGTGGTGATGCGCCCGTGCGTCGCGGCGAACACCGGCCTCACGCTGATGCCCAGCGTGGATGCAATGTCGGTTGGGGTGACCAGCGAGCACAGGTGCTGCGATGATGCCGACGGCGCGGTGGGAGGCGTGAACGGATCGACCCTTGACGTGGCGGGCGACGAGGTTGACGTCGAGCAGGCAGTGATCCCGATAGGCGCTACCGCGACGAGGAGTGCCGTCACCAGGTGTCGCTGTCGCGCCCTTGATCCCCTCATCCCTCATCGACCTTCCGTTGCACGTGCCTGGAGACGTCAGGGCTCAGTTCGCGTCCAGCCAACTCCCTGTTCGGACCAACTCGCTCGTGGCAGGCAGTCTGACATCCGGGAACATACGGGCGTCTTACGGGAGGCTGAATGTTGCGTGAACGTTGGCCGAACGCCACCGCCGAACATCCACGAGAGCGTGTGCAACGGTCTCAGTCGGCGCACGTGGCCCCCGCGCCTGGCACCGCTCCGGCGACGAGATAGTTCTCGACCGCCGTTCTGACGCAAGAACTGTAGAAGTAGGCGACGTGACTCGTCCATCCCAGGTGAGTAGGGCGCCACTCGTCAGCTCACCGGCAAGCCGACCGCCCAGCGGTAGGGGGTGACCGGATCGCCGGTGGTGCCGACGACGAGGACGGGCGGCGCACCGGGGTCCGAGACCGGCGCGGGTGACCGGGTTGGCGGGGCCGGCCAGGTGGCGCAACCGAGGAGACCCCAGGCCAGGAGCGGGCCGAAGACCGGGGCCGATCGGGCGGCCCGGGCGGCCAATGCGGGATAGCTCGACGGGTTCCGATCGGTCGGATGGTCGAGGCAGTCGATGGCCTGCTCGGCACTGGCACCGTTGCTCGACCCGCCGTGCTCGTAGCGCCCGGACATGCGAGCGGCCGCCGACCCATCTCCGCCCGGGCCGACGCCAGCGCACCGGCCAGCGACGGCCACGACGACGCGGATTCCAGGCCGGCCAACAGGGTCATCGTAGATCGTATCCGGACCAGCGGTGCTGCCGCCCGTCGAGGGAAACGGCTGTGTGCGACTCTGTGCGATGAGTGCCAACAACGCCGGCGTCGGGTCGCCGGACGGTCGCCACGCACAGCCGGCGTGGCTGCGCACCAAACAAAGAAGGCCTGGAGTTCGGACTCGTAGCTGTCTGCCTGGTCGTTCACGTACTCCGCCGTGCACAGTGCCGGGTCGATCGCCCCGTCGAGCACCATGGCCCGTACGTGGGTCGGGAAGAGCTCGGCATAGGTGGCTCCAAGGAGCGTCCCGTAGAAGTGGCCGATGAAGGTCAGCCCGGCGTCGCCCACGGCCGCCCGGATCCGGTCCAGGTCGCGGGCGGTATCGACCGTGCCGACATAGGGCAGGACTGTCCGCTCGCCTGCTCGCAGGCGGGCGAATGGCGGTCGTTGCGGAGGAGCGCCTGCTGCTCGGGCGGGGTGGGCACCGGATCGAGAGGCGGCCCGGAGGGCCGGAGGCTGGGCTCGGGCCACCGGGGCAGGTCACCGGGCTGGTGCGCTCGACCCCCCGCGGGTCGAACGAGACGATGTCGAAACGGTCGAGGAGCTCGGGCGGGAGCACGGAGATCTCGTTCGGGGAGGTCGTCGATCCCCGAGCCCCCCGGGCCACCCGGGATTGATGACCAGAGACCCGATCCGCTCCGAGGGAACCTCGGCGGGGTGACGGGCGACGGCGATCTGGATGGTGGCACCTTCGGGATGTGGCGTAGTCGAGCGGGGCGGTCACCGTGCCGCACTGGAGGGCGCCGCAATCGGACCACTGCACGGGACCGGTCGGGAGCGGAGGCTCGGTCGTCGAGGACGTGGTCGGCGCAGGGCGTGGCGCCGGTGAACGAGCAGCGGTGCTCACGGTCGCAATCTGCGATCCTCCACAACCACCCAGGAGTACGACCACCACAGCCACCACCCCGATCGCCCACCTCCGTCGGTATGCCTTCGTCATGGCGTAGCTGCGCCGTCGGGCGCTTCCGGGCAGGGTCTGCCCTGCGGCCTCACCCGGCCGCGGAGGTAGACGTAACCGGATCGGGGGTTGCCGACGGGTGGAGGGGCTTCACCGCGGCGTTGAAGGCTCCATTGGCCGAGTCCATGGCGGCCAGCGTCGCGGTCCACATAGTGAGGGCGGTCTGGGAGGGGTCCCTGGCGACGGCGACGCATTCGGACGCATATCTCTGCGTCTCCACCGCCATCCGATGCCAAGCGGCATCCAGTGCGGCGGACGGTGCATGGGAGATCTTGCCCGCCTGTCGGGCGTGATCCAGCATCTGGGTGCAAGCGCGCTCCAGTCGATCGAAGTAGGTGGAACTGGCCTCGCCCTTGTCCGCTTTCGAGTCGTTGAGAACCTCGAGTTGGTCCTTATTCAATTTGTGATTCAACGGTTCAGCCACCGACTGCAGCCAGCCGATTGCGGTTGCCGGTGCACTGCTGGTGGGCGCAACGGCTTGCGTCCCGCCGCCACATGCCGCCAGCGCCATCGTCATGGTGACGAGCACCGGGCCGCCGGCAGCGAGGAACCACGGCGAGCGCCGCGCCCGATGGACGTCGGTGCGACCGGAACGGACGCGGTTACCGGGAACACTCGGATCGGCGGCCTCGAGGCCACGAACATGTTCGGTCATGAACGCCTTTCTTACGGGGCCGACTGGCCCAGGGCTCAGGCAGCGGCGGGCAGGAAGGTCGTCAGGCTCTGGAAGAGAATGAACAGGCCGGCGGTCCAGATGGGCGCCAACACGAGCCAACGCGTGCCACGCCCGAAGAGCGACGACCAGCGTCGGTTGGTGAGTCCGAGCGCCACCAGGAGGCCGATCTCGATCAACACGACCGGAATCAACGACACGTCCCAACCGGCTTCGCCCTGCAGCGCCACTTTGTATGGTCGGCCGCCTTGGTCGGATGAAACTGCAGATGATCTTCCCGGACCCGACTTGAAACCGGCCACCACGATCAGCCGTTGCCTTGCCGAAAATTCAGGGTTGCACGTCGTGAGCGTCAGGCGGTTGTCACCGAAGTAATTCAGGACAGACACGTCCGACGGACTGACTGGAAACGGCGTAAGAGCGACGGTGTAGGTCAGGCGCTGACCGGCCAGATCGGTGAGATAGATCGGATCTCCGGGTGCAAGTTCGGCCAGGCGATTGAAGGGGGCGCCGTGGGTCGTCCGGTGCCCGGCGATGGCGACGTTGCCCGCCTGGCCGGGGAGTGCCGTGCCCACATAGTGCCCGGGGCCGAGGGCGAGATCATCGGCGGCGGTGCCCGATACGACGAATTCGTCGAGTCCGATCTTGGGGATCTGGAGCAACGCGATCGGCGACTTACTCGGTGGGCTCGGAAGGTCCGCCGCGGCAGGCAACAGAGAGAACGTGGAACCAATGTGATGATGGCGATGGAGCGCCGAATCGAATTGGCTCTTGAGCGACGTCTGACTGTGGTGCTGCGCGATCGCCGTCCCCCAAAGCTGCCACGCGGCGAACAACAGGAGCAGGGCCCCGATGTTCCGCACCCAGGTGGAGGCCGACAGATGCACTCGACGCCGTCGTTCCCGGCGTACCGTGTCAGCCCGGGATTCCGCCTCGTCGGAGGGGCTGACAGAGACGCCTGGTTCGTCATCGTCCGGTGGGTGTACGTCGGTAGTGATGACTGTCATGGGGTCGTAGCCGATGCCGTAGGTTCGTGCTGCTGCGCACACTTCTCGGGCGGCGCCGCTTGCCGCGCGGCACTGTACCAACACCCATCCACGCCGCTTCCGGAGTTGACGAAGAGTTCAGGCCTCTGGCAAATGTTCATCGGCCGTTCATTCCCCGTTCACCTCGAGGCCGCCGGACTCCTACGCCTACGAATCTTCTGGGCGTGTGTCCGCGGCGGCAAGGTGCCGATCAGCTGCTCGAACCGGTCACCTTGACCACCCACCGGCATCCCGTAGGCGACTGCACGACGAGTTGCTGGCTGCCTGCGGTCGTCTGTGGGGTCACGGACTGTCCCGACGGAGTCGCACTGGTGACCGCCGGGGTGGCGCCCGGACTGCCTCCGGCGGTCACCACATACACGGCGAACTTCGGCGTCGCTGCTGGCACCGGCGAACAGGCGTACGCCCAGCCGATGTTCCAGGTGCCTCCGGCGATATTGAACGTGGGGCTCGTCCAGTTACCGGTCATCTGGGTTGCGGGCACCAGTACGGTCGCCGGTCCGACGGTGACTGGCGCCGTCGTGGTCGTGGTGTCGCCAGGCGCCGTTGTCGTGGTGGACCCGCTGGCAACAGTGGTCGTCGTGGTCGACGAGTGCCCGGTACCCGTCGAAGAGGAGCCGGAAGCTCCCGAAGCGCCGGACGTGCCCGAAGGGCCGGCGGCGGGAAGCTTGTAGGACGGCGCGCCTCCGGATGCAGCCGCAGAGGACGAATCCGTGCCGGTGCTCCCGTTGAACCACATGCCGACGAGGGCCGCGATCACTACCGCCGTGGCCAGCTGCCAGGTCTTCCAGGAGCGACGGCCGGCGATGTGGAGGGAGCCCGGCTCGGGCCGCGTATCGTCGACGAGGGCGCTGTTCTCTTCGGCCGCGGCCACCTGTGCCCCGAACTCCGGGACAGGCGACGGTGCCGACAGGTCGTCATTCGAACCGTCGATCGTCATCCGAACCGGCCTTCTACGTAGTCGGCGGTGCGCTTGTCGACCGGATTCCCGAACATCTCGTAGGTGGGACCCGCTTCCACGATATGACCCGGCTCACCTTCGTCATCGAGCAGGAAGAGCGCACAGTTGTCGGAGACGCGTTGGGCCTGCTGCATGTTGTGCGTGACGATGACGATGGTGACCTCCTCGCTGAGCTCGCTGATCGTCTCCTCGATCCGCTGGTCGAGGTCGGGTCGAGCGCCGAGCACGGCTCGTCCATCAGGAGCACCTTCGGCCGGACCGCCAGCGCCCGGGCGATACAGAGCCGCTGCTGCTGACCACCGGAGAGGCCGCCACCGGGCTCGCTGAGCCGATTCCGTGACCTCGTTCCACAGCCCGGCCCGCGCGAGGCAGTCTTCGACGAGCGCGTCACGGGTTCGCGACCTTGGTGCCGGTGAGCCGCAGTCCGGCCAGCACGTTGTCGTAGATCGACATCGGCGGGAAAGGGATTCGGGCGTCTGGAACACCATGCCGATACTGGCGGCGCGCTTCGGTGACCTTGCGGCCGGGCCGTAGATGTCGACGCCGTCGAGCTCCACCGATCCGGCCAACGCGCGCGGTCGGGATCAGCTCGTGCATGCGGTTGAGGATCCGAAGGAACGTGGACTTTCCGCAACCCGACGGACCGATGAGCGCGGTGACCTTGCTCGGCGCCATGGACAGGGTCATCCGTTCGAGCACCTTGTTCGAGCCGAACCATGCGCTGACGTCGATGGCGTCCAACGCCGACTGAGACGGTTCGCCGGTCGACCCGGATCGACCGGCGGGCAATCCGTCGGTTTGCGCCCCGTTGACGTGCTCGACCGTGGTCATGTGCACAACTCGCTTACCGGCCGTGCCGCCCGGTTCCTGCCGACGGCTGGGGTCGACGCTCACGTCTGGCCGGCTTCCGTCGCAATCGGCGCCGGATGAGGCCACCGGCCACCAGTAGCAGCAGGCCAACCCCGACGAGAGCCGTCAGATCAGGTGCGCCGGTGAACGCCAGCCCCGAGTCCGTCGAGCGGCTTCGGTGCCGTCTGCGCCCGACGAGCGGCCGTGTCGATCCCGGACGTCGCGGTCGGCTGCTCGTGGACGTGGCCGAGGTCGTCGTCGTCGTCGACGATGCCGTGCGTCGCCTGCGCAGCCTCGGTGTCGAGCTGTGCCGCCACCGTCAGGCCGGCGGCCGTCATTCCTGAGTGGCCGGGGCGCGCCCGAAGTCCTGATGTCGCGCGCCCGGCGGTGCCGAGGAAGAAGCGGATGAACGCCCGCCAACGCCCTGGCCTTGGCCGCCGGAAGCCCGTTGGTCGGGAACGACCAGGTAGCTCTCCGCCATCAGTAGTTGTTGTAGGCGGCAGCATCGGATGGTCCGGGCATTGAACGTGACCAGGTTGTCGGTCGTCGGGTCGAGGTCGCCGCCAGTGGTGCTCGGCCTCCGCCGCTGCTGCACTGGCCGCCGACGGGGCGACGAAGCTGCCCTGGGCATTGTGATCGCCGCCGTCGGGAGGTTCCACGGTGCGCCCAGCGGGGCTCCCGGTCCAGACGGACGAGATGGGGAACGTTGCCCCGAGCGCCCAGCTCGCGCCGCCAGCGTGCTCGGCGCATTGGTCGTCGGCGTTGATGGTCGAGCAGCTTGCCCACGAACGGATTGTCGTCCCCAGCGGTGTTGTACTGGGCGGATGTAGGGCCACGGTCGGGCTCGGGGTCGTGCTCGGCGGTCATGCGCTTGCATTGAACGCGACTGCAGGCCGGCAGTGAAGTACGCCCTGGGACGTCGGTTCGCTGTCCAGCAGGCCATCAGTGGCGAAGTTCGCTTGCTCGGGTCGGCATTGGCGGCCAGAACTTCAGGGCCGGGCCGGTGAGCGTCCGTCCGGTGGGCAGGAGAATCTGGGGTCGTTCCAGCCCTTCACGGGACTCGCACTGTCGAGTGCCGAAGACCGCGGCAGGTGTCGACCGTCAGTCATGATGTGAGGGACAGAGCTGTGAGACGTGATCGTGTTACCGCCGGTGTAGGCCGTCGTGGGCACCAAGGTGGCAATCGCCACCGGAGTCGCGGCGATCGGGACGTAGGCGAAGGTCCGGCCGTTGGCCTTGGCCGCGGCCGCCTCGGCCGCGGTGAGCGGCCGTTCCGACACGGCGAAGTCAGCGTCGAAATCGCCGGGCGCCGAGCCCGACGAAGTCCCCGATTCCCTGGTTCAAGTCGGTTTGCGACGTAGGCCCCGAACAGTGGCGCCAGGTTGGACCGGTGTCGGTCATTGATGAGTTTGCCCATCACCGGCTGGAGGAATGTGCCCCCCTCGCCGGTCAGGGTCGCTCGGGTCGGTCGGCCGCTGCCGGCTGCGGGCGGCCCGAGGTAACCCCACCGACGACCGCCGGATCAGCAGGCGCCGGCCGCCAACGTATGCCGGCGAGGCCGCGGGTCATCGTCTTCCCGGTTCCCGCGCGCCGGCCACGAGCCGTCGGCGGCGGCGAACCCGACTCCGAGCAACAGGATCCCGATCGAGGTACCAGGGACCGGATCACTGCCGGTGAACGCCAGACGGCACCGACCCCGGACAGCGACACCGACGGATCGACTCCAGCCCGCACCTACGGACCCGCCTCCGGACCCAGATCCCGCCGGAGCCGTCGGTGGCCGCCGGCGCCACCTCGCACTCGATGCGGACTCGCGCCGGAGATACCGGTCGCGCGGCCGTTATTCGGCGGGACGGCAGCGGTGACGTTGGTCACGCCGCAGGTCGGAGTGGTCTGGCCTGCCGCCACCTCGCTCGGCGTGAGGTCCCCGCAGGCGTAGGCAGCGCTCTCGCCGCGGTCGGCGCCACCGCCCCGGGGACGTCCTGGGTGACGCCGTTGATCGCCGTACCGCTCGAGCGACAACCCGAGACTGGCGAAGCCGAACTTCGGCGACTTGGTCTGGCCCAAGGTCAGGACGTAGTTGACGAACTCGCTCATCACCGCGCCCTTGGCCGCCTGCCACCCGGCGGCGGCGTGAGCAGGTAGCTGTAGGTCGACGGGTTGTAGACGTTCGGACCCACACCGTTGAAGTTGAGCTGGTGGGTGCCATTGGGGAGCTGCGTGGCATAGGCAAGGGCCGAGGCCACATCGACCGGCGTGGGCTGGGTGTAGTCCCCACTCGCGTTCTTTACCGACGCCACCCCCTTCGACGGATCGCTCCTGTCCGAAGCCGTGGTCGGTGGCGTACTGCAGCTGGACGCGCCGATGGCCCCGGCGTTGGTCTGCGATGTCCTGGCCACGGCTGCGGTGGTGTCGTGCGTCGAGGCCGTTGGCGAGCGCGGGCCAGTTGCGAGTTCGGGCTGTGGTCGCGCTGATGGCACGCCGTCGGTCGGCCCGCCTGACTGGTTCTGCTGAGTTGGCGAACGCGGCCCACAGCGCGGGCTGTTCGGCGATGCACCACTCCTCGAGCACGTAGTTGGTCCCGGCCGGGTCGCTCTCGGTGACCGGCTTGATCGCAGATTGGGCAGGCTGACCCCGGGTTGTGCGCCGCGATGTGCGGAGTCGTTCCAGTTCGTGATGCCGCCGGTCAGGATGGCGCAGGCGGTGTAGCTGTCAGTTGCAGCGTCTTGGTCAGGCCGGGGATGTTGTACATGAAGGCGATGCCACCGGCGGTGATCGGGACGATAGATGAAGTGGAAGCTCGGCGGCGTGGTGTCGGCGTTGCCGAGGCCGTAGGCGATGTCGCTGACCGCGAAATCGGTCGTCCGGTTGGTGAACTCGTAGCGACCGTCACCCGAGTGACGTGCTCGAGTAGTTGAGGGTCAGGTTGTAGGGCGAGGGCTGGACGACCTTCGTCGAATGTCTCGATGGCCGGCGCGGCGAACGAGGAACCGGTGCCGTTGAGCCCCGCTCCGCCGTGGGCGACCGGACCCCTGCGGGCTCAGGAACTGTGCCCACGGGCGGGAACGTGGTCGTCGTCGTGGTCGGTGCACCCGGTGACCGGGGCGGTCGGGGCCGTCGAGGTCGTGCTGGCCTGTCGAGACAATCGGGGTAGCGGAAGCAGTGGACGACGCGGACCGAGTTGTCGTGTCGCCACGGATGGTCCGGCGCCAGCCGACGGAGGACCGGTGCTGCGCTGGCCACCGACGCCCGATGCTGCGTTCATCTCGCCCTTCGCGTCCTTGTCACGGCAAGTCTGTCAAGCTGGCTTGCCGTCTGGCGGGATCTTGAGTGCTGTCGGTCGCTCTCGGATTCCTTGTTGGTACAGTCGAGTACAGGTGACGGTGATCTCACTGCGAGCGCCCGGGGGATCAAGTGCCGTCCGGGACTCGAGGCTCCGACCAGCCGGGCCATGACGAACAGGATCAGGACCAAGAGGACGAGGACGAAGGAGACACCCCATGCGACCTTGTTGACGTTGGCGCTCGGTTGCAGGATGAGCTGGTAGATCCGGAACGGAAGATTGTCCTGTTGGCCACTGAACGGGTTCCAGTTGTAGGCGGTTGCCGCCGGCGTTGAACAGCACCGGTGCCGTCTCACCGGCGATCCGGGCGACGCCGAGGATCACGGCCGTCATCAGCCCGGCGCGGGCCGTCGGAAGGACGATCCGCACCATCACCCGCCATTGCGGGGCACCCAAAGCCAGAGCCGCCTCGCGGAGGGACCCGGGCACGATGGCGACGACCTCCTGGGCGGCTCGGGTCACGACCGGCAGCATCATCACCGCCAGAGCCATGCCCGCGGCCAATCCCGACTTTCCGTTGTGGTCCTTGGGTGCCACCCAGAACAGGTAAATGAAGAGCCCGGCGATGATGGCGGGTGCGCCGGTCATGGCATCGACCACGTAACTCACGAGCCGCGAGGAGAACGACGCGAGTCGGCGAGATAGGTGGCGGTGAGGATCCCCAGGGGGACCGAGAGCACGGCGGCGATCCCCACCTGCTCGACCGTTCCGACGATGGCCGCGCCGGCGCCGACAGCGGTCGTCGGGGAAGTGGCAGTCAGCTGGGACATGTCGGCGACGAAGAAGTGCGGGAAATCGCCAAGGGCCACCGCCGCCCCCTTGAAGATGACGTAGGCGATGACCGCGCCCAGCGGGATCATGGCGCGCGAGGGCCCCGATCCAGACGGCCACCGTGGCCATCCGATCCTTCATCGAGCAGGACTCCATGGGCCCGCCAACAGACGACTCCGTAGATCACGAAGAAGACGAAGGACCAGACGATGATCATGCCGAGGGGGCCCGTGACCCCAGCGATGGTGAACGCCAACCAGACGATGGCCAGCGCCGACAGCGCGGAACCGACCAGCTCTACGACGGTCTGCAGGGTCACCTTCTTCGGAGTCATCGGACGGTCTGACGAAGGATCCGTAGGCGTC
>CAVXGM010000014.1:0-228999 GCA_963761265.1 Bryobacterales bacterium
CGAGCGCCGTCATCTCCTCTGTGAGCAGCTCCGGCTTCGGCAGCATGTGCGGCAGGCCGCTCAAGCGGTCGGCGATCGTGTCGATGTCGAAAAAAGGGCGCCGGGAATATGCCCGAGCGGGAACTCGATCGCCCCGTATCGGCCGGTGTTGGGCAAGTGCCACGATCCGTCGATCACCCCGAGATCGGGATCGCCGAGTTCGGCGGCGAGTTCGGCGGTCGAGCAGAGATTGCGCGATTGAATGAGCGAGGACATGTCCGGCGGGCTCATGGTTCTGAAAGGACGATCCGCACGCGGCGGTTCAGCCGTCCCTTCTTCTCGATCTGGGTGACGGAAGCCCGACCGATTTCGCCGGTGCGCGCGACATGGGTGCCCCCGCAAGGCTGAAGGTCGATGCCCTCGATCGAAACGAGGCGCACTCGGCCGGGCCGCGCGGCGGCTTGACCGACATCGTCTTGACCAGCCCGGGATTGGCGTCGAGTTCCTCGTCGGTGATCCACTGCTGGCCGACCGGAGCGTCGAGCGCGATGAGGTCGTTCAGCTTGCGCTCGACTTCAGCTTTGTCGAGCGGCGCCTCGCAATCGAAGTCGAGCCGGCCTTCGGCGTCGCCGACCGGCCGCCGGTGACCGGGTAGGGCAGGGCGACCGAGACAGATGCAGCGCCGTATGGGCGCGCATGCGCTTATAGCGCCGGTCCCAGTCGATCCGGCGACAACCGCTCGCCGGGCGAGGGCAGCGCCGCGCCCTCCGCCGGAACGTGCAGGATGGTCTTGCGGTCGGCGTCGTAGATCGTGTTGACGATCGAAACGACCGCGCCGTCTTCGAGCTCGAGAACGCCCTGATCGCCGGGCTGCCCGCCGCCCTGGGGATAAAAGACGGTGCGATCGAGCGCGATGCCGCGGATCTCGGCCGAGAGGACGGGCGCGGCGGTTTCGCGCCGGTAGGCGTCTTCACGGAAAGGGGTTTCGGTCATTTGACGAACACCTCGGGGGCCCGACCCTTGGTTTCGAGCCAAGCCGGGACCGGCAGGCCCTTCTCGCGCAGGAACGCGGGATTGAACAGCTTGGACGTAGCGCGTGCCGGAGTCGCACAAGGATCGTGACGATGGTGTGGCCGGGGCCGAGGTCGCGGGCCAGCCGGATCGCGCCGGCGACATTGATGCCGGTCGAGCCGCCGAGCAGCAGGCCCTCTGCTCCACGAGGTCGAAGACGATCGGCAGCGCCTCCTCGTCCGGGATCTGGTAGGCGAAATCGATCGGCGCGCCTTCGAGATTGGCGGTGATGCGGCCCTGGCCGATGCCCTCGGTGATCGAGGAGCCCTCGAGCCTTCAGCTCGCCGTCGTGTAGTAGGTGTAGAGCGCCGCGCCCAGCGGATCGGCGAGGGCGATCTTGACGGCGCGGTTGCGCTCCTTGAGCGCCATGCCGACGCCGGCCAGCGTGCCGCCGGTGCCGACCGCGCAGACGAAGCCGTCGACCTTGCCGCCGGTCTGCGTCCCAGATCTCCGGCCCGGTCGTCTCGAAGTGCCCGCGCCGGTTGGCGACGTTGTCGAACTGGTTGGCCCAGATCGCGCCGCCGGGCTCCGTCCGCGCCAGCGCCTCGGCGAGGCGCCCGGAGTAGTGCACGTAGTTGTTCGGGGTTGGCGTAGGGCACCGCCGGCACTTCGATCAGCTCGGCGCCGGCAAGCCGCAGCATGTCCTTCTTCTCCTGGGTCTGGGTCTCGGGGATGACGATCACGGTGCGGTAGCCGAGCGCGTCGGCGACCATGCGCGAGGCCGATGCCGGTGTTGCCGGCGGTGCCCTCGACGATGACGCCGCCGGGCCGCAGCGCGCCGCGCGCTTCGGCGTCGCGCGATGATGGACAGCGCGGCGCGGTCCTTGACCGACCCGCCGGGGTTCATGAACTCGGCCTTGCCGAGGATCTCGCAGCCGGTCGCCTCCGAGGCGGCGGCGAGGCGGATGAGCGGCGTCCTGCCAATGGCGCCCACGATTCCGTCGCGATGGAAGGTCATGCGGGCTTTCCGTGTAGTGCGGCGGATAGCAGAGCGAGACGAATTCTAATCGAATTGCGCCGAAAGCCCTCATCCGGCAGAGGGAAGCCGCGAAGCGCAGGGTGAGGGTCAGCCGGCGCGGACCCCTTTCATCTTGCTTTAGGCCTTCCGGGTCGGTTGCGACAAGTCTCAACGGCTGCGACAAGGGCGCCAGTTCCAGGGGCAGCCGATGTTTTTTATCCTCTCGAAGCTTTACAAGTTCTTCCTCTCGCCTATTCCGCTGCTGCTCCTTCTGGCGCTGGCTGGCGTGGTCCTGACCTTCGGCCGCGCCGCCCGCTTCGGACGCCGGCTGGCGATCGCCTCGATTCTCGCGCTGATTGTCGTCGCCCTGACGCCTGTCGGACAGGTGCTGATCGCGCCTCTCGAGGACCGATTTCCCTCGCCCGCCGCAAACGCGACGCCGCCCTACGGGATCATTGTTCTCGGCGGCGCGATCAAGGGCGCCGAGAGCGACGCCCGCGGTCAGGCCGTGTTCGACGAGGGGGAGCGGGTCGTTGAGGCGGCGCTTCTGGCCAAGCGCTATCCCGAGGCGCGGATCGTGTTCAGCGGAGGCATGGGCTCGCTGACGGGAGCGGGAGGAAATCACGAGGCGGAGCAGGCCAAGGCGCTGCTCGTCGCCCTCGGCGTCGATCCGGCGCGGGTGACGCTGGAGGATCAATCGCGCAACACCGACGAGAACGCTCGTTCACCGCGGGCCTGGTTCGCCCCAAGCCGGGCCAGCGTTGGTGGCTGGTGACATCCGCGTTCCACATGCCCCGCTCGATGGGGCTGTTCGAGAAGGCCGGCTTCGACGTCGTAGCCTACCCTGTCGGCTTCCGCACGCTCGGGCCCGGCCACCCGGTTCTGTGGTCGCTCGACGCCGCCGAGAACCTTCGAACCTTCGAGACTGCGGCGAAGGAATGGGTTGGCCTGGCGATCTACCGCGCGACCGGCCGAATTGATCGCCTGTTCCCGGGGCCGCAGGACGCCGCAGCCCCGGTCGCCGCCGGCGCTTGAGGCGAGCCGGGTCCGGTGCGCCCCGCCGTCATTCCTGCGACGGCGCGCCGAGGCGATAGACGCCGCGAAAGTCGTTCGGATCGGCCACCTTGCCTTTTCGGTAGATCACCAGCCGGCCTTCCTGCCCGAGGCGGACCGCGGCGCGCCGAACCGCCGAGAGATGCGAGCGCCAGCCGAGTTCGTCCTCGCCGCGCGCGTCGGCGAAGGCTTTGGCCGCGTCGATCGGGGAGATGGTCGCGCCGGCCGGGACCTTGGCGCAGAGATCGAGGATGATCGTGGCGAGGACCGGCGGAGAACCGGGCGGCGTCATCCCACTTCCTGAATCGGCGGCGCCCGGCCGTCAAGGCAGCGTCACGGGCACAGGCCCTTCGTCGCCCGCATGGCGGCGACGTCGATCGGCAGGCATCCGCTCTCGATAAGATCGCGGGTCTTGTTGATCACGGCGAAGTGGTCGTCCAGAAGCACGTGCGCTTCGAGGCAGACCTGCTTGGTTCGGTCGCCGAGGTTCTGAATGAAGCCCTTGTAGTACATCTTGATGGCTTCCAGCCGGGCGTCGAACGCGATGTTCTGCAACGCGTTCTTGTCCGCGCACGTGTTTGGCAGATCGACGCTGACGACGGCGCCCGACGGCGAGGACGCCGCCGCCAGCATCGCGATCGCCAGCGCGAACGTCTGAACCTTGGAAAACATCGCTGCGCTCACGTAGACCCTCCTTCCATTCGCCTCGGATTGGGCCTCGTTTGAGAGCCGCTCCCGGGCTGGGTTGATCCTAGCATAAACGCGCGAAGCGCCCCGCACTTTAGGTCCCGAATGACCTTCGGCGCTTGCGTTTGTTCCTTCTTGGTTAGAAGATAGGCAACATGAAATTTGCGCAAAAACTGGGCAGCCGCATCACGTTGGCGGTCGGCCCCTTTCGGCTTGACGGCGTCGCCATGCTCGCGCCTATGTCCGGCGTCTCCGATTTGGCGATGCGGCGGGCGGCGCGCCGCTTTGGCGCCGCATTGGCTTTTTCCGAAATGGTGGCCGCGGAAACCTATCTCGACGGCGACGCCGAGGCGACGCTGCGTGCGGACGGCGAAGGCGTGTCGCCGCATGCGGTCCAGCTCGTCGGCCGCGAGCCGCGCGCCATGGCTGAAACGGCCCGCCGGGTCGCGGGCGCGGGCGCCGCGATTATCGACATCAACATGGGCTGCCCGGCGCGACGCGTCTCGGGCGCGCTCGCCGGGGCGGCGCTGATGCGCGATCTGGACCACGCTGAGCGCGTGGTTTCGGCCGTCGTCGCGGCCGTTTCGGTTCCGGTGACGCTGAAGATGCGCCTGGGCTGGGACGCGGCCTCGATGAACGCGCCCGACCTCGCCGCGCGCGCCGAGCGCGCCGGCGTGCAAATGGTGATTGTTCACGGCCGAACGCGGGCGCAATTTTACGAAGGCCGGGCCGACTGGCGCGCGGCCCGCGCCGTCGTCGACGCGGTCTCGGCGCCGGTCGTCGTCAACGGCGACTGCGCCGGCGTCGAGGACGCCCGCGCCATGCTGGCGCAGTCGGGCGCCCGGGGCGTCATGGTCGGCCGCGCGGCGGTCGGCGCGCCGTGGCTGGTCGGGGCGATTTCCCGGGCGCTCGCCGACGGCGGCCCGCTTCGTCCGCCGCCGGTCGCAGAGCGGCGGGCGGAGGCGATCGCCCATCTCGAGTGGCTGCTCGGTAAACTCGGATCGCGCGCCGGTCTCCGCCACGCGCGCAAGCATCTCTCCGCTTACGCCGCCATTGCGGGCGCTCCCGTCGCCCTCCGGCGCGAGCTGGTGACGACCAACGATCCCGAGCGCGCCGTCGCGCTGCTCGGCCGCGCCTTCGACGACGACGCCATGGAGAAGGCCGCGTGACCGCGCCGTTGGAGAAGGCGCGCTTCGACCCGGCAAAGGTGCTCAACGCCCTCGCCCAGCCGCTGATCGTGGTCGACGCGCAGGACATGGCGATCGACGCCAACATCGCGGCCGAAACCTTCTTCGATATGGGGCGGGCCGTCCTGCTGCGCTCGCGCCTGAGTCCAGGACGACGAACAACTCGCCTTTGCGAATTTCATCGGAGAGGGACAAGAGCTGAGCGGTGTGGTCGGACTCAGGCTTTACTTCTTCGAACGTGTAGCGCGGCATGCGTTGCGCTGCAAACGGTCCACCCGCGGTGCCTCTCCGGTTGGCATCTTCGGCGGCCTGAATCACGGCCGCGGCCGACGCGCCGGTACGGTCGAGGACGGCAATGCGCGGATTCCGGGCTTGGCCGCGGCTGGCGAGGGGCAGAAAGAGGAATCCGCCGCCGAATAACAGCGGAATCAAGATCAAGCCGACCAGATAAGCCCGGCTGGCCACGACCTGGAGATAGTCGCGCTTGGCAATCAGCAGGATTCTACGCAACGGCCGCCTCCTCCGGCTGGGGCCCGGCGATGCGGACAAAGATATCGTGCAGAGAAGGCTGGACCACGGCAAATTCTGTGACTCTGCGTGCGCGCGACGAGCGTGCGCAGCACTTGCTGCGGATCGCACCCCGGCCGCCATCCGCAAGCTCCTGCACCTGGCCCAGATCTTTGATTCTTTCGATGCCGGGCAGATCGGCTCAACATGGACGAGCCGCCTTCGACCTCCACGCGGATGGTGTCGCTTCCATAGCTCGATTGAATGGAAGCGAGCGAACCATCCAGCACTTTCTTGCCGCGAAAGATCATGAAAATCGAGTCGCACAGGCTTTCGGCCACGCCCATGTCGTGCGTGCTCAGGATAATGGTGCAGCCGCGCTTGCGCATTTCGAGGATTGCGCCGCGAATCGAATCGGCGCTCACCGGATCGAGGCCGGTGAACGGTTCGTCCAGAATCAGCAGCTTCGGCTCCGGAATGACGGTAGCGATGAACTGGACCTTCTGGCTCATGCCCTTGCTGAGGGTCTCCACTTTGTCGTCCGCGCGATTGGCCAGGCCCAGGCGGTCGAGCCAGGCGTTCACATCGCGTAGTGACATTGCGCCCGCCGCGCAGTTCGCCATGAAATTCCAACAGCGCGCGCACCTTCATTTTCCGGTATACGCCGCGCTCTTCGGGAAGATATCCGATTTCCCCGGATCGAGTGCCGGAGCGGCTGCTGCCCAAAAACCCGAATGGCGCCGGAGTCCGGGTAAAGAATGTTGGCGATCATCCGCATGGTGGTGGATTTGCCGGAACCGTTCGGGCCGATAAACCCATAAACGGATCCTTCGGGGACGGAAAGGGACAGCCGGTCAACCGCGGTGACGAACTGGAAAACCTTGGTGATTTCGCTGATTTCTACCGCAAACACTCCAGGAATGCTATCACACCGGGAGCACAATCACTCGGCGGTCTTCGGCTTCCATTTCATGCCGCCGCTGAACTCCAGGCCCACGACATATTTCTGCCCTTTCCGGGCGCAGGTGCGAACCGAGGCGCTGCCATGCAGGGCCAGCGCCGCACATTGCAAGGTCACATAGGTCTGCTTATCGATTGGTGCAGAAACTTCGACGCGCAGGCCGGAAGCGGAAATGTCCAGGCTCTTGCCTGTGACGTACTTATCCACGCCTTGGCGGTCCTTCCAGACAATTTGGACCGGCGACGACTTCTCGGCTCGTGCGTGTCTACGGAGTTCACCTTGTCGATCCATCAGTTGCGTTGTATCACTCTAAGCAAAGGGATGCAACCTGGAATAGGCCTCTTCAACTTTTGGTACTTAGTACCCTAATCTCCCGGGAGCTAAGCGACGATGCTTATTCAAGGTATATCCAGCCATGCCGGAAGTGCGGGTGGCCCGTAACATATTGAAACCAGGTTGACGACATGGGAAATCCGAAGGCCAGTTCGGTTGTTTCGCTCGGCGCTCTCGAGAGCGCCGGCTCGAACGAACTCGCCTCCGAGCAGCCCATCGACCCAGTCAGCGCCGAGCAAAGCAGAGATTTCCACTTCGCGGTGACATGGGTGACGCTGTTTGCTTATTTAGATCCAATCGAAGCCAGCGGTCCCCGGCCTCGGGTTGAAACTCCCCAACCTGCGCTCGCCCTGGTCCCCGTTGTGGCGGCTCCGGTCATGGAACAACGTGCGGAACAACGTGCGGAACAACGTGCGGAACAACGTGCGGAGCGGAATTCCGAAGCAATCCGGGAGCATGCGGCCTGGGAAATGGTAGTCCCGAAAATGATTCGGACGGGGAGCGGAAGTTTCGCTCCGGACGAACCCGGCAAGCGCCAGCTGCTATGAGGAACGGAGCGGATTCAGTGCAGCCTTCCAATATTATCGAGATCTCGCTCAAGCCCGGCGTTCAGCCCCAGATTGACGCCGCCCTGGCACTGCGTTCCTCCGGCCGGTTGGAAGAAGCGCTGCGCGCGCTGGCCAGTCCGACGGAATTCAACGCGTACCTCTACACGGTTCGCGGCGAAATCGAGTTTGCCCTCGGCCTCTTCCACGACGCGGCGCTCAGTTATTTCGCCGTGGTTCAGTCGGAGCCCGATAACCCGGATGCTCACTACAATCTGGCGCTGTGCCTGCAGCGGTCCGATCGTTGGGATGCATCTTGCCAGGCCTTCGAGCGGGCGCTGTCGTTGGATGCTGGCCGGGATATCGCACGCCTCGGCCTGGGCGCCAGCTTGCTTTATCTGAATCGCCTGGATGAGGCGCTGGCCACTTTCCATAAATGTTCTAGCGCGATGGAAGGGCCGGCTTTGTTCGGAAAGGCGGTGGCGTTGCAACTGCTGCATCGCTGCTGGGAAGCCGAAAACGCCTATGAAATGCTGCTCGGCTCCGATCCGAATTCCGAAGAGGCTTTGTCCAACTTGATCGCTCTCGGCATTGAAAAACAGGATCTGGATAGCGTACGCGACTATTCGCAGCGCCTGCTGAAGATTTCTCCGCAGTCGCCCGCGGCGTTGCAAGGACTGGCAACGGTGGCGCTGGAACGCGAGGATCATCATGCCGCCGCGCGGTATTGCGATCGCATCGTGCAACTGGCGCCAGACTGTCTGGAGGCATGGCACAATCTGCGCGTTGCGTTGAACCGAATTCTAGGGGCGTTTAGCGCTCCCAAACCGATGGCGGTTGGCCCGGAGGTGAAATAAATGGCGCGCCTGCGTGTCCGTATTGAATTGAACCGGCGGATGTCCGGAGTGCCGCTCGACAAAATGGCGAGCGTGGTGGAGGAGACCCGCAAATTCTTTTACCTGCTCGCCGAAGATGTGCATATCGACGCGGAGCGTGGCGAGTGGCTGGCATCGGACTTCGACGCCGAATCGCTGAACTTCACCGCTGAATATGCCGGATCGGTTTCCACTGAGCAAGCGCAAGCATTCGGCGCTGCTTTTTCCGGAGCCACTTCGTTGCGCCGCGCAACCATCGCGCAGTTCACGCGCATCGCCGAGTTTTTAGGCGAAGACGAGCTGGTTGGCTTCGGACTGTACCAATCCGATCAGGAACCTGAGCCCACCGAATGGCGCTGTCTTTCCAAGCGCGACGCCATGCGCTTCGGCCAGGAGATCAAGCTGCTCGCCGAAGCCGCCGGGGAGCAGTCTTCGGAAACGCAGTTGCCCGCGGTGATGAACGGGAGTATCGCCGGACGGCGTCTGTTCAAAGACCGGCGCGAGCGCGAGGCTTTGGCAGCCGACCCATCCAAAGTAGTTCGTGAATTGGAATCCAACTTGTCGCGGCGCATCGGCCTGCTGGAAGGCGAGGTGGCCGAACAGACGCGGCAGTTGCAACAAGTCAGCAGCCGTCCGGATCTGGCGGAAGAGCGATTCGAAAAGCTTTTAGCCGCGATGGAAACGTTCTGGGCGCAGGCTCCACGGCAGTTTCCCCAATTGCCGGCTCCTCAAGCGCCTGCTCTGGTGATGCCGCTTGCTCCGGAAATGGCGCCGGCCCTCGAAGCGGCGCCGTCAGCCCAAATTGCGCTCGCCTTCGAAGCGGCGCCCGCGGTGGAAACGGCGCCAGTTCCACAAGCGTCACCTGCCGCGGAACCCACCACTGCTCTGCCAGCCATACCTGCCGCTGCGGCGGAAGCGCTGCCCACCACCGACGCGCCTCCTGCTACGAAGGCGCCGCCCGCGGCAGAAGTGCCGGCCGCTCCGGTCCCAATGTTCGCGCCGAGCGTAGCCCGCAAAGAACCACGAGGTTGGTCTGTACTCGGAGTGACGATCGCCTCCGCCGCGGCGATCCTGCTCGGTCTGGCCTTTCCCGAGATGCAACAACAGTGGACGCGCTTTGCGTCCGTGGAAGTGCTGCCGATGGTGAAGCCGAAGCCTCCCGCCGCACCTGTCCTGCCGGTTTCGAAGCCAGTGGTGCGGCCTCTCGCCGAAGCTGCGCCTGTCGTATCCGACGTTCGCACCGTCGCGGACCGATCGCCCGAGCCGTTCGTCGGCCCGCTGATTCCGCTCGATATTCCGGCCAAGGTGAAAGCGAAGATCCAGTCGGAAGTGCGCGTGGATGTGGTAGTCGCCATCGATGAAGAGGGCAACGTCACCGGTGCGCATGTCGCCTCAACCAAGGGGGAAAGGTCACATTTGCTCGAAACGGAAGCCCTGCGCGCCGCCCGCCAGTCGCGATTTCGTCCCGCGCGGGAAGGCGAGAAGACAGTGCCCAGCCAGATGGTCCTCACCTTCCTGTTCAAACCAGAATCCAACGAATTCTAGCCGAAGATAAACGCAGATCAACGCTGATTATTGTTTCGCACCCCGCATTTCGCATCCGTGTTTATCCGTGTTCATCCGCGGCCAGAATTTTAATGATCCGCGGCTTCCAGGTAACGCTCCACCTTGGCCTTCACCGTTCGCCGGTCCAGACCCATCTTCCGCGCCGCTTCCTCATAGCTGCCGGTTAATTGATACACGCGCGCCGCGTAGCGCGACAGCAATTCGTCGGCGCTCAACTGGCCCGCGCGAAAACGCGCGAAGAACTCGTCTTCGTTGCCGTCGGCGGCTTGCGCCAAAGGCCGATACGAGCGGCGGATAATCACATTTCGGACACACTGTTCCAGTTCGCGATAATTTCCAGGCCAGGCGTAATCGGCGGGCAACTCGTTCGCAATCCACTCCTCGACTTCGGGCAGGCATCGCTCCGCTTCGTCTCCCACCGTTCGCACGGTCATATAGTGGACCAATTCGCGCAGCACCCCCGGCGAATCGCGAATCTGATCGGCGAGAGAGGGCGTCTGAATTAAATCCGCGCACAGGCGATAGTAAAGATCCTCGCGGAAGCGGCCGGCGCGTATTTCGGTGGGCAAGTCGCGATTGGTGGCCGCGATCAGCTTGCCATGAAACTCGCGCGGAGCGGTATCGCCGACAGCGGAAAACGTCCGAGTTTCAATAACCCGCAGCAGCTTCACCTGAATCGCCAGATCCATTTCGCCTAACTCGTCCAGGAATACCGATCCGGACGGTGGGCATGCCTCCAGCCATCCCTTGCGATCACCGGTGGCGCCAGTGAACGAGCCGCGCCGGTGCCCGAAGAGCTCCGATTCAATCAGCGCCGGTGAAAGCGCCGCGATGTTGATGGGCAAAAAGCTCTCGCCCGGCGCATCGGCAAATTCCATCCGCTCCGGATCGAATGGCACGTAGCGCGCACTCGCGATGGCGCGCGCGATCAGCTCCTTTCCGGTTCCCGACGGCCCGGTGATCAGCGTGGGAAAATCGCCCATGCGCCGGTACAACACCCGGCGGTAGCGGCGCATGTCGTGCGTGAAGACGGATTGCCAGATGCTCGCGCGCAAACGGGCCGCCGGCATCGAGTTGCCGATGATGTTGTCATAAATGTGATGAAAGGCGCGCTGGATCTGCCGGAAACAGGCGAACACGTGCGCCGGCTCCAGTCCGCTATCGAACCGCTTGCCTGGAATGCGGCATAGCCGGTTCCAGTCCGCCAGGAATTCGCGATAGAAACGCCACTTGCCCCGCGCGGCAACAAACTGCGGACGATAGCGCTCATAGAGCAGATAGTGGACGCTCTCTTCATAGGCCGACAGCTCTTCGCCGCGCACTTCTGACGCCTCGCCCAGCCGCGCGGGCAAGCCCTCCATCAGTGCGGTGAGTTTCCTGTAAATCAAGGTCACGTTTGGAGACTCCGCGTCCGGATCGCTGACCGAAGCGCTCCACACCGCGCCGCCCGGTACAAATTCGCGTCCGAGCGCGGCTTTCTCAAACGTGATTCGTTCCGGAAGAAACGGATTCCCGTAGCCGAGCTTGGCCACCGAGGAAAGGAACTGCTGATCCTTCGCTGAAAACACACCCATACATATAGTGTACATCTATGTACATTTACTGTATTGTTACAGCGTCGATAATAGGTCGAATCGTTGAAAACTCAAGGCCGCTGGAATCCGCGGTCTTGGCCCTGAAAATGCCGATTATATGGCATGGCATCCATGAACGAAGTTCAAGCCGAAGCAGGCGGATACGCCGCGTTACTCGGCGACGGAGGCTTTCAATCCTTCCTGTGGACGCAATTCCTGGCCGCGTTCAACGACAACGTTTACAAGATGATCGTGTCGGTGGGCGCGGTGGAGCTGGCGGCGAATCAACTGCTCGGCGCGCGCTACCTGTCCATCGCGGGCGCTGTCTTCGTTCTGCCGTTCCTGTTATTCGCGGGTTACGCCGGGCAGCTGGCCGATCGTTTCAGCAAAACGCGGGTACTCCAGATCACCAAGGCCTTCGAAATCGTGATCATGTTGGTCGGCATCGTCGCTCTCTCGATGCACAGCATCGACATGCTGCTGGTGGTTTTGTTCCTGCTCGCGATGCAGGCCAATTTCTTCAGCCCAGCGAAATACGGCATCCTTCCCGAGATGCTCGGCGAAGCGCAATTGACGCGCGCCAACGGATTGGTGGAGCTTTCCACTTTCGCCGCCATCGTACTGGGAACCAGCGTAGGATCGTTCCTGTTCGCGCGCTGGAAAGACGAGCCGCTCATTATGGGCGGGATGCTGCTCGGAATCGCCATCGTTGGATCGCTGACCAGTCTCTTCATCCGCAAGGTGCCCGCTTCCGGCTCGATCCTGCCGATGCAGTGGAATCCGTTCGGCGAAGTCTGGACCGGCGTAAAGCGCATCTATCGCGACCGTCCGCTGTGGCTCACCGTCGCCGGCATTTCGTATTTCTGGTTCTTAGGCGCTCTCTTTCAGATGGCCGTTATTCTGCTTGGCACCGAATCGCTGCACTTGTCCGACACGCGTACCGGGCTTTTGGTGACTGCGCTGGCGGTGGGGATCGGGGCCGGCAGCATCGCCGCGGGATGGCTGTCGGGCAACACGGTGGAAATCGGCCTGGTTCCTTATGGCGCCGCGCTGCTGGGCCTCGCCTCCATGCTGCTGGGCTTCGCGCATACCTTTGCTTCCAGCCTGCTTTGGCTCGCGGTGGCGGGCTTCGCCGGCGGACTTTTCATTGTTCCGCTGAATGCCTTTCTGCAAGAACACGCTGAACGGGAAGAAAAGGGTCGGCTGCTCGCGACCAACAACTTCTTGAATATGATCGGAGTGGTGCTGGCATCGGGCGCGCTCTATCTGTTCCACGACATCCTTGGTTGGACGCCATCGCATATTCTCGCCGCCTTAGGCGTGCTGACGCTCATCGCCACCGTTTACATCGCGTGGCTGGTGCCCGCGCCGTTGCTTCGTTTGATCGTTTGGACGCTCGCGAACGTCTTCTTCAAAATCCGCATCGTTGGCGCGGAGAACATCCCGCAAAAGGGCGCCGCGCTGATCGTTTCCAATCACGTCTCCTATGCCGACGCTATTTTGATTGGCTGCGCCACGCCGCGCTTCATCCGTTTCCTGATGTGGCAGCCGCTCTACGACAGCAAATGGCTGAACCCGTTCTGCCGTTTGTTCTACGCCATTCCGATTCCCACGCATTCCAAAGAGTCGCTGCGCGCGCTGCGCAATGCCCGCGCGGAACTGGATAAGGGCAGTCTGGTTTGTATTTTCCCGGAAGGGGAGATCACGCGCACTTCCCACGTGAAGCCGTTCGAGCGCGGCGTGGACGTGATCACTCGCGGGCTGGATTCCACTCCGGTCGTCCCGGTCTATCTGGACGGTTTGTGGGGCCACGCGCTCAGCTTGAAAGGCGGCCGCCCATTCGCTTCGCGGTTGAAGCTGCGCCACGAAGTGACCGTATTCGTCGGCAAGCCAATGACGGGCGATGTCAGCTCCCAGCATCTGTACCAGCGCGTCCTGGAACTTGGGGACTCAGGCGGCCGAATGCCGCAAGACTCCGTCCAGCACTCTTTCACATCGATTCATCAGCGCAGCAAGAACAATTGGTCGTCCGTCGCGATCGCCGATTCCACCGGCAAGCAGCTTACTTTCGGCGAAACCCTGACCGCCGCGCTGCTGCTCAAGAAATGGATTCGCGCCAACTGCGGTGGATCGAGCTCCGTCGGTCTTCTGCTGCCTTCCTCGGTGGGCGGCGCGCTAGCGAACCTCGGCGTGACGCTGGCCGGCAAGACCGCCGTCAATCTCAATTTCACCGCGGGCGACGAAGCCACGGCGCACGCCATTTCGAAATGCGGGATCTCGACCATCCTGTCTTCGCGAGCATTTCTTGAAAAGGCCAAGCTTCGCGAACTGCCCGGCACGGTTTATCTGGAAGACTTGCTCCGGACGTTCACGCCCGCGTCCAAAGCTCTGGCGATGGCCGCCGCGCGATTGCTACCTACTCGCACTCTGGCAGGCGCGGCGAAGCCGGATGATCTGGCCGCGGTCATCTTCTCCAGCGGCAGCACCGGCACACCCAAAGGCGTGATGCTTTCCCATTGGAACCTGCTCGCGAATGTCGACGCAACGGCGCAGGTTTTTTCCATCGATCATACCGATTGCATGCTCGGCGTGCTGCCGTTCTTCCACTCGTTCGGCTACACCTACACGCTCTGGTTCCCATTGCTGCAGGGCTTCAAAGCGGTATTTCATCCCAATCCAACGGATGCAAAAGCAATTGGCGAACTGGCCGGCGCGCATCATCCCACGCTATTTCTTTCCACGCCCACGTTCTGCCTCGGCTATCTGCGCAAATGCACGCGCGAGCAGCTGGGGACCATTCGGTATCTGATGGTAGGCGCGGAAAAGCTGCGGCCCGCGCTCGCAAAGGCGTTCGAAGAGAAATTTGGCGTGACGCCGCTGGAAGGTTACGGCTGCACGGAAATGGGGCCGGTTGTTTCGGTCAACGTCACCGATCACGAGCATTCAGCGTACAAACCAGGCACGGCCGGGCGGCCATTGCCTTACGTCTCGCTGCGCATTGTCGATCCGGACACCATGGCTCCGCTCGCGGCCGGCGATACCGGACTGCTGCTGGTGAACGGCCCCAGCCGCATGGTCGGCTATCTGGGCGATCCCGACCGCACCGCGCAATCCCTGGTGGATGGCTACTATTCCACTGGCGATCTGGCGTGCGTGGATTCGGACGGCTTCCTGCACATTGTCGATCGCCTGGCGCGCTTCAGCAAGATCGCGGGTGAGATGGTGCCGCATCTGAAGATTGAGGAAACGGTTCACGAGATCCTCGGCGATCAGCCGTGCGTCGTCATCGGCATTCCGGACGAGCAGCGCGGCGAGCGTCTGACGCTGCTCTACACACAACCGGAGATCACGCCTTCGCAAGTATGGCAAGGCCTGTCGGAAACCGACTTGCCTCGCCTCTGGATTCCGAAGCGCGAAAACATATACCTGGTTGACGCCATCCCGTCGCTCGGCACCGGCAAGCTGGATTTGCGGGGCGCGAAGGCCAAAGCCATCGAACTGGCCGGCGCGTCACACACCAACGAAGCGGACACGGAGAAAGTCAATGCAAATTGAATTCGACCGATCGCTGCCGGTTCAAGTGTATAGATCCATAAAACGGAATCGCGTTGGTGTCCTGATCGCTACTTCGCTTGCACTCGTGGTCGCCGCGTTCATCCTAAGGGTGCCACCTATCGCGCAGGATGAGACCTATCATTGTTTCGCCGACAGCCGCGCTGTCTGGGGCATTCCAAATTTCTGGAACGTGGCTTCGAATCTCCCCTTCGCGATGATGGGTATTCTCGGTCTGTGGAAGCTGCGCAGCGTTTTTGATCGCGTCCTGTTCGTGGGAGTCCTGCTGACATTCTTCGGATCGGCCTACTATCATCTCGCGCCGAGCGACGCGCGCCTGGTGTGGGATCGCCTGCCGATGACTCTCGTGTTTATGGCGCTGCTGGCGTGCGTTGTCACGGGCGCAGACGATTCGAGATTCAGCCGCTGGCTGCTCGCTTCTCTGGTGGCATGCGGCGTGGCGAGCGTGCTGTGGTGGATCGCTACCAACGATCTTCGTCTTTATGTCCTGGTCCAATTCGGGCCGCTTCTGATTCTCGTTCCCGCTCTCTGGTTCGTTCACGATGCGCGATACCTCGCCGCTGCCTTGACGTTCTATGGGCTTGCGAAGCTCGGCGAATTCTACGATCGCGCCATCTTTTCGAACCTGCCGGTCAGCGGCCACACCATGAAGCATGTCCTGGCCGCGGCGGCGACCTATTTCATTTTCCGCTGGCGTCTGGCACCCGTCCCAAGCGAGCCCGCATTCGCCCTCTCATAACGGAGAACACTCATGGGCTTCCTGTTTCTACTATTCGGATTAGTGGGCTGGGCGTACCTGTATAGCCGGATGCGCCGCGCCGAGGATCGGCTCAATCAGAATCAATACGAACGCAATCGCGATAGCGAGGTGATTGCTGAATTAACGCGGCGCGTTTGGGCGCTCGAGCAGCTCGCCGGCAGCCCGCGCCCCCACCATTCGTGCCACCGCCTGCGGCGCTGACTCCGCCGGTGGTTGTCGCGCCGGCACCGCTCATTCTGCCTTTGCGCGAGCCTTCGCCTGTGCTTGAACCGCTGCTGTCCACACCCGAACCGGTCGCCGAAGCCCCCGCGCCCGCGGCCCCTCTCCGAACCTGGCGCGACCAGCTTCGCGATTCCATGGGCGGCCAGGAGTGGGAAGCGGTGGTGGGCGGAAGCTGGCTCAACAAGCTCGGCGTGCTGGTGCTGGTGATCGGTATCGCACTGCTTCTGGGTTATGAATTCACGCGCGTTGGTCCGAGCGGCCGGGTGGCCATCGGAATGGCCGTAGGACTCACCATGCTCATAAGCGGCGTCTTCATCGAACGCAAACAAGCTTATGCGATATTTGCCCGCGGCCTCATCGGCGGGGGCTGGGCCGCGCTCTATTTCACAACCTACGCCATGCACGCTATTCCGGCTGCGAAGGTGATCGACAACCCGTACCTGAGCAGCGCGCTGCTGCTCGCAACAGCCACCGGCATGATTTTGCATTCGCTCCGCTACAAGTCGCAAACCGTAAGCGGACTGGCTTACTTCATCGCGTTCGCCACGCTGGCGCTGAGCGAAAGCACGCCATTCTCCGTACTGGCGCTCTTGCCTCTGGCCGCGTCGCTCCTGTATCTGGCTTATCGCTTCGAGTGGCATCGGATGGCTGTCTTTGGCCTGTTTGCCACTTATGCCACTTGCGCTTCCAGGCCCGACGTGGGCGCGCCGCTGGCTTCCTCACAAGCGCTCTTCGCGGCATACTGGCTGCTGTTTGAGACTTTCGATTTTCTCCGCCTACGGCATAGCACAGCGCGCTGGACCATCGATTCGTTGATTCTTCCGATGAACGCCTTTGGATTCCTGGGATTGTCTCTGGTCAAGTGGCAGCGCTCGGCTCCCGAAGATCTCTATGCGTTCCTGGCTGCGGGCGCCGCGGTTTACCTGGCCAGTGCGCTGCTCCGCGCCCGCTTGCGGCCGCCGTCCAGCTTTGATGAAAGGGCCGGAACGCTCGCGCGAATCGGCGGCGGAAGCTATGATGGACCCATCACGCTATCGGCGGCATTGGCCGCGGCTGCCATCCTGCTTCGCGCCACAGGCGAATGGGTCAACCTGGGGCTGCTTATCGAAGGCGAGATTCTGTTTTTGGCGGGATTCAGCTTCGGGCAAACCTATTTGCGGCGATTGGCGGGCGCGGCGTTTACCGGATCGGTGATTAAGAATGTGCTGGTGGACCAACCCGAAGGCGGCTCCATCATCTTCGCCGGACGCATGTGGACCGCCTGGTCGCCCATGACGGCGTTGTCAGCGGCTGTTTTCTACATCAACCGCATGCTGCGCGTGACAGAGGGCGTGCTCTACAGCTCAGTCGCGGCGGGAATTGTTGCCATGCTGCTGGCCTACGAGACGCCGCATCAATATCTCTCGGTGGCCTGGCTGGCTTTCGCCGCGATTCTGTTCGAAGTGGGCTTCCGTTGGCGGCAAGGGGAGTTTCGATACCAGTCCTACGTGATTGGTGCGCTCGGAACCAGCGCGGGCCTCCTGGTGAATTGGTTGAGCATCGCGGTCTTCGGCGGCAAGTCGGATTGGCCCTTTCCGTGGCTGCCGCTCGCCATCTGCGCGGCTCTGCTGTATGCGGCAACTTTGCGCATCGCGCTGAACAGCGATCAAACCCGGCTCAATGAAGCCGAGCAAAAAGTCTCGTGGATCACCGCCGCCTCCTCCGCTGCGTTTCTGTTCGTGATTGCATGGAAACTCGCGGCCGGCAGCTACCTGGGCGTCGCATGGCTGCTCCTGGGCGCGGTTCTTTTCGAGCTCGGCCTTCGAAAACTCCCGAAACATTTTCGCTGGTTGTCGTATTTCGTTTCCGCCGCCGGCTTGTGGAACATCTTCTGGGAGCACGTCGTCCAGGCGCAGATCGGCTCGGCAAACTCCGAAGCTATCTCGCTCGGAATCGCGGCTGTGGTCTGCGGTTCCATCAGCGCGCGAGTGTTCCGCCCCATGCCTGCGCGGATCGCCGATGAAGAACGCGCATGGTGCCGCGATCTCTATGCCGCCGCCGGCGCCCTTTTCGGCATGACGCTGGTGTGGCTGAAGCTGCCGCCGCCGGTAGTGGCGCTGGTTTGGACCGGTCTTGGCATCGCTCTCTTCGAGATTGGAATCCGTTCCGCGCTGCCACGTTTTCGCTTCTTGGCCCATGCGATCGCGGCCGCGGTGTGCGTCCGATTGTTTGTATTCGATTTCGCGGCGTTCGGCGACACGCTCCAAATCACCAGCCGGACATTCACAATTCTGCCGATCCTCGCTTCCGGGTATTACGTCTGGTGGCGTTACCAGCGCGATGACATTCCGGAATGGGAGCGCGCGGCTTCCAGGCTTTATCTCTACGCATCGGCGATGCTCTTCCTCGTACTCGCGCGTTTGGAGCTCGGCCCGATCCTCGCCGTCGTCGCGTGGGCTGTGTTCGGGGTCGCGCTTTTGAGGCAGGACGACGGCGTAATGTCATCGATCTGCGCTGGCAAAGCTACGCCATCGCACTGCTCTCCTTCATGTTCACCATTCGATCATCTGGCCGACAATCACGCGCGGATTCTTCCCGGCAGCCCTGGTGATTGCGATCCTCTATGCTGCTCAGTTCCTCGCGCCCCGCGATGCAGCCCAAGGCGTGGAACGCCATGCGCGCGCCTTTTTGTCGATGCTGGCATCGCTGTTACTGGCAATTTTGCTCTTCTACGAAGTCTCCGGCGGCATGCTGACCATGGCCTGGGCCGTTGAAGCGCTGGCACTGCTCGGCGCCGGCTTCCCGCTGCGCGACCGGCTGCAACGGCTGTCCGGTCTGGCGCTGTTCCTGGCCTGCGTACTTAAGCTGTTCCTCTACGACCTGCGCGAGCTTGAGACCGTCAACCGCATTCTGTCGTTCATTGTGCTGGGGCTGATTCTGGTGGGCGTTTCCTGGATGTACACGCGCTTCCGCGACCGCATCCAGCGTTATCTTTGACGTTAATGCGTCATCGAATAAATCAAATAATTGATCCCGTAGCGGTACGCCAGCGCCGTCATTGCCTCCGGATAGATCGGTGAATCCGCATATTCCCACGCATCGCCGACGTCGGTATTGAAATTCACCGCCACCACCATGTGGCCCCGGTCGTCGTACATCGCGCGCCACGCGGGCGAGGAGCCTTCCGGCTGATACACGCGGATCTCGCCGTCCGGCCCGCGCCTCAAATGCCGCGTTCCTGGAATGAAGGTGCGGTCTTTATCCTGAATATCGTAAAGAACATGCATCACGGAATCTGTTTGAGCCAGGTCCGGAATGGTATGCCCGGGCAGCACGCGCGCCATGGTCTCGCGGAAGACTTCCCATTGATCGGCGCCCCAGAAATCGTCCACCACCAGAAATCCGCCCCGCAACAGATATTCGCGCAGGCGCGCCGTTTCCGCATCGCTCAGATTCCACCAACCGGTCTGCGTCGCGTAGATCCACGGATAATCGAACAGCCGGTCGTCGGTGAAACGCATGTGAACCGGATCGCCCGTAGCGATGCGCGTCAGCCGCTGGACGCCCTGGGAAAAGTGATCGTCGGCATTGGGCCAGTCCACCACCCACCAGCCTTCGCCCGATCCACCACGCGAAGCGAACCCGAAGAAACGATGATACTCAGGCAGGTCCGTGTACTCGACGCGAACGAAATGAAATTCGGCTTTTGAAGGAAACACCGGCCGAGGCGCTTCCTCCTCCTCCGCTTGAAATCGGAAACGCTGGCCCAGGCCCGTCATCGCCAGCAATAGCGGAAGCACAACCAGTCCAATTTGTTTCGCGCTCCACGCCATCAGGCAGCCCCGGCCTCAATTGTAGCCCCGGCCAAGGCGCGGCGCGCGTTACGCTCGTAACTATGCAAACCGGGACATGGCCGCGCGTGGCGTTGATCTCTCTCGGCGGGTTCTTTGAGTTTTACGACATCTTCTTCACCGGCTACATCGCGCCCGGCCTGGTCCGTTCCGGCATCCTGACTCCCACCACGCCCGGACTCTTTGGTTCCACCGGCATCGCCGGCTTCGTCGCCGCCATGTTCTCCGGGCTCTTCGTCGGAACCGCGCTTGTCAGCTTCGCCGCCGACCGGTTCGGCCGCCGCACCATCTTCACGTACTCGCTGCTTTGGTACACCGCCGCAAGCGTCGTGATGGCATTCCAGCACGACGTGTTTGGTCTCAACCTGTGGCGCTTCATCTCCGGCATCGGCGTCGGCGTGGAGCTGGTCACCATCGACACCTATCTCTCCGAACTGGTGCCGGCCAACCTGCGCGGCCGCGCTTTCGCCATCAATCAGGCCATTCAATTTTGCGCGGTTCCAGTAGTAGCGTTGTTTGCCTGGATCCTGGTCCCGCGCGCTCCGCTTGGCCTGGATGGCTGGCGCTGGGTGGTGCTTCTGGGCGCGGGCGGAGCGGCCGTGGTCTGGTGGATCCGCCGCCGCGTTCCGGAAAGTCCGCGCTGGCTGGCGCCACGGGCGCGCGGCAGCTTCCGGGAAATGTGGGTGCCGCCTTATCGCATCCGCAGCATCATGCTGATCGTATTTCATTTGTTCCAGACCGTCGGCTTCTACGGCTTCTCCAACTGGGTGCCGACGCTGCTGATCGCACGCGGCATCGCCATCACCAGCAGCCTGCGCTACACGTTTATCATTGCCATCGCCGCGCCGTTTGGACCGCTGCTGGCCGCCGGGATCGCGGACCGGTTGGAACGCAAGTGGCAGATCGTTTGGTCCGCCTTCGCCATTGCGGTTGCCGGGATTCTGTTCGGACGGATGAGCGCGGCCGCGCTGCTGATCTTCTTCGGCGTGCTGCTCACGCTTGCGAATAATATTTTGTCGTTTTCCAGCCACGCCTATCAAGCCGAGCTCTACCCTACGCGCATCCGCGCCCGGGCCGTCGGCTTCGTTTACTCCTGGAGCCGCATTTCGGTGGTGTTCAGCTCATTTGTGATCGGATTTGCGCTCGATCGTTTCGGCGTCCCAGGCGTGTTCACGCTGATCGCGGGCAGCATGCTGATGGTGATGCTCGTGATTGGAATGCTAGGCCCGCGCACTAACAATCTCGCGCTGGAAGCGATCTCAAAATAGCCGCGGCAGCTCTTTCAATCCATCATTCCGGGCTCCGGCAGCTCCACGACATCCAGCCAATAGCGCACTAATGTCCCGATGGTGGCCACGAACGTTTCGAGCGACATCGGCTTGGTGATGTAGGAATTGGCGCCCAGCCGGTAACACCGCAGCACATCCCGCGGCGATCGTGAACTGCTCATAATCACGATGGGAATCGCCGCCAGCGCCGGATTCTTGCGCACCTGCGCCAGCAGCTCGAATCCATCGATTCCAGGCATGCTCAGGTCGCTCACTACCAGCCGGACACGACCCGCGTCTGCGAAGCGGCCCTCCTGCTTCAAAAACTCCAACCCCTCGTCGGCGGTCGCAACCCAATATAACTTTGCGCGCGTCTCGATCTGCTGCAACGCATGATCGAACAGCTTCGCGTCGGCCGGGTGATCGTCGATCAGCAAAATCTGAAAGTCGCCGCCCACTTCGTTCAACGGTCGCCCATCGTCACGTCCCGCGCCCGGTCCGACATTCCGTCTTCCCAGCCGCTCCATCCCGATATCATTCTGTACGGTGCGCGATCCAACACCGCTTCTATCTGGCGCAATTTGCCATTCTCCACTTTGAACATCTCGGCGATCTCCCAGGTCCACGGTTGGGTGGGTCCCGCCACTACCTCACGGCCGTTGGGGGTCTCAAAGTGGCGCGTCTTTCCGGCCGAATGATCAAAAAAGACGAAGCTGAATACCAGCCCGCGCTCTTGATCCACCGCCACGTAGCGCCGGTCGCGAATCCGCGTCACGAAATGCAGCAAGGCCCGATTGAAATTGCTCCTTGCAACCCCATGCCGACGAGTAGTTCGTCGCGGTGGCCGGATCCGGCTTGGTCTGGCCCGGTTTCAAAGGAGCGTTGGTGGTTTGCATTCCGTTCTCGATCCGGTTGCAATCGTCCGTGAAAGGATAGACTCCCTTGCCGTCATTTTGTTGCATTCCTGAAAAATACATATTGGCGGTCTTGATCAGATCCGGGCGCGACATGCGCTGCGCCTCCGGCACCGCTTCCAGGAACACGTGATTGGGCGTGCCGATCTTTTCCAGACGCTCGGCGGTCTGCGGATTCCGCACCACGAAGGTCTCCGCTTCGGAAATCTGCCCGTTGGCCAGCTTCAGACGCAGCGCGATCACGCCCGGAATCGGCTCCGCCGGGGTGCGCCCTTCTTCCCTGATGGTGCCGATGAACGCCACCGACTCGGCTTGTGGATCGTCCACGAACAAGCGATACGTTCCCTTGCCCACCATCGAGTTCCAGAGCCCATCGGGCAGCAGCAGCTTCTGCCCGTTCTCGGTGAACCTGACGTTCTTGGCGAGCGGAACCATTTTCGGATCGTGGGCCACCATGGCATCCAGATACTGATCGACGAAACCCTCCAGGCACGCCCGGTCGCACTTTCCGCTCTTCCCGCTCCCACTTTGTGCAGGCAGGATACCAGCCAGCGCGAACCCCAATATGCCTGCTGCGATCATTATTTTTGCCATAAAGCTCCGCCAGCCATTGTATACCGGAGGGCGGCGGGCCGTGCCAAAATCGGTCTTGGGGCGCAAGTCGCCCGAAGCTTTTGCCGATACGCGGCATCTACCCCGTTAGGAGGCTTTCTTGTCCGCCGTCATTGAGGTAAACCCGCTGGAGAAATTTTCCGTTGAACCGCTCGCCGCCGGCGATTCCTGCCTGCTGGTGATCTTCGGCGCGTCCGGAGATCTTACCCGCCGCAAGTTGATTCCAAGCCTATACAATCTTGCCTGCGTGGGCTGCATGAATCCCCAATTCGAAGTGCTGGGCGTGGGGCGCACCGAGATGAGCTCGGAAGAGTTTCGCGCCAAGCTGCGCGAGGGCGCGTCCCAATCGAGCGACACGCGCGACTTCGACGAATCCCACTGGAAGGAATTCGAGCAGCGCCTCCATTACTTCGTGGGCGATATCAGCGACGATCAGTTTTACGCTCGCCTGCGCGAGCGTTTAGGTGACAGCCAACAATCCAAATCCGGCCCGAATCATTTGTTCTACGTTTCCACTCCGGCATCGGTGGCCGGTCCAATCGTGGAAGGTCTGGCGCGGTCCGGGTTGAATCATAGCGACAAGGGCTGGACGCGGATCATTTTGGAAAAGCCCTTCGGCCACGATCTGAAATCGGCCCAGGAGTTGAACGCGATCCTTCACAAATCGTTCGACGAGAAAGACATATTCCGCATCGATCACTACCTGGGCAAGGAAACGGTCCAGAACATTTTGGTGTTCCGCTTCGGCAACTCGCTGTTTGAGCCGGTCTGGAATCGCAACTATATCGACCACGTGGAAATTACCGCGGCCGAGACGGTGGGCGTGGAAGGCCGAGCCAGCTTTTATGAGGAAACCGGCGCCCTGCGCGATATGGTGGCGAATCATCTGCTGCAGTTGCTGGCGCTTACCGCCATGGAACCGCCCATTGCGTTTGACGCGGATGAGGTGCGCGGGCAGAAGGTACAAGTGCTGAAATCGATCCGTCCCATGACGGTAGAGGAAGTGGCCAAGCGGACCGTCCGCGGACAGTACGGCCCGGGCGAAGCCGGCGGCAAGCGCGTCCCCGGCTACCGCGAAGAGCCGGAAGTAAAGAAAGATTCGGTGACCGAGACTTATGCCGCCGTTGAGTTTTACGTCGACAACTGGCGATGGGCCGGCGTGCCGTTCTACATTCGTACCGGCAAGCGGCTGCCGCGTCAGGTCTCCGAAATTCGCGTGCACTTCAAACGGACGCCGCAGGCGCTCTTCGCCGCCACGCCCTACGAGCAGTTGGGGCCGAACGTAATCACGCTGCGCATCCAGCCGGACGACGGGATCAGCATCGCCTTCGACGTAAAGCAGCCGGGCGGCCATATGCGCGCGCTCACCGTGGATGCAAACTTCTCTTACGACGCGGCTTTCGGCCGTAAAGGGCCGCCGGCTTACGAGACGCTGCTGCTGGATTCGATGCGCGGAGACGCCACGCTTTTCACGCGGCATGACGAAGTGGAGGCAGAGTGGCGCATCATCACGCCCATTGAAGAAGCCTGGGCGAAACTGCCCCCGCCCAAATTTCCCAATTATCCCGCGGGATCCGAAGGACCCGTGGAAGCCGATGCGCTCATTGGCGGCGATCACCGCGGCTGGCACAAGCTTTCGAAGTGATCACCGCGCACCTTTGAGCGCGTAAGATCCGAGCACCTTGAGATAATTGGCGCGCTGGAATACCTCCGGTTCGGCCACGGCGCCGGCGTTCATTGCGCCCCGCATCTGGTTTATCGAATCATAATCGTGCTGCTCCATCCAATGGATGATTCCGGCCTCCAGGTCGCGCAAGTACGGGATGCCATGCTTCAAAAGCGCCGAAGTAAGCATGACGACGTGTGCGCCGGCCAGGATGCCTTTGATCGCGTCTTCGGCGGTATGGACGCCGCCGGTGATGGCGAGATCCAGTTCCAGCCGAGACGAAAGCAGCGCTACCGCGTGCAGCCGCAGCCGCAGTTCGTCGGAGGTGCTGAGCTGGAGGTTCGGCACTGCTTCGAGCGTCTCTAGGTCGAAATCGGGCTGATAGAAGCGATTGAACAGCACCAGCGCGCCCGCTCCCGCGCACTCCAGGCGATAAGAAAAGTGCGGGATCGAAGTGAAGAACGGGCCCAGCTTCACGGCCACTGGGATCCGAACATGCGCCTTGACGGCTTCCATTAGCTCGCAGTAGTCGTTTTCGATTTGGGCGCCGCTGACATCGAAGCTCGCGGGCAGGAAGTAGATATTCAATTCCAGCGCATCGGCGCCCGCGTCTTCCATTTCGCGCGCATATCGCACCCACCCGCCTAGCGTGCTGCCGTTCAAGCTGGCGATCACGGGAATCTTCAGGGCGCGCTTGGCGGCGCGGATGTGCTCGAGATAAGCCCGAGGTCCGATGTCATAGCTAGCAAAGTCGGGAAAGTAGCTGGCTGACTCGGCGTAGCTGTCGCTGCCCGCGTTCAAAAACCGGTCGAGCGATTCGCTGTCGAGCAGAATCTGTTCTTCGAACAGCGAGTGCAGCACCACCGCGCCCGCTCCGGCTTCCTCCATCTTTTGCAGGTTGGACAGGTCTTTGGAAAGCGGCGAGGACGAAGCCACTAATGGACTGCGCAGCTTTCGTCCCAAGTAATACGTAGAAAGATCGATCATGGTTGCGCTCCTTCGCTGGCCCAATGTTCGTAGAGTTTCCAGCGGGTTACTACGTCCTTCTGAGCTTCGGTCAGCAACAGAGCGGCGGCTTCCGGCGCGCTCTGCGCCAGCATGGTGTAGCGGCCCTCGTTGTAGACGTATTTTTCGAGCGGCAGGGAAGCCGGCCGCGAATCGAGCTGGAATGGATTGCGTCCCCCTCCAGCCAGCGCGGGATTGTAGCGGAACAGCGGCCAATAGGCCGATTGCACCGCGGCCTTCTGTTGTTCCAGCCCATGCACCAGGTCATAGCCATGCGCGATGCAATGGCTGTAGGCGATGATCAGCGACGGCCCGGGATATGCCTCGGCTTCGAGAAATGCCTTCAGCGTGTGCGTATCGTTGGCGCCCAGGGCGACGTGCGCCACGTACACCGTGCCGTAGGTCATCGCCATCATGGCGAGATCCTTTTTCGCGGCGTGCTTGCCGGCGGCGGCGAACTTGGCCACCGCGCCGCGCGGCGTCGATTTGGACATTTGCCCGCCGGTGTTGGAATAAACCTCGGTATCGAGCACCAGGATGTTCACGTTGCGCCCGGAGGCGAACACATGATCCAGGCCGCCATAGCCGATGTCATAAGCCCAGCCGTCGCCGCCCACCATCCAGACGCTCTTGGCGACCAGCGCGCCGGCCAGCGCTTTCAGATCGCGCAGCTCGGGATCGGGTTCCGAGCCGAGCTTCGATTGCAATTCCGCGACGCGGCGCCGCTGCGCTTCGATGCCCGCTTCCGTGGATTGGTCGGCATCCAAAAGTGCCGTGGCCAGTTCCTCGCCGATGCGCGCCGAGAAGCGGCGCACCAGCTCGCGCGCGTATTCGGCCTGCTTGTCGAGCGACACCCGCATGCCGAGGCCGAATTCGGCATTGTCTTCAAACAGCGAATTGGACCACGCCGGCCCGCGTCCGTCGCGATTCACGGTGTACGGCGTGGTCGGCAGGTTGCCGCCGTAGATGGAGGAACAGCCGGTGGCGTTGGCGATCACGGCGCGATCGCCGAACAATTGCGTGAGCAGCTTGATGTACGGCGTTTCGCCGCATCCGGCGCAGGCGCCCGGAAATTCGAAAAGCGGCTGGAGCAATTGAAGGTCTTTGACGTTGTGCAGCGCGAGCGCCTGCCGGTCGAATTCCGGCAGGCTCAGAAAGAAGTCCCAGTTTTTCCGCTCCCGCTCGCGGATGGGCGCTTGCGGCGCCATGTTGATGGCCTTCTTCTTGACCTCGGTTTTGCTCTTGGCCGGGCAGACCTGAATGCACAGGCCGCAGCCGGTGCAATCCTCCGGCGCAACTTGCAGCAGGTAGCGCAGGTGTTCGCGATCCTTCCAGCGCGCGGCGGCGGATCTTCAGTTCAGCAGGCGCACCGGCCAAGTCTTCTGGTCGCGCATACCTTGGCGCGAATCACGGCATGCGGGCAAACCATCACGCATTTGCCGCACTGGATGCAAATCTCTTCTTCCCAAACGGGGATCTCCTGCGCGAGATTCCGCTTCTCCCAGCGGGCCGTGCCGGTGGGATAGGTGCCATCGACAGGCAGCGCGCTGACCGGCAGGCTGTCGCCCTCGCCCGCCATCATCGGGGCCAGGACGTTCTGCACAAAGTCCGGCGCCTCGCGTGGGGCAAACGGCTGTCGCTCAATTTCGCTGCTGGCCGATGCCGGGATTTCCACCGGATGCAGATGCGCCAGCGCCTGATCGACCGCCGCGTAGTTCTTCTGCACGATCGCTTCGCCGCGCTTGCCGTAGGTCTTCGCGATGGCATGCTTGATGGCGGCGATGGCTTCCTCGCGCGGCAGCGCGCCGCTGAGGGCGAAGAAACAGGTCTGCATGACGGTGTTGATCCGCCCGCCCATGCCGTTTTCTTTCGCCACCCGGTATGCCGTCGATGACGTAAAAGTGCAGTTTCTTCTCGATGATCTGCTCCTGGATGGCGCGCGGCAGATGCTGCCAGACTTCGTCCGGACCGAAGGGGCTGTTCAGCAGGAACACCGCGCCGGGCTCGGCCAAATGCAGCACGTCCATTCGCTCCAGGAAGGAGAACTGATGGCACGCGACGAAGCTGGCCTGCTGGATCAGGTAGCTGGCGCGGATCGGCTTGCGGCCGAAGCGCAGGTGCGAAATGGTCATCGCGCCGGACTTCTTCGAGTCGTACACGAAATAGCCTTGCGCGTAATTGTCCGTGTCCTCGCCGATGATCTTGATCGAGTTCTTGTTCGCGCCGACCGTGCCGTCGGCGCCCAGACCGTAGAAGACGGCGCGCACGGTGGCCGGATCTTCCGTTGTAAACGCCGGATCCACGTCCAGGCTGCGATGCGTAACGTCGTCGTTGATGCCGACGACGAAATGATTGCGCGGCTGGGGCGCTGCCGAGCTCGGCGAATACGGACGCCACCATGGCCGGCGTGAACTCCTTGCTCGCCAGACCATAGCGCCCGCCGATCACGCGCGGGATCTTTTCGAAAGTTTCGATCCCTTTTCAGCCAGCGCCGACACCACGTCCATGTACAGCGGCTCGCCGGCGCTGCCCGGCTCCTTGGTCCGGTCGAGCGCGGCAATCGCTTTCACCGTGGCGCGGCAGCGCGTCCACAAAACCCTGGACCGAAAACGGCCGGAACAGGTGACGTTGACGATGCCCGACCTTCTCGCCGCGCGCCATCAGACGCTTCGACGCATTCTTCCGCCGCCAGCGCGCTCGAACCCATCAGCACCATCACGCGCTCGGCATCGGGCGCGCCGAAATAATCGAACAGGCGATACTGGCGGCCGGTAAGCGCCGCGAACCGGTTCATCGCGCCCTGCACGATCGCCGGGCACGCGTCGTAGAACCTGTTCACCGTCTCGCGCGCCTGAAAGTACACGTCGGGATTCTGGGCCGTGCCACGCAGCACCGGCCGGTCCGGATTCAGCGAGCGCGCCCGATGCGCGCGCACCAGCTCGTCATCGATCATGGCGCGCATGTCGTCCGCGGTAAGCTGCTCGATTTTCGCGACTTCATGCGACGTGCGAAAACCGTCGAAGAAATGCCCGAACGGAATGCGCGATTCGAGCGCCGCCGCTTGCGCGATCAGCGCCATGTCCATCACCGCCTGCACGGAGTGCGAAGCCAGCAGCGCGAAGCCGGTGGACCGCACCGCCATCACGTCCTGGTGATCGCCGAAGATGGAAAGCCCCTGTGCCGGCGATGGCGCGCGCGGCGATGTGAAACACCGTGGGCGTCAGTTCGCCCGCGATCTTGTACATGTTGGGGATCATCAGCAGCAGGCCCTGCGACGAGGTAAACGTGGTGGTCAGCGTGCCCGCCTGCAGAGCGCCATGCACCGCGCCGGCCGCCCCGCCCTCGCTTTGCATTTCGATGACGGACGGGACCGAGCCCCAGATATTGGGCTGGCCGGCGGACGACCACTGGTCGGCCCACTCGCCCATCGGCGGAGGATGGCGTAATGGGATAGATGGCGATTACTTCGTTAACCTGATGAGCGACATAGGCGGCCGCTTCGTTGCCGTCGACCGTGATTTGCGCGCGTTTATTCATAATCATCCAAGCAACGTGCACTTGCACGAAATGGACCCGCACAAATGCTTGTGGCTGCTCGCCAGGACTAGACGTACTGCGTGGATTTCGCGCACCTTTTGAGCCGAACCTCTCGGAAAGCGTAGCGTTATAGGCTCGGAATAGAACCAGTGCTTCAAAGAGTTGCCGCGACGGCAGCCGGCGTGCTTTTGAAAAAGCTCCGATGCCCGCCTACCTCGCAAAAATCCAGCCTCCTTCCGACGACAAACGCTGGAAGATCGTCGCGGCCACGATGAAAAAGCTCGGGAACCGGCCCAGCGCTCTGATTGAGGCATTGCACACGCTGCAGCAGGTTTTCGGCTATCTCGACAAACCCGGCCTGACGTTCGTCGCCGCGGTGCTAAAAGTTCCGCCCAGCCAGGTATACGGCGCGGCAACTTTTTATCACTACTTCACGATGAAGCCGCAGGGCGAGCACACTTGCATCGTGTGCACCGGTACGGCTTGCTACATCAAGGGCGCGACGGCGCTGCTGAAGTCGATTGAGGCGCGGGAAGGCGTGAAACCCGGCCAAACCACGCCGGACGGCCGCCTGAGCATTTTGACCGCCCGTTGCTTCGGCGCGTGCGGGCTGGCGCCGGTAGCGGTGGTGGATGGCGAGATGCAGAGCCGGCTAACGGCCGAAGATTTGCAGAAGCATCTGGAAGGCATGGGCATTCATGCAGTCTGAAGAGCTCAAGTCGATCGCGGTGCGGGAGCGCGAGACCGAAGCAGCGCGAACAGGCTGCATCAACGTTTGTGCGGCGGCGAGTTGCCAGGCGCTGCAAAGTGAGGAGTTGAAGAAAGCGCTGGCCCAGGCCGCGGCGGCGCAAGGTTATGGACCGGAAGCTTGCACGGTGCGCCAGGTGGGGTGCCTCGGCCTCTGCGGCGCGGGTCCGCTGGTCAGCGTCGAGCCCGGCGGCATCCTCTATCAGCGCGTGCAGCCTTCTGACGCCGACGAAATCGTCGCGGCGCTGGACGGGCCGCCGGTCGAACGGCTGCGGCTGGATTCGCAAATGCCTTTCTTCACGCGCCAGCATCGCATCGTGCTCGAGAATTCGGGCCGCATCGATCCGGACCGCCTGGAGGATTACATCGCGCGCGATGGCTATCTGGCCTTGAATACGGTGCTGCACGAGATGCAGCCGGCGGATGTGATCGCCGAAGTCGCCAAAGCCGGGCTGCGCGGGCGCGGCGGCGCCGGCTATCCGACGGGTCTGAAATGGGAGACGGTGGCCAAGGCAGCCGGGTCGCCCAAGATCATCGTGTGCAATGCGGATGAAGGCGATCCGGGCGCGTTCATGGATCGCAGCGTGCTGGAAAGCGATCCGCACCGCGTTCTGGAGGGGATGGCGATCGCGGGCTATGCGGTGGGCGCAAGTGAAGGCTACATCTATGTGCGCGCCGAATATCCGCTCGCGGTGGCGCGGCTGAAAACGGCGCTGCGGCATGCCGAGCGCCACGGTTTGCTGGGCGGCGACATCTGCGGATCGCACTTCAACTTCCGCGTCTCCATCCGGCTCGGCGCAGGCGCTTTTGTGTGCGGCGAAGAAACGGCGCTGATCGCCTCCATCCAGGGTCTGCGCGGGACGCCCCGGCCGCGGCCGCCTTATCCGGCGCAATCCGGGCTGTGGGGCCACCCCACGCTGATCAACAACGTCGAGACGTTCGCGAATATCGCGCCCATCATTCGAAACGGCGGAGCGTGGTTTTCGCAACTGGGAACCGAGCGCAGCAAAGGCACCAAAGTCTTTGCGCTGGCGGGCAGCATCGGCAACATGGGTGTCATCGAAGTGCCCATGGGCATCACGCTGCGCGACATCATCTTCAGCATCGGCGGCGGGATCCCGAACGGCCGGCGCTTCAAGGCCGTCCAGACCGGCGGGCCGTCGGGCGGCTGCATCCCCGAAGAGTTTCTGGACACGCCGGTGGACTACGAAACGCTCACCAGCTTAGGTTCCATCATGGGATCGGGCGGGATGATCGTGATGGACGAAACTTCGTCGATGGTGGATGTGGCGCGCTACTTCATGGAGTTTTGCATGACGGAATCGTGCGGCAAATGCATTCCCTGCCGCGCGGGAACGGTCCAGATGCACGAGCTGCTGGGCCGTTTTTCCGAGCGCCGCGGCGCAGCCCGCGGATTTGCAGATGCTCGAAACCTTGTGCGATCTGGTGCGCAATACCAGCCTGTGCGGCCTGGGGCAATCGGCGCCGAATCCGGTGCTGAGCACGCTGCGTTACTTCCGCCCGGAGTATGAAGCGGCGCTGCTCACAGAAGCCGAAACTTTGGGAGGAGCGGCATGAGCGTCAGCACTCTCGAAGTAGACGGCAAAATGATCACCGCCACCGAAGGGCAAACCATCTTCGATGCGGCTTGGGACAGCGGCATCCACATTCCGCGGCTTTGTCACCTGGGCGGCCTCTCCGATGTGGGCGCTTGCCGTCTGTGCCTGGTCGAAATCGAAGGACAAAAGAAGCTACAGCCATCCTGCCTCACCAAGGCGGCCGATGACATGGTGGTGCGCGCAAATACGCCGCAGTTGCGCGAATACCGCAAGCTGATTGTGGAACTGCTGTTCGCCGAGCGCAATCACGTGTGCTCGGTGTGCGTATTGAATGGCGCGTGCGAGTTGCAGGCCGTGGCCGCGGATTTGGGCGTGGATCATATTCGCCTGAGCCCGCAGTATCCGCACTTGACCGTGGATCTGAGTCACGAGCGTTTCGGCCTGGATCACAATCGCTGCATCCTCTGCACGCGCTGCGTGCGCGTGTGCGATGAAGTGGAGGGCGCGCACACCTGGGACGTATCCGGACGCGGCGCGGAATGCCTGGTGATTTCCGATATGGGCGATCCCTGGGGCGCATCGGATACCTGCACCGGCTGCGGCAAGTGCGTGCAAGTGTGTCCCACCGGCGCGATGTTCTTGAAGGGCAAGACGGTGGCCGAAATGCAGAAGGACCGCAGCTTCCTGAAGTACATCGTCTCGGCGCGGGAGAGGAAGACATGGGCGACCTGAGCGGGCGCAAGCCGAGATTCGCCACCGTCGTGGCTGGGCGGCTGCTCGGGCTGCCACATGTCGTTTCTCGATTTGGATGAACGGCTGATCGATCTGGCCGGATTGGTGGACGTTTGCTATTCGCCGATGGTGGACACCAAGGAGTTTCCCGAAAACGTCGACATCGTGCTGGTGGAAGGCGCCGTAGCGAACGAAGACAATCTGCGCGAGATCCGCCGGATTCGCGAGCGCAGCAAAGTGCTGGTGGCCTTCGGCGACTGCGCGATCACCGGCAACGTCACCGCGCTGCGCAATCTGTTTCGAGTGGACGACGTTCTGAACCGCGCTTATCAAGGAAAACTCGGCCGTGATTTCGGGCCTTCCTCTCGGTGGCGACGGCATCATTCCCAAGCTGCTGGATCGCGTGCTTCGCATCCAGGACGTGGTGCCCGTGGATTATTTTCTTCCCGGATGCCCGCCATCCGCCGGCGCCATTCACGCGTTCGTGCTGGAATTGCTGGCCGGCCAGGCCCCCGCAGGCAGCGGGCAGAAAGTTCGGAACATGAGCCGCCGCGTCATTATTCAACCCGTCACGCGCATCGAAGGCCACGCCAAAATCTCGATCCAACTGGATGACGCGGGCCAAGTGCAATCGGCGCGCTTTCACATCACCGAATTCCGCGGCTTTGAGAAATTGTGCGAGGGCCGGCCGTTTCAGGAAATGCCGGGATTGATGTCGCGCGTCTGCGGCATCTGCCCGGTCAGCCATGTGCTGGCCAGCTCCAAGGCCGGCGACATGCTGCTGGGCGTCGAAATCCCCGCGGCGGCCGAGAAGCAGCGCCGCCTGGTGAACTATGCGCAAGTGCTGCAATCGCACGCGCTCAGCTTCTTTCATCTCTCCTCGCCCGATCTGCTGCTCGGCATGGATTCGCCGCCTGAGCAGCGCAACATCTTCGGCCTGCTGGACCGCGATCCGGATTTTCTGCGGCGCGGCATCCGGCTGCGGCAATTCGGCCAGCGCGTCATCGAACTGGTGGGCGGCAAGAAAATCCATCCAGGCTGGAGCGGTCCCGGCGGCGTGCATCGGCAGTTCACCACGGCGCAGCGCGATGAAGTGCTGACGTGGATTCCAGAATCGCTGGAATCTGTCTCCATCGCTCTCGGCCGGCTGAAAGGCTTGCTCGATTCGTTCCATGCCGAAGTGGATCACATGGGCAATTTTCCATCCTTGTTCCTTGCGACGGTAAACGCAGACGGCGGACTCGAGTATTACGACGGCGCCATCCGGATCGTCGACGGCGCGGGCAACACCATCGCCGACAGTCTGGATCCACGCCGCTACTACACCTATCTGGCGGAAGCGAGCGAGAGCGATTCCTTCGTAAAATCGCCGTTCTACCAGCCCTTCGGCTATCCGCAGGGGCACTATCGCGTGGGGCCGCTGGCGCGGCTTGAATGTGGCGAAGTTCGCGGGCACCGCGCGGGCCGATCATGAACTGCGGGAGTTCAAGCAGCGCGTCTTCGACGGGCTAGTCTGCCAGTCGTTCCACTACCATCTGGCGCGCCTCATCGAAATGCTGCATTGCGTGGAGCGGATCGAAGAGCTGATGGCGGATGCGGAACTGTTCGGCGAAACCATCCAGGCCAAGGCTTCGCTGAATCGCCGCGAAGGCATCGGGTCGTGCGAAGCCCCGCGCGGCACGCTGTTCCACCATTACTGGGTGGATGGGAACGGACTGATGACGCGAGCCAATCTGCTGATCGCGACCGGACAGAACAACCACGCGATGAACCAGTCCGTCGATCAGACCGCGAAGCATTTCCTGAAGTTCGGCGCGGACGGTGCGGCGCTCGATCAGGGTTTTCTGAACCGCCTGGAAGCCTCCATCCGCTGCTACGATCCCTGCCTCTCCTGCTCCACGCACGCGCTTGGCCAGATGCCGCTCGAAGTGGAACTGCTCTCGCCGGAGGGCGATGTGTTGCAGCGCCTGACACGCGAGTCGTGATGCTGGCGATTGTCATCGCCATCGGGAATCCGCTGCGGCGCGACGACGGCGTGGCGCAGCGCGTCAGGGTAAGCCCGGGCGTTGAGACCCGTGCAGTTCTGCAGCTCACTCCAGAGATGGCTGAAGAAATCGCGCCCTACAGCACCGTGGTTTTCGTCGACGCCGATGTGAACGCACAGCAAGTCCGCATGGAACCCGTAGACGCCGCGCACGCGCCATCCGCACTCACACACGTCTCCAGGCCCGTCGAAATCGTCGCGCTGGCACGCGTGCTCTTCGGTTTTTCCGGCCGCGCATACACCTGCCGCATCCCGGTAAGCGACTTGTCGGAGGGCGAAAGAATCAGCGAGAGCGCGCAAAGATTCGCCCAGCAGGCCGCGGCCGAAATCGACAATCTTCTGGCTGGCACTATAAAATAGGTCAGTCCTATGAAAATCGCCGCCGTTCTCCTGCTCCTCGTGTCATCCCTGGCCTGGTCCGCTCCAGGGGCCCTCGATAAAGCCACGTTCGAAAAATATCTGCGCCACCTCGAACTATTCCGCGGCGACGTGATGTTCAAGATTGACGACCCGAAGCCGTCCAAATATCTGCCTGGCTATTCGGAAGTGCTGGTGCATCTGATTTTCAACAATGCGGAGAAGGACGAGCTGTTCTACATTTCCAACGATGGAAAAACCATCATCCGGGGCGACGTATTCACACTCGGACAAGTCTCCCTTTGAATCCAATCTGGACAAGCTGACGCTGGCGAATCAGCCTAGCTTCGGCCCGGCTGGCGCACCGGTAACGATCGTCGAGTTCGGCGACTTCGAATGCCCGGACTGCAAGATGGAAGCGCCCATTCTGCGGCACGATCTGCCCGCAGCCTTCGACGGCAAAGTTCGCGTCGTCTTCAAGAATTATCCGCTCGAATCCGTGCATCCCTGGTCCCGCGCCGCGGCCATCGCTGGGCGCTGCGTGTACCAACAGGGAGACGCCGCGTTTTGGAAATTCTACGATTGGATTTACCAGACGCAGGATGAGATCACCGGCGACAATCTCAACATGAAGATTTTGGCCTGGGCCGGCCAAAATGCCGTCGATACCGTGAAATTAGGCCAATGCCTGGATACCAAAGCGACCGAGCCGGAGGTGAATGCGAGCATTGCGGAAGGGCGTGAGTTGGGCATCCAGGGCACCCCGACGCTGTTCATCAATGGCCGCAAAATCGGCGGCTTGATGTGGCCCGATCTTCAACTGGTGATCAACAAGGAGCTGGAGTTCGTCTCGGCGAGCCATCCCTCAGCGAGTAGATGAGGTGACCTGGCGCAAAGGCGCGGGCATATCCGCCAGCACGTATGCCATCACCGCCATGGCCGCAATGTTGGCGCGCAGATCTTCCAGCTTTACTTTGTCGACGGTATCGGCGCGTGAATGGTGCCAGTCGAAGTAGTGCGTCCCCACCGTGCGCAGCGCGAGTCCCGGCACGCCGTCCGTCATGATGGGCGCGATATCGGCGCCCCCGCCGCCCGGCTCAACCGACCCGGCATCGACGCGATCCAGCAGTGCTCCGATTTCGCGCACGCGCCCCAGCATCGATTGCAGATCGCCGCTCGCGCTCAGGCCAAAACCCGTAGGTTTTTCCGCGCCACCGTCCATCTCGATCGCGGCCACGTGATCCTTCACCGTGTCGCCGGCCCACGTGCGATACGCCTCCCCGCCCGCGCCGCCATTCTCTTCGTTGGTCCAGAACACCACGCGCAGCGTTCGCCGTGGCGTCAGCCCCAGCTGATGGATGATATGCGCGGCTTCAAGCGCGGTGATGCAGCCGCTGCCGTCGTCCTGCGCGCCCGCGCCCACGTCCCAGGAATCCAAATGGCCGCCGATCACTACTACTTCATCCGGCCTCTCGCGCCCGGGAATCTCGCCGATCACATTGGCCGATTCGGCGTCGGGCAGCATGTGCGCCTCCATCTCCAGATGAACCACCACTGAATTTCCAGCATCCACCAAGCGTTGGATCAACAGCGCGTCTTCGATGGTGACGGCCGCCGCGGGAATCTTCGGGAATCCTTCCGCGTATTCGAGCGCGCCGGTGTGCGGCGACTGGATACTCACCGGCGTAATCGACCGTACCAGAGCCGCCACCGCTCCCAAGCGCGCGGCGCGCGAAGGCCCGGCAGTTCGATAAACCACCGTGCGGTTGTAGCTTTCATAGGGCACGTTGAAGAGAACGATCTTGCCCTCGATGGCGGCCCGGCCTTTTTTTTCCAGATCCTCGAAGCTCGAAACCGGCACCACTTGGGCCGTGATGCCTCGCTTCGGGGTTGCCACGCTGCCGCCGAGCCCCAGGATGGTGAGCGGATGCGCCACCGGCTCCGTCAGCGCGGCGCTTTCGTTGCCGCGCACCCAATGGGGAACCTTGACGCGCGGCGTGACCACATTGGTCAGCCCATCGGCTTTCATCTGCGCGGCGGCCCATACCACCGCCTTTTCCAGCGCCGCCGACCCGCTCAAGCGATTGCCAATTCGGTCGCACAGATACGCCAGCTTCTCCATCCCACCCTGGTCGGCGAGCGAGGCGTTGATCAGTTTGGAGGCGCTGTCGCGATACTGCTCGGTCAGATTGCCGGCGTTCTGGGCCATGAGGCCCGCGCCCATCAAAAACACGATGGCTTGCTTCATCATTGTGAATGTTCTTCCCGCGCATCGCTTTTTTCTCGAGCATCGCTCGTATTACGAGCATCGCTCTGATCACGAGCGTCACTCTTATCACGAGCATCACTCTTATCACGAGCATCGAGAAACCGGAAGCCATGCTCCTGCATAACCGCGCGCGCCTGGTCCGCCGCTTCCGGCAAAACGTAAAAGAAAGCGCCCACGCGCTCGCTGCGAAAGATTACGCCGCCGCTGTACTTGTCGGGCTCGACGGCGTAATCCACACCTGATTCGGTGAAAGCCGATTCCAGCCGCAACGCCTCCTGCAGTTTTTTGGCGATGTAGACCAGATCCATATCACGATCTTCAAAGAAATCGGCTTCGCGGCGCATAGACGTTTAGTACGGTATCCGTTTCGCTGGTTCTAGTACCGGGCGACGCTCAGGCGCCCGCCCCGCGCACCCGGGCCGCAAATGTTTCGTACGCTTTCGGATTGGCCTGGTTCATGTTGTCGATCAGGGCTTGCGCCACGGTCTCGAGATTCGAAAGGTATTTGGGATTGCCCATCGCCTTGCGCGAGTCGGCAATGGTTCCCTTGGTCTTTTCCCAAACGTATAGCATCTCGCCCGCGCTCTGCAGGAACAGTTCCTTGTTCACGGCTCCGGAGGTGACGAACGACGCCGCCATGTCCCAATAGCTGGTAACCATCCGGTAATAAGCATCCTCGTCCGATCCGGGCGGACAGGCGGCCTGATGCTCGGCCGCGTTGCTGGCCTTGTAGCCGAAGAGCCAGCCTCTGGCTTTACGCATGCGCTCCTCGCGGCGCAATTCGTAGAGCTTCAGAATTACATCCACGTCATGGTGTGTAGGTTTATCCATATATGCAACAGTGTAATCGCAGACGGCGCGCCGGTCCAAGCGGTTGCTGTAGCATTGTTTCTTATGAACTCTTCCGTGGTGCGCAAAATGTTATTCCTGCTTGCACTCGTACTGATGCTGGCAACCACTTTTCAAGCTGCCGGCAAGCTCGAATTTCAACAAGGCCAAGTGCTCAGCATCACCTCCGGCAAAGGGCTGGATCATAATATTACGCATCGCTGGGCCGTCTTTGCTATACAGATCGGTAACGTCATTTACTCAGGAAGCGGAAAGCGCATCCGCCATCCAACGGACGACTATAGCGAGGGGCTGCACGATGGCGACGCCATTCGCGCCGCCGTCAGCGGCAATGAATTGATATTGCTCAAGCCCGACGGAAAAGAATTGCGGACCAGGATTATCAAACGAGAGCTGGCGGAGTAGTTTCCGCGCCCGACATCAGCCTTCCGCTTCCCAGCGGAAGCGCGCCACGGCCAGGGCGCCAAACAGCGCCGCGCATAGCAGCAGCACGCCAATGGGAGCCAGCGCGGATTCCAACCCCAGGCCACGCCAGGTCATCGCTTCCAGGCCATCCATGGCCCAACGCGTGGGCACCACCAGCGTGAGCCGCTGCAGCCATTGCGGAAACAAGAACATGGGTATCCAGGCCCCGCTCAGCATCACGACAATCAGCGTGGCGAAAATGGAAAGGCCGCGCGTAGCCTCCGGCGTTTTTCCGACTGTGGCAACCAGCATGCCGAATCCAGCGGTCATCAGCGCAAAGGCGGCGCTCACTCCCAGAAACCCCAGCATGCTGCCTTCCACGCGCACGCCAAAAATCAGGCGGGCGAAAAGGAAGTTCACCTGCACCACCAGGAACGCAAGAATAGCGGCACTTACGGCGCGGCTGCCAAGCAAGACGCCTCGCGATAATGGCGCGGCCCGGAACCGTTTCCACAAGCCACGCTGGCGCTGCTGCAGCAATCCGATGCCGACGTCGATGCCCAGGAAAAGCACGAACTGCACCACCATTCCAGCGAAGGCATGCGCGTAGCCATTGTATTGGACGTTCTGGCGGGCGGTGACGGCTTCCTCGCGTGTGGTAAACGGCATGGTCAATCCGCGCGAGGCAATGCCGGCCGCGGTCTGGTTCGACTGCTGGTTCCAGCGGTCCACGCTGCGCAACAAATCTTCCAGACTAGTCTTGTCCTGGGCTGGCAGATCCTGACTTTGCTCCACTCGCGCCAGCGAATCCTTCACCGTCTGGCGACCGCTCTGGCCCGTGAACATTTCTTTGCTCACAGCTTGCATGACATCGCCAGTGAGCATTCCCGACACCATGGCGCGCTCGGCGGTATGGGACGGATCGAAGAGCAGGGCGATCTCAGGTTTCTGCTGCGGACCGAAGAAAGCCCGCCCGGCGTCCTGCCCAAAATTGGGTGGAATCATAACGGCCACGATCGCGCTTCCTTTGCGAACGGACGCGCGCGCGGCGTCCGAGGTAGAAGGCTTCACCTCCAGCGAGCGTTCTTCCGACAAACGCTTCACGATCTCGGTTGAAATCGCGCTGCGGTCCTGATCCACCGTCAATACGGCAATTTTGCTCTGGTTCGTTTGGCTGCCCTGGCCTCCCAAAACGTAGCCGAAAAAGGAACCGATGGCGATCGGGATGGCAAAGCTCATGATCAGCGCTCGCCGGTCTACGAAGAATAGTTGCAGGTCTTTGCGGATCAACGCTCGAAACGAGGTCATCATGCGTCGCGCAAGCTCCTTCCGGTGAGTGTGAGGAATACGGTTTCCAGATCGGCGCGCTCGCTCGCCACATGACGATAGACGTGTCCGCGGTCCGCCAGCCATTGCAACAAGCGAGGAGTTTCGGTGGTCAGATCCTGAACGCCCACGCGCAATGTCCCGGCTTCGATCTTCGCGAAACGAACCCCCGGCAGGCTCTGCAGTTCATCCAATCGCAGGCCGTCAGGTGCATGATCGAGTTCCACGGCCAGCAGATTCGTTACCGGCACCAGACGATACAGACCTTGCAACGTGTCATCCGCAACCACTTCGCAGGCTGACGTTCGTCGCCGTGAGCCTGCCAGGATCGGTCCGGAACCCCGAACCGCGCCCGCTCGATGCACTGGGCCTCACCGACACCGCTTCGAATTCCTGGCTGGGCGCGGCACAGACAATCAGAGCGAACACGCAGATCCGCCGCATATGTAAACGAATGACGGATCGGATTCCTGCAGTGTGCAGATCCGGCCGTATCTCAGCGCAACAGCGCCCAGCCTCACGTCATTCGTCCGTTGCTCTATGCGATCCGGCCAACCAGCGGCCCGTCACAACTTGCCTCTGTTGATGTATGCTACCCCAATGTCGTGTCTTTCCGGACGCGTAATCGCCGTGCTAGTTCTTATAGGTGCGCACTTGGAATCCGTTCAGTTGGCCGCTCAGTGGCTGAACTATCCCACTGCGGGCGTGCCGCGGAAGGCCGATGGCAAGGTGGACATGTTTGCCCCCCCGCCACGGCTGGCTGACGGCAAGCCTGATTTCTCCGGGATCTGGACCACCGGAGAGCCTTTTGATCGCCGGGCGCTGGGCCTGTCCAGCCCCAAGGATCTGCCGGCTCCCCAGGATCCACAAAACTCCAAGGACGCGGAGAGCCCGGCCGATCCCACTGCAATCGTTGGCTCGCGCCAGATGGCGAATATCGGCATCGATCTTCCAGGCGGGTTGCCCTATCAAGCCTGGCTGGCGCCGATCGTCAAGGCGCGCACCGACAACCTGGCGAAAGACGACCCGCATATCCGCTGCTTGCCGGATAACTTTCTGCGGGCCTACGGGATGCCGCATCTGCTGAAGTTCGTCCACACGCCCAATCTTTTGGTGATGCTCAATGAATTGAACGCCGGATACCGCCAGGTATTCACGGACGCACGGCCGCTGCCGAAAGATCCGAATCCCAGCTTGCAGGGATATTCGTCCGCGCAATGGTCTGGCGATACTCTGGTGATCGATACCATCGGAGTGCGCGACGATACTTGGATCGATTGGAATGGAAGCGTGCTCACCGAAGCCGCCAAAGTGCGGGAGCAGATCCGGCGCCCGGACTTCGGACATCTCCATATCCAGGTCACCGTCGATGATCCAAAGGCTTATACCAAGCCGTGGACCGTTACGCTAAAGCAGCGCATCGTAGTCGACACAGAGTTGATCGACGAAATCTGTACGGAAAATGAGCAGTCCCTCAAGCACCTGAAGTGATTTCCGTTCTCCAAAGCCAGCGCTCCGTCGAAATGTGTACTGTCCTGATAAATCCGATAACCCTGCCGTGGATGGCCAATTCGTGACCGAACGCCCAGTGGACACGGCGGAGGGTGGTTCGTTTGGGCTGGCGGTGAAGTCCACGCGTCGCGGAGTTGCCACTTTCGCCGCGGTGGATGGCGAGTTGTTTTGCATCGTGGGCGCGCGGGACGAAATGGCGGCAACAGAATCCATACTCCAGCGTCTAACAAGGGGGTAAGCATGCGGAGGTGGATCGGAATCAGCAGTGTCGTCATTGGCTTGGTTGCCGCTTCAGGATGCAGCCGCCAGGATACGGACCGCGCCAGGACTGATAGCCGCGAGGCGCAGCAAAAGGCACAGCAGCAGTTGGAAGTTACCAGAGAAAAACTGCGCCAGGACTTGAAGAGCGCCGACGCGCAGACCCGCGAGGACCTCGACAAAGCGCGCACCCAGGTGCGGCAGGCGCTGAGCCAGTCCGAGCGCGATGCCGAGAAAGCGCGCGAAAAGCTGCGCGAACGCGAAGATAATCGAAATAACAACGATAAAAATAACAGCGACGGCGGTCACCAATAGGCGTCATCCGTCAGACGTTGTAACGCCGCGCGCCCGCTGCGCCAGCCTCTCACGCACTTCCAGTCTGAAGACGGGCGGCGTCCAGGCGCCCCACTTGGATTCGAAATACTGCCGGTTGCGGTTGAACAACTCGTCGTAGGAGGCCGACGGCAAGGCTCCAATGGAGGCGGAAGCGTGATGATGCACAAAAACGTCTTCGGCGCAGGCGATATCGTAGCCCGCCATTCGAACGCGCACGGCATAATCGTCATCTTCAAATAGTCCGACGCCGAAATTCTCATCCAGCTCACCCACTTGTTCCCAAACGGCCCGGGGAATCATCACGCAGAAGAAGTTAGCCACCCGCAACTGAGTCCGCTGGCCTGGATGCGCGCGCGTGTAGCGGCGGGCCAGGATCGCCATCTCTTCCACGTCATCATATTCGCCGATGTGAACCACGCTCTCGTTACCGCAACTATTGGTGACCGGCCCCAGGATGCCCAGGTTGGGTTCGGCGCGAAAATGCGAGAGCAGAGTACCGAGCCAACCATCAGTAAGACAGACATCGTTGTTGAGAATAACGATGTAGTCGCCCGTGCTGGCTCTCACGCCGGTGTTGTTTCCCGCGGCGAACCCAAGATTTGTGCGGTGGAGAATCACCTTCGTGTAGGGGCGGCTCGCGCACCACTGCTTGAGAAACTCAGGGGTGCCGTCAGTAGAGCCGTTATCCACCAGGATCACTTCGAGGTTCGGGTAGCCGGTAAAGTCGTCCAGGCTGGAAAGAGTAGCCTCGGTGAATTTTCGCTGGTTGTGAGTCAACACGACCACACTGATCTTCGGAAAGAACGGCGCCACTGCTTGTTGGAGGGCAGCGCAGCGCTGAGACCAGGTGTTGTCGCGCGCGAATGTCCTGCGACGTTCGGCATTGGCGGGGGAGTCGGCGGCCAGCGCGGAACGAATTGCGTCGACGAACTGTTGGGGGCCGTCTGTGAGCGCGATCAGATCTTGCAGGCGCTCAATTTCGGGAAACCGCACGGCAACTACGGGCTTGCCGGCGCTCAGATATTCCCAGACTTTTACTGGATCGGTTGCGAGGCTATGCTCGCAAATCCGGTAGGGAAGAATGCTTACGTCGAAGCCATGGACATATTCGGGGAGCCGGCGGTATGGGATTTCACCGGTCAGTGTGACATTCGGCAAGCTCTCCAACTCGGACAGATTCATCCCGTCATTGCGGCCAACCAGAATGAATCTCATATCCGGAAGAGATCGGGCTGCATACACGAGCAGTTCGATGTCCGTGGATTCGGTGATGGAGCCGTGATAGCCCACGATTGGCTGGTCCGACGATACGGCGAGGGACGCCGGGCGCGGCCCGAAATGCCGCGGGTCGACGCCATTGCGGATGAGAATGCTTTCCCGGCCCAGCCTGCTGGCATGCTCCTGCAGGCGAGTGGAAGAGCAGACCACAACGTCCGCCTCCCGGATAATTTCCGGTTCCAATTCACGAGCGGGCCGGCCTGAATTGCGGAAGGTCAGGTAATCGTCCATGCAGTCGTACAGGACGATCGTGTTGTTCAGGCGCCGGACCAGCGGAGCCCAGAACGGGTAGTCGACGATGGAAAGCGTTGCTCCAATCGCGAACTTCTGCTTCAAACTCCGGAGGCCAAATTCCAGCGCGGCGAGCTGAAGTTCGTTCGGGATGTCGCGGTAGATATCGGGTGGATCCTCGCCGCCAGGAAGGTCCACCAGGTAGACGTTGTTCGCGACAGCCCGCGTGCGCGGTTCCAAGAGGCCGAACGCGGGAAGAAAAGTGGTGGAAATGTAGAAGACCCGGTGGCCGCGGCGCGCCAATTCCAGAGTCAGGTGCTGAGGCCGCTGGAAGCGATAATCCCAATCGATGACCGGAAAGACCAACACGTCGTATGGCTTGAGCTTCTGCGCTCGGTCAGAAGAAATGCGGCAAATCCACCGCGAGAAGCGGCGAATCAGTTGAAATCCGCGGCTGGGCGTGAAGTCGGGCACATCATCGGACAGCAGACGATGACGGAGATGGCGCACAATGGCCAGCGGCGTCGCGGCGAACGAGTCGTCATTTTCATTGAAGAGTAAAGCGCGAAACGGTGGGATCAAAAAAGGCGCAAGTTTGATTACCCAATGGCCTGGCTGGCCGTTCCAGGGAGACGTGGCAAGCGCCACATGCCGAGGCCACAGCGATCGTTCCGCCGCTAATAACAAACGCAAGGAGCTTTTTCGGACATAAACGCGTTCGCACAGCGCCGAGGTCTCTGGGGAGGGTGTTTCGAGCGAAAACAGCCAGACCGGAACATCGGGCGCGCCGTGACGGACATAGCGGACGGATTGCGCCGCGTCCGAGGCGGAAACGGCAAATACAGCGATCACTTTGCCTTGGCTTTTTCCCGCGACGCGCAGAAGGGCCTTGATCAAGCGCATCCTGTTCCTAATTGTCTCCCAGGCGAACCCTGAAACGCGCGTTGCCGCGGCGATGAATCTGTGATTTACTCGACTGGTGGCCAGGCACACCCTACTGCTGACGATCGTGATGGCCGCGCCCGTGATGGTGCTCCAGGCGCAGTGGCTCAACTATCGCGTGCCGGGCGTTCCGCGCACTGGCGACGGCAAGGTGAATCTATCCGCGCCCACGCCCAAAGCTATGGATGGCAAGCCCGATCTATCCGGCGTCTGGGAGAGCGATTCACGATACTTCAACGATCTTGCCAAGGATCTGAAGCCCGGCGAAGTGGTGATGCTGCCCTCGGCGAAGAGCCTGCAAGCCGAGCGCGAAGGCAAGGATCATCGCGACGATCCTCTGTCGAAATGCATGCCGCCCGGCGTTCCCCGAATCGACATTACGAGCGCCCCCGCGCCGCATCCCTTCAAAGTTGTGCAGACGCCGATGCTCGTCGTCCTGCTATATGAGAACGTCCGCTAATTCCACGTTTCGTCAAGTGTTCCTGGATGGGCGGCCATTGCCGAAGGACCCGCAGCCGACCTGGTTGGGATATTCGGTTGGCCATTGGGACGGCGACACGCTCGTCGTCGAAACGATGGGGTTCAATGGCCGTTCGTGGCTGGATACGGCCAAGGGTCATCCACAAACCGAGTCCGCGCATGTCACCGAGCGGTTCACGCGCCGCGATTTCGGACATATGGAAATCGGCATCACGATCGACGATGCCGGAGCCTATGAAAAGCCCTGGCAAGCCGAGGTGCCGGTGCATCTGCTGGCCGATACCGATCTGATTGAGACTTACTGCGAGAACGAGAAGGATCGGGAGCACATCCAATAGGGGCCGGGGGCTATAATCGGCCCTATCATGGCTCGCCCAATGGTTGCTCTGAGGTATTTCGCGGTCCTGGTGGTGGCGATTACCGCCGTTGGAACCGGGGCGCGTGGCCAGAGCGCACAGCCCGCCATGACGCTGCTGGTGGACGAGACCCAAGCATCGCGGCGCATCGCTTTTGTGCGCGAGGAGATTCGAGTTCGGCCCGGCATGCTGGCGCTCGCGTACCCGCGCTGGATTCCGGGTGAACATGGACCAACCGGCCCCATTCAACAAGTGGCGGCGCTCCGGATCCGTTCCGGAGACGTCACGCTGCCGTGGAAGCGCGATCCGGAAGAAATCTATACCATCCATGTGGACGTGCCGCCGGGCACGGATCGGATCACGGTGGAATTCGATACGTTACTGGAAAACACAATTTCGGAACATCAGCTCCTGCTGGCGTGGAACACGGCAATCTGGTATCCCCTGGGCATCGATAAGCGCGAGCTCATGATCCAGCCGTCCATCGTTCTTCCGGCGAATTGGAAACAGGGCAGTTCGCTGCAGGCCGTAAGCCAGACCGGCGGTCGCGTGAATTTTGCGCCGGTTTCGCTCGAACGCCTGATCGATTCGCCCGTACTGGCTGGCGAGTTCTTCCGAGCCGTACCACTGGCGTCGAGTTGGCCGGCCGAGCTCGATTTTACCGGTGAAACTCAGGCTGCCATAGACAACGCGGACAATGCGCACGCGTTCACTCTGTTTGCGAAGCTCATCGATCAGGATCGGGCGATGTTCGGCTTCCGGCATTGGCAGACCATGCACATTCTGGTGTCGCAAAGCACGGCGCGCCCCTACGACGGATTGGAGCATGAAGATTCGCCGTACAACGCCATCGGCGACGCTGGGCTTTCCAAAAAAGATCAGCTCGAAAAATTCGGCTGGCCGCTTCTGGCCCATGAACAATCGCACTCCTGGGACGGGAAATACCGGCGGCCGGCGGAGCTTTATTCCAAGCCCGATTATCAGGGCCCGGAGCGAACGTCGCTGCTGTGGGTATATGAGGGGCTAAACGAGTACATAGGATATCTGCTGGCCACGCGAGCCGGCTTCAATGACGCCGCCTATATGCGCGATTATCTGGCGCAGGCGGCCGCGGGATTCGCTCACGAGCCGGGCCGCGCTTCCACCGCTCTGGTGGACACGGCTACCGAGGACTGGGTGCTGCGCACGGTAGCCGGTGGTTGGGCTGCGCTACGCCGCGGGCAGGATTATTACGACGAGGGCGCTCTGATCTGGTTGCGCGCCGATGCCATCATCCGCGAACAATCGCAGGACCGCTTCTCGCTGGACGATTTCCTGCGCAGCTTCTTCGGCCAGCGCGACACGCCGCCCATCGTGGTTCCCTATACGCGCGCGGACGTGGAAGCTGCGTTATCAGCGATATTGCCGTTTGATTGGCACACATTTTTCGAGACGCGGATCTACCAGGTGAACAACCAGCCGCCCACGGACGGCCTGGAGGCTGCCGGCTGGCGCCTGGTATACAACGCGACGCCCAACAACGAGCCTTTCTACGCTGGAACGTCGCCATGTCGCCCAGTTATCATGCGGAATATTCGATTGGTATTGCGCTGGCAAAGGACGGCACCATTACCGATGTCCTGCCCGGGACACCGGCATACGATGCGGGTCTTGGACCGCAGATGACGATTCTGGCCGTGGATGGCCGCGTTTATTCCGCGGATGCGCTCAACGACATCGATCGCGCATCCCCAAAACGGCAAGATCGCGTTGATCGTGCGCAATTTTGACGCGGTGGAATCCCGCGAAATTCAATATGCGGGCGGCTTACGCTACCCGCATCTGGAACGAATCCCCGGGAGCCATGATTACCTGAGCGAGATCCTGGCGCCGAAGAGCTTAAAGTAGCGCGGTAGGCCGCCGAGTCCAGGGCTTGCCCTTTTCCTTCGACACCGCTTCCACATCTTTGACGTAGGCGCCGGCCTGGGTGAGGATATGATGCAGATCGTTTCCGAGGCTGATGAACGGGAAGCCCTTCTCGAGGAACTCGCCCACGCGCGCAGGGCCGAAGAGGAACAGGCCCAGGATCACGTTGTTCTTCTTGGCGGCGGCGCGCAGTTTGTCGGTGGCCGCTTGCAGCTCAGGCGAGGTATACATGAGCGGGAATTCGTATTTTTCGAAAAGCCCCATGGACATGCACAGATCATTTTGACCAAGGAATAGCATGTCGACGCCCGGTACAGCCGCAATTTCGTCGATGTTCTTGATGCAGTCCGCGGTTTCCACTTGCAGGGCGAGAATGACGTTCTCGTTCGCCTTGCCCGCATAGCCGAGCAGTCCGGCCTTGTTCATGCTGCGCTGCGGGAAATAAACCGAGCGGGTGCCGGTGGTGGGATAACGCGCGCAACTGACCGCCTGGACGGCTTCTTCGGCGGTATTGATGTAAGGGACCAGGACGCCGTCGGCGCCCAGATCGAGGGACTGCTGGATTCCGCCGCGATCATGGTAACCGGCCACGCGCACCATGGATTTCGCGCCGCCGCTGGAAATTCCGGCCAGCATGGCCGACAGCTCCGGAAAACTCATAGGCCCGTGCTGCGTGTCGACCAGCAGCCAGTCATAGCCGCTATGCGCCAACTGTTCGGCGACGGTGGGACTGTGCGAATTCAGGAACAGGCCGAGCTTGGGCCGCCCTTCGCGCAGTTGTTTCTTGAACTCAGCTCCACTGAGCACTTCACTCATTCGTTCGTATCTCCTGGGTTCCCGGCGGGCTGTGAGGCAGGCGGGAAATGCGTTATGTCCGGAACGCGATATCGTTGGTTAGGATCGGGGCGTCCGGTCTCCATGCAGTATACAACGGAGCGGTCCACCGCGCCCCTTCCAGTATGTTTTCCCTAAGACATGTGAAGGAATTCACGAAAACCCTGGCCGAAATTGGCGTTTGGACAACCGGCACAAAATAAGCGCTTTAGCCGCGCCGGGGACAAAATATTCCGTCCGTAATCCTAAGAAATCTAGGGCTTCTTACCGATAGAAGAGAGATGCTATCCGCCCTGGCTATTGGAGCGCTTTGTCTAGCGTTGGCCGCCTGCGCGGTAGCTTACGTGCAAACCCGGCGCCTGCGCGCAAGCGAGCGGGACCAGGAGAAACTGGAGCGCTCCTCGCGCGTAATTGAGGAAGAACGGCGGGTGCTGGAGCTGATCGCCAAGGGCTGTTCGCTCCGGGAGGTATTGAACGCACTCACGGGGGCGATTGAGCGCATGGCCCTGGATTGCTATTGCACGGTCCTTTTGCTGGACGACGAGGGGAAGCGCCTGTGGGAAGGCTCGGGAGGGAGCCTTCCGGCGGCGTACATGCAGGGCGTGAACGGGCTGGAAATCGGTCCGGAAGTGGGCGCCTGCGGCACGGCGGCGTTTCGGAACGAAACCACTATTGTGGAAGACATCGCCAACGACCACCGCTTCGCGGCCGCCAAGGACTTCGTATTGAGCTTCGGGCTGCGAGCTTGCTGGAGCGTTCCCATCCGCGATTCCAAGAAGAAGGTGCTGGGGACGTTTGCCATGTATCACAAGCATCCCGCCGCGCCGCACGATCGCGACCTGCGTGTGGTGGAAGCCGGTGCGCACCTGGCCGGCAATGCCATCGAACGGCTGCGGGCCGAGGAGAAGCTGCGCGAGAACGCCGAGCGCATCGCCATGGCGGAAAAGGCTGCCGCGTTCGGAATCTGGCAGACCGATGTCGCCACCGATATGTTGACGATCTCGGAAGGATTCGCGGCGCTGGTCGGTTTGACCGGAAAGCCCTTGCGCATGCACTTGGACGTCTGGCGCAAGATGATTCACCCTGACGACATCGATGCGCTGAATGCCACGGCGCGCGAGGCCATGGTGGTCAACGGATCATTTAACGCCGAATTCCGGGTGGTGCTTCCGGACGGATCGGTGCGCTGGATGCGCAGCCAGTCCCGAGTGGATGGGGAGCCGGGGCAGCCCACACTGGTGAGCGGCGCCATGATCGACATCACGCAGGAAAAGGAAATGCTTCTGCGCCTGGAGCAGGCGCGCATGGCCGCCGATACCGCCAATCGCGCGAAATCGGAGTTTCTGGCCAACATGAGCCATGAGATTCGCACGCCCATGAACGGGATCCTCGGCATGACGGAGCTGACGCTCGAAACCGAGCTGGATCTCACGCAGCGCGAGTATTTGAACGCCGTGAAATACTCCGCCGATTCGCTGCTGAGCGTGATCAACGAAATCCTGGATTTTTCGAAAATCGAAGTGGGCCGGCTCGCGCTCGATCCGATCGAGTTCAACTTGCGGGATCATCTGGGCCAGGCCATGAAATCGCTGGCCGGAGGGGCGCACCAGAAGGACTTGGAACTGGCCTGCTTTGTTCCGCCCGAACTGCCGGAACTGGTGATGGGCGATCCGGTGCGATTACGCCAGGTGGTGCTGAACCTGGCGGGCAATGCTGTTAAGTTCACGGAACGGGGAGAGGTGGTGCTGCGGGTGGAGGCGGAGGAAAGCGGGCCAGACAGCCTGCATCTGCACTTTACGGTGACCGATACCGGCATCGGCATCCCTCCCGAAAAACAGAAGCTGATCTTTGAGCCGTTCACCCAGGCCGATACATCCACCACGCGGCAGTATGGGGGAACCGGGCTGGGGCTTTCCATTTCGATGCGCTTGATCGAGATGATGGGCGGCCGGATTTGGCTGGAAAGCGAAGTGGGCAAGGGCTCTACGTTCCACTTCTCGGCTCTCTTTGGAGAGGTGAAGAATCCGGCGGCACGGCCGGCGCTGAAGGATCCAGCGGTTCTGGACGACGTGCGCGTCCTGGTAGTGGACGACAACGCGACCAATCGACAAATTCTGGAGCGAACGCTCAGCTACTGGCGCATGCGGCCCACGGCCGTATCGAACGCCACGGCGGCGCTGAACATGCTCCGCGAGGCGAAGGCCGCCGGAGTGCCCTTTGGCTTGCTGGTGGCGGACTGCCACATGCCGGACGTGGACGGCTTCATGCTGGTGGAACAGATTCAACGCTCGCCCGAGTTGTCGAAGCTGGTGACCATCATGCTTACCTCCGGGGGCCAGCGCGGCGACGGCGCTCGCTGCAAGCAGCTCGGCATCGCGGCCTACTTGATCAAGCCTGTGCTTCAGGCCGATTTGCTGGACGCGCTGCTGCAGGTGCTGGCCAGCGATGGCGTTGCCAAGCCGACACAGGTAATCACGCGCTACACCCTGCGCGAGGGCCGCATGCCGCTCCGCATCCTGCTGGCCGAAGACAACCTGGTGAATCAGAAGCTGGCCTCGCGTTTGCTTGAAAACCAGGGCCACATGGTGGTGGTGGCCGCCGACGGCGCTCAGGCACTGGGTACTTTGGAAAAACAAAATTTCGACCTGATTCTGATGGACGCCCAGATGCCGGTGATGGACGGGTTCGAATGCACGGCGGCGATTCGCCGGCTGGAGCAAAACACCCGCGCGCATATTCCCATCATTGCCATGACAGCGCACGCCATGCTGGGCGACCGCCAGCGCTGTCTGCAGGCCGGCATGGACGGCTACATCGCCAAGCCGGTTCACGCCCACGAGCTTTTCGAGACCATCGAAACCGTTCTCGCACACGCCGAACAGGGCGCGGCTTAAATTAACCGCAGTTAGACTGGGTAAGAATGACTCGCACGCCGGTGGAGTCTCGATTGCTCGTCAATGGCGTCGAGATCGCGCTTTGGGAGTGGCCTGGCCAAGGGCCGCCGCTATTCTTTTGTCACGCGACTGGATTTCACGCGCGCATCTGGGACCAGGTGATCGCACACTTCCCGGACCGCCGTTGCGTGGCTTTCGATGCGCGCGGCCACGGGCGCAGCGGCCAGCCGGCGCCGCCGTATCCTTGGCGGACGTTTGGCGCCGATGTCGCGGCGATCAGCGAAGCTCTGGGGCTCGAGGGCGCGGTCGGCGTCGGGCATTCCATGGGCGGCCACTCGGTCACGCTGGGCGCGGCGCTCAGGCCCGCGTCCTTCGCGGCGCTGGTGCTGTTCGAGCCCGTAATCCGCGCGAACGACGCGTATGCCGGACCTTGGAACAGGACCGAGTTCGTTCGAAAGCGGCGCAACCTATGGGCGTCGGCGCAGGAGATGTTCCAGCGCTTCGAGAATCGCCCGCCGTTCGATTCCTGGGACCGGCAGGCACTGCGGGACTACTGTGAAAATGGCGTTGAAGGCGAACGGCGAGGGCTACATTCTCGCCTGCCCGCCGGCCGTTGAGGCGTCCATTTACGAGGGAAGCACAGCGGTGGAATCGAACATTTATCCAGAGATCGCGACCGTTCAGATTCCCGTGCAGGTGGTCCGCGCCGTACGTTATATGGACTCGGCCGAAGTGATGAGAACATCCATCACGGCGCCCGATCTGGCGGCCAGCTTCGCCCGCGGAACAGATACCTGCCTGCCGGAATATTCGCATTTCATGCCGATGGAAGCGCCCGAGCTGGCGGCGAAACTGATTCACGATACACTCAGCCTGCTTTAATAAAGAGAGTGTCTTTATCGAACGAGTCATTACCGAATAAGTCCGTCGACGAACAGCTAACGTACCTGAAGAAGGGCCTGGCCGACCTGATCCGGGAAGAGGACCTGCGCGAGCGCTTGATCCAAGCCGAGAAGACCGGCCGGCCGTTGCGCGTGAAGGCGGGGTTCGATCCCACGGCGCCCGATCTGCACCTGGGCCATACGGTGCTGCTGCGCAAGATGAAGCACTTCCAGGATCTGGGGCATCGCGTGATTTTCCTGATCGGCGACAACACCGGACTGATCGGCGATCCCACGGGCCGCAACACCACGCGCCCGCCGCTGACGCGCGAGGAGATCGATCAAAACGCGGAGACGTACAAGACGCAGGTGTTCAAGATCCTGGATCCCGAGAAAACCGAGGTCCGTTTCAACAGCGAATGGCTGGCGCCGCTGAAATTTGCCGATATCATCCGCTTGTGCGCGAAATTCACGGTGGCGCGGATCATGGAGCGGGACGAGTTCACCAAGCGATTCAAGGAAGGCATTCCGATCTCGGTGCATGAGCTGCTGTATCCAATTGCGCAGGGCTACGATTCGGTGATGCTGGAGTGCGACGTGGAGATGGGCGGGACGGACCAGCGCTTCAATTTGCTGGTGGGGCGCGAGCTGCAACGCGATTACGGCCAGCCGCCGCAGATTGTCGCGACGGTGCCGTTGCTCGAAGGCACCGACGGCGTGGAGAAGATGTCGAAATCCAAGGGCAATTACATCGGCATCACGGAACCGCGCCAAGGTAATGTTTCGCAAGGTGATGGGGATCAGCGATACGCTGATGTGGCGCTATTGGGAATTGCTTACCGATAAGAGTATGGCCGAGATCGCGGCGATGAAGGGCGAGGAACCGATGGCGGTGAAGATGCGGCTGGCGCGGCAGATCGTTACCGATTTTCATTCGGTGGAAGCGGCGGAGCAGGCGCAGGCGGACTTTCAGCGCGAAGTGCGGGAGGGCCAGCAGCCCGCCGATATCGAGACTCTCAAATTGACCAACGGAGCCGGAAACAGCTTGCCCAAGATTTTGCTTTCCGCTGGCCTGGCGGATTCTCGCACGGATGCTGAGAGAAAAATCAAAGCCGGCGCCGTGGAGATCGATGGCGAAAGACACACGGGCCTCACGGTGGTGATACCGCCTGGGGGCGCGGTTTTCCGCGTCGGCAAGAAGTGGAAACGGATCGAGCCTTAGCATGGAACGACGCCATTTTGTCTGGAAGCTGGCCGGCCGCGAACTGCTGCTCGGCGAGCGCACGCTGCTGATGGGCGTGTTGAACGTGACGCCCGATTCGTTTTCCGACGGCGGAAAATACCTGGATCCCGACCGTGCGTTCGCGCGCGCCATTGAACTGGAAGAGCAGGGCGCGGACATCATCGACATCGGCGCGGAGTCCACACAAGCCTGGTTCCGAGCGCATCTCCGAACCCGAGGAGCTGCGCCGCCTGGTTCCGGTATTGAAGCGCTTGCGCGGGAAGCTGACGGTTCCGATTTCCGTCGATACCTACAAGTCGGCCGTGGCGGAGAAAGCGCTGGAACACGGCGCTGCCATCATCAACGATCCTTCCGGGCTGACGTTCGATGCGCAACTCGCGCGCGTGGCGGCCCAGCATGACGCCGGATTGATCATCACGCATATGCGCGGCACACCGGAAACCTGGGCCAAGCTCGCGCCCATCAAGGACGTCATGGGGACCATCCGGCAGGATCTGGATGCATCCACGCATCGCGCCGTGCGCGCAGGGGTGGATCGTTCGCGCATTGCGATCGATCCGGGGTTGGGCTTCGGCAAACGCAAAGAGCAGAACTCGGAGATCCTGGCGCGGCTGGGCGCGTTCGCTCCGCTCGAATTTCCGCTGGTGGTGGGCCCGTCGCGGAAATCGTTTTTGCCGCAACTGGAGAAGCCGTCCGAGGGATTTCTGCAATGCGCGACGGCCGCCGCCGTAACAGCGGCGATCCTCGGGGGCGCGCACGTGGTACGGGTGCACGATGTTCTGGAGATGAAAGGCGCGGCGCTGGTGGCCGATCAGATCTTCAGCTTCGCTGGCACTTTGGACAATAGTGCGTCCCACGCTGCCCCACCACGATCCGGCGGATCGGCGTTCCGCAAATAGGGCAGGGATCGCCGGCGCGTCCATACACCTGGTGCTGCTGCTGGAAACTTCCGCGCTGGCCATCGGCGTCGACGTAATCGGAAATCGAAGAGCCTTTCAAGCGAATCGCGTTGGTGAGAATATCCAGCATGGCGGCGTGCAGGCGCCCGGCGCGCTCTTTGCTCAAATTGGCGGCGATGGCGCGCGGATGGATGCGCGCTTCATATAGCGCCTCGTCGGTGTAGATATTGCCCATGCCGCGCAGGAATCGCTGGTTGAGCAGCAGCGGCTTGATGGCCGATTTGCGCTGCTTGAGCAGCTTGCGAAAATCTTCGAGCGAAACGCTCAGTGCGTCGGGGCCAAGCGCGGCGGCGCGATCCGGAAGCTCCTCGCTCCATTCGATGCGCCCGAAATGCCGGACGTCGTCATAAACGAGGAGGCCGCGATCGAGCTTGAAAACGGCGCGCGCGTAAGGGCCGGGTTCGGAATCGAGCAGCAGCTTCCCGGTCATCCCCAGGTGAATCACCAGCACACCCCGGTCGAGCGTGAGGACGATGAACTTGCCGTGCCTCTCCACGGATTTGACCAGCTGATTGCGCACTCGTTTGCGCAGCTCCGCGAATTTTTGCCGGACCACGTGATGCGAAGAAAACTGCGCGTCAACAATGCGGCGGCCCGGGGAGTTTTGGCGCGAGCGAGCGCACCACGGTCTCCACTTCTGGCAGTTCAGGCACGAATCACTTTAGCTGCGAAGTCTCGCGGATCGATCAGAATATCGTCGCCTTCGGCCTTCACCGCGAAGCAATCCAGCTTGACGGTGGGATCGAAATCGTTTTCGCCGGTCTTGCAGTCGTATGCCCACTCGTGCCAGGGACAAATCACCAGGCCGTCCTGCACGTTTCCCTGCCCGATCGGGCCGCCGGCATGCGGACAGATACCGCCGAGCGCGTGCAGCTCGCCGCCAACATTGCAGACTGCGTAGGAATCTTCGCCTAAGGTCACTTCCGTCACCGAACCGGGCGGCAGAGAAGCGAGTGAACCGACTTTTACGAATGCCATTACAAATGTTCTACCACGTCCGGCGTCCGCGCACATCGCGCGCGTGCTGGGACGTGATAAAACCGAGCCAGGCATCCATGCCGCTTCCGGTCTTGGCCGACACGCGCAGGATCTGGATGCCGGGGCGGACGGCTTGCAGGTTTTTGGAGGCCGCGGGCCAGTCGAATTCCACGGCATCGGCCAGGTCGGTCTTGGTGATGACGGCGGCGTCGGCGCTGTTGACGATGGTGGGATATTTCAGCGGCTTGTCTTCGCCCTCAGTGACCGACATCAAGACGACGCGGAGATTTTCGCCCAGATCGTAAGAGGACGGGCAGACCAGGTTTCCGACGTTTTCGATGAAGAGAAAATCCAGCTGGTCGAGGTTCCAGCCTTCGAGATTCCGCTCGATCATGGCCGCTTCCAGATGACAAACCGTTCCGGTTATGATTTGGCGCACGGGCACCCGGCTGCGAGCTAAACGGATGGCGTCGTTCTCGGTGGCCAAGTCACCGACCAGGGCCGCCACGCGGAACTCGCCGCGCATTTTAGTCAGCGTGGACTCCAGGAATGCGGTCTTACCGGAGCCTGGGCTTGAGACCAGGTTCACCACAAACACGCCGGCCGCATCGAAACGATTCCGGAGCGCGCGCGCGATTTCGTCATTCTGCTTCAGAATGTTTTTTCGTACTTCGAGGATTCGCGGAGTAGAATTCATGAACGCAGCTCCAACGCTACTACCTGCAATTCGCGGCCCTGCAGAATCTCCGATGACGGGGTTTCGCACTCGATGCACGACAATTGCTGGATGGAAGGAACGCTGCGGGGCGCCTGACAACGCGGGCAGTAAATCATCACGGGAACTTCTTCAATGATCAACTGCGCCGTAGGGCAGCGTGGTTTCGGTGCGAGCCAGATCGTAGGCCGACAGCAGGGCTTCTTTCGCGATGCCAGAGAGCGCGCCCAGCTTGACGTGGATCGCATCCACTTCGGCGCTTCGGCGGCCGGCTTCCTCTTCGGCCATGTCGAGGATGCTCATCGCGATGGAAAGTTCATGCATGCGAGCCCGCACCCACGACACATCCGCGCCCCTGCCAGCCGATCTGGACAACCTTGCCGTCGTCGAGCAGCACCGGAACGGTGCGCTGGCCCGTGGCCACGCGCATGCGAGCCAGCGCGGCCGCGTCGGTCTCCACATCAAACTCCACAAAGTCGCGGCGCGAGAATTCCAGCCATTCGCGCATTTCCTGGGTGTAAGGACAACCTGACGAACCGAAGAGCTCAAGCATGGAAGTTCTCCTGCTGCGCGGCGCGGAGCGAGTGATAGATGGACGCCTGGACTTCCTGAATGCGCGGAATGTAGTCGCACCGCACGATCAGCGGGAAATCCGCCAGGCCGCGCCGCAGAATTTCGCCGCCATCGTAGCCGAGCAGCGCGACCGTCAGCAATCCGCGCTTGCGCGCCTCCTCCAGCGCCGCGATGATGTTGCGCGATCCGCCGCTGGTGGAGATTCCGATGGCCACGTCCTGGGGCCGCGCGTGCGCGATCAACTGCCGCAGAAACACAACTTCGGTGCCGACATCGTTGGCGATGGCGCTGATGTTGGCGGGTTCCATCGCGAGCGAAATAGCCGGAATAGGGCGCCAGCCGCTGGGCGGAGCCACACAATCGAGCGCCCAATCGTTGGCGTCGGTAGCCGAGCCTCCGTTGCCGAACAGAATGAGCTTGCCGCCGCGCTCCACGCGGTTGTCGATAGCCAGCGCGGCGGCCGCGATCTGCTCCGATTGCTCATCGGCCACTTGCGCGCGCAGACGAGCGTCGTCGCGCACTTTCATCCGGATGGACTCCGCGACTTCTTTTTGAAGCGACGCCAGGTCGTGTTTGTCTGGTCCGAGGAACGGATAGAGAAAACCAGCGGCGCCCGCGTCCTGGCCCAATCTCGCGATGCTCCAGGAACACGTGCACGGTTTCCCACAGCGTGTGATACAGGATTTCGATCAATTCCTGATTGCAGGAAGGCGTCGTCGGTGACGGCAGGAAACCAATAGGAGCCGCTGGAGCCCGAAAGAGCGCAGTGTCATGCGCTTGGCGCGCGTGCGCGGCGTCCAGCGCGGCTTGCACTTCGGTGTCGCCTTCCGGAGGAGCGAAGCCCATCACGATGTCCTCGGGCCGCACCAGAGCATCCAGCCAAGGGCCGAATTCAGCGGAAAGGTCGAGCGCCGGCAGAGCGCGCTTGCCCACGATCACGGGATGAACGAATTCGACCGAGACGTGCTGCGCATCGGTAGAGCAGGGGCCGCGCCCGAAGGCGAGCAAACGGCCGCCGCGCAGGAAACGCTCGGCCATTTCTTGAGAAACTGCTGCCAGCCGCGGGGCCTCGTGCGCAAAGAAATCTTCGAAAATGCGATTGCGCCCGAGCAGCCGTTCGGCAATGTGATGCGCGAGTTTGGATTGCGTCGCAGTCATATTCAGCAAATACGCGGCAGCGGATCGCCCACCAGCATGTCGATCACGCGCGTTCCGCCATAGGGCGCGATTCCGAGCACGGTAGCCGCCGGTGCATTCGCGCACTTCGCCGATGATGGCCGCCTCTTCGCCGCCCGGGGTCCGCTGCAATGCGTCCAGCGCGAGTTCGGCAAACTCAGGCGCAAGCACAGCGACGAACTGGCCTTCGTTGGCGATGTGCAGCGGATCCAGCCCCAGCAGTTCGCAGGCGCCGCGCACGGCGTCGTGCACCGGAATCCAATCTTCGCGGAGCACAATGCCCAGGCCGCAATCGCGCGCCAGCTCATTCAGCGATGTGGCCAGGCCGCCGCGCGTTGGATCGCGCATCCAGCGCAGACCTGGCGCCGCGGCCGCCACGAGCGCTTCCACGAAGGGCAGCACCGGCCGGGTATCGGAGCAGACATCGGATTCCAGATCCAGTTCGCCGCGCGCCAGCAGAATCGTGATGCCGTGATCGCCCACCGGCCCGCTCAGGATCACCTGGTCGCCCGGCCGGACCGATCGCGGGGACAATCGGAGTCCGGGAATCGCGCGACCGATGCCGGCGGTAGTGATGTACATGCCGTCGGCCTTGCCATGCTCTACAACCTTGGTGTCGCCGCTCACGATGATCACGCCCGCTCTGCGCGCGGCCTCGCCCATGGCGCGCACTTCGGCTTCGAGAACGGGCGTGGGCAATCCGGACTCGAGAATATAGCTGACCACCAGCGCCTCGGCGCGAGCGCCGGACACAGCCAGATCGTTCACCGTGCCGTTCACCGCCAGTTCGCCGATGGATCCGCCGGGAAAACGCAGCGGCCGAACGACAAAGCTGTCGGTGGTGATTCCGATGCGCGTCGCGTCGAAATCCAGATGCGCAGCGTCGCCCAGAGGCTCAGCAGCATCCATCCCAAACAGCAGCGGAGCGAACAATCCTTCCACCAGGCGGCGGCTGGCTTTTCCGCCGGCTCCGTGGGCCATCTCCACTTGCACATCGCGGAAGCGGATTTTCGGGGGCGCTGCGATGGTCGCCATGCGGTTATGCTCCAATGCCCACAAGCTCCGCGTTCTTGCGGTACTCGTAGTTAAAATACGCCGCGCAGGAGCCTTCGGACGAAACCATCAGCGCGCCGATGGGATGTTCGGGCGTGCACTCTTTTCCGAACAGTTTGCACTGCGAGGGCTTCAGCACGCCCTTGAGAACCTCGCCGCACTGCGCGGCCTTGGGATCGGTAACGCGCACGCCGGGAACATGAAAACGCCGCTCGGCGTCCCATTCGGAGAATTCGTCTTTGATGCGCAGGGCGGATTGCGAAATGAATCCCAGGCCGCGCCATTCGAAATAGGGGCGCAGTTCGAACACCTGGCCCATGGCGCGCAGCGCGGCCCGATTGCCGTCCCACGGAACCACGCGCTGGTATTGATTCTCCACTTCCGCGCGGCCTGCGTTGAGCTGGCGCAGAGCCATCACGATGGATTGCAGAAGATCGAGCGGTTCGAAGCCGGAGACGGCAATGGGCTTGTGGTCGTTCTTCGCGATCCAGGTGTAGGGCCGGCATCCGATGACGGTAGAAACGTGGCCGGGCCCCAGGAACGCGTCGATGCGCATGTCGGGCGAATCCAGAATCGCGCGGATGGCGGGGATGATGGTGACGTGGTTGCAGAAGATCGAAAAATTGCGCACGCCCTTATCGCGCGCGCGCAGCAGCGTCAGAGCGGTGGAGGGCGCGGTGGTTTCAAATCCGATGGCGAAGAACATCACGTGCTTGTCGGGATTGTTTTCGGCCATTTTCAACGCGTCGGCGGGCGAATACACGATGCGCACATCCATGCCGCGGGCTTTGTGTTCCAGCGGGCTGCCGTTGGCGCCAGGGACCCGCATCATGTCGCCGAAGGCCGTAAAGATGACGTCAGGCTGCTCGGCGATGGCCAGTCCATCGTCAATGCGGCCCATGGGAAGCACGCACACCGGGCAGCCGGGGCCGTGCACCAGCTCCACGTTATCGGGAAGCAGATCTTTCAGGCCGAAGCGATAGATGGCGTGCGTGTGCCCGCCGCACACTTCCATCAGACGATAGTGACGCCGAGGATCGGCAATACGCCGGATTTCCTGCGCGGTTTGCGCGATGGCCGTTGGATCGCGAAACTCATCCACATATTTCATGGCGACTTTGGTTCTCCTTGGCCGTAGCCGCTGACTTCCTGCATGGCCGCTTCGTCTTCGCCCAGCATGCGCAGCATCTGCATCTGTTCGTGCGCGCCTTGCGCGCTGATCTTGCTCATCGCAAAGCCGACATGGATCAGCACCCAATCGCCCGGGACCGGATTTTCGTCTTCCAGCAGGCCGAGATCCACTTTGCGGCGCACGCCGGTGACGTCCACCACGCCCAGTAGTGGCGGACCGGGGAGCAACTCAAGAATTTGTCCGGGAATGGCCAGGCACATAGTTTTCCTTATTCCTTTTTGCGCGCAACGAAATCGAATGTCACTTTCACGTCGTCTTTGATTTTCAAAGTTCCTCCCGCCACCGACACGGGTTTGATCCCAAAGCTGGACTGGCGCACAGTGAGCTCGCCGTTGGCGCGAAGTTCGCTATCGGTTACCGAAACCTGCGCGGTGATTTGCTGTGGCTGCGTTATACCGTGGAGGGTCAGTTTCCCAGTGAGATTCGCCCAGTAATGGCCCTCGCCGCCTTTCGAAATCGAGGGCTGAGAAGCTTCGAAAACAATTTCGGGAAACCGCGATACTTCGAGCACTTCATTACGCGTGGTGCGTTCGATCTCCCGGCGATCCTTGTCGCTCACCTGGTCTGTCAGTTCGAGCGAGGCCGCTTGCACCACAATGCGCACTGAGCCTTGTTCCGGGGCGCCCGGCGGAAAACTCGCCTCGCCGGTGAATTGTCGGATTGCGAACGACGGGCTGTGGCCCATGGCGGCGAGCAGACCTGTAGCGAATGCCCTGGCCGTGAACCTGCTCAAGCCAGGATCCACGGCGTAAACTGCGGATGCGGCAGTGGGGTTCGGCGTAGTCACATTGCCTTAAGTTTCAAGTAGCGCTGTAAATCGGGTCCCGCGGCCTGCAGCAGAGATCCGATTCCGGCTCCGCCCAATAGTTTTTTTACAACCGGCGTTGTAAGTATCAATCCAGCGCCGAAGATGACCAGCGAAACACCGCTTAGCAGCATCAGAGTGTCGCGTGTATCGCCGGAGTGATTTTCCATTCGTTCCGTCAATTGCATTGTGTTGCCTCCTGAATTGGTTCTCCGCCGGAGATCCGTGTCACCAGCGATTCCACTACCGTTATGGCTCGGTCCACCGCGGCATTCACGGTTTCGCTCAAACCAAGCCGCCCTTCTTCGCCGCCCAGCGTTTGCGGCTCGCAGGCCACCACCAGGATCTGGCTGGGTAGCCGGCCGAAAGTCTGCGCCATTCGTAAGACCGTCTCGGGATTCATCGCGTGCGCATTCGCGGGCGCGGGTTCCGCATCTGCTTCCAGCTCGGGTGCGAGAACATAAATATCGCCGGGAGCGCCACCGCGAGTGGACGCGTCCACCAGGATTGCGGCATCGTAGCGCCCGCTAGTAAGCGCGTAAGCCAGATCGTAGCTGCGTATTCCGAAATCGACTACGTGAGCGCCGGATGCGAGTCCACGCCCGTTCAGCCGCCCGGCAACTTCGACGCCGAACCCGTCGTCACCGAAGAATACGTTCCCGATGCCGGCCACCAGAATACGCGGCGACGCGCTGGACATTTCCCCGTCCGCCAGCGGCTGCGATTTCTTCGGGGCGGAAGAAGAAGCGATGGCCGGGCTGCCGCATGTGCCCGATGTCGGACCCGGGATCGTCGTCCAGCACTACCCCGACCTGAACTGAGCCTTCGTAATCCTGTTCGATGGATTCAATCACGGCGATCTTGCCATCGAGCGCCAGATCCATCACGTCGCCGCCTCGCCCGGGGCGCAGGCGTACGCGTCCGCCCTTGCGCAACTCAGTTCCATCCGATAAACGAACGGACTCGATCGGCGCCTTATCTTCGAGCAGTTGCCATTCCAGCTCATTCATAGGGATTCTCCGCCGGACGGGTCGCGCATCACGCCGTGCAGTTGCATCCATTGTTCGGGATCGAGCGCCTCGGTCCGCTCGAGAAGCTGGCGAGCCTGCGGATCGGTTTCCCGCATCTCGCGCTTTTCATCGTCGGTGAGCGCGAGAATTCGCAGCGAAAGAATTTCGTCGATCTCGGTGCCGTCGAACAGAGCGCCCGCGCTCTGCGCTGCGATTTGCGGATAGTCGTAGAGGATGATGGGCGACGCGAGCATCGTGTCCGCCGGTGCGATATTCCCGGCCAAAACCGGCCAGAGCCCGACGTTTGAGCATTCGGCGGACAATTGACGCAACTCCTCCGGGGGATCGAGCAGCGACGCGAATTCCCCGCTCTCGACGCGCAGGATCGCGTGGGTCGACACCATGGAACGGCGTAGCGCTGCTTCTCTGGCGGGCCACGCGGCTGTATCGACGGCTGGAACATTGAGCGCGCCGGTGTTGGAAATGCGCAAGGAAACGCACGACCAACCGTTCGGCGCTTGCCGCATGCTCACAGTAATCGATCCTTCCACTTGTTCCTGCCGACGGATGATTCCGCTGTCATCGCGATCCTCGCGCGCGGGAAAACAGAATGAGTGCGTGCCCGGTACATTCGTTCTAATCTCCCTCGCGATCGCCTCCTGCCAACCATCGCGCGTCACAAGCTGAAGGAATCGGACAGTCACCGTCAGATTGCCGCCGCGCGCCAAACATTCGCACTGAAATGTGGACGCGTCTGACCCGCGTTGTGCCGACGCGTACGCTGGAGGATAAAGCACACCGAAATTCCATCGCTGGCCATTCTTCAGCGCGGAGGCGCGGTATGGATAGAGAATGTAGCCCTCATAGAGAATTGCGTCCGCGATCTGTTCCACCGTGGTCATGCGTTCACCGGTTCCAGGAGCGATTCAAGCGCCTCTTCCCACGTCGCCAGGCCAGCTTGCATTTTGTACTGATGCAGCCGGTCAAACACATCCTGGCGGATTCGCAGCCACGCGGAGTTTGGATAATAGCTCTCCATCGTTTCGCGCCACACACGAACGGGAAGCCGGAAGCGCGCTTCCTTGCTCCAGGGGATGCGAGCGACTTCCAGCCCACCCTGCGCGCCGGCGTAGAAACAGGTTCCGCTGAACAAAAAGATCAGCGGGATGTCCCCATCCGCGAGGCCGTAGAAATATTTCGTGGCCGCCAGGTTGAAATCGAACGAGCAAGGCACTTGGCAGTCGACTGTAATCGAATCGGAGAACGACGCCACCGTCAGATCCGCGTGGGTCCACAGCATCGGGCGCAACGTTTGGCCCCAACGGCCCGGTTCGCCGAAAAGATCGAGCAAGCGCTCCTGTTCATCCGGTGAATAGCGGCGCCGCGGCGTCTCAATCTGGATTTGAGTATGCAGCGCGATGGAGTGAATCGATTCGCCCGGCGACTTATTTTCCAGACGCAGCCGGAACGCGATCATGGGCGTCGCGGCGAAGGGGACGCTCTCAGCGGACTCAATCTGGAAGCCGAGATCAGGCATGGGCGCGATTCTTCATCTCCTGAAAAAACAGCTGGATCTCGCGCCACACTTCGGCGCCGCCCGATAGACCCTTCCAATGCGTGCGCATCAGGCCTACCAGCCGGTAGCATTCATCAATCGGAAGGATAAAAGATTCGCGGGCCGCGCGATTCACCAGCAAGGCTTCGGTATCTGGCTCCAGCCGATTCAACGCCGGATGCAACACGTCGAGAGAGAGCAGGGATTCCACCGGACCGGCCGGGCTGGGATAAAAGGCGGCTATCCGGTCAGAATTTTCGCCGGTGCTTTGTTTGATGAAGAAGGCAATGCCGATCGGGATCATCAAATCATCCCATTCGGCATCACTAATCTCGCAGTCGGGTAGAAATTGAACCCGCCTGGGAACGCGTTTGTACTGTGCGGCGGGATTATTGAAGAGGATCGCGCAGGCCTGGCAGGAACAGAGCAGGCGGCGCGTTCGCGGGTCGATCAGATGATCGTGTTGGGGCGCAAGCGGCTGCCGGCATAGCCCACACCGCTCCGCGTTATCCGCCTTGGGGACGAGACGGCGCAGAGTATGGAAGGCCTGCCGCGCATCGCCGGCCGCCACCGAGCTCATGGATTGGCTCCACTCAGCGCTGCCAGCGGAACGAAGCCATTCCGGGCCGTTCCTTCGATCACCAACTCGACGATGTCCGGCGCGGCGGCGTATACTGCCTGCTGCAATGCCGATTCGGAGCGCTCGTGCGACTCCATACGCAAAACTACGCGGCCATCTTCGATTGAGACCACGCGCACTCCCTCAAAGTTTTTGAGGGCGCCGCGGACGCGCGTTTCAAAATCCTGCGGATGAAGGCCGTACAGGATCAGAAGATTCGAAACCGCCTCGTCGCGGATCAGGCCATCCATCAACCGGGAACCCGCGTCGCCGTAGCGCGCGGCCACTTGCACCACGCGTTCGAAAGCCGCCGCGTTCAGATCCATGACGGAGGCGACCAACTCTTTTGCAGCGGCCTTCACCGCGGGGTCGGCGACTGCTTCCAGTTCTCCGACCAGCGTTTCGATGCGCCCGATGCGCTCTTGAAACGATCGATCTTGCATAAAGCTTAGGAGTGCGCCCCAAAAAGCGGCGAATGGTGCGTCTCCAAAACTTTGCCGTTGCCGAGATACATGTGAACGCCGCACGGCAGGCACGGGTCGAAGCTGCGGACGGCACGCATGATGTCGATGCCCTTGAAATTCTCCGGCCCGTTTTCCTCGAAGATCGGCGTGTTCTGGACGGCGTCTTCGTAGGGGCCGGGCGTGCCGTAGATATCGCGCGGGTTCGCGTTCCAGGGCGTCGGCGGATAGGGATGGTAGTTCGCGATCTTGCCTTCGCGAATCACTACGTGATGGGAAAGCACGCCGCGGACCGCTTCGTGGAACCCACAGCCAATAGCATCCTCGGGCACTTTGAAGTCGCTCCAGGTCTTCGTGCGGCCGGCGTGAAGTTCCTTCATCGCTTGCTCGACGAAATGCAAAGCGCATGCCGCCGAATAAGCTTGGAAATACGTGCGGGCGCGATCCCGCTCAATGGCGTTGCTCCACTTCGGAATCTTCCATTCGAATTCCGTTTCAGGCAGCGATGCGGTCTTGGGCAGATAGATTTTCACGCTATGGCCGGTAGCTTTCACGTAGCCGAAGTCCACCATTCCGGCCAGCGCGGTGGACCAGAAGCGCGCTATGGGTCCGCCCCCGGTGTCGAGCGCCAGGTGATCCCCAGTGCGTTTGTCATACCAGCGCGGCGACATCACCCAGGTGTAATTGTGCTTGAAGTCGCGACGCTGCGGACGTGGAATGGTGGTCTGGTTCCAGGGATGGTGCTGATCCACAGGATTGCCCAGCGGATCTTCCTTCACGAACGTTTCAGCATGCTCCCAGTCGTCGTAATAGGAGCTGCCCAGCAGAGATGCGAATGTTCAGATTGATGTCCACCAAGTCATGCGTCACGGCCTTGCCGTCGACCACCACGCCCGGCGTCACAAACATTTTCTTGCCCCATTGCGACATATTTTTGTAAGTGTAGTCGCAGTGAGCCGGATCGTTAAAGGAGCCCCAGCAGCCCAGCAGAATGCGGCGCTGGCCTACTTTTTCGTAACCGGGCAGCGCGTCATAGAAGAAGTCGAAAAGGTCGTCGTGGAGCGGAACCACCTTCTTCATGAACTCCACGTACTTCATCAAACGAACCAGATAGTCGGTGAAAAGCTGGACCGTGGGCACCGTTCCCACGCCGCCGGGATAAAGCGTGGACGGATGCACGTGCCGGCCTTCCATCAGGCAGAACATTTCGCGCGTCATGCGGCTCATCTGCAGCGCTTCGCGATAGAAGGAGCCAGTGAACGGATTCAGCGCCGTCATGATGTCGGAGATGGTGCGGAAGCCGTGCAGATTGGAATGATTGGCGGTGGTTTTCTGCGCTTTGGCCCAGACGCTGGGGTTGGTTTCCTTCACCATTTGCTCGCAGAAGTCGACGCCCACCAGGTTGTCCTGGAAGATGTTGTGATCGAACATGTACTCGGCGGCCTCGCCCAGGTTGACGATCCACTCGCCCAGCGGCGGCGGCTTCACCCCGAACGCCATATTCTGCGCGTAATTGGCGCACGTGGCGTGATTATCGCCGCAAATTCCGCAAATACGGCTGGTAATGAAGTGGGCATCGCGCGGGTCTTTCCCCTTCATGAAAATGCTGTAGCCGCGGAAGATGGAAGAGGTGCTGTGACACTCGGCCACCTGGCGATTTTCAAAGTCGATCTTGGTGAAAATGCCGAGACTCCCGACGATGCGGGTGATCGGATCCCAGTTCATTTCGACCAGGTTTCGCTTGGGAGCGTTCAGTTGCGTGGATTGATCGGTTATTGTCGCCATTTCGATTTCCTTAATAAGACCTCGGATGATATCCAGTGGTGAGTTCGGTTCCGCGATGCCGCCACTTGGGTTCCTTGTTGACCGTGTGATTGGTGAATGAGCGCAATGCGGTGATCGCACGGCCATAAACTGCTATGGAATTGGAGGACACTTTCGCGCCCGGCGGCTCATCCATGAAAGGCATGAATTTGTCCGGGAAACCCGGCATGGTGCAGCCGATGCAAATGCCGCCGACGTTGGGGCAGCCGCCGATACCCGCCATCCAGCCGCGCTTGGGCACGTTGCAATTCACCACCGGACCCCAGCAGCCGAGCCGGACGATGCATTTGGGCGAGCCGTATTCTTCAGCGAAATCGCCTTGCTCGTAGTAGCCGGCGCGATCGCAGCCCTCGTGCACCGTTTTGCCGAACAGCCAGGTGGGACGCAGTTGATCGTCTAGCGGAATCATCGGCGCCAGTCCGGCCACTTGGTACAGCAAGTACAGCAGGGTTTCCATGAAGTTGTCGGGCTGCACGGGACAGCCGGGAACGTTCACGATCGGCAGTCCGGCTTTCGATTTCCAATCCCAGCCGAGATAATCGGCCAAGCCCATGGCGCCCGTTGGATTGCCCGCCATGGCGTGAATTCCGCCGTACGTGGCACAAGTCCCCGCCCCCACCACCGCGATGGCTTTGGGCGCCAGGCGATCGATCCATTCGGTGGTTGTGATGGGCTGGCCAGTCTTCGAGTCAGTGCCAAGCGCGGCCCAATACCCCTCGCTCTTGATCTTTTCGTTGGGGATGGACCCCTCCAGCACAAGTACGAACGGCTCCAGTTTTCCCTCCGCCGCCATGTGCCAGTACTTGAGGAAATCGGAACCGGTTTCGTACGCAATCACCGGATTGTGCACGTGAACTTTCGGCAGGCCGGGTATGGCCGACATCACGATGTCCTCAATGCTGGGCTGAGTGGCCGCGGTGATGGACACCGAATCTCCGTCGCAGCCAAGGCCCGACGTCATCCATAAGATATGAATCTCTGGGACCGGCGAAGGTCTTTGCGTGACACGCCCGTAGGGTGTTGCTTCCGCCATGAATGGTTGCTCCTTTCCCGGATGTTCGCGGGGGCCGGCGGTTGGCGCCTCAAAGTGAGGTTTGAATCCGTCGCACCGTTTTCATTAAGCCAGAGGCGTGGATGGCGTACAATCGGAGCGCGTCCGATTTGGAGGGTCGGGGATTCTCTGATGTCGAAAGGCTGGAAGGAGGGTGGGATCTAACTGGCTGCTAGCCGCGAGACGATGTCGGCGGCTTAGTGGCCTTGATGGGACGTCAATTCTCGGTTTCGGTGTGACCGCTGGTGATGAAGATATCCAGGAAGATGCTGATGGCGTAGCCAAGGAAGGCGCCGGCGGCGCCACATCCAATGAGGGCCGGAACAGGCCCGAATCCAAACCGGTCCGCGATCGGGAGCGCCACTACAAGCCCCGTCGCGCCAAAAACCAAAGCTACCAGTAGCCGTTTTCTCATTTTCGATTCACCGCCTGATTTGCTAACGAGGTTAGTATGCAGCCAACAGGGGATTGATGCCAGGGGGAGATGCTGTATGGGGACCCTGGTCCTTACCTGAGCTGAGCTGGTGTTTTTGTGTAGTACCGCTGCTGTAACCAGTTCTAATCGAGCGCGGCGGGCCTTACCACGGGACTAGTCGAAATCGAACGGCCTTTTGGGCTGCGGGGCGTCGGGCTTCTCTTTGGCCTGCTTCAGCAATTCGTCGAATTTCCGCTCCAGGACTTTCTGATGGCCTTTGTGCTGGTCAAACGACTTCTGAAACACTTCGTCGCGGCGCGCCTCTTCGCCCTTTAGCTTCTGTACCGCGGCGCCGATATCCTCAATTGCGGGCGGTTTCTTGTGCTCTTCGAAGCTGATCACCGCTTTCAGCTCCGGGTCGATCTGAAGGATCGCTTCGCAGCAGGGACAGCGTACTTCAACAAGCTGGCGTTTGCCTTTGGCCATACGACCGATACTACCGTAACCGGGGGCAAGACGCGGCGCAAAAGCGGAATGTCATTATTGCTGCGGATCTGGATAGGGGATCTCGACAGTGCCGTCGTCCAGCCCCTCGATCCGAATCATTTTCGGTTTAGAAGGGACTGGTTTGGGCGGCGCGGCGCTCGCCACAGCCGTTGGATTTGCGTTTTCGGCCGAACGGTCGGCGGCCTTCAGCCCCGCCTTAAACGCTTCGGCGCCTTTCTCCAGGTCCTGCTCGTTCAGGCGCAAGCTGATCTTAGTGGTGGAACCGTCCACATTGAACTTCAGCTTCTTCGCGATATTCTGGGCTTGCGCGTTCGTGCTCTTGTCCTGGATTGCTTGATTCACGACGCGTGTCAGTTCGGTGGTGACGCGCTTGGCTGTGTCGTCGGAGGGGAAATGCACGGTGATATCCGCCGCCAGGCCAGCGCGCAAATTGACGCCGGCTTCGAAGCCTTGCGCCTCCGCCCCCCAATCGCCCCCCCGAACCAGGGCCGCGATGCGATCGTTTGACAGCATTTCCGGCGCGTCCAGGATCATCCAGAATTCGTAGTTCGCATCCAGCTCGGTTGCGCGCGCGACCACCGAACCGGTCTCAAGCGGAGGCGATGAAAACCTGCTGCGGTCAAGAGCGGAGAAGACGGACGGCGCATCCCCATACAGGATTGTCTCGGCGTCGAACAGAACCCACGCCGTGTTCGTGGCACCCTTGCCCTGCGGCCGGTAGACCTGAAAGGCGTTGTAAGATTGCGGCTTCGCCCCATAGAGAGCGAACAGCTGGTGCACCTGTGCCGCGTCGAAATGTCCATGGAGGGCAATAAGAATGGCCGCGTCCGCGGAATCGCCCGGGACCTTGGCCGGCGACGAAATCAGGACGCGATCGATATCGTTGAGCAGCTCCACGCCTGGCATGGCTGGCGCGTCATTCGACTTCAGCCACTTGTCGCGAATCAGGGCGCCGGCCTGCGACTGCCGTATGCGCGCCCAATCGATGCTGATCACGCTTTGGGCGTCGGGGTAAATAAATCTCCACAGTGCGGGATCGGACTGGCCGCGCGCGATAACGGGCGCGAGCAGAACGGCGAGAGCGAGGGAGGAGCGAAGACGGAGCATACCTTTTCATCTATCGGCAGAATCGGGCGCGGGGTACAGGGGAAGTCAATTCAAAGGAATGTTATATTGGGAGTGCCTTCCTTTGCTGTTCTCCGGGCCCGTAGCTCAGTTGGTTAGAGCGCTACCTTGACACGGTAGAGGTCACAGATTCGAGTTCTGTCGGGCCCACCACAGTTTTCAACCACTTCAAAAGAGCGATCCGGAAGCGTCGCAGTGCGATAGCGCTGCAATAAGCGCTCGGCGTCTCTGCCCCGGCGATTTTGATGTGGCGTACGACATCCCTATAGTAAGAACGCTGCAGCGTCGCACGCAGGGCTGGATCGTACTGGAGAAGAGACCTCCCAACGCTGGGTAGCTCATTGGTACCTGACCGACTCGTATTGCGACCGCAAGTGCACCGAAAATAAGCCGGATCCACGTCATACGCCGGTACCGGGAAGTGCACATCATTAGTCGGCCTCCCACTCAGTCGTGAGGCATCTAAGCTCGACGAGTGCCTCCCAGTAGCCTCTCGGCTCCGGCGAGCGTAATCATCACGGTCAGAGGATCGATCGGGGAGGCGACGAATCCATGACCTTCATAAAACCGCTTCACGTTCTCTGTAAGGGCGTGAACGAGAATGGCGCGAATCCCTGCGATTTCTCCCGCCTGCATGCTGCGCAAAATCGCGTCCCGCAACAAACCGGTGCCGAGGCCCTGACCCTGGAAGGACTTGTCCACCGCAAGCCGTCCGAGAATCATTACGGGAATCGGATCTGGCATGTTGCGCCGCACACGGCCCGGCGCAACCGCGTGCGAAACCGCGCCTACGGCGAGGGAATAGTAGCCCGCTACTTTCTTTCCCGCGCAGACCACATACGTGCGAGAGGCGCCGGCCGCCTCATTTTGCATCGCCCGGCGGCGCAGCCAGTCGTCTAGAACAGGTTCGCCGGAATCGAAGCCGGCAAAATCAAACTGCGCCGACAATTTTTCAGGAGGGGTGAACGCGGGTGCGCTCATTTTTCCCAGGGCGGTCTTGTTGCAAGCAGCCGTCGCAGTTTCGGGTTGTCTTTCGGTGGTTTATCGAGAAGGGCGTTGAACCGCCGAAACGCTTCTTCCGAGAGAACGAAATAGCGCCGGTCGAGCAAAATCGCTTCCGCTTCGCGGCAGACCGTATCAAGCATAAAGTCCGAGCGGCTGCGGCCAAGTGCTTCCGCCGCTTGGTCGATCAGAGCCTTTTGCTTCCGGCTGGCGCGAAGGTTGATTATCTCGCCGCGCCCGCCTCGCTCGTGAACCTGAGGTCCAGCCATTTGATGTACTCCTCTTGTGTATACAGACATTGTTACCCAGTTGTGTATACATTGTCAACACAGACCCGAGGAGGGCAATCGCTCACCGTCCTGTAATAGCCTCTTGGGTTGGCGGAGTAGCCAATTGCAGATCGGGCATTCCGGCAGTAGGGATCTCAATTGCCTTGCGGCACAGGCCCTGACTGAGAATTCGCAGCAGCCGAGGCTTTGTTGCTCTTGCCGCGATGGGCGAACAATTGAATCCGATCAGTTCCTGTCACCGACCACGCCCGGTCTTTATTTCCCCACCATATGCAACGGAGACGGGTTGTTCTCGCAAATAAACTCCAGAAGATCGGTGTCTGGAAGCAGCGTGTAACGGTATGGCTGCGTCCATTTGGACTCGTACGTTTTGGGGTCATCGATGGTCACGTTCAGGTCCATATGGCCGAAATCGACACGTTTGAATCGTTCGGTCACAAACAGCGCATCGGAAGAAGGGTGGCCGCCCATGTCAATCGGCCAAACCCGGTCGTTGAAACCGGTGGTGTCAACCACGAACTCATCTCCTTCCCAGCGTCCCACCGAATAGCCCATCCAGGTGGGCGTAAATTGGCTGATATCTCGCGGGAGTTTCCGTCCATCGGTGAAGATCTGACGCCGGAGTGAGTACATCTCGTAAAGGATCAAAGTCTTCTCCGGAGTGTGAACGATTTCGAACGGATATGGCTCGGTATTGGCATGCGGCACGCCATTGGGCAGACAGCGAACCTTCGGATCATTCAGCATGTTGTTTTCCATGCGCGCGTCGAATTCCTTTTGCGCGGCAGGCAGCATCTTCGAAGTTTGGACTTTGCGCGAAGGAGGATTGGGTCTTGCTCCCGGGGGGCCCCATTGGTCACCCAGCCAAATGCCGGAAAGATCGGGCTTGCCATCCGCCTGCTTGGGAACCGGAGCGGTCATGTTCACTTTGCCATCCGGCAAGCGTGGAACATTCTTCTTCTCGTAATGAATCCATTGCCCGAAAGCAGGCGTGGAGGCCGCGAATAAACTCGATAGGATTGTCGCTATCAAAAGAAATATGTGTCCGCGAATCATCATCCTTCCCTTTTTGGCGACACTCCAGCATTAAGCACGCCACCCGCCAACAAGTATCCTTCATCGTACATCTGATGGCCACAGCGGTCACCAGGTTCAATAGGTTCAATAGGCGGTTAAATAGGCGGCAGCGCTCAACTCCCAGGATTACTACCAGTGCAACGAAGGGCGACATGGCCCCAGCGCAGCGCGTTTCGTATCCGAGCGAGACATGCGGCACGTTTGGGCAGCTCGACTCTTCCAAGAAGTGCTGCGCAATCATCCAACAGGCCCTGAAGCGTGCCCGCGGCGGCCAAAGCGGTGAGGTCGGGATCGCCAGGGTCCAGGAATGCAAGCACGCGATTTTGATCGCCCGATTGTCCGGGAGGGACGGCTCTTCACGGGACCTGCAACGAGGTTATTGCGGCGCTACGAAGCGCGACGCCGCCGGTACACCACAGAACCGCCCAGCACAAGCGAGAGCAGCGCAGCGAGGATTACTCCGCGGGATTCGGGAGTCGGAACCGGAACGAAGTCGGCCTGTAGATCCAGTTCGAAGCCGCCATTTCCAAATGATTCCCCTTCGAAACCAGACTCTCCATCATCCTCGGAGGCATCCAATTGGAACATTCCCGGTTCCAGAAGCGTGGACGCAGAACCGTTACCGGACGGGATCACGAGAATCACGTTTCCGTGCGAGTCAAGCAACTGGCTAGCGAAAAAGCCGCTCAACCCTTCAGTGAACCCGGAAAGCTGGATCTCGGATTCCTCTGTGAGGTCGAAGAGGACCGAAATACTGTCATTTTGCTCGGTAGAGGCATGGGCGTAAAACCCGGAAACATTTTGGTTGCCTTCCAGCGTAATATCCAAAGATTGGGCAGTTGCCGTCGCACTTTGAGATGCATCGCTCTCAACGGATCCTGAGAAGGGAGCCCCCAAAGACGCTTCACCAGAATCGTCGAAGTCACCGAGCGCGGTATTTGTATCGGCGAAACTGTAGGAAGCTTCCAAGAGGTAGATGCCTGGCGCCACCTCCATGCATCCGGGCGTGGCTAAACCGCACGCGATGTCCATGGAGCCATCGCCCGATACAGAACCTTTAACGGTCACATTGACGATGTCCGGTAGAGCAGGGCTGACTACCAGTAACCCGAGCCCGAGCAGTATGCACCAGGTCCGCAGCACACCTTTCTTTATCATAAACCAGTGTAAAATGCAACCTTCCCGTCAAGACCCCTTCCCGTCAAGACCGAATGGTAGGAGGCTTGGCAGTGACCAGTAACCAGAGGCCCAGACGCTTCGTTGAATCCCTCGGCCGGCTTGCATCTGGCGCACAGCTTGCACAGGGCAGGCTACCGCTGTGGCGGACGGCCTCCGCGCTGGAGGGAGTTGTACTTTATCGTCGTGGATGGAAAGCCGGCAGCGGCCCCGATGAAGAGGCCGCACTCGACACTCTGTTCGGCACTTGATGTGAATAGCTATGCCAAAATTCTCGATGAAGCCGGATTGCCTTCCCCGGGCTCCGCACCTCTGCTGTGACGGCGGCCGCCGGCGGGAGCATTCGGTAGTACAATTTGACAGCGGTCAGCCAGGGAGGGAAGCACCGTGACATCCACAATTTCTCGGAACAGATGGCGAGTGGCGCTCTCTGGAGCCTTGTGCGGAGTAATCGCGGCTCTGATCATCCTTGAATCGCCCGCCAAGCTGCAGGCACAGGCGCCCGCGGGTCAGGGGCGCGGGGCGGTTGCGCCCAGTGAGGCGCTATTCACATCGGCGCAAGCGGCCGCGGGCAAAGCGGCATATGAGCAGAACTGCGCCAGCTGCCACGGCCCGAGCGTAGATGACGGCAACTCTGCTCCTCCGCTCCGCGGCGCGGCTTTTCTCGGCAAATTCGCGGGGAAGTCCGCGGCCGATTTGTTCACATATGTAAGCACGAAGATGCCACGCAGCAATCCCGGAAGCCTCGACGGCGCCGAATATGCGCGGATCATCGCTTATGTGCTCCAGCAAAATGGGTTTGCGACTGGACGGAAAGAGTTCGCCTCCGACGCGGCAGCGCTCGCCTCCGTGACGATCCCTGCTCCGCCAGGTGAACGCGGCCGCGGCCTGGGCGGCGGCTTATCTGCCGGCGTGAAGCTCCCCCCGGCGCCGCAGAAGGCAAACCCTCTCGATAAAATCACTCCCGTCACCGACGCCCTGCTACAGAACCCGCCGGCAGGCGAGTGGCTCACATGGCGCCGCGGCTTCGACGATCAGGGGTTCAGCCCGCTGAAGCAGATTACGAAATCGAATGTGAACAATCTGCGCGTCGCGTGGACCTGGACGCTTTCCCCAGGAGCCAATGAAGCCACGCCCCTGGTTCATGACGGCGTGATGTTCCTGCACAGCCCCGGCGACAAACTGGAAGCGCTGGATGCCGCCACCGGCGACTTGCTCTGGCAGTATGCGCGAATCTTGCCGCCCGGCGTGAGACGCCGGCAATAAACGCGCCATCGCCATTTACGGAAATAAAGTCTATATGGGGACTTCCGACGTCCACGTAGTGGCGCTGGATGTAAAGACCGGCCGGGTGGTCTGGGATCAGCCGCTCGTCGAGGAAGGGGGCTTCGGCTTATCCGGCGGTCCGCTGGTTGCCAAAGGCAAAGTGATGACCGGAACCAGCGGCCACGTCCCAGGAAAGAACTACATCGTCGCGCTCGACGCCGAAACCGGCAACCTCGCCTGGCGATTCAACACCATCGCGCAGCCCGGCGAGCCGGGCGGCGATACGTGGAACGATCACACAGCCGAGGAGCGCAATGGCGGCTCCGTCTGGATCGCGGGCAGTTACGACTCCGCGCTGAATCTCGCGTTCTTCGGCGTGGCACAGACCTATGACACCGCTTTGCTGGCGAAGCCCGTGAGGCCGGGGGGCAAGACCGACGGCCTGTATACGGACTGCACGCTCGCCATCAATCCGGATACGGGCAAGCTGGTGTGGTATTACCAGCATCTGCCCAACGATCAATGGGACCTGGACTGGGTTTTTGAACGTCAGGTGGTGCGCATGCCGGTGAACGGCGTGGTTCGGCCGGTGATCATGACTTCGGGGAAGCAGGCGACCTACGACGTTCTCGACGCCGAAACGGGAAAGTGGATCTACTCGAAGGACCTCGGCCTGCAAAACATCGTTTCCTCAATCGATCCGGTCACCGGCAAGAAGACCATCAATCCGCAAACGCTGCCTGGCGACGGGCAAACGCACCTGGTCTGCCCCCATGCGGACGGCGCCAAGAGCTGGCTTCCGAGCTCGTACAATCCCGGCACGAAGATTTTGTACATCCCGCTGGTTGAGGCGTGTATGGATCTGGTGCCGGTCACGGACGGCGGCCGGACGCTGTTATCCACAGGCGTTCGTCCGGCCGTGCGCCCCCGTCCGGATTCGGACGGCAAGTACGGCCGGGTGGAAGCCGTCAACATGGTGACGCGCGAAGTGGTGTGGACGGAGCGCCATCGCGCGCCCGTGTCGAGCGGCACCCTCGATACGGCCGGCGGAGTGATCTTCAACGGCTCGATCGATCGGTTCTTTCGCGCTTACGATGACCAAACCGGCAAACTGCTATGGGAAACGCGGCTAACCGACGTGCCGAGCGATGCGCCGATTTCGTACACGGTGAACGGCAAGGAGTACATCGCTATTGGCGTTGGCAACGGCGGCGCCCAGGCCACCGGGTTCGCGCCGCTGGTGCCGGAGATCCAGAACGCCGATCGTGCTCCCGCGGTATGGGTATTCCAACTGCCCTGATCGGAGTTATTTCGCCGGTTTTCGAATTGCCGAGGTTCGAAGTCGATCTAACAGCGTCCCACGTTCCAGATGCGGCGCTCACTTTTGCTTCGCAATGATCTTGTCTTTGATCTTGGCGTAGGTCGCCGCCGGCACGATCTTCTTGGAGACCAACTCATTCTTGCTCTTGTAGGGACGGTTTGCGATGATCTTTGCGCTGTAGGCTTTGCCGATGCCAGGCAGGGCTAGCAGTTGGTCCGCAGTGGCGGAATTTATATCCAGCAAGCCAGTGGCGGGAACCGACTGGGCAGCGCTCGCGCTTGACGCTTTTGCGGCGGCTTTTCCGGAAGCCTGTGGTGCGCCAGCGAGTGTCCATACAGTCGCCAAGGCCAGAATCACGCGAATCAAATTCAGTTTCATGAAAACCCTCCGTTGAAAGTCTGTGGACATCCAACCCACATAGTAGCCCTAAACAGGTTGCGAAAACATCAGTGGCGCGGATCGATCCAGTTATCTTGCGTAACGATTCAGGAGCGATGTCGGGCCGGTAACGCGATGGGAGAGCATGTGATATATTCTGGCGCTAGTCCGTATTTAACTGGAAGCGAGGGAAACGAAATGCATCTTCGTATCGTGGAATGGGGAATGCTGGCAGCCAGCGCCATAACGCTGGGCAGCGTTGCGCTGGCTCAAACAGTGCCGGAACAATTCGTCGTTAGTGGCAAAGCCGCCGAAAAAATTCAGGACTTCACCACCATCAACCTGGCTACGGCGGAGCGCATTGCCGATGTGTGCGAGCAGGCTGCGGCCAGCCAAGGGGTTCAGATCAGCATCATGGTGCTCGATAATGACGGCAACAACGTCTACATGGATCGCATGGACGGTCAGGGCTATCTCAACATCGTCACCGCCGAGATGAAGGCGCGCACCGCGCTGCTGGGACGCGAAGCCAGCAAGAACCGCATGAATCGCGTGATCGAGGATCCCGACCCAGGAGTTGCAGCAAATCCAGCTCGGCTTTTTCGCCAATTCCGGCGGGCTTCCCATCGTCGTCAACAAACAGTTGATCGGCGCTGTCGGCGTTGGCGGTTCCGCGCCGCACCCGCCCGTGTGGAGCGACGAGATTTGCGCTCACAAGGCGTTGGCCGAAGTGATCGGGCCCACCGTCCCCCCGCTGGCAGAAGACCTTCCGCCGCGCCCGAACCCCAATCCGGGCAAGGCGCCGGTTCCCCGTTTTGTGGCCGCGACGCCGCCCAAGACCAGCCTACCGGCGGAGTTCGTGGTCGGTGGCACGGGCGCCGGCAAGGTCTTTGACGGAAATCAAATTTCGCTCGCAGCCGCGAAGAAGATCGCCCGAGTCTGCCGGGACTGGGCGGCGTCCAAGGGCGGCACCATGTCGCTTTACGTGATCGACGATGCCGGAGAACTGGTGCACATGGAGCGCATGGACGGACAGATTTATCTGAACATCCGTACCGCGCTGCTGAAGGCGCAGACGGCGCTGAAGACGCGCCAGCCCACGTCCATCAACGCAGCGCAGCTCAAGAATAATCCCGGCGGCATTCCGCGCTCCACGGCCTACTTTAATTTGTTCACGAACTCGGGCGGCATTCCGATCGTCGTCGATGGACAAATGATCGGCGCCGTTGGTGTCGGCGGCGGCGCGGGAGGCGGCGATGAAAATTGCGCCATCGAAGGCCTGAAAGCGGCTTTCGGCGATCACGTCACGTTGCCCGTCTATCCTTAAGACCGCCGCCGCAGGACCGACGTCGCGGCGATCGCGCCTTACTTGCCCACTACGAGAATCGAAAACGAATCCGGCACAATCTGGCCCCGGCCAGGATGTCGCCGGGTTGAGCGGGCGGAGTGGGGGGACCAAACTCGGCGCCGATCACGATGATATGGCCGGTCTTGCTATCCAGGGTGGACGTCCTCGCGCCCATCATGGTCTGCACGGTCTGCTCAATCGCAAAGCTGGCGGGACTGTTTTCCTTAACGATAGTCAGCGTGCCATCGCCTTGCGAGCTGAACGCCTCCATCGTATGCGGATTGAATAAGGCTCCATCCGTTTGGTTGCCGATCGGGAGCGTGGTGATGATTTCGCCGTTTTCAGCATTGAGGATCACCATGTTCGCCGGGTTGCGGCAAGTGGCGAAAAGAATATGATTCTTCGCATCCAACGCCAGCCCGGCGCATCTGCCGCCTTTGCCTGCGACGTCATAATGGGCGGTGACGGTCAGGGCTTTGGTGTCCACCACGGCGATGTTGTCCTTGTCTTCGACATCGACATACAGGTGTCCTTTGCCGTCACTGGCCGCTTCCTCCGGCATGCCGCCAATATCGATGGTTCCCATCACCATGCCGTCCTTCGTATCGATAACGGTGATGTGCGGCGCCGAATGGCTGAGAACATAGAGCCGCTGGTCCGATGGATCGAAGAGCATGCCATCCGGATTGCCCTGCACTTCGATGGTCTTGATATGCGCCAGAGTTTTTGAATCGAACATCAGAATTGGTTTCGTGCTGGCGAACCCGTGGCCGGATTTAGCGTCGACCACGGCTCCATGGGCATTGCTGCTGGCAATCTCACCCGCCGGAGCGAGCGTGTCGAGATCGAACACGTTGATTCGCGGAGTGGGTCCGGTGCGCGCAATATACAATCGGCGCCCCTTCGCGTCGGCATTCACATAGTCATAGCCGCCCGCGCCACCCACCTTGGCAGTCTTGATCACTTTATAGGGACCGCCGGCAGGTGCCTGCTGGGCGAATCCGAAGGACGCGAACGTCGCGATGACTACCGCAAGACCAAAGTAAGATCGTCGCATGGAGAAACTCCTGGAACGAGTATACGGCCTAATCGTGCTCAGGAATCGAACAGTGTATGCTCATTCTAGATTGATCCTGAAGAACCTCGTTCTCGCCCTGGCCGTGTCCGGGATGTGCCTCCCGCTGGCTGCGCAATGGCTCAACTACCCGACGCCCGGCATCCCGCGCACGCCGGACGGGAAGGCGAATCTGGCCGCGCCCGCGCCTCGGACAGCGGACAATAAGCCCGACTTGTCCGGCATCTGGAGAGGATCCGGGCATGGGCGGCTACGATCGAAATATCGCGCGAGACCTGAGTCCGCGTGATATTCAGCCATGGGCTGAGGCGCTGTACCAGCAGCGGATCCGGGATATGGGCAAGGACGCTCCGCGCGCGAATTGCTTGCCTGATCCTTTCCTCTACTACCACATCGTGGACTTCGCCCGGATCGTTCAAACTCCCGAGCTGATCGTGATTCTCTATCAGGGCAGCACCAATAGCATTTATCGAACCATCTTCACCGACGGCCGCGAGCTTGCCGAAAGATCCCAATCCCACTTGGTTGGGATACTCAGTAGGACATTGGGAAGGCGACACGCTGGTGGTAAGCACCGAGGGCTTCAATGACAAAAGCTGGCTGGATGTGGAGGGGCACCCGCACACCGAAGCCCTGCGCATTACCGAGCGATTCCGGCGCCGCGACTTCGGACACATGGACCTGGACATAACCATTGACGATCCGAAAACGTTTACCAGGCCGTTTTCGCTGAAGATCCCTAAGACTTTCGCTGCCGACACGGAACTGCTGGAGACGGTGTGCGAGAATGATCGGTCCGTTCCGCACATGGTCGGCGGCGTAACCGTGACCGAAGCTGGCCCCGGAGATCCTCTCGAAATACGCGGGAACCTACGAGTATGCACCGGGACGCCAAGCCGTCATCACCGTCGAGGCCGATCTGCTATTTCTGCGCGAAGGCGCGAACCCGCTGAAACTGCCGCTGGTGGCGAATTCGGAAACTGTTTTCGTTTCGCGAACCAACGGAGACTGGATCGAATTCATCAGGGACGCCCAGGGCGCGGCCACCGGGTTTACCTATCACGCTGGAGACCGCGAGCGAAAAGCGGTCCGCAAACCGTAAACCCTACTTCGTAGTCAGGTGCCGTAAATCTTTTTCGTTCTCATTGCAAACGAACTCCATCAAGTCCGTATTCGGGATCAATTCCGGATGAAGTTCGGCCGTCCACGGTTTCGTATAGGCTTTCGGATCGTCGATGGTGAGCTGAATGTCCATGTGCCCGAAGTCGCGGCGGCGCATGCGTTCGGTCAAATGCATTGCGTCCGTAGTCGGATTGCCGAATCCCGAAAGCCACGCCTGGCCGTTGAAGCCGCTCGATTCCACCACCAGCGTGTCCCCTTCCCAGTGCCCCGTTGAGTACCCCGCCCAAGTGGGATTGGGATCTTTCGGGAGCTCACGTCCGTCGAGGAAGATTTGACGGTATGTGGTCTGATATTCGTAAAGAATGATCATCAGCTCGGGAGTTTGCACAATCTTGTGCAAGTCGAACGCATCGGCCTTGGGGACGCCGCGCGGCAGGCAGCGGGACTCCGGGTTATCGACCAGGTTGGTCGCATTGTTCTTCTCGAACAGCGCCTTCGCCCAAGGCTGCCACGGTATATCGATTCCGTTCAAATAGTATGCAGTGGTGCGGGCATTCAAGTGCTCCCACACCCCGGAGAAATCGGGCTTTCCGTCCGCCGTTCTGGGAGCTGGCGCCGAGAGATTAGGCTTGCCGTTAGCCAGGCGAGGAATGCCAGGCGTGGGATAGGTGATCCACTGAGCGGAAGCCGCGGCGCATAGAAGAAAAGCGAGAGTTGCAGTGACGGCCGCCCGCGCGGTAGTGGAGCCGCTCACGCCGAATCGGAACTGCGGCATGGGATTATTATCTTCCAATTGCCGCTAGCGAAGAAGGAGCTCGGCAACGGGTACCTCAGCGAGTGGTTTCAGCCAGGGCGCTTGGCTCGAGCACTTCTCGTGGGTCGGTGATTTGTCCCGTTCAGCGCCGACGCCGCAACGGTCCACGTAGATCCCAGGTAATGCTGCGCTTTGGGGTGCCCGTTCCGTCCCGGAAAATTCCGCGCCTGCGTCGACACCATCACTTCGTCTTCGGCCATCGCGCCCATGTTATAGGCCTGATTCGATCCACAACTGGGCGGAAAAATATTGGCGCCGGCGTCGTGCAGCACCTGGAATAAACCTTCACGCAAAGCGGCGCTGTAGATGCCCCGCGTAGCCGGCACCACTTGCAGACGCACACCCGGATGAACTTTTTTACCTCCGCTAAAACAAGCCGCGAGCTGGCGAATATCGGAGAGCCGTCCTCCGGTGCTGCCGCCAATCTCGGCGATATCGATTCGCGTGCCGGCCATTTCCTGCACCGGCTTTACGTTTCCTACCGTGGGAGGGCAAGCGATCTGCGGCTCGATGTCACTGACGTTGATCTCGATCACCTCCGCGTATTTGGTGCCCGGATCGTTCACCGGCATGTCAAATCGCCGGTTTCCCAGAACGGACTGGGCGAACGCCAGCGTCTTCTCATCCGGATTTACGAATCCGCATTTACCGCCGATATCGATCGTCACCAGCGGGAAAAGTGTGCGGTCGTCAATCGAAAGCGACTGTATATAGGGACCAGCGTACTCAACCGCTTTGTACACCGCCCCCTCCTCGCCCAAACGCGCCAGCATGATCTGGCAAACATCGCGTGGACCAACGCCCGGCCCGGTCTCACCGTGGAACTGGATCTGCGATCGCCTCCGGCACGCGGAACCAACCCAAACTGTGAGGAAATCCCAGAGCGGCCATGGAATTGTTGCCGACGCCCGTTGCAAAGAGACCGAGCGCGCCATAAACCGGCGTATGGGAATCGCACCCGATAATGATTTGACCAGGAGCCCAGAGCCGCTCTTCGATGATGGTGTGATGAATGCTTCCATGGCCGCAATCAAACAGGTGCTGAATGCCATGCTTCGCGGAGAACTTTCGCACCGCGGCAAGAGCTTCCGCGGCCGCTTGTGTGGCGGGTGCGAAGTTGTGATCAAACACAAACGCAATCCGCTCCGGGTGCTTGATCTTCTCGCCCGCCGAGCTCGTTTTCGAAAACCTTCATCACGAAATTCGCGCTCAGGTCGTGCATGATCATCAAGTCGACATTTGCGAGCACAATCTCACCCGGCCTCACTTCCTTTTTTCCGCTGGCTTTGGCGAGAATCTTCTCCACCATGTTCATAACAGCTCTGCTCCCGCGGGGCCTTGCCACACCGTGTCCCCGTAATAGTGCCGGCGCTGGTTGGACTGCAATTCAACATGCAGCGCGTAGAGTGTGCCCGGCCCGATGTCCGCACGCTCGCATGATTCATAGGGGTTCGGACCCGAAAGCGTCTCCAGGCACGTTGCGGTATTCAGTTCGGCGCCCAAATCCTTCACAGAATTTGCGAACCTGCTCTGCAACATGGCCGCTGCGCTGGAAGAAGGATGCGGTCTCGACAACTTGATCCAGTGGCCTCGATATTCGAGTGCCACAACAACCGAGGAATCCTGGCTGAACCTGGCGCCGCTGGGAGGGCGCGGCGGCGTTTGGCCATCCGTCAAAAGGATCACCAGGTCTTCCGCTCCAGCGCGCCGAAACTCCCGCTCCAGGCGTCCGGTGAATTCGTGCTCCAGGCATCCGTCCGCCTTTAATAGCTGTGCGGCGAGAACCTGGCGCGCCAACTGCGCCGCGCGTCGATGCATCGCGAAGCTCCCATTCATCGAGCGACGGCCAAGCTGCGCTCGACGGCACGTTCACCGCTTCGATGCCGCCTGCCAGCACCGGGAGCATAAAGATCGTTGGGAAAGCGATCCAGATCGAGCATCCCGATGCGATTCCAGTTCTTTTCAGCGCACATATCCAGTAGCTTCTGCGGCAGATTCGCGCTTGGGCGAATCTCATCCAGGATGGTGACGGAGCGAATCCATGGATAAACTCGCGGCGATAATGCGCACAACAACACAGGCGTGCCCTGGCGCGGCAGCACAATCAGAGCGCGGTTCCAATACGGCATGAAGTTCGCGAAGTGACGGCCCTGATTGGACCTCCAGACGTCGGTGAAGACCACCATCGCAGGCAGATCCCGCTCCTCCAGAGTCTTTCTGACCGTCGCCATGCGCGACTCAAACGCCGCGGCGGGAAGCTCCGTCTTATCCCAGGCAATGAGACCGCGCTTCATTTTTGAAAGAGTTTCCTTTCGGCTTGGTTCAAAGAAGTACAGCCATCCGCCGTCACCAGCAGCGTGTCACCGAACACCATGTATCCGGCCAACGGCAGATATGTGTTGGGATGCGCAATGACGATCATGTTTTCCTTGACTGTGTAGTGCACGTCCTCCAGCACATAGGGACTTTCGTCCGGATGAAGCCCCAGGTTATGGCCGCGCACGCGCGTGTATTTCGGCCCCGTATACTCTCCGTACCCATACTTTCGAAAAACGTCGTTCTGCGCCTTCGCAACGTCGGCGATATCCACTCCCGGCCGAAGGATGTCTTCGGCGGCTTGCCGCGCCTCCGCGAAAATCGCAAACGATTCGCGCTGTTCCTGGCTGGGTTCGCCCAGTACGAGAGTACGGCAGATTTGCGCCCAATAACCGTCCACCTGCGGCGTCAGCTCCGTGATGATGTGATCGCCCTCCTGGAATCGGCGATCCTTGGGAGGCGTCATGCCCACCACCTCAGTGCCGCCCGAGGCAATCAACATGAAATTGTCCTCGGCGCCATTTTCTTTGAGGAATGCTTCGGTCTCGGCCACCAGTTCGTACTCCGCCATCCCGGCCTCCGCGGCTTCGGCGAAGCGCTGATACCCTCGATCCGCCAGATCAGCCGCCTTCCGGATGCGCTCGATTTCATCGGGCGACTTGACGCGGCGGAGCTCTTCCACCGCCTGACTCGCTGAGATGGGAGCCTTTTGGCTGGATTCATGAACCGCATTTACAAAACGGGCCTCCATGAGTTCCATGCCCGCCGACGGCTACGGTAGCGCCTTTCGTGGCTGAAACCAGCTTGCATAAACCTTTTGTGAAAGTCCCGCTCCAGGCCTACGCCGGCTCCGAGCGCCGCGGCTACCATTTCGTAATCCCACGGATCGGCGAGGATCACGCGAACGTCTCCCGACCGGGACAAAGCGGCAGCCGCATAGGCGCCCCAGAAATTCGCGTTGACCAGATAGCGAAAGAAATCCTTGCGCCAGGTGTGACCGTAGAAAACCAGAATGTCCCAACCTTGTTCGGTCATCAGGTTGGTCAATGCTTGGAGCCGGGTTTGATTTATCATGCGTTTCTTACGGGGAGACATCCTCCAGGAACCATTCCACGGGCAACTCGCGTCCCAGTCCCATGGCCTTCGCGCGCTTCAGCACAGCCGAGCCGACGGCGGCGAATTGGGTGCCCGCGCCTGTATTGTTATTGAAAACGGTAATCTGATCCGCGCTGGTGCGGCCCTTTACCTTGCCGGCGACGAGATCCTGAATCTCGACAATGTCGTCCCATCGAACGATGCCTTTCTGCGCCGCTTCCCAGACGTCGGGCGACTGGTCGTTCCGGGCGACTTCCTTGGAGTGAACCACATATAGGTCGGCGCGGCGAATACACTCGTCGTCAATCTCGCGGCGCTTGTTGCTTTTATCCGAGCCGCCGATCGAGCAAACGTACATCCCCGGCTCTACCAGATGGCCGTCGAACACCGGGTCCCATGCGGCCGTGGCGGCCTGCACAAAATCGCTGCCCTGGACGCATTGCTCGGGAGTATCCACCGGTTCTATGGCGCGTCCCAGTTTCGCGCTCATGGTTTTGGCGAATCCGCGGCGGCTCTCTGGATTGGGGCTGTAAACTTTGATTTTTTCAAAGTGAAAAGAACTGGAGAGAGCTTCCAGATGGGCGCCCGCCTGCCATCCGCTTCCGAACAGGCCCAGGACCTTGGGCTTCTCGGGAGCCAGATATTTCGCGCCCACGGCGCTCAGCGCGGCCACTCGCACTTTCTGAATGATGCCGTCCGGCATGATGGCCACTGGCTCAATCTTTTCAAGATCAAACAGAATGATCAGGCCGCACCATTTATTCCCGGTGGCGGCGCGCAAAATCCGGCGGCGTTTTACACCGGCGGTGAAATCAAAGCCCGCCATGTCGGAGGTGATGCGCAGCGCCCAAACACCGCTGCTGGCGCCGGCGCCCTCCTGCGTCTTCATCCGGTATTGAAACCCGGGATGTTCTCTCGATTCCAGCGGGAAATAAGTCTGGCTGCGGGCGCGATTCACGGCCTGGCCTTCCGCCAATTCCCGATAGATCGCCTCCGTGGCAAGAATCGCTTCTTCTGGCGAGAGGGCCTTCTCCACCTCCTCGTTATTCAACAGCAGCACTAACGAGATCCTCCGTAGCGTGCAAAAAACTGCCCGCTCTTGATCAGCGGGATCAGCCCGCCCGCCTGCACCATGTCCAGCATGAAATCGGAAGGCGGATTTCCGTGCATCGATTTTCCGGAGGTGAGGTTTTCCACGAGACCGGTTTTGACATTCACCCGCAGGCGGTGGCCCGTCTCCACCCAATCGTGTATCCCGGGCGCCTCCATCATGGGAAGGCCGATTTCACCGGCGTTGCGATAGAAAGTTCGCGAGAACAGCTCCGCTACCACACACCCGATACCGGTGGCCTGCAGAGCTTTCACCGCCAGCGCGCGGCCCGAGGAGCATCCGAAATTCCGCCCCGCCACTAGAATGTCGCCGGGCTGCATTTGCTTGGGAAAGTCGGGATTCAGATTTTCCAGGACGTGCTGCGCCATTTCCTGAATACTCTTGAACATGATTTGGCCCCCCGTGAGCGCATCGCTCGGAACGTTGTGGCCAAACTTCCAGCACTTCCCTTCAAAGATCAAGTTATCTGACATAGATGTTCGGTCCGCTCCGCTAGGTTGTCGCTTACGTTGTCGATAGCACCGCTTTCGGAGCCTGGGGAGCGCGCCTGGGTCAACCGGCCCGTGGCCAGAACCACAACCAAAGCGACGCAGGCGAACGCCAAGTCCACGGTGTGCGCGATAGCCCAGCTATGCGTTCGGTCCACAACCTGGGCCGCTAACTCAGGACCGGTCGCGGTGCCCAATCCAAAGAACACATACAACCAGCCGAGCGATGTCCCCACCTTGTGCGTACCGAAGTGCTCGAAAACAATCACAGGCACGGCGTTGAAAATTCCACCGTAGCCCATACCAAATAGAATTGCCACCCAAATGATGATAGCGGCGTGAGGCGATGTATTGAGCAATCCCAAAATACCCAGCAGCACGCAAATGACGCTGAAGATCACACCCGAGCGTGCCGACACTCGATCCGCCAGCAGGCCGCTGATCACTTTACCGAGAAAGGCGGCTCCTAAGGCGGTACTCAAGATTGCGGCTCCCGCGGCCCGAGTGAGCCCGCTGCTGACGAAATACAAAACCATGGTGTTCTGCACTCCCACCATGGCATGGGCGGCGCAGAAAAGGCTCACGCCAAAAACCCAAAACATCGGCATACGCAACAGTTCCGCGGTGCTTGGCACATGGCCGCTCGAAGCCGGGGCGTTCCCGCGATCCTCATTGCGGACCACTACCAGGGTCATCACCAACGGAATCAGCATCAAGCCCGCAAGAATCAGAAAGGCGTGTGAAATCCCCTGTTGCACCACCGCAGCCGATCGCCCCGCGGGAGGAAGCAGTTTCGCGATCAGGCGCGGCGCCATGAATCCGCCCGCGCCAATGCCTCCGTTGATAATGCCCACCATCAAGCCGCGCGATCGCGTGAACCAGGGACCGATCAAAATCGAATTCGCCAGAATCGAGGACGCGCAAGCGCTCAGCCCCAGCAGACCGCAATAGAGATAGTATTCGACCAACGATCCCTTCATCATCGAGAGCAGCACGAAACCCAGGCTGGTGAATAGACATCCCGCCAGAATCACGGCTTTGGCGCTGAACCTGTCCACGGCCCTTCCTATAAAGGGCGACAGAACACCGATCAGGAACAAGATGATGGAATTTCCGGTAACCGCGTTGGTGCGGCTCCAGTGGAATGCCACGCTGAAGGAGTCATAAAACGTGGTCAGTGAAAAAATCGCGAAGGAGAAGGGAAATGTCAGAACCAGAAAGGAAGCCACTACACCCAACCAGTGGCGCACGGTGGCTGGCCGTCTTTCCGTCGCGTTCATCGATCGAACGTCCGCCGGAGAATTAGTTTGCGCTTCCAACTGCGACTTCAGGTAGGACGCCAAGCCGCCAAGCTCGAGAATTTTGCGGACCGAATCCGGGATTTTCTGGAAGGAGAATTCCTTGTCTCCCAAGTTCAGCTTTCCCTCGGCGAGATCGATCCGTAATTCATCGCCTTCCTCGACAGCGTCCACCAGCGCCGGGCATTCCACGATCGGCAATCCATCGTTGATCGCATTGCGATAGAACGTGCGCGCGAAAGAGGCCGCGACAACTGCTTTGATCCCCAGGCCCTGGATGGCCGTGGCCGCCTGTTCGCGCGCGCTGCCGCAGCCAAAATTCCGGCCCGCCACTAGGATTTGGAAATTGCGGAGCTTGTCGGGAAAGCCCTCGCCCAGCATTTCAAAAGCATGCTGCGCCAATCGCTCCTGATCGATATAAATCAGGTAGCGGCCGGCGATGATGATGTCGGAATTGATGTTGTCTCCGAATTTGAAGACCTTGCCTTGAATGATGGAATCCATTATTGTTCCACGAACTCTCTGGGATCTGAAATCACGCCTCGGATCGCGGAAGCAGCTAATGTAGCGGGGCTGGATAAATAGATAGACGACTTGTTGCTGCCCATGCGACCGATGAAGTTCCGATTGGCCGTCGAGAGACAGACCTCGCCATCGGCCAGCGTGCCGCCGTCACCCGCACACGCCCCGCATCCCGGATTGGTGACCATGCCCCCGGCCTCCAGCAGTGTCTGCAGGACCCCGGATTGCATGGCTTCCAGCATGATCTTCTTCGATCCGGGCGTGATAATCAACCGGACGTCGCGGTGGACCGTGCGGCCCTTCAATATCTTGGAAGCCACCACCAGATCATCGTACTTGGCGTTGGCACACGATCCCAGGAAAGCCTGATCGATGTGGGTTCCGGCCACATCTCCCACTGGCTTGGTATTTTCCACCTCATGCGGGCAAGCCACCATCGGTTCGATCTTCGCGAGGTCCACCTCGATCAGCTTTTCGTAGACTGCGTCGGAGTCGGCCAGCACCGGCTCATACGCGCTCCCGTTCAGCCGGCCATCGAAATACTGAGCGGTCTGTTGATCCGGAGGGAAGAAGGCGCACTTCACGCCCATCTCCATGGACAAATTAGTCATGGTCATGCGCTCGGAAACGCTCATGCTGGTGGCGCCCGGGCCATAATATTCGACGGACTTGTAGTTACAGCCATCGGCGCCCAAGGTTCCGATCAGATGAAGCATCAGGTCCTTGGCGAAGACCTGCCCTGAGAACTCGCCATTCAAGACAATCTTAAAAGTGTCCGGGACTTTCATCCAAAGCTTGCCGGTCAGCCAGACGGAAGTCACTTCGGTGTAGCCGATGCCCGTTCCCAGCGCGCCCAGGCTCCCGTATATCGTGCAGTGCGAGTCCGTACCAACAATCAAAGCACCCGGAAGGACGTGCCCGGCCTCCATCAACACCAGGTGAGCGATGCCAGCGTCCACATCGTAGAACTTCTGAACGCCAAATTCGCGCGCGAAATTTCGCGACGTCAGTTGATCGGCGGCGTACTTTTCCGTCTTCGCCGGCGAGATGTGATCCAGAACAATCGCCAGGCGATTGGGATCGTAGAGCTTCGACGCTCCAATCCGCTTCATCACGCTGGCCGATCGCCACGTTGCGGTGTGACTCATCACCAGGTCGGGATACGCGTCCACGATCTGCCCCGGCGTCACGGAACTGTTGCCGGACTTCTTCGCCAAAATCTTTTCGGCGATTGTTTTTCCCAACCTGATTCCCTCCAGGAATGCTCTAGCTAATTCACCATTGCGCCCAGCCTATCTAAGCCTGATAGTAGTTTATCGATATCTCCGGACTCACGCCGGGGTCCTGTCTGATCGACCAGCCTGATCGACCAGCCACGCGGCCAGTTCATCGAAGTGATAACCTTCCAGACATGCGCCGCTTATGGTGGAGTGGTCTGCTGGCTTCGATTCTAATGGCCTCGGGCACGTTCGCCCAGACGCCGGCGTTCGAGAAAATCACTGTCAACTACGCCGCGCGAACCGGCACCACTTGGCCGCTGTATATCGCCAAGGAAGGCGGTTACTACCAGAAATATGGCCTGGACGTAAACCTGGCATTTGCGGTGCATCCGGCGGGCATTGCGATGGTGGTGAGCGGGGAGGCCGTAATGACAAACTATCCACTGGAGCAGGCCATGCCGGCCAGCTCTCGCGACGGATCGTTGATTATCATCGGCAGCCAGTACAAGAAGAGTTCTTTCGCACTCATGGCGCCCAGAACATTTTCGACCGTTCGCGATCTGAAGGGGAAGCGCATCGGCGTGAGCCAGATCGGAGATGCGCCGTACAACTACTCGGTGGGACTGCTGGCCAAGTTCGGCCTCACACCCAAGGATGTGGAGTGGGTTCCCATTGGCACCGACGTGAATGGGCGGGCTGCTGCGCTGAAGAGCGGCCGTGTAGACGCCACCATGCTTACCGCGCCTGTCTATTTCAAATTCGAAGAACAAGGCTACAAGAGTCTCGCCAACACCAGCGACTACGACGACATCTACGCGCCCACCGTGTACATCTTCAAGAAGACGACCGTCGCGGCCCATCCCAAGCTGGCCGAATCTCTCATCAAGGCTCAGGCGGAAGCCATCCAGCGCCTGTATCAGGACAAGGCCTTCGCAGTAAAAACCTATCTGAAGTACAACTCCACCGACAATCCGGCCGACGTGGAGCGCGTCTACGATCTGTACACCAAGCTCAACACCTATGAACGCGTGCCCTATGTGTCCGCTGCTGCCGTTCAATACGTGATCGACCACCCGGTCGATGCCCGCCTGGGCATTCAGCTCCGGGCCTTCGATTTCCGCAAGGTGATTGACAACACTGTGGTGGACCGATTGGTGAAAGAAGGATTTTTCGAGGAATTATTCGGCCCCGGAATTAAAGCCGAAGAACAGAGCAAGGCCAAGCGCGCTTTCCGGTAGCCCGCGGCTGCAGATCGGCAGCTCTGAAGGGATTGCGCGAAAGCGGTCAGATTCGACCTGAGACCCCGGTTCTGAACAACCTGGTAAACGATCATAAACTCCGTGAATCTGCTGTCGCACGATTCGGGACCGCCTGGCCTCCGCGTAGGATTACGTGTATGACAAGCGCGACTTTCGCCTTCCCGCTTGATTCCCCCGCCTTGCCTGTGACAACATGTGCTTCAGTACCAACGCCCTCGGGCGAACCACCTGGGAGGAATCCATGCGGAACCACTTTAGTAAAATAGCCGCCGCCGGCGCGATTGCAATCGTCTCACTGGCACAAGTCGCCAGCGCCCAGGCGCCGCCGGCCGCACCGGCCAGCACCGTTGTTGAACATCCCAACTACGTCTTTATTCCGATGGAAGTCACGGTGGACCGTCCCGCCGCCGAAGTTTGGAAGCGGGTGGGCAAGTATTGCGATATCGGCGAGTGGCTGCAGGTGCCCTGCACGATTGTCTCGGGCAAGGACGGTGAATTCGGCGCCATCCGGTCCATTGGCAGCGAAGTCCTGGTAGGCAAAACGGAGCTTTCTTACACGTACACGCAGCCTGTACGGGAGGGCCGACCCTACAATCTGTATCACGGCACGCTGGAAGCCAGGCCGCTCACGGCCAGCACGTGTAAACTGGTTTACACCCTGCTGTTTGATAACTCCATGCTGCCGGACGACGCGGCGCGCGAAAAGGACATCGCCCAAAGGACCGCGCGGTTCACGCAGGCACTGAAGAACATGAAAATCCTGGCCGAAGGCGGCACACTGCCTCCTCCCCCGCCTCGCGGCCGTTAAGTGCAAAGGGTGCGGCGCGCACCATAAAACAAGGCAGGAACATTTTTCGCGCCGCGCTCCGTTTTGCACAAGTTCGATCAGAAAGCGGACGCCAATCCTATCGCGACCGGCGAGCTCGTGTGCGAGCGGCTTTCCGGGCGGCCTGTTTGCGTCCGGCCGCGCCCTTGGTACGAGCCGCCTTCCTGGCAGCCGCACTTCGATTCGCCGCACCCCGGCTTCGCGCGCTCGCGTGCGCCTGGCGCGAAAGGGCGGTGTGCGATGCGGACCGGTGACCTTCGCGCTTCAAAGCGGATGTGACGCCGCGCGATCGTTTCCGCGAAGGCGCGTGGCTCGATCCATTCGATCCCCTGGCGTTGTCGCGCGCGGCCTGCGTGCGACTGCGGGACGACGCCTTGCCCTTCTTGGGCGGCGGAAGTTTCACCCCAGCCCGCCTGGCTTTCGAAAGGCCGATCGCCACCGCTTGCTTTGCGGAGCGCGCCCCGTGCTTCCCTTGCCGGACATGGTCCATCTCTTCCTTAACAAATTCCCCAGCTTGCGTGGACGGAGCTTTGCCCTCGCGCTTGTCTCGCCGGACGCGCTCCAGCGTCTTCTTTTCAGGCATAAAGGTCTCCTTGTTCCTTTCCGTTCATTTCTCCCTCTACATTTCTAGACAGGCGCGCCCAAACTATGTTTCACATTGCCTCTTCTGGCCAACAAGTTGCTACGGAATGGGAGAGGCGAACCATGACACGAACAGACTCCACCACCGCCGCCGAATACATTCCTGACCATCTCACACCGCGCGCGCTGCGCGACGCCGTGCAAAGGTGCCGGGGATGCGATCTGTACACTCACGCCACCCAGGCGGTGTTCGGCCAAGGACCAAACTCGGCGCAAATTGTTTTTATCGGCGAGCAGCCGGGCGACGAAGAAGATCGCCAGGGCCAACCCTTTGTCGGCCCATCGGGAAAACTGCTGGATCGCGCCCTGGCGGAGGCCGGCATCGACCGGTCGCTGGTATACGTAACGAACGCGGTAAAGCACTTCAAATTCGAAGAGCGCGGCAAGAGACGGCTACACAAAAAGCCCAACGGGCTCGAAATGCGGGCGTGCCGTCCGTGGCTGGAGGCGGAAATCAATTTGATCCAGCCCCAGATCGTCGTCTGTTTGGGTGCTACGGCGGCGCAGTCGATCTTTGGCGCAAGCTACCGGTTGACCAAAGAGCGCGGGAAGTTCGTTCGCAATTCCTGGGCGCCGCATGTTACCTCCACCGTTCATCCCTCCGCGATCCTGCGCGCGCCGGACGAAGCGCAGCGCCACCTGGATTATCAACAGTTCGTCGCCGATCTGAAGAAGGTCCGCCGGTTGTGGAAGGAGCTTCCGAAGGGCGCGTAGAACCTGCTTGCCACTGGACGCCTATTGTAAGACCGCAATTTCGATGTCTTCCGAACGGCTCTCCACCGTCACGGCTACTCCAGCGCCGGAACGGAAAATCACCAAGTCGACAGAAGCATTGGCAACCGTGAGATTTCGAATGCTCACTTGTTCTAAGAATGGCGGCAATACGGGCCGGGCAAAAACAATTCGCTTCTTGGGCGCATCGATCGACAGACCCATGGAAGCTTCCAGCAGCAGGAACGCCGCGCCCGCGGACCAAGCCTGCGGGGAACAAGCTACCGGATAGAGCGTCGGTCCTTTGCCGGCGCGCCGGGAAAACCCGCAGAACAGTTCGGGAAGACGATTGAAATCGAAGTGCGTACTGGCCTGAAAAAGCGCGGCCAGAATCTTGGAGGCGGGAGTGGTCAACCGATAGCGCGCCAGTCCAGCGGCGATCAACGCGTTGTCGTGCGGCCATACCGAGCCATTGTGATACGACATCGGATTGAATCGGGATTCACCCTCGGCCACCGTTCGAATTCCCCAGCCGGAAAACAACACGTCCGATTCCAACTGTTGCACCAACAGATCCGCATGCGCCTGGCTGGCGATGCCGCCGAACAGGCATTGACCGGCGTTGGAGGTCATTACTTCGCACGGCCTCTTTTCACCGTCCAGCGCCAGCGCATAGGCGCCGAGAGTGTCACTCCAGAACGCAGCTTCGAATTTATCGCGCAGGCTCTCCGCCTCGGAGGTCAGCCGTTGTGACACGTCCTGGCGGCCCAGCGCGGCCGCGATGGCAGCGATGCCGGCTTTGGCTGCGTAGGCATAGCCTTGCACCTCGCATAAGGCAATCGGCGGTGCGGCCAGCTGGCCGTTGGCGTGGAAAATCGAGTCCTGTGAATCCTTCCAGCCTTGCTGCACCAGGCCTTTAGAGGAATGCCGCCGGTATTCGATGAACTGATCTCCATCCGTGTCGCCGTACACATCCATCCACTTCAACGCGAGTTCGATACCGGGCCAGATGGACTGGATGAATTCCAGGTCGCCGGTCCGCCGGTAATAAGCTCCGGCCAGCATCAGATAAAGCGGCGTAGCGTCGATGCTTCCGTAATAGCGCTGAAATGGGACTTCGCCCAGCGCCGGCATCTCTCCGTCGCGAGCCTCATGCAGAATCTTGCCGGGTTCCGCGTCCTGCTCGGGAGCGACGTTGATAGCCTGCGTGGCCGTCAAGTACGCCAGAACGCCGCGCGCCATCTGTGGAGCGATCCACAAACACTCCAGTGCCGTTATGATTCCATCGCGGCCAAACGGCGTGCTAAACCACGGCACGCCCGCGTACGGATAGGCCCCGTGCGGACCCGTGGTCAATAACATGTTCAGATCCATGCGCGAGCGTTCCAGCCATTCGTCGAACTGCGGATTGGAAGTGCTCAAAAGCCCGGGTACCCGATCCGGGCCGGCCATTTCGCTGGTGGCTAGCCGCTCGCTGGCCGCATAGTCGTCTTCGGCGGGAGCATCCCCGCCGCTTTGAAAAGCGAAGGTGAATTCCACCGAGTGCTGCTCATGCGGAATGAGATGAGCGGAAAAATGCAGCATGGAAGGCAAAACGATTTCCACCGACGGCGAAGATCGAATGATGGTGCGCCGCGGCACGTCGTCCAGGCCGTCATAGCCAAGCACCACGCGCTGATCGTTTTCTGAGCCGGGCTCCAAACGGGGCGGATGCAAAACTCCGCGTCTGGGCCGTGTTTCACCCCGCACCTCGAAGATGTCCGCAAAATCCGCGCCGAATTCGAGCAAAAGCCCGATCTCGATGGGAGCGAGCGAAAAATTCCGGATGGCCACCTTCACATGCAGCACGCCGTGCCAGAGAAATTGAGAGCGGCGGATATGCAGCGTACCATGCGGAAGCAGCAGGCTCCCGTCACGGAATACGCCTGGATTCGTCAGATCCGCCGACAGCAGCACGTTGTCCCGGCGAATGGTGGAGCTCAGCAGTACCGGACGGCTTCCCAGCAGTTTTAGCTGGAGCCTGGATAAGAAGCGCGTGCCCTTGTGGAAGATTCCTTCTTCCTTGACGGATTCCGAATCCATGTCGCCGTAGTCGTCGAAGACGCCGAAGGTATCGTCCTGCTTTAGAACGCGCGTCCGCTTGCCGGCCGGGGCAGCCGTTGCCTGAATGGTATAGAGCGGTTGCAAACTCTCGCTGAGGGCGCTCATGCCACTGTACGCGCGGCGCCGGGGAAGGTTTCCTCCAGGCGCTGATCATATTCGGCGAGGTAATCGTTGGCCATCCTGCGAGCCGAAAAACGTTGTTCACACGCGATTCTGCATTGTGCGCGGTCGACGTTGTCAATCTCCTGAACCGCTCGCACCGCCTCCGCCACGCTCTTCACGATCAGGCCGGTGACGCCCGGGTCGATCACTTCCGGGACCGATCCATTCCGGAACGCGATCACGGGAGTGCCGCAAGCCATGGCTTCGATCATGGCTAGCCCGAACGGCTCCGGCCAATCGATCGGGAACAGCAGCGCACGCGCGCCACCCAGGAAGCTGCTCTTCTGGCCGTCGCCGATTTCTCCGATGTATTCGATCAGCGGATGGTTCAGCAACGGTTCAATTTGTGCCCGGAAATATTCCGCATCCACACGGTCGACCTTGGCCGCGATACGCAATGGCAGGCCGGTGCGCTTGGCAATCTCGATGGCCCGGTCCACGCGCTTTTCCGGCGAGATTCGCCCCAGAAATGCAAGATACTTTCCAGGCTGCGGCTGAAATTCGAACTTTCTGATATCCAAGCCATGGTAGACGGTCGCCCTCCAGTTGGCCCAGCGCAGCGGTTCACGTTGCGAATTCGAAATGGAAACCAGGGGGCGTTCCGCAAATTGACGATAAATAACACCCAACTCGGCGAGGTCCAAACGGCCATGCAGCGTGGTGATGTCGGCCACGGGATACCTTTGCGATAGCGCGAAGTGAAGATAGTCCACATGGAAATGCAGCACGTCGAACTCTTCGGCCCGCCGAAATACTTCATCCAGCATGATCATGTGATACGCCAGCGGATCGCGGCATTGGCTGTCCAGCCGCAAGGCACGATCGCACGGCGCCACCAGCGTGGCCGACGTCCGGGAGTCCCCGCTCGCAAAAAGCGTAACGTCATGCCCCATTTCAACCAAAGCCTCGGTAAGAATGGAAACTACGCGCTCCGTTCCTCCGTATAGCGCCGGCGGAACGCTTTCATATAAAGGCGCAATTTGAGCTATTCGCACGGGCTCCCCCAATCTCTTGGATGACAGCCGGGGCCATGCTGTTACACTCTTGCGAGGTTACTTACCAGGGAAAACCGGCATTTCGAAGATCGCTTGCAGGAATTCGAGCGGTTCCAATGGATCGTCTGCTGGAGACAATGCTATCTATATTGGACAATGCTATCTATATTGAGGTGGGACACTTCGCCTGTAGCGCTCTGCTGTTGGCGGTCGCAGCTTCCGGTCTTGCCGCGCCTCAGACTTCGGTGAAAATCAACCCCAAAGACCACTTGGCCTATGTTTGGATCTCGCCCGGACAATATGTGATGGGATGTTCGCCGGGAGACCACGCCTGTTTTGAATGGGAGAAGCCGGCTCATGCCGTCGTAATCCGCAAGGGTTTCTGGATTGGCCAAACCGAGGTTACGCAGCAGGCTTACCTCCGGGTGACGGGTGCCAATCCCAGCCGTTACAAGGGCGCCCGGCGGCCGGTGGATCAGGTCAGTTGGTATGCCGCCCGGCGATATTGCCAGGGCGTGGGAATGCGCCTGCCGACCGAAGCCGAATGGGAATACGCGGCTCGCGGAGGCACCACCGCGGCGCGATACGGACCACTGAATGAGATCGGATGGAACGACCGGAATAGTGGAGACAGCACCCACGAAGTCGGCCAAAAACGGCCTAATGCGTATGGCCTCTACGACACCTTGGGAAACGTCTGGGAGTGGGTAGAGGATCGCTACTCGCAAGCTCCCGAGAAGAGAATCTTGCGCGGCGATTCCTTCTTTAATATTCCCCAGCACGTTCGCGTATCAGACCGGCTATGGGCGCCGCCGGATACCGCTCATCGCGATATGGGCGTCCGCTGTGCCGGCGACTGAAAGACACCCCAGCCATCCATCCGTCACACTGGAACTGTGAGCACATTGGCGAATCATCTGATCAGCGAAAAAAGTCCCTACCTGCAGCAGCACGCCCACAATCCCGTGGACTGGTATCCGTGGGGCGAGGCGGCGTTTGAAAAAGCGCGCTGCTGAAGACAAGCCCATCTTTCTGTCCGTCGGATACTCCACTTGCCACTGGTGCCACGTCATGGAGCGCGAATCGTTCGAGAGCGAAGAACTCGCCGCGATGCTGAACGCTGGTTTGTGCCGGTGAAAGTGGATCGCGAAGAGCGGCCGGACGTGGACCGGATCTACATGACCTTCGTGCAGGCCTCCACCGGCGGCGGCGGCTGGCCCATGTCGGTGTTCCTGACGCCCGACCTGAAGCCGTTCTTCGGCGGCACGTATTTTCCGCCCGACAATCGCTACGGACGGCCGGGTTTCGGCGCTGATTCTGGAGCGGATCGCCGAGGCCTGGCGCGAACGATCGCGCCCGCATCGTGCGAATCCAGTGCGCGACGTGGTCGAGCAGCTCGCGCAATACGCAGGCGCCGGCGGGCCATCCGCCGGGATGCCGGATCAGACGGTCCTCGATTCCGCGTTCCAGCAGTTCCGCCGGATGTTCGATTCGCGCCCACGGCGGATTCGGCGGCGCGCCCAAATTTCCGCGGCCGGTGGTTTTCAATTTCCTGCTGCGCTATTACGCGCGGTCGCGACCGTCAGGAAGCGCTCGACATGGTGCTCGAAACTCTGCGCGCCATGGCCAACGGCGGCATGCACGATCAGCTCGGGCGGCGGTTTTCATCGCTACTCGGTGGACGAGCGCTGGTTCGTTCCGCATTTCGAGAAGATGCTGTACGATCAGGCGCAGCTTGCGATTTCGTATCTGGAGGCGTACCAGATCACGCGCGATCCGTTCTACGCGAAGATCGCGCGCAGCACGCTCGATTACGTGTTGCGCGACATGACGCATCCGGACGGCGGCTTCTATTCGGCCGAAGACGCCGACAGCGCGATCGATCCGGCACATCCGAAGGAGAAAGGCGAAGGCGCGTTCTACATCTGGACCGCGGCGGAGCTGGAACAGTACTCGCCGAACATCTCGCGCTTCGCGGTGCTACGGCGTCGAGCGAGAATGGCAATGTTCGCCGACGATCCGCACGGCGAGTTCACCGGGCAAAAACATCCTGTATTTGCGACGAATCGCTGGACGACGCTAGCCGAAGCCGAATTAGCGCCGGCAAACAGCCGCTCTGCTGGCCATCCGATCGAAGCGCGTGCGCCCGCATCTCGACGACAAGATCCTGACCGCCTGGAACGGCCTGATGATTTCGGCGTTCGCAAAAGGCGCGCAGATATTGGATGACGCCGCGCTACCTGGAAGCGGCGCAGCGGGCAGCCGGATTTATTCTGACGCGGCATGTACGACGTGAGGACTGGCAGCTTGCTGCGCCGCTATCGCGATGGCGACGCGGCCATCGCCGGATTCCTGGACGACTATGCGTTCTTCATCGGCGCATTGCTGGATCTTTACGAAGCGGACTTCGACCCGCGGCATATCGAGAACGCGATCCAACTCGCAGGCAAAATGCGCGATCTGTTCGAGGACACCGAAGGCGCGTTCTTCAGCACCGCGGCGGGCGATCCACAGCCTGGTGCTGCGCATCAAGGACGATTACGACGGCGCCGAGCCATCGGGAAATGCGGTTGCGCTGCTGGATCTGTTGCGGCTGGCGCATATCACCGATCGCGCGGATTATCGCGAGGCCGCCGAACGAACCCTGCGGGCGCTTGGGCCGAAGATCGCCCAGCAGTCCGTCGCCGTACCGCAGATGCTGGTTGGCCTCGATTACTACCTGGCCGCTCGCCGGGAAGTTGTGATCGCGGGCGCGGCCGATGCCGGCGAGACGCGCGAATTCCTGCGCCACATTCGGGCGCGATTTCTGCCGTACACCATAACACTGCGCGCCGGCGCGCTATTCTTTCAATCCGCATCGAGCATGCACGAGCTGAACGGCCATCCCTGCCGTGTATGTATGCGAGCAACTACGCCTGCCAGCTTCCAACCACCGAGGTGGACAAGTTGGATGAGTTGCTCAAGTTGGATGAGTTGCTACAATAAGGTCGAAATTCAATCAAACAAAACCGAGGAGAATTCATGGAAAGACCTGGAGCAACGACGATGAGAGGAAATCCGCTGACCCTGCTGGGCCCGGAGCTGAAGGCCGGCGACAAGGCGCCCGATTTCAGCGCTGTGAATGACGGACTCCAGCCCGTGAATCTGGCGGGCACCGGCAAGGCCGTGCGCATTTTCAGCGTGGTGCCGTCGCTCGATACGCCGGTGTGCGACGCGCAGACCAAGCGCTTCAACGAAGAGGCCGCCAAGCTGCCTGGCATCGAATTTTACACCATCAGCATGGACCTGCCGTTCGCGCAGAAGCGCTGGTGCGGGAATTTCGGAATCGACAAAATCAAGATGCTGTCCGATCACCGCTCGGGTTCGTTCGGCGAAAACTACGGGACGCTGATCAAGGACATGCGGATCGAGAGCCGCGCGATTTTCGTGTTGGATAAGGATGACACCATCAAGCACGTCGAGTACGTGAAGGAAGTGGCCGATCATCCGAATTACGAAGCGGCGCTGGCGGCGGCGCGGTCGCTCGCGAAGTAACGCTCTCTAGGTAGACGGCATAATCTGCCGTGCGGGTTTGGACGATCCTAGCTATCAGAAACGATACTTTTCGGTCACCGGACTCTACGCTGACCAAACAACCGCGGATCTCTCGCAATCCAGCCGGATCGAATATGTTTCGAGCGACCCATCCGTCGCCACGGTGGATCCGCAGGGCATCGTGACACCAGTAGCGCCGGGATCGGGGAAGATCACGATCATCTATGGGAACCTCAAGCTCGACGTTCCGCTGAGGGTTAGGGAGAGCGCGCGATGACTATGGTCTGCGAAACTCAACTAGTCTCTAGGATCATTACGCGGCGCGCGTCCAAGAAAACCGAACGCAAGGCCAAGAAGAGCTACACGCTCTCGCCCGAGTCGGTGGCTTTCCTTGAGACTCTTCGCAAACGCCGGCGGCAGGAGCGGGCAGGAATCGAAAAATCCGTTTCCGCGTACTACACCTCTCGTTCCGACCAAGAAGTGGCGGAGCAAGCCCAATGGGGTGAGTTCGCGCTGAGCGAATTTCCGAAGGAATTCTAAGTGTCGTCTCTCAAAAACTTCCCGCTGCGCGGTGAGATCTGGTTTGTTCAACTCCCGGCAGATCCGCTCGGAGAAGGGACGGCGCCCTGTGGTCATTGCGACGGGCTGCGCTCCCGGATGTTGTCGCGTTCGTAGCCCGAACAGGCTAGCACCGGCAGCCTCGGATACTTCGGAAAATTCGGATCTACCTTCGAAAGCTGGCAAAGATAGAATACCGATCCCCGATCCGACGTCACCCGGCGCACATGCTCGCAAGTGGCACAAAGCCCGGCAATTACTGTTTCCTGACTCGAACCCGCGCCCACTGCCCAGAGTTTACCAGCCGCGCTGAATCTGGCGGCATTAAAGAATGGAAACCCGAATGCCGATATTCCTGGGGTGATGGCTAGCGGCTCATTTTTCGTTCAAACTCCGGAGGCCGCGCTCCGCCACGTCAAAGTGCTGGCAAACGGCCTCAAGAAGGTGGCCTATGCCGGTTTCGCCGGCGGCTCCGGTTGTGGCGTGATCGCGTTACTGGTGGGGCATTATGTGGTCACCGGGCCCCAGTCCAGCACCTTACCAGGATTCCGGGAACTATCCGGAATCGCATTCGTGGCCTGGTTCATGACCTTGGCGTTGCTCGTCTTTGCGGCGCTCTACTTCCTGGCTGGTTGGGGACTGTCCCAGCAAAAGCCCTGGGCAAGATACGCCGCCGCGGCGGTATTCCTTTCGAAGATCCTGCTGTGCGTGTGGCTGGGGCGCGGTTCCTTCCTAGCGATGATCATTTTTCTCGTGGTCGCAAGCTGGGATATTTATGGCCTGTGGGTTCTGCTCGCCAAGGAAACGGGACAACTGCTCGGTTCGCCAAAGCTCACCCAAGCGTTTGATTCACCCGCTCCCAAGGCCCGGCGCGCATAAGTTCACGCAGTGTCATACGCCGCAGCTCTCTGAACAACCTGGAAACCTGCTAATCTAGTCACTTAAAGTGCCTTCGCCCGAATGCCCGCTCGAATGAGCGAAAGCTTCATCCTGCAGACTTATCCGTTTCGTGAAGCCGACCTCATCGTCAGCTTTTTTACACGCGATCAGGGCAAACTGAGGGGCGTGGCGCGGCGGGCGCGCAGGCCGAAAAGCAGCTTCGGGTCCGGCTTGGAACGACTGTCACATGCAACCGTCTCTTACTATCAGAAGGAGAATCGCGAGCTGGTTAGCCTGAATTCCTGTGAACTGACGCAATCCCAGTTCGCGCTGGCCTCAAACTACGAATCGAGCGTCGCGCTCGATTATCTGGCGGAAGTTACCGAGCAGTTGCTGCCACCCAACGAAACCAACGAGCGCCATTTCCGCCTGCTGATCGCCGTGCTCGATTCGTTGCACGCGGGCGGCAATGTGTGGGCCGCCGTGACGTACTTCGCGCTGTGGTCCGTGCGGCTGGCGGGACTTCTGCCGGAATTGCGCGTCAGCGCCGATTCACGCGCCATCGTCGAAGAGATGCTCATCACACCCATCCAACAACTGCGCCGCGCGTCCCTGGGCCAAGGAAACCGCGGCCGACGTGCGCCGCGCGCTCAACCGGTTGATCGAAGAGCACGTGGAGCGCAAGCTGCGCACCCCGGTGATTCTGGAGGCCCTGTGACGCTTTCAGGAGACGGTGCTGGCGCTGAAGAAATACTGGTCCGATCGCGGCTGCATCATTCAGGAGCCGTACGACGTCGAGGTCGGCGCGGGCACCATGGCGCCCGAAACATTTCTGCGCGTTCTTGGTCCGGACCCGTATCGCGTCGCCTATGTTCAGCCCAGCCGCCGCCCCGCCGACGGCCGCTACGGCGAGAATCCCAACCGGCTCTACAAGCACCAGCAGTTGCAGGTGATCCTGAAGCCCTCGCCCGCCGACGTGATCGATCTGTATCTCGGCAGCCTGCAGGCGATTGGCATCGATCTTGCGAAAGCACGACATCAAGTTCGAAGAGGACAACTGGGAAGCGCCGACGCTGGGCGCCTGGGGCATCGGCTGGCAGGTGATGCTGGATGGCCTGGAGATTTCGCAGTTCACTTATTTCCAGCAATGCGGCGGCTTCGATCTGGATCTGGTCCCCGCCGAGCTCACCTACGGCCTGGAGCGCATCGTGCGCGTTCTTGCAGAACGTCGACAGCGTCTACGACATCGAGTGGGCGCCCGGATTTCGATACAGCGACGTTCGCCTCAAGGACGAACAGCAATTTTCGAAATACAACTTCGAGCTGGCCGACGTGGACATGCTCTGGCGCTGTTCGATCTGCACGAAAAAGAGTGCCAGCGACTGATCAAGCTAACGGGCGTGGTTCTGCCCGCTTACGATCAAGTCCTCAAGTGTTCGCACATTTTCAATCTGCTCGATTCGCGCGGCGCGATTAGCGTGACGGAACGCGTCGGCGTGATCGGGCGCGTGCGCAGGCTGGCGCTCGAGTGTGGCCGAAGCGTGGATGGTCGAGATCGCGCGCAAAAACTGAGGCGGTCGCGTGAGCCTGCCCTTTCTGCTCGAAATCGGAACCGAAGAGATTCCCGACTGGATGATTGTTCCTGCATTGAATCAACTTGCAGGATATGTTTCAAGCGTTGCTCGATCAGCAGGCGCTAGGTGGACGAGTCACTTCCGTGGATGCCACGCCGCGGCGTTTGGTCCTGCGCGCCGAAGGATTGCTAGAGCGGCAGGCGGATGTCGAAGAGTTGGTGATGGGACCGCCGACGTCGGCTGGAGCAGGCGCGGCTGCGGGATTTCGCAAAGAAAATGGGCACCACCGCCGACCAGCTGGGCAACCAGACGACGGCCAAGGGCGAGTATTTCGCTTTTGCAAAACGAACCCAAGGACAGGCGACGGCAGCGGTTCTGGCGCGGGATCTGCCTAATCTGATTCTGAAGATCCAGTGGCCTAAGACCATGGTTTGGAACGGGAAAGGGACCGAGCGATTCATCCGGCCCATCCGCTGGCTGGTGGCGCTGCTGGGCGATGCCGTCGTTCCGTTCGAGATCGCCGGCGTGCAATCGGGCAACACAACAACAGGGCATCGCGTGCTCGGTAAGCGATCCATTCTGGTGACGTATCCAGAATTTCGACGAGCAATTGCGGACCAATGGCGTGATTCTCTCAGCCGACGAGCGGCGCGACAAGATCGAAACCGGCATCGCGGACTGCTGGCGGCAAAATCTGCGCGTCAAGCCCGATCCTGATCTGCTCCACACGCTGACCTACATCACCGAATTCCCTACCCCGATCCTCGGCAGCTTCGACCGCAGTTATCTTGACTCTCCCGCAAGAAGTGCTGGCCACCGTGATGCGGCATCATCAGAAGTATTTGTCAGTGGAGGATGCCGAAGGCAAGCTCGCGCCGCACTTCATCGCGGTGATGAACACCACCGCCGATCCGGACGGTCTCGTTCGCCAAGGCAACGAGCGGGTGCTGCGTGCGCGCTTCAACGACGCGCGATTTTTCTGGGATCAGGATCAGAAGAAGAAGCTCGAGGACCGCGTCGAGGATCTGAAGAACGTCACGTTCCAGGCCAAGCTGGGCTCGTATTACGAGAAGACCCAGCGCGTCGTCGCACTGGTGAAAGAGCTCGGCGGCAGCGAACGCGCGGCGCTGTTGCTCGCAAGTGCGACCTCACCACCGACATGGTCAAGGAGTTCACCGATCTGCAAGGCATCGTCGGCGGCCTCTACGCGCGCGCGCAAGGCGAACCCGAAGAAGTCGCGCAGGCCATCTACGATCACTACAAGCCGCTCAGCATGGAAGACGCAATTCCCGTCGACGGCCAGCGGGCCGCATCCTGAGCCTGGCCGACAAGTGCGACACGCTCGCGAATGCTTCAAGGTCGGCATGATGCCCACCGGCTCCAAAGATCCGTTCGGCCTGCGCCGCGCCGCGCAAGGCGTCGTGCGCATCATCGTGGAAGGCAAGATGAAATTCGACTTCCGCCGGCATGAGCCCGAACTGGCGAATTTCCTGCGCGACCGCGTCGAATATTATTTCCGCGACGTCCGCGGCTTCGCCTACGACGAAGTCCGCGCCTGCATGGCCGCCGGCTGGACCGATCTGCATCGATCTGGAAGCGCGGCTTGCAGCGCGTCAAAGCGATCCGCCCCACGCCCGACTTCGAGCCCCTCGCCGCCAGCTTCAAGCGCATCAGAATATTCTGAAGCAGGCTGCGTTCTTCAACGTCGCACACACTGGATGCAAGACCTGTTCGAAGCCGGGCCCGGAACAGGATCTCTACTGCGAGATCGCGCCGTACGACACGGGCCAACCGCTCGAATCGCAGAATCGGGCCGCTGCGGCCGAAGGTCGATCTGTTCTTCGACAAAGTGCTGGTGAATGCGCCAGACCGAAGGTCCGGCTGAACCGCTTGACGCTGCTCCAGACTTCTAACCGAATTTTCGACGATCGCTGACTTCTCGGAAATCGTCACAGAAAGGCAATCATGAAAAAATACGTTTACGCTTTGGCGGCGGCACTGCCGACGGCGACGGCAAGATGAAAGACGTTCTCGGCGGCAAAGGCGCTGGCCTGGCCGAGATGAGCCGCGCGGGCGTGCCCGTGCCTCCCGGCTTCACCATTTCCACCGAAGTCTGCAACATCTATTTCCAGAACAAGAACAGCGTGCCCAACGACATCAACGAAGAGATCGCGCAAGCGCTCGCCAAGCTCGAACAGAAGATCGGCAAGAAGCTCGGCGACGCCGAACGATCCGCTGCTGGTGAGCGTGCGCTCCGGCGCCAAGTTCTCCATGCCCGGCATGATGAACACCATTCTCAATCTCGGCTTGAACGACAAAAGCGTCGAAGGCCTGGCCGCGCAACAGCGCCAATCCGCGCTTCGCCTACGATTCCTACCGCCGCTTCATCCAGATGTTCGGCGAAGTCGCGCTCGACATCGACATGGAGAAGTTCGATCACATCTTCGACGCGCGCAAGAAGAAGGCCAAGGTCAAGCTCGATACCGATCTTTCGGCCGACGATCTGAAGGCGATCATCGCCGAATACAAGAAGCTGGTGAAGAAGGAGACCGGAAAGCCGTTTCCGCAGGACGCGCGCGAGCAGCTCGCCATGTCGCGCGACGCCGTGTTCCGCTCCTGGTGGGGCAAGAACGCGGTTACCTACCGCGCGCATGGAAAAGATCCCGGACGAAATCGGCACCGCCGCCAACGTGCAGGCCATGGTGTTCGGCAACCTGGGCGAGACTTCGGGCACCGGCGTCGGCTTCACGCGCGATCCCGCCACGGGCGAAAAGGTTTTCTAGGGCGAGTTCCTGCTGAACGCGCAGGGCGAGGACGTGGTCGCGGGCATCCGCACGCCGCAGCCGATTTCGGATCTCGAAAAGGTGATGCCCGACGCTTATCGCCAGCTTCGCGATATCACCTCGAACCTCGAAAAGCATTATCGCGACATGCAGGATTTCGAGTTCACCATCGAAAACGGCAAGCTCTACATGCTGCAAACGCGCAACGGCAAGCGCACCGGCGCGGCGGCGGTGCGCGTCGCGGTCGAAATGGTGAAGGAAGGCTTGATCGATAAGAAGGAAGCCGTGCTGCGCGTCGCTCCGCAGCAGCTCGATCAGCTGCTGCATCCGCTGTTCGATCCGGCGTCGCTCAAAACGCTCACCAAGATCGCCAACGGCATCGACGCTTCGCCCGGCGCGGCGGTGGGCCGCGCTGTTTTCACCGCCGACGAGGCGGTCGAAATCGCCAAGAAAGGCCCGGTGATCCTGGTCCGCAAGGAAACCACGCCCGACGACATCCACGGCATGGAAGTCGCCGAAGGCATTCTGACCGCGGTGGGCGGAAAGTCGAGCCACGCGGCCGTCGTCGCGCGCGGCATGGGACTGCCCTGCGTGGTGGGCGCGGGCTCGCTGCACATCGAAGAGCACAAGAAGCAGTTCACGGTGAAGGTCGGCGCGAAAGACGTCATCGTCAAAGAAGGCGACTGGATTTCGTTCGACGGAACCACCGCCGACGTTTATCTCGGCCAGGCCAAGACCAAAGAGCCCGATCCCAAGTCGCCGCTGTTCGTCGAGTTCATGAAGTGGGCCGACGAGTTCCGCGGCGACTTCGGCGTGCGCGCCAATGCCGACATTCCGCGCGATGCCAAAGCCGCGCGCGAGTTCGGCGCCGAAGGCATCGGCCTGTGCCGCACCGAGCACATGTTCTTCGCCGCCGATCGCATCCCGCACATGCAGGCCATGATTCTGGCCGAAGACGAAAAGACGCGCAACAAGGCGCTGCAAAAACTGCTGCCCATGCAGCGCAAGGATTTCGCCGGACTGTTCGAAGCCATGGACGGCTATCCCGGTGATCATCCGCACGCTCGATCCGCCGCTGCACGAGTTCCTGCCCAAGCGCGAAAACCTGATGGTGGATCATCGCGCTGCTGCCGCACGCCGGCGGCAAAGAGAAGAAGAAGATGTCGGAAAGCTACGGCATCCCGGTGGGCGAGCTGAAGAAGAAGCTGCCGGCGCTGCTCAAGCGCGTGGAGGAGCTGCACGAGTTCAATCCCATGCTGGGCTTCCGCGGCTGCCGCTTAGGCATCGTTCATCCCGAGATCACCGAAATGCAGGCGCGCGCCATCTTCGAAGCCGCCGTGCAGGTGGCCAAGAAGGGCATCAAGGTGATTCCCGAAGTCATGATCCCGCTGGTTGGGTTCCAGCGCGAGCTGGCCATGCAGAAGGAGATCGTCGAGCGCGTCGCCAAAGAAGTGCTCGAAAAGGCCGGCATGAAGAACATGAAGTACATGATCGGCACCATGATCGAGATCCCGCGCGGCGCGCTGACGGCCGATCAGATCGCCGAAGTCGCCGAGTTCTTCAGCTTCGGCACCAACGATCTGACGCAGACCACGCTCGGGATGTCGCGCGACGACTATACGAAGTTCTCGAAGAAATACGAAGAGCTGAAAATCTTCAAGGCCGATCCGTTCCAGACCATCGATCAGGAAGGCGTCGGCAAGCTGATCGAGCTGGCGGTCAAGCTCGGCCGCAAGACCAATCCGCAATCTCGAAATCGGGATCTGCGGCGAGCACGGCGGCGATCCCAGCTCGGTCGAATTCTGCTATCGCGTCGGCATGGATTACGTTTCGTGCTCGCCCTATCGCGTGCCCGATCGCGCGGCTGGCGGCGGCGCAAGCCGCCATCGCCGGCACCGATAAATCGGAAGCCATGCGCACGCCTGATGCAGCGCCGTGGCGAACGCTGCCGTAAGCGGTACTACTGTTGATCCGGAGGCTTCTCGCCGGGCTTGTACAGCGTGGGAGGCTTCCGGCCGCCCGCCTTGATCACGCCCGGCTTGTCCTCCGGGCTGTTCTTGGCCTTCTTGTCTTCATCGCTCGCCAAGCGATTTTCGTTCCTGTTTCTCTTTCTTATCCTCCGCGACCACTTCGCGTGCGCGCGCGTGTGCAGGTCTTCTTCTGAAAGCTCCTTGCTATCGGACGTTGTATCGATGGCGTTCTTCAACACGAATTCATAGCGCGCCAAATCTTTCGGCGCGGCCATCCTCGATCTTCTGCAGAGTCGCGAGCATCTCGCCTTCGGCCGTGGCCACTTCCTTCATCCCGATCGTCGAGCGGCGATCTTGCGGCCCAGCGCGTCATCCGCCACCGTATCGATGGCTTCGATGATGTGCGTGTAATCCTCCAGCGTGTCGTGAATCAGGGCCGAGCGCCCCGGCTTGTCCTTGCTCAGGATACTGCTGCAAAACAGCCACCCGCTGCCGCGCGAACTCAACGTACAGCTTCAGGCGCATGTTCGGTTCCTGCGCATCCCGGACTTGATCCACCTCATCGGCGGTCAAGAAAATCGCGCTCCTGCGCGCAGGCGCAAGCCGCGAAGCACCAGCAACGATTGCCACAAATCGCATAGGATCTACCTCTACTTCCTTGTACCTCTATTTCTTCTTGCTCATGATATCGGAGATCAATTCGTCGTGAATATCGGAGAGCTTCTTCAACGCCGCATCAACACTTCGGGCGAAAATCGAAACTCACCTCATCCCGAAAACCGTTCAGACGCGCGCATCAAGGCGCTCACCTTCAGTTCGGCGCGCTTGTAGTATCTGCTCTTGCGCGGCGCGCCGTGGGTTTGTTCGAGCGAGGCATAGCAAAGCGCCACCGAATCGCCTACCTCCTTCATATCGGCGGCTTCGGCGGCCTGCGTTCCCCGCCATCGTAAGCCTGCCGCGCCTCATCGATCTTCTCGTTCCGCATTCGTAAGTGCCAGCTCCGAGCGGCGGTTCAGATCCGGTTCCGATTTCACCGCGGCCAGATCGGCGAACGCGAGAATGACGACGAGGACGGGAAGTCACTTGTCTGTCGATCTCCCTTTGCAGAAACTTGATTCGCTGGCGAGCCTGCCACTCCTGGTTCGGATTTTCGCCCTGGCTCAGTTCCAGGAAACGCTGGTAGCTGGCGACGCCGGCTTCAAGTCCCGGATCTTATCCAAAACGATGGCACGCAGAAAAACGTGGCCCGGCTTTTCGGCATGCAGCGCCGCGATACGGTCCAGCGCGGCCAGCGCGGCCGGATAATTCTCGGCCATCACCAGCACGCCGGCCAGTTCGCTCCAGGCTTGCGGCGCGTCGGGCTTGAGCTGGGTGGCGCGTTCAAACTCCGCGGCGGCTTCGGGAAACTTGCGCTGGTCGCGAATCAGACGCCCGTGCAGCATGCGGATCTCGAAGTTGTCCGGATCGGCGGCCAGGATCTGTTCCACCACCGGCTGCGCTTTATCGGGCTGGTTGTTCTTCAGATACGCCTCGGCCAGAGCCGCGCGATTGGCTTCGGTCGGCGATTTCGCAACCGCGATCAGCAAGTCCGCGATGGCATCGGCCGGTTTGCCGGCCTTCAGCAGCAGATCGCCCAGGCGCTCCTGCGCTCCCGGATTCTCGGGGAACTGCTGGTAGATCGCCATGGCCTGCTCGGGTTGCTTGGCCTTTTCGTACATTTCGGCCAGTTCCAGCAGGTCGTCGCGATAAGCAGGGTTTAGCTCGGCGGCTTTCTTGAAGTGAACGGCCGCATCCTCCAGCTTGTTCTGGCCGGCTAGCGCGTGCGCCATGCCCAGTTCCGCATCCGGCGATTTGGGATTCAGGGCCAGCGCGGCCGTATAAGACTGCTCGGCTTTCGCGAAATCGCCCGCGCCCAGCAGCGCGGTTGCCAGATAGTAGACCGCCCGGTAATCCTTGGCGTCCTGCGCGGCGGCCGATGTCAGATAGGAAACCGCCTCGGCCGGCTGCTTTTCCCGCAACAAGGAAATGCCCAGGTTCAGGTCGGCCTGATGAAGGTCCGGCTTCAATTCGAGCGTCTTTTTGTATTCCGGAATCGCCTCGGCGTTTTTTCCCATGAGGCTGTAGGCGAGCGCGAGATTGAAGTGGAGGCTGTAGTCCTTGGGATCGGCCGCGATGGCTTGACTGAAACTTGCGACAGCGTCGGTGTAGCGCTTCTCATCGAGCGCCTTCATCCCCTGCTGGGAGAGGTTGGTCTGGAACGCAAACAGCACGACCAGTGCAATGCTAGGGTACATAGAACGCTTCTTCTATTTTCCCCCAGAAACGAGCCGGGCGATTCCGAAGGCTGCCGCGGCGGCCAATCCGCCGATGAGCGCGGTACGCAGCGCGCTCGACCCCAGCGGCATGCCGGTGTAATGCCCCTTCACCGCGCCGAAGATGGCAAGGGCGACAATGGTGGCGACCACGGAAACAATCAGGGCCGAGCCGGCCGACGCCATCAGCATATAAGGCGCCAGCGGAATCAAGCCGCCCGCGATGTAGGCGCCCGCAATGGTGCTGGCGCTGCGTATGGCGCGCTTCGGGTCCGGCTCTTCCAGACCCAGTTCGAAGCGCATCATGAAATCGACCCATTGCTTGGGACGCTCCCGCAGCGAATCGACAATCGGAATCGCCTCGCCGTGCGTCAGCCCGTAGGTCTCGAAAACTTCCAGCACCTCTTGCGCCTCCACGTCGGGAAGCTCTTCCACCTCGCGCTGCTCGCGCTTCAACTCGCTGAGGTAGTGATCGGCGTCGTTCTTCGCCGCGAGATATCCGCCCAATCCCATGGCGATGGAACCGGCGGCGATTTCGGCCAGTCCCGCAATGACGATGATGCGCGTGGTGGTGTCGGCGCCCGACAAACCCGCCGCGAGCGCGAACGGAACCGTGAGGCCGTCCGCCATTCCGATGACGATGTCGCGCACAAAATCGGAAGCTGTAAAGTGCGACTCAACGTGCGGCGTTTGCGGCATATTCTTTCAAGTATCGCCCAGTATAGGAATTCCGGGCCGCCGCAATTTGCTCGGGCGTTCCTTCGGCCACGATCTGTCCGCCGCGCTCGCCGCCTTCCGGCCCCAGATCGATCACCCAATCGGCGCTGCGGATCACGTCCAGGTTGTGCTCGATGATCAGGATGCTGCCGCCGTTTTCGATCAGTCGCTGGAATGCCGCCAGCAGCTTCGCGATGTCGTCGAAGTGCAGGCCGGTGGTGGGCTCATCGAAGATGAACAGCGTGCCGCTCGCAGGTGGCCTGCGCCAGGTGCGCCGCCAGCTTCACGCGCTGCGCTTCGCCTCCGCTCAACGTGGTGGCCGATTGGCCCAGCCGCAGATAACCGAGCCCGACGTCGGCCAGCACTTTCAGCCGGCTGACCAGGCGCTTGGATTCGGAAAAGAACGACATCGCTTCCTTCACCGTCAGCTGCAGCACTTCGTGGATGTTCAGCCCGCTGTACCGGATGTCGAGAATCGCGCTCTTGAAGCGCGTGCCTTTGCACTCCTCGCAGACCAGCTCCACGTCGGCCAGGAACTGCATCTCGACCGTCACCGTTCCGTCGCCCTGGCAGTTCTCGCAGCGGCCGCCGGGGATGTTGAACGAAAAATGCCCGGCGTTGTAGCCGCGCTTTTCGGCTTCCGGAGTGGACGCGAAGAGCTCGCGGATCAGATCGAACGCCTTGATGTAGGTGACCGGGATTGGAGCGCGGCGTGCGGCCGATGGGCGATTGATCCACCAGCACCACCTCGCGCACCAGATCGGCGCGCTCCACGCGGCGGCAGGTGAGCTTTTCGGCCTTCTGGTCCTGATCCTCGTCGAAGCCTTCGAGCGCGGATTGCCGCAGGCGCTGCGTGAGCGATTGATAAATCACGTCGTGAACCAGCGTCGATTTGCCGGAACCCGAAACGCCGGTCACCGCGACCATCATGTTCAAGCGGAATCGTCAACATCGATGCCTTTGAGATTGTGCGCGCGCGCGCCGAAGAACTTCACGGTGCGTTGCGGCGATCCACTTCGCGGCGCTCGGCCATGCTGCGCCGCGTGCAAATCGCCGCGCAGGTATTGCGACGTAAGCGAGCCGACGCCGTCGGCCATGATCTTGCGGTAGGAACCTTCGAACACGACCTGGCCGCCGAGCTCGCCCGCGCCGGGCCCCATGTCGATGATGTGGTCGGCCGCGCGCATCACGTCGGCATCGTGCTCCACCACCACGATGGTGTTGCCCAGGTCGCGCAGCTCTTCGAGGATGCGAATCAGCCGGCCGGTGTCGCGCGAGTGCAGGCCGATGGACGGCTCATCCAGCACGTAGCAGGCGCCCACCAGCCGCGAGCCCAGGCAAGTGGCGAGCTGGATGCGCTGCGCTTCGCCGCCCGAAAGCGTGGACGAGAGACGGTCCAGCGTCAGATAGTCCAGCCCGACGTCGTTCAGGAACTTCAGACGCTGCCGGATTTCGACCAGGATCTTGTCGGCGATGGCCGATTCTTCGGGCGACAGTTCCAGCGATTCAAAGAACTGGTACGCCTGCTCGATATTCAGCTGCACGACGTCCGGCGATGGTTTTGCCCGCGATCCGAACGTTCAGCGCCTCGGCGCGCAGGCGCGAACCGCCGCAATCCGGACAGTTGGCATAGCCGCGATAGCGGCTCAGAAACACGCGCACGTGGACTTTGTATTTCTTCGTTTCCACTTCGGCGAAGAAATCGTGAATCGCCTTCAGCGACGCATGGCCTGCTCTTCGGCCGCAGATCGCCGTACGGCACGTTCCAGCGCACCTTGCCGCGCGAGGACTTTCTTGAAGCGCATGCCGAATCCAGGCATATTGCGGCTTGGTCCAGGGATCCACCGCGCCTTCATCGAGCGACAAGCCGGATTGGGGATCACCAGGTCCATGTCGTAATCGATGGTGTTGCCGAAGCCCTGGCAGCGCGGGCAGGCGCCCATGGGATTGTTGAAGCTGAACAGGCCCGGCTCCGGCGTCACCAGTTCGATGCCGCAGCGCTTGCAGGCGAATTTCTCGCTGAACGCAGGATGCGTGCGGCGGCGGATTCTGCGGCGTGGCTTCCTCGAAAATCACTTCGCCGGCTTCGCGATAGCAGATTTCGACGGTGTCGACGATGCGCTGGTGCAGATCGGGCGCGATGACGAAGCGGTCCACCAGGATGAAACAGCGGCTGGCTGAAATCGATATCGAGCAGCGATTCGGGCGTGGAAAATTCGAAAACGCGGCCGTTCTGATACAGCCGGTTGAAGCCTTTCTTGCGCAGCTCGAAAAGATGATCGCGCAGCGCGTCCGTTGCCGCCGCCCGCGCGCACCGGAAACAGCGCGTACCAGCGCGAGCCCTGGCGGCTGCGCCAGCATCTCGCTGCGCTACCTGATCCACGGTGTCGCGCACCACCTGATCGCCGCATTTGGGGCAATAGCTGCGCCCGGCGCGCGCGTAGAGCAGGCGCAGATAATCGTAGATCTCGGTGGACGTCGCCACCGTGGAGCGCGGATTGCGCGTGGTGTTCTTCTGGCGGATGGCGATGGGCGGCGCGATGCCGGAGATCTCATCCACATCCGGCTTTTCCATGCGCTCCAGGAACTGCCGCGCGTAGGCCGACAGCGATTCCACATAGCGCCGCTGGCCCTCCGCGTAGACGGTGTCGAACACCAGCGACGATTTGCCGGAGCCGGAGACACCGGTCACCACGGTGAGCAGATTGTGCGGAATCGCGAGCGACACGTTCTTCAGGTTGTGGACTCGCGCTCCACGGATGAGAATGGATTCTTCCAAGGGATGCTTCGGGAGGAGGGTTTACCCTGCCTTCTTCGATTATCCCAGAAACGTCAAGGACTCCTGAGAGCGTTAACTTGCGCAAGAGTCTTTGGTCCCGCCAAACAAACGGGCTAGCAGAACCGCGAAACCGAAAGCCGATCCGATATACGGTGATAACGGGTACCTCGGTGGCTTGATGATATGCCGTGCAACAGAATATGCAACCTGAACGCCAGGCTCTTGGAGGCGCTCAAGCCACGGGAATCGGCCCGCAGTGAGGGGATCCGAATCGGCCCGCTTCGGTGCCTACCTTTCGGTATAACTGTCCCCAAAAAAAAGACTCCAGAAGCCGGCGGAGAAGACGGCGGCTTCTGGAGTAACCCGAAGAAGGAAGTGGGTCAGACAGCCTGTTGATGCGCGAGGGCGGATTGGGCGGCATTTCCGCTTCGCTTGGTCTCACGCATGCGTTCCGCGGCGGAAGCAATGGCTTCGGCCAGCGGTTGATCCTGAGCTTGCACCGCGCCCCAACTGAACAGAATGGAGGCGGCGCCCAGTCCGCGCAGCTGGAAATCCCAGAGGCGCTCGGAAATATGGTTCAGCCGGCGCTGCGACTCAGCGCCTTGTTCGCCGCGGCACACCAGCACGAATTCGTCATAGCCGGTGCGGCAAGCGAAATCGTTTTCTCTCAGTAAAGTGGCTATGTGGCTCGCCACCGACTGCATCAAGCCCGGGCTGTGCCACATGCTGCTGTCGTTATCGTTGATATTGATCGAAACCACCAAGCCGGTAAAGGGCTCCTCGCTTTCGAGAAGTTGATCGAGCACGGGCTGCTGGATCAGTCCACTCGGCTGCCGGGCGGAAACCAGGTCATGGACGTCCTCCCGGATCATGCGATAGCCGGCCTCTACGGTATGAGTGGAACCATCGCCCGCGGAAAGCAGATTCCGCTGGGGGCGGCTGGCGACCAGGCGTTCCCACAGAGCCGCGTCAATCGTGAAGGCTGGGAGAGTGACCTCGGGAAGCAGAATTTCCGGCGCCGAAGCGGGGGAGTTCGAAACCATTTCCACGGTTACGGTTTCGCGTGCCCGCGATTGCACGGGCGGGCGGAACGGTGTCACGGTGCCGACCAGCGGTTCCAGCGGGCGTTCGGCCGCCAGCTTCTTGGCGAAAGCGTAGTCGATCGGGGCGGTTTCGAATACCAGCATGGGGCGCTGCGGCCTCGCCACGCTATGGATATGGGATTTGAAGCGTTTTGACTGTTGCCGCTTGCGGTCTTTTCTCCGAACATCGAAGAAGACTACCGCGCCAGCGGCAATTAAGACCACCGCCACGATAAAGATCATTTGCAGATCGGTGAAATCCATGACGATTCGATTGTAGAGGGGTCCGGAAAACGTCGAAATAGACTGGCGGTATCAAAATCGGAGGGTACGAATGCGGGGCTAACGGATGGATCGAGAGTACTAAGACCCAAGGAATGAAACTCGTCCGCCGTACCATTCAAGCGTACGCGTTGTGCTGGTTTTAACGGCTAAATTCACGCTCAGCAGTATGGTTTCCGATAGTCGCCGTGGTACTATGAGATCCAGTCAATTTTGCTCGCGACTTCGCCTCGCGTTCCGGCGTACGCCAGCTCGCCTGTAACTGTGAACCATGCTGCCGAACGACCCCGCAGCTAAGGAGTGTCCCGCATGACCAACATCTTTGTAGGAAACCTTTCCTACGAAACCTCCCAGGAAGACCTGGAAGCAGCGTTCAATGAATTTGGCGCCGTGGAACGAGTGAATATCGTGCGTGATCGCGACACCGGCCAACCCCGGGGCTTTGCTTTCGTGGAGATGACTAATCGGAATGAAGCCTCCAACGCCATTGCCGGTCTGAATGGCCGCAACATGAACGGCCGGGATTTGAATGTCAACGAAGCGCGGCCGCGGGAAGAGCGCTCCGGTGGACGTCCGGGCGGCGGTGGCGGGAATCGCAGCGGCGGCGGCGGATTCAATCGAGGACGCAGCAAGGGGCCGCGCTGGTAAGGCGCCCGCCCGCTTCGCCATCTCCCACCTTGGTTCGTAAACTCACAACCCGTTTGGGACCCTACTGGTTGCTTCTCGAGGCTTCCGGCGATTCCACCTGGCGGCTGCAGTTGCTTGGCGACAATCATCATGAGGCGGAGATTACCGCCACCGATGAGGAGGAAGCCAAGGACGCGGCCGTGGTGGCGACGGTAGCGCTATTGAAAGAAGAGAACCCGGAGTTCAAAGAGCCGGCGAAGGTAACAGTGGAACCCGGCTTTCGTTTCGGATAACCGCTGTAGATCTGAACCGTACTCGGACGACGTCAGCGGCAGCCGTTCAGCCCCTCAGTCAGACAAATGGATGAGGTAGGCGGCGGCGGTATCGGAATATGCTGTTGCGGTCATCAGCTTGGCGAGCAGCGCCGCGGCTTCCGGATGCGCAATCGCCGACTGAACGCCCACGCGGACCAAGCCGCGCGCCCAATCCAGCGGAATCCAGGTCTTGCCCAGCAGCGCGCCGTTGACGCTGTCGCGGCTCCCGCCGTCGTGCGCGTTCAGATTGGCGCCGTGGTCCACCAGCAGTCTGAATCACAGCCAGACGGCCTTTGTGCGCCGCGCCATGCAGCGCCGTGCGGCCTTCATCGTCATCCACGTTGGGATCGATGCCCAGATCCAGGCACATCTTCACGGCTTCCAGATTCTCTTCGGGCGACCATTCAAACGTCACGCCTTCCACCCAGCCGATGCCGGAGGCCACGGCCAGCGGCGTCACGTTGTGCGCGGTGTAGATCTTGGGATTCGCGCCATGCGCCAGCAGCAGCTTCATCAGTTCCACGTCGCCCGATTGCGCGGCGCGCAGGAACGGCGTCGCGCCGTCTTCGAAGAGCCACTGCATGGTGAAGTTGGTGCGCGTTTCGGTGCTGTCGCCCTTGCACTCTTCAGGCGTCGATTCCACGCCGCAGATGCGGGCGTTCACGTTCGCGCCCTTGGCGATCAGCAGCTTGATGAAATCCAGGTGATCCATGTCCGGCGTGCGCACCGGATAATCGCCGCCTTCGATGTTGCGGTTATCGGTGGCCAGGTACAGCGGCGTCCATCCGCCGTTGTTCGCGATGTTCGGGTTCGGCGCCGTGTTCCAGCAGGTACTGCGCGAGTTTATAATGCCGGTTCTGCGTCGCCACCAGCAGCGGCGTCCAGCCGTAATAGCGTGCGCTGGTTGACGTCCGCGCCGGCTTCGACCAGCATCTTTGGCGCACTCCATGCAGTCTTGGCGCGCGGCGTACACCAGCGGCGTCAGACCGCCGCCGTCTTTCTTGGCAGGGCGGCGAAAGAACGCGAAGAAGTCATCCTCGCCGTTAGGCTGAGTGGGCGGACCCTTCCTGGCGCCAGCCTCTGGCCCGCCTGCGGCAGCAACCTCCGGACCGGCGCGCGGGTGCCCGGCCCGCAGCCGGAGCTGGTCCCTTCGCGCCCGCTGCACGCTCGGACAATGGCGGAGTGCCATCGTTGCCTGGCCCGCGTTTGCCGAAAACGCCGAAGCTCGAATGCAGGCGCTGCTTCACCGTATTCGCCAGGTTGTTCCGCGCATTCCGGGTATCGTTATCGGTCTGCAGCGCTGACGACGGCGCCATGCGTCGATCAGCAGCTTCACGGCTTCCGGATGCACCTGCTCGGTGGCCCACATGAGAGCAGTGGTTCCGCGCAGCGTATCCTTGGCGTTGACATCGGCTTGATGATCCAGCAGCACCCGGATCGCGTCCAGATTCCCCGTGCGCGCCGCCAGCATCAGCGGCGTCTCGCCCTCCGGGCCAAGCTCGATTGACGTCCGCGCCGGCCTTCAGCAGCAGTTCGATCATCGGCGCGCTGCCATGCAGCGACGCCAGATACATCGGCGTAGCGCCCTCGCGATTGGCCAGCTTGACGTTGGCGCCGGCGGCGATCAGCAGGTCGGCCATCTCCAGGTCGTCGCGGTAGGCGGCCCACTGGATGGCCGTCGCGCCATCCGCTTGCGGCGCGTTGACATCGGCCTTCTGCTTGCAGCAAAGACTGGACGTGCTGCCTTGATCGCCGTTCATGGCGGCGTCCGCCAACGGGCTGTTACTCGCGCCGAACGCGCACAGACCGATCAACAGAACACCACGCACAAACCGCAGGGCAAACGGAGAGGACGCGTCGCATTGGCATATTGAGTGACTTAGACTAAGCCCGGCAAACGGCCGGTGCTATCGCCGATCTTGTCTTCGTGAACGCCGTACATGTCGAGGATGCTGGCAGCATGTTGCCCGGTGGGCACAGTGCGCGACTGGTAAGGCAGGTGGCGGTCGCCTTTGAGCTGTCCCGATGCTCCGCCGATCAGCACGTGCGGCACGTCGTAGTGCAGGTGCTGGTTGGAGTCGCCCATGTTGGTGCCGTACAGGATCAGCGAATGATCCAGCAGCGTGCCGTCGCCATCCGGCGTGTTCTTCAGCTTCTCGACGAAGTAGGCCAGGCACTTGATGTGATACTGATTCAGCTTGGCGTAGCGCGCGATGGTGGCCGGATTCTCGGCGTGATGCGAGATTCCGTGGAACCCGTCGTGCACTCCGCTTTCCGGATAGGAGCGCGCCGTCAGATCGCGCGCGTAGAGCATGGTGGAAACGCGCGTGATGTCGGCCTGGAACGCCAGCCGCTGCAGATCGAAATGCAGCTTCACGTGCTCATCGAAGGATTCGGGGATGCCCGCCGGGATCACGACGCCCTCGGTGGACACGGTGCCGGTGGCCTTCTTGGCGAGCGCCAGCCGGCGCTCCATCTCGCGGATGTCGGTTTCGTATTCGTCCAGCTTGGTACTGGTCGCTCGGACACAGGTCCTGCTTGAAACTGGCCAGCTTGGCCGTCACCGAATCCAGAATGCTGCGATCCTGCTCGCGCCGCGCCGCGCGCTCGGCCGGACTGCCGCCCGCGCCGAACAGGCGCTCGAAGGCTACTTGCGGATCGAGTTCCATGGGCAGCGGCGGGGTCGGGGTGGACCAGGAAATGGTGTTCGAATAGGTGCAGCTGTAGCCTTCGCCGCAGTTGCTGGAATTCGCGCCCGGATCTTCCAAGCGCCAGCTGCAGCGACGGCAGCAGCGAATTCCTGGCCGATATGCTGCGGCGATGATCTGGTCGATGGTGGTTCCGTCGTAGAATGTCCGCGCCGGTGGTCTTCTTCGGCTTGTCGGCGCACAGGAACGCCGCGGCCACCCAGTGATCGGCGCCGGTTTGTCCGGGAGGCGGCTCGGCCGATCTCGACCACATGCCGCTCAGGATGACGGTGTGATCGCGGAAGGGCTCCAGCGGCTCAAAGATCATCGGGTACTTGAACTGCTTGGCGCCCGGCGCCGCTTTCGGTTCGCCTGGGCCGCCGCCCTCCGGCACCCACCATCCAGGCGCCGCGCCGTGCGGGATAAAGATACCGGTGAAGCGAGTTTTCGGATTCGCCGCCGTCTTGCTGATCAAGCGTCTGCGCCGGAAGCATCGAATCCAGCAGCGGTAACGCGAGCGCAACACCGGCTCCGCGAAGAATCGTGCGCCGGGACATGTGCTTTTTTGTAATGAACATGGATTGCGTCCCCTTTATATGCTTCTATTCTCTAAACCGGCTCGACACTACCGAGCCTGGTGCGTCAGTGAGCACACTAACGAGACGCCCTGCAGCGGACCCTGGCCGTTCGAGGTGACCTTCTCCAACTTCTGATTCATCTGGAACGGCTCGCTCTTCACGACGCCCAGGATCAAGGAAGAGAACCGGTAGTTCTTCGGTTCCGCCTCGTGCACGATGGAGCGGATCAGCGGCATATCGTAATATTCGGTCCCGCGGCCCAGCGCGTAAATCAACAGCTTCTCGGTGACCACGCGAACGAACTGCGGCGAATACTTCATCAGCGCGTCGCGCATACCCTTCACGCCGTCCAGCTTGGAGCCATCCACCAGCATGCCGGTCGGCATCGATCGGGCTGCCGTTATCGGTGGTCCGCCAATGGCCGATCGCGTCGAAATTCTCCATCGAGAATCCGATCGGGTCCATGATCTTGTGGCAGGTGGCGCAGGGCTCGATGGCTGCGATGCATTTCCATCTGCTGCCGCATGGTCGGCTTGGCGCCGCCATGGACGGCCGTGCCCTGATCCTTCAGCTGCGGAACGTTTGGCGGCGGATCGGGCGGACTCGACGCCCAGGAAGATCTGCATGATCGTTTTGCCGCGAACGGTCGGCGTGGTCCGCTGCGGATAGCGATGAAATCGTCTCGATGCTGGCTTGCCCCAGCAGCCCGCGGCGCAGTCGAAATCCGGCGTCAGCTCCACGCGGCGGAAATTGCTGCCGTAGACGCCCGGGATGCCGTAGTGCTTGGCCAGCCGCTCGTTCAAGAACGTGTACTTGGCATCCAGAAGATCGAGCACGCTGCGATCCTCATGCACGATGCTGCCGAAGAACAGCTCGGTCTCTTTGCGCATCGCCAGCGCGCAGGTTGTCGTCGAAATCGGGAAAGATCGAAACCGTGGGCGACCAGGTCTGCCAAGGCGCGCAGGTTCAGCCACTGGCCGGCGAAGTTGATCACCAGCCGGTCCGACCGCGGATCGGCCAGCATCCGGTGGACCTGCTCCTCCAGCACCGCCGGCTCATGCAGCTTGTTCTCTGCCGCCAGGTTGATCAACTCGTCGTCCGGAATGCTGCTCCACAAGAAGAACGACAGCCGCGAGGCCAGCTCCAGATCGCTGATGCGATAGGTCTGGCCGGTCGCGAGATTGGGCGGCTCGGCTTCCTTGCGGAATACGAACTCCGGATCGGCCAGGATGCGCTGCAGCGCCCGCTCGATGCCGGTGTCGAAATTTCCGTCGTTGCGGCCCTGCTGATAGAAACTCATCAGCGTCTCGGTATCCTGCGGAGTCACCGGACGGCGGAACGCATGCCGCGCCAGCGTATTGACGATCTCTCGTCGCGCAGGCCGTTTCCTCCGACGCGCCGGCCGGATGGCAGACGAAAATCTTCTTCGCGCTGGGCGAATCGTTCGCGCCCGCCGGCTTGAACGGCCCCAGGATCTCCATCTTGCCGACGTGCGGATAGAACTTGAAGCCCGGCAACCCGCCGGTCTCGATGGTGCTGCGCAGGAAATGCTCGTCCAGATCCTGGCTGGGCGCTAGCTGCGTGGCCAGGAACGTCACGCCCACCGTATGCGGTCCGGCGCTCACCTGGAAATGAACATCGGCCGTGCCGCCATGCACCGCCTTGCCGCGCGCGATGTCTTTATCCCAATCGTACAGATGCACGCGCTGGCCATCCACCAGCAGTTCCAGCTTTTCGCCGGTGATTTCGCCGAACGCGTTGTTGTTATCCATCAAGCCTTTGTTGATGGGGAAGACCTTGAATACGTAATCGCCGTCGGCCGGAAACTCGTGCTCGGCTACCAAGCCGCCGCGCGTTCCGAACGGCAAGTCCCTCAATGTGATAATCCTGCGTGGTGTCGGATGGCACGCGATAGGTGGCCAGCACCGGCGCATTGATGTCGCCCATCGCGATGCGGCTGATTTTGGCGGCCGCCGTGGTGTAGCCTTCGAGCAACGCGGGCGACAGCGACAATGCGCCGGCGATGTTATCGAACCCGCGCGTCGAATCGTCCGACGGCAAATACTTGGTGGGATCGATATCCAGGGCCAGCAGGTCATGAATCACGTTGGCGTATTCGGTGCGATTCAAGCGATGCAGCCCGGGAGGCGGCAAATGCGTGGTGGCGTTCTTATCCAATTCGCCTTCCAGCCATCCGACCATCGATTCGTAGGTATTCCAGGCCGGCCTGGGCATCCCGGCGGGCGGCATCATGCCGGAACGCAACTTCCGCACCACCATCTCCCACTTTTCGGCGTGATCGGCAACGTGTGCCGTGTCCATCTTGTCCAGCTCCAGACCGGCGGTCTTCAGCCGGTCGTTATGGCAGACGACACAATATTGATTGAGCAGCGCTCGCTCCGCGGTGGCATCCTTCACCTGTATCGGCGGAGGGGACGCTTGCGGACTGGCCATCTGAACGCCCACGACGTTCAGAATTGCGATGCAACCGACAGCATGTAGTATCTTCATGGATCCTTCCGCGCCAAAACGCGGGCCCTTCATTCGAGGATACCGCCCAAGCTACTGATATTGCAATTCTATCGGACGGCGGCTCCGGTCCACCCGGATTCCTGCACCGTTATGAATGACGAACTCATTCATTCTATTGTTACTCCGCCAGCCGCCTAACTTCGGGTAACCGCAATTTTATTTGGAAGAAAGCCAATATTCCGGCAGCTTGGGTTTGGTGGCGCGGACGATTTCCAGGACCGCCTGGCGGTCGGCAGCCGAAATACCGGCATAGGTCTTGCTTTTGTCCTGACCTGTCAGGATTTCGTGCAGCCGATGGTAGACGCGATCCCGCACCATGGCCGGCATCCCATCGAACGCCGCGCTATAGATCATGTAGGACAGGGGATACCGGAACAGGCGCTTCTGAAGGTCGAAATCCCGCAGCGACCGGCCTTTAGAATCTGTCGGCCCCCGCTCGGCGAATGTCTTGGTAAACGTCGAAACGCCTTTCACCGGCTCTTTCAGCGGCTCCTCGTCCACGAAGAGCATGTACCCGATCATCTCCTCGATCTCGGTGTTGATCCGGTCGCGGGCGGCCTCAGCCACTGTGCCTTTGCCCTCGCGCAGAGCGATGCGCGCATCCCACCCGATCCGCGTCATCAGGTTGGTCATCCGGGTCTGATGTTCCAGCGTCATCAGCGCGACGATATCGCTGGTGGGCGCCAGGTATCGGGAGGTATTGAAAAACCCGTCCAGGCTGGTTAGGTTCTGCGTGCCGGTCTTTCGACGCCCGTCCCGGATTCAACGGGTCGGTCAGCTCCGGATTGTTCCCCAGATGCACCGTCGACCCGGTGGTTCCGGTGACGTACCAACCGCCCCAGCGCTCTTCCAGACTGATCCGGTCGTCGGTAATGAACGCGCTGCCATGCGACTCGCGCGCGTCGGCGTCGTTGACCGGATGCACCGAACTGACCATGAGTCCCGGAATGCCCATGGTCTGCGCACCCTGGTGGCAGCGCAGGCAATCGTCGCGGCGGGTGAACTCCGGCTTGGCGGACTTCTCGGTGTCCAGGCTGTAGAAAACCGCGCCCTGCCTGGGATCGATGGACGACATCTCCAGCACTTCGCCGTTCTGCACAAAACCCACCGCGCTGTCGTCGTTGAAATAAATGGCGCGCGGTGTCTGCGGCGAGATGTGCGAGGTCTGAATGCTGGTGCGCGAAAAAACCAGCACTTGCGAATCGATGTTGATGCCGAGTTGCTTCAGGACGGCGGGCAAATAGCCCCAGCCGTTCCCGGCATAGTCGAGTTTTACTTTCCCGCTCTCGACCTGCTTTTCCAGAAGCGCGATGGGGTCCGACATCGGCCCCGCATATTGAATGGCCGGATCGTCCAGCGGAACGTAAAAGGTATCTTCCAACCGGTCGGCCAGCAGTTTTCCTGCAAAGATCACCGCGCTTGCTGCCAACGCGGACAGGGCGCAAACCACCGCAACACGCATGTATTCCCATCTTAGCGCCACGCCATTCAAGTCCGAAAACGGCTAGTCTCTCTGCGCGCCTGCGATTATGATCGAGGAAGGTGCAACTGAACCGCGAAATCTGCCGGAGAGCCCGTTTGTCGCGCGATGCGCGCTTCGACGGAAAGTTTTTCATCGCCGTGCGGACCACTCGAATCTTTTGCCGGCCGGTGTGTCCCGCGCGCTCGCCCCAGGAAGGCAACGTCGATTACTATCCGTCGGCGGCCGCGGCGCTCCAAGCCGGTTTTCGCCCGTGCCTGCGCTGCCGTCCCGAAAGCTGGGGCACGCCGGCGTGGGATGGAACTTCCACCACGGTGACGCGCGCGCTGCGGCTCATCGATGAAGGCGCGCTGGAATCGAGCGGAGTGGATGCACTCGCCGAACGCCTCGGAATCGGATCGCGTCACTTGCGCCGCTTGTTCCTGCAGCATCTGGGCGCCACGCCGATCGCCGTCGCGCAAGCGCAGCGCCTGCTCTCCGCAAAGAAACTGATCGACGAGACCACGCTGCCCCTCACCAGCGATCGCCATCGCCTCGCGCTACGGCAGCATTCGCCGCTTCAATGCCGCGTTTCGCGCGACGTATGGACGCAGTCCTCGGGAGTTGCGAGGCGGGTCCAAGCGCGCTTCGGGCGAGGGACCATGCACGCTGCAACTGCGGTTCCGTCCGCCCTATGACTATGACGCGGTACTCAGCTTCCTTTCCAAGCGCGCGATCGCGGGCGTGGAATCCATTCACGGCGATGTTTACCGCAGAACCTTCTTGCTCGACGGCCAGCCCGGCTGGTTGGAAATACACCCAAGCGCCCGGCACGCGCTGACACTCCGCGTGGATTCCGTCGGACCAGCGCGACTGCTGCACGTCGTCGCCCGCGTGCGCCGCATGTTCGATCTGGATGCCGACCCGCTCGCGATCAATTCCAGCCTCCAACGCGACCCGCTGCTCGCCCGATTAATCAAGATGCGCCCCGGCCTGCGCGTCGCGGGCGCCTGGGATGCTTTCGAACTCGGAGTCCGCGCGATTCTTGGCCAGCAGGTGAGCGTGGCAGGCGCGTCCACTCTCACCGCGCGGCTCGCCGCCAGGTTCGGGCATCCGGTTCCGTTTCAAATCGACGGCCTGGCCTGCACGTTCCCCGCGGCGCACGAACTCGTCTCCGCCGATCTCGCCATCGGCATTCCGGCCGCGCGCGCCGAAGCAATCCGCGAGTTTGCGCGCGCCACTGCGTCGGAATCGCTGCTGTTCGATGGCCGCCACGATGCAGCCACGTGTGTCGGCCGGATGTGCGCCATCCGCGGCCTAGGGCCTTGGACCGCGCAATACATCGCGATGCGCGCGCTCTCCGATCCGGATGCATTTCCCGCCGGGGACCTGGCCCTGCTGCGCGCCACCGGCATGAAGACGCCGCGGGAATTAGAGCGGCACGCCGAACGCTGGCGTCCCTGGCGCGCTTACGCCGCCATGCACATTTGGCAAGGAGTAAAAGATGGAACCATCGATTTTCTACACATGGATGGAAAGCCCCACCGGAAAGCTGCTGCTGGCGGCGGATGAAGCCAGGCTGCGCCATATCATTTTTGCGGATGGCCGCCAGCCGGCCGTGCCAGGTGCAAACTGGCGCGAAGATGCACTGCCGCTGCGCGAGACAGTTCGGCAGTTACGTGCCTGGTTCGCGGGCGAGTTGCACGAGTTCAATCTAGCCCTGGCAGCCGAAGGTCCGGCCTTCCATCAGCGCGTCTGGCGCGAACTGTGCAACATCCCGTATGGCGAAACGATCTCTTACGGCGAGCTCGCGCGGCGCATCGGATCGCCCAACGCTTCCCGCGCGGTAGGCCGCGCCAATGGCGCGAACCCGATTCCCATCGTGATTCCCTGCCATCGCGTCATCGGAAGCAACGGCAAGCTCACCGGCTACGGCGGCGGCCTTCCCCGGAAAGAATATCTGCTGGCACTCGAACGGAAACAGCTTGCCCTGCCGCTAGCCGCGCTTACGCGTGGCTCTTCAGCATAGGTTTGCCTTCGTGCGCGACGAGCAGATCGTGCATGTCGTTGGCGTGCTCTTCTTCGTTGATGAGAATGTGCTCCATCATCACCCGCGTGGTGGGGTCCTTATCGGCGAAGTAACGAATCAGCTCGCGATAATGCTCGCACGCGATTCGCTCGGCCACCAGGTTCTCCTTGATCATCTCGACTAAGTTCGCGCCTTCCACATACTGCGATGCCGCCCGCGATGCCAATCCCTCCGGGTTGAAATTCGGCGATCCACCCAGCTGGTTGATCCGGTCCGCCACCTGCCGCATATGGCCCTGCTCTTCCTTGGCGTGCTGTTCGAACTCCGCCTTCACGCCCTCGCTCGAAATACCGGTCGCCGCGATCGCGTTCATGGTGTAGCGCAGCACGCAAACAATTTCAGTGGCGAGAACCGCCTGCAGGATCTCAATGGTCTGTTTCACGTCGCCCTGGTAATCGGGCGTCACCGGACCTTTTTCCAGGCTGGAACGCGCCCGCGAGCGCAGCTCTTGAACATCTGTCAGGAACGGCTGATTGTTGGTCTTATTCATTGGTTTCTCCGATCGACACTAGAATAGCTTTTTGAGCGCCTTGCCGATGCCTCTGCCGATTTTGCCCGTGCCCTTCACGGTGCCAACGGCCACATCCTTCCCGCCCACGCCGGCACCTTTACCGACAGAGGCTGCCGCATGGATAGGATGCAGAGTTACTAAGTCCACGGCACCTTTGCCGGTGCCTTTCGCTACATTGCCAGCGCCCTCGGCGGCGCCTTTTCCGATGTCTCCCGCGCCGCTGCCGATGTCTTTGCCCGCCCCCGGATGATGCTTGGGTTCCGGATTGTCGACAGGCTGGTTTGGCTGTGACTGCGCCCAGGCACACGCCGCCATCAGGACCAGCAACACGTACTTCATCACCAAGTGAGACGCCGGAACCCAGTAGTTTGGTGCACGGAATTCAGCCTTCGCATACAATCAACTTCAGCGAAAGGACCACCCCATGCGCCTGCCAGCCGTATGTGCCGGGATTCTCGGTATCCTTGGCATTGTGAATGCACAAGCTCCCACCACTCGCGACCTCCATTTGCGCGGCGGCCGATTTGAGCCGCTCAGCTACAACACCATGACGCCCGACCAGAAGAAGATGGTCGACAGTATTCTCGCCGGCCCGCGCACTTCCCTCGACGGACCTTTCAACGTGCTTCTGCGCAGTCCCGAAATGGGCGACCTGGCGCAGAAGTTCGGCGCCCAGGTCCGCTTTCACTCTTCGCTTCCGCCGCGGCTGAATGAATTCGCCATCCTGATCACGGCGCGCCTCTGGACCGCCCAGTTCGAATGGCAGGCGCATCGCAGGAACGCCTTGGCCGCTGGCCTGAGCCCGGCCCTCATCGAGGCACTCGTGGCCGGCAAGCGCCCCGCCCCGATGCAGCCTGACGAAGAGGCCGTGTACAACTTCTGCACGGAGGTGCTCACCACCCACCACGCCAGCGACGCGGCCTTCCAAGCGGCCAAGCAACAATTCGGCGAGCGCGGCGTGGTGGACATGCTGGGCGTCATGGGTTATTACCAGTTCGTTTCCATGATGCTCAACGTCGATGGGTATCCGCTGCCAGCGGGGAACAGCCGGAGCTCAAGCCGCTGCCATGACAGCTTTATGTAACGGGTGCCATAATGAAGTCATGGCGATCCGAACCACCGTCGATATCCCGGAGCCCTTGCATGAGGTGTTGCGTCACCGGGCCGCGCAATCCGGCACATCGATGCGTGCCCTGATTATCCATGCGATCGAGGAAACGTATAGCAAGAAGCGCAAAGGAGCGTACGTCACCGGCCCGCTAATCAAGGGCAAACGTAACGCGAAAGTCGGTCCCGTTGTTCCCGACCGACGAGAACCCGCATGATCTCGTTTTTTCCTGACCTGAATGTGTGGATAGCGCTATCGTTCGCGGAGCACGCTCACAGTGCGCATGCGTGGAGCTGGTTCGACCAGTTACCTCATGACTGAGCACTTCTGTTTTCCCGCTACACTCAGCTCGGTTTGTTGCGCCTGTTGTCCAAGCCGCGGTGATGGGCGACTATGCACTCACCATTCAGAATGGATGGATGGTTTATGACCGCTGGCTCGACGATCCGCGCGTGCAGTTTCATCCCGAGCCGCGACATCTCGATGCGGCATTTCGGCACGCAACGCAGGCCTTCGCCACCGAGCGTGCCTCAAAGTGGATCGGCGATTGTTATTTGTTGGCGTTTGCCCGAGAAGCTGGCGCAACGCTAGTGACTTTCGATAAAGCGCTTCTCGGCTTGGCTCGAAGAGAGAACTGCTCCGCCATTATTCCTGGGCGAATCTGATCTGTTCAAACCTGATATGGTGGCGACAATGCCAACGTTGCGTCTCGCCCTTCTTTCACTCGCGATCCTCGGCCTTGCCTCCGCCCAGTCCGATCCCGGACGCCGCGACTACGAGGTCCGCTGCGCGCGATGCCATGGCGCGCGACGCCACCGGCGGCGAAGGCGGCCCCAACATCCAGGCGCAGATCGCCGCGCGCAGCGCCACGGAACTCGCCGCGTTCTTGCGCGCCGGGCGCCCGGCATCCGGCATGCCCGCTTTCGATCTGCCCGCCGAGGAAATGACCAACCTGGTGGCGTATCTCCGCACGCTCGCGCCCATGTCGCGCACCGCGCCGCCGGTCGTCGTTCGCAAGCAAATCCAGCTCACCACCGGCGAGACGTTCGAAGGCCAGGTCCTGAATCAGGGCCCGCTCGATCTCCAGCTCCGCACCGACGACAAGCGAGATCCGATCTGCTGCGCAAGGACGGGCGACCGCTATCGCTGAGTCACATCGCAAACCGATTGGCCCACTTACAACGGCGACCCCAGCGGCAACCGCTACACCAAGCTTGCGCAGATCAACAAGGGCAACGTCGCGCGCCTGGCCCCGCGCTGGATCTTTCCCATGCCGAACGTCGCGCAGATCGAGAACACGCCCGCTGGTGGTGGAAGGCATCATGTACGTATCGAGCGCCAACGAATGCTTCGCGCTCGACGCCGGCACGCGGCCGCCTGATCTGGCATTACCAGCGCGCACGCACCAAAGGCGTCGCCGGGAATGCGGCCATCGGATTCAATCGCGGCGTGGCGTGGTCCGGCGATCGCATCTTCATGCTCACCGACAACGCGCACATGATCGCGCTCAACCGCTTCAACGGCGAGCTGCTGTGGGAAACCGAAATGGCGGACTGGCATCAGAACTACAACGGAACGTCGGCGCCGCTGGTGGTCGGCAATCTGGTGATCTCGGGCACGGCGGGCGGCGATGAAGGCGCGCGCGGATTTCTGGCCGCTTACGATCAGTCCACCGGTAAGGAAGTCTGGCGATTCTGGACCGTGCCGAAACCCGGCGAACCGGACTCGGAAACATGGAGCGGCAAAGATGTTGCACACCGTTCCGGCGACACCTGGATGACCGGCACATACGATCCCGAGTTCGACACGCTCTATCTGGCCGGTGGGCAATCCCGGCCCCGATTTCGACGGCGACGAGCGCACGGGCGACAATCTTTATACCGATTCGCTGCTGGCGCTCGATCCGAAGACCGGCAAGCTCAAATGGTATTTCCAATTCACGCCGCACGACATTCACGATTGGGACGCGCAGGAGCCGCCCGTGGTGGTGGATACCGATTGGCAGGGCCAGCCGCGCAAACTGCTGCTGCAGGCCAATCGCAACGGCTTTTTCTACGTGCTCGACCGCACCAATGGCCAGCTCCTGCTCGCGAAGCCGTTCCTGAAGAAACTGAACTGGGCCGAAGGAATCGGCAAGGACGGCCGCCCGATTTTGAAGACGCTGCCCGAAGACGGCCGGCGGCGAAACCTACGTTTGCCCCGGATTCCAGGGCGGAACCAATTGGTATTCGACTTCGTTCAATCCGGCCACTGGCCTTTATTATTTCCAGGCGCTGGAGCGCTGCAATCTGTTTTCGACCAAATCACGGCGAATGGCAAGCCGGGCAAGGGCTACATGGGCGGCGTGGCGCGGCCCGCGCCTGGCGAGACGTTCGAAAAAGTTCTGCGCGCGATCAATATTCAGACCGGCGAGATCGCTTGGGAAGTATCCGCAAACGCACCGGCCCCATCACCGCTTCGGCGGGCGTGCTCTCGACGGCTTCCGGCTTGGTCTTCTTCGGCGAGAACAGCGGCGCGTTCATGGCGGCCGACGCGAGCAGCGGCAAAATCCTGTGGCAGTTCCCGACCAATCAAGTCTGGAAGGCTTCGCCGATGACCTATCAGTTCGATCACAAGCAATACATCGCGGTGGCGGCGGGCATCGGCATCGTCGCGTTCGCGCTGCCGGATTAGCGCTGCGGCCCTGGCCTCACTCCCGCCACTTTCAGCCGAATCCGAAACAGATGCGTGCAGGCCGTGATGTACAGCGTCTTGCTGTCGGCATCGCCAAAAGCCAGATTCGTCGTGACGATCCGCGGCCTCGGCTCGGTGGCAATCTGCGGCAGTTCGAGCGTGCCCAAATGTTTGCCCTCAGGCGAGGTGATCCAAACCTCGTTGCCCGCACGCTGGAATAAACATTGCCTCTGACATCCACCTTGATGCCGTCGTTGCCCGGCATCCGAAAAACTTCACCGGATTCGCGACGGTATCGTCGGGCAGCACATCGTAGCGCATGGTTTTCGACAAGTCCCAAGCCGTTACATACGAGATGCTTTTCATCGGGCGACAGCGCGATGCCATTGGGTGTGTCGCTGTCTTTCTCCGCGCCAAGCAGCGTCACCTTGCCATCCTTGATCAGGAAGAATCCGCTGTACGGCAACTCGCGATCGGGGCTCTTCCCGGCGCCGCGCATGCCCCAAACCGTATCGGTGAAATAAATCGCGCCGTCGGATTTGCACGCGATGTCGTTCGGCCCGTTGAACCGCTTGCCCTGGTAGCGATCCGCCAGCACGGTCCGCTTGCCATCTGGCTCCAGCCGGACAATGGTGCGATCCGTCCATCGCGGTGATCAGCAGGCGTCCCTGCGGGATCGAGCGTCAGTCCGTTCGAGCCGATCAGCAAAATCGCAACGCCGCCGCCCGATCACCGTTTGCGCGCCAACATTCATCACATCGTTGCCCGTGTATCCGCTCTTTTGCAGAAACACCGACAGCGGCGCGTGTGGCGACCATTTGTAAATCTTGTTGCGCCGCGTTGTCGCTGAACAACAGATATCCGTCGCCGCCGTGCTGCACCCACACCGGCCCTTCGGTCAAACCAAAATGATCGCCGAGTGTTTCGAGCTTGGCATCGGGCGAAATGATGCTGATCGAGCGCCGGATCGAGCTTGATGATCTTGAACGGCCTCTGCGGCCGGAGGCTGGGCTCCGAGCAAACAGGCCCACGCAATCAGAAGAGCGAGCCGTTTCATGCTACCTGCGATCCGGAGTCTGCAGCAGCGGATTGCTCCACTCCTTGCTCCGCACATGCGTCCGCGACTTGATCCGCCAGCCCTTCGCCGTCTTCACGTAGATGTCTTCATAACCGCCATCGCGATCCACGCTGCCGGGTCCTTTTTCTCCCAGCGAGATCAGATAACATCGGCCCTTCGCGCCTCCCGGCGTCGGCGTGATTACCACATCGCCCATCAGGTGAGTCCATCCATTCCAGGGCATATCCTTGCAACCCTTCGATCCGCCCCAGGATGCCGCCGCCAGCTCATCGCGCCCTTTGGCCCGCTGCACGCCGCCTTGCTTGAACCCGTCGTCGGAATATTTGTCGATGAACACGCCATCCGGCGTGTAGAGATCCGCGTAATCGTACCCATTGTTGCTGCACGTATCGATGTACTGGCCGTATTTATTGACCAGTTGCTGGATCTCGATGTAATCCATGGCCGTCAAAGTGGTGGCCTTCTTCTCCTGGGCGTGCGCCGGAGCGAACACCAGCAGCAGCCATATCCATCTGCGCATCGATTTCTCCTTGAGCCAAGCCTACTGTTTTCGTTCGAACTTCACCAGTCCATCACGATAATCAATCGTTAGCTTGAACAGGTCCAGTACCGGCAGTCCCAGGAATCCGGAAATCTCGGTCCCCAGCCGATGGCTGAGCTGCCAGGTATCGAACGCCGTCATCCCCATATTCTTCTGCTCGAATCCAGCGAACTCCAGCACCAGGTTGCCGGTCTGATACACATCGCCCACTCGCCCGTTCAATCCCCGCAGAGCCAGCTTATCATCTCGACTCACTTTACTTACTTCAGCCGCCAGCTCATAGGAGATCAGCGTGTTCGCCGCGCCTGTATCCAGCACAAACAGCCGATTGCTCACATTGCCCACCCGTGCCGGCACTAGCAGCAAATGCCCGAATCGAAACACGCGCGTCCAGTTCTCCATCTGCGGACTCACCGCGCGATCGCCAAAGGTATCGCCCGGATGATAGCCCGGCAGCGGATCCAGGCGCAGCTTCCCGCCCGCGAAATCCAGCGTGATCAGAAATTCGCCCAGCACGTTCGCCCCAATCAGCCCATCCTCGATCCCGACCAAACTCTGGTCCGCCACGCTGATCACGGCATCGCGATACGCCACGTCTCCAATCTGAAACCGCTCCGCGATGGCGCGATATCCGCCCGTCAGCTTCGGGTTGTCTCCGATTCCGCGCACCGTCGCATCGGCCACGCGCGCCAGCCCGACGCGCTCCGCCGCCGGATGCGAAAGTACGATGCCCGCGGCACCCGTGTCCAGCACCAGCCGCGCCGGTTTGCCATTCACCATCACTTCGAGGCCAAAGGTGCGCAGATGCGTCGCACCGCTCACAAAGGCCTGCAACGGCACTTCGGCGGATTGATACGGACTCGCCAGCGCCATGGCCTCGCGCCCATTGAGCGCCTTGGCCAGATCCTCGCGCTGCCGCAATTCATCCAGTTGCTGCTTCGGATCGCCGGTCCCGTTCGCGGCGGCCGCCCTCATGAACGCTTCGTAGCGATTCAACGCGTCAATCCGCTCCTGCCCATGCAGCCGCGGAATCCACGCCGCCAGAATCCGCGGGTCCTTCGGATTCAGCTGGTACGCGCGATGAAAATCCTCCACCGCGGTTTTGTTCATGGACGCGCATTCGGCCACTCGCCCCAACCCCCACCACGCCAGCGCATACCGCGGATTCCACTCCACCGCCGCTTTAAACTCCGCGTCAGCGTCGGCGAATTCCCCGCGACGGAACCGCACTTCTCCAGCGAATTCATGCGCCGCCGCCGACTCCGGCGCATCGCTCAAGGCCTTCTGTGCCAGCCTCCAGGCCGTCGCTACGCCGTCGTTGGCCAGCGCCTTCCGCCCCACCGCCAGCGGATCGTCGAGCGGACCCGCGCACAGCGCCGCGGCCCACAGAATCGCTAAACATTGGACTCTCATGACGCGCCCGTAAATAAGTCTATCCTGCCGCCGGCCGTTTGTGTCATAATACCTCCCATAGTTGTCTTAGTGAGTCCTCTAGGGAGGTAACTATGGCCCGGTCTTCCGACGCGCTGCTCGGAGCGCTGGATCTGCTGGTCCTCAAAACACTGGCCCGCGGCCCCAATCACGGCTTCGGCGTCGCCCTCCATATCCAAACCGTTTCCGAAGGCCTGCTGCGCGTGGAAGAGGGCTCGCTCTACCCCGCCCTCCATCGCCTGGAGCGCGACAAATTCGTCAAAGCCAACTGGATCCAAACCGAAAATGGCCGCCGCGCCCGCATCTACAAGCTCACCGCCTCCGGCCGCGCACGCCTGGAACAGGCCGAATCGAACTGGGACAACGTCACGAAAGGCGTAACACGCATCCTGAGGTATGTATGAAACGCATCTGGCTTACTTTGTTTCGGCGTTCCCGCGTCCATGCCGAAATCGCGGAAGAAATCCAGTCCCATCTAGCGATGCGCGCCGATCTGGAACGCCAGTCCGGCCTCTACGCCGCCGAAGCCGATGCCAGCGCCCGCAGGAAATTCGGCAATGCCACCCTCGTCCTCGAGGATACCCGTCGATTCCACCTCGCGCCGTTCCTGGAAAGCATCCTTCAGGATCTGAGCCACGCCCTGCGCCAGCTTTTTCGCAACCCGGTTTTCTCCGTAACGGTCTTATTGATCCTCGCGCTCGGCATCGGCGCATCCACCGCCGTTTTCACCGTCGTCGATGGCGTGCTTTTTCGTCCCCTGCCCTATTCCGATCCCAGCCGCATCGTCGCCTATGGAATGAAAGCGCCCATCGAAGAACGTGAATTTCAGTTTGGGTTCGACTATCTTTATTGGCGCGGCAAGATCCCCGCTTTCCAGGCCGTCACGTCCATGTTTCCCGGCGACCAGGATTGCGACCTCACCGAAATCAACCCAGCCCGCCTGGCCTGCGCCCACGTTGAGTCCACGTTCTTTCCCCTGTTCGGCGTGCAGCCCATCATCGGACGCAATTTTACGCGCGATGAGGACCGCCCGCACGCGCCCCCGGTCGCTTTGCTTTCGTACCGCCTTTGGCAAACTCGCTTCGGCAGCCAAGCCGGCGTGATCGGCCGCCGCATTTCGCTCGACAACGCATCCACTACCATCGTTGGCGTTCTTCCAAAAGATTGTGTGATGCCGACTCTCGGCCGATTCGACCTCATCCTGCCCCAACAACTGAATGAAGCCGCACAAGTATTCCCCAATACCGGCCACATGCTGCGTACCTTCGCCCGCCTCCGCCCCGGGTGGACTCCGGCGCAAGCAATTTCCGCACTCGCACCCGTCCTCCAACGCGACATCGCGGGAGCGCCCGTTGCCTACCGCAACGAAATCCACGTGGGCGTTCGCACCCTCCGAGATTGGCAATACCGCGACCGCCGTACGGCTTCCTGGGTTCTGCTGCTCGCGGTCCTCGCCGTTCTGTTGCTCGCGTGCATGAATGTCACCAGTCTTCTGCTTGCACGCGCCACCAGCCGCCAGCGCGAGCTGGCCATGCGGCAGACACTCGGCGCCAGCCGCTCGCGGCTCGCCCGCCACGCCATCACCGAAAGCGTTCTCCTTAGCCTGTGCGGCGGCGCGTTGGGGTGCGCACTGGCTGTGTTCCTCCTCAAAATATTGCTCGCCACCTCCGCCAACAGCATCCCCGGACTCACGGAAGTCCACTTCTCCATTCGCATCTTCGTATTCGCCGCGTTGCTCTCTTTGCTCAGCGGCCTGATGTTCGGAGCACTGCCCGCCTTGCGCCAACCGACGCTTGAAATATTCACCGGCTGGCGTTCCACTTCGCCCACGAGAACTTCGATTCGCGACGCGCTGGTTACCTTGCAAATCGCCGGCTCGCTCATCATGCTCACCGGTGCGGGCCTGATGCTCCGCACTTTGTGGAAACTCGAAAGCGTGCCGCTCGGCCTGGACGCCGAGCACGTCGTCATGGCGCAATTCACGCTCGGGTCCAGTTACACCCCGGCGCGTGTGCGCGCGTTCTCTGAAACGCTCGAACAACGCCTGCGAAGCCAGCCCGGCCTCACCAGCGTCGCCTTCGCCGATTCCATCCCGCCTGGCGGCCTCTCCCGATCGATACCCTTCTTTGCGATCCGTGTTTCCGGGCATCCGGCTTTCCAGCAAGGCGTCGGCGGCATGGTTCCCTGGCGGGCCGTCTCTTCCGATTACTTCCAGACTTTTCATGTGCGTCTGCTCCAAGGCCGCGCCTTCGATATTTCCGACCGGAACGCTCCGAACACTCCCGCCATGATCTTGAGCCAATCGCTCGCCCGCAAACTTCTGCCCGGCGAAAATCCCATCGGCCAGCACGTCACCCCCGCTGAATCGGGAACATACACTGTCGTGGGCGTCTCCGCCGATGTCCGCAATTCCGGACTCGCGGGCGCACCCGATCCCGAGTTCTATCTCGATCGCGATCAGTTTCCGCAGTTTTGGCTGCGCGGCATGACCGGCCGTCACATCGCCGTAGCCGTGCGCGCCAGCCTGCGTCCGCAATTCCTCGAAATCTGGCTGCGCGATGAGATTCGATCTCTGGAACCCTCCGTTCCCATTGACGTGATGACCATGCAGGACCGCGTTCGCGACTTCGCTGTCCCCGAACGTTTTCATGCCATATTGTTCAGCCTGTTCGCCGCCATCACGCTGCTGCTGGCCGTCAGCGGACTCTATGGATTGGTCCGATTCTTAGTGGCCCGCCGAACGCAGGAAATCGGCGTTCGCATTGCCCTGGGCGCCTCGCCCGCCGGCATCGCAACCATGATCCTCCGCTCGGCCCTGCGCTTCACGCTCGCCGGAGCGGCGCTCGGTATCGCAGGCGCGCTCTTCATCAGCCGCTGGCTCAATTCGATGTTGTATCAAACGTCTTCGCGCGATCCGCTCACCATCGCCGCCGTCGCCGCGATCCTCATCGGATGCGCTATCGCCGCTGCGCTCGCGCCATCCCTCACCGCAGCTCGAACAGATCCGATGGCCGCCCTGCGCGCCGACTGACTCCTTACTCTCTTTGTCGCGCACGCACTCATGCGTGCCGCGTCGGCACTCGTGCCGACGCTTGGCCTTCACGGCTCATGGCAGATGCATCGCCCACACCCACGCTAAAATAGAACCGTAAAGCTCAGGCCTTCCACGCGCCAGCATCATCCGTGACTCATCTCTTGTGACACATCCAGCGATCCGTGATCTGTTTCAGTCGCTCAGTCGCGACGCTGCCTTCCAAGAGGTGGTCAGCCGGCTGATTGCGCGATCCGCACGCGCGCCAGTCGCTCTCCGGACTTACCACCACCGCCAAGGCGCTCTACATCGTGCTGCTGTGGCAGGCTACCGAGCGCAACGTGGTGGTAGTGGTGGACGGCAACAAGCAAGCCGAAGCTCTCGGCGAACTGGTGGACACCTTCTTCGATCTTCTCGTCACGTCCGATCTGCCACGCCCGCAAACCATCCCCGCCTGGACGTGCTGCCCGCGCAGCGCATGTCCCCGCACAGCGAAATCAGCGAGCAGCGCGCCATCGGCCTGTGGCGGCATGGCCTCGCGCAAAACCAGCATCACCATCACGCCAGTGGCGTCGGCGCTGCTGCGCACCGAAGCCGCGGAGTTTTACCGGCAGCTCGCGCTCACCTTGCGCGTCGGCGAAGAGATTCCGCTCGAAGATCTGCTCGCGCATCTGGAAAGCATCGGCTACGAGAAGCGCGACCCGGTGGAAATGGTCGGCGAATATTCGCTGCGCGGCGGCATCCTGGACATTTTCCCCGCCGAAGCGTCCAAGCCGATCCGCATCGAGCTGTTCGGCGACCTGATCGAATCCATCCGGCGATTCGACGTGGAAACGCAGCGCTCCGTGATGAAGGTCTCGGAAGCAACGCTGCTGCCGCTGGCCGAATATCCCAAATCGCGCGAATTGTTTCGCGAGCTGGCCGAGCAAATGGACGTCGCCAGCCCCGGCGATCCGTTTCCGGGCTGGGAATTCGCCGTGCCGCTGGTCCGGCCGCGCAAGCATTCGCTGTTTTCGCTCACCGAAAATCCCCTGGTCGTTGTCGACGAGCCGGAGCAGGTTGCCGCCGCATCCGAGCGCCTGTGGAAGCGTCTGGAAGACAAGCCCGATCAGTCCGATTCGCCTGCCCGCCGGAAGCGAATTTCTTCACCTGGCCCGAGCTGCGCGCAGAGCTCTCGAAGGAAACGCCGAAGCTCGCGCATCCGCGAACTGGAGCTCATCACCAATCACCAATCCCTGACCAGCATCCGCGTCGACGGCGTCCCGGCCGTCGCTCGCGTTTCACGGCAACATCCAGGCCGCCATCGCCGAAGCGCGCAACCTGGTGGAGCAAGGCTATCGCGTGGTCGTTCTTCGCGCCGATCCAACGGCGAACTGGAGCGTCTGGCCGACATTTTCCAGGAGTACTCGGTTCCCTTCCAGCTGGGCCTCGATCCCGCCGACGCCACGTCGCCCGTATCTCGCCGAGCGCTCCTATGTCGCCGGCACCGCCGCCAGCACGTTTCTGGTCAAAGGACTGGTCCGCCGCGGCGTCGTCTTTCCCGAAGCGCACATCGCCGTCTTCGGCTCCGAAGATCTGTTCGATTCGTCCGACCTGGTCGCGCAAGCCCGGCCCCACCAAATCGCAGCTCGCCGCCTTCACCGCCGACATGGCCGATCTGAAGCCCGGCGACTACGTGGTCCACGACGACGCACGGCGTCGGCCGGTTCCTGGGCACGCGCGAAATCGCGCAAGGCGACAACAAGGGCGACTTCATGCTGCTCGAATACGCGGGCGACGCCAAGCTCTACGTGCCGCTCACGCGCCTGGACCTGGTCCAGAAATATCGCGGCGCGGGCGAAGGCGCGGCGCCGCCGCTCGACCGCCTGGGCGGCGCCACCTGGGAGCGCACGCAAATCGCGCGTCAAAGCCAAAATGCGCGACATGGCCGACGAGCTGTTGAAGCTCTACGCGCAGCGCCGCATGGCCGAAGGCTTCTCGTTTTCGCGCCGACAGCAACTGGCAGCGCGAGTTCGAAGACGCCTTCGAATTCACCGAGACCAAAGACCAGCTCGCGGCCATCAAGCAGATCAAGCGCGACATGGAGAGCGCCGCATCCCATGGACCGGCTGCTGTGCGGCGACGTGGGCTACGGCAAGACCGAAGTCGCCATGCGCGCCGCGTTCAAAGGCGCTGGGCGACGGCAAGCAGGTGGCGGTGCTCGCGCCCACCACCGTGCTCGCCTTCCAGCATTTCGAAACGTTCAAGCGCCGCTTCGCGGCCTTTCCGGTGCGCATCGAAATGCTCAGCCGCTTCCGCGATAAGAAAGAGATCGCCGAAGTGCTGGAGGGCCTGGCCGACGGCAAGGTCGACATCGTGATCGGCACGCATCGCCTGCTTTCGAAGGACGTGGAGTTTCACGATCTGGGCCTGCTGATCGTCGACGAAGAACAGCGCTTCGGCGTGCGGCACAAGGAGCGCCTCAAGCAGCTCAAGCACAACGTGGACGTGCTCACCATGAGCGCCACGCCGATTCCGCGCACGCTGCACATGTCGCTGGCCGGGCTGCGCGACATGTCGGTGATCGAAACGCCGCCCAAGGATCGCCTGGCCATCCACACCGTGGTGGCGCACTTCGACAACGATCTGATTCGCACCGCCATCGAGCAGGAGATCGCGCGCGGCGGCCAGGTGTATTTCATCCACAATCGCGTGGACACCATTTACATGCGCGCCGCGGCGATTCAGGAATTGGTGCCCGGACGTGCGCGTCGGCGTCGGGCCACGGGCAGATGGGCGAGGCGGAGCTGGAGCGCGTGATGCTGGGCTTCATGCGGCACGAGTACGACGTGTTCGTGTGCACCACGATCGTCGAAAACGGCCTCGATATTCCGCTCGCGAACACCATGATCATCGAAAACGCCGAGCGCTACGGGCTTGTCGGAGCTGTACCAGTTGCGCGGCCGCGTGGGCCGGTCGAATCGCCGCGCGTACGCGTATTTGCTGGTTCCCGCCGACACCGAGCTGAGCGAGATCGCGCGCAAGCGCCTGGCCGCGCTCAAGGAATTCAGCGATCTGGGCGCCGGGTTCAAAATCGCCGCGCTCGATCTGGAACTGCGCGGCGCGGGCAACATGCTGGGCGGCGAGCAGCACGGCCACATCGGCGCGGTCGGCTTCGACATGTACATCCGGCTGCTGGAAGAGACCGTGCATGAGCTGAAGGGCGAAGAGGCGCCGCTCGCAAGTGCATTCCACGCTCAATCTGGGCCTGGACATCCGCATTCCGCCCGAATACATTTCCGACGAACACCAGCGCCTGCGCGCCTACAAGCGCATCGCCGACGCCGCCACGCCCGAAGCCGCGGCCGAAGCGCTGGCGGAGCTGGAAGACCGCTACGGTCCCGCGCCCGAAGCCGTGCGCAATCTGCTGAAATTCTCCGCGCTGAAAGGCTCGGCGCAAAAGCTCGGCATCGAAGCCATCGACCGGCGCGCCGGCGTGCTGAACGTCAAGTTCCACAAGGAAGCGCACATCGATCCGAAGCGCCTGATGACCCTGGTCACGCGGCACGGAAGGCGCGCAGTTCACGCCCGCCGGCGTGCTGCGACTGCCGCTCGATGGCGCGCACGATGCCGGCAGAGTTTTGGATTTGCTGGAAGGCCAGTTGAAGCAGCTCGCGCCGCAACCCGGCGCCACCGTGTGAAGTAGACTTGAGATTGAACGAGGTCTCTTGTGCCAGACACCCTGATCAGCTCGGACCCAAAGATCATGATGGGAAAGCCGACCGTTGCCGGCACTCGGATCACGGTTGAATCGATCCTGGAGAAGCTGGCCGCTGGAGAAACCGTAGAACAAATCGTTAGGGCGCACCCTCGCCTGACGGCGGAAGGCGCGCGGGCTGCGATCGCTTTCGCGGCCGAGGTGCTACGGGCCGATGTTGTTTATCCGGCTGAGAAAGTTACAGGGTAAAGATTGTCGCGGACGAAAATGTCGACAAACAGATCGTCGATAGGCTCCGCGCCGCCGGGCACAACGTCCTGTACATCGCCGAACTAGACCGCGGCATTGATGATGATGCCGTTCTCGCGAAGAACCGCGAGTCAGATGCGGTGTTACTGACTGCGGACAAGGATTTTGGAGAACTTGTGTTCCGCCATCTCCTGCACTCGGGTGGAACTGGTCGTCGCCTTTGAGCAGCACGCGGACGAGTTGGGTTCGGGATTTGCCGTGCTGTCCAGGCGTGCGCTTCGGGTTCGGAAGCGGCCTGGGTAGTCCATGGTCGCGGATCCAAACGCGCCTACGCTCGATCGTGAATGGCACCGCGTTACAATCACCACGTGCGAACACCCATCCCCGCCCGCTGGGTTGCCATCACCGTCTTCATTTTCGCTTCAGTCCTGAATTATCTCGACCGCCAAATCCTGGCCACCATGGTCGACATCTGGCGCGCGCATCCCGAGTTCCCGTTCACATACGACGACTACGGCCTGCTGCTCTCGGTCTTCTCCATCGCCTACGCGCTCAGCGCGCTATTCGTGGGATGGTTCGTCGATCGCGTGGGTCTGAATCGCGGCGCCGGTTACGCCGTGGCGTTGTGGGCCGTCGCAAGCTTTGGCACCGGCGCATCGCACAGCGTTCATCAGCTCCTGCTGTGGCGCGCATTGCTCGGGATTTCGGAAGCCGGCGCCATCGCCGCCGTCACCAAAGCCATCGCGATGTATCTGCTGCCGCCCGAACGCGCCGTGGGACAGGCCACCAGCCAGCTCGGCTTGAGCCTGGGCGCAGGAATCGCGCCGGCATTCGCCGTTTACTTTTCGTATCGTTTTTCCTGGCACTGGGCGTTCTACACCGCGGGACTCCTGAGCCTGGCCTGGATTCCCCTGTGGCTGGCAACCGCTCGTAAGATTCCGCCGGCCGCGCTACCGAAGGCGGGCGCCGCCGCGCATTCCTTCGGCCTGCTGCGCGACCCCAAGCTATGGGCCCTGATGATCGCCAACATGCTCGGCATGACGGTGTACAGCCTGTGGGCGAATTGGGCCCCCACATTTCTGATTCGCGTGCACCACCTGACTCCGCCCCAAGCCTCGCATTACACCTGGATCGTCCCGTTGACCGGCTATCTGGGCGCGCTGCTCGGCGGCGCCATCTCCTGGCGACTGGTCCACCTTGGCCACACGCCCGTAGCCGCGCGAAAACGCGCCTGCCTGCTTTCGGCCATCTTTCTGCTCGCCACCATGGCCGTGCCGTTCCTGCCCAACCCAGCCCTCGCCACCGCCGGAATGTCATTTAGCTTCTTCTGGGTGTGCGCCTGGAGCACGAATCATTACACCCTGCCCATCGATATTTACGGCGCCGGCCGGGCGGCATTCGGCGGCGCGGCGCTGGTATTCGCATACGGAGTAATGCAATCGTTTATCTCCCGCCCCCTGGCCGGAGTCATCGAACGCTACGGCTTCGGAACGGTATGCCTTACCTTTGCCTGGTTGCCGATCGCCAGCTATCTTCTGGTGCATCTGTTTATTAGTGATAATTCAAGCTCCGACCTAGTACGCCAGTCACAAACCATAGAAAATGCAGCTAGTACTTGCTAGGCTCCCAGTACGTTGTCGGTTAATCAAAGAGGAACTAAGGTATTTATCAGGAGTAACCTGACGTAGCTTTTCCTAATCTAACCACTAGACGGTAGAGGCAAAGGTTCTTAATCCTGCTTCGGAAGGATGTAATAGAGGTATGAAAGTTGAGTGCCCATATCGCTGCGATTACTGCCTGAATTTGAAAGGCCAAACGAATCATTGGTGGCTTCGGCCTATTGATGCCGAACAATTCCGCTTGGTCCGGTGGGATCAGCAGCTCGCCGACCTGAACGGATACGAGCATATTTGCTCGGAATCCTGCGCATCCAAGGCTCTTTCGAAGTGGCTGGCGCAAGCCAGTGGTAACGCGGTGCGGGGATCTAAGCCCGAACGGGCCCTGGCTGCGGTTCAATAGGTCCGCGGTTCAGTAGGTCTTCAGGTACGTCAACTCTTTCTTCGCCGCTGCCACCGTCCAGTTGTGCCAGGGCGGCTGATGCATGGTGATTTTCTCAAAACACGCCGCCGCTTCGCGGTAGCGCTTGTTGTTCTCCACATATTGACCGTAATAAAACCACGCGGTCGGAAGCGAAGGATGCGCCTTAATCACCGCTGTCGCCGAAGCCTCGGTTTCCGGCAGACCCTGTTCAGCGAAGATTTTGAGTAGTGTGACATCCGGCACGTTTGCGATTTCGGGATACGCGTCCAGTGCCTTGCGCACTTGTCCGCTAGCGATCAAGGTATCGCTTAGTGCGACCGGCATCCGCGCGACCAATCTGAAAAATGTCAGGGCCAGCAAGGAGCGTGCGATGCTCGCGTCGGCGAAGTGCGTGGCGGCCACCATAGTGAGGCGCTTGGCAGGAATCCGCACAATCAAAATCGACGGTGAATGACACCATAGAATCCGCTCGCCTGCGTAATCCTGGCTTAACCAGCCGAGCGTGCCGTGGTTCTTCTTCGCAAATGCAATTGCACCAGGGATTGTTCCGGCTGTATGCAGCGCCTCAAAGAATTCCGGGTTCTCCAGGACTTCTTCGCCAGGCGTGCCATCAGCGCGATTTTCGAGGACCTGGCGAATGGTGGCCCCTGCTGGTTCGGGTGCAGGCGTGTCCAGGAGCTTTTTCGGAATCCGCTCCGCGATCACCGGTTCTTCGCACGCAGGCTCCGTGATTTTTCCGTTCTGCTGTGTGACTCGCGTGCCTTTGATAACGGCAATACGGGTGATCTCAAGGCGGTCCTGTCCCGCCAAGAGCCAACCAGCCAATAGCAGGACGAGCGCGCGCGCGAGCCTCACTTCTTATATCCGATTTTGCGCAAAAACCCGTGCCGCCACTCTGCATCCGCCGCGGTCTCCACGCCCTTGGGCGACGCCCCGTCGATCACGCCCAGCACTCCCCTGCCCTGCTCGGTCTGGGCCACGATCACCTCCACCGGATTCGCGGTGGCGCAAAAAATCGTGCATACTTCGGGCGTATCGAGAATCCGATTCTTCACGTTGATCGGAAACCCGTCGCGCAACGCCACCACAAACAGATGTCCCGCCCCCACCGCCGTCGCGTTCCTGGCCGCGATCGCCTGCAGCTCCTCATCGTTGCCATCCACGCGCGTCAGACACGCCCCCGACGCTTCGTTGAAGGCGATCCCGAACTTCATCTGCGGAACGCTATTCACGATCGCTTCGTAAATATCCTCCACCGTTTTAATGAAATGGCTGTGCCCGATAATGATGTTGCCGTCGCTCGGAATCTCCATCCGGATCGCATGCAGGTCCATGCCAACCATTAAGCCATAACCTTGTGCCGAACGGGTTGCAATGGACGCGCTGTGCTATCATAAGAACTCCGGTCGCCGTCTGTAAAGCCACTGATTTTATTGCACTTATGTCGTATTCTGCGCTGAATATCGCCCGCCTGATCGATCACACCCTGCTGCGCCCCGAGGCCACGCGTGAGGACATTTTGAAGCTCTGCGCCGAGGCGCGCCAGTACAATTTCGCCAGCGTTTGTTTGAACTCGTACTGGGTTCCGATCGCGGCTTCCGAACTGGCCGGATCCGACAGCAAGGTCTGCACCGTGGTAGGGTTTCCGCTCGGCGCCACCTTGACCGAAGCGAAGCTGCACGAGACCGAAGCCGCTCTGCGCGCCGGCGCCCAAGAGATCGACATGGTGCAGAATATCGGCGCATTGCGCGGAGACGACGACCGTGCTGTGGAAGAAGAGATCGCGCTCATCGCCGCGCGCCTGCCATCGCGCCGGCGCGATCGTGAAAGTGATTCTCGAAACCGCGCTGCTCAGTGACGATCAGAAAACCAGCGCCTGCACGCTCGCCAAACTCGCCGGCGCCGACTTCGTGAAAACTTCCACCGGATTCGGCCCTTCCGGCGCCACGGTGCACGATGTCGAGCTGATGCGCCGCGCCGTCGGTCCCGACATGGGCGTCAAGGCTTCGGGCGGAATCCGCACTCTCGACGATCTCACTGAAGATGGTGGCGGCCGGCGCCACGCGCATCGGCGCCAGCGCCAGCGTCAAGATCGTCGAAGCCGCCCGCGCCGCACGAATCGCGGAATCCGGACATGATGGCCGCGCCTACCGGCAAAACCAAAGTCCGCTTCCAGGAACGCGCCGAACTCCTCGATTTTCTGCTGGATGTTTCCGCCGCAACCTCGGACACGCTCGATCTGGACCGCATTCTCGCCAACGTCGCCGCCATCGTCAAGGATGTCGTGCCTTACGATCTGTTCGCCATCCTGCTTTACAGCGAGCGCCAGCACGGGCTTGGCATCCGCTATTCCATCGGCCATCGCGAAGAAGTGGTGCGAAACCTGGTGATCCCGCTGGGCGAAGGCATCACGGGCATTGCGGCGGCGAATCGCCAGCCGGTGCTGTCGGCCGACGTTCGCAGCGATCCGCGCTATCTGACCGCGCTCGACGCCGTGCAGTCCGAGCTCGCCGTCCCGATGCTCGCGCGCGGCAAGCTGGTGGGCGTCATCGATCTGCAATCCACGCGCCTGGCCGCCTATCGCGAGCAGGATCGCGCGCTGCTGCAGTTGATCGCCTCCCGCGTCGCGGTCTCCATCGATAACGCGCGGCTCTATCGCCGCGTGGACCGCCAGAATCGCACGCTGAAGACACTCGCGCATTTATCGCAGGAGTTCAGCTCCATCCTGGACCTGGACGAACTGCTGCGCAAGATCGCCACCACCACGCATTCGCTGGTCGCCTTCGACGCGTTCAGCATTCTGCTGCTGGACGCCGAGCACAAAGTACTGCGCCACCGCTTCAGCGAGCGTTACGACCAGCGCGTAGATCTGGACAACATTCCGCTCGGCAAAGGCCTCACCGGCGCGGCGGCCGAATCGCGCGAAATCGTTCGCGTCGCCGATACGCTGGCCGACCAGCGCTACATCGCTTCGCACCCGGATATCCGCTCGGAAATTGCCGTTCCGCTGATCGTCCAGGATCGCGTGGTGGGCGTGATGAACCTGGAGAGCGAGCGCATGGGCTATTTCACCGAAGAGCACGCGCGATTGCTGGCGTTGCTCGCGCCGCAGATCGCGAGCTCGGTCGAAAACGCGCGGCTCTACGAAGAAATCGCGCAGCGCGAGCAATGGATGGACCGCGATCTCAAAGCCGCCCGCAACGTGCAGCTGGTCATGCTGCCGCGCGAAGCGCCGGAAATCGAGGGCCTGGACGTGGCCATCCGCCTTCGCCCCGCGCGCGAAATCACCGGCGACGTCTACGACTTCTTCGAGCACAGCTCTGGCGAAACGGTGTTCCTGTTTGGCGACGTCAGCGGCAAAGGCGCGGCCGCGGCTCTGTACGGCGCGATGGTCAGCGGCCTGCTTCGCACGCTGGCGCACCGCCGCCGGGATCCGGCCGAATTGCTGAAGGTGCTGAACCGCGTGCTGCGCGAGCGCATCGTCGGAACTCAATACGTCGCGCTGCTGGTGCTGGTGTGGGAGAGCGCCAAGCATCGATTCATCATGGCCAACGCGGGCGCCGAGCCGCCGCTGATCTGCCGCGCTGGGGAGATCATCAAGCCGAAAGTCGAAGGCGTTCCAGCCGGCCTGCTCGACGATCGCGAGTACGACGAAGTGATCTTCGATACCATGCCCGGCGACATCATCGCTCTGCACTCCGACGGCATCACCGATCAGCCCAATCCCAAAGGCGACGAATACGGCACCGTGCGTCTCGGCCGCAAGCTGCAAAAGCTCTGCAACAAGCCTCCGGAGGCGATCGCCGACCACATTCTGGCCGACCTGGATCACTACAAATCCGATGCGCCCACGCACGACGACCAGACCCTGATCATCTTAAAAGTCGCTAAATGAATGCGAATATCGCGATCAAACGTTGTATCTCGAAGAAGTGCCGCTGGCCGACATCGCGCGCCGCGAAGGCACTCCCAGCTATGTCTACTCGCGCGCCGCGATCCTCGATCGATTCCAGGCCTATGAGCGCGCCTTCGGCGACGTTCCGCACAAGGTCTGCTACGCCGTCAAGGCCAACAGCAATCTCTCCATTTTGAAGCTGCTGGCCGAAGCGGGCGCGGGCTTCGACATCGTCTCGGGCGGCGAGCTGTTTCGCGTGCTGAAAGCCGGCGCCGATCCGGCGGACCGTCATCTTCTCCGGCGTCGGCAAAACATCGCAGGAAATCGACTTCGCGCTCGAGCATCAGATCCAAAGCTTCAACTGCGAGTCCGAACCCGAGCTCGCGCTGATCGATTCGCTTGCCGCCCGCCGCGGCATCCAGGCGCGCGTCGCCTTGCGCGTGAATCCCGACGTCGACGCCGCCACGCACCCCTACATCTCCACCGGCCTGCGCGAGCACAAATTCGGCATCGATATCACGGACGCCGAGGCGGTCTACGAGCGCGCCCGAACGCTTCGAGAATCTGTCGCTCGAAGGCGTCAGCTGCCACATCGGTTCGCAAATCACCGATGTCGCGCCGATGCTGGAAGTCTTCGACAAGATGATCGCGCTGGTGGAACGCCTGCGCGCGCGCGGCCTGGCCATTCGTTCGCTCGATCTGGGCGGCGGCCTGGGCGTGGCTTACAAACCAGGCGAAAAAACGCCATCGATTTGCGAGTTTATTCAAGCCATGTGCCGGCGCACCGCCGGGCACGGCCTGGAAATCCTGATTGAGCCGGGCCGCTCCATCGTGGCCGAAGCCGGCGTCCTGCTCACGCGCGTCCTCTATCGCAAAAGCAATGGCGAACGGCAATTCGTCATCGTCGACGCGGCCATGAACGACCTGATCCGTCCCGCGCTGTACCAGTCCCACCACGAAATCATTCCCCTGCGGAAAAATCAGGGTGGCACCATCACCGCGGACGTAGTCGGCCCGGTGTGCGAATCGGGCGATTTCCTGGCCCGCGCCCGCGAAATGCCGAACGTCCTGCCGGGCGACCTGCTCGCGGTCTGCACTGCCGGCGCTTATGGTTTCGTCGCGGCATCCAACTACAACGCGCGCCCCCGCCCGCCCGAGATTCTGGTGGAAGGCGACCGCTACCGCGTGATCCGCCAGCGCGAAAAATACGACGACCTGATTCGCGGAGAATAACCCGCAACGCAGCTACAGCGGGCCGCTATCCACCTGCGTGGTGGCGCGCCAAGCCCGCGCTACAATCAAGGCATGCGCTGTGCCCTTTTCGCGTCCCTCTGTTTGTCCATGCTGACCCTCCTGTCCGCGCAGGAAAAGCCCAAGTCCACGTTGGACAAAGCCCACATGGAGGTTTACGTCCGCCACCTGCTGGCCGTAATTCCGGAGGTCCAGGTGAAGATCGACGACCCCAAGCCGTCACCCACTCCCGCCCTGCAGGAAGTGGATGTCCACTTCACCTACCAGGGCCGTTCGCAGGACGAGACTTTCTATGTCACCAAAGACGGCCAGCACATCATTCGCGGCGTGATTTACAACCTCGGCCAGAATCCCTTTCAGGAAGATCTCGACAAATTGAAGACCGCCGGCGCTCCGAGTTTCGGCCCGGCCAACGCCCCGGTCACGCTCGTGGAATTTGGCGATTTCGAGTGCCCCAATTGCCGGGAAGAAGCGAAAACGCTGCGCGACAATGTACCGTCTAAATTTCCCACCCAGGTTCACGTTTACTTCAAGGATTTTCCGCTGGTGCAGATTCATCCCTGGGCCAAAGCCGCGGCCATCACCGGACGCTGCATCTATCGCCAGAACGCGGACGACTTCTGGAAATATCATGACTGGATTTACGAACACCAGGTGGAAATCACTCCCGACAATTTGAAGACCCAGGTGATGGATTTCGCCAAGACCGTTCCGGATATCGACGCGCTCAAGCTCGGACAATGCATCGACACCAAAGCCACCGAGCCTGAGGTGGATGCCTCCATGGCTGAGGCGCGCGAACTCCATGTGGATGCCACGCCGACCTTGTTTCTGAATGGCCGCCGCCTGGTTGGAAATTATCCCTGGCAGAATATCAATCAGATCATCGACGGCGAGCTGAACTATCAGAAGACCGCGCAGAACACTCCTCCGAAAACGGACGACAAGTGCTGCGAAGTGAAGATTCCATCTCCGCTCGACAAGTGACATGCGCCCGCGAACCGCACTCCTGATCGCCATCCCCATCGCCTTGACGGCCGGGCTGTTTGCCGCCGATATCAGCAGCAACGAGTACCTGGGGATTATCAAGTATCTGGCGTCGCCGGAAATGCGCGGCCGCGCCAGCGGATCGCCGGAGCTGGAAAAAGCCGCCGCCTATATTCGCGATCAGTTTCGCGGCATGAACTTGAAGCCGATTCCAGGCGACACCTACTATCAGGATTTCAACGTCACCACCAGCGCCCGCCTTGGGCCCAAAAACGAGCTGAGTTACACCACCGGCGGCGGCCCCGAAGCGCTCGAAATTCCAGCAGGATTTCATTCCGTTGAATCTTTCCTCGGCGGGCGAAGCGTCCGGTAACGTGGTCTTCGCCGGTTTCGGCATCACCGCTCCCGAATACAATTACGACGATTACGCGGGCCTGGACGTGAAAGGCAAAATCGTCGTGCTGCTGCGCCATGAACCGCAGGAGTTCGACGACAAGAGCGTGTTCGCCGGCAAGGTCTACACCGCCCACTCCCAAATTTTCAGCAAAGCAGCCAATGCCAAGTTTCATGGCGCCAAGGCTGTGGTGATGGTCAACGACGTTGGCGCGCATCCGGGCGATGGCGACGAGCTGGAGAAGTTCGGAGCCACCGAAGGCCCGGACAACGCCGGCATCGAGTTCGTTCAAGTGAAAGCCAACGTCGTGAATCAATGGCTGGCGCTCAGCGGCAAGAACCTGGAAGCCATCGAAAGCGGCATCGACAAGAACCTGCATCCGGAATCGTTCGCCCTGCCTGAAAAACTGCACCTCGACCTGGATGTCGACATCACGCGGGAAATCAAGACCGTCCACAACGTCGCCGCCTACCTGCCCGGCGAAACCAGCGAATACGTCGTGATCGGCGCGCACTACGATCATCTGGGTCTGGGCGGGCAGTTCTCGCTCGCCCCGTCGCTGGCCGGAACGGTGCATCCCGGCGCCGACGACAATGCTTCCGGCACCGCCGGGGTCATCGAACTGGCGCGCTGGTTCTCGCACCAGCCCGAACACCAGCGCGGCATTCTGTTCATGACCTTCGCGGGCGAAGAACTGGGCCTGCTCGGTTCCAGTTACTACGTCAATCATCCCGAGCTGCCGCTCAAGAATGACGTCGCCATGATCAACATGGACATGATCGGCCGCGTTCGGGACGACAAAATTTACATCGGCGGCGTCGGCACCGGAAGCACCTTTTCGGCGCTGCTCAAGCAACTGGCGCCCAAGCACGACTTCGATGCCGATCTCACCGAGAAGGCCGGCTACGGATCAAGCGATCACACCTCGTTCACCACCAAGCAGGTCCCGGTGCTGTTCTTCTTCTCCGGCCTGCATGCCGATTATCACAAGCCCAGCGACACCTGGGACAAGATCGATGCTCCCGACGCCGTCCGCGTGCTGGATCTGGTGGCCGACGTAACCGATCACCTGATCGATGGCTCGCCTCGCCCGCAATTCGTTCGGGTGGCCGAGACGCAGCCTCCGGGCGAAGTCGCCAATCCGCACTCCGGTAGAGGATCCGGCGGCGGCTACGGCCCCGATTTCGGCAGCATCCCCGACTTCACCGAACTTCCCAACGGAGTAAGGTTCGCCGACGTAAGGCCCGGCTCGCCCGCCGCCAAGGCCGGCCTCAAAGGCGGCGACATCCTGACCGAGTTCGACGGCAAACCCATCCAAAACCTGTACGATTTCACGTACGCCCTACGGGCCAGTCATCCTGGCCAGGAAGTACTTGTCAAGGTGCTCCGGGGGAACCAAACAATTGAAGCCAAGGTACTACTGACCGTGCGGAAGTAAGTCCGCATACTTAGGTCAGATATGGCACCTGAATCGTCTTTTGGAACCGCGCCAGCCCTGGCGCAGAGCATCGTTCGGACCCTGCCGCCGTTGATTCTTCATCCTTTCGCCGATGCCGGCGGCCCCGGCAAGCTGGTGGAAAGCTCGCGCGCCAATCTTGAAGCTGCAGGGCTTGCTGCCGCAAGGCGAAGCCACCCGCGACGACCTGGACCGCGCCCTACTTGACGGACGCTACTCCGAGCTGCGCATGCTCTTTTACGTCGGAAAAGATCTGGCGCGCTGGATCGAGCAATGCCTGGAGTTCGCCGACCGCAATCAAGACCGCTCTTCCCCGCGGCATCTGCTTTCAGAGTTTCGCCGGCGCTGCTGATCCAGGATCCGCCCACCGGCGTCCAAGCCAAGCTCCGCAAATGGGGCGTGGCCGACTATAAATCCATCTTCAGCCGCGCGCTCGGCTTGCACACCTTGTTTGCCGCCGCTCCGCCGCGCGAAGTCCTTTCGGACGAGTTTGTCCGCTCCTATTTCCGCTTCGCCGATCAAGTTTTCCAGAGCAAGCAGAGCGAGTGCGATTTCACCCCGCTCACCTCGCGCGAGTTCCATTTCGAGCTCTATTCCTCCGGCGAGTATTCGCGGATGCTCGAACGTTCCTGGGGTGAATGATCCTGCTCGAACTCCGCCAGCGTGGCCATAAACCCCGAGGCGGCGTTCAGGTTGTAGCCGGCTAGTTCCTTGAGAAACCGCGGGCTCATCCTGGATGCAAATCTGTGAAAGACCCAGGCCACCAGTGCAAGCACGGCCACTCCAATCGCCACATTGATCACGATCCACTGGATGCCGAAAAGAAGATAAACATCCACCCCGCGAAACACTTTCATCAGGACGATAAAAATAGGCGCCCAGGTCAGCGCGACGGTCAGGCAGATCCACTGGATGTAGCGGATTCGTAACTTCCGCAGCGTTTCCAACCGCTTCTGAATCGCGGCCACCGGTTGACTGTAGTCGATGCTTAACGCCAGGCCAATCTGCGCCGTCAGCGCCGCCAGCACCGCGATCGCCATCAGATCCAGCACAACGGCCGGCCACACAAACCGGGGCTTCAACCAGTTGACCGCGATGAAACGGCCCAGCGCAGCAATAATCGGCAGCGTGAAGAGCGCACCAGCAGCTAGCATCGCGGCCAGCCGCCACAAAGCAAATCGGGTCCGCCTGGCGTAAGTCTCCCGCAGCAACTGCAGGTTGAGGCGAATGCTTTGATCGAGCTTTCTGTCATGCTCGGCCCATTTTGCTTTCAGTTCATCGAGTTCCATGTTTCGCTCCCGCCTCCCGACGCAGCGTCTGCTTCAGCCGGCTGATTTTCGTCGCAACATTCGTATGGCTGATTCCCAGAATGTCGGCGATCTCCTGGTAGCTGTTCCCATCCAGATAAAGAATCACCAGAGCCTTGTGGAGCGGATCCAGCTTTTCGATCCACTGATATAAATCCTGGAGTTCTTCCCCTTGGCTTCCGGTTTCGTTGCTCACTTCGAGCAAATGCCCGCTGCCTGGAACAACATGCCGCGTCCGGACACTCTCGCGCCGATAGAACGAGATCGCAACATTGAGCGCGATCCGGTACATCCAGGTGGAAAAGCGCACCCGCTCATCGAACGCGCCAAACGATCGCCAGAGCTGGACGATGATTTCCTGCGCCAGATCGTCCCGGTCGCCCGGATTCCTGCAATAGGAACGGCATACCTTATAGAGGATCTTCTTGTGCTCCTCCACCAGCGCCTGAAACCGCTCTTGTTCTGACCCGACCATGCTTCACTCTATTATTCGCGGCAGTAGCGGCTAAAATCACACCGCACGCGCGTCTTACCAACAGGAGTCTGGCCATGCCCACGAAACGCTGGTCCCAGCATGTCACCGAAACCAGCAACGCCCTGGACCTGGACGAGGGCGTATTTACCTGGAGCGATCCGAAGCGGATCGCCGCTTCGCTCAAGCATTCCGCCGAAGCCAGCAAGCGCCGCAAAGGCTCGGCTCTGCAATCCGCCATGTCGATGCTGAACTTCTACATCAACCGCGCCGGTCACACGCTACCGGCCAAACAAAAGCGCGTTCTGGAGCAGGCAAAAGACGAATTACACAGGCTTTTCGAGCACTCCGAGGCTGAAAAATCGTGATACGATAGCGCGCATGCGATGGCTCTGTTTGCTCGCGGCCTCCGCCGCCACCATGTTCGCGCAGCTCGCGCCTCCCAATGACGCGGGCGTTTCTCTGGGACATATTCATCTGACCGTACCCGACCCCGACGCGCAAATCAAAGTCTGGGTGGACGTTTTGGGCGCCACAACTTCCAAGTCCGGTCCGCTGAATCTGGTGAAGCTGCCGGGAATCTTCATCATCGTCACCAAGGCGACCGCCACCGAGGGCTCCAACGGATCTACCGCCAATCACATCGGCTTCCTGGTGAAGGATTACGCCGTGCTGAAAGCCAAACTGGCCGCCGCCAACATCCCCACCGTGTTCGACATTGAAAAGAACAAACAGATCATGGTCACCTTCCCCGACCAGGTCCGCGTGGAATTCAATGAGGACCCTTCCATCTCTGAGCCCGTAGTGTTCCATCACATCCACCTGACGACCACCGATCCCGCGGCTCTTCAAGCCTGGTACGTCAAGACTTTTGGCGCGGAGGCCACCACGCGCCGCAACCTGCCGGCCGCGAAAATTCCCGGCGGCGAAGTGGATTTTCTGAAGGCCAAGGAAGCGCCGGCGCCCACCAAGGGCCGCACTCTGGATCACATCGGATTCGAAATCAAGGACCTGGACGCGTTCTCGAAGAAACTGGACGCCGACGGAATCAAGTTCGACATGCCGGTGCGCGATATCCCGGCCATCGGACTGAAGATCGCGTTTATCACTGATCCGGTGGGCACGCGTATCGAGCTGACGCAGGGCCTGGAAGGCAAATAAAAGTAACAAACCCCTTCAAAACGGTGTGATGGATGGGACGTGGCGCGTCTAACATTTGAGGATTCATGGCCAGACGTACACTATTCTTATCCGTAACATTAGTGGCTGCAGGGACGTTGTCCCTGGCCGCCACACCGCCCAATCCCGAGCAGATTATCCGCAAATCGGTCGCGGCCACTAAGGCCGACTGGGCCCAGGCTTCGAAATACTCATACTTAGAGCGCGATGTGGAGAGCAAACGTCACGATCCGCGTATGTCGAAGACTTATCGTGTCTTGATGATTGATGGATCTCCTTATAACCTTGTTACATCCATCAACGATCAACCCTTGACGCGCGAGCAGAAGGCCGAAGAGCAACGGAAACTGCAACGGGTAACGCAAAAAAGGCAAAACGAATCCCAAAGAGAACGCGCCAGGCGCATCGAAAAGTACAGGAGGGAGAACGAGCATAATCATGAAATGCTCCAGGAGATGGTGGATGCTTTTCAGTTTAAGCTGGCCGGCTCCGCGACCGTCGACGGGCACGATTGCTGGGTGCTGGATGCGGAGCCGAAGCCCGGATATGAGCCGAGCGATCATGAGGGCCGGGTTCTGAAAGGGATGAAGGGAACACTTTGGATCGACAAAGCCACAGATCAGTGGGTAAAGGTCCAAGCCGAAGTGATCAAACCGGTCAGCTTTTACGGATTCCTGGCGAAGGTCTCACCTGGCACGCAATTCTATTTGGAGCAGGAGCCCGTGGCCGGCGATGTTTGGATGCCGAAAGTGTTCAATGTTCGCGTGCGAGCGAATGCTTTAGGCTTTTTCAGCGAAAACTCGGATGAGAACGACACCTATCGGGACTACCAGCCGATGCCTCAGGCCCTGGCGCTGCTACAATCCACAAAGTAAGATCGATTGAGGAGACCTCTATGCCCACCGCAACGGAAACAGCCATAGGAATCAGTCCGGTTTCAAAGGAAAACGCCGCGCCCGAAGTTCAACCCACTCTTGAGAACATGACGCAGAGGTTCGGCAAGGTGCCTGCATTCTTCGGCACCATGGCGCGAATGCCCGAAGCCTTTTCTCATTTTCTTCCGTTCTACACCGCCGTCATCGAACATGGAACCGTGGAGCGAAAATACAAAGAGCTGGCTTATCTGAAGGCTTCGCTCACCAACGGCTGCGAATATTGTTTCCGCGCGCATTCCGCGTCCGGAAAAAAGAATGGCGTGACCGACGAACAGATCAAGGCGCTGGCCTTCTTTCATCGCAGCCCCGTGTTCAACGCCCAGGAGAAAGCGGTGATTCTCTATGCCGAGCGCGTGACGCGCGGGGCTTCGGCTATCCGGCCTGCCGGCGCTGGACGAATTGAAGCAATATTTCAACGACGACCAGATTGTGGAACTGACGCTCGCCGTGTGCGTCGCGAACTTCACCAATCGCTTCAACGATGCCATGCTGAATATCCCCGACCTCGGCTGAGTGGATGCCATCGGCCAGACTAGGAAGCAGTAAGGCCGATTCGCAGCTACTGCTTCGGTAACGCGCAGACGAAGTTCGCCGCGTCGTCCGTGCTTCCCTGGCCCGTCCACTGCGCCTCCTGCGGATACGGGCATAACGGCCGCGTCCGATCCACGACACCCTTCGTTAAATGCGATGCGATCACTTTCACCGGAGCAACGCCCTTGTCTGCCCACTGGTCCAGTGGCTCGATCATGTCGAAGTTTGTGGCGCCCGGTCCGCCCTGACAATGCCACATCCCCGGCACCATGAAGAGCCGGTAGAACTCCAACGTATTTTGCAGTCCGTGGACATCGCCGCCTTGGGCCCTGGTCACGCTCTCGTAGTAGTTGACGCTGTTGAGCGGCGTAATGTCCGGGTCGCTCCAGCCGTGATAATGAATCAGTTTGCCGCCGCGCGCTTTGAACTCGCTGAGATCGGGATTCACCGCGTTGAACAAAGCTCCCAGCTTCGCATCCGTGTAGTCGATATCGCTGTCGAAGCCGCCGGTGGCCGTGAAGCGGAAAGTTTTGTAGTCCCAGTTGGGATCGTCAAATACCATGTATTTGAAAAACGGAAGTCCGAGACCGGCGTGGCGCCCTTTGCCCGGCGCGCTTCCGGTGACATAGCCGGCCCAGCCTCCGGGGCCGTCTTCGCCGCCCGGCACCAGTCCAGGATAGATCACCTGGCCATCGGGAGTGCGTAGACCGGACCAGATCTTCTCCACCGCCGCCACCTGCTCACGCGTGAAGCATTCTGCTGTGTCCGGCCCTTTGCAGAGCAATGTTTCGGGATTGAAATTGCAGCGCCGCGGATCGTTCAACACGCCATCCTTGACGCCATCCAGCGCGTCGCACTTGTTGTTGACCGCGTCCGCCAGGATATGAATCTTGCTGGCTGGGATGTACCCGTCGCCATCCATCGCCAGCGCGATCCAGAGATGGCCGCCGATGTAGTGGTGCGTCCAGTTGTTGGCCGGGTCGCCCGCGATGATGCCGTCAAAATCGGCCGGATACCTCTGCGCTTCGATCATCGCTTCGTGTCCGCCCTGGGAGCATCCATTGAAGTAGGAGTGCGCCGGTTGCGCGCCGTAAAACGCCCGCAGGATCACCTTGTCGGTTTCCGCCATCAGATGGGTGGAGCGATCGGCAAAATTCACGATGCGTTCGTAATTTCCCAGCGCCCATTCGCCGTCGGTTCCTTTGCCTTGATGACCGGTATCGGTGCTGCTGGTGGCGTAACCCTGCTGCAAGGGCTTCACCATCGGCGCAAAACTGATGGAACCCGCCAGGCCACCATTTCCCACCGCGAGCAGTTTGTGATTCCATTGCCGAGGCATCCACAACTCCATGCGGACTTCTTTGTCTACTGTCGCGGCAACACGGCAGAAGTCGGGAACTTGAACTGTGGCGCCGGGCGTTGCCACGGGCAATGTGAACGAACCGGCCGTAACGGACGCGGCGGAGGTGATGGTGACGCCGCGGATCGCCATGGATGCCAGGCTCTCGCAGGATTGCTGAGCCCAAACGGGGCAGGCGGCGCAGAGCACCGCTAATGCAAGTAAAGTTGGACGCGCGGTCATATTCTGAGCTGCCATAGAATATCACAGCGCGCTACATGGCTCGCCGCGCGCCAAAACAAACGTCGCAGACCCATTACGGCCGCGGGGCCGCCAAATCCGGCACCGCGATTACATCCAGACCGAAGGGCGCATCGAGCGACGGCAAAGCTTCGACGGGCAACACGGCACTCGGACCGCTGGAACGCGCCGATTGCAGCGCCGTAACCCGCTGGTCGAGCGCGCTCGATGTCACATAGAGATGCGAGAGCGCAGCGTGATCGAAGCGGGCGTTCTTGGCGGCCAGCGCTTTTTCCAGGCGGTCGAAGGCTAGTTTCAAATCGCTGTCCTGGCTGCCGAATGCGAGCTGGGTTCCGGTGATTACGATTTGAGGGCTTGAAATCGCGGCCATTTGCGCATTCGAAGATGCCGGTTTGGAAAGGCGTGCTGTTGCTTCACAGGAAGCGGCAGGTGTCACCGGCTCGCGTTGCATCTGCACGTAATCGAGCGCGGCGCCCCGGAAGCTCGCGGCCATGATTTGCTGAGTATCGCGCTGGTTATCGAGCGAGCTGACGAAGCAGGTGACCAGGAGTGCGTCGGAGGGTTGCACTCCAGCCGACGCGAGCATGTTTTTCAGTTTAGCTATCGATTCGGCCACGCTCGGCGCGGGTTGCGCGGCGAGAAATGCAACTCCCGAGGGGTTCACAACTTTGCGATCCTCCTTGGTCGCCTCAATCACGATCTGCGCGCCTTCCAGCGGCAACGCGCCTACTTGCGCGACGGTGAGGGCGGGCAGCGCCATATGTTTTTCGAGGAACATCTCGCCGGCGATGTCGCCGACGCGCCGCAAATCGCCCGAGCCGGCGACGAAGGCCCGCAGCTTGACGATGGGTTCGTGACTGGAGTGCAGCAAGATCTTGAGCGCGTCACGAGTCTGGCGCGAGAGCAGCCCCTTGGAGGAGAGCGGCGTCACCTGAAAGATGAGGCGGTTGGTATCCGCGACAACCGCTTCAGGCAGCTCGGGCGGAAGCGCCAGGGCCTGCGTCACGTCTTCGGCCTTCTTTTTCTTGTCTTCCGGCGCGACCACGGGAATGTATCCCGCGTTGGGATCGAGTTTCTTGTTTTGAGCGCCCAGGCTCCCGGTGAGGAGACCGAACAGAATTGCCAGCAACAAAGGATTACGCACGGCTTCGACCCACGATTCTAACAGAGCTTGCTAGAGTGAAGGTTGGCCGCCACCCTGTCATCCCCGGCGTCACCACCCTTCCCGGCGCGCTCCGTGAATTTCACGCGCTTTGCCTGGGGAATGCTCGCCTGGAACGTGCTGGTGGTGCTGTGGGGCGCTTACGTGCGGGCCAGCGGATCGGGCGCCGGATGCGGCAGCCACTGGCCGCTCTGCAATGGCGAAGTGGTTCCGGCCGCGCCGCGCATTCAGACCATCATCGAGTTTACGCATCGCGTGATGAGCGGCGTGGCGCTAGTGGGTGTCGCCGCGCTTTGGCTGTGGAGCCGGGTGAGCCTTCCGCGCGGCAGCCGGGTGCGCCGGATGGCACTGGCATCGTTTGTGTTTCTGATGGTCGAAGCGCTGCTGGGCGCGGGTTTGGTGCTATTCAACTACGTGGATAAGAACGTGTCGGTGGGCAGAGCGTTCTATCTTTCCCTGCACCTGTTGAACACGCTGCTATTGTTGGGCGCGCTGGCGTTGACGGCCTGGTTTTCGCGCGCGGCAGTTTCACTGTCCGAGCGCCGGTCGCCGTGGGTGATGGCCGCGCTGCCGATTGCGGCGCTGGTCAGCGTCACCGGCGCGATCGCGGCGCTGGGCGACACGTTGTTCCCGGCGACATCCCTTGCGCAAGGTTTGCATCAGGATTTTTCGGGCGCCGCGAATTTCCTGATTCGGCTGCGTGTGTTGCATCCGGCGTTTGCTATTCTCGCGGGCTGCTATTTTGTCGCGATCTCCGTCACGATTCTCCGTTCCAAAAACCAGCGCGGAGTGGCAACCAAACTATCTGTCGCGGTGCTGGTGCTCGCGCTGGCGCAACTCTCGGCGGGCGCCATCAACGTGATCCTGCTGGCCCCGGTCTGGATGCAGATCACGCATCTGCTGCTGGCCGATTTGGTTTGGATATCGCTGGTCCTATTGGCGGTGGAAGCCCGGCCGCGAGCTTTGGCGGCAAAACTGCATTGAAGCCCACCGGCAGACAGCCGGATGAGCTTATCCCGTTGGAGCAACGCGCTAACCGCCATATTCGACAGCCTTTATTCCGACCACCGGCAAAGGCAGTTGGATCGCCTGGTGGTGAATGTCAGCGTCGCGGGGCTTATCGCGCATCTGGCGCTCGTGTTTTTGGCGCGGACCATGCCTTCTCCGCCGGCGATGATCGCCTCGGTGGGCAAGAACTATCTCTCGGCCATTTACACGCCGTTCAGCTTCATTTTGTTCTACGAAGTGCTGATGCTGATCGGGGCGCTGCCGCACTCCACGACGCAATCCATCGCGAAACAGTATGAGATCGTTTCGCTGATCTTCATCCGGAGCTTCTTCAAAGATATCGCCGAGTTGCACGGCGTCAACGAGCTGGTCAGCCTGTCGCCGGACACCTGGCCGGTGTTTCTGAATGTGACTGCCGGCCTCGTGATGTTTTTATTGGTGACCGTGTTTTTGCACGCGGCGCGGCGGCGCGCGGAGGATGACCGGCCGGAGAGCGAGTTATTGGAGTTGGACAAGTTCATCTCGCGAAAGAAAGTCATCGCGCTGGGCTTGGCTGTTTTGCTGCTGGCGGTTGCGATCCGGCGGGTGATCGAGTTCCTGAGCACCTCCCCAGGCGTGAATATCAACTCGTTTTTCTACACCGATGTTTTCACGGTGATGATTTTCACCGACGTGCTGATCGTCATTCTGTCGCTGGCGGTGTCGGACCGCTACGAACTGGTGTTTCGCAACGGCGCTTTTGTCATCTCAACCATCCTGATCCGTTTTTCACTCACCGCGAATTTCCCTTACGGCGCGCTTGCTGGCGTTGATGGGCATGCTGTTTGGGATCTGCACGCTGCTGATCTACAACTACCATCTGGATGTCACCGGCGTGCGCTGGTCAAAGGACCAGAAACGCTGATACGATTCTGGCCGCCACCGCGGCGTGATTGCGGCCCAGGTCGTGACCGGCTCCTTCGATTTCGAGCACTTGAACGGGCGCTGGAATGAGAGCGACGGCGCTGTTCAGCTCTTCGGAGGCGCCGAACGGATCCTTCGAGCCATGCACGAACAATGCCGGGGTTTGCAGCTTGGGAAAATGCGCCGTGCGCAACTGCTGCGGCTTGCCCGGCGGATGCAACGGATAAGAAAGCAGCAGAAGACGATCGGCAAGTCCCGGCATTTCCGCCGCCAGCATGCTGGCTTGGCGTCCGCCATAGGAATGCCCGCCCAGCCAGACTTGACCGGCCGGCTTCTCGCGCAGCTTCAGGATTTGCTCGCGCAAGCCTTCGCGATCCCGCGCTGCGTCGCCAGGACGCGGCGGCCCGTGCGGGCGCTCCTGCCGATACGGCAGATCGTAACGGATCACTTCGACATCGTGTTCCGAAAACGCGTTTTGAAGAGCGACCAGCAGAGCCGCATTGCGATTCGATCCAGCGCCGTGCGTGAGCAGCAGATGGGTCATACAGAAATAGAAAGGGCCGTCTCCTGGGGACGGCCCGTCTTCCAAGATTTCCGGAAGATCCCTGTTAGGGTTTCATAACATTCTCGGCCTGCAGTCCCTTGGGGCCCCGCTTCACCTCGAACTCCACCTCCGAACCTTCTTCCAGAGTGCGATAGCCATTCATCTGGATTGCGCTGAAGTGAACAAACACATCATCACCGTTAGAGCGCTGGATGAAGCCATAGCCCTTGGCGGCGTTAAACCATTTCACAATACCTTTTTCTCTCACTACTAATTCTCCTAGCCTCTGTTGCTGTGCGGCGCGAACGCGCACAGTCTTTGGGTAAAACGGGACCATGATATCACAGGTTCAGCAGGCTTTCGCAAGAGGGAAATATGTATGGTTTCATGGGATTGGGGTATCTTACCTCCGTGAAGAATCCTCTTCGGACCCGCCTGTTCGCCTGGTGGTATTTCACTATCGCGGGCGGGTTCCTGTTGCTGGCACTTAACCGGTGGCTGCTGGGGCAACGCGCCGGATTGGTACTGGCGCAATGCGCGGCGGCTGTGGCGTTTCTGCTGTTTGGAGTGATTGCGTGGAATTCGGATTAATAAGTTTATTGTTTGGTGCGGCTTAGGCCCAGAGCTCGAATGCGTTTATGGAGGTTGGTGCGCTCCATTCCCAGGGCTCGCGCGGCGCCGGAAACGTTCCAACTGGTTTCTTCCAGTGCCCGCAGGATGTGCTCGCGCTCGGCGGAGGCTCGTGCTTCCTTAATGTTAGAGCGGGGGCCGGAATCGTCGGCAATCCGGATTTCCACCGGCACCGAATCTGGCGTCAGCCGGTTGCCGGCGGTCAAAATCGCCATTCGCTCGATGATGTTGCGCAGCTCGCGCGCGTTTCCGGGCCAGGAATAGCCTTCCAGTATTTGGTAAGTTTCATCCTCTATCTGCTTGGAATGAAAATTGTTGCGAAGGCAAAAGTCATCCAGGAAATATTCCGCCATTGCGATAATGTCCTGCGGCCGCTCACGCAGCGAGGGCACGCGAATGGGGACCACGCAGAGGCGGTAATACAGATCCTCGCGAAACTTCTGCTGCGATACCAGGTCCGTAAGATTTCGATTGGTGGCCGAGACTACGCGCACTGCCACGCGGATCGGCTGCTCGCCACCTACGCGATGGAACTCACCTTCCTGTAACACGCGCAGCAGCTTGGCTTGGGACGCAGCATGCAGATCGCCCACTTCGTCCAGGAAGATGGTGCCGCCGTCGGCCAGCTCGAATTTTCCTTTGCGCGTGGAGATGGCGCCGGTGAACGCGCCTTTTTCATGGCCGAAGAGCTCGCTCTCGAGAAGGTCGGAAGGGATGGCGGCGCAGTTCACCTTCACGAATGGGCCATTGGCGAAGGGGCTTTCGTGATGGATGTGCGCGGCGAGCAATTCCTTGCCGGTGCCGGATTCGCCCATGATGAGAATGCGGGCGTCGGAGCGCGCGGCCATGGTGGCCTGTTCCACCACGCGCAGGAACGCGGGGCTGGCGCCGATCATCTTGGTGCTGGACCCCACCAGTTCGCGCAGCCGCTCGTTCTCGCGGCGCAGCGTGGCTTGCTCCAGCGCGTTCTTGAGCGACAGCAGAACTTTGTCGCGGCCCAGCGGTTTTTCCAGGAAATCGAAGGCGCCGGCGCGCGTGGCGGCCACAGCTTCGGCGATGGTGCCATGCCCGGAAATCATGATGGCGGGCGCGAAGTATTCGCGCTCGCGCAAATTGCGCAGGAACTCGATGCCGCTGCCGTCGGGGAGCCGGACGTCGAGCAGCAGCAGATCGGCGCGCTCGGCCGCGGCTTTGGCATCGGCGATGGTTCGCGCGAGCGTGACCGAGTAGCCTTCGCGCTCGAGAATCAGGCGCAGCGAACTGCCGATGTTCGGTTCGTCGTCCAGCACGAGAATGCGTTTGGAGGGCATGGTCAGTTGAGCTCCGCTGTGGCGCACGCACTCAGCGTGCCGCGTTCACACTCGTGTGAACGCTTTGAAATCATACCGGGCGTCGGCATGCACTACAGCGGGGATTGGTCAGGTATCGCATTTTAGTTTGGCGTCCAATAGCCGGGGCGCGATCGCACTTCTACTCCGACGCGCTTGGCCACCACCCGGATACGATGAAATCCGGTTTCATGAGTATTGGCGGGCGTATAGCTGAGCAGATACTGGCCGTGAATCTCCTCGCCGATCATCGTGATGGCGCGTTCCAGCGCGTGGCGGTTCTCAAGCGCGTAGTGCTGGCCGCCGGTATAGCGCGTCAAGACCGGCACGGGATCCTCGGCTGTTTCGCCGCGCGTGGTGTTCAACCAATAGATTAAGGTATTGCTCGCCGACGCGTCGGCCAGAGCGTCCTGCAAGGTGCGCTGGCTGCCTTGATCGCTGGGGCCGGAGATCAGCAGCAGAATGCGTCGGCGCCCTTCGGGCCGCTGTTCGAGGAGGCGCATGGCATCCAGCGCAGCATCGATCACATGGCTGGACGCGCGCGAGAATTCGATGCGGCGCAACGCGCGCGTGAGCCGCCCGAGATCCGGCGTGAAATTCTGGCGGACTTCGAGCTTGGTATCGAAGCTGCAAATGGCCGCTTCTCCGCCAACGCCAACCACCAGCGCGCCGAGCAGCGGGCCCAGCTCGCGAATCCGCTCGACGTCATGCCCTTTCAGATTGGCTTGCACGACGATGGCGAGCGAAATCGGCAGGAAATCGCCGTCTTCGTGGACTTGCTGGGGAACATCGTTATCCCAGAGCAGGAAATCGGCGGCCGTGAGTCCATTGATAAAGTTGCCCGAATGATCGGTCACTGAAGTTGGAGCAACCACCAGGCCTGCGGGAACACGCAGGATGGCGCTCTGCGCTTGCGCTGACAACAGCGCCGGGAACAGCAACAGCGCCGGCTTAAGCCAGGGGAAGCAGGACACGGAACGCGGCTCCTCCGAGCTCGCCTGGCACCAGCAGGATATCGCCGCCCGCCAGCAGCGCGCTCTTGCGGGCAATAGAAAGGCCCAGGCCCATGCCGCCGCGCTTGAACGAAATCGCCGGTTGAAAAAGCGAGCCGCGCGCTTGCGGGCTGAGTCCGGGACCAGAGTCATGCACTTCAATAGTAATCTTGTCGCTCGCCGCCGCCGTGACGCCACGTGTTACCCCTAGCACGACGCCTCCGGGAGCGACGGCCTGCGCGGCATTTTCCAGCAGATTTGTCAGTACGCCTTTGACGAGATCTTCGTCGGCGTACACGCAGGGATGGTCGGGCGCCAGGCGCGTGCTGTACACGATATCGGGATGCGCGGTGCGCAGGAACGCGATGCGCTCTTCGAGCAATGAATTAATATCGATGGTCTTCGGTGAAACCGGCGGCTCGGCGGAAAATTCAGAAAACGCGCGGACGCGCCGCTCTAAGCTCTGCACCTCATCCACGACGATCTGCGCAGCCTGCTCATAGAAATCGCCGCCCGATCCGGACTGACGCGCCGCGATCTCTTCCATGGTGAGGCGAATCGGCGTCAGCGAGTTCTTCACCTCGTGCGCCATCTTCCTGGCCAGCGCCTGCCAGCTTTCCAGGCGCGTTACATAGACCAGGCGCTCCTGGGATTGCTGCAGCTCCTCGGCCATTTTGTTGAAGGCGCGGACCGCGGAACCGATCTCGTCCTGGCCGATTGTGGCGCGTCTCTGTGGCACGCGATAGTCCATATGCCCGGCGGCCACTTCGGAAAGTCCCCTGGTCAGTTCCTGGATGGGATGGCTGATGCGTTTGGCCAGGTAGAGCAATGCGAGAAACGTCAGCAACCAGATGGCGGCGGCCAGCAACAGGTAGGTGTAGGTGAATCCGCGGCGCCAGTTATGCGTGCCCGCCGCCGCGACTGTGGCGCGCGCGCGCATGTATTGATCGGAAAGCTGCTTCATTGCGACGCCATTGAGAGACGTCGTATACATCGCGACGCCATCGGCGCGGCGCACCAGATAGTCCAGGTGATCGTCCTGCTCGCCCGCCAGGTTGAACGCCTCCGCATCGCCACTCGCAAAGAATTCCTGGATGGAGCCCGGCCATTGGTCTTTCCGCGCCACTGGGAACAGCTGGGGCGAGATACGGTGCGCGGCGGCGTCCTGCTTCAGCGATTCAGACGCGCGGCGGAACAGCTCATGCCCGGCCTGTTTGAGCGACAAGGAGACTTGATCTAACTGGGGAGTGGAAGAAAGCGAAAGACTGTAGCGCAGCAGGTGCAGCGAGATCCATCCCATCAGGCAGAGCGGCGCCAGCGTGGCAACCACGAAGACCAGGATCAGGCGGTTGCGCAAACGATTCATTGCTATGGCTTCAGATCGGCCAGCAGAAACGGCGCCGATTCCACCGACCAACGATCCTGCTGGGGGCGCGAAGGCCGGCTGAAGATCTCGATCAGGGTGGCGAGATTGATGCCGGTGTTGGCGCCCAATGGTTCTTTGGATTCGGCGCTGCGAATTTCCAGACGCGCCCAGAGTTGCTGTCCAGCCGGCAGTTTGGAGGTTGGGATTACGATATTGTCCAGGCACCAGGATTCCGCGCTGGATGCGGAAAGGCGCATGCCCGAGCGGCGAAAATCACTCACACGCACCACCGAGAACTTTTCCTCCCACACGTCGTAGCTGACGGTGAACCGTTCCAGAGAACGCGCGACGACGTTGTCCTTCGAGCCCGCAGCGATAATCAGTTGAAAATCGAAGGGGACCGCCGCACCGTCATGCAACCGCGACAGGGCCTTGCCAGTAAGGAAATGCAGGGTTGGGGCGCTGACGTGAATCTCGCCCGCAACATGATGCGGCAGCAAGCCTTGCGAAGACGACAGTCATCGCAAGGAGCCCTCCGGCTCCGATGCAAATGAGTGCTGCCAGACTGTGAGGAAGCCTCAAAAATTCATTCCCGCGATCACTACCGGAGTTACGTGGCCCTGCCGGAGAGGAAAAGCCAGCGCTATCAGAAAAGCACCCTTCTCAAGAACACCCAGGCTGCTTGACACACCGATACCGGCCGATTCTTTCATCTCCGGAGACTTGCCTTGATCCCACACCGATCCCGTATCGTAGAATACCCGCATCACGTGATAACCATATGTGACGGACCCGTATGCCACCCGGTTTCCACCGAGAGGATCCAAGTCGTACTTGTTCCAGCCTCGCAGTAGCGTGCTATCACCGAGGGCAAAGCGCTCAAACAGGGGCGCCTGACCGTAAATGGCTCCGGTGATCACAGTCACTTCCACGGACTGGACCCGGCTTGAGTAATTGTACTTCAGGCGTGCCACGTGGCGGGTATAGGCCAGATTAGTTGCCAGGAGAGTGGTGGCCGCGCGCAGGCTGTAACCTGCGTCCAACTCCTGAGTGCTGTCGCCGGAACCACCCCAGCGCTGATGATAGCGCAGAGTATTTATCACAGCGTTGGCTGATTCCGATCGCGCGGCCGTAGGTAAATTGTTGAGTTGCTCGAAGCTGAAGCCGACGGTGAGGGTCAGGGGCTCGGCCAGAACAAAGGTGGCGCTGGGCTCATAGTTCAGACGGGAACCGTAAGCGCCAGCGCCCAGGGAAGAAGGCCGGGAATCGCTCGCGAGCGCGGCGAGCGTTTGAGGGGCATACTGATCCTGATATCCATCAAACTCGAAGCCCAAGCTGATACGGCCGTTGGCGAACGCCAGCCTCTGGTACTTGGCCTCGACACCTGCAAAACGCTCCACCAGGCTATCGTTGTCGCGCAGCGCTCGAACGATGAACGTATTGGGACCGATGGTACTGGCGAGCTGGCCCGTTCCCGTGAATCCCAGAGTGGAGTTATAGCTGAAAGCCGGAACTGAGGCATCGAACGAGCCGCCGGCTCTATCCACCTGGATCAGCACTCGCACGGATTCAGGCAACCCGCCACGGGTCAGCTTGAAGGTGACATCGTGAGCCCGCAGTTCCCCGCGAATGCGCAGCGCCAGCCGATCCAGCGCTTCGCTGCTGACCTTGGCGCCCACCAAATGCCGGATTTCATCGAGCGCGGGCGTACTTAGCTTGTATTCACGCGGGCCGGCAAAATGGATGCTTTCAATGGTGTAGCGCGAATTGATGTTGAGGTCGGAAATTTGGTTTTGCGCTGGCTCCGCACCCGGGGCGTCGCTTGCTGGCGTAAGGGATTGACCTGCAAGCGTAACCGCTGCCATCAGCGGCAGCAGAATCGTGAGCGCGGGAAACCTCATGGCGGGACAGAATGGCACGCCAAGGGCCACGGTCAAGTTACTGGAAACATTGGAGCTTGGTTTGTCTTTAGTGTGCGGGGAAGGCACAGGTGTAACGCCCGACCGACGTTTACGATACTTTCGCGGCCTGGCTGCGCTGGTTGGCGGCTTCCAGCACCAGGTCGATGGAAGGGACAATCAACTGCCGGCGGCCCAACCGGATCACCCCCTGACGCGCCAGAGCGTTCAACGTGGTGGAGGTGGTTTCGCGCGTGGCGCCAATCAGGCTAGCCAGTTCGCCTTGCGAGAGCGGGATCGAATACTCGGCGCCGTTCGACCGGGCTCCGAACATCCTGGCGAGTTCAGCCATGTAGTACAGAATCCGATACTCGACATCGCGCAGGCAAAGCAATTCGATTTTTTTCTCTAATTGGCGCTTGCGCGCGGTGAGAAGACTGGAAATTTCGCGCCACAGCTCGGGATGCTGGTCGCAAACCCGGAGAAAAAGATCTCGAGGAATGGTGTAAATGATGCCCTCTTGCAGCACTTCCGCGGCGATGCTGCGGGATGCTTCGGTTCCGAGCGCCTGCTCGCCGAATAATTCGCCGGCCGCGACAATCTGCAGGATAATCTCCTTATTGTCGTCGCCGCGCTTGTGTATCTTCACCAAGCCGGACTCGAGGAAGAACAGCGAGTCCAGCGGACTCCCCTCCGAGTACACGGTTGCAAAACGCCGATTAGGCGAAAACTTCGTGACGCCGTCCAGGTTGATCAATTCGCTCCGAACGACGGTCGCGATCGAAATAGATTGCGCGTCCATTGATCCTGATTATTATAGTCCCAAAGTCCAGTAAATTGTCATACAAAATGTTGATGATCTATATCGCCGGTAACCTTTCCTTAAAGCCCGGCCTTAGTTCGATCCCGGGTCTGAACGGCCAAACGGGCCGCGGCGTCAAAGTGGCGTCGCATCGCGTCCGCGTCTAAGTGCTCGCGGAAGTCCTGGAGCTTGGCGATATAGGTTTCCAGCGCCACCAATATTTGACGCCGGTTGGTGTCCAGAATATCACCCCAAATGTCAAAAGAACTGAGGGCTAAACGGGTACTATCCACTAAGGCCGGGCCATAAACGCCCGATTGCGGTTCCGGCCGCCCGTCGAGCATGGCGGCCAGAGCGGTGGAAGCCAGCTGCGGCAGGTGGGAGGTGAAGGCCACCGTTCGATCGTGCTCTTCGGGGCTCAGAACTACCGGAAAAGAGCCGATGCGGGGAATCCAGGCTGAGAAATTCGCGCGCGGCAGGAGTTTCGAGTTCGGATGCCGATCGAGGCGTCAACACGTAAGGCCGTCCTTGGAACAAGTCCGCTTCGGCCGCTTCCACTCCGCGCCGCTCGCGCCCGGCCATGGGGTGGCCGCCCAGAAACTGGGCCCGTGTAATGACGCGGCTGGCGCGGTCGACAATGGCTTGCTTGGTGCTTCCGGCATCGGTGATCAGCGCTTCCGGTTTAACCCATTCATTGAGAGCCGAAAGGCTGCTGATAATCTTATGAATCGGCTGGGCGAGATACAGCAGATCCGCTTGCGCGGCCGCTTCCTCGGGTGCTAACGCCTCCTCGATTATATTAAGCGCGATTGCGGCGCGAATGGTGTCATCGGAGCTAACGCCGATAATGCGGCCGGCAAAACCAGCCCTGCGCAGCGCCAGCGCGAACGAGCCGCCGATCAGGCCCACGCCGAAGATTGCGACCGTTTCCATCGCGCCTTATACCGACCGCGCCCACCGCGGCGGCGATCATGCGCAACTGGTCCATCAATTCGGCGAACTGTTGCGGAAACAGCGACTGCGCGCCGTCGCTGAGCGCGTGGTCGGGATCGTGATGCACTTCCACCAGCAAGCCATCGGCTCCAGCCGCCACGGCCGCGCGGGCCATGGGAAGCACTTTATCGCGGCGGCCGGTGCCGTGCGATGGATCGGCCAGGATGGGCAAGTGCGAAAGCGATTTCACCACCGGGATGGCGGAAATGTCCATGGTATTGCGCGTGGAAGTTTCAAAGGTGCGGATGCCGCGCTCGCACAGGATCACGTCGTAGTTGCCGCCGGAGAGAATGTATTCGGCGCTGAGCAGCAGCTCTTCGATGGTGGCGGAAATGCCGCGCTTCAGCAGGATCGGTTTGCGCAGCTGGCCCAGCTCGCGCAGCAGATTGTAATTCTGCATGTTGCGCGCGCCCACTTGCAGAATGTCGACGTACCCTGCGATCAGCGGAATCTGGGTTTGGTCCATCACTTCGCTCACCAGCAGCAGATGGTTGCAGTCGGCTGCTTCGCGCATTAATTTGAGGCCGTCTTCGCCCATCCCTTGAAAGCTGTAGGGCGACGTGCGCGGCTTGAATGCGCCGCCGCGCAGCACCTTCGCGCCGCTGGCCGCCACGGCTTTGGCCACCTGGAAGATCTGATCGCGATTTTCCACGCTGCACGGCCCGGCCATCACCACCACCCGGTCGCCGCCGATTTCGACATCGCCGATCTTGATCCGGGTGCCGGCGGGTTTGAAGTGCCGGCTGGCCAGCTTGTAGGGCGAGACGATGCGGTGGCATTCCTTGACGCCCGGCATTACTTCGAATTCGATGGGATCGACGTCGCCCACCGGGCCCACGCCGCCGAGCACGGTGTGCAGCATGCCGGACGAGCGATGAACGATGAATCCCATCGACACCAGACGGTCGATGACTTTTTGAGTTTGCGCCTCTTCGGCGCCTTCTTGCATAACTACCAGCATGAGATTCCAATATACCGAGACGCGGCGTTCCGGATGCGGCGCTGCCTGATGAGCCAGGGGGATTGACTTGAGGAAGGGACAGCGCCTTAGCGCCCGGCAATCGTAAAAGGGAGCGGCATCGGGATCTAAGCAGTGATCGACCAGGTGACGTTTGCCAGGATGGCCTTCGCCGAATCTTCATGGTTCCCGTCCCGATGTCCAGCGGCTCTTTCGGAAGTCCGGAACGAGGTTACCTTTATTTCCGCGCCGTTCCGGGAGCGGAACTGGCTGCACGAAAAGATTGGAAACAACTCAAGGCTCTGGCCGGAACGGGTGAAGTGGTAGGATTTGCGTTCTATTGGGTGCCGAACGCCTTCGATCCTGGAGGCAATCCGCATCATTCGCTGGAAGTCACTGTGCACAAAGACGGTGAGGCGGCGACGTCGGAAGACTACCCGCTTCCTTTCCCGGATGGAGTTGTGAAGTCCGCGACCAGGGGTGTTAGTTTGACCAGGGAGCGCGCCGGATATACTAGTGAATCAATCTCTTTCATGCGCCGGGTTATCGCACTGCTTGCCGCTGTCGCGCTGATTGTCTGCTACGCGTCCACGCTGCGCGGAATGGTGCACCAATGGTGGACCGACGAGGACATGGGCTACGCCTTTATCGTGCCGTTCGTGATCGGCTGGATGGTTTGGCGTGAGCGCGAGCGATGGCGCAAGCTGCCAGTCCAGCCGAGCATGTGGGGATTTGCCGTGCTGGCGCTGGCGGCAGGCTTGCAGGTTGCATCGGCTTTGGGCGCCGGGCTTTTTGCGGGATCGCTTGCGTTTGTGGTCTCGTTGGCCGGGCTGGTGCTGTGTCTGCGCGGGTTCGCGTGGCTGCGGGCCTGGGCTTTCCCCCTGCTGCTCACGCTTTTCATGCTGCCGAAGCTGGCCATTGTGTACAACCAGATCACGCTGCCGCTGCAGCTTCTGGCCACACGGCTGGCGGCTGGAATGTTATCGATGGCCGGTTTCAGGGTGCTGCGCGATGGCAATATTCTGAACGTCGCCGGGCATAGCGTAGCGGTGGTGGAGGCTTGCGACGGAATCCGGTACTTGCTGCCGCTGGCGTTTCTCGCGCTGGTGATCGCCTACTCAGGAGGCACGAAGTCCGGCATGCGAGTAGCGATGCTGGCCGCGCGCGATTCCCACCGCGATCCTCGCGAATGCGCTGCGGGTGGCTTTTTCGGGGCTCTCGCCGGCGCTGATGGAAGGGACTCCGCACGCGCTGCTGGGTACGTTCATTTTTCTTTTGTGTTTAGGATTATTGGCGGGCGTTTACCACTTATTTATGATCACCTCGAACCGGATTCACCCGCCATACGCGAAGTAATCGCGACAAACGGGATTTCGCGCTTTGACAGCGTGTGCGATTGGAGGCTGAAGCTTGACTTAATTGTCTTCGCGCATAGAATCTATATAGGATTTGTTCGGAGGCTAGCGGACGAAGATGGCCAACTTTGGCAAGTACGCGAACTTGAGTAAGCATGGATGGACGGAACGGACTGCTACCCAGGTAATTGCGCTCGGCCAAAGCGCCCATATCGGGCTATGGGGCGGAGGTTCCGCGGGCGAAGACTTGATCGTCAAGGCGGTTGATTCTTCGGTGTGCATCACGCACGAGGAACCATCAAATGCGGCCTATCCGCACTGGCGGCATTTCCTCATTACGGCTCTGCAAGACGGGCGAACCACGATCAACGCCGCGATGCCATCGGGCGCGGTTCTAGCATCGATGATCGTGGAAGTGGCGGGAAAAGCCGGAGTCCGTCTGGTGTTTTTCCCGGGCGAGCGCGCGTCGGGCTCCACCACGCTGGGCACGATATACGTCATTGGCGGCCATGGCGAAAACATAAAGGCCGCAGGCGGACCGCCCGCGGGACGCTACGATCGGGGCGGTCACACCATCGAGCCCACTCCGGCGGGCAGCTATGTCCTGGGTCCGCGTATTCACGTGGTGGCACCTAGCTGGCCCTTTTCGACAATTCCATGGGGCGCCCAGCTGCGCATCAATGCCAGCGGCGAAGTTGATTTCGAAGCTTCTCCGGGAAAGTGGTTACCCGCCTCCGGACCAACCGGTGTTGTAGTGCTGGCGTTCATGACCTTTTTCCGCCGGGACAAGAAAAACCCAAAGCTCCAGGATATTGTCGATGGTGTGCGCAATGTCTTAATTGATCCTGCGACCAAGAAACTCCGGACCGCGACTTGGGAGAAGAATGACTTCGGGCGTTGGGGCTGGAACCTTTTGCAGCACGGACATGGGACGCCGTACTTTGTGCACACCACACCAGAAAATGAGGAAGCCACCGCGCTAGGAAAAGCGGTCTTTCTCCTCAACTCCCACGGATGCATCCACTTGGTACCAGCGGAGCGTGACCGCCTGATCGGCGCGGGATATCTGAAGCAGGGGATACCGTTCGAAGTGCGTCCTTATACAGAAAGCGGGCCGCCATGAAGACCGTTCTTTGCGGCCTTTGTTGTTGCGCCGCTGTGGCTCTCGCCCAGCAGAATAAGTGCGCCACGCTGGATTCCGGAGTGGAAGCAGAAGTCCAGCGTGTGAGCGTGGCCAGCGACGATCTTGGTGTTTTCCTCGCCGTTGGCAAGGGAGCGCTTGCGGCGGTGCGCCAATGTCCCCAGACCGCGCGTCTCTGGTATCTGGCGGCGCGTTCGGCCGAAGTGCTTGAAAATCCATCGAACGGCCAGGCCTTCGCCGCCGAAGGGGGTTTAAAGAAGATTGTCGCCGAGGCGCTCGCTCACTGTCCGTCTTCAGCTCCGGTTGTCACGGTCGCCGCGCGGGTCCAAGGCGCTTCCTCGCTTGCTCGCAAAGCTCTGGCCCTCGATCCCAACTATCAACCCGCGCGGCGTGCTCTGGCCGAGTTACTTGCCAAAGAAGGCGCCGTCGATGAGGCGCTCCGCCTGGTCGCCCAAACCCCATCCGGTCCGATGAAGCTTACGCGAGCCCGAGTGCTGCTCTTAGCGAAGCGGCCCGCGGAGGCTGTCGCGGAAGCCAAGAAGATCACGGCGTCGGGAGGAGAACCCGACGAACTCTCCCCTGCCGCCGAGATGTATCGCGATACTCAGGAAGTGCTCGGCTTCGCGCTACTCGATCTGCAGAGAAACTCCGAGGCGCAAAAGGCGCTACGGGCGGCAGCGGCGGCGGGATCCGTGGCCGCCCAGCGTTACCTCGCTCAGCGGCCACATACTCCAAACTGAATACCGGCACCTAAACGGTGCCGGAACTGCTAACTGAAATTCAATTTGACGGTCCCTCCGGACCGCTGCCTAGGTTCATTCTTAAAGCCAAGCTACAATCGGACTTGCAAAAACCCGATGCAATCATCATTGGAGCCGGGCACAACGGCTTGGTCTGCGCCGCCTATCTGGCGCGCGCGGGCCGGCGCGTGCTGGTGCTGGAACGCCGCGAACTGGTCGGCGGATGCGCGGTCACCGAAGAAATCTGGCCCGGCTACCACGTCTCCACCGCCGCCTATCTGACCAGCCTGCTGCAGGAGCGAGTGATTCGCGATCTGGAACTGGCGCGCTTCGGCTATCGCGTGGACGCCAAGGACCCGGCGTTCTTTTCGCCCTTCCCCGACGGCCGCCATCTTTTCATGTGGCAGGATCGCGCGAAGACGCTGGCGGAGATCGCCAAGTTCTCGCGGCACGATGCCGCACGCGTTTCCCGCCTACGAAGATCATCTCGAACGGCTCTCGCAAGTGGTGGAAGGCCTGCTGCTGACCACGCCGCCCGAGTTTCCGCCGCAAGGCGCTCGGCGATTTCATCGATTATCTGAAGCTCGCGGCCAAGATGCGCGGCTTGAGCCCGAAGGAAATGGTCGGCCTGGTCAAAATCTTCACGCAAAGCGCGGTGGAGTTCTTGGACGAATGGTTCGAATCGGGCGAGATCAAAGTCACGCTCGCCACCGACGGCGTCATCGGCGCCAACGGCGGACCGCGTTCGCCCGGCACCGCTTACATCCTGCTGCATCACGTGATGGGCAGCGTGGGCGGCCATCGCGGACTGTGGGGCTTCGTGCGCGGCGGCATGGGCGCGGTTTCGAACGCCATCGCCGCATTCGGCGCGCAGCCGCGGCGTCGAGATCCGCACCAATGCGCAGCGTCGCGCACATCAAGATCGCGAATGGCCGCGCGCGCGGCGTGGTGCTGGAGGGCGGCGAAGAGATCGACGCGAGCATCGTCATCAGCAACCTGACGCCGCAGCTCACGTTTCTGCATCTGATCGATCCGAGCGCACTGCCGTCCGATTTCCTGGACGCCATCCGCAAGTACCGCAGCGAAGGGACTTCCTGCAAGATCAATCTGGCGCTCAGCGGCTTGCCGAATTTCCGCGCGCTGCCGGGCGCAGAGGGCCCGCAGCATCGCGCCACCATGCACATCTGCCCGTCGCTCGAATACGTGGAGCGCGCCTGGGACGACGCCAAGTACGGGCGCCCTTCGCGAGTCGCCGCTGCTGGAGCTGACCGTCCCCACTATGTACGATCCCACGCTCGCGCCCCCGGGCAAGCACATCATGGGCATCTTTATTCAGTACGCGCCCTACACGCTGCGTGACGCCACCTGGGATGAATTGCGCGAACCCTTCGCCTATCGCGTGCCTCGACCTGATCGAAGAATACGCGCCCGGATTTCGCGACCTCATCATCGACCGCCAAGTGCTGACGCCGCTCGATCTGGAGCGCCGCTTCGGGCTGACCGGCGGCAATATCTTCCACGGTGAAATGAGCCTGGATCAGATGTTCGTGATGCGGCCGGTGGCCGGCAGCGCGCGCTATCGGACTCCGATCCGCGGGCTGTATTTATGCGGGTCCGGAACACATCCGGGCGGCGGCGTAATGGGCGCGCCGGGCTACAACGCCGCGCGCGAGATCCTGAAGGACTGACTATCCGCTTGGCCGGATCGGATTGCGCCTCTACGTTAGAAAGCTTGACGAAGAGAGCTTGCCGACGGAGGCGATCAATTTTCTGATCTCGTCCCGTCCCACCACCAACCGGCTCCGCACCATTCCATCGGCGCCGATGAGAACCGCCGCGGGTGTAGCTGTACAGCCGTACATCTCAGAAACTTCGAAATCCTTCTGAAGCAGCACGCGCGAGACGTCAATATCTTTCATTTTCGCCATGGCGTCCTTGGCGGCGCCGCGGCTGATGACAAAAAAGTTCAGTGACTCCCGGTACTCCTCGATCCAACGCCGGACATAAGGCACCAGCGCCGCACAGGATTCACAATATGGGCTGGAAAACACCAGGCAAATCGTTTTGCCCTGCTCCCGGAGGGACTGTAACGGGCGAACGTCGCCTGTGAGGCATGGCAGCGCGAACTCCGGCGCGGTCGTTCCAATCGGCAGACCATCGGGCGGTACCATCGGCCGCGGTACGCTTGGCCGCGGCGCAGAAGGCGGCGGCGCAGACCGTTCGCGAACCGGTTCCGGGGTCGGCTGTGGCTGCTCGTCGTCGGATTCCGAATCCCATTCAAACCAATCCTCGGCTGCACCTTCGGGTTCCGGTCGAGGCCTTTGGCGCATAGCGCGAAAGAACAGGAAACACATCACACACCCGGCCACGACGAACAGCCGGCGCTCGTCGTCGCCCGCCACAGAGAGATGCTGCCAAAGCGACGGACCCACTCGAAGTGGTCCCCGGAAGACTAACCAGCCGGCCAGCGCGCCGAGCACCCCATTACGAACCAGCGTCGGCCAACCCACTGGAGCGGAATGCAACTGGCCGAAGCAGTGGCAATCCGGCTTGCGCCCGCGCGCTAAGTTGACACCGATCGCCACCACGAAGATAAAGAGCAGACCCAGCGCCCCGCACGCTCCGTACCAAGCCGAGAGGAGGGGAATCAACGCCACGGCAACCACGATTTCGCCGATGGAAAGCACCAGGCTGAGAGCCTGTGCCAGCCGCCACGGCAGGCCGAAATCGTGCAAACCCTGGATGGTTCCTTGGGGGTCGCTCAGCTTGGCAATGCCGGCGAGAAGGAATACGGCCGCCAAAAGGAGCCTGGCCACCAAGAGAGCAAGTTCCAGCATTGTCGAAACTTAGGCAGGTACGCTGCGCGTAGATACGTACCGCTCTTTCAATAATACGCTCTTCCGGGCAGCGATCTGGCACGTATCCTCATCTATTTGCATGGTCTTGTCGATGATAGAGGAGAATGAGTCTAGCTTTGAAGCGAGTGGCGAAGCGAGCCGCCATTTATGCGCTGGCGCTTCCCTGGGCTGTAACCATATGCCTCGGGCAGCAATACTCGTTCAAGGACTACATTGACGGACTGGGAAATCTGAGCGTCAATTGCCTGCTTCAGGACCGCGCGGGTTTTCTTTGGATCGGCACCGAGAGCGGACTTTATCAATACGACGGCTCGCGCTTCTGGCAGTTTGGAGAGAAGGAAGGCTTGCCCAGCGGATTTGTCCGGGCGTTGAGCCTGGACCGGGATGGGCGATTGTGGGTGGGAACCCGTGACGGGCTGGCGTTCCGCACCGGCCAGCGAAGCTTTTCCACGGTCACTTACCAGCAGCAGAATCTGAAAATTCCCTACGATACAACCCTCGCGTCTTCACCGGATGGGCAGGTCTACGCGGTCACACAATTTGGAGTGCTGGTGGTCAAGTCCAGGGATAAGGGACGTTCCTGGCAGGCTGCACCGCTGCAGTTGGCTGGTGCGACCGATTCAATTGATGCCAACTCCGTAAGCAGCGTGCTCGCCAAACCAGATGGAGGCATCGTGCTGGGATGCGGAAAAGGTCTATGCGAGATTTCTGACGGAAAGTTGCTGAAGTATGGAAGATCGGCGGGTTTGCCTGAAGATGTCTGGAAATGTCTCCTGCTGCGGGCGAATGGCGAGCTATGGGCACGCGGCCCGAAATTCATTGCCGTCGCTCGAGCCGGGCCACCAGAGATTCGAAATTCGGAACCCGGCGGGACATGCGGCTGCCGATGTTACGTATCTAAGTCTCGCCGAAGATCGCGCTGGAATAGTGCTGGCGAGTTTCGGCTCCGATGTGGGCCGCTACCAGCACGGACGATGGGAGATCATTTCAGACGCGAAAGGCTTCGGAAAAGGAACGGTCTCGTCCATCCTCCAGGACCGCGAGGGCACGGTTTGGTTCGGCTTGCTCGGCCACGGTCTGCGGAAATGGCTGGGCTATGGCGATTGGCAACAATGGACCACTCGACAAGGTCTCGAAAGCGACGAGATCTGGGCGCTGCAGCAGGACTCCCGGCGGCGAATTTGGGCGGCCAATGGGCTTGGGCTGAGCGTACTTGAGCCGGGCGCGGCGAGCTTCAAAGCATGGTCGCAACCAGACATTGACTCGCCCTCCCGGTGTTTGTCGCTCGAAAAATCGAAAGACGGATTCCTGTGGGCGGCCACCTATCAAGGCAAGCTGATCCGGATTGACGAAGCCACGCTGGATGGCCGGCAATTCAGTCTGCCCGCGGTGTCGCGCGTGTTTGTGGATTCCCGCGACCGCGTCTGGGCGTCCACCAGCCAGGGGCTGTTCGTCAGCGAGCGCGTCCATGAACGCCGCCAGCGGCGAGCCGAGTTTCGTCCGGCAGGCGCAGTTGGATCTGGCGGCCATCGGATTCAGGACATGGCGGAGGATGCGAGCGGGAAGATCTGGGCGATCTCGGATGAATCGCTGTATCGCTTCGACGACCCGAATTGGACGCGCCTGGACGTCTCCCAGGCCAAGCTCGGCCATCATCTGGAGGACTTGGCAATCGACCGATCCGGCGGGCTGTGGATCAATGCCACCGGGGCAGGAGTGGCTCGCTTCCAATTGCGGAACGGAAATATCGCGGGCTTAACAACGCCGCACTTGTCCTCCAATGAGGTGGTGTTTTTGCGCGTCGATAGCCGGGGCTGGATTTGGTTTGGCGAGGATCACGGGGTTGAAATTCTGGACGGAACGTCCCTACGGCGATACACCGCAGGCGATGGTCTGATCTGGGATGACACCGACGCCCGCGGGTTCCTGGAAGATCGCGACGGCTCAGTCTGGATCGGAACCAGCGGGGGCTTATCTCACTTCCTGGTACCCAACGCGGCGCCGCTCAAGCCGCCTCCGCCGCCGATCTTCGTCCAAGTGGAATACGGGACGAAGGATCCGCTCGTCAAAAGCGAGCTGCCCTGGAAACATGATCCGTTAACTGTATCGCTCGCGTCCTTGACCTTGCGCAATGAGAAGGCTGTGAAATTTCGCTACCGCTTGGTTGGTTTAGAAGATGAGTGGGTAGAAACAGGTGGGCACACCGTTCGGTACCCGGAGCTAGGTCCCGGACGGTACTCATTCCAGGCGTTGGCCATCGACTCGATGAGCGGCAAGACGTCCTCCATCACCCGATTTTCGTTCGAGATTCGGCCGCCCTGGTGGCGCACTACGCCATTCCTCATTGCAATGGCCTACGGGATTGTTTTTCTGGCGGCGATGATCTGGCGCTGGCGGGTGCGGATTCTAGTAGGGCGTCAACGCGCACTGGAACGTCTGGTGGCGGATAGAACCGCGGAGCTGGACCGCAAGCTGGCGCAGGAAGAACACCTCAAGGCGGAGGCGGAGCGTGCCAATCAGGCCAAGAGCGATTTTCTGGCAATGATGAGCCACGAAATCAGGACACCCATGAATGGCATCATCGGCATGGGGAGCTTGTTGGCTGAAACTCCGCTATCCGGGAGCCAAAGCGAATACCTGGAAGACATCCAACTCTCGGCTACTTCCCTGCTCACGATCATCAACGACATTCTGGATTTTTCCAAGATCGAGGCGGGTAAGCTCACACTCGAGAAGACCAACTTCCAGCCGCGGGAGCTGGTGCGAAATTCGGTCAGTGTGGTGAGCCCGGCGGCCCGCGCCAAGGGTTTGGAAATCGTGACGGCGATCGACGATCACGTTCCGGACTTGCTGGCGGGCGATGCGGTGCGCGTTCGGCAAATCCTGCTGAATCTGCTCTCCAATGCGGTCAAGTTCACTGACCATGGAACCATTCGCGTAACGCTTTCGGCCGGCGCTTCGGCCCAGCCGGATTGCGTCGCGCTGCGTGCGTCGGTCTCCGACACTGGAATCGGAATACCTCCGGAAGCACAACCGCGCATGTTTCAGAGCTTCACTCAGGCCGAGACCTCCACCACGCGGCGTTACGGCGGCACTGGACTTGGCCTCGCCATTTCCAAGCGCCTGGTGGAGTTGATGGGCGGCGAGATCGGTTTTGAAAGCGTTCCGGGCGAGGGGAGCACTTTCTGGTTCGCCGTGAAAGTGAGTCTGGGGACAGCATCCCCGCCCTCCAAATCCACGAGTAACGGCGAGAGCGCGTCACACGAAAAACAGGGCGGAACAATTCTGGTGGTGGAAGACAATCGGATCAATCAAAAGGTGCTCAGTCATCAACTCATCAACCTGGGATACGCGATTGAAGTGGCTGAGAACGGGGAAGAGGCCGTGGCAAAAGTGAAAACCCGCCGCTACGATCTCATCTTCATGGATGTGCAGATGCCCGTGATGGATGGTTTCCAAGCCACGCAAGAGATCCGGAGTCTGGGCGAAGGTTTATCGTCGATACCCATCGTGGCCGTAACCGCGAACGCGTTTCAAAGCGAAAAAGAGAAATGCTTCTCCTTCGGCATGGACGACTATCTGACGAAACCGGTGGATAAAGATCGTCTTCAGGCAGCGCTCCGGCGGTGGGGAAATGGCACTCGAAGCCAAGGCGAATCGTCAATACTCGACTGACATCAGAAACAGTCCGCGCGCTGGCGCCGTCGGCCCGGGCGGAATTTCGCAGCCGGGCTCCAGGCGCGCCAGGAACGCGGCGCGATCCACATTTCCCTTCCCTGCTTCCAGCAGCACGCCCACCATGTTCCGCACCATGTGCTTCAGAAATCCACTGCCGGTGACGCGATAAATCAGCCGTTCGCCATCGAGCGCTAGCCGCGAGCAAAAAACGGTCCGCACTTTAGACAACCCCAGCTCATCGCGATCGTCCGACGCCGCGAACGCCCGAAAATCATGCTCGCCTTCGAGCAGCGGCGCCAGCGCGATCATCTCTTCAATCGCCAGCGGGTAGGGATGATGACAGACGTACAGCCGGTCAAACGGCGAGCAGATCTGGCCGCGAAAGATCCGGTATTCGTAGGTCTTGCGCTTGGCCTGGAAGCGCGGATGGAAATCGATGGCCGCGCGCTCGACATGCAGAACACGAATGTCGCGCGGCAGCAGCCGGTTCATGGCGCGCCGCAGGTTGTCCACCGGAATCGGATTCTCGATCGAAAAAGCAGCCACCTGCCCTATAGCATGAACACCCGCGTCGGTCCGGCCCGAGCCGGCCACCTGCACGGGCCGGCCCTCGATTTCTGAGATCACTTGTTCGAGCGCAGCCTGGATGGTTGGCAAACCCGGCTGCACCTGCCAGCCGTGATAGCCCGTTCCGTCGTAGGAAAGCAGGATCTTGATACGCCGCATGTTCCACCGGCAAGTTTAGCGTAAGGTGTAACTACGGCACGCTAGCACTCGCCAAGTCTTATCGTGCTAAAATCGTGAAAACGGAAATCCTTGGTTCTGTTTTCATTATCAATAACTTGAAGCGCCCCCGGTGCGCCAGCGGAAAGCCAAGGAGCGCACAGCGCGGGTCGCGCTTGCCGGGAAAGACACTCAATCGCGTCCCGCTGCGTTGTGCGCGGCGTTACCAAAGAGGTGCGTCGATCCTCAGGGCACGGTTGATTTCCGAGTCGAGATTTGGAGGTATCCTCAGGATGCATTTTTCGCGTATTCGATGGTCTGTCTTGCTGCTGGCCGCGCCGGTTTTTCTAGCGCTCGCCGCTCCGGCGGGGGCTGAGAACGCGGTCAGGATCGACCCGGCGCAGGGGCCGTTACTCAGGCTGACTCGGCCGTTTCGAGCGCGCCCGGTTCCGCCCGCGAATCTGACTAATACGCTGCGGCTGGAATCTCTGATGCACGCGGGAAACCTGTATTTGTCCGCGCAAGACGTAGTGGCATTGGCGGTTGAAAATAACCTGGACATCGAAGTCCAGCGCTATGGCCCGCTGCTGGCTCAGGAAGTGTTGCGGCGCGCGCGGGCGGGCGGTGCGCTGCGCAGCGTCGGCGTGGGGGTAGCCAGTGGACCCGTTAGTGTTAGCCTCACCGGAGTCACCGTCACGAACATTGGCGCGGTGGGCGCGGCCGGCGAAGGAGTCAGCTCCGGCGGAGGCATCGTGACGCAACTGGGTCCGCCGATCGCATCCCTCGATCCCACTCTTACCATCGTTGGAAGCGCCGCCCATACCACCAGCCCGCAAAGCAACACGATCTTGACCGGCACTACCGCCCTCATCCAACAGACGCGTACCCTGCAAGCGATATACCAGCAGAACTGGGACTTCGGCATGAGCACCCAGCTGACCTATTACAACAACAACACCGACGTGAACAGCCACCTTTTCGGTCTCGATCCCTACACCGCGGGCTACCTGGATCTGCAAGTGACACAGAATTTGTTGTACGGTTTCGGGGCGGCCGTGAATGGCCGTAACATCCGCGTGCAGAAGAACAACATCAAAGTCACCAATTTGCAATTCAAGCAACAGGTGGCCACTACGGTGTCCTCGGTTCTGAACCTGTATTGGGACCTGGTGGAGTTCTGGGAGGATGTCCGCGCGCGCCAGCGGGAACTGGCGGCCGCTCAGGATCTCCTGGATAACAACCGGAAACAAGCGCAGGCAGGCACGCTGGCGCCCATCGAAGTTACTCGCGCCGAGGCTCAGGTCTACGTCAGCCAGCAGGATCTGCTGGTCTCCCAGACCAACCTGCTGCAGCAGGAGACGGTTCTGAAGAACGCCATCAGCCGCAACGGGATCGCGAACAGCACGCTGATCGACGCGCATGTCATTCCGCTCGATACCATCACCATTCCAGCCAGAGACGAGACGCCGCCGGTGAATGAATTACTGCAACAAGCCCTCGCCAACCGGTCTGAAATTGCGCAGAGCCGCCTGAATATCGATAGCGACAAGTTGAACCTGGTGGGAATCAAGAACGCACTGAAGCCAACGTTGCAGGTCTTCGCGGAGCTTACCAACAATGGATTGACGGGAACCATCACCCCAGCGGGCGAGCAGACGCCAGGTGTGGCCTATCTGGCCGGCGGCTATGGGAATCTGTTAGGCGAGATTTTCCGGCGCAATTTTCCCAACTATTCCGCGGGAATCGCCTTGAACATTCCGCTGCGGAATCGCGCTGCGCAATCGGACTACGTGACCAGCGAACTGGAGCTTCGGCAGAGCGAGCTCGGCCTGCAGCAGAACATCAACCAGGTGCGGGTGGACGTGCAGAACGCGGTGATCGGACTGCAACAGGCGCGGGCGCGATATGCGGCCGCCGTCAAGGCCAGCGCCCTGCAGCAAGAGACGCTCGAAGCGGATCAAAAGAGGCTGGCGCTGGGGGCATCCACAGCCTATCAGGTTGTGCTCGATGAACAAAACGTTGCAAGCGCGGCCAGCGCCGAGGTACAAGCGCTGGCCAACTACAGCCACGCGCACATCGGGTTGGACCAGGCACTGGGACGGACCCTGGAAGTCAACAATATCACCCTCGATGAAGCGTTAGCCGGAACGATTTCCCGCCCCTCGCAACTTCCAGCCACTCTGCCAACGGACGTGCATCCATGATCGCGGCGCGCAAATTTCGCTGGATGGCACTCTGGTGCGTGTGGCCGCTCATAGCTCAACAGCCGGCCGTGGAGCCAGTCCGCCCGTCGGCTTTCGTGGCCGTGCGGCCGTATCTTGCTCCGCAAATCCCGCCGGTTCGCCTGCAAAACTCCGGCCGGCTGCGCGATCTGATTCGAGCTGGAATGCTTTACTTGACTGTTCAGGATGCCATCGCGCTGGCGCTGGAGAACAACATCGACATCGAGGTAGCGCGCTATAACCCGATCCTGGCCGAGTGGCAACTGGAGCGCTCCCGCGCCGGTGGCGCATTGCCGGGCGTACCGAGCGGAGCTTCTCAAGCCGGCAACGTTGCCAGCGGTCAAGGCGTGGCCGGAAGCCAGGCAGCCGCGGGCGTAACAACCGGATCTAACGGAGCCGCTGGTACCGCGGCCAGCAATGCGACCATCGCCCAAATCGGCCCGGTGGCACAAACACTGGACCCCATCATCCAGGAATCCACCACGTTCACTCATCAGACCGCCCCGCAACCCGATACCGTGCAAAGTATATTGCCAGTGCTGATTTCGAATACACGGAATTCATCGTTTACCTATCAGCAGGGATTTCTGATCGGCGGCAATGTTACGGCCAGTTACAGGGACAGCTACCTGAACGAGAACGCTCCGACCGATGTTTTGAATCCTTCATCGGCGCCCAGCCTGACCCTGACGTACCAACAGAACCTTCTGCGAGGCTTCGGGGTGGCGGTGAATGCCCGGACTATCCGTGTAAGCCAATTGAATGTCGGAGCTTCCGCGCTGAACTTCAAGACTCAGGTGAGCAATACCGTGAATCAGGTGCTGAACCTTTACTATGGATTGTCGGCGGGATACGAAGATATTAAAGCAAAAGAGAATGCCGTAGGGGTAGCGCAACAGTTTTATGACAACACCAGGCTTCAGGAGCGGGCCGGGGCGTTGGCTCGGCTGGACGTCGTAACCGCCGAATCGCAGTTGGCCACTGCCCAGTACGATCTGGTGAATTCCCAGACAACTCTGCGGCAGCAGGAACTGCAGCTCAAGAATCTTTTGAGCCGCACCGGCGTCGCGGACCCGGAGCTCGCTTCGGTGCAAATTGTTCCACTGGACCGGATTGCGATTCCGTCCAATGACGAAACTCCGCCATTGAGGGACCTCCTACAGACAGCTCTCGCCAACCGCAGCGATCTGGCGGCGGAGCGTATCGGTGTCACCAGCAGTGAGATCTCGGCGTTGGGAACTCGCAACGGTATCCTGCCCTTATTAGTCGGCATCGCGTCGGAAAGCGCCGCTGGATTGGCGGGCCAGCCCCGGCTGGTAGTCAGCAACTTCGGCGTCCAAACCGCTAACCCATACTTTGACGGGGGAATCGGCACGGCGGTCGGGCAGGTTTTACGGCGTAACTTCCCTACCAATCGTGCAGTTGCCTATTTCCAGAGGCCGATCCGGAACGATCAGGCGCAAGCCGACTATGCGATCGACCAGTTGCAGCTTCGCCAGTCCCAGATCCAGCTCAGCAAGGACACCAACCAGGTGGCAGTGGACGTTTCCAACTATCTGGTAGCCATGCGGCAGGCCCGAGGGCGTTACCAGGCTGCCGTTCAAACCCGGATGCTGGAACAGCAGTTGTTGGATGCGGAACAAAAGAAGCTGGCTGGCGGCGCGTCCACGCCGTTTAATGTGGTTCAACAGCAGCGCGATCTGGTGGCCTCACAATCCGCCGAGATTGCCGCGCTGGTTGATTACAGCAATGCTCGCGTGGCGTTGGACCAGACGCTCGGCACTACGCTCGACGTGAACCATGTGTCGATTGCAGACGCGCAGTCTGGTAAACTTCAGCGCGTTTCGTCACTGCCAGCCCAACCGTAGGCCTGTCAACAGGCGAAACGTCACAAGTCAAGCTGTCGACATCTATACGTTCCAGAACGGTTAACAGGACGGGAATCTGTACCGTATTTGCATGACGCAAGTTCCAACCGGGTAATTTTTTCTAGCCTTCCGGGCCGCCAAGTCTCGGAAATAAGCACTTTCTGGTTTTGGCTAGGCGCGTGCAATCTGTCTGCGCGTGAAATCAAATCAAGCTCAAGGAGCAGAGGTCGTTCCTCAGTAACTTCCCCTTCGTACTCTCCAAACCAAGAAACTTCTTTAGAACCCCTACTGAACTCCCTCCCGACCGGCTCCTTGAGTTTTCACATTCCCCTCCGCCGGATCAGCCCGACGTAAATGCGTGGCAATTTTCGAACGAGTGCCAAGTTCTCGTCACTGTGACACCCAGACAAACCCGCCACCGCCCAGACTGAACTCGAAGAAAAGCTGGTTCGGGCTGGCGCCCAATTGAGCCGGAATCATGAAATTGATTTGCATTATCCCATCGATCAGGCCCGGCGCCGCGCCCGCATACTCGACAGGTTCGCCTGCGTAGTTAGCAACAGTGGAGACGGAGCAGTAGGCGCACCAGTTGTTCGCGGTCGCCGCCACAGTGCCGTCTACGGGACCGGCGGCGTCACCAAATCCGGTCGCCCAGATACTGACGATAGTGCCGGCTTTGGCTGGATTCGACAACGAGTTCAGGGTGCCGTCCTGATTGATCGCTGCGATGGAGCCGTCCGGGTTGAGGAAAATACCGAAGATCGACGGATCCACCGAGACGTGGAAATCGGGCAGCTTCGCGTTGTTATTGACAACCTGAATCACGGCGTTGTCCATATCGTTCAGCGGCGCTGGAATCTCCGCGTTGATTTGCGAGGTTGACACATAGAGCAAAGGAATAGCGGAGCCGTTGACCAGTACTTGAACGCCGCCCACCGATGTCGGGAAAGACGCCGTTAAGAGGAACGGCAGTGACGGGAGTGGTTGGACCGAGACCGAAACCGAAGATCGAGATCACTTCGCCCGGGGAAATTCGCCCCGAGAGCTGACCGGCCGCTGCGTTCACGATGCCGAGTACGCGAGAAGCGAACGGCTGCGCCGGAGCGATGGTCGAAATCAGGCCAGTCGGACCCGCGGCGTGGATCAGCCCGTTCGGATCTACGCTGATGCCCTGCCCTACGGCTCCTGCTGGGAACTCGGCTGCGTAGGAAAGTGCGGAGCCATCAGCGCTCAGTTCGGCCAGGAAGTCGCCGGCGGTGGCGACGTAGCCCAGCCGGCCGCTGGGAAAACCGGCGCTGTTGCTGCCTGCCAGCCAGACATTGCCGGAACCATCCAGGCTGATCGAATTAGCTTGATCGCTTCCTGGACCGCCCAAGTACGTGGCCCAGATCGTCCTTCCGGTGGGACCGAGCTTGATGGCGAACGCGTCGGAAGGTACCAGCGATTGTGAGGCGTCGGCGTTGAGCTTGGTCTGGTACGCGCCCGCCGTCGCGGGAAACTCAGGATCGTTGGTCGATCCGGTCAGGTATGCATTGCCTGCCACATCGGCGGCGATGGCGCTGGCTCTGATGCTTTGGGAAGGCCCAAAAGCAACGATCCCTGCCGGCGGACCCAGATACGTCAAATAGACCAGTTGATTTCCAGCGGCGTTGATTTTTGCCGCGAACGCCCCATATCCAAAAGCGATTCCCACCGTCACTGGCAGGTCGGTGGTGTTGGTATTGCCGGCGATAAAGGCATCGCCCGCTGCATCGAGCGCGATGCCCACGCCCGATGTTCCCCGCGGTGAGAGAAAACAACTGCTGCCGCCCGAGCAATCCACCGCATTCCCTACAATCAGCGCCGAGTAAAGGATTTTCGATGCAGTGGCATCCAGCTTCGTGATAAACGCACCCGAAACGGTTCCAATACTATTGCTCACCTTCCCGGCGGGAAGGCCGGGCGTGACAGGGAAATCGGTGGCATCGGTAGAGCCGGTCAAATACACGTTGCCGCTCTGATCGGTGGCGACGCCATTCACGCTGCTGGCGCCCAGGAGCCCGCCGAAATACGAGGAATAAATCACGGTCCCGTCGGGCGCCAATTTCACCAGGAAACCGGTGCCGCCGGGGTTGCCGGAACCCTGTGATCCTTGCAACGCATCGCGCAGCGGAAAGTTCTCCGAAGAGGTGGAACCACCCACCCAGATATTTCCCATCGGATCAACCGCGATGGCATTGCCTTGGTCGCTGCCTTTGCCGCCGAAAGTGGTGGTGAAGACGATGTTTCCCGTGGCATCCAGTTTCGCGACGAAGACATCGGCCAAAGATTCCGGCGGCGCCAATGGAATGAGCCGGCTCCCGGTAACGTAGGTGTTGCCCGCCAGGTCCGTAGTAATGGCAGCTACCGCATATTGGTTCTGGTCTCCAATGTAGGTCGTGAAATCCGCGCCATATGCAGTGGAGACTAAAACCGCGAGCAGAAATACAGAACGATGGCTGGTCATTGCGATATGTTTACCCACCCGAGTTGAATTTGTTGCGTCTGCCCGGGAGGAGTAAAGTACACCCACGCGCCGCGTGACACACTGTTTAGCTCGGTGGGGATCATGAAGTTGATCTGCATCAGCCCATCGATCAACCCGGGCGACGTGCCGGCGTATTGCACAGTCTCGGTAATACCGTTCGGATAATTGCTCAGGACGATTTGGCAGCTACTGCAATAGTTGTTCGCAGCGGTGGCGACAGCGCCATTCACCGGCGGCCCGGCGGCTCCAAACCCAGTGGCCCAAATACTGACAATGCTCCCACGTTTGGCTGGATTGGCGATCTTGTTGATCGTTCCGTCCTGATTGATTACCGCCATGGAGGCGGCCGACTTATCGAACACGGCAAAGTCAGAGCCAGCCACCACGAGACGAAAATCGGGAAGTGTCACCATGTAGGTGATCTGCTGCACCGGATCCCACATCACCACCGTCTGAACCACCCGCACGTCAGCGATCCCGCTCGCAGCGTCTGGAATCGGTGAAGGGATCTCGGCATTAATCTGCGAAGCGGAAACATACAGCAAAGGAACTGGGCTTCCATTCACGAGCACCTGCACTCCACCGAGCGTGTTCGGGAAAACGCCGTTCACGGGCGCCGCTGTCGCGGGCACGGTTATTGGAGAGAGTTCGAGGCCGTAAATCGAGATCACCTCGCCCGGTGCGATGGTCCCCGAGAGTTGACCGGACGCCGCGTTGACAACGCTGAGTACGCGCGGAGCCAGCGGTTGCGACGGCGTGAGCGTCGACACCAGGCCCAATGCGCCAGCGAAGTGAACCGCGCCGCTTTGATCGATAGCCATGTCTTGCCCTGCTTCGTCGGCGGGGAACTGCGCTGAGTACGGAAGAGCAGAACCATCGGCGCTCAATTCGGCTACAAAGCCAATGCCGGTCAGCCATACGTTGTCCGAACCATCCAGACTGACTGCATTCGCAAAACTGGCGTTTACGCCGGGGCTTAAGAAGGTAGCCCAGCTTGTCGTCCCAGACGGGCTGAGCTTTATCGCAAATGCTTCCGGATCGGCGCCGGCGGTATAGGTGGTCTGGTACGCGCCAGGCGTGCCTTGAAAGTCAGGGCTGTTCGTGAAGCCCGTGACGTAGGCGTTCCCGGAAGCGTCGGCGGCGATGGGGTGCGCCCCGGCACTGGTGGAAGTCAAAACTGAATTGATAACCGCCGTTGGCGGCCCGATGTAGGTCACGTAGACCAGTTCGTTTCCAGCGGCGTTGATTTTGAGCGCGAAGGCTCCCGATCCGGTAGTCCCGCCCGCCGTCATAGGCAGATTATTGGTATTGGTGTTTCCGGCGACCAAAGCATCCCCCGCTCCGTCAACCGCGATGCCCATGCCTATTGTAAAAGGCACCGCCGACGTACATCCCGTGGCGAAACAGTTTGCCTGGGTACCGGCGACCACAGTGGAATAGATAATCTTCTGGCCAGTGGCGTCGAGCTTCGCTACAAACGCGCCAGAAATAACCCGCTGTTTCAGTGGCGATGTCGGCAGTCCCGGACTGGTTGGAAAATCGTCCGCGTAGGTAACACCAGTCACATAAACGTTGCCGTTCTGGTCCGTCGCGATCCCATTCACACCAGAGGCGCCGAGGACTCCGCCGAAATACGAAGAATAGAGGACCGTCCCATCCGGCGCAATTTTCACCAGAAAGCCGCTGCTGGAGGCATTTGCGGAGGACTGCAAAGCGTTCACCAGCGGAAGATCAGTCGCGAAAGTTTGGCCTCCCACCCAAATGTTACCGACGTTGTCCAGGGCGATGGCATTGCCGCCAAACTTTGTTGTCGAGAAAACGATTTTCCCCGAGGGATCCAACTTCGTGACACTGCCGCCTGCAACATAGGTATCGCCGGACGAATCCGTTGCGATCGCCGCGACGCTACCACCAATGTAGGTTGTAAAATCCGCGCAGTAAGCTGTTGAAGTCAAAATCCAAAACGAGATGAGGAAACGCATGCCTGAATGCTCCGTTCGTCATATTTTCGCCGCCGCCAAAGCTTACAGCAGAAGCATCCTGCGGATCGCATCCCTGATCGCCAGCGCCAGCAAACCTATTGCTTCGCTCGGGTTGCGCCGGTATCGGGTGGAAGGGTCGCACAAATGCGATTTCCCGCCGGAGATCCTTCCGCTGCCGATTTGCAACCCGCGTCAGCCTTCCCAACCGATGGATGGAGCGCCGAAATCGACCAGCGGGTGAGCGGCACGTCGCCAATGCGCTCTCAGTCTGCGAAGTCTCGCGCGAGCTGTTGGACGCGTTGCAGCCGACTCATGTTATCACGCAAACGCAGTGCCGCGTCTGCGCCGACGAGCCCTCACCGGCTGGGTGACGTCGCCGAACGCGACGCGCAAGTGGCGGCGGATCTTCAGAGTTACGCCGCGGGCGGCATGCATCGAATGGCATGAGCCGTTGATCGCCGCGGGCAACCAGATTCCGCCGAGCCCGTGCAGATGGGGACTCGGAGAATCTGTTCGGACGGCTGGCGCGCATTCGTCCTGGAAAACATGGCGCGAATTGGCCGGCGCCGATCTGGACGTGATCATCATTATGCAGCGCGGCTTTGACCTCGAACGCACCCGCACGGAGATGAACTGTTTCACTGACCGCACGGAGCGGTGGAGCTGCCCGCCGTTCAAAACGGTCAGCTTTGTCTGGCCGACAATCGATATTTCAACCGCACGGCCCACGCCTGGCCAGCCTGTCACGTCACATATTTGACTGGAGGCGCATTATGTTTCGAACCGTACCGCTTCTCGCGCTCCTGAGCTTGCCGGCTTGGCCCGCCAATGGACCAATTCGGGAGGCCTCGGCGCCAGCTATCGTCGGCCGATTGATGCCAGGATTTTACGACGGCTATTTGTATTCCGCCGAACCCCGAAACGTGCTCACCCTGTTTGCCCCGGATGGCCACCAGCTCTTCAGCCTCCCCATCCCAGGCCACGGTAACGGCCAGGTGGCGGTGGAGTCAGCCGCCGTTGACACGGACGGCACACTCGCCGTCGCTTGGAGAGACACGCCGAATGCCGGCATCGATATTCGTGACCTTTCCGGTACGTTGCTTCGATCCATCGATACCGGCCGCTACGTTCCCGCACACATCTCATTCGGCCCGGATCACTCCTTGTGGGCCCTGGGTCACCAGCGCGACGCTACCAGGCCGATATATCCGGATCAGCAGGATTACCCCATCGTGAGGAAATATTCCAACGATGGTAAAGAGACCGGTGCGTATGTGCCGAGCTCGCTCTTCCCTGCCGGACTTCCGCCGGGAGACAGCGAATGGCAGAGCCGCCGGATCACGGTAACTACCGATCGCGTGGGCATCGAAGTCCTCTCGGGCAAAACGAGCAATCAACGGGAATGGGTGGAGCTGGATCTCAATGGCAACGTCCGTGGGCGCTGGAAGCTGGATCCCCAGAACGAGTTCCCAGGCGTGGTATTGACAAACGACGATCAGGCTTACGTGCACCGCTATAATCGCCAGGCGAAAGAAGGGCAAGTGTTCCGGCTCAACCGCGCCACATCCACGTGGGACCTGGTAAGCACACCCGGCGAGGAACTCTACGGCTCGGACGGCGACAAGTTAGTTTTCGCTCGCTGGCCCGATAACCTGATGCTTTTGAGCTGGTTTTCCCAACCCTAACTGTCGCCTTAGCCGCCGCTGCGCGCGGTGGTTCCGGCAGAGCGGAAATAATCCGGCAAGCCCGGTTTGGTATCGCGTAGAATTTCAAGTATCGCCTTCCGATCCTGCGCCGTCAGCCGCGCGAACTTTTCGCTCGAATCCTTGCCCGACAGAACATCGAACAGTTTCCGATAGATCTGTTCTTTCGCAATATCGGGCAGCGCGTCGAACGCCGGATCGTAGATCATGTAGCTCAACTGATAGCGAAACAGGCGCGTCTTTAGATCGAAGTCGCGCAGCGATCGTCCTTGTTTATCGCGCGGCCCGCGTTCGGGGAACGTCTTCGTAAACGTGGAAACGCCCGTGATCGGATCCAGCATGTGGGCTTCGTCCGCGAAAAGCATGTAAGCCACCAATTCACCAGTCACAAAGTCCAGCCGGTCATGAAACTCCGGCAGCTTTCCATCCGCCATCGCGATCCGAGTTTCCCAGTTGAGCCGCGTCAGCAAGTTGGTGACACGCGTTTGATGTTCCAGCGTCATCAAAGCCACGATGTCGCTGGTGGGCGCAAGATACGGCGTGGTATCCAGGCGGCCGGCCAAGCTCGTAAGATTCTGCGTGCCCTGCAAATCCAGTGCGTCCGGCTGATCGGGATTGGGCGCGATCGCGTTGCCGCGATGTTGCAACCCGCCCGACTTTCCGGTGACATACCACCCGCCCCAGCGCTGATCAAGCGGCGTCCGGCTATCGACAATCACCGCCGCGGCGGGGAATCGCGGTGAACCATCCGGGCCCGGAATCACCGAAGTGGCCAGCAGGCCTGGAACATTGAGTGTTCCGGGAATCAAATGGCAGGAAATGCACTGGTCAGTCCTGCGCAGGAAGCTCGGCTTGTCGTCCTTTTCCCGATCCAGCGTGTAAAAAATAATGCCCTGCTTGGGATCTGTCGCGGCGAATTCCATCAAATCGCCCTCGGGCACAAAGCCGACCGCAACCTTGTCGTTGAAATAAAGCGCTCGCGGCTTCTTGGGCGAAATCTTCGGACCCTGGAAGCTGGTCTTCGAAAAAACCAGCATCTGCGAATCGATATTGATTCCCAGATTCTTCAATACGCTCGGAAGATAACCCCACTTGGCGTCAAAATCCAGCTTCACCGCGCCCGAATCCATCTTTTGCTGCAGCCGCGCGATGGCGTCGTCGGGCGCATGCGGTCGGATACTGGATCGCCGTGTGATCATAAGGGATGTAGGGATAATCGATGGCGTCATCATGCGCCGCCCACGCCGTCAGGGCCGCCAAAGCAGCCATCGCCAGTCCCGCCGGCACTATCCGCTGGAGTCGCATTGTAACCTTCCACTTAACTCTATCCGAGCCTGAAAGGATTTGATATGACTTAAGTCACGGCACACGGCCAGGCTCCAGCATGATACTGCTAGTAGGCGGTGGATAAAGCAGCCGCTCTAAAACGCACCGTACTATTTGGCAACCTTCAGCCCCAGGAACTGACTGAATTGGCCGCACTCGCGCGAAAACGTGAATTGAGCCACGGCGAATTGTTGTTCCTGGCGGGTGAGAAGGCCACGGGACTATTTGTGATCGCTTCCGGACAAATTCGGGCTTTCCGTGTAAACACGCAGGGCCGCGAGCAGACCATTCATATCGAGCGGGACGGTGCCACCTTGGCCGAAGTTCCGGTATTCGACGACGGGTCTTATCCCGCCACCGCGGTCGCCGAAGAACCCACCACGGTGCTGTTTCTGGAGAAAGCCGACATCCGCCGCTTCATGCTGCAGCATCCCGAAGTGGGGCTGACAGCTTTGAAATTGATGGCCCAGCGCCTGCGCGGGCACGCGGACCTGGTGGATGCACTATCGCTGCAACAAGTGGGCCAGCGCCTGGCGCGTTTCTTATTGGAGCAGGGCCGCGATCACGGATCGCGCACCAGCGCGGGCTTCGAATTCGATCTCGCGCTTTCCAACGAAGAGTTGGCGCGCCGCGTCGGCTCCGTGCGGGAGGTAGTCTCGCGCACCTTGACTCGATTGGAGCGCGATGGCCTGATCGCTCACTTGCCGGGCTCCAAATCTGGAAAGCGCCGCCGCCTGCTCATCGCCGACGAAGCCGCGCTGGCGAAGTACGCGGGACAAGAGGGGCCGGCATGAACGAGATGCTGAACGAGATGCTGATCGCGCAACTGGTGGACTGCTTCTATGCGAAGGTGCGCCAGGACGAGATGCTCGCCCCCATTTTCGAGAATGCAATCGCCGGTCAATGGGATTCGCACCTCGCCACCATGCGCGCGTTCTGGTGCTCCATCATGCTAGGCTCCGCGGCCTACAAGGGCAACCCTTTGGCCGTGCACTCGCGCCTGCCGAGCCTGAATGCACGGCATTTTGAGCGCTGGCTCAGTTTGTGGCGGGAAACCGCGTTCGAAGTGTGCGGCCGCCAGGGTGCATTGTTCGTCCAGCGAGCCGAGGCCATCGCCGTACGCTTGCTTGGGGCGCTGAGTTCTGGTTCGGACCAGCTTGCTAAATACTCAGCGTGAAGATGGCGCCGCCCGCCAGCCCGTTCGCGGCCACCACCGAGCCGCCATTCTGTTCCACGATGGACTGCACAACGTAGAGCCCCAGTCCCGAAATAATCGACTTGGTGGAAACGCGCGGATGGAAGATCCTGGGCAGCAGATCCAGCGCAATGCCCGGACCATCGTCACTCACCACGATTTCGCTGTCATGCGCGCGGATCCGAATCTTTTTCGCGCCGGCCTGAGCCGAATTCAGGAACAGATTCACGAAGACGCGCTCCCATCCCGCCGCGTCGCCCTTCAAGCGAAACTCCGGATCGATCTCCTTGGAGAAATCCATCTTCGGCGTGTTGGCGCATTCCAGGTAATCCTGGCAGAACTGGCATGCGTTTTCGATGATGGGAGCAAGTTCAGTGGCCGAGCGATTCGTTTCCAGGATGCTGTGCGCAATGCGATGCCCCCGGCCGGCGCTGCGCTGCAGCGTGTGGGCCAGCTTCTCCCACTTGGGGTCGTCTTCCAGTAACTCGGCGCTTTCCGCGATGGTCTGAAACACGTTGTTCAGATCGTGAACTAACCCTTCTAGCGTTAAATCTGCGACTGCCATTTCGAATTACTCGGCGACTCGATGTAGTGTATCGAAAAATTCGGGGAAAGACACGGAGGCGGCATCCGCTCCCAGAATGGTGCAAGGTCCGTCGGCGGCCAGTGCCGCCACCGAGAACGCCATCGCGATGCGGTGATCGCCGAACGAGTCTAATTCCGCGGCGTGAAACTGCTGCCGTCCGGGAACTTCGAAGCCATCTTGGGAAAGATGAATCGTGAGTCCCATGCGCTGGAAGTTTTCGGCGATGGTCGCGATGCGGTCCGTTTCTTTCACGCGCAATTCCGACGCGTCACGCACCACCAAGCCGTCTTCACTTGCGGCGCCAAGCACCGCCAGCACCGGGATCTCGTCAATCAGAGCGGCCGTGCGCGCTTTCTCCAGAAGCCCGCCGCGGATGCGCGAGTTCCGGATCAGCACGTCGCCGATCAGTTCGCCGCCGGTGGAACTGACATCCAGAATTTTGATCTGCGCGCCCATCTCCGCCAGAAAATCCAGCAGAGTGGAACGGGTGGGGTTCAGCCCCACGCCGTGAATGGTGAGGCTGGATTCACGCACGATGAGCGCGGCCACCAGAAAAAATGCCGCCGAGGAGAGGTCGCCGGGCACGCGCAGCTCGCGGCCTTTCAGATGCGGCCCGCCGGTCACTGTGATGGAGAGACGATCGACGTCCACCTCGGCGCCGAATTCGCGCAACGCAAGTTCGGTGTGATCGCGCGTCCGCACCGGTTCGTGGACCGTGGTTCGGCCATCGGCATAGAGCCCGGCAAGAAGCACGCAACTCTTTACTTGCGCGCTCGCGACCGGCAGCGTGTAGTCCATGGGATGGAGCTTAGAACCGTGGATGGTGAGCGGCGGAAACCGGTTGTCGCGGGCTTCGATGCGCGCCCCCATTTGCGCCAGGGGCGTCATGATGCGCTGCATCGGGCGCTTGGACAGAGACTCGTCGCCGCCGATGGTGGTTACGAACGGCTGCGCCGCCAGGATGCCCGAGAGCATTCGAATCGTGGAGCCCGAGTTGCCGGCGTCGAGCGCGGCGGCAGGCTCGCGCAATCCATCCAAGCCCTGGCCGTGGATGCACAGGATTCCGTCCTGTGTTTCGCTGGCCGCGCCAAGCGCGCGCATGCAACGGAGCGTCGACTGGCAGTCGGCGCCAGTGGAATAATTCGAAATCTTCGTTGGACCTTCGGCGATGCCCGCCAGCATCGCGTAGCGGTGGGAGATGGATTTGTCGCCGGGAAGCTGGATTGCGCCACTCACGCTGGTGGCCGGGGAGATTTGCTCATGCATGGAAAGTTCGAGTGTAGCGTACCTGAGCGCGGCTAGCGTGTTTGGTGAACTTGTTGCGCAATGGGTTCCAGTCCACTCTTGATGATTGCGTGTTGAGCTTCCGGTGACGCAAAAAATTCGATAAGCGCGCGGGCCGCGTCCGGTTGCTTCGCACTGGTAGCAATGCCGGCGGAAAAGACCGTGACCTTCTGAGCCCCCGGCGGCAGCGCGCCAATATAATCGATGCCCGCAACCGGGAGCAGCTCGCTGATTTGCTGAAAGCCGATCTCGGCATCACCGCGCGCCACTACCGCGGCCACCGGCTGGTCTGCAATTCTTTTGCACTTGCTTTTGATCTGCTCGGCGATTCCGAGACGCGGAAATAATTCCTGCGAGAGATAAACACCGCTGGCCGAGTCTGAGTATGCGATCGATTTAGCCGCCAGCAACGTGCGTTTGAGCGCTTCGATCGAGTGGATGTCCGGCTTGGATGCTCCAGCGCGAACAGCCATTCCGATACTGGATCGCACCAGGTCTACCCGGCTGCCGGCGAGAACTTTACCCTGCTTGATTAGTTGATCGAGCGCGGGGGCAGCCAGGATCACTACGTCCACGGGCTCGCCACGCTCAAGCCTGCGTGGTATGGAGTCCGGCGCGTTGCCCATCGATGCGCCGTACGCGGTCATGATCTTGTCATGGGTCTTGTGCTCGAACTGGGGAACGAGTTGACGATATGCCGCGGTAAAAGCGCCGGAAGTCATCACTCTAATCTCCGCCGCGCAGGCCGCAGCGCTGAGAAAGCCGCTAATGACCACGAATGAGGCTAGTCTTCTGGAAATCATTGCCAATCGTTCCTGATCGCTTTGTCCGCTCTTCATCACGAATCTGACGCGCTGTAGTTCCGCGATGTCACTCAGCGGAGATGCTCCGCCAGGTTGCGGACATTGGATACATCGATCCGGGGATACATCGATCCGGCCAAAATTACTGTTAGATCTTCATGAAGGCACGCGTTGCACAATTAGGTATACCATGGGCGCGTTAATCGTGTACCTGATTGGAGCGGTAATGATCGCCGGAGGAGGACTTGCATTATGTTTTGCGTTCGTCTGATCCTGCTGCTGGTTTTGTTTTACGGATGGCTCTCACCGGGCCTATCGGCAGCGACCATTATCCTGGTACGCCATGCGGAACGGATGAGCGGCATGTCGGCGGATGCGCTGCTCAGCCCGGCCGGCGAGGAACGGGCGAGGCAACTCTCCGACGTCCTGAAGGATGCCAAAATCCAGCGCATTTACGTGACGGAGGTCCGGCGTACACAGCAGACGGCCCAGCCGATTGCCGGCCGCCTTCATTTGAAGCCAATTGTTGTCGTAAAGAGAGATATCGACGCCCTGGTGAACCAGCTTCGAATGGCAGGCGAGAACGAAACCGTGCTGGTGGTAGGGCATGCCGACACGGTGCCGCTGATTATCGAACGGTTGGGAGCAGGGACTGTGCCCGCGTTTCGCGACGCCGAGTATGACCGAATGACCGTGGTATTCGTGGAAAGTGGCGGCCGGGCGCAATTAGTCACCCTCCGCTATGGGACTAGCACGCCCTAAGCGGCGAGCGCGTCAGCCAATTGTTTGAGCCTGGCTTGAAACTTGGCTAAATCCGATCCTGGGCTGAATTCGATCACTCCGGCGCGCGGGTTGAAGACGACGGAATGTGAGCCGCCTTTGTCCTGTTCCACGAACGGCTCCGATAGCTTGCGGACCACCTCGCTGGACATCTCGATGGCATTGCTGGGAGCGGTGCTCAAGATGGCGGCGAATTGGTCCTTGGCCCAACGGCCCAGAACGGCCGAAGACGGGAGAATGTTCTCGAAGCGAGCCTGGAAACCGCGCAAGGCGCTGGTGATCACTTCAGCCGAATAGCAGTTCTGCAACCCCTCGAAATTGCGAACCACGACCAGCAGCACGGAAAAGGCCTTGTTCTTTTTGATGAACTCTTCCATGTTACCGGTGATTCGCTGACGGCTTTCCAAGGATGGGTCAGGCGCCTGGGAACGTCGGGCAGCCTGGACCTCTTGATGCAGAAGGCGAATCTCGTCCTTGAGCTGCGCGATGGCCAGGTGGTTGGACGATCGCATCTGCTCCACCCCCTCAGCAATCTTAGCGGTGGCGGTGCGGATGGCGCCGCGAATCACCTGGATGTCCTCACTGGCGGCGGTCTGATTCAGACTGTTCAGTTCGCGTTTGAGGCCGGATTCGAGATTGACTTCGCTCTCATTGATGGAGACGGTGAAGGATTCCACCGCGGCGGCGGCAGCCTGGACCTCCCGGCGAAGCCTTTTGACCTGCTCGCCTGCCTTATCGTGATATTGCTTGAGTTCCGTATCGAAGGACGTTTGCACGGCATCCAGTTCGCGCGAAGTGGCGTCGGCGCGCAATTGGTCCCGGAGGGCCTGCAACTGGGTGCGAAAGTGCGCGGCCTGAGCGCCATCCAGCTCAATGGCGTTCTGTTCGGTGGAGCGTAGCGCCTGCGCGTAGCAGTTGACGGCGGCGCGATGCAGCTCTTCCAGGCGTTCGAGCTCGGTGGCGGTTTTGCGCAGAGAGATCATGTGGCGGCGAATTGTTCCCGTCTTTCGTTCCGGTCTTTCGTTCCCATCCCCTTATCGGACGGAAGCCGCTTACTTATTAGGGTTCACTCCTGCCTCCATCCCGAGCGGCCTGCATGTATACTGATTACCGATCTCAGCGGACGGTGGACGGTGTACCTCATGACACGCGGAATCGCTCAGTTGCGTTTGGTATTGCTGGCGGCCAGCGCGGCAGCCATGCTTTGCGCCGCGGCCGTACCGGGCGCCGCGCAGTGGCTGGATGTCCGGACTCCAGGGATCCCACGCCTTCCGGATGGGACCGCCAATCTGGCGGCGCCCACGCCCAAGACTCCCGACGGGAAACCAGACCTTTCCGGAATCTGGAAGCCTTCCCCGCCCTACATCGGCAATCTGGCTTCGGACTTGATGCCCGGCGATGCTCCCTTCCAGCCCTGGGCCAAGGCGTTGTTCCAGCACCGGCGCGAGACCAACAGCAAGGACGACCCCACCGGGAACTGCATTCCGGGCGGCGTGCCGCGATCCGATGCGGTCCCCTATCCTTTCAAGATCGTGAACAGCGAAAAGATGGTGATCATTCTTTATGAAGCGGTGCACAGCTATCGCCAGATCTTCACCGATGGGCGCCAGCTTCCCGAGGATCCCAATCCCACTTGGCAGGGTTATTCCATTGGGCATTGGGAAGGGAACGATTTTGTGGCCGAGACCGCCGGGTTCAATGACCAGGGCTGGCTGGATAACGATGGCCGTCCCGCCACCGACGCTCTGCACGTGACCGAGCGCTTTCGGCGGAAGGATTTCGGGCACATGGATATCCTGATCACCATCGACGATCCCAAGGCGTACACCAAGCCATGGAATGTGACGCTGCCGCTCAAGCTGATGCCGGATACGGACCTGCTCGAGTACGTCTGCAACGAGAACAACAAGGATCTCCAGCACCTGGTGGGAAAATGAGCCTTACAATTCATCGGATCGTATTTCTCGGATTGATTTGCGCGGCGGCGCTGGGGGCGCAAGACAACCCTTTCAGCGCCGATGCCCGGCAGAGTTATGCGCTGGTGAAGGACAGCCTGCTCAAGGCTGCCGAGAAAATGCCGGCGGAAGATTACTCCTTCCGGACTGTCCCGCAGGTGCGCACCTTCGCCCAGATGATCGGGCACGTGGCAGACGCGCAGTTGCTGATGTGCCAGGTGGTGAAAGGCGAGAAGACTACCGCCAACGTCAAGTTTGCGCCGCAGAAAACCGACAAGGACGATCTGGTGGCATCGCTGAAGGCGTCGTTCGATTATTGCGATCCGGTGTACGCATCCATGACCGACCGGGCAGGCGCGGCCCCGGTGAAGTGGTTTCGATGGGACATGAGCAAGATGGGCCTGCTGAATTGGAACATTGCGCACGACAACGAAATGTACGGGATTATCGGAGCATTTCTGCGGATCAAAGGGCTGGTGCCTCCTTCGAGCGAGGGGCGGCCCTGAAGGGCCAGTGATTAGCCACAGATAAACACGGATTAACGAGGATTTAGGCTAGTAATGCTCGCTACCCGCGTATTTCCTTTCTCCCGCGGTGATTGTGAGCGCTAGCCGGTTTTGCGGCGGAGGCAGCGGACACGTCGCGTACGCGGTGAACGCGCACGGTGGATTTTCTGTCTGGTTGAAATCGAGCCAGACCGTTCCGTTGCGAGGCTGCTCCGCGTATAGGAAGCGAGACGCGCCGTAGGTGGTCTTGCCGCTGGTCTGATCGCGAAGAACGAAGAATAGCTTCCCCTCGTCGACCATGGCTTCCAGCCGGAATTCGCGGCCTTCCTTTTGAAACGTCACATAGCCGGGACTCGGCTCGGTCTCTTGCTGGCCGATGGTGTTATGGAAGACCAGATTATGCGGAGTGGGCCAGGCCGTAAATTTCGCCTGAATTCGCCAGGCCGGAACGATGGGATACCACGAGAGCCCCTGAAAATGCTTGCGCGCCGCGCTGTCGTTGTCTTTGAGGCGGATTCCGGTCCGGTCGCCGCGCCGGATCACATAAAACTTGAGATGCCGGATGGCCAGAATATCGTCGTCTTCGCGCAGCGTGGTTACAGTGGCGGGCTTGCCGTTGAGCGTAAGCCGGACGCCGGGCGCCGGATGCAGCAGCGCTTTGCCCTCGTGCAGTGTGATGACAGCAACTCGCGGCGGCGCTGAACCTGGCGGAAGCGGGACCTCGCTCGATGGGTCAGCACCAACGCGGTTGTCGCCTTCCTTCAACCAATCCAGCCCGACCACCGTCAGCCAGCCATCATCCGCGGTTAATTTGCCTTGATGCTCCGCGCGCCATTGCTCCACTTGCTGGCGGTAATGGTCGGCGCCGGCAAGCGCGAGCATCGATAGCGCCGCCAGCCCTATCAGCTTCCCGGTCATATGTGATACATGAGCGGCTGCCGGCTGTGCTCCTGTTTGGCTGCATCCACTTGCCGAATCAGGTCGGCTAGCGTGGTTTTGTCCAGCACATCGGCGATGGCGTCGCGTACCTGGCGCATGATCATTCGCGTCCCGCAATGTTCCACGTCCTGGCACTCTTCACAGGCCTTAAATGCGGTTTCGCTGGCGCAGGGCAGAGGCGCGAGCGGGCCTTCGAGCAAGCGAATGATAGACCCGATCGTGATAGTAGACGGTGGACGGCTGAGCTGGTATCCGCCGCCTTTGCCCTTCTTGCTATCCAGCACTCCCCGGCCTTTGAGATCGAGCAGAATGCCTTCCAGGAATTTCAGGGGGATGGTTTCTTCGGCGGATAGCGTCGCAATCAGCACCGGACCCTCTCCATAGCGCCGGCCGAGCGAAATCACGGCCTTGAGACCATATTGGGTGCGTTTGGAGATGGTTCTCATTCGTTCCCAGGGTATCAAACGCCCTCAGGCAATGAGCGCAACACAACCCGTAACAATCAGCGCCGCAGCCCATAGCAGATCGAGATTGAACCAGCCTTTGCGCAGCAGCGATAGTCCAAACTTCCGATAGACCAACAAGGCAACCATTGCGGTGACGCTCAGATATCCCAGTGTATGGACCAGCGTCGCGGCCACGCCGGTCCAGGGACCGTTCGCGGTGGCCATCGGCATGCGATGTCCGGCGGGCATGGTGCTTGCGGCATTCGCCGAAGCCACGTGCAGCACGATGGGCAGCACCATCAAACCCGCGCCGTGCGCGCTCGCCATCAGGAACGACCAAAACGTGAGGTCGCGAAAGCCGACTTGCATCCCGCCCCACGCGAAATGCTTGCGCCGCAGGATTCGAAAAACTCCCAGCGAGATCAGCGCGAATGCTACGACAATTTGGACGGAGCCGAGGGGCAGCACGATCTGGATCAAGCCCGCGAGCGCGACCACCAATCCGATGGACAGCGCATGTCCCAGAGTGATCGGCACCAGCGCGCGAGCCACCGCCTTTGTCGCGTGCTCCTGCATCCCGCGCGCGACGGCGAACAGCCAGCCCATCCCCGGATTGATGCCGTGATAGGCGCCCAAAAGAAAGAGCGCGGGCCAGCCCCAGGATGTGATGGAGGTCATGAATAGCAGTACGAATCAGACGACGCGTCGCCGCCTTCCAGGCGCACCTGATGGCCGCGCAGCTCTCCGAAATCGAGAAAGAACTTGGGATCGATCTCCATGCCGCCTTCGGGCTTGGCGTCCAATTTCACCATCCAGCTTCGGACACCTTCCGGATAGAACTGCGCGTCCCAAGGCGAATACAACGAGTTGGTGAAGTAAATGCGTTTGCCGTCGCGGCTCAACTCCACCATTTGCGGACCGCCGTTCAGCTCGGATTTTGGCGCACTCGGATGGGCGGCGTGCCGCACGATCCCGCCCAGGTGAATGGACCCGGTCTTCCGGGGATGAAATGGATCGGACACGTCGTATTGCAGAAACTCGCCGGTACCCCAGCACGAGACATAAAGAAAACGATCATCGAGCGACAGGTTGATATCGGTAATCAGCGGCGGCACGGCCTTGAAGCCTTGCAGCAATGGCGGAAGTTTCTCTGGATCGGCCGGCTCGGCGGGAATTTCGATGATTTTCTTCACGCCCCATTTGCCGTCCTCGCGATGCCAAACCCAGATGGATGCGGAAAGATCCTTCAACGAAACCACAACGCCCAGGAATCCATAAGCGCGCGTGGGATCGTGCGCGGGGCGAAGCTCGAGCGCCATTTGATATTCCGCGCCCAGATCCAGCTCCTGCAAATGCCGGCGCCGCCGCAGATCCCAGACGTGCAGTTTGTGCCCGTAGCCGCCTTTGAGGAGAATCTCGGGATTGATTCCATGCTGCACCATGTTGGGCGTGCCCCATTCACTGGTAACGACGGTGTCCAGACCCAAATGCCACCAAAAATCGTAGGCCAGATATTGCGGGCCGCGATCGAGCTCCCACTTGCCGAGGATGTCGAAGCTGTCGTGATCCATCATGAAGATGCCGCCGGGGCCATCGCCGTTGGTCGCTCCGAGCGCGCTAGTGTAAATTCCTTCCGGACCGCAGTGGATCGTATGCGGCGACGCATAACCGGTGCGCGCGGCCAGCGTTTCCGGTTCGATTACTTTGACGATCTGCGGTTTCTTCGGATCGGGCTTGGTGTCTATGATATGAATCCGCGAAGAATTGATGCCCGGGACAATCAGGTAACGGCGTTCGATGTGCGGGTGCGGCGCGTACGGGCAGAGGCTCGCGCTGCAGGCGTTCCATCCGAAATGGTGCAGTTCATCGCCTACGTTGGGCATGTCCAACTGGCCCACCAGCCGGCCGTAGGCGTTCGACTGAGGATCGACATCCACCACTCCCAACGCATCGGGGCGCTGCTTCCCGTTGGCATTCAGCATGGCGACGTAAGCCAGTTTTTCGGGAGGCGCTTGCATGGCCAGTTTCGGGGAGGGATAAAAGGTGGGGTCAGGACGCCAAAGACTCATCGTGGTCTCCGTTCGGGGGGATTCTATCATACGGCGACTTCTAGTCCGACACGGTGCTCATGAACACGGTGCTCATGAACGCTGCGCTGCTAATCAGCCATTATCTGGATTGTCATTAGCTGGATTGTCGCTTGCGTTTCGGTCTACCGCCGTGACAAAATACCCTGACCATTGACGCACAGCAATCGGGAGGAGAGAGACTATGCTCCGCAGTGACCACAGAATCATGATCAGTCAGGATGTCCATGGAGAGGATCATTGGACAACAATCCGGCTCGCAGACAAGATTGAGACCAAGGACGGCACGTCGATTACTGGGACCTGGAAGCCCAGCGCGGACAGTTACAACAACGCGGAAATAAAGTTCACAAGTGACAATCCGCAATACCTCTATTGGGAGTGGAGCGGAGGCCCGCATGGAGGGGACCTGTCCATCGGCTCAAAAATGGGCCGGGCGTCATATAAGGAGGGAGAGGACACCTACTTCCAAGTACTGATCACGCTTCGCTTCATCAAGCGACAGGCGAATGGCACCTGGAAAGTTGGCAGTGTTCTTCCGGATGGGGCAGGAGAATTAACGTACCGGGTTGATCCCGACTTCGAAAAGGGCGCTATCACATGGGAGGTAGTGCGTTACGAGCGGTAAGCTCCCAGGCGTCCCGCCCATCAATTTGCGAAGAAGGGACCGTGAGTCAACATGGGGATTTCCGGGCGATGTCGTAACCGGATAATAGCCGAACATCGCGACTGGTAGCCAATTCGGCCTTGGCTCGCTTGCAGCGGCCGAGCCCTAGAGCGAACCATACATAGTAATCTAATAGCAGTGTTGCATTCATCTAACCGGCGCGCGTTCCTGCGGGGCTTGGCCGGCGGGGCAGCCGGGATTGCGCTCGCTCACCGCGCGTTCGGTCAGGCCGCGCCACTCCAAGTCACCAAGCTCACCGACACATTCCTTCTGATTACCGGAGCGGGCGGCAACGTTTTCGCCGTTCTCGGCCCCGACAGCGTTCTGCTGGTGAATGGCGGTTCGGCCGAGCGATCCCCAGAATTGCTGAAGCTGGTCTCCGAGCAGTCGGGCGGCAAGCCGGTGAAAGTGCTGTTCAACACTTGCTGGCATCCGGTCCATACCGGTTCGAACGAAGCGCTCGGAAAAGCCGGAGCGAAAATTATCGCGCATGTAAACACGAAGCTCTGGCTGGGCACCGAAATCGATTGCGGCTGGCAGCACCGCACCTATGAACCGAATCCCAAGGAATCGCTGCCGAACGAGACGTTCTATAGCGGCGTGCAAAAGATGACTTTCGGCAAAGAGCCGGTCGAATACGGATACATGCTGCAGGCCCACACCGACGGCGACATCTATGTATATTTCCCCGGCCCGAACATCCTGGCGGCCGGCGACGTGGTTTCCGTGGGATCTTACCCGATTCTCGACTACACTACCGGCGGCTGGCTGGGCGGCATGATCACGGGCCAAAAGACCTTGCTCGAAGTAACCAACGCCGACACGCGAATCGTCCCTGGAAGTGGGCCTTTAATGACACATGCCGATCTGGAAGCCGAGAACCAGATGCTGGCTACGATCAAAGACCGGTTGGTGAAGCTGATGAAACACGGGCTGGGTCCAAAAGAGATGATCGCGGAGGCGCCCACCAAGGATTTCGACGAAAAGTGGGGCAATCCGGACCTGTTCATCGAGCTGGTATATCGAGGCCTGTGGGGCCACGTTCGAGAGCTGGGCGGGATCGTTTAGAGGAGAGGAAAATAACAGGATAATGCGTCACTGGGTTGTGGCGGTTTCTTTCGCGCTGGTACTGCCTGTATCGATACAACTGCGTGCCGCCTCGCCCTCCCGGCAAGCCGTGGCGCCGTCCGCCGCTCTCGCGGCCAATCGAGCGCTGCTCGATCATTATTGCGTCACCTGTCACAACCAAAAAGCCAAGACCGCGAACATCATGTTCGACACCCTGGATCTGGCGCACGTAGGCAAAGACGCCGATGTGTGGGAGAAGGCCGATTCGCAAGCTGCGCGGTGGGATGATGCCGCCGCTCGGCATGCCGCGCCCCGATCCGGCCACCATCCATTCGTTCGTAAATTTTCTCGAAACGTCGCTCGACAAGCCGCGCTGGCCAATCCCAACCCGGGAATCGTATGCGCTGCACCGTCTGAATCGCGCCGAATACGCGAATGCGATTAAAGATGTGCTCGGCGTTGACGTGGATGCCGCGGCGCTGCTTCCGCGCGACGACATCAGCGACGGCTTCGACAATATCGCGAACGTGCTGAAGGTTTCGCCCTCGTTCCTGGATCAGTACATCGGCGCGGCGCGTGAAGTGAGCCGCCTGGCCATCTCGCACCCGGCCGCCTACTGAGCCGGTGGTCGCGGTGCTGCATGGGGAGCCGGCCGATCCGAGAAAGCCTTGCCGATCGGCACGCAGGGCGGGATCGTGGCGGAGTATCTGTTCCCCTACGACGGCCGATTACCAATTCACCACCACGGGTCGCGATCCGCTGCTTACTATCGATGGTCTTGCCCGTTAACCCTCAATGGCGGATTCGCCAACGTAAAAGCCGGCGTGCATCAGCTTGGCCTGACCGCGGCGGCCCATAGTTTTGCGGAGCCGGAGGGCGATCTGCAATCGTTCATTCCCGGGCGCGCTTTTCCCGGATATGGTTTCCCGCCCGGCGGCGCTGGACCGGGTGGCCGCAGGGCTCCTTCCGGGCCGAGTATTGAAGTGATCGGTCCATTCCATCCCACGGGCAAGCCGGTGCAAACGGAAAGCCGTGCGCGGATTTTTGTCTGTCATCCGCCGGATGAGAGCGAAGAAGCCTCCTGCGCGGCGCAGAATTTTCTCGAAAATCGAGCAGCGCGCTTTCCGGCGTCCTGCAACGCCGAAAGATCTGGTGGCGCCGATGGACTTTTTCAAGGTGGGGCGAGAGAATTCCGGCACGTTTGAAGGCGGAATCGAGAACGGCATCATCGCGATCATCGCCAGCCCCAAGTTTCTTTATCGGGCCGAGCCGCCGCCGGCAGGTCTGGCGCCTGGCACCAACTACCGCATCAGCGATCTGGAACTGGCGTCGCGCCTCTCGTTCTTTTTGTGGAGCACAGTTCCCGATGACGAACTGCTCGCGATCGCCGAGCAGGGCAAGCTGAGAGACCCGAAGATTTTCGAGCAGCAGGTGCGGCGGATGCTGGCGAGCCCGCGCTCCCGGTCGCTGGTCACGAATTTCGCTTCCGAATGGCTGCGGCTGCGGGATCTGGACACCATCGATCCCGATCCGTTTATCTATCCGAACTTCGATCCCAGCCTGCGCGAGGCGTTCCGGACGGAATTGGAATTATTCGTCGATAGCATCCAGCGCGAGGATCGCAGCGTGCTGGATCTGCTGAGTGCGAACTACACCTTCGTCAATGAGCGGCTGGCGCTGCACTACGGCATCCCGAACGTGCGCGGGGAAGCATTCCGGCGCGTGATCCTGCCCGATTCGCGCCGCTACGGTTTGCTCGGCAAGGGCGCGGTTTTGATGGTGACCTCCTACGCCAACCGCACCTCCGTCGTGCTGCGCGGCAATTATATTCTGGAAAACATCATCGGCACGCCGCCTTCGCCGCCGCCGCCCAATGTCCCGGCGTTCAAGGAAAACAAGGAAGGCGAAAAGCCGCACACGGTGCGCGAGACCATGGAGCTGCATCGCGCCAATCCAACCTGCAACGCCTGTCACGGAATCATCGACCCGCTGGGCTTCGCGCTCGAAAATTTCGACACCGTGGGCGCGTGGCGCGACAAGGATCGCTATACGCGAACCGCCATCGACGCCTCCGGCAAGCTGGTGGACGGCACCGCGGTGAACGGGCCGGACGATCTGCGCAAGGCGCTGCTGTCGCGCCCCGACCAGTTCGTCGGGACCATGACCGAAAAATTCTTGAGCTATGCTCTGGGCCGCAGCCTGACGGCCTACGATATGCCGACGGTCCGCAAGATCGTGCGCGATGCCGCGCGCAATAACTATCGGTTCTCGTCGCTGGTGATGGGAATCGCCCAGAGCTTGCCGTTCCAGATGGAAAGAGTGCCGCAGGCGGCGCCCAGCCAGGTGCAGGTTGCGTCAGCGAAGCAGTAGGGAATTCTAGAAGGAGATCGAATGTTCATTACTAAGAAACATCTCGAGCGCCGCACGTTTTTGCGTGGCATGGGCGTCACGATGGCTCTGCCTTTGCTGGATGCCATGATTCCGGCGCGCACTGCTCTCGCGGCAACGGCGGCCACTCCTACGCCGCACATGGGATTCATCTACTTCCCGCATGGCGCCATCATGGAGCACTGGACGCCGGCGACGGAAGGAACCACCTTCGATCTCCCCACCATTCTGAAGCCGCTCGCGCCTTTCCAGAAGCAACTTACCGTGGTCAGCGGCCTGGAGAACAAGCCCGCCATCAGCCCGGCGGTGCATGCCATCACGCCCGGAACCTGGCTGAACTGCGTGCATCCGCGCGCCAGCCAGGATCCGTATTGCGGGCCGACCATCGACCAGATCGCCGCCGCGCACATCGGCCAGGACACGCCGCTGCCGTCGCTCGAAGTGGCCATCGAAGCGCGCGGAGGCGGCGGCTCCTGCGATCGCGACTTTGGCTGCAGCTACTCGGGCACCATTTCGTTCCGCACGCCCACCACGCCGCTGCCCATGGAGACCGAGCCGCGCAAGGTTTTCCAGAGCCTGTTCGGCCAGGGCGATACCACGCAGGAGCGCAAGATCCTGGGGAAACAATATGCCAGCATTCTGGACTTGGTCTCCACCGAAGCCACCGATCTCGCAGCGCACGCTTGGCCCGCAGGATCGCGCGATGCTCAGCGACTATCTGGACACCGTGCGCGAAATCGAGCGGCGCATCCAGAAGATGGAAGCGCACGATCTTTCGCACGTCGACATTCCCAACGCGCCCGCCGGGACGCCGCCGCAGTTTGAAAAGCACATCGAGCTGATGTTCGACTGTTGGCGCTGGCTTATCAGGCCAACATGACGCGCGTCTTCAGCATGATGATGGCGGCCGAGGTGAGCAATCTGACCTATCAACCAGATCGGCGTTCCCGACGCCTTCCATCCGCTGTCGCACCACAACAACGAGCAGGCGAAGAATGGACCGGCTGGTGAAGATCCAGACCTATCACACGGGCATTTTCGCGAAGTTCCTGGCCAAGCTCGCAATCGATGCCCGACGGCGATGGCACCATGCTGGACCACTCGCATGATCCTGTACGGCAGCAACATGAGCAACAGCAATATGCACAATCACTACCCGCTGCCGACGGCGCTGGTGGGCGGCTGGAAGACCGTGAAGGGCGGCCAGCACCTGAAGTATCCGGACCAGACGCCGCTGGCGAACATGCTGCTCACGGTGCTGGACCGCGCGGGCGTTCCGCTGGATCACTTCGGCGACAGCTCCGGCAAGTTCCCGGAGGTTTAACATGCGCGGAAGAACTTCGCTTGCCGCCGCGCTGGCATTCACGGCATTCGGCGCTGTCCAATTGTTCGCGGGCGTGTCCGGCGACACGTCGCTGGTGGAACTGGTGAAAGCGGACAACCAGCAGGCCGCGATTGCACTGATCGACAAGCATGCCGACGTGAACACGCCCCTGTCCGACGGCTCGACGGCGCTGCTTTGGGCGGCGCACAACGGCGACGTGGAATTAGTCGACCGATTGCTCAAGGCGGGCGCGGATGCCAAAGCGAAGAACCAGTTCGGCGCGACGCCGATGTCGGAGGCGGCCGTTCTCGGCAACGTCGCCATCATCGGAAAAACTGCTGAAGGCCGGCGCGGATCCCGATTCACCGAGCGCCGACGGCCAGACTGCGCTGATGGTGGTGGCGCGCACCGATAACGTCGCCGCCGCGAAGCTGCTGCTCGATCACGGCGCGCATGTGGACGCGCGAGAGCATCAGAAACAACAGACGGCGCTGATGTGGGCGACGGCCGAAAGCCAGCCGGCCATGGTGCGGGAGCTGATCGCGCATGGAGCGGACGTAAACGCACGGTCGGAAGTCTACGAGTGGTCTGGCGCAGGTGAGCGGGGAGCCGCGCGCGCAGCATCAGTCTTACGGCGGATTCACGCCGCTGCTTTACGCCACGCGCGAAGGCTGCCTATCGTGCGTCCAGAGCCTGGTGGATGGCGGGGCGAAACTGAACCTGCCGGATCCCGAAGGCATCACCCCGCTGATCATGGCGATCACCAATGCGCACTTCGATACGGCGAAATATCTGATCGAGAAGGGCGCGCATGGTGGACAAGTGGGACTGGTGGGGCCGCAGCCCGTTGTATTGCGCCGTCGACATGAACACCATTCCGCATGGCGGGCGCGCGGATGGTCCGTCGCTCGATGAAACCACGCCGCTCGACATCATCGCGCTGCTTTTGGATAAGGGCGCGAATCCGAATCTGCAGTTGAAGCTGCTGCCGCCGTTCCGTTCGGTGGGCGCGGATCGCGGTGTGGACCAGATGCTGACCATCGGCGTGACGCCGCTGCTGCGCGCGGCAAAAGCGTTGGACGCCCCGGCCATCAAGCTGTTGCTCGAACATGGCGCGCTGGTGAATCTTCCCAACATTCGCGGCACCACGCCCACCATGGCCGCCGCGGGCCTGGGCTCGGTGGATGCCGATACGCGCGGCGTTTTCACCACGCCCGATGTTCAGGAACGTTCCCTCGCATCGCTCAAGCTGCTTCTCGCGGCCGGCGGCGAGATCAACGCTACCGATTTCCGCGGCCAGACTCCGCTGCACGGCGCGGCTTTCTGGGGCTGGAACAACGTGGTGCAGTTCCTGGTGGAGCATCACGCGAATTTGAACGCCGTCGATCTGAAGGGCAAAACTCCCATCGATTCCGCCATGGGACGCGCGGGCGGCAACAGCCGCGGCGGGCAGCGCATCGACGTGCATCAGGACACCGCGGACCTGCTGAAAAAACTGGGCGAGACGGCCAGTTTAGAAGGTCACCCCCAAAAGTAGCGTCACTTCGTTTTTGCCGAGCCCCTGATTGGAGTAGCCCCAGTACGTGTAGCGAGCTTGTGGCAACAAAGTAATTGGCCCCAATCGAAAGCGAATGCCCGCCGCAACCTCGGCGCCGGGTTGCACGTTTAAGCGCGAATCTCCATGAAATAGCGTGAACGGCGTGGTGGAAAAGTCGGTCGTGTCAGAATGCAGCGAACCGGTCCGGAACGCGAATCCGGCTCCCAGGAACGGCTGCCAGGCAGCTTCGCGTGAGCGGAAATAATACTTTCCGATCAGCGGAAATTCCCACAAGTTGGCGCGCTCCCGGAACGCATTTCCGGCGGTGAACGCACCGTTATTGATGCTAATTTGTCCGTAGGAGTAACCAACCCGCTGATACAGCGCGTCGGCTTCCACGGCAAACCCCGCCGGCAATCGAAATTCGATTGATCCACCTAAATCATAAATGCGCGATTGGTCACTATAACTGAAACCGTCGGTCAACCGAACGCCACCCAGCGCTCCCACCGAAACAAGTTGCGCGGACGCGGAACTGCCGGCCGCAAAAGCCAAAACGAAGAACAAGCATAATTTCCTCATGCAATGCGGAAGGCATATCAAAGGCCAATAGTGATCATTTCACCCTTGCGGAAGAACTCCGCCCTTCGCACTTCATCCAGCGCCTTGTTGGCGTGTTGCATGATGTGGAACTTGTCATAGATGATCTGGCAGTTGGGCGCCCATTGCTCGATGCTCAACCGATAGGGCTTCCACATATCCAAACAGGCCGCCTGAATCCCGCGCCGCTGCTGGGCGCTGAGCTCGGTCTGAAAGAATCCATGCAAGGTCTCCTTCTTCCTTTCCTGGCCGAACCACAAGGGTTCGCCGGTTTCCAGGTTGCACACCACGCTGAGAAACTTCTGTTTCTTTCCCAGATAGATTTCATCGAAGCCCATCTGACGTAAAGCGGGTTTCCTGCGCGCCGCATCCACCGCTCCAGATATCTCAGATCGATCGCCCGCACGGTGCTGGCGAGCAACCCGAACTGGCGTGCCACCTGTCTGGCCGAGGCCATTTCGCATGCTAATCCTACGGCGTCTTCAAACCTCTTAGAAAATGGCGCCTTGCTCGGCAGCAGTGGCAATTATGTTTTGTTGAACATCCGCAGCCGCGTGGTGTGAATCGTGCGCGCCGGTGTGATGGCGAACGATCATGTGGCGAATGCCATAATGGGCTATGGTATCGACTGAATCCGGCCATCCCCAGTCACAAGGGAAGGCCCGGAATTCCGCGCGTCGCCGCACGCTCGACGTTTTCTTCCATCCCAAGAATGTTGCGGTGATCGGCGCTACCGAAGCTCCGCACAGCGTGGGGCGATCCATCGTATCGAATCTGAAGGACGCGCCGTTTCCCGGGCGCCATCTATCCGGTGAACCCGAAGCATGACGCGCTGCTTGGGCTGCCGTGTTATCGCAACATTGCAAGCGTTCCCGAGCCAGTGGATCTGGCCGTGATCGCAACGCCTGCCGCCACCGTACCCGGCGTTATTCGCGATTGTGCCGCCGCGGACGTGCCGGCCGCAATCATTATTTCAGCCGGATTTCGCGAAATCGGCGAGCGTGGCGCGGCGCTGGAGAACGAGATCCTGGCCGAGGCGCGCCGCAGCGGTATGCGCATCGTCGGGCCGAATTGCCTGGGCCTGATGAGCCCGCATAGCAAGCTCAATGCCACGTTCGCCAGCACCATGGCTCGCCCCGGCCATCTGGGCTTCATCAGCCAGAGCGGCGCTTTGTGCACCGCGATTCTCGACTGGAGCCGGCGCGAGATGGTGGGCTTCAGCGCTTTCGTATCGGTGGGCTCCATGCTCGACGTCGGCTGGGGCGACTTGATCCAGTATCTGGGTGACGATCCGAAAACGCGCAGCATCGTGCTGTACATGGAATCGGTGGGGGATGCGCGAGCGTTCTTGTCGGCGGCACGCGAGGTGGCGCTCTCCAAGCCCATCATCGTAATCAAGCCCGGGCGCACTCAGGCTGCCGCCAAGGCCGCCGCGTCGCACACCGGCGCGCTGACCGGCCAGGATGACGTTCTGGATGCTGCTTTCCGGCGGTGCGGCGTGCTGCGCGTCGACACCATCGCGGAGCTTTTTTATCTCGCCGAGGCGCTCGATAAGCAGCCGCGCCCACGAGGTCCGCGGCTGACGATTGTCACCAACGCCGGCGGCCCGGCTGTGCTGGCCACCGATGCGTTGCTCACCTCTGGAGGCGAACTGGCGGAATTGCCGGCGCCGGCCATAGAACAACTGGATGCGTTCCTGCCGCCGCACTGGAGCCATCAGAATCCAATCGATATTTTGGGCGACGCCAGCGCCGAAAGCTACGCCAAGGCCGTCGACATCGCGATCAAAAATCCCGCCAGCGACGGCACGCTGGTGGTTCTGGCGCCCCAAGCCATGACCGATCCGTCAGCCGTGGCGCAGCAACTGGCGGCTCTGCCGAAGAGCAGCACCAAGCCCCTGATTGCCAGTTGGATGGGCGGCGTGGATGTTGCGGCGGGGGAAGCGATCCTCAATGCCGCGGCGATTCCCGCGTATCCCTATCCCGATTCAGCTGCCAAGGTCTTTCAGTTGATGTGGCGCTACAGTGCGAATCTGCAAGCGCTCTATGAAACGCCCGCGGCGTGGGAAATGGATGTTTCCGGCGTCGCGCGCGGACAGGCCGCTTCCCTGATCGCCAAAGCGCGCGCCCGCGGCCGGACGCTGCTTACCGAGGCCGAATCAAAAAGCTTGCTCGCGGCCTACGGCATCCCGACCGTTCCAACCGAAATCGCAAGCAGCGCGGATCAGGCGGTGGAAGCCGCGGGGCGAATCGGCTATCCGGTGGTGCTGAAGCTGCATTCGGAAACCATCACGCATAAAACCGACGTGGGCGGCGTGCGGTTGAATCTGCTTGACGAGGCGGCGGTGCGCGCGGCCTATCAAGCGATCGCGGAGTCCGTCGGCGAAGATCGCAGGCGAATCCGATTTCCTGGGCGTCACGGTGCAGCCAATGGTGCGAGCCGAAGGCTACGAGCTGATCCTTGGATCGAGCATCGATTCGCAATTCGGCCCCGTCATTCTTTTCGGCGGCGGAGGGCAGTTGGTGGAAGTGTACAAGGATCGCGCCATCGGGCTGCCGCCGCTCAACACCACGCTGGCGCGGCGGATGATGGAACGCACGAAAATCGTGACGGCGCTGAAAGGCGTGCGCGGAAGAAAGCCGGTGGATCTGGACGCGCTGGAACGGCTGGTGGTGCGCTTCAGTTACCTGGTCACCGAGCAGAGCTGGATCAAGGAGGTGGACATCAATCCGCTCCTGGCTTCGCCCGATGGGCTGCTGGCTCTGGACGCTCGCGTAGTGCTGCATTCGGCGGAGTTGACCTCGCCTCCGCGCCTCGCGATCCGGCCCTACCCGACGCAGTATGTCCAGCCCTGGACTCTGCCCGACGGCGTTGAACTTCTGATCCGTCCCATTCGGCCCGAAGACGAGCCGATGATCGCGCGCTTCCACGAGCGGCTCTCGGAGCGCAGCGTCTACCTGCGCTATTTTCACTTGATCGATCTGGAGCGGCGCGTTTCGCATGACCGCCTGATCCGCATTTGCTTTAACGATTACGATCGAGATATCGCATTGGTGGCCGAGCATGGCGATGCGATTCTGGCGGTGGCACGCTTGAGAAAAATTGACGCGGCCGACGCGGAGCTGGCCGTGCTGATCACCGATGAATACCAGGGCCGCGGCCTGGGGACGGAACTGGCGCGCCGGCTGGTCGAAATTGCGCGGGCTGAAAAGATGGAGCGCGTGATCGCCGAGATCCTTCCGGAGAATATTCACATGCAGCGCGTGTGCCGCGAGCTGGGCTTTCGAATGGACGAACTCCCTGACAACGGCGGAATCCACGCGGTCTTCGAGTTCGCCCCCTGACCGCGGAATTCGGCTTCCAGCTTCCAGCTCGTGCCGCCGGCCTCCGGCACTTCGCCCACCCACCGGAACGAGCTGGGCGTGATGTCGGTGAAGATTCACCGCATCGGCGTGCCATCGGCATGCGTGTCCACCTGCACGATATGTTTTCCCGAGCGGCGTCCGATCCCCTCGTCGCGCGCGCCGGTTGCCGGATTGATCCCGGTGACGCGCCAAGCTTCCATTATCGAGTCCCACACGCGCAGCGTTATGCCGCGGTGTTGCGCGTCTTGCCCAATTCCGGCCAGCACTCCGTCCGCCTCGGCATGATCCAAACGTCCCCGACAGCGCCGCCTTCGAACACCCACGCGAGGTGAACTTCGCCCGTCGCCGGCGCTCGGCTCCAGCTTCCGATCAGTCATCCATGGACATCCGACGCTTCGGGAATCTCCGGCGAACGCCCCGGCGCGGCGAGCGCGTCAAAAAACTCACCGGACTGCGTATACATCATATTTCGCCTCATTGTGCGCGGTGCAATATTCTCCGATTCCCAAGCAGTGCAGCCGGTTGAGCCATGCGTAATCGGGGTGGCTGGTGAGAAAACGGGGACTGGTCCGGATTTGCGCCACGAGCGGCAGATCGCGGCGCAGGAACTTGTCATGGCCGTCCTCACCGAAATCGATCATGCCGTGGTAAGTCACCAGGATGAGCGCCCCGTCGTGGGTCTCGAAAGTAGCCCGGACATTGAGAAGAGCCACGCCATCCTTGCGCACCGTCACCCAATCGCCGCCCACCGCCCGAATCCTGCCGCGAATCCGAGCGCCGCTGAATTCACCGCCGCTCGAATAGAAGTTCACGCGAATTCCCTCCGGCAGCGGGCCGACAAATTCAGGCGGATTGGCGAGCGTGCCGGTGTAAGAAAAAGATGTTCCAGCTTGTAGTCGATAATGTTTTTCATGTTAGAACTGTTATAAAGCCTCTACGGAGCCCGACTCTTGGGAAAAATTGCGCCCAGTTTGAACACGCCAACTTACGGGCTTTTAGCCCAAGGTCCCGGTTGGAGCGTGGCGGACGTGGTGTGTGCGGCGGGCCCGCGCGATCGGCCCTTCGAGGAGCAGCATTCCCAATTTTCTATCGCCGTTGTGACCGCGGGAAGTTTCCACTATCGCTCCGCCAAAGGCCACGCTCTGATGACACCGGGATCGATTCTGCTCGGCAACGCCGGCCAGTATTTCGAGTGCGGGCATGAGCACGGTGTGGGCGACCGCTGTCTCGCGTTTCGATTCTCTCCGGAGTACTTCGAGCGGATCGCGTCGGACGCCGGTGGCGCAGCGGAGTTTCGAGTTCCCCGCCTGCCACCTGTGCCTGCGACCTCCGCGGCGATTGCCCGGGCGTGCGCCGGATTGACGTGCACCCTTCTGGCGTGGGAGGAGATCAGCATTCAATTGGCGGCGCGAGCGGTTCAGATCGCCCATGGTATGGAAACGGAGCCGGGCAGCGCGACTCCGAGCGCGGTGGCGCGCGTGACGGCGGCAGTCCGCAGGATTGAGCGTGATTTTGCGGCCGGCCTCGATCTGGCGGAGCTGGCGTGCGAGGCGCGCCTCAGCCCCTATCATTTCCTCCGGACGTTCCAGAAGTTAACGGGCGTGACGCCGCATCAATTCATTCTTCGCAGGCGTTTGAGGGAAGCGGCGCTACGGCTTGCGTCGGAACGGGGGAACATCCTGAACATCGCGCTCGATTGCGGCTTTGGCGATGTTTCGAACTTCAACCATGCTTTCCGCGCCGACTTTGGCGTGAGCCCGCGCGGCTTTCGTCAGAGCATACGCGAAGCGCATTAGCGCAGATTGTATTTCGCCATCTTGTAGCGCAGGCGGTCGCGGCTGATCCGCAGCATGCGCGCGGCTTCCGATTGATTGCCGCTGGCGCGCTCCAGGGCATCGGCCAGCAAGCCCTTCTCGTGTTCGTCGAAAGACACGGCCGAATCGCCGGTTGCCTCGGTTTCGTGCGAATTCGCCCGCCGCCGCTCCCACCATGCGTTCGTGATGGCGCAACGAAGCCGGCAGATCTTCGACGTCGATGGTGTCGCCGATGGCCATCATGCAGGCGTGGCCCAGCACGTTTTCGAGTTCCCGAATATTGCCCGGCCAGGAATGCCGCGCCAGCACGATCTGCGCGCGCCGCGTGAGCCCGTGAATGTCCTTGTTGAATTGGGTGGCAAAGCGGTCCAGCAGAAATTTTTCGAGCAGCGGCAGATCTTCGCGGCGGTCGGCGAGCGCCGGGGTACGCAACTCCACCATCGCCAGGCGATAATACAAATCTTCGCGGAACTGTTTTTGGCGATCAAATCCTGCACGTCGCGATTGGTGGCCGCGATCACGCGCACATCCACTTTGCGCGGCGTCACCGATCCGACCCGCGTGCACTTCCTGATTCTGCAGGGCTCGCAGCAGCTTGGCCTGCGTGCTGAGCGGCATGTCGCCGATCTCGTCCAGAAACAGCGTGCCGCCGTGGGCAAACTCGAACAGGCCCATTTTGTCGCCGGCCGCGCCGGTGAACGCGCCTTTCACATACCCGAACAGCTCGCTTTCAAACAGCGTCTCCACCACCGCCGAGCAGTTGCAGGTGACGAAGCGGCCGGAATTGGCCGGGCTCAGATTGTGCAGCGCCTTCGCCACCAGATCCTTGCCGGTTCCCGTGGGGCCGGTGATCAGAGCGGAGCGATAATGCGGCGCCACGCGGCGGATGCGCGCGAACAGATCCCACATCAGCGGGCTGCGGCCGATCATGCCTTCGAAGCGCGAGGTCTCCAGCAGCTCGCTGTCGAGCTGGAGCGCGCGCTGCCGCTGGCGAGCATCGGCCAGCAGCTTCTCCACGCGGCTGCGCAGCGCGGGGATCGAAATCGGCTTATTCAGATAATCGCTGGCGCCCTTTTGGATGGCTTCCACGGCGGTTTCGGTGGTATAGTGCGCGGTCATCAGGATCACATCGATGGCCGGATCGAATTCCACGACCCGCTCCAGCACCTCCAGGCCGCTTATCTTCGGCATCACCAGATCCAGCAGCACAATCTGCGGATGTTCCTGAAAAATCAGGTCTAAACCCTCTTCCGGATCAGTGGCCGTGAAGATGGTAAGGCCCTCCTGCTGCAATGACTCGCTCACCAGCTCCAGGCTAGTGGGCGTGTCATCGATCGCGACCAGCTTAATCGACGGAAGCATAACGAGGCTTATATAACCCTATGTTAGCCGAACCTGACTCACTGAGTATACACATCGGTCGTGGAAAGGAAAGTGCTTAGGTTTTATGGCATCCAGTTAGGATAAAGTAGGTTCGGTTTGTGCTAGAAGCAATCATCAAAGCCTCGCCACTGGCGATCATCGCGGTCGATGCGGAAGAGCGCGTCATTCTTTGGAACAAAAGCGCCGAGCGCATGTTCGGTTGGAGGGAAGAGGAAATCCTGGGGCAACAGATTCCGATTCTTCCGCAGGAACTGGATCTGGCGGAGCTGGGTCTCGATATCACCCGCGGCCCGGTTCGCGGATTCGAATCTGTGCGGATTCGCCGGGATGGTACCCGCATTCCGGTCAGCGTATGGAGCGCGCCGATTACCAGCGTGGGCGGACGGCTCTCCATGCTCGGGGATCTCACGCAGGCTCGCGAAGCCGAGCAAACTCGCGCGGATCTGATCGAGAGTGAACGCGCGGCGCGGGAATTGGCGGTGGTGGGCCAGCGATTCTCGTTGCTGCTCGAGGCCGCACCCGATGCGATTCTGGAGGTGGATCCCGAGGGCCGCATTGTCCTGGCGAATACCGAAGCCGAACGGTTGTTTCAGCGCTCGCGCGGGGAATTAGAAGGCTTACCGGTGGAATTATTGCTGCCGGAGCGCTTTCGCGGGGGGCACACAGCGCATCGCGACCATTACGCTTCCCACCCAGTGCGCAGGCCCATGGGCGCCGGGCTGGATCTGTACGCGGTCCGCAAGGATGGCACCGAATTCGCGGTCGACATTAATCTTAGCCCGCTCGAAGACGGAACCGACCAGGGGCACGTAATGTGCGTGCTCCGCGACGTCAGCCAGCGGCGCAACAGCGAAGAGAAGATCCGGGTGCTGAATCAACGGCTGGAGCGCCGGTCTTCCGAGCTCGCCGAGGCCAACCAGGAGCTTTCCGAAAGGAATCAGGAAGTCGAACGAGCCAACCGTTTGAAGAGCGAATTCCTGGCCAGCATGAGTCATGAGCTGCGTACGCCGCTGAACACCATTCTCGGATTTTCGGAGCTGCTTTCCGAAGAGAACGCGGGGACGCTGAACGAGAAGCAAAAGCGTTTCCTGTCGCACATCCAGCGCGACGCCGGCCATCTGCTGGAGTTGATCAACGACGTTCTGGATCTGTCCAAGATCGAAGCCGGCCGCCTGGAACTGCGCCTGGAGAAGTTCCCCATGGCCGTCGCCGTGGCCGAAGTACTCACCAGCATACGGCCTCTGGCTGCCACTAAAGGCATCAGCCTCGATAGCGACCTGGACACTACGTTGGTGTTGCAGGCCGACCGGCTGCGCTTCAAGGAAATCCTCTACAACCTGCTCAGCAACGCCATCAAATTTACGCCTTCGGGCGGCCGGGTTTGGATCGAATCGTCTGTGGTCGAAGGATCGGTCTGCATCCTGGTTGGCGACACGGGCATTGGAATTGCCCCCGAAGACCAGCAACCGATTTTTGAGAGCTTCCGGCAGGCCAGCGCGACCACCAAGGGCGTGCGCGAAGGCACCGGCCTGGGACTCGCCATCACCAAACGGCTGGTGGAGCATCATGGCGGAAGAATCTGGGTGGAGAGCGAGCCTGGCAAAGGCAGCCGTTTCTTCTTCACTTTGCGGCTCAGCGAGCCGGAGGAAGAGTTAGAAATTACAGCCGCCGACCATCTATCGCCGCTGCTGCTGGTGGCCAGTCACCTGACCTCATGGCGTGATGAAATTCTGCAACAACTGCACCGGGAAGGCTTCCGCGTGGAAACCGCCGGTTCGGGCTCCGACGCCGTTCACAAAGCCAAGGATCTTCGCCCGGATCTGGTGTTGCTCGACATGGAGCTGCTGGGCCGAAGCGGCTGGGAGACGCTGCATGAATTGAAGACTTCGCCCGACACGCGCGCCATTCCGGTGATCATCGCCTCCGCGGCGGACGAAAGCAAAATGGGCGCGGCTCTCGGTGCGGCCGAATCGCTGACCAAGCCGCTGACCGGTGGTGCGCTGATCCAAGCCGTGCGCCGCGTATTGCAGCCGGAAGGCGTGCTCAGAGTCCTGATTGTCGACGACGATCTGGAGACGCGCGAACTGCTGGCCGACACGCTGATGAACGAGGGGCATACGCCGCTCACCGCCCGTTACGCGGCGGAGGCGCTTGCGTATCTTGGCCACGTCTCAGGTGGATGCGGTGGTTCTGGATCTGCTGCTCCCCGGCCGCAGCGGTTTCGAAGTGCTGAGCGACATGCGCGCAGACCCGAAACTGAGCCGCCTGCCCGTGCTGGTGGTCACCATCAAGGATCTTTCCGAGCGCGAGCGAGAGACGCTGGCCGCTCAAGGAGCGCGGGTATTCGCCAAAGGCGTGGGTTGGCGGCAGGACCTTCTGCAGCACCTTCGCAGGCTGCGCCATCCGGAACAGGGCAAGCGCGTGCTGGTAGCCGACGATAATCCGGCGGGCCGCGAGCTGGTCCGCGAAAGCCTGGCCGAGCACGTCAGCTCGATCATCGAAGCGTCCGATGGCCGGGAGGCGTTGGACAAGATTCGCGAGACCCTGCCCGATCTGGTGCTGCTCGACATCCAGATGCCGGAGATGGACGGCTATGCGGTTCTGCGGGAGATCCGCAGCGACCCGGCGTTGCGGCACCTGCGTGTGGTTGCTTTGACCGCGTTCGCCATGCAAGGCGACCGGGATCGCGCGCTCGAAGCCGGTTTCGACGAGTATCTCACTAAGCCGGTCACGGTGGCGAAGCTCAAGGCGCAATTGGACCCGTCCTCTGCGGAATCAGCCTCAGAATCAGCGCCACCGAAGTAGTTCCCCGGCGGAAAGTATTGAGTCAAATTGCGCAGCCGCCTGAGCTATGCAGCGCTATACCAGGAGAACTAAGGCAGTTAGCTACGCTGCGTGCGGCATCTTGATTGCTGTTCGTTAGTCGAGGATAGAACGTGCGAACTACGAACGAGATTCCCACCTGGGAAACGATTCCCGAACCTGAGCGCAGCGGAGTGAGAGAGAAGTGGCTCTCCCTGATTGCCCTCGTGCTAGTGACCGTCTCCGCAGTGGTGCTGTTCTACCCGAAGTGAGGCGCTTCGCTGTGCCCCAGGCCGGATAGTTCAGGCCATTGCATTGGGAGGTTGCTATGCGCGGAAAAATGATCGGCAGTTTGGTGATGGGCGGCGCGTTGTTCGCTTGGGCGGCAGTGTCCACTCAGCACGGAAAGGGAGCGCGGACGGGAACGGCGGAGGAGCCTCTGATCAATTCGATCCGAGGAGACAATCTTTATCGAGCCTATTGCGCTTCTTGCCACGGCAAAGATGCCAAAGGCAGCGGCCCGATGGCTGTTTGGCTCAAGGTACCTCCTTCGGACCTGACACGCATCGCTGCGCGGAACGGCGGCACATTTCCGCTGGAACGTATAGACCGGATCATTGCTGGCGAAGAACCGCTGCCCAGCGGCCACGGAACACGCGCCATGCCTATCTGGGGCCCGGTGTTTTCAGAAGTGACACGAGATCAGGATCTGGGGAGAGTGCGAATCGACAACCTGGCGCGTTACCTGCGCGATATACAGAGCCAATAGCCCTGCGAGTGCAATATCGCTGCGGACTCTCAGACCCGATTGCTTGGATAGAGATCGAATCGGTGGAAAGCCGATGATAATCTAATCAATTGCTGGGAGCGAGTCCGCGGCGGGGGCACTCGATAACACGGTGTCCCACGTCGGCAGCGGAACGCCTCCCAGCACTCACTCTAGCCGCATTCCGGTGGCCCAAGCGAAGTGTAAGATAATGCGCCCGCTCTCTCGGGCCCTGAGTTAAGCCACCCCCCAATTCACTGCGCCAAGCCACCCAGTCTTTCATTTACAGTCCCTGGCAATTACAGTTCCCGGATGATTGTAAGTGAAGCGAGTAAGCCCGCGCCGGCACCAGTGTGGAAAGCGCATTTGAACGGTCACCGCTGTCAGAAAGAAGCACCAGGGAGAAGAACGAGAGCGGGAAAAAGGTCGCCGAGGATTTAGTTCTCGAACGATACTGTAACGCCCTCTCGGTTGGAGGAGACCGGCGCCGGGCAACTGGTGTCGGGGAGAACCGGACGGCCGCGAATAGCCTTGTAAGCATTCTCGACGTCTTCGTACGAAATATCCTTGCGGAGCAGGTGTTCTCGCGCATGCAGCACGATGTCGTCGATCGAAAGAACACCCGCCAGCCGGCCGTCGCGATCAATCACCGGAACGCGGCGGATTCTCGCGCCACGCAGCGTTTTCAGAGCGCAATGAACGTCGTCGCCTTCCATGCAGGTAAACAGCTTGCGCGGCATGACATCCCAGACGCGCATATCGGACGGTTTGCGGTTGCGGGTACCGAGCGCAATGCACATATCGCGATCGGTAACAACGCCAATCACGTTGCCGCCGTCTCCAATCACGGGAAGAAAACCGCAGTTATTCTTCCGCATCAGGAAGGAGGCCTCCTCCAGAGTGGATTCCGGTCCGCAGAACGCCGCATGCTTGGTCATCACTTCGCGAACTTTCATGAGACGCCTCCTTTCCTGGCTGGATCTAGAGATCCGACTGTAGTATGCATGGCGCAGCGCAGTGCGGAAGCCACTGTCGCGAACGCAGCGGAGCCGCTTACCCCGTACCCGCTGCGCGATGCATCTCTACGTCGAACTACAATGAAGCTTGCAATTGAGTCGCCGGACAATGCATTAGATTCTCGCTGAAATTACGGCATTCTGACGACTTTTGCGCAGTCCCTAATGAGTGAAACCCCTCAGTTCCAACGCGAGGCCGTAGAGCGTTACCTACGTGCCGTATTTGGCAAAGACGTTCGAGTGATCGCTCTGCGCCACTTGGGTGAGCCTGAGGAAGGTAAGGGCTTTGGATACGGCGTCCCCGTCCGTGTAGATTTACGAATCGGCGAGCGGGCAACAGGAGAGCGCTGTACTTCATACCATGGGGCCAGGGTCATTTGGCCACGAACACATGGCGGACCGCGCTCGCATCCTGCTGTGGTCCCACCAGGCATTCCATCGCCTGCCGCGTCATATTCGGTCGTTCGACGTAGGCGGCTTTCAGTCTTCTGGCGCCGTGATCCCGCTCGGCGGCGTCGAAGAGTTTTGCTTACTCACCGAATATGCCGAGGGCCAGCCTTATGCCATGGACCTGGAAAAGCTGCGCGAAACCGGCCTGCTCACCGATCTGGACGTTGCACGCGCGGACGCGTTGTGCGATTACCTGGTGGAAATTCATGCGAAAAGCAGCGGCGATTCGCGCTTGTATGTCCGCCGCAATCGCGAACTGGTGGGCGATGGCGAGTGCATCATGGGATTGGCGGACTCTTATCCCGACCACCCGCTGTTCACACCGCAAGTTCTCGAACAGATTGAGCATCGCGCCGTCGCCTGGCGCTGGCGCCTCAAAAAGCGAACGCACCGTCTGCGGCAAATCCACGGCGATTTCCATCCCTGGAATATTCTCTTCGCGTCCGCAAGCGATGCCGCCGCCGATTTCCGGGTGCTGGATCGCTCGCGCGGCGAGTATGGCGATCCGGCCGATGACGTGACGTGCATCACTTTGAACTACGTTTTCTTCTCGTTACAACGGACTGGCAAGCTGGAGGGAGCTTTCGAAAGCCTGTTTCTGCGGTTTTGGGAGCGCTACCTGGAAAAGACCGGCGACGTTGAAATTCTGGAGGTTGCCGCGCCGTTCCTGGTATTCCGAGCCTTAGTATTGGCGAGTCCTGTGTGGTATCCCGCACTGGATGACTCGGTTCGCCGAAAGCTGCTGACGTTCATCCAGACGGTGCTGGACCAGGACACCTTTAACCTGCGCCAGGTCAACGCATATTGTGGAATCTAAAGAATCAGCGTTTGCGATTTGGATTACCGGACTTCCGGCTTCGGGAAAGTCCACCATCACGGCGGCACTGACGCGTCAGCTCGCCGATCGAGGCGCGGATGCCGCGGTGCTGGAGTCCGATGTGCTGCGCAAGATATTCGACCAGCCCTACTCCGCGGAAGGGCGAGAGGCATTCTACCGGCAAATGGTCTTTGTCGGCACGCTGCTGATTGAGCATGGCGTTCCGGTGATCTTCGATGCGACGGCCAACCGGCGCATCTACCGTGACCGCGCGCGCCGCGAGATCGGGCGATTCCTGGAAGTTTACTTAGACGTGCCGCTCGCGGCCTGCGTGGCGCGGGATCCCAAGGGCATCTACCGCGCGCGCTGCCACCGGCGAGGCTAAGAACGTACCAGGACTCCAGGACCCCTACGAGCCGCCGGAATCGCCGGACCTCGTAGTTCACGGCGAAAATCCCGAAGCCGACGCGCAGCCGCATCATCGAAAAACTCCTGGAAAAAGGCTACGTGAAATAGCCTAGTGTTTGGTCACGCGCGTGCATGAGTCTGTATGGAGCGCACAGATTCGCCAGTGGGTGCGTTGCGCGCTCAGGAGGCCTGTATGTTCCAAGACAAATCGGTTCAGGAAGATGTAATCCACGAATTGGATTGGGAGCCGGTGGTCCGTTCCACGGAGATCGGCGTAGGCGTCAAGGACGGGATCGTAACGTTAAGCGGTGTGGTGGACAGTCATGCGGCCAAACGTGCAGTGGAGCGGGCCGCCGGGCGAGTACGCGGCGTCCGGGCGGTGAGCAGTCAACTGGAAGTAAAGCCGCTAGGGCCAGCCGAGCGCACCGACGGCGACATCGCCTGGGCGGCCGCCAACGCCCTGGCTTGGAACGCTCTGGTTCCGCAAGAATCCGTGACGGTGAGCGTTACGCATGGCTGGATTGTCCTGGAAGGCGCTGTAGAGCGCAGATTCCAAAAGGTGGCCGCCGAAGACGCGGTGGCCGATTTGGCGGGAGTTGTAGGCGTGACGAATCTGATTGCACTGCAGCCGGCGGTTCCCTCGCGGGAGTTGAAAGAAGAGATCGAAACCGCACTGGGGCGCTGCGCCGACGTTGATTCCCGCCGAATCGTCGTGGAAGTAGACGGCGATTGTGCCCGGCTGTGGGGCTGCGTTGGTTCGCTGGCCCAGCGCGAAGCGGCGGAACGGGCGGCGTGGTCGGCGCCTGGGCTGCGCGAGCTCTCCAATCACCTCACTATCGAGTCCTATCCAGGGAAAACTTCGGAAGATAGCGCCGCGGCCAGTGCAGCCGGTTTGAACTCTCGCTTGTAGGCGCCGCTGGCGCGCAAGCCTCATCGCCGCCAATTGCGCGGTTCCGTTATCACGTAAATGACATTCCCTGGGTGCTTAGTCCCGTTGGCCGGCGCGGCGGATGATTTCCACCGAGCAGTTGGCATGTAGGGCGACGGCTTCGGAAACGCTTCCCAGCAGAAACCGGTTGATGCCGCGCCGGCCATGCGAACCGACCACGATCAAGTCGGCGTCCCATTCCGCCGCTTCGCTCAGGATCAATTCTTTGGGAGTGGCGGCGGGAACCGCCACAGTGCTGCTGGCTTCAATGCCGGCCCCACACAGGATGCTCTCCGCGGATGACACCGCCTCCTGGGCCCGCTGCATGTCCTTGCCGCGCAACTCCGCCATCATTTCGTGACTGAAGTAAGGCGGGCGAAACAGGGGCGCCGAAGGCTCCACGACGCTCAGAATGCGAAAAGCGGTTCCCGCGGCCCAGGGACGCTCGGCAATGGATCGGGCCGCCGCTTTGGAGCATTCCGAGCCGTCGGTCGCCAGCAGGATCTTCAGCGGCTCAGGACCGGGAGTGCGCCGCACGATCTCCACCGAGCAAGGGGCCATGCGCGCCACCGCCCGCGCCACGCCGCCCAGCAGGAATTGCATGACGCCGTGCGTACTGTGCGCACCCAGGACAATGAAGCCGGCGCCGTACTCCGCCGCTTCATTCACGATCACTGATTTCGGATCGCCCGTAAGGACCGCCGTAGTGGTCTCCAGGCCGGCCTGCTTGAAATACTCGGCCGTGCACTGAATCGTTTCCTTGGCCGATTGCTGGAGCGCCTCTTCCAGACCGGGGCCGGTCCAGCCGTATAACGGCTCCACGACGCTGATCACGTGCACGGTGGTGCCGGCCGGCCAGAGCCGGGCCGCGGCCTCGCGAGCCGCAATCACGCTCGCTTGCGAAGAATCCACAGCAGCCAGAATTTTCATGAATGATCCTCTCAATAGCGAAACTCAATAGCGAAACGCGGCAGCGGCCACGGCGCCGGCTGGCATCAAATGCGTGGGTAGTGAGTAAACCGCGCCGCCTCGCAGCAGGGTCTCCAGAGCGGCGATGTTCAAGAGATCCTCGTCATGCCAATTGGCGTGGCCACCGAGGACTTTCGCGGCGAACGTCCCCATCTTCCGGCCGTTTTCGTCAAGATAGAGATCGCTGACACGGCCTTCCACGGCAGCCCGCAAAATTCCATCGGGATCGGTGGAGAAGCGTGCTGGCGCGAGCCGTTCATTCGCTTCGGCCATTTCATGCGCTACGCGCTTTTGGAAACTGAACAAAGCGATGTCATGCGCGTGCTGCATTATTTGCGCCGGGCCGACGGCCGCGCCGGGGCTGCCATGAATGCCCTGTTCCAGCAGGTGTGCATAGGCACTGATGGAACGGTAGATAGCCACATCCTCATCTACTCCGGCCAGTACCAGCGGAGCGTGGGCGGAACGCAGAAGTTCGCACACCCCTCGATCCACAGCCCGATAGAAGTCGCCGATGTGGGCGTGCTGTTTCTCGCGCCCCGACCCTGTTCCGAACTGTACTCCGGGCATCGCGCCAGTGGATGGACCGGCGGACGAGCGGTTGATGAGGTCGTGATCCGGCGCGTCAAAACCCAAAGCTTCATCCAAAGTCTTGGGTGTTCCCTTTGGTAATTCCGTGATTGTAACTTCTCTTAGGCCGCAGGCCAGCAGCGTCACGGCTTTCTTCGTCACTTCAAGAACGTAAACGACAGGCGCCATAGTCGCCGAGAAGAGAATTGGCCGGACTGAGAAGCAGTCTCCGACGATGCACGCCCGCACGGGCGACGGAGGAATGGCCAGTACGAATTGGCGGAACACGTCGTGCGAACGAAAGATCACACGCGCGGACGCTGTCCCAGCCAGCGATTCCTCTGCTTGTGACAACCGTTCCAGCGGTTCCAGTAACTCGCGAATCAGCGGCTCTGCGATTTTGCGGGCAGCCAGCTTTTTGGCAGCCTCCTGAAGATCCGTCTTTAGAATGGCGGCGGCCGATTCGCCGGATTCGCCAGGCCGATAGGGCGGCAGTAACAAAGTGATGCATGGTCCCACGGCATGAATCAGCTCCGAAACCACTTCTTTGGTTAACGGCTCCTCCCGCAGTTTCGGTTCTATCTTGGTTGCGATCATGATGTCCTCCCTGGAAACTAAGGCACGAACCCGACCAATTCCGCCGTCAGGGACATGGCCCATAGTTTGCAGGGACTAAGCGTGAACACTCGTGGTAACGCAGAGGGAAAGACCGCAGGTAAGGTCTAAGTTGCCGCGTCAGTTCACGCAGAAATGAGGAACGCATATGACGGATTTAGATCTCAAGATAGACGTCCAGGAAGCATTGGCGTGGGAGCCGGCGCTGGACGCTCGATCGATCAATATTTCCATTCGAGACGGCATTGTCACTCTCACCGGTTCGGTCCTCAGCTACCCGGAAAAACACGTGGCCGAGAAGGCCGCCGGGCTGGTCCGGGGCGTGAAGGCGGTGGCCTGTGAGCTGGCGGTTGCGCTGCCTGGGTTCAACTCCCGAAGCGACCAGGAAATCGCGCGCGCGGCATCGGATGCCATCGCATGGAATACCTTGCTCGCGAATACCAAGATTCAGGTGTTTGTCGATAAGGGGCGTATCACGCTGGAGGGCGACGTCCACTGGAACTATCAACGCCAATCCGCCGATCGCTCGGTGCGATACCTGGCTGGTGTCCGCGACGTGAATAACCATATCGTGGTGCGGCCGGTTGCCCAGCAGGTGACCGTCCAAAGCGAGATTGAGGCGGCGCTGATCCGCAACGCGCGATTAGACGCCGAGAGCGTTCGCGTGGAAGTCCGCGGAAACCGTGTGATTCTCAGCGGCAACGTACAATCCTGGATCGAGCGCGAGGAAGCGGAACGCGCGGCTTGGGCGGCGCCCGGAGTCTGCGATGTCGAGAACGAGCTGACGGTAAGCCTGGTGCCGGCGCTGCACGTGCATTAAGTTCGGGGGCAACTCGCCAAGGGAGGCCAACCATGATCGCGTTCCATCGCATATTATTTCCAGTCGACTTTTCCGAGCGCTGCGTCTCGGCGGTACCGTCGGTACAAGCCATGGCGCAGCGATTCGGCTCCGAGCTATCGATCCTGCACGTTGTGGATCTTCCGCCCGCGGCAGGCATTGCCCCTCCGGAGGCGGCGGCCTGGGCCACCTTGATTGGGGCCGACGAGTTGCGCCGGAACGGCGAGGTTGCGCTCGCAAGCTTCATCCAGCGCGAATTTCCGGGCATGCAGGTGACAGCGGCAACGTCGGAAGGCGATCCCGCGGCCGGCATCGTCGATTATGCCCGCGATCATCCGGTGGATCTGATCATGCTGCCTACCAGCGGGCTGGGCTCGTTCCGGCGGCTGCTGCTCGGTTCGGTTACCGCCAAGGTACTGCACGATTCGGCGGTGCCGGTCTGGACCGGCGTGCACTCTGAAGAGCTGGCTGCTCATCCGCCTGGCCGCTGGCGGCGCGTGCTCTGCGCGCTCGACGACGGCCAGCGAGACCTGCCGGTGCTCCAGTGGGCCGCCCAATTTGCATCCGAGCAAAAGCTGCAATTGCAGTTGGTGCACGCGGTGCGCGGTCCCGAGGATTGCGAAGATAATCCGAGCTTTCGGGATTTTATCTTTCGTGTCGCCGAGGAGCGCATCGCGAAACTGCAGGCCCAGGCGGGAACCGACTTTCAAGTTTGCTTCCAACTGGGCGACGCCGGACCGGTGGTTCATCGAGCCGCGTTCGGCCACTCCGCCGACCTGGTTGTGATCGGACGCGGGGTAATTCAAAAGCCATTCGGCCGGTTGCGCAGTGTCGCTTACGAGATCATTCGTGAAGCTCCCTGTCCGGTAATCAGCGTTTGATTTGCCTGTGGGGCAATCAGGAGCGCAGCAACCGGACCATGTCCACATCCGAAATTACCAGCAGACCGTCTTCGAGCATGCCTTCGATCACCTCGGCCGCGGCCTGGATCTTCTCGGGAGTGTCTACCACCGACAGCATGATCGGCAGGTCCCGCGAGACGTGCAGAAAGCTTTTCTTGTGCTCGTGGCCCTTGGCTCCGTATCCTAAAATCCCTCGATATACGGTGACGCCGGCAACGTCCATCATGCGGAGTTTTTTGACGATGGCATCGTACAGCGGCTCGTCGTGGAATTTGTCGGCTTCGCCCAGAAAGATGCGCAGCATTTTCGCCGGGCCGGCTTTTCGCTGGTGCGGCAGCTTGGGTTCCGGCGGCGTGGACGGACGCGCCAGCTTGACCACCGTGGTGTCCTGCACCTCAATGAGCCCGTCGTTGACCATCTCATAAAGCGTCGGCAGCAGTTCGTCCACGCGCTCGGCGGTTTCGACGAACTCGATGCGAATGGGAAGATGCTCCGCGCTGGCTTCCATGCGGGGCGTATGCAAAACGTTATGCGAACCGAAGCCGGAGAAGGCGCGTGTCGCGGTCGCCCCCGAGACGCCTTTATGGAGTAAAAACGTCATCAGGGCATCGTGCAGCGAGGTCATGCGGTGGGGTGTGTCTTCGTTGATGAAGATCGTAACCTTCTTGGCGGGACCTTTGGTCAGCATTGCATTCCCTTTCCTACTGGCGCGCGGCTAATACCGCGCCCAGCCAGACACCGCAATAACCGAGAACCACGCTAGCTGTCACGTACAGCAGGCCAATCCAGTGCGCGCCGTCGCGAACGGCTTGATAGGTTTCATACTCGAAGCTGGAGAACGTGGTGTATCCGCCCAGCACCCCCACCACCAGGAAGAGACGCCAGTTGGGATGAGGCTGCCACCGCTCAGTGAGCAGGGTCATCAAAACGCCGATCAGAAAGGCGCCGGTTACATTGATGACGAACGTGCCAAGCGGAAAACGCCCGCCGTACTTTGACATGATCCACGTGCCGGCCACATAGCGAGCCAATCCGCCGAGCCCGGCACCTGTTAAGACCACCAGATACTTGTCCAAGAGTGCTGCTCTCCTTCAACCTGATCTCCTTCAATGAGTGGCCTGGTCAAAGGGGGATTTGCCAACAGCCCCACAGCGACGCCACTGTAGGAGTCATTGGCCGCCGGGGGACGGCATTGAGCGGACTCCACCGCTTACCGCGCTATCACCTACATTTTCACTATACGACGCCGGTCCGCGGGGATGTTGATATGTTCGGCTTGGATGCCGTGATGCTCCGTGAATGCGCAACACGCGTCGCGCGTTGGTTAGGAGGGCGAAAACCGGGCCAGTGTTGCATTGAAGGAGCCGATGCCTCCCAGCAACGTTAATTTGTTTGGCTGGATGCTCAGGAAATCGCCAGGGCGGGATTAGGCGTCTGGGCGGCGTATCGCGCATCGAGTTGTCCGATCGCCCAACGCGCTTGCTCGGCAACCAGCGGGTTCGGGAGCGCGGCAAGGTGTTCCAACGGCTCGCGGAATTTCTCAAGTCCACTATTGCCCATCGCGACCGCAACGTTGCGGAGAAAGCCAGCGTACTTGGAGCGTTGGATGGGGCTGCCGCGAAACTTCGACCGGAAGTCGTCCTCCGTCATTGTGGCCAGTTCGTCCAGCGGCGGCGCGAAATAGCGAGGCTGGAACGCGGGCTCTTCGGCCACCGGCGCGCGCGAATTCCACGGGCAGACATCCTGGCAGATATCGCAGCCGAAGATGTGCTGGCCGATCTGCGCCCGCAATTCCTCCGGCGCCGCGCCGTGCAGTTCGATGGTGAAGTACGGAATGCAGCGCCGGGCGTCGATTGCATAGCCGCCGGGAGCGATGGCTTGGGTGGGACACGCTTCGATGCAGCGCGTGCAGGTGCCGCAGCGGTCGGGCGGCGGAAAATCCCTCTCAGTCTCGAGGGAAGTGAGCATTTCGCCTAGAAATATCCACGAGCCGATCTCCTGGTTGATCAGGCACGTGTTCTTGCCAATCCACCCGAGGCCGGCTTGGCGCGCGTAAGAGCGTTCCAGCAGGGGCGCGGTGTCCACGCAGATTTTGTATTCGTGATCGGGGCCGAGCTTGGCGGCCAATTGCTCTAACCCGCGCCGCAACACGTCGTGATAATCGTCGCCCCAGGCGTAGCGTGAGATCCAGCCCCGCTCAGCTTCGTCAACTTCGGTTGTCCGCGGCTGGGGCGCGTTGTAAAGCTTGCCGACGCAAATAATGGAACGCGCGCTCGCCAGCAGAAGCCGGGGATCGGTTCGAACTTGCGCCCGGCGATCCGTGAGATAGCCCATCGCGCCCGCCATGCCGCGATCTACCCAATCCAGATAGCGGCGGCTGTCGTCGGGCAAGGGCTCGGCGCGAGCGATTCCAGCAAGTTCGAAGCCGCACTCCCGGGCGAGGCGCTTGATTTGGGCCGAACAAGACCAACCGAACCAGTAGAGGACATTTGCTCGGCCCAAATCAAGCGCCTCGCCCGGGAGTGCGGCTTCGAACTCGCCGGAATCGCTCGCGCCGAGCCCTTGCCCGACGACAGCCGCCGCTATCTGGATTGGGTAGATCGCGGAATGGCTGGCGCGATGGGCTATCTCACTGATCGCCGCGCGCAAGTTCGAACCGATCCCGAGCTTCTGCTCGCGATCGCGCGCTCCATCATTTGCGTCGGCAAGCTCTACAACGCGCCCCAGCCGCGTTCAACCGAAGGCGACGAAGCCGGCGGGGCTGGATCTCGCGCTACGCCTGGGGCGACGATTATCACGAGGTCCTGCGGCGGGGCTTAGAGCAGCTTGGCCGCCAAGCACGGCCCCGATCACGAATACAAAATCTGCGTGGACACCGCGCCGCTGCTCGAACGCTCTTACGCGCGCCAGCCGGCCTCGGCTGGATCGGCAAGAACACGTGCCTGATCAACCAGGAGATCGGCTCGTGGATCTTCCTGGGCGAGATGCTCACTTCGATCGAGATCGAGCCGGATTCCCCGCCGCCCGATCGCTGCGGGACCTGCACGCGCTGCATCGATGCCTGTCCCACCCATGCCATCGCACCCGGCGGTTACGAAATCGACGCCCGGCGCTGCATTCCGTACTTCACCATCGAACTGCACGGCGCGGCGCCGGAGGAATTGCGCGCGCAGATCGGCCAGCACGTCTTCGGCTGCGATATCTGCCAGGACGTCTGCCCCTGGAATTCGCGCGCGCCGGTGGCCGAAGAGCCCGCGTTCCAGCCTCGCCATTTGCGCCGCCGCTGGACGAGCTGGCCACAATGACGGAGGACGATTTCCGGTCGAAGTTTCGCGGCAGCCCCGTCCACGCGCCAAGTACGCGGGCTTTCTGCGCAACGTCGCCGTCGCGATGGGCAATAGTGGACTGGAGAAATTCCGTGAGCCGTTGGAACACCTGGCGGCGTTCCCGAATCCGCTGGTTGCCGAGCATGCGCGCTGGGCGCTCGGACAACTCGATGCGCGATACGCCGCCCAGACGCCTAATCCCGCCCTGACGATTTCCTCAGCATCCAGCCAAACAAATTAACGTTGCTGGGAGGCATCGGCTCCTCCAATGCAACACTGGCCCGTTTTCGCCCTCCTAACCAACGTGCGACGCGTTTTGCGCATTCACGGAGCATCACGGCATCCAAGCCGAACATATCAACATCCCCGCGGACCGGCGTCGTATAGTGAAAATGTAGGTGATAGCGCGGTAAGCGGTGGAGTCCGCTCAATGCCGTCCCCCGGCGGCCAATGACTCCTACAGTGGCGTCGCTGTGGGGCTGTTGGCAAATCCCCCTTTGACCAGGCCACTCATTGAAGGAGATCAGGTTGAAGGAGAGCAGCACTCTTGGACAAGTATCTGGTGGTCTTAACAGGTGCCGGGCTCGGCGGATTGGCTCGCTATGTGGCCGGCACGTGGATCATGTCAAAATACGGCGGGCGTTTTCCGCTCGGCACGTTCGTCATCAATGTAACCGGCGCCTTTCTGATCGGCGTTTTGATGACCCTGCTCACCGAGCGCTGGCAGCCTCATCCCAACTGGCGTCTCTTCCTGGTGGTGGGGGTGCTGGGCGGATACACCACGTTCTCCAGCTTCGAGTATGAAACCTATCAAGCCGTTCGCGACGGCGCGCACTGGATTGGCCTGCTGTACGTGACAGCTAGCGTGGTTCTCGGTTATTGCGGTGTCTGGCTGGGCGCGGTATTAGCCGCGCGCCAGTAGGAAAGGGAATGCAATGCTGACCAAAGGTCCCGCCAAGAAGGTTACGATCTTCATCAACGAAGACACACCCCACCGCATGACCTCGCTGCACGATGCCCTGATGACGTTTTTACTCCATAAAGGCGTCTCGGGGGCGACCGCGACACGCGCCTTCTCCGGCTTCGGTTCGCATAACGTTTTGCATACGCCCCGCATGGAAGCCAGCGCGGAGCATCTTCCCATTCGCATCGAGTTCGTCGAAACCGCCGAGCGCGTGGACGAACTGCTGCCGACGCTTTATGAGATGGTCAACGACGGGCTCATTGAGGTGCAGGACACCACGGTGGTCAAGCTGGCGCGTCCGTCCACGCCGCCGGAACCCAAGCTGCCGCACCAGCGAAAAGCCGGCCCGGCGAAAATGCTGCGCATCTTTCTGGGCGAAGCCGACAAATTCCACGACGAGCCGCTGTACGATGCCATCGTCAAAAAACTCCGCATGATGGACATTGCCGGCGTCACCGTATATCGAGGGATTTTAGGATACGGAGCCAAGGGCCACGAGCACAAGAAAAGCTTTCTGCACGTCTCGCGGGACCTGCCGATCATGCTGTCGGTGGTAGACACTCCCGAGAAGATCCAGGCCGCGGCCGAGGTGATCGAAGGCATGCTCGAAGACGGTCTGCTGGTAATTTCAGATGTGGACATGGTCCGGTTGCTGCGCTCCTGATTGCCCCACAGGCAAATCAAACGCTGATTACCGGACCGGGAGCTTCACGAATGATCTCGTAAGCGACACTGCGCAACCGGCCGAATGGCTTTTGAATTACCCCGCGTCCGATCACAACCAGGTCGGCGGAGTGGCCAACGCAGCTCGATGAACCACCGGTCCGGCGTCGCCCAGTTGGAAGCAAACTTGAAAGTCGGTTCCCGCCTGGGCCTGCAGTTTCGCGATGCGCTCCTCGGCGACACGAAAGATAAAATCCCGGAAGCTCGGATTATCTTCGCAATCCTCGGGACCGCGCACCGCGTGCACCAACTGCAATTGCAGCTTTTGCTCGGATGCAAATTCGGCGGTCCACTGGAGCACCGGCAGGTCTCGCTGGCCGTCGTCGAGCGCGCAGAGCCCGCGCCGCGAGCGGCCAGGCGGATCAGCAGCGAGCTCGTCCGAGTGCACGCCGGTCCAGACCAGCACCGCCGAGTCTTGCAGTACTTTCGCGGTAACCGAACCGAGCAGCAGCCGCCGAAACGGGCCCAGCCCGCTGGTAGGCATCATGATCAGATCCACCGTGATGATCGCGGGCATAATCGACGATGCCGGCCGCGCGGATCGCCTTCCGACGTTGCCGCTGTCACCCGCATGCCCGGAAATTCGCGCTGGATGAAGCTTGCGAGCGCAACCT
>CAVXGM010000015.1:0-398426 GCA_963761265.1 Bryobacterales bacterium
TGTTATGTCGTGCCTGGTTCAGTTAGCTGCTCTCGGCGCGGCTTGCTGCGCTCGGCGCGGCGCGGCGCGGACACAGCCCACTCGGCGCAAACACACTCGGCCACTTCGGTGGACTCGGCGCACTCGGCGCGGCGCGCGTCCCACTCGGCGCGGCTCGGTCACTCGGTGCGAGCGCGCTCACACGCGCGGTGCACTCGGCGCGGCCCGCACTTGTCGCGCGCACTCGGCGCACTCGGCCGGCGAGCGTCCCGCTCGGCGGCTCTTTGCGCTGTCAGTCGGAGAGCGCGCTGCGCAGGCGCGGTGCACTCGGCGCGACCGCACTCGTCGCGGCGCGGCGCGGCACCTCCACTCGGCGCAACACACTCGGCACGGCTCGGTGCACTCGGCGCGCGTCGACTCGGCGCGGCTCGGTGCACTCGGTGCCAACCTGCCCGCGCTCCCGGACCAGTTTCGGTGCACTCGGCGCGACCGCACTCGTCGCGGCGCGGCGCGGCCACTCGGCGCGAGCGCACTCAGCGCAGAGCTCGGTGCGCTCCTCGCGGCGCGGCGCGGCACAGCCCACGGGCGCAACCACACTCGGGCACAGCTCGGTGACTCGGCGACTCGGCGCATCGCTGGCGCACTCGGCGCGGGTGCACTCGGCGCGCGGTGCGCTCGGCGCGAGCGCGGTCAGCTCGGCGCACTCGGCTCGGCGCACTCGGCGCGGCTGGCGTACTTGGCGCGAGCGGTCAGCTGGCGCACTCGCTCGGCGCACGTCTGGCGCACTCAGGTCGGCGCACTTGGCTCGGCGGGCGGCTTGCTCGGCGCACCTCGGCTCAGCGCGACGCGCTTGGCTCGGCGCGCACTCGAACGCGACAACTGGAAACCCGCGTTGCGGTGCGCCAACGACCGGCCGCGCAGGATAGCGCAACAACCGCGGCACTAACCCCTCAGCTCACTTCGATGGACGCTGGCTCGCGTGGCCCCGTCGTCGACATGCGGCAGCGTGACAAGCGCGGCGGGGCCGCCGCTGTCGGTGTTGGCGTGCGAATGACGCGAGGCGCCAGCGCTGCCTTCACGGGTCGCGATAGCGCCCACGCAAGCGAGCTCTGGGGTGAAGCGGGTCGTGGCGCACCTCCGGAGCGCCCGCTCGGGCGCAGCGGACACGCGCCAAGACGCGGCTGTCGGGCCAACGGCGCACTCAAGGGCGCCTGCCGCGACCGCGCAAACGCGGACGCGAGGGCGCTGGGCGAAGTTGGAAGCGCCATGGCGCGTCGCGCGTGTGGCAAGCGCCGAGGCGCACTCGCGATGGCGAGTCGGCGCGCCGTCAGCGCCCTTGGCGATGGCACATCCGTGCGGTCCTCGCCTAGCGCCTCGGCCGCGGAAGGGCGCTGCAGGCGCCACGCAATGGGTCGGCGTTTCCAGGGTGCGCCGATACCGGCGTGCGCCCCGTCCTCATGATGAGCAACCGGCAGTGGCGCTTGACAGGCTTCGCGCCCTCACTATATATGCCTAATCAAATGGCTCGCCGTCGCCAGCTCGCCCTCCCGTTCCGCCCCGCGGCGCGGCGAGCGCGCGGGCGCCGGTCGCAAGCCGAAGAGCGGCAAGGCCGGCGTGAGCCACTCGACGGCCGGCGTTCGCGCGACCGCTCCCCGTCCACGTCACCCTGCGCATGGCGCGGCACGTCTACAACTTGCGCAGCCAGCGCGCGTTCTCGGTGTCGGGCGAGCGCTGGCAAGGCGGCGACGCGGTTCGGCGTCGGCATCGTGCGTTCTCCGTGCAAGGCAACCACGTGCACCTCATCGTCGAGGCCGAGGCGACCGAGGCGCTGTGCCACGCGCGATGCAAGGCTTCTCGAATCCGCGTCACCAGGGCCTCAACGCGATGATGCATCGCCGCGGCCCGCGTCCTCGGCGACCGCTTTCATGCGCGCCCGCTCCGTACGCCCACCGAAGTGCGCCGCGCCGTCGCCCTACGTGCGCAACAATCATCGCAAGCACATGGCCGAGGCTCGGCAAGCCGCTTCCGCGCGAACTGCCGTCGACGCATTCGCCTCGGGGCGCGAAGCTCGCGCTCGCGAAGCCGCGCACGTGGCTCTTGCGCGACACGCTACGCCCGCCGTGAGCGGTTCCATCCGCTTTGCGCTTCGCCACCTCCGGTAGGAGAGCGGACGAAGCGCTCGCGTGAATGGGCGAGACGCTGACGCACGGGAGACGAAATAGCGTGGATAGCTTCCCGACGATGTGGGGCGCCGCGAGCGCCGGCAGGGGGCGGCTAGGCACGCCTCGTCAGGGAGATGGTTCGATCCGGACGAATAGTCAATGGCGGCCGTACTTTCAAGTCATGGAATCATGAACATGTCTTGGCAATCGTCCAAATACGAACGTTCGGGTGGTCTCCGCCACGCGGTGAACATCCAGGTGGTTGGGTCGGTCGGTCTGGTGACGCGAACCCAGAGCGCCGGCAAAGAGTCGATTGAACTTCGGTCTACGCGTGCGCGGGCGTTCGGCCGGGATGTGATTGCGCTATCGCGCGCGCAGGGCCTTGGCACGGTCACGGAGGGATGCCGCGCGGGTGGCGTCCTTGGTCGCGAGCGCGTCGGCGGTGCCCTCGTAGATGGCGGCCACGAACGCGTTCGTACATGCGCGCGACGGTGGCGGCCTCGAACCACAACGAGCCGTTGGCGATCGCGATGAGGCCGAGGGTGGGGCCGTCGTCGGTGACGTTCGCGTAGGCGAGCACGGGCGGGTCCATCAGGAACTGCTCGCGGAATTCGGCGAGCGCCTTGTCGCGCGCAGCGCCCTTGTAGAGCTGGCGACGTTCGGTGGCACGTACGCGAACATCGAGTGGGGGCCGACGGCGAGGTGGTGCCGGAAAAATCGCCGGCGCTCCCGGCAGGTGCGCGCCGAACGACAGCGTGACTTTGCCGGTCGTCTTGTCAGCGTCGCTTGCTTGGATGGCGAAGCGCAGCGACGTGTCGGGAAACGGCCCGCGGAGGACGCGACCCGTCGACGCGTGCTCGATGCCGAGCGAGGCGAGCCTTTGCGTCGACCGCGGCGTCCAGTTCCTTCTCCGTCGCTCGGCCTCTTGCTTCGGAGCCCGCGAGGCCCGGCCGATACTCTCCAGTAGCTGAGCACGATGGGCGACTTGCCCGGCCCCTCGAAGTGGAACTCGGGCGGGCACGGATCGGCGTCGAGATTTCATAGCCAAGATGCGTGCCGTCTTCGTCGACCAGAAGTTGCGGCCGGCGAGCTGGGTCGGGATGACGTCGTCGAGCGGCGGGAGCTCCGAGTACACCGTCTCGTCGGGCGCTCCCCATCGACGTCGCAGTGTCAATCGCCGCGGCGCTCGCGGATGCGCTCGGTGACGGCAGAGGCGAGGCCGAAGCGCTCGGCGCGTCGGCGACCGCGTGTGGCGATGGCCTGCACGCGGCAAAGACGAGCGCGCACGCAGCGCCGAGCATCGCCGCTCCGACTCGAGCGCGCGTCGCATGCGTGAACGCCGCGCGATGCAGCCGCGTATTGCCCACCCAAGAGCTTGCGCGCGTCGGCGTCCATCGAAGTGAGCCGCACGGTGAACGCGCGCGCGCCGTGCGAATACCGCGTCACTTGCAGGTGAGCGGCTCGGCGATCATGCCGGTCTTGTTGCGGTCATCCGGACGGCGGAAGCGCCAGCCGGTCGAACGTGCCGTTCGCTTCGGGATAGACGAACGCGGTCTCGAGCCCTTCGAGTCGTAACCCGTGAGACGTACGCCGACGTGCACATCTTTCCGCCCGGCGCGTCGTGCATCACGCGCTGGGGCGACAGCTCGTCGACGATGAACGTGCCGTTGTCGATGGCTCGATGCGCACGCGCACGGGCGCGCGTCGCTCGAGATGTATTCCGTGAAGCGGTGACGTCCGGCGTTCGCGTCGCACGCGGTCGTCGACGTTCGTCGCGTCGATGCACCGACGGCGCGGGCGGATCGTCGGCGAGCGCGGCGTCGATCGGGAAGAGCAGCGTGTGCACCGAGCTGTTGCCGAACGAGACGGTCGCTTTGTTGTCGATGAGCTGAGGCCGATCGTGCCGTAGTAGCATCGAGGCCCCACGCGGTCTGCTTCCACGTCTTGCCGTTGTCGTCCGAAGCGGAGATCTGAACGGCCGCGGCCTTCGGTGTCGGCGAGGAGCCAACGCTTCGAAGGCGCTCGGCTTCGTGGACGCTTCCGTCCCTTCGGGAGCGTGAGCGTTCGTCTTTCCGTCGTCGTGGACGAAGTACGCGCGATCGGAGGGCGAGCCTTGGAAGAGGATGCCGCCGTCGACGATTTGCGGCGTGCCCGACTGAATCCGTAGCGCGAGACGCGGAACGGGTTGACCTTCGGCAGCGTGTGGTGCACGGTCGGCCGGTGACGCCGACCACCACGCGAGCTCGACGTCGACGGGGTTGTACGCGCCGCCGCGGTGCGCGGCGCGAACCGATAGCGAGCGGCGACGACGCCGTCGTTGAGCATGCGCTCGCCCGCGCGCATCTCTTCGGGATTCGCCGGAGGCTTTGCGCGGCGGCTTCGGAAGCGCCGCGAGGAGCGGAAGCTCGCGCACCGCGTTCTTCGTTCCGACGATGATGGAGACCTTCGAGTCGGTGTCGTGCTTCACGGTCGCCCAGCGATCGCGCGCATGCCGTCGACCATGTCGGTCGAAGGCGTGGACGAGATCGGCAGCGCGGTGCCCGACAACCTTGCACGACGACTTTCCGGCGGTGGTCGGCGGCGGATGCGGCGGCGTCGGCGCGTTGCGTCGTCGGCTTCACCGGCTCGGTTTGCGCCGTCACTTTCGTCTTCGCCTTGATCCGCCGGCAGGTCCCAGCCGACGCGCTGCGCGTCGCCGTTGATGCAGCCGGCGTCGCTGCACACGAGCGAGCTGCGCGTAGCCGTTCGTCGCGACGCGCATCCACGAGTCGCCGCCGTCGTTCGTCTCCCAGCCTTCGGCGCGGGCCGCGAAGATGCAGCCGCGCGCGCCCGTGAACGCGAGCGTGCCGCGGTCGAGCGCGAGGTAGAGCGGCGTCAGCTCTTTGCCGTCGGCGCCGAGCATGTGGAGGACCCAGCTTCTTCGAGTGGTCGTACTCGTAGGCGCGCGCGCCGCCCTTGCGCGTCGACGGTGATCGCCGTCTTCGAGTACGGCGTCGCGTCGAGCAGCTTCGTGCGCGAGAATTTGTTCTGCGACAGCGGCGAGTCGTAGACGTAGCGGCGGCCTTCGTGCTGGCCGATCGCGTAGACGTTGTCGTGCGCTTCGTCGAAGACGAATTGCCGCGGGTCGAACTCCTCGACGAACGCGATATCCTCGAACGCCGCCGCGCCCGCCGGCTAATTTGCCGGTGGCTGCACGACGGACCGGAGCGCTCGTCCTTCGGGCAGAGCGAGGAGACGTATACCCAACCCTTCGGGCCCGCGCGCGACGTCGACGTTCTCGTCGTAATAACGCGCCGCGCACGGCGCCTTGGAGCTGCGACTCCTTCGCCACGTCGCGCCGTAGTCCTTGCTACGGAAGACCGTGGTCGTCGGCGCGGTCTCGTCCGCGTCGTCGTCGTCGCGCAGGTAGACGATCTCGTTGCCGTACGCCGCGATGTGCTTCGACATGCCGCTCGCCGCCGACGAGCTCGGTGTTCGAGCGCGGCTTTCCGAGTTTCTCGCCGAGCTCGGCCGACGCGATCTGCACCTCGCGAACTTTTCCGTGGCGCGTGATCTCGGCGAGCTCGACGAAGCGGTCGCCGGTGAGGAGCGTGCTGCGTCGCGGTGCGCTCGTTGTTGCTCGCCGATCGGCCGCGGGCCGGTCGCTGTCGAGTCGGGGCGCTGTGTAGATCGGCTTCGGGTAGTCGGTCGTCGGCGACGAGCGCGGCCCCGTCGAGCGTCGCGCGCGCGCCGCCGATAGCCGTCGACGAAGATGCGATCGCCGCCGTCGCGAACGACGCTGCGCACGCCCATGTGACCGAGCGATCGGCGCCCACGTCGCGCCGTCGTCGTGCGTGACGTAGAGACGCTGCGGAAAGTGGAGGAGCGAGCCGTTGCCCTTCGAGTCGATGGCGACGAGCGGCGGGTGCCCTACGGTTTGCTCGCGCCCCCGTAGTCGACGTCGTGCCACGTCGCGCCGAGATCGGCCGAGCGGAGCAGCTGCCGTCGCCGGTGAATGCCGAGGATCGCGGCCTTGCCGGTCGTCGTCGCGATGTGCGCGTTCGGTTCGCCTTCGGGCCCGGTCCCGCGTCGGACGGCGTCGAGCGCGCCGAGCGGGTCCTTCGACGAGGAAGATCGTCCCGTCGCTCGCGACGAACGCGTACCGCCCTTTGTCGTCGCCGATGACGCCGACCAGGTCGCCGAGCGCGAGCGTCGGCGCGTCGACGAGCGGCTCGGTCCCTTCGCGATCTCGCGCCGCCCGTTGCGTCCGACGTAGAGCGTGCGTGCCGTCTCCGAGATCGAGCTTCGCCGTGATCCGCGCTCGGGATGCGAGAACACCCAGCGCGCGCGTTCCGGCGGAGGCTCCGGCGGCTTCGCCGTGATGTGGAGCGGCGGCGGCGTCACCACTTGGCGGCGCCTCTCCCCGCACGCGACGCACACGACGACGACACAACCCGACAAACGCCGTCCTGACCCCGCCTTCATGGCGCGCGGAGCATACATGGAAAAATGCCCGCGACCGAAAGTCCGCAAAGACGCTCGCGACACGGATAAGGTGCGGCCGCTTCCTGCTCCGCGGCTTCGCCGCGATGGTTACCTGCTCCGCGGCTTCGCCGCGATGGTTCGGCGAGGTTCGATCATGCGTGCATTCTGCATCATTTGCTGGCGCTCTCGTCGCGTTCGTCACGGCGTGCGGATCGGACGACAGCGGCGGCACACCGGACGCGCAGGACGACGTCGACGACGACCCGACGGCGGCACTCGCCGGACGGCGGGTCGAGCGACGTACCCGGCGTTCAAGGTCGACGCGCCGCAAGTCGTCTCGCTCGGCGGCCCCGTGCTGACGACGCCGAAGGTGCAGCCGGTGTTCTTCCCGGGCTTCGACTACGCGACGCAGATCACCGACTTCACGTGCGAAGATCGGCGCGTCGAGCTACTGGGCTGCGCTCGCGGAGTACAACGTCGGCGCGCATCAGCGTCGGCGACGCCGATCGCGCTCGGCAGCGGCGACCCGGCGCGACGCAGACGATCACCGACGCGCAGATCCAGAGCCTGGCTCAAGGCGCGCTTCGACGGCACGCACCCCGAGTTCGGCACGACGCCGGACCCGAGCACCGATCTACGCGCTCTTCTATCCGACGGCGACGACGATCTACTCTCCGGCGGCGGCGGCGCGCCCGACGGCGGCGTGCCCGACGGCGGCGGCGGCTTCGGCGACTCGAAGAGCTGCACAGAGCTTCGGCGGCTACCACAGCGACGTCGTCATCGGAAACGTCGACGTCTCCGTACGCCGTGCTCCCCGAGTGCCCGACGTTCGGCAACCTCGACGGCGTCGACGTCGCCGACCGCGACGACGAGCCACGAGCTCTCGGAGGCGGCGACCGATCCGTTCCCGACGGCGCAGCCCGCGTACGACGCAGGTCGACGACAACCACATCGCGTGGATGTTCTTCCTCGGCGGCGGCGAGATCGGCGACATGTGCGCGCAGTTCCCGACCTCGTTCTACGCGCCGAGCGACTTCGGGTTCGTCGTGCAGCGAAACTGGTCGAACAAGTCGGCGAAGGCCGGTCACGATCCCGCGTGCCGACCGCCGGCGCCTCGCCGCGTACTTCAACACGATGCCGGTCTTCACCGACTCGGTCACGACGCGCGGCGTGACCACGAAGGGCGTCTACGTCCCGGTCGGCACGTCCAAAGACGATCGAGCTCGATCTCTTCAGCGACGGTCCGACGGCCGGCCCGTGGACGCTCGAGCGCGCAAGGCGTACACCCGCGGCGGCGCCGCGCCGGTGACGATCTCGTTCGACAAGACGAGGGGCAGAACGGCGACAAGGTCGACGCTGACCGTCACGTCGACCGCCGCGATCACCGAGCAAGAGCAAGACCGCGACGCTCGTCATCACGTCGACGCAGCGGCGGCGCGTCAGAACCTCTGGATTGGTATTCTCGGCCAGCAATGAAGCGATGGGCGCGCATCGGCGCTCGCGCCTCGACGGCGGCGCTCGCTGCTCGCGCTCGTCGTCCGCCGCTCGCGACCGCCGACGATCAGCCGCCGCCGTGCAACACGTGGGAGGTCGAGTACACGCTCGCCGCGCAACGTCGAGCTGAGCGACACGGCGATGGGCGCGGGCGACGGCGTGCACACCATCGGCCCCGGCACGGTCGTCCTGCACTTCGACGACGTCGCGCGGGCAAGCCGGCGGCGCGACGCCAAGCTCATGACGTACGAGATGACCGACCAGTTCACGGTCAACGCGAAGGTCTTCGGCATCGGCACGAGTCGTCACGAACGACACGAACACGAAGACGACGCCGAACGTCTGCGGCGTCTCGGCGCAAGGCGTGACTCGAGCGATCGCACGCTGCGCTGGTCGACGCTGTGGAACGGCATCCACACCGACGGCCACGTCACCTGCTCGGGATCGATGTGCGGGCGCTTCGGCGCGCCGCCGCAGCGGGCAGAGCGACGTCCACACGCCGGCGCACCCGGCGGTCGTTCAAGCCGTTCCAGTACGCGGCCGACCTGAAGACGTTCCACATGGACTACTCGGTGACGGCGAAGAGCACGAACCCGAGCCAGACCTCGCGCATCACGTTCAACGGGCGCGAGACGCGGCGTTCGTGTATCTACGTCAAGCCATGTCCTTGAAGATTGCCTGCATCGCCGCGCTCGCGCTGGCGTGCTCGCGTGCGGCGGCTCGAACGCCACCGCAGAACCGCGCAAAACCCGCCTCCCCAGAGCACGTCGACCGAGCCTCGGCCCGCCGCCCGACGCCAGCGACGCGCGCCTCGCGTGGGCGCTCGCCGGCGCGCAGCGCTCGCCGACAAGGAGAGCGCGCGCGACGCCTTCCGCCACCCGAAAGAGACGCTCGCGTTCTTCGGCGTGACCACACGAGCAGCCACGTCGTCGAGCTGTGGCCCGGCGGCGGTTGGTACACCGAGATCCTCGCGCCGTATCTGCGCGACTCGGGCAAGCTCGACGTGACGAACTTCGACCCGGCGAAGGCGCAGGGCGAGCCGCAGGAGCACGCCGAGAGCTTCGACAAGAAGCTCGCGGCCGCGCCCAGCGTGTACGGCAAGGTCGAGCGTCGTGCGCATCGCGCCGCCGAACGACCTCGCGCTCGGGCCGGACGGCTCGGCCGACGTCGTGCTCACGTTCCGCAACTTCCACAACTGGATCAACGACGGCTACGCGAAGCAAGGTCTTCGCGGCCGCGTACAAAGTGCTCAAGCCCGGCGGCGTCTTCGGCATCGTCGAGCACCGCGCGCGATCCGGGCGTCGACGCGAAGACCAGCGCCGACACGGGCTACATCCCCGAGCAAGCGGTCATCGATCTCGCGCAGAGCGGCGGGCTTCAAGCTCGCAGGCAAGAGCGAGATCAACGCGAACCCGAAGGACGACCACAAGACACCAGGGCGGCGTGTGGGCGCTTCCGCCGTCGCTCCGCAACGGGGACAAGGACCGCGCGAAGTACGACGCGATCGGCGAGAGCGATCGCATGACGCTCAAATTCGTGAAGCCCTGAGCTCTCAGAACCGCACGCGCGCGGCGTACACCGTGTCGACCGTGGTCGTGTCAGCGCCGCCGAGCACGTACAAGAAATCGCCCGCGACCACTGCGCACGCGTTCGAGCGCGGCGAAGGCAAGGGCGACTGCGCGCCCCACACGCCGAGTGCGCCCGACGCGTCGGCCTGCGCGGAGACCACGTCGACGCGCGGGTGATCCGAAGATGGCGTCACGCCCGCCGAATCACGAACACCCAATCGTCGGCCGAAGCGGCCACCCCGAACGTCGTTGGCTTCGGCAGGTCGTGACGTGAAGGATGCGCCCGCCGTGCCGTCCGCCATGACCTCGGCGCCCGCGCCGCTCGCCAGCGTCGTGTTGCCGGCGTCGGCGTCGGAGTAGCCGCCGAGCGCGTACACCCATCGCTTGCCGCCGGCCTCGGCGTTCGCCCATTGCGGGCGCCCGCGGAACTCGGGGAACCAGTCGGCGTCGCTCCACGTCTGCGGCTGCGCGATCGGCGCGGCGAGAAGATCGCACGAGCCGGTGAGCTTCGACGTCGCGGCGAAGAGGTGGTCGGTCGACGCGAATGCGAGAATCGTCGAACAAGTCGACGCCGCTCGGCAGCGTGCCCACGTCGGCGAGCGCGCCGAGCGTGCCATTCGAGGCGAGCTCGGCAGAGAAGACGTGACCTTCCTTCGATGCGTCGTCGTAGATGCCGTCGAGCACGAAGAGCGTCGTGCCCGCGCCCACGGCCGTACACTCCGTGAGCGGCGAGGGCGCATGGCCGGCGACCTGCCACGCGTCGAGTGACCCGTCGTCGTGGAAGCGCGCGACGTCAATCTCGTCGAGCTTCGTGAAGCCGCCGTCGTCGGGGTAATTGCCGCCGATCGCGACGACGTACGAGCCCACCACCGTGGCGCAGAAGTTCGCGCGCGCGTGCGGCAGGGGAGCGAGCGTCTGCCACGCGTCGAGCGTGCCGTTGGCTTTCCCGAGCGCGGTCGCCGAGTCGGGAGCGGCTTCGGCGGCGGCGTCGGTCGAGGCGTCCGAGCCGCTGTCGGTCGAGGAGCACGCGCAAGCGAACGCGAACGCGATGGAAGCACGATCGCCGAACGCGTCGTCACGCACGCACTCTAACCCCAAAGCTCGCTTGCGTGGGCGCCGTCGCGACCGCGGCGCCTCCCGCTCATTGGTGCGCGTGCGCGTAGCGCTCGGTCGCCTGCAGGCCGACCGCGGCCGCGAGGAGCACGCCAGACCCGCGAGCGTCGCGAGGCCGACGCGCGCGCCCATCGCGAGGGCCACGACGGCGCCGAAGAACGGCGCGATCGAGAACACCGACGCCGTGCGCGCGGCGCCGATGTGCTGTTGGGCGCGCAAGTAGAGGCGCAAGCTGACGCCGTAGCCGAGCGCGCCACACGCCGCGAGGCCAGCGCGGCGCTCGCCGCGGGGAGCGGCTCGCTGCGGTCGGGCGACGGCGAGCGCGGCAGCGACGCCGACGAGAGACTTCGCACGGACGACGCGCGCGACGGGCAGCTCCGAGAGCGGTCGCATGATCGCGCTGTCGGCCGCCCAGCACCGACCGCGAGCACGACGAGCGCGGCGCCGAGCGGCCGGAGCGCCGCGCACGACATCGCGGGCGCGAGGAGCACCACGCCGCCCGCGAACATGGGCGCCGCGCGCCGACGAGCCGCTTCGTGATGCGCTCCTGGTAGAGGAGACGCGCGAAGAGCACCGTGAAGGACGCCTCGAAGCCGAGCAGGAGCGATGCGCTCGCGCCGTCGAGCGGTGGAGGCTCATCGCGAGGAGCGCGGGCGCGGCCGCCGCGCCGAGGAGCGCGATGACACGATGACGGCCCGCGTACGGCCGGAGCGAGGCGCCGCCCGCGTCCCAGCGCCCCGGACACGGTCGCCGAGCCGAGATAAAGGAGCGCCGCGGTCCACCACGCCCCGACGTCGCGACCGAAGCGCTGCACGAGCGGAACCGTCACGCGAAGCCGCCGCCGCGACCCGCGGCCGCGAGCCGCTCCGCGTCGGCTCGAGCGCGCGGCTTCATGGCTGCAGGGTCAAAGGACGCGCACGAGCGCGACGTGCGACTCGCCGACCCGTCGTCGGCGACCGCCGCCCAGACGACGCCGCTCGACGTCGCGAGCCCGAGCATCGCCCATCCAGCCGGCGCGTCCGGCGCGAGACCACCATCGTCACCGGCGCGACCACCGTGCGCGTGAGGCCTTCTGCGTTCGGCCGTCGGCGCTGAGCACATGACGCTCGCCGAGCCGTGGGCGTCGTCGGCCGCGCCGCCGGTGATGGCGAGGAGCGTGAAGGACTTGTCGTCGTGGAGGACGTCGGACGGAGGAAGTGCGACGGCCGCCGGAACGAGGCGCGCGCGAGAAGGTTGCGGCCGCCGTCGCGAGAGCGTGCGAGGACGAGCGAGTCGACGATGCCGCGCGTCGGACTTCGCCGCCGCACGGCGTCGTGCGTGCGCTCGCCGAGGCCGTACACGACGACTACGTCCGCGATCGTTACGAAGCACGTCGGCGCCTCGCGCGCGACGTGCTCGTCGAGCAACGAGACCGGGTCGTCCCGAACGGGCCCGTCTGGGTCGATCTGGGTGCGTGCACGGTCACGCCTCGTTTGCCGTCGACCCGACGACGATGCGCGACGTGATCGTCTCCGCATACGTCGGCAACGTCCCGGCTGAACGCGCCCGGCTTCCCCCAAGCGACGTCTCGCCGCGAGTAGTGGGCACCGTCGTGCGACGTCGCGAGCGCGAGACCCTCTTGCGTCGCTCGTCGAAGGCGAACGCGACGAGCACACGCCGACGGGGTGACCGCGGCGCGCGGCGCGGACGCGTCGGCGGCGACCACGGCGTCGCCGCGCGCCGCCGGCCGCGATGCGTGCAGAATACACGGTCCCGGGCGCCGCGCCGCTGCGCGACGCGAGCCACATGAGAAGAAACCTCGGGTCGTCCGGGATGGCGACGAGCGTCGGTCGACGACGCCTGCGTGCCGTTCGGCGCGTCGAAGCGGACGAGCGGCCCGAGCTTGCCCGCGCCGGCGCCGACACGCGCACGCCGACGTAGCGCCCCGTCGCGCCGCAGCCGGCCGCCGGGCATCCGTCGCGCGCCGCCGGACTGCGCCACCCACGCGACCGCGAGCGAGCCGTCGCGCTGCGACGCGAGCGCCGGCGAGATCTCGAGCTCCGAGTCGCTCGCCCGCGACACGACGTCGTGCGGCGCGGGCGCGGCGAGCGCGGCAGCCGACCCTCGGCGAGCACGTGAATCACCGCCGCCCCGACCCCGAAGGCCACCACCGCGACGGCGGCCCACGTCGACTTGCGCATCCAAGGGCTCGACATGGCCGATGCGTTTAGCACAAGAGGCGGCCGTTGTCGGAACCGCGCGGCGTCGCGCGTCTGTGGGGGTCCTGCGCGATGACTTGCGGTCGCTCGCGCGAGCGGGTACACGTTTTGCCCCTTTCTGCGGCGTGGTAGCCAAGTGGTTAGGCAAAGGTTTGCAAAACCTTCATACGTGGGTTCGAATCCCATCCACGCCTCCGTCGCTGCGTGACCTCGATGCATGAGCCGACGCTTCGCGAATGGCTCTCCGAAGAGCCGTTCTCGCTCGCGCTCTCGGCCGGGTTCTTCGGTTTCTTCGCCCACGCTGGGTTCGTGTCGGCGCTCGAGGAGCGGGCTCGCCCGAGCGCGTCACGGGCTCGAGCGCGGGCGCGCTCGTCGGAGGACTCTGGGCGAGCGGAACGCGCGCCGCGCGCATCGAGGCCGAGCTTCGCCCGCTCGGCGCGAGCACTTCTGGGATCCCGCGCCGGGCTTCGGGCTCCTCCGCGGCGAGCTCTTTCGCGCGCGCGTCGAAGCGATGCTCGGGCGCGCGCGTTCGAACGAGACGCGCGATCCGCGTCGCGCTCTCGGCGTTCGACGTCCGCGCGCGGCGGACCGTGGTCCTCGAGCGCGGCGATCTCGCGCGCGCCATCTGCGCGTCGTGCGCGTTTCCGGTGCTTCTTCAACCGGTCGACATCGGCGGCCGCGCGATGCTCGACGGCGGCATCGCCGATCGCCCCGGCCACGCGGGGCTCGCTCCCGGCGCGCGCCGCGTCCTCTTTCATCACCTCGCGTCGCGGTCGCCGTGGCGCGCAGCGAGCCGGCGATCCCGAGGCGCGCAACGGATGGTCACGGTCACTATTCGCGGGCTGCCCGCCTCGGCCCGTTTCGTCTCGCGCGCGGCGCCGAGGCGTTCGATCGCGCGCGCGAGGCCGCGCGTGCGCCTCGAATGCCGGTCGCGACGTGGTCGTCAGCGCGGGTTCGTGACGCGGTTCGAGGGGAAGGCGCGCGATGCACGGCACGTACGAACAGCATGCGCCACGTCGGTCCGTTGCTCGGTGTGCTCGTCGCGGCGGGATGTGCAGACTACACGCGTCCCGAGACACCGACATCGCGCGCCGCGTTCGAGGCCGAGACCCACCTCGATGACTTGCGCTTGGCACCCCAACACGCCGAGGTCGGTGACGCGGTCGTGCGGGTGATGGCGCACGGTTCGCTCTGCAGCGGGACGCTCGTGAGCGACGCCATCGTCCTCACGGCGGAGCACTGCCTCACGAATCCGTACACGAACGATGGCGAGGTCGTTTCGCCCGGCTCGATCATGGTCGAGCTCGGCAAGGACGCGCTCCCCTGGGGACGCGTCGGCGCCAAGAACGTGCTCGTCTGTCCGGGGTGGGACGGGGGCGCCACGCACGACATCGGCGCCATCGTGCTCGACCGCCGCATGCCGGCGAGCGTGCCGCGCATGCGCATCGACGTGACGGCGGACAACGTCGGCGCGCGCGGCGCGGCGATGGTAGCGACCGGGTTTGGGACCGGTCTCGAGCTCTGGCGCATTCCGCTCTCGAACGGCATGAACGCGGTCACGATGCGGCGGAGTCAGCGAACCGGCACACTCGATTGGAGCTCGGAGGACGACTTCGGGATGGAGATGCCATCGGAGCACGGCGACTCGGGAGGACCCGTCGTCGTGGCCGGCTCCGATGCCGTCGTCGGCGTCGCGTCCCTTCGCCGCGAGGACCCGAGCAACGGGCGAGACCTCACCGTGGCGTCACGGGTGGCGCCGTGCATCTCGGTGATCGAGCAGGCCACTGCGCTCGAGGACGGTATCGGCGGATGACGCCGTCAGCGGCGGCGGTCGCCCGACGCGCGGCGATTCGACGGCGCTGAACGCCTCGATGAGCTTGCGCCGAGCTCGTCGGGGATCGGCCGGCGACGCGCGACTCGCGGCGGTTGCGGAGCATCGCGCGGAGCTCGCTCTCGGTCTCGGCCTTGTGCTCCGCGCGGCGGTGCATCAGCTCGTGGGTGCCGCAGACGACGACGACCTCTCCGCGCGAGAGGCGCGGTGACGACGAGCGCGCGCGCGTCCGTTTGGCCGCAGACGACGCATTGCAAGAGGCGATGCGCATGCTCCACCATGCCCGCGCGAACGGCCAACGTTCCGGGGCCAGCTTCCATATATAAGGAGCCCCATGACGACCTACCTCGTGACGGGCGGCGCCGGCTTCATCGGCTCGTCCCTCGCCGAGGCGCTGCTCGCGCGGCGACGCCGTGCGCATCCTCGACGACTTCTCCAGCGGCCGGCGCGAGAACCTCGAGAGCCTCGCGCGGCAAGCATCGAGCTCGTCGAGGGGACCATCGTCGATCGCAGCGACCGTCGACGCGCGCCATGCAGCGGCGTCGAGGTCGTCTTCCACGAGGCGGCGATCCCGTAGCGTCGTGCGCTCGGTCGAGAACCCGCAGGCGTCGATGCTCGCCGAGCGTCCAGGGCACGACGGTCGTGCTCGACGTCGCGCGACGAGCGGGCGTGCGCCGCGTCGTCTTCGCGGCCAGCTCGTCGGCCTACGGCGACACGCCGACCCTGCCGAAGATCGAGACGATGACGCCGCAGCCGCTCTCGCCCTACGCGGTGTCGCAAGCTCGACGTGCGAGCAGCTGATGCGCGTCTTCGCGGCGCTCTACGGCCTCGAGACGGTGAGCCTGCGCTACTTCAACGTCTTCGGCCCGCGCCAGGATCCGAAGAGCCAGTACGCCGCCGTCATCCCGAAGTTCATCACCGCCGCGCTCGACAGGGCAAGCGCCCGACCGTCTTCGGCGACGGCGAGCAGACGCGCGACTTCTGCTTCATCGAGAACGTCGTCCGCGCGAACCTCCTCGCGGCCACGACGCCGAAGAAGCTCCGCGGCGAGGTCGTCAACATCGCCTGCGGCGAGCGCACTCGCTCAACCAGCTCCTCGCGCATCATCGGCGAAGCAGACGGGCACGAAGCTCGAGCCCGACGTACCGGGCCGGCGCGCGCCGGGCGACGTGCGCGACTCGCTCGCGTCGATCGACGCCGCGCGCGAGCTCTTCGGCTACGAGCCGAAGGTCAAGGTGCGCGAGGGGCTCGCAGAAGACCATCGCGGCGATGCGCGCGTCGACAGCGCTGACGTGCGCGGCGTCAGCGATGTGATTCGACGACGACGTCGAAGCCTTCCCACGCTGAAGCGGTCGACGACGCGCCCTCCCTCGTTCGAATTCGCCGCTCACGCCTGCGGCTTCGTCCTCGAACGAACGATCGCGGTCGTGGACGTACGCGATGCGGTGCGCCGCGGCGAAGGCGCGCGCGGTACGGCGGATAGCGGTCCTGCTCGACATGGTACGGCGCGACGCGGGATCGCCTCTCGCCAAGAAAATCGAGCCGGTAGCCGCCCAATAGTCCGCGACGCCGCCTCGACGTCTCGACGGAGCTCCTCGAGCAAGCGCGCAGCGACGCGCGCCTCGGCGACGCCGGCACGAGCCTGCGCGACCCACGTTCCGTGCGCGAGCCAGCCGCCCGCGCCGGCGACCGCGAGATACGGCGCGAGCAGACGCCGCGCGCGCACGCGCCGAGCGCGCTCGACGAGCGGCGCGAGCGCGAACGGGAAGACCAGCACGCTGCCGCGAGGTAGCGCATCGAGAAGCTGGTCCATCACCATCGGCGAGACGAAGAAGCTCGCGAAGATGAGCGCGATCGTGAGCCACGCGATTGCCGCGAGCCGCGAGCGCGGGCGCGCGCGACCAAGCGCGGACGAGGACGGCGAGCGCGACCGCGAGGACGCGCCGACGCCGACCCACGCGAACGACCGCGTACGCGCGCGGCATCGGCCACGCGGCGTAGTCCATCGCGTGGAGCGGCCTTGAAAACCTTCGTCCCGATCGCCCACGGCAGGCACTCGTGCCAGAGGAGCGCGCGTTGTGACCGGACGACGTGCATGCTCATCGTCGCGACGCCATGCTGGACTCGGGCGCGCGCGAGGAGGAGCGCGAGTGGGACGGCGCCACGCGGCGCCGCCGGAAGCGAACGCCGAGCGCACCGCGCGCGCGCGCTCCGAGCGCCTGCACGCGCTCGAGCACGACGCGCGAGCGCGAGCACGAACGCCGCGGGCACGAAAAGCGACGCGTACGGATCGGCGACGACCGCGAGCACCGCGAGCGGCCTCCCACCGCGAGCGACGCGAGCGCGCGCCGTCGATCGCCGAAGATCGCCGCGAACGCGAGCGTCGAGCGCGAGCTGCCGCGGCGGGTAGAGCGCGTACGAGTGCACGCACGCCGTCGTGAAGACGAGCGGCAGCGTCGCGACGAAGCGCGCCCCCGGCGAGAGCCGTCGCCGAAGCGTGCAATAGACAAGTATCGTGAGCGCCACGTAGAGGACGAGCGCCGAGAGCATCAGGACGAGCGGCGTCGGCCCGAAGACGCGAAAGAGGAGCGCGGCCCAGGTCGCGTCCGCCGACGTCTGGTAGTGCTGCCCCACAAAAACGGCGACCACTCGCTGTGGAGAACGTGGCGCGCCTGCAGTCCGACGATCGCCGCGTCCGAGTTCGTGCCCGCCGCGTTGACGAGCGCCGGCAGGCGCGTCGCGAACGAGAGCGCGACGAGCGCGATGCAGGCAGAGCGATGCGAGCTTCGGACGAGCGAGTCCGTCACGTGTGCGAGCGCGGCGACTCCGGCTTGCCGGCTCCGGCGGAACTGGCTCGCGCGTCCCGCCGAGCACCGCGGCGAGCTCCTTCGGCACGAGCCCGTAGGCCTCGGCCGCGGCGAGCAGGCCCGCGTTCGAGGAGCTGCGTGAGGAAGTCGCGCGCGTACGGCGTGCCCGCGAGGCCTTGCACGCGCGTCGACGAGGCGCGGGATGCCGCGCGCGATCGCCTCGCGCGCCTCCTCGAGCTCGCCGAGATCGACGCACGCGTCGTGGAGCGCGAGGAACACGGGCGCCTCGTTGAGCAAGCTCGGCGAGCCCTCGTCGAGCAGCGCCGCGGCCTCGCGCGCGAGCTCGCGCGCCTTGCTCCGGCTGCGCCGCAGCGGCGCTCGGCCTCGGCCCAGAAGCCCGAGCGCGACGGGGACGACGTCGAGCATCTTCGTCGCGCGGTAACCCTGCGCCGCGGTGCTTGAGGAGCGTGCGCGCGCGCTCGGCGCGTCGCGCATCGTCGATGCGCAGCAGCTCGAGCGCCGCGGTAGTAGAGGACGCCGAGCGTCGCGCGATCGTGCGGCACCCAGCTGCCCGCAGCCGCCGCGTCGGCGAGGCCGCGCGGCTCGGCGAGGAGCGCGTCGAGCGCGCGCGTCGCGCGCCGAACGTCGCCGCCCAGCAGAGCAGGTTCATCTGCCCGTGGCGCACCGTGCCCGGCGAGCCGATCGCCTGCGCGAGCGCGATGCCGCCTCGATCGCGACGCGCGCCTCGGCCTTCGCGCCGACGGTCGTGAGCGCGAAGCCCACGTTGATCGTGAGCGTCGCCTCGCGCGTCTTCAGGCCCGCCTCGCTCGCCGCGCGCGCCGCGCGCGCGGCGCGCCTCGAGCGCCGCGCCGACCTCGCCGCGCGTCTGCCGCACGACGGCGAGCGTCTGCCACGCGTCGACCGCCGCGCCCGGGATGGCGTGGCGCTGCGCGAGCGACGAGGAGCTGCTCGGCGACCTCCGCGGCCGCGTCGAGCTCGCCCGCGAACGCGTAGCGCGCCGCGAGCGCCGCCGCGCAGCGCGCCTCTTCGTCGGCGAGGCCCGCGGCCTGCGCGGCGCGGCGCACCTGCTCGAGGCGCGCGCTCGTCTCGGCGCCGCCGCCGCACGCGTCCTCGTAGCGCACGCGCGCGCCCGTTCGCGCGGACCTCGCTCGCCTCGTCGTAGACGGCGTCCTCCATCGCGCGCACCGCCGTGTCGCGCTCGCCGGCGCGCGCGTCGAGGCGGCTCCACGCTTCGTCGAGGAGCTGCGCGCGCGCGAACTGCGTCGGCTTGTCCTCGGCGAACGCGAGCGACTTTTCCGCCATCGACACGGCGTCGGCGAGCCACCCTGCAGCCCTGGCTCATCGGGCTCAAGACCGCCGATTATCTCGTCACCTGGCGCAGGCGCCCCATCAAAGAAATCGACACTGCCTTCGTCAATGCCTGCTGCAAGGCAGGATTGCCCGGCGGCGAAGCTCCCTATTCGGTCCGCCACATGATCGGCCGCTCGATGCGCCGGTACGGCGTCCCACTTCAGGAGATCGCCGTCTGGCTTGGGCACCTCCAGCCCCCGCAAAATCCGAAAATCACGCTGATCTCTCGGCCGGAGATCCGCAGTACCTCATGAACGCCAAGGCCGCCGTCGAGGCTTTCGTGAGGAAACTGAACAGCCTCACCAAGCGCGACCTGCTGGTGCCGCCGTGGAAGCTGTAGTCGCCATGAGCCCGGGATTCCACCAACCAAATCGGTGCCTGATGGCATCCGTCCCCTCCAATGCATGGGCGGCAAATTGCGGCGAGCGCCGCAGACGGAAGCCGCCTATGAGCGCCGGTTCCGCCAGCTCGAACGTGAGGCGCGCGTTGCCTGCCGGCGCCGCTGACCATCGATAAGTTCGTCGCGAGGCTGATCGACGAGCGCCGACCTCGGCTCGCCGCAAACTCGTGGCCCAGGTGCGCGCGTCGGCGCGGTTCGGGTTGAGCGGAGATTATAATTTCGACGCGAGTGCCCTCGCCGAAGCACTTGGGCGCTGGACGATGCCCACCCGGTCGTTGACGACGACCGCAAGCCGAGGACATCTGCGACCAAAGCCAAACGCTACAAGAAGCCGGGGCGACATCATCGCATAAGCCACGCCGCGCTCGCCTCGCGCTCGCCGATACGGACGGGCGCTAGCCGAATACCTGACGGCGGCGGACACCTGCGGGCTGCGCCCGTGCGAATGGGCAGGCGCGGTTTTGCAGCCTTCGAAAGCGGCGGGCTTCGCCTGGGAACTCGTCACGCCCTGCGCCAAGCACGACGAGATCAGGGCGACCGGCGAAACACGCACCTTGCGCTGGATCGAATTACGCCCGTCCACCGTGTCGGCCATTCAGGCCTGCATCGCACGGGCAAGGGAGGCCGCAAATGAAGGCAGCTACAGGGAAGTTGAAACGGCTGGAGGAGCTGATGCGCTCCATCACAAGGAAGTTGTTCCCGAAACGAAAGTCGTGGCCGACGCCTTACACGCCGCGAGCACAATTCACGGCTCGTTGGAAGGCACATTATTGTCGTGCAGACATGACCGAAAAGCAGCGTCTGCATGGCTTGGCGATCGTCGCCGCGCTGCTCGGGCATATATCCGACGCAACCGCCACCCACCACTATGGGCGCCCGCGTCGCGGCGAGACCTCGGCGTCGATACCGCATGCCGATCCGGCGGAAGTCGAAAAAGTACGGCAGGTGTTGTGGAAGTCGCTCGACAAGCTCGCGGCTAAAAATAGCCGCTATGGACCACACCCGTAACCTGAGTGGATCGGCGGTACGACGGCCGTACGGCTTACGGATTTGACGATTCCATGATGGGCGCACGAACCGCGCTGCGCGACCGGTTGGTCCCATCATCAAAAACGACTTATCCCGCCGACGATCCCCGGCAATATTCCAGTTCAACGCTGAAGTTCGGGTCCCCCAAGCGGCGGACACGGTCAAATACGAACCCGCCTCTATTTTCCGTCTACCCCACCCGCCGCGAGGGTTCTGGGCGCGCAGACGGCCGGTCAAAAGTCAAGCAAACCCCGTTACCGGCGCTGCCATAGGGTAAGCCGGAGCAGGCAACGTTCATGCCCGCCGAGCCAATGCCGCCGACGCCGTCGCGCGAGCTCCCCAGCGCCCTTGCCGCCGCGCGCGCCCTCACCGCCAGCCTCACCGTGCCGGAAAACTCCTCCGCTCGCACCCGACCATTGCCGGCTGGATCACCGAGCGAGGATGTCATGCTCAAGCCCTACCACGGTCGCACATCGGCCATCGCCATTACGTCCGCGTTTAGATCGTTACGCGCGGACGCCCGATGCACTCGGCGGGCTGATGTGCGCCTTTCGTTGAGGATATCTCTTCCTCGACCCAGAGGCTGTGATGCTCCTTCGCCCAGTTGACATCGACGGTGCCCGTCCCATAGCCTCGAACGCGCCTTCCATGCCGAGCGTGCCGATATAGATGTGCGCGAGGATCAGCGCGACGAACAGCACGCCGACCACACCATGGAAGATTTCGGCAAGTTCCATGTCGCCGACGGTCAGTCCGTAATAGAACGGGAAGATCAGCAAGAAGCCGGAGATGATCATGGCCGCGCCGCCGAGGACGATGAACCAGATAGAGCTCTTCTGGCCGCCGTTGAACTTCTGCGCGGGCGGCTCCTGTGCCCTGCCGAACATGCCGCCGCCACTCTTGAACCAGTCGACATCGGCCGCTGTGTCGGGAAGTTTGCGCCGATCCACATCAGGAACATCAGCACCACGCCGATGGTGAAGGCGAAGCTGAGATAGTTATGCGCGTATTTCGCCCATTCCGACCAGTCGCTGAACGCCTACGGCCCCAGCCACGGCAAGATCAGGCTGCGGCCAAAGGTGATGTTGAGGCCGGTGATGCCAGGATGACGAAAGTGGTGGCCGTCAGCCAGTGCACGAAGCGCTCGAAGGCGTTGAAGCGCACGATCGTGCGCCCGGAGCGGCCGCCCTCGATGCGTATCGTGCCGCGCCACAGATAGAAGAGCGCGATCAGCGCCAGCATGCCGATGATCGCGACGCCGCCGATCCATTTCAGCGTGACGGTGCGGAATTCGCGCCAGTCGCGGCCGGCCGGGTGCTCGAGCACATAGGACTTCGTGTCCGGGATGGTGCCGCGGCCCTGGATCACCTTGAACTGCTGCAGCAGTTGCTGCTCCTTCACCGCGTCGGCGGTCGGGTTGACCGAACTCGGCTGCTGCGCCGCGCGCCGGCATTGCCGTCGCGACGACGAACGCGAGCGCCAGCGCGCCGGCGATCAACCGCAGATGTGCCAAAATTTTCGCCATGTCATTTCTCCCAAAATTCAAGCTTCTTCAGGGCGAAACCGGCGGCGCGGGACCTCCGCACCGCCGCGCTGCAATCAGGTCGCGATCGACTCGCGATAGGCGGTCTGCCAGCCCCAGGCGCCGGAGCCGTAGCCGCGCTTGGCGACGCGTTCCTTGTAGATCTGCGCGATGACGTCGCCGTCGCCGGCGAGCAGCGACTTGGTCGAGCACATCTCGGCGCACAGCGGCAGCTTGCCTTCGGCCAGGCGGTTGGCGCCGTATTTCTCGTATTCTTCCTTGGTGTTGTCGGCTTCCGGGCCGCCGGCGCAGAAGGTGCACTTGTCCATCTTGCCGCGCGAACCGAAGTTGCCGACCTTCGGATATTGCGGCGCGCCGAACGGGCAGGCGTAGAAGCAATAGCCGCAGCCGATGCAGAGGTCCTTGGAGTGCAGCACCACCGCGTCGGCCGTGGTGTAGAAGCAGTTCACCGGGCAGACCGCCGCGCAAGGCGCGTCGGTGCAGTGCATGCAGGCCATGGAGACCGAGCGCTCGCCGGGCTTGCCATCATTGAGCGTGACGACGCGGCGGCGGTTGATGCCCCAGGGCACCTCGTGCTCGTTCTTGCAGGCGGTGACGCAGGCGTTGCACTCGATGCAACGGTCGGCGTCGCAGAGGAATTTCATTCGAGCCATGGTCGCTCCTCCTTATGCCGCTCTGATCTGACAAAGAGTGACTTTCGGTTCCTGCATGCCCGTCGCCGGGTCATAGCCGTAAGTCGTGATCGTGTTGGCGCTTTCGCCGAGCACGATGGGATCGGCGCCCTGCGGATAGTTGCTGCGCAGATCCTCGCCCTCGTACCAGCCGCCGAAATGGAACGGCATCCAGGCGACGCCCTTGCCGACGCGTTCGGTGACCAGCGCCTTCATCTTGGCCTTGGAGCTGTTCTCGGCGCCCGTGACCCAGACCCAGCCGCCGTCCTTGATGCCGCGTTCGGCGGCATCGGCCGTGTTGATCTCGATGAACATGTCCTGCTGCAGTTCGGCCAGCCACTTGTTGGAGCGGGTTTCTTCGCCGCCGCCCTCGTATTCGACCAGCCGGCCGGAGGAGAGGATGAGCGGGAACTGCTTGGCCAGCCCCTTGTCCACCGCGGCCTTCTGTACCGAGAAGCCGATATTCGGCAGCCGGAACTGCTTGGCGTCCGGCAGGGTCGGATACTTTGCAACGAGATCGACACGAGGCGTGTAGATCGGTTCTCGATGGACCGGGATTGGATCAGGCAGGTTCCAGGCGACCATGCGCGCCTTGGCGTTGCCGTAGGGCGAGCAGCCATGTTTGAGCGCGACGCGTTGTATGCCGCCGGAAAGATCCGTTGACCACGACACTGTGTCGGTCTTGTCCGGACTGCCCGCGACCTTCTCAATAATCGCAAGCTCTTCGGCGGTAAGATCCTTGTCCCAGCCCAGTTTCTTCAAAACGCCCATCGTGAATTCAGGATAGCCGTCCTTGATCTCCGAGCCTGGCAGATATGACCCCTCGGCCAGCAATGTTTGCCCTTTGTGCTCGACACCGAAGCGAGCACGGAACCCGTTGCCACCGTCCATGACAGCAGCGTCGGAATTGTAGAGAATGGGGGAGCCCGGATGCCTGATTTCCGGCTTGCCCCAGCAGGGCCACGGCAGGCCGTAATAGTCGCCGCCGACTTCAGGCGTATCCTTGGGCGCGCGCATGGTGACGAGGTCGAACGCGGCCTGGTGCTTCATATGCGCCTTCAGCCGCTCCGGCGACTGACCGGTATAGCCGGTGCTCCAACTGCCGCGATTCATTTCACGCAGCACGTCCTCGGGTACAGGTCGATCACCTTCAACCTTGATGTTCTTGAACATCAGATCAGCGAAGCCAAGCTTCTTGGCCATAAGATAAAGGATTTGATAGTCGTCCCTAGACTTCGAAAATCGGCTTGACGATCGGCTCGCCCCACTGCAGCGAGCGATTTGAAGCGACGCGCGAGCCCGACGTCTCGAATTGAGTACATACCGGCAATAGGTACATGTTGTCCTTACGGCCGGCCTCCACCGCAAGTGAAGCCCAGGTTGTCGGGTGTGGATCGGCGACGACCAGCAGTTCCAACTCCGGCAACGCTTTCATCGATTCCGGGATGCGCGTGATACTATTGCTCGCGTGTCCTTGCACAAAAACGGCGCGGACATTGTCCCTTTGATCAACCTGATCCTTCCGCAACAGCACGGCATCAAACCACCGCGTGAGCGGAATTCCGGGAGTTTCCATAATTTTTTTGGAATCAAACCGAGAGACGAGATAGTTGTACTCAACTTCCCAGACCCGTCCCCAATGTCTCCACGCGATTACGGGAATGCGGGAGTGGGGGCGCAGTGGAATCCGAGCGGGGTGTGGGACAGCAACTATAAAGGGGTGTGGCATTTGGGGAACGGGACGAGTGTAACGGTGGGGGACTCGACCAGCAACGGGAATAACGGGAGCAACAGCGGAGCGGTGGGGGTGGCAGGAGAGGTGGAAGGGGGAGCAGGATTTAACGGGAGCAGCAGCTATATCACGATTCCGTCGGGGAGCTATGGATATCCGACTGGGGGGAGCACGACGAGCTATCAAGAGACGACGGAAGTATGGTTTAAGACGGTGGGGAGCGGAGTGATCGTGGGGCAGGATAACGGGGCGGCGGTAGGGACGCAGCCGGGCGGATGGGTTCCGGGGCTGTATGTGGACAGCAGCGGGAAGCTGCGGGGGAGTCTGTATTGGCATGGACAAGCGGCGCTGCAGATCGCCAGCGCGGGCAGTTATAACGACAACCACTGGCACCATGCGGTGGATGTATATAACAACGGGATCGAGGCGCTGTATCGTAGATGGAGCAGAGGTAGGAGCGCTAACCGCGATCGAGTACGGCTATAGCAACACTTACACGTATTTCCTGGGTGTGGGGTACACCGCGTCGTGGGCGGGTGGGAACGGGGGATGGCTGTATTGGAACGGAGCGCTGGACGAAGTGCGGGTGTCCAAAACGGCGCGGTCGCCGGGCTGGATTCAGACCGAATATAACAACCAGAGTTCGCCGGCCACGTTCCTGACGGAGGGCGTACAGGAAAACGGATCATGAGAGATAGGAACGTTGCATCAGCGAGAAAGGCCGCCTGATTGCCGCCTTTCAACGGTCGCCGTCACCTTTGGTTGGCTGCCGGCGCCATGCTATTGAGTAGCTTCCGGGCCGGCGGGCAAACCGCCGTGGAACCGAAGGAGAATCTTCAGTCTCTCGTGGTAGCCCCGCATAGTGTTTCCCAGCTGGCACAGTATCCGGCGCCGCAGGATGTAGCGGCCCCCCCGGCTAACGGAGTGAAATTGGACATGGGCGTTGTTACGGAAATTCTCCAGCATGGATCGGGAAGCATCCGCCCATCCGGTAACGACTGCGCCGAGGTCAGCTTTCTGGCCTGGCGGCGGAACGGAGCCTTGTTCAGCGCCTCCGGTCCCCATGGGGAAGCGTCCGTACAGTGTCTGTCCACCGCAATTCCCGGAGTTGCCGTAGCGCTCGCTTCGATGGTGGAGGGAGAAAAGCGGCGCGTCTGGGTTCCCGCTGAACACTCATTTGTCACGCATATGGCGCATCACCCCGGCAAGGTCATGCCTCCTGATGAAACGCCGAAGATCGATCTTACCTTCGATCTGCAGCTCGTCCGGGTATTGAAGGCGCCGCCTACGCCGAAGGACTTAAAAGCGCCGCCCGCAACCGCGACGCATGCGGCATCTGGCGTGGTGGTCCAAGTGCTTAGGGGTGGTGACGGCACGGTCCATCCCACGATGAACAGCCGAATCAAAGTGAACTATACCGGTTGGACCATGGATGGAGCGGTGTTCGAATCCAACGAGATGTCCGGCCATCCTGCGACGTTTTTGCTGGGAACCGCCTTGGCTGGGTGGCGCGCGGCTTTGCCTTCCATGGTGGCCGGAGAGAAAGCTCGCGTTTGGATTCCCGCCGCCCTGGCTTACGGCGACCATCCCGCTAATCCGATGTCGCCGGCCGGTCCAGTGGTATTCGACATCGAGTTACTGGACGTGCAGTGAATCCGGCACGCGCCCAACGGGGGATATCAGGGTTTGGCTTGCGAGAACCGATTTGCCGCTTTGCGCCGCTGCTGGAAAGCGGCCATGACGGAAGCCATGTCGGGCCCCGTGAGCAACGAGGGATCGCAAGTCGGCAGTCCGCGTTTACACGCATCCACGTTACGGTCCCGAAAGGCCGCACGGACCGAATTCAGGCTGGCTTCACTAAGCTCCAAAGGACGGCAATTCGCCAGCCCATCCATGCAACTTTCCACGTTGTTTCGTTGCCGGGCCGAGCGAACCTCGGCGGCCTCGGCCTGCGTCAGTTCGGTGGGGTCGCAGGTCGATAACCCGTCCAGGCAGCGGTCCCGATTGCGTATCAATGCGGCCGCGGAAACCGAGGCCGCTTCGCTCCGGGTCAGCAGGAGCGGATCGCAGGTATAGGATCCCTCGGTGCACTTGTCCAAGTTTCGGCGTAATCTGGCGGCTTGGACCGCCTTCTGCTGTTCCGTGGTAAGGCGTTGCGGATCACACGTCGCGCCTCCATTGATGCATTTGTCAAAATTGCGTTGCGCCGCGGCGTGGTGAACAGCCGCTGCGTCCTTGGGCGCCAGGAGCAGGGGGTCGCACGTTGGCGAGCCGTCCATGCATCGCTCCAAGTTTCGCCGGGAGCGAGCCACCTCGACCGCGGATGACTCAGTGGCGGTCAGACGAGTTGGGTCGCAGAGGGAGGCGCCCTCCATACAGTAAGACATATTGCGGATCTTAGCGGCATCCGCGACCTTCTTTAGTTGATCGGGGCTAAGAGCGGAAACGTCGCACCCGGAGAAGCCCCTGGTGCAGGTTATAAAATTGTTATCTTCGGGTACGCTGGCTTTCTTTTCTTTTTGGGCAAACAGGAAGGCGCTCAGAATCGGCACCGCGAAACCTAGGGAAAGAATGCTACGAAGTGTCATAATTCGCCCCAGTTCTCCTCGGTTAAAACACTCTATACCAGTACTGGTACCGCTCTGGGAAAGCTAGTGCTCCAAGCTCATTGACACTTGTCATAGCCATCCGCCATACTTCAGTTGCGCACGGTACAACTGTCAATCCCCAGTATAATCTGCGGGGTGGCCGAGTGTGCAAGAGGATATCTATTTTGGCGAATTTGGGTCAGCAACCCGCGGATGGGACTGAAATGGCGGTAGCTTGCCTTGACGGAATGAGGAAGGCGCTCCCCAAGGGATGCCATGGGAGCGGTTGGAGGGCATTTTGGCCGTTCTAAAGCCAAGAGAGCGATTAGTTTACTTTCGGGTTTCCGAAGATGAGTTCCGGCAGTTTGTGAGTGTTTGCGAACAAGGCGGGGCCCGTAGTGTTTCCGATCTGGCCCGGAGTGCTGTCCAAAGATTGATCGCCGACGGCCAGCGGCAGCGCGAAGACACGGAACTAGATGAAAAGATGCGCATGCTTGAGCGTCTTATTGCTGCGGTCACGGAGCAACTGAATTTGCTGGCTGTAGACCACGCGCGGGTGGGGCCCGGAGACGAACTTGCCAGCCGAAGCACCGGTTTTTTTCCGGAAGCGACACCGGCGGACCAAAACGGTCGGAGAGAGAAATAGGACATGGAATTTCTTCCTAGCGGCGACAGCGGCGAGAACGGCAACGGCGATCATTCGCTGATGCCGCAGATTCAGGTCTCGCCAGCGTACGGCTTTCCGAATCAGGCAGAAGAGGATTCGGGGTTTGGTTCTTTCGATGCGCGGAGCCTGTTGCGCAAGTATTGGCTATTGTGCGCAATCCTGCTGATCGTAGGGTTTGCGGCGGGATTCATCTCGGTGGTGCTGAGCGCGCCGATGTACAAGACCCGTCTCCTGCTGGAAGTGCAGAACGCCAACAGCGCGATGCCCAAGGACTCCGGCTTCGCCGAATCGCCGGCAACCACTGAAGAAGACATTCAAACCCAAGTCAACATTCTCCGTAGCTCGACGTTTCTCAAGCGGGGCGCCGATCGCATGCAGTCTGACAGCGTGCCCTTAGCGCCTACCGGGCGTGATATTTTTTCCAGGCTTCGCCAGCGCATTCATCCCGCTACGCAGGATCCGCTGGAAGCGGGCCGGACCGGGTTGTACTTCGCGACCACCAGCTTTAACGCCCGGCCGGTGAACGGAACGCGGCTCATCGAGTTGAGCTGTGAGTCCACCAGTCCGGACGTGGCCGCGCAGTTCCTGAATGCGATGGCGGAGGAATTTGTCGAGGACGCGTCCCGTTCGCGAATGCAGACGGCGCAGAAGACCGGCGAGTGGTTAGCCGGGCAGATTGAGGAGACCAAGTCGCGGGTGCAGGACTCCGAACAGCACCTGCGTGACTTCGTCCAAGCGTCCGGCAACGTTTTTGCCGGGCAGGACGCCACGCTGGAGGACACCAAACTGTCCAGCTGAAAGCCGAATTGGCGAAGATCCAACCGGAACGAATCTTCCGGCAAACCCGCTACGAACTGACCCGCAACAATCCTCCCGAGACGCTCGGGGAGGTTCTCGATGACGCTGTGTTGCGCGGGTATAAGACGGAAATGGAGAACCTGAAGCGGGAAAGAGCGGCGCTCGACCACCACTTACACGTCCAAATACGAGAAGGTGCGCCGAATTGACGCGCAGCTGGCTTCCCTGCAAAAGGCTTACGACAGCGAAATGGCCAGCTCGATCAAGCGGATTAAGAACGACTATGAAGCCTCGCTTAGCCAGGAAAAACTCCTGACGGCGGCGTACGACGGACAATCGCAACGCGTCGGTTCGGAGGCCGGAAAGGCGGCCCAATACAGCTCTTTGCGGCGCGAGGTGGAGACGCAGCGCAATCAATATCAAACCCTGCTGGTGCAGGAAAACCAGGCGAATTTGAGCAGCTCGGTTCCGGTAAATCCAATCCGCGTGGTGGAGCAGGCGGTGAGCCCCGATAGTCCCTATACGCCGCGGCCGGTTTTGAATATTTCGTTCGGGTGCATGTTTTCGCTGGCGCATCGCCGGCGCGCTGGTTTTTCTGAGGGAGCGGGTGGACCGCAGCATCAAGGCGCCCGGCGCTTCCCGCCGGATGTTCAATGCGCCGGAGTTGGGTGTGATTCCAAACTTGGGCCAAAACGGCAACGCGGTGGTGAAGAGCAACGGCCGCGCCGTCCGGAAAAATCGGCGAGTTGAATGGCTCGACGATACGGCTACCGCCTTGGCGGCCTGGCAAAGCGGCCCGGCTTTTATTGCCGAGTCGTTTCGCGGTACGCTGGCTTCCATTCTCAGGAACCAGGCTTCGGGTAAACCTCAGAAGATGATTTTGATTACCAGCCCGGGACCGGCGGAAGGAAAGACCACCGTGGTGCAAAACCTGGGGATCGCTTTGGCCGAGACCGGCCGCCGGGTCCTGCTGGTGGACGCCGATTTCCGCCGCCCTCACTTGCATCGCGAATTCAGCCTGCCGAACGATTGGGGCCTGATCGATCTGCTGTGCGAGGATCAGCCGCTGGGCGAATACTCCAAGGAGCGTCTGGGAGTGTTCACCGGTCTGCCCGGGTTGTCGATTCTTCCCAACCGCGTCACGCAAAACAACGTATCCAAGGCGCTGTATTCGTCCCGATTGCGGACCATCCTGGAGACCTTGATGAAACGTTACGACATGGTTCTGGTGGATGCGCCCCCGATTCTGAGCGTGGCCGACACGCGCATCATCGCGCCCTTGACGGACGCTCTGATCCTGGTGCTGCGCTCCGGGGTGACCAAACGCGAAAGCGCCATGGAGGCTTACCAACAGATTCAGGAGGACGGCTTGACGCTGCTCGGAACCGTGCTTACCGACTACGACATGAGTTCGGACCGGAAGCGGCAGTATTACTACGACTATGGCGACTCGAGTCGAGCCTGAGCGCGCGGATACGCCGGCCGGATTGGCCACGCCCCGCGCCATTTCCGGGGCCGGGAGTGGCTGCAAATGCTGGTGCTCGGCGCGCTGCTGATTGCAGCGTTTTGGCCGATCCTGACGGGCATCTATGGAAGCTGGTTCGACGAGCACGCTTACATGGAGCACGGGATACTGGTTATCCCGGCGGCGGCCTACATGGCGTGGGACAAGAGGGAGGAGCTGCGAAAGATTCCCCGTCAGCCTTCGGCCCTGGGGGTAGTGCTCCTCTTCTGGGGGGCGCATTGCAAGCCTGCTCGGGCTGGCGGCGCAATGGGTCTGGGTGGCGCGCATGGCATTCCTGGTTTCGCTGGTCGGCTGGATTGTGGCGCTGTTCGGCTGGCGGATGGTCCGGCAGCTCATCTATCCGCTGTGCACGCTGATCCTGATGATCGCGCCGCCGACATTTATATTTGAACGACTCACGTTGTCTCTGCAATTGCTGGCCAGCCGCTTGGGCGAGTTCTGCCTGGAGGCGCTGGGCTACTCGGTTTTGCGTGAAGGAAACATTCTGGAGATGGTCGGCATCAAGCTGTCGGTGGAGGAGGCCTGCAGCGGCATTCGCTCCCTGGTGGCGATCTTTTTCATGTGCGTCTTGTACAACTATTTTTTCGTGAGGGGCCGGTCCATGAGGGCCATGCTGCTGGTGATGGCGATTCCGGTCGCGATTCTGGGAAACGCGGTGCGGATCGTGGCCACTGGCGTAGCCGGCCAGTATAATCCGGAGCTGGTCAGCGGCGCGACACACGAAGCTTTCGGCTACGTCAGCGTGGTTGCCGCGGCGCTGGGTGTCGTCGCGTTGCATCTCATGTTGCAGTCCATTGTCAAAACCTGGCGGGTTCATCATGGATAAATCCAAGGCCTTTGCTTCCGCGCGCTATGGGCTGTTCGCGGCGGCGTGCCTGATCCTGGTGTTTCAGGCCAGCGCTTCGCGCATGCTCAAGGTCGACGAAGAAAAGATCGGAATTCCAGGGCTGCACGAGCTTCCCTGGCAGATCGGACCCTGGAAATCCTCCAGCGAGCGTTCCATTGGTCCGGACGTCACCGCCTACTTGAGGCCGGACGAATACATACTCCGGGACTATGTCGACCAGAGAAAAGGTGGGACGATTGACCTGTTCGTCGCGTATTTCAAGTCGTTGCAGAACAGCTATGGTCCGCACTCTCCCAAAATCTGCCTGCCTGGATCGGGCTGGTTGGTGAGCTCTTCGAAGCTGGTGAACATTCCCGTGCCTGGGCGCGCGCAAGCGATTCCGGTGAACCAATTCACGATGGAACAAGCCAATCGAACATATCGTGGTGCTTTATTGGTACCAAAATGCCCGGGATGTCTGGGCCGAGGAGTTTCACGCCAAGCTGCGGCTGTTGCCGGACCTGATCCGCTACCGGCGTTCCGACGTCAGCCTGGTGCGAGTGGTGGCGCCCTATGAGGGTTCCAATCCGGACCAAGTAGTGACCAACTGCGTGCAGTTCACTCAGCGCATTTTTCCCCTCCTGGCGGAACATTTTGCATCGGTCCACTAGGTAGTCCGTGGCGTTGCCTGTGCGAATTGTCATATCTGAATCCGGGAGGCCAGTCTGGGCGGGGCTGAAACCAGCCTGCGTGAGCTGTTGGCCAGCGTTCGGGCAGCGGAGCCGGACTGGGAGCTTTGGCTGGTGCTGGGTGAGGACGGTCCGCTCCGACGGGATCGCGCGCGACCTCGGGGTGCAAGTCTGTGGTGCAAGCCTTTTCCGCGCGACGCTGGCGCGGCTGGGCGATAGCAGGGGGCTGGCGGGCTTGGGTTGGTCTGCTGAGGCCGCGCCAGCCACCGCACGATACGCGCGCGGACTGTCGCGCTGGCTGGCGCAGATCGAACCCGACATCATTCACACCAACGGCTTCAAGATGCATCTGCTGGGCGCCTGGACGCGTCCGCGCCGTACGCTTCTGTTCTGGCATATTCATGATTATGTCAGTCCGCGCCGTTTGATGCGCCGCTTGTTGCGGCCATTTCGAAGGGCCTGTGCCGCCGCGGTCGTGAATTCCAAGAGCGTGGCCGAGGATCTGGCGCGGGCTTTGCCGGGCCTGCGGATCGTGCCCATCTACAACGCCATCGATTTGCGAGCGCTTCTCCCCAGCCGGCGCGCGGATGGATCTGGACGCCCAGGCGGGACTCCCGCCCGCGGCGCCTGGAACGATTCGGGTGGGTTTGATTGCGACCTTCGCGCGCTGGAAGGGACACAAGGTTTTCCTGGATGCGCTGGCGCGGCTGCCTCACGACGTGCCGGTTCGCGGATATATTATCGGCGGTCCGATTTACCGGACCGACGGGCAGCCAATGGACGGCGTTCGAACTGCAGCAGGAGGCCGATCGGTTGGGGCTGACGGGGAAGGTTGGGTTCACCGGCTTCCTGGAAGATACTCCGGCGGCGATGCGCTCGCTGGATGTGATCGTCCACGCCAGCACGGCCCGCGAGCCCTTCGGCATGGTGATCATCGAGGGGATGGCATGCGGCAAGCCGGTCATCGCCAGCCAGGCCGGTGGCGCGGCCGAACTGTTTGTCGATGGCGAAGACGCTTTGGGACACCCACCGGGCGATGCGGCGGCTTTAGCGCGGCAGATCCAACGCTTGGCATCGGATGGGCAGCTGCGGAGCCGGCTGGGTACCGCGGCTCGCGCCGTTGCCGTCCAGCGATTCACCGGAGAACGTCTGGCGGGCGAACTTCTGACTGCCTACCGGGCGGCCGGTGGAGGCGTGTCCGGCCAGGACAGAACGATTGCGTCGAGGTCCTCTCTTCCGGCGGTGAACGATCCATGACCAGCCCAGAGGCGTGCACCATCGCTAGCGAGCGGCGGCGCACGGATGCCGCCCACTCATCTCGTGTCCGGATACTCCATTTGAACGCTGGTCAGCAGTATGGAGGCGTGGAGGCATTCCTCACCACCTTGGCCAGTTCACGGGAATTATGCCCAGCCATGGAGCCGCATTTCGCGTTTTGTTTCGAGGGCCGGTCGAGCCAGGAGATCCAGGCCGCCGGCGCGGAGTTGTATCTGCTCGGGCGCACGCGGATCAGCAGGCCCTGGACGGTATGGCGGGCGCGCCGGCGACTCCGGGAACTGCTGCGTAAGGAAAGCTTCGACATGGTGGTCTGCCACATGGAATGGACGCTGGCAATTTTCGGCGATGTAGTACGGCAGGCCGGGCACAAAGTAACTCTTTGGATGCATGGCTTCCAAAAAGAAGGGCACTGGCTGGGGCGTTTGGCGCGCCGCAACCGCCCCGATCTGGCCATCGCCAACAGCCGGTTCACCGCCGCGGAGATACCCGCCCGCTACCCGAAAACGCCCGTAACGGTAATCTATTGCGCGGTTCCGCCGCCCGCGGATTCAGAACACCTGCGGGAACGGCGAGTATCCACGCGGGAACAAGAGGGCGTTGAAGAAAGCACGGTGGTTATTCTGCAAGTGGGCCGGCTGGAACGCTGGAAAGGGCATCTGGCCACTCTGCACGCGCTGGCTCAACTGAAGACCCCGCGCGACTGGGTCTGCTGGATGGCGGGAGGAGCGCAGACGGCGGAACAAGAGCAGTATCTTGCCGAGTTGCGCGAAACGGCAACCGGGCTGGGCATCGCGAGCCGCGTCCGATTTCTGGGGCAACGCAGTGACGTACCCAGGCTGATGGCGGCGGCGGACGTGTTTTGCCAGCCCAATCAGGGACCCGAGCCGTTCGGTCTGGTGTTTGTCGAGGCGCTATGGGCGGGGCTTCCGGTGGTTACTTCGGCGATCGGAGGCGCGGTGGAGATTGTGGACCAATCCTGCGGGCGGCTGGTGGATCCGCTGGACACGGGCAGCCTCGCGGAGTCGTTGGATTCGCTCATCGAGTCCGCCAGTCTGCGCGCGCGGTTGGGAGAAGCAGGCATGGGACGCGCCCGGGGGCTTTGTGATCCCGCCTCGCAAATGGGGAAATTGCAGGAGCTGATTCGGGCGGAAATGCGGCCGGGAGGGAACGCGTGAGGCCGGCGATTTCAAGCGCGGCGCCAGGGCCGCGGCGGATGGCCAGCCAATGATCGCACTATTGGTATGCGTGGCCGCTTTCACCGCGTGCTTTTGGGCGGGACGCCGCTCGCTGGGCCAAGGCCTGGTCACGCTGCTCGCGTTCGGATATTTTTATGGAATTCTGCGTGCGAATCTGCTTACCGCGTTTTCTCATTTCATTTTTGACGCCGGGCTGCTGGGCCTGTACGCTTCCTTTCGATGGTCCTCTCCCGCGGACGCCCAAAGGTCCAAGGCGGCGCGATTCTGGACCATTCTGCTGGTCATTTGGCCCATCGTGCTGGTCCCGCTGCCGTTTCAGCCGTTATTGATCTCCCTGGTCGGCCTGCGGGGCGCCATCTTTTTCATCCCCCTGCTGTTACTTGGGAGCCGCTTAAAGAGCAAGGATCTTCTGGAACTTTCGTTGGGGCTGGCGGTTTTAGACTTCGTGGCAATTGCTTTCGCCGGAGCGGAATATTTCCTTGGCGTGGAAAGGTTCTTTCCAATCAGCCCAGTGACACAGATCATGTACGCCAGTCGCGATGTGGCGGGCGGATTCCTCCGTATTCCGTCCATTTTTTCGAGTGCCGCTGCTTTTGGCGGTATGATGATTGGTACGATTCCGTTTCTGGTCGGGCTCTGGACCGGAGGGGAGAAGCATGTGCATCGGTTGATCGGTCTGGCTGCCATCCCTGCCGCCCTGCTTGGCGTGCTCATGTCGGCCACCCGATCGAATTTCATCTATGGATCTGCGATAATCGCATTTCTGTTTTTCAGAATTCGATTGAGCGGCGGTCAGAGAATGATATTCATTCTGGTCATGGGCGTAGTTGCCTACGCCGCGCTCAGCAATGCGCGATTCCAGCGCTTCAAGAGCCTGGATAACACCGAGTACGTATCCGATCGAATTGCCGGCAGTGTCAATCGCGGCTTTTTCGAGATTTTGCTCGAGTACCCCATGGGGAACGGCTTGGGAGGCGGTGGGACCAGTATTCCGTATTTTTTGCAAGGCGAAGTCCGGAACCCGATTGGAATGGAGAACGAGTACGCACGCATTCTCGGCGAGCAGGGAGTGATTGGATTACTTTTGTGGCTCGGCTTTTTGGTGTGGTTCTATCAGGGCATGCCCGTCGCCTTTGCGAACGGCCCCTGGGCCACAACCCGCCGCTTGACCTGGTGTCTGGTCGCCATCGGTTTCGGAACAGCGTGGATCGGAACCGGATTATTGACCTCCATTCCTGGAACCGTCTTGATTATGATCGGCGCGGGATGGACCACGGTACCACCAGACAGGCTTCGGTTGCCCTTCGCCGGGCCCAGACTGCGTGGCTTACAGCCTATACATCACCCGCCGGTCCCGGTAGGTTCGTAGCGGCTAGTCGGTGCCGGTGTCATGATCGAAACTCCCCAACCGAACCAAACTCGCCAACAGGCCAGGGATGTGTTGCCGTCGATTTCCGTCGTATTGTGCTGCCACAACAGCGCCGAACGCTTACCGGAGACTCTCCGGCATCTGTCCGAACAGCGCGTACCCGCCGGTTTGACGTGGGAGATTCTGGTAATCGACAATGCATCGACCGACGGCACACCACGATTGGTCCAGGAGTTTTCCAGCCGGCACTGTCAGCTCTCCGTACGGTTGATTCACGAACCTCGGCTGGGACAGGGACACGCCCGGCAGCGGGGCATGTCGGAGGCGGCGCACGATGTAATCCTGTTTGTAGACGACGACAATTGGCTGGCCGCCGATTACGTGGCCATCCTGGCCGAGACTCTGCGCGAGCACCCGGAGATAGCGGGGCTGGGCGGTACCAGCAGCGCTTTTTGCGAAGGTCCGGAACCAGCCTGGCTGGAGAGACACCAAGGTTGGTATGCGCTGACCGGGATGCCCGCGGATCGCGCATCGCTCAGGGAAGAGAAATTTCTATGGACGGCAGGCGCGGCTTTCCGGCGCCATGCGCTTGATCGCGCCCACGCCCTGGGATTGCCGCTGCTGGTGAGCGGACGCCGCGGCAACTCGCTCGACGGCGGCGAAGACGAGGAACTGTGCCATTTGGTCCGGCTAGCCGGAGGAAGCCTCTTTCGTCATTCCGGGATGCATTTCAAGCACTACCTGCCAGCCCGCCGATTGACGTGGGAATATCTTCGGCGCCTGCATTATGCCTCTGGTTTGGTGAGCGTGAAGTTGGATGTATATCGCAATGGCTATACTCGCACCTCGGCATGGCCGGCCTGGGTGGTAGGCAGTTGGTCGGCTCAAATGGTCAACGTGTGCCTGCGAATCCTCAGCCATCCGATAACGTTGCTTCGGTTGAAGCGCTCCCCGCTGGAGGGGGACGAGCGGGTGTTGAACCTGGAGGCTTACCGCGGCCGGCTGGCTGCGTTGTGGTCCCACCGGCGCAGCTATCGAAAAATGATAGCGCGCAGCGCGAGCGAGAACGTCGCCGCGTGAGATTGCGGCAAGCGTGGCTGGCAAAGACAGTTTTCCACCGAGCTGAGTCAAGCATGGCGATCGTTATTGAGAGCCGGTCAAAGGAGAACCTCGGCCGTCAATTGAGGAACCGCTACCTGCGGCCCGAACTGGGCAACCTCTGCAAGACATGGCGCGAATTCTATTCGCAATTCATAGGCTCGGGCGACCTGGTTTTCGACATTGGAGCGAATCGAGGGGATCGCACCGAGGTGTTTGTCCAGATGGGAGCCCGGGTGGTCGCCGTAGAGCCTCAGCCATCGTTGGCGGCGCGACTCCGGACCATCTTCCGCTATTCTTCTGTGAGCGTCGAACCGGTTGGCATCGGCCGCGCTCCGGGCGTGCTTCCGTTGCATGTGTGCTCAGCCAGCGAGTGCTCCTCGTTTTCGGACGATTTTATCGGGAGCCAGTCCCAGAATAACCAGGGCTTCCGCTGGGATCATGTGGAAATGGTGCCGGTCGTCACACTCGACAGCTTGATTGGGAAATACGGCTTGCCGGCTTTTGTCAAGATCGACGTGGAAGGATTCGAAGGAGAGGTATTGGCCGGCCTGACCCAGGCGGTTCCAAGCCTGTCGTTCGAAGTGCGTCCCCAGGATTCGGTGGAAGACGCCGCCACTCGCTTGGAGCATTTGGGCCAGCTATCGAGCTACGAATTCAATCTTTCGCTGGAGGAACGCCTGACGTTCGAACTGCCACGCTGGGGCGGCGCGGGGGCGGTGACGGCCGCGCTCCGCAACATCGCGGCATCGGACTGGCGATATGGCGACGTTTACGCCAGGGGGACGGAGACCCGTTCGAACTAGGATGACACCGCCGCCTCTGCTATCTTGCGCCGCAAATCTCTCCGTGGGCGAGCGAAGTTTCACGGGCGCTCTCCAGGTACCGATTTGTTTTGCGGCGAATGCCAGCCAGGGGCAGGGCGGACAAGGGGAGTTTCTCCGGCAAATGATCTACGCGGCAGATCGCTTTCCCCAGGCACGGATCCTCAGCCGGCAAGCCAAGACCAGCCGCGCGGCCTGTGTCAATGTGCCTTTCCAAGGCTGGCGAGCATGGTCTTTTCGGCAGCTTTTGCGAACTCCCGTGCTGCGGCGGCGGCGCGATCTGCTGAACCTGATTTCCGATGTCGATTTCGATTCCCAGCTTTGTGCTCATCTGGACGGCGTCCAGCTGCTGGATGGAGTGATGGGTCAGTGCAGCCGAACCTTTGAACGCCTGGCGCGCCAGCGGGTTTCGCTGGTGCTGACGGCCCTGAACACGCACATCGACCATGTGGCCGATGTTTTGGCCGAGGAGCACCGCCGCCTGGGGATACAGGCTCCCGGCTTTGTACATCCGCGCATGCGTGTGCGAGTACGGCGGGAGGTGGAATGCGCGACGCGCATCCGGGCGGTTTCCGAGGCCTCGCGCGAATCGTTCATCGAGCGGGGAGTTGCAGCCGACAAAATCGAAGTCGTCCTTCCGGCCGTGGATCTGGACTATTTCCGGCCGGTCATCAAGAAAGACGACGTCTTTCGAGTGCTGGCCGTACTTACGATCGATTCCCGCAAGGGAGCTTATTATCTTTTGAAAGCGTTCGAGCGCGCCGCCATTCCGAATTCCGAACTGGTGATCATCGGGACCACCGGGGACCGCTGGTCGCATCAGATGTTGCAAGGCTTCCTGGGAAGATTGAACAACCTCCGTTTGCAGAGGGCGGATGTCCTTCGAGATCCGATCGGCGCCACCTATGGTCAGGCGAGCGTGCTGGTCCATCCCGCGATCGAGGATGGGTTCGGGCTGGCGGTTGCGCAAGGGCTGGCCTGCGGCATCCCGGTGATTACCACGCGTCAAACCGGCGCTGCGCAGCTCATTCAAGAAGGGCGCAGCGGGTATGTTTTGGAATGCCGGGATGTCGACGGTATCGTGGACCGGCTCCGCTGTCTGGCGCAAGACAGGTCATTGCTAAAACAGATGAGTGAGGCCGCGCCGAAGAGCGTTGCGCACTTAGGCTATCCCGAATTTGTGGAGAACGTAGCTCAATTCTATGAGCGCGCTTTGGCTGCTTAGTTCCCCCGAGTACGAGCAGAGAAGGTTCCTCGCGCCGATTTTCGAAGCCGCGCTTTTTTGCGGCGATGTTGTTATGGCATTCCAGCCTCTCGGGTGCTAGGCCGTTCCGTAAAGCGCTCCCAGGTTTCATACGCACTGCCGTTTCGGTGAGGTTCGTTAGGGAGGAAGGACATCGCAATTACAACGTTCCTGCCGGCTAAGGAAACCACTTAGAAGCAATACAATATGGCAGGATTAACCTCGCGGCTGCCTCGCTTCTTGCAGCCCGCGTATATCGATGAAGCACGGTCCATCGTCCAAAAGCCAGTTTTCCGGCAATTGCTGGCGTACGCTCCACCCGGCGGCGCGTGCTTGAATGCCGGCTGTGGCGATATGCTGTATTTCAATTGGCTGGACGCACTGCCCGGATTGACGCATTTTGTACACATGGATCTCAATACGGCGCCCGACCTCGCCGTTCACCAAAACCGGAGGCATCAGTCTACTCCCGGGTCGGTTACCGAATTGCCATTTCCAGACGGCTCCTTTCAATTCGTGTTCTGCACCGAAGTTCTGGAGCACGTGGTGGATCATCATAAGGCGGCGTCTGAAATCAGCCGGGTGCTGACTAGCGGCGGCTTGGCGTTAATCAGTACGCCGACACCACCCGCGCCGTTCGATCCCCACCATGTTCGAGAAGGCTACACTCTGGAAGCGATGACAGAACTACTGCGAGCCCACGAATTGGTTGTCTTGCAACACCGATATGCGTTCCATTCCCTGTTTCGGTGTCTCTACCTGACTACGAGTTTTCTGGGCCGGCAAACGGGCGGAATCAGCGTGGTTCCACGATTTGTTCTTCGAGGCTGGAGTCACTTGGAAACCGCGCTTCCTATTGGCCGGCCTTGGGACATCGCTGTGATCGCCAGAAAAGTTTGAAGGTTGCTATTGCAATCGGAGCATCAGCCTGGTAGCCGAGAGGTTGGCAGAATACAGATACGCGCCAGAAGGCCGATCTATTACACGGCAGTCAAGGAGGGGACTTGGAACGTTTTATCAATAACAAATACGAATCGGTAATTCAGAATGACTATGCTGGATTTGTCGAGAGAATCCGGCGCGAAATCGATGAAAAAGGCATGTCGGTTCTGGAGAGTTTTCTCGCGCCCGATTTTCTGGCTGAACTGCAAGCCAGCGTCGAGGAACTGACGCCGGCTTGTTATCAGAACGGAAAGCGAAAACACCTGGTTGGTTCGGACTTGCAGAATACCGGGTTCTGGGAGGTTACGTTTTCCGAATTCGTGCTGAAGCTCGCCAACGACATACTCCAGGCCTTCCATGTGCAACTGGAGCCCGCGGATATACACCCGGTAATGAACATCCTGACTGGCGATCAGGGCCAGGACACGGTCCGGGCCTGGCATTTCGATGCCACATATTTGACGATCGCAATGCCCGTCGTGATGCCTCCGCCGACCGGCGAGCGCGATGGAAAGTTCCGCATCTGGCCGAACGTCCGGCCCTTTTCGCAAAACAAGTTGCAGCACAAGCTGTATTGCAATCTGGCCAAGACGGGCGCGTTTCAAAAGATGGCCCAGAAACTACGCCGTCAATTTTGTCCCGGGCAGCCTGTATTTCTTCTATGGATTCCGCTCTCTCCACGGAACAGACGAATTGGACTCCCGGCAGGTTCGCGCCAACTGTTTGATGAACTTCGGAGGCCCGTTCTTCGATCTGCAGAAGGGCAAGGTTATCAAATACAACGGATCGCAGGCCTGAAGGTTGCGGGGGCGGTTTGTAAGCTTAGCGCGCTGGTGTCACGATGCGACTGTTCAAAAGAATCACGCGCCGGCTTAACGCCGAGCGCAGGCTCCTTCCAGTGCGAATTCGGGAGGGCCTGCTATCCCTGATTCCAGAGGAATATCTGTTCCGGCGGAGCGTGATGAACATGCCTTCGAGTATTCGCAATATGGAGCGGAACGGCTTTCATCCCGCGTCGATCATCGAAATTGGAGCCTATCAGGGGGATTGGTCGCGTATGGCGCGCCGTATTTTCCCAGAGGCGTCAATCTTCATGGTGGACGCTAACCAGGACAAGGATTCCATTCTGTCGGCGGCCTGCCGTGAGATCGGCCGGGCCAAGCACTCCATTGCGCTGCTCGGACCGCAACCCGCTGAGTCGGTGAACTTCTACGTAATGGAGGCGGGATCGTCGGTGCTGTTCGAGAACACTTCGGTGCCGCGTTTCAGCCGGCGTATCCCCATGGCCACGCTCGACGATTTGGCGCTGGCCTGGGAACCGATCCCCGGCCCTTATTTCATCAAGCTGGACGTGCAAGGATTCGAAATCGAGGTGCTGCGGGGCGCCGAGCGCATCCTCGCGCACACGGAAGCGGCACAGTTGGAGGTTTCGCTGCTGCCCTACAACGAAGGTGCGCCGCTGCTGGCTGAAGTTATCGCGTTCATGCGAACGCGCGGCTTCGTTACCTACGACGTATGCGGGTTCTGCCGCCGCGAATCGGATGGTACGCCTTTCATGCTGGATCTATTGTTCGTTCGCGAAGATAGCGCGCTCCGATCGAAGAAACCTTTCTGGAATCTGGAAGCTCAGTTCGACGCCCAGGCTGCTGGCGCGCCGTTAGTCCAGCACGTCCGAATGCCGGTTTCCGGGGAATGGCGCAACTGAATACCGAATGCATACGCATCGTTTTGGGAACACAGAGATGTGTGTGAGCGCGCTTGGTTTTGGCGCGGCCGAAATCGGTTTTGAAAACGTCACGGATGGGACTGTGGATTCTATCCTGGGTGTGGCGCTCGGGCGCCGGACTCAACGTCATCGATACGGCCGAATGCTATATGGACAGCGAAGAGAAGCTCGGACGCGCGCTAGGCACCCGGCGCAAAGATTGTTTTCTGTTCACCAAGTGCGGCCATGCGCCTCCGCTTGCGCCCGGCCGGGATCGTAATGCGCGCCGGCCGCAAACTGTGGACACCGCTGGCGCGGGCGATGGGACGGTCGCTTCCCGATTGGAACCCGCGTATGCTCGAACAGAGCATCGAGCGCAGTTTGCGGCGGCTCAACACCGACTGGGTGGATTTGCTTCAGCTGCACAGTTGCTCGGAAGAGGTTTTGCGCCGCGGCGAGGTCATCGAAGTGCTTCATCGCGCCCGCAAGGCCGGCAAAACGCGCTATGTGGGCTATAGCGGCGACGGATCTGCGGCGCGTTACGCGGTGGAATGCGGTCAATTCGACGCTCTGCAGACATCCTTGAATATCGCCGATCAGGAAACAATCGAGACGGTATTACCATTGGCGCGACAACGCGAGATGGGCGTGATTGCCAAGCGGCCGCTGGCCAACGCTCTGTGGAGACATTCCGAGCGGCCGGAGAACAGCTACCATCACGTGTACTGGGACCGGTTGCAGGCCCTGCGATATGAATTCCTCGCAGACCCGCAGCAGGCGCTGGAAAGCGCCCTGCGTTTTCCCTTGAGCGTCCCGGGAGTTCACACCATCATTGTCGGAACCACCAAGCCCGAGAACTGGGGAAAAAACGCGCGCTACGCCGCGGCGGGGCCGTTGGAGCCGGAGCGGTTCGCGGCCATCCGTTCACGCTGGCAAGAAGTAGCCCAGCCCGAACTGGGTCGGACAACAGTGATGCTTCGCTACTCGTTCCAAGTAAAGTCGGTATAGCCGCGCCAATGTCTCGCAGTAAAACATTTCTCAGCGGCGTGTCGCTGGCCTACCTGTATCAGGGCTCCATGATGCTGGTGGGGTTGTGGCTCACGCCGTTCTATCTGCGGCACCTGGGAGCGCACGACTACGGCGTGTGGCTGGTGGGACTGCAGGTCCTGAACTTTTTGCTGTTGTGCGACCTGGGAGTTCTGGCGGTTACTCCGCGCGACATCGCACAAGCGCATGGTCATGAGCTGGCCCAGGGGGATTCCGATCCGCTGCGGCTTCTGATCGGCCGGCTCTTCAAAACAGTGCTGGTACAGAGTGTTTTGGTGGCGCTGGTGGCCACCGGCCTGTTTATTTTCCGGCCCGTGGCCGCTTCCGGTCTGAGGGGACCGGTGGCGCTGGTGCTTTTGGTTTTTGTCCTCACTTTTCCACTGCGCTGCGCCGGCGCGATTCTGCAGGGTTTGCAGGACCTCAAATTCCTCGGACAGTTGCGGATGTGGCTGTGGGGCGTCTCGGCCGTCATGGTGGTGGCGATGCTGCTGGCGGGCGCCGGCTTTTATGCGCTGGCGTGCGGGTGGTGCCTGCAGGAGGCGGGCGGCAGCGTGATCGCGGTGTTCCGCGCGCGGCATCTTCGTCCGGATCTGTTCGGCATGGACGCCTGGCGCCAAGCCGGAACGTTCCGCTGGCAATGGCTGGCGCGAGGATTGTGGATCAGTCTGGGCCAGGTTTCAAGCTCGCTGGTGGGCGGCACCGATTTGTTGATCACAGGCCGGGTATTCGGCGCAGCCACCGTAGTTATTTATTCTTGCACCGGCAAGCTGGTGCAGGTGCTGCAACAGCAGCCGCAGGTTCTGGCCAGCACCGCGCTGCCTGGTTTGAGCCAAATGAAAACCAGCGAAGGGCTGCGCCGGATACAGAAGGCCACCACTTGCCTGACCCAAGCCATGATTTTCGTGGCGGGAGGGATCGTGTGCGTGGTGCTCCCTCTCAATCAGCAATTTATTGATCATTGGATCGGCGCCCGCTATTTTGGAGGCGTCACGCTGACCGCTCTGTTCCTGGCGAACTTTCTGGTGCGGTTGATCGACTACACTCTGGCGATCGCGCTCTTCGCGTTTGGGCACGAAAAGCTATACGCCATTCGATCGTTACTGGATGGTGTGGTGAGCGTCACCCTGGCGATCATCTTAGCTCGGCCGCTCGGGCTGAATGGGGTAATCCTGGGATTCCTGTGCGGCGGGTTGTTCGTGGCGATTCCATTGGACATTCACCGTTTTGCGAAGGAATTTGAGGTGTCTATCCTGGAAGCGATGCGGCCTTATGGGCCGTACCTTTGGCGCATCGCCGCCGTGAGTGGAACAGCCTTTTTGATCTTGCGGCATGTGGAGATTCGAAATCTGCTAGCGGTGGCCGTGGCTGGAGTCTTGGCCGGCCTTCTGTACCTGGCCGTAACCTTGCCCTACGTTCGAAACAGCGAATTGGGAGGGTACGTACGCGCCGCGATGCCGTCCCTGCCGATCTGGAGATTTGTGTGGCCGAACGCCGCCGTCGGCGCTCCCGACGCCGCCGAAAATGGTCCGGTCGAGCCGGAAGTGGTCGCAGTGGGAACGGCAGAAGGACCGGCGGATACGGCCACCAGCGGGAAGGTCCGAGGAAACGATTAGCCGGATGAGTCTGAAGCATGCCAACTAGCAGCTCCGCCGTGCCCGGTGTAAGCCGGCGCTCCACCTCCGAACAAGCGGACCATCCAACCGCACTGCGTGTGGCCGTGGTATCGGATTACCTGGAAGAGCAGTGGCTCAGCATGGACCTGGTGGGCGACATGCTGACGAATTTCCTGCAGAGCCAGACAGCGGCTGGAATCACGGCAGCCCAATTGCGCCCGCCACTGCGCCGGCGGTTGTCCCGGATTCCCTGGCTCGGGCGCATGCGCACGGCATCGAACGGCGATCGTTTGTTGAACCGGTTCCTGGACTACCCCCGCTGGCTGCGGTCCTGCTCCGCGAAATTCGATCTTTTTCACGTGGTGGACCACAGCTATTCTCAGTTGCTCGAAGTGCTGCCGCTCGGCCGCGCGGTGGTCACTTGTCATGATCTGGATACTTTTCGCTGTCTGCTCGAGCCGGACCGCGACGCCCGATCCCAATTCTTTCGTGCCATGACCCGCCGCATCCTGGACGGCTTTCTGAAGGCGGCGCACGTCATCGCGGTCAGCCAGGCGACGCGCGAGGAGCTGTTGCGACACAGGCTCTTTCCAGATGCGTCGATCAGCGTGATCCCTAACGGCGTGCATCCGGCCTGCTCGGCGGCGCCCGATCCTGCAGCGGATGCCCTGGCGGCGGGTTGGATGCCGGAAGCCGATGCGCCGGGAAGCGGACCTGCGGTCTGGCTTTTGAATGTCGGCAATACGCTTCCGCGGAAGCGCCTGGATGTGCTGCTAAAAGTCTTCGCCGCCGTGAGCATGGAATTTCCCCAAGCGCGGTTGATGCGGGTGGGCGGATTTACCCCGTCCCAGTGCGAATTGATTCGGGAGCTGAACATCGAGCCCGTGGTCCGCCAGCTGCCTTTTCTGGAGCGTTCCGCTCTGGCGGCCGTGTACCGGCGCGCAACCCTGCTGGTCCATACTGCCGAAGCAGAAGGATTTGGTCTTCCGCTGATTGAGGCCATGGCCTGCGGATGCCCCGTGGCTGCCAGCGACATCCCGGTTTTGCGGGAAGTGGGAGGAACGGCGGCCAGCTTTTCCGCGGTAGCCGATATTAGCGCGTGGCGCCAAACCCTGATCGAGCTGCTGGATGAAAAGTGCCGGCAGCCCGAAAAATGGGAGCGGCGCCGGCAACGAAGCATAGCTTGGGCGGCGCGTTATTCGTGGGCGGAAAACGCCCGGCAGACCGCCAGCATTTATCGAAAGGTGATGGAAAATCAATGAGCTCAACCGTTAGCATGCCGCCAGTTCAGGCTTCGAAGAACACCGTAATTCCCAAAATCCAGCGGGAGTCGCGCATGGAACCCGTGTTCTGGATTCCCCCGGACGCCAAGTCGCTTCTGGACGTGGGCTGTAATACGGGAGCTCTGCTGGAGCAGCTTCATAGCGCCTACCCGCGCGTGCAACTGGCTGGAATCGACATCAATGACGTCGCGGTGCGAACCGCGAAAGCATTGCTGCCGGATGTGGACATCCAGCAAGGGTTCGGCTACCAGCTTCCGTTTGATGAAGGGCGTTTCGAATATGCCACCTGCATCGAGGTCATCGAGCACGTGCCCGCGCGGCATCGCCCGCAGCTGCTGGCCGAGATCCGGCGCGTCCTCAGCCCGGGCGGGCGTCTGATCCTGCGCTGCCCGCACGCCGGGATTTTTTCTTTCTTGGATGCGCAAAACTTTCGGTTTCGACTCCCGGCGCTCTACAAAACCGTGGTCGGGCGGGGAAACCGGGATGTCAACTACGAGCAGGCCCAGGAAGAACTGATCTGGCATCATCATTTCACCGAGCAGGAGCTGATCGGGGTGGCGGGAGAAGGTTGGGACGTGGAGGCCTGCCATTATGGGGCGTTTTTGTTGTTCCCCATCACCGACATTCTGCGCTGGCCGTTCTACCGCATGAAACGGAATAATAACTGGATCGTGCGCGCATTGGAGCGTATTGCGACGGCCGAACTGGCGATGAGTTTCGGCAAGAGTTCGTACGATATCCTCCTGGTTTTACGCAAGCGATAGCCGCTCTTGCCGCTGGTCTCGGGCGGTTCTGTAAAACGCTGTCCCGTTCCGATGTTCTTGCCGCAGCCTTGCATGCAACGATCTGAGGACCGCCAGCATTCGATGGTGTGGCATGTAATCACGTGCGAATATCCTCCTCAATCCGGCGGTGTCAGCGATTACACGTATCTGGTTGCCAAGGGCCTGGCGGCACACGGCGACCAAGTGCATGTTTGGTGCCCCGCTGTGAAGGACAAAGCGCCGGATGTGCCGGGCGTTGAAGTACGGACGCTGGGCAGAATTTCAATCCCCGATCTAAGGAACGTGGGGCGGCTGCTGGACGCTCTTCCGAGTCCACGCCGCATTCTGGTGCAATGGGTGCCTCACGGATTCGGATACAAGTCGGTGAACCTGCCGTTCTGCCTGTGGCTGTGGAACCGCGGGGCCAGACACGGCGATACAGTGGACTTAATGGTGCACGAGCCTTTCCTGCCGTTTGTCCAGGGAAAATGGCGGCAGAACGCGGCTGCGGCCGTGCATCGCCTCATGACGCGGATTCTGCTTCGTACGGCGCGGCGGGTGTGGCTGTCCACGCCTGCCTGGGAGCGGCTGATCCGGCCCTACGATTGGAATAGCGCGCGCAAATACGAGTGGCTCCCGCTGCCCAGCACCGTGCCGGTCACAGACGATCCAGCCGCTAGTGCGCTGCTGAAGGACCGGTACAACTCGGGGGGCGCATTGCTCGGACACTTCGGCACGTTTGGGACTTCGATTACACCCATGTTGCGCGCCATTATTCCTCCCTTGCTGCGGCAAGCCCGGGCACGGTGATCGTCTTGATCGGCCCGGGAAGCGTGGCCTTCCGGGAGGGTCTCATTCAGGATTTTCCGGATTTGGAACCAGCCATTTTCGCTTTAGGACAAATTGACGCTCGCGATCCCCGCCTCTCCTTGCATTTGAGCGCATGCGATTTATTGATTCAGCCCTATCCGGACGGAGTTACGGGCCGGCGCACCAGCTTGATGGCGGCCCTGGCGCAGGGCCGGCCCACCGTAACCACATCCGGACCATTCACCGAGCCGATCTGGGAGGAAAGCCGGGCGGTGGCCCTGGCGCCCGCCGACGATATGCACGCTTTTGTGGAAGCTGTACAGCGATTGATTGAAGATCCAGCCGCGCGGGCCTCTTTGGGCGACACGGGCCGGGCGTTTTATCGGCGGAACTTCGCCATCGAGCATGTTGTGGACATGCTTCGAAGCTCGGGCCGGCCGGTTGAGGAACACCACCCATGCTAGCCAATTACAGCAAGTACGTCTTCACTCGCGTTCTGCAACGCCTGGGCCTGTCCGATCTTTGCCTGGCCGTGGGGCGCGACAGCAAGGCTATTATTCCGAACCCGCCGCGCGTGATGAAAGTCTTCAGCGAGACGAAATATGAAGCCGACTTTCTGGCGGATCCCAGTTTGCAAGTGGTGCTGGAGCGAGCCCGCGGGGCCAGAACCTTCTGGGACGTGGGCGCCAACATGGGCCTGTTCTCCATTCTCGCGCGCGACGTGAACCCGGACTTACAAGTGGTATCCATTGAGGCCTCCACGGATTTCTACGAGGTGTTGTGCCGGAACTGGCGCCTCAACCCCCAGTCCTGGACTTGTTTGCATGTTGCGGTGGGGGAGCGAGACGGCGTGGCGCGGATGAGCAGAGGCTTGGGTGGATGCGATCACGTCTTGACGGCCGCCGAGGAAGGCACGCAACGCGCCGTCGGGGAAAGCCGGCCCATGATGACCTTGGACCACCTGGCCGAACTGCTCGATCAGGATTGCATCGACCTGCTCAAGATCGATGTCGAAGGGATGGAGCTCGCCGCGCTGCGGGGGGCGTCGCGCCTGCTGGAGGAAGGCAGAATCGGAGCGATCGTTCTGGAGGCGGACGAACACGATCTTCGGTATGGCACCAGCAATTCCGATCTGGTGGCGTTTCTGGCGTCGAAGAATTACAGGCTGGATGCGGCGGCCAGCGTCCATAAAGGGAGCCGCGAACAATTGCCAGGTTTTTGCGATGGACAAGACCGAACTCGCCGTTCAGGCACAATGAAGATTCTCATAGCCGCCCCTCACAGAAGCATCGTCGGGGGTATCGAAACGTACCTGCAGACCCTGATCCCGGCAATGTTACAGACGCGGGCATACGGTGTCAGCGCTGGTGGATTATTATGCCAACCCGGCGCTTTCGACTATTGATCCGCCCGAAGCTCAGTTGCCCGTCTGGTATGCGGAAGACTTACGCCGGAATCCGGAACTGTGGCGTGAGATAGCGGATTGGGGCCCCGAGGTGGTGTATTCGCACGGCCTGACGTCCCTGGATGTAGACCGGGAGCTGCAGCAACAGTATCCGACGGTAACCTACCTGCATGGATATTGGGGAACGTGCGCGACTGGCCGAAAGTGCCAGACCTTTCCGAAAGTCCATACTTGCACCAGGAAGTTCGGACCCGCCTGCCTTCTGCTCCATTATCCGCGGCGTTGTGGCGGCTTGAATCCCTTGCTGGCCCTGCGCATGTACCAGTCCGAACGCGCCCGCCACGCGCGCCTGGACGAGTATGCCAAAATTCTGGTGGCGAGCACGCACATGTATGCGGAATTTCGAAGAAATGGGGTTGGCGCGGACCGGCTGAATTTACTTCGGCTGCCGATCGACGGGATCCCGCGAAGCATGCCTCCGGAAGACAAAATTCCGGCTGGAAATCTGCTCTTTTTGGGAAGATTGACGGATTTAAAGGGCGTCGATTTCCTGATCCGGGCCATCCCGGCAGCCCAACAGAAGCTGGGGAAGCGGCTCACTCTGACGGTGGGCGGCGATGGCGGCGAATTACCCAAACTGAAGGAACTGGCTCGCGCTCTGGGCGTGGAGGTTACATTTACCGGCTGGGTATCCGGAGAGGGAAGGGTGGATCTTCTGCGCCGCGCCGATCTGCTGGTGGTTCCGAGTCTGTGGCCGGAGCCATTCGGACTGGTTGGGGTGGAAGCGGGGTGCGTGGGTCTGCCGGCCGCCGGATTTGCAGCAGGCGGCATCCCGGACTGGTTGATCCCCGGGCAGACCGGCGAACTGGCTTCCGCCGACCCGCCCAGCGCGGAAGGTCTCGCGGACGCAATGGTTCGGGCGCTGGCCGATCCGGATCACTATAACCATCTGTGCCGTGGCGCTTTTGAATTCAGCAAGCTTTTTACATTGGACCGGCACTTGGAGGAACTGGGAACAATCTTGTCGGCGCAAGCGCAAAGTCCTCGCGGCCGGGACATTCAGCGGCAGCTCGCCGATTTCCTCCAGTAATGTTCCGTCGAACTGGCTGCGATTCGCCCACTACACGATGACCCATTCGGCCGAGGCAACCACGGCACAGCCAAGCTCGTTGAAAAATCATCCCCGGTTGAAGATCGCGTTTGTGGTGCACGATTATCATCGGGGCGGCGGCCATAGCCGTTACGTGGCGGAATTGGCGGGGCGTTTCTGCCGGGAACACGAAGTCCATGTGTTTGCAAATCGGATTGTGGACGATGGCACGCCCGGGATTCATTTCCATAAAGTGCCGGCCTGGCGGGCGAACGCATTAACGACGGTGCTCACTTTCGCGGTACCGGCCACCCTGCAAGTGGGCGGCGGTTTCGACATTATTCACAGCCAGGGATTTTGTGGATTCACCGGCAATGTTTTCACGGCGCATATGTGTAACGCGGCGTGGTATAGAGCGCTGCGGAATTCCAAAGAGGGCGCTACGCTGCGCGAGTCGGTGTTTAGCACCCTGGCGAGCACGCTGGAGCACTGGACCTATCGTTTCTCCCGCCGCAGCAAGGTGATTGCGGTATCGCAGCGCGTGGGACAGGACCTGGTGAGGTATTATCACTGTCCGGCCGATATTCGGGTGATCTACCACGGCACAGACACCGAGCTGTTCTCCCCTCGAACCCGGCAAGCCTTGCGGCAGAAAGCGCGGCAGCAATTCGGGATACCCGACGGGGCATTTGTATTTCTGTACGTTGGCCAATTGCGCAAAGGCGCGCGGCAGTGCATCCAGGCCCTGGCACAACTGAGTGAGGGACTGCTGTTGTGCGTCTCCCCATCGGAGCCGAATGCCTATCGGCAGCTGGCGAAAGAGTGCGGCGTGGAACAGCGCGTGATTTTTGCCGGCCACACCAAGGAGGTGGAGAAAGCCTATGCGGCGGGCGACGCCTTGTTGCTTCCTACGCCGTTCGACACCTTTGCGCTGGTGGTCTCCGAAGCCATGGCGTGCGGTCTGCCCATCGTGGTGAGCCGGGAAGCGGGAGTGTCGGAACTGATTGAACATGGAGTGAACGGGCTGCTGCTCGAGGATGCGACCAGCAGCGCGGAACTCGCCGGGCATATGTTCCGGCTGCAGCACGACCCGGAGGGAAGCGAGCGGCTGAGCCGCGCTGGACGGGAAACAATCGCGCGCTTTACCTGGGACGCGGTTGCCGAGCGCACGCTGGAGGTTTACGAAAGCTTGCTCGAGAGAACGTCCGCTCACGGCGGGAGACGCGGCATGAAGCTGATGTTCCTGGTGAACGGCGGACCGGCCAGCGCCATGGGCATACGGGCGCGATCGTTCGCGGAGCGATTGAGCTCTGAATTCGAGATCCGGATCCTGTATCGTTCGGCGAACAAAATTCAGGCGATCTGGCACAATGTCGCGGGCCTGTTTCAATTCCGGCCGGCCCTCTGCTGGGTTTTTGACATGGGTTTTTCGGGTGTGCTGGCGGCTGGGTTTTATCGGACGCTCTCGCGCTGCCGGGTGGTAATTGACACCGGGGACGCGATCTACGATCTGGCTCGCAGCACCGGCAGCCGGGGCCGGGCGGGTCTGGCGCTGACCAAATGGCTGGAACGGTATGCCTTTTCGATCAGTGACGGAATGGTGGTGCGGAGCCATCCTCATCAGGAATTGCTCGCCGAACAGAAAATCCAGGCGGATGCGATTCCCGATGGAGTGGATCTGAATCAGTTTCAACCAACGGAACCCGGACCGGAAGAGGATTTACGCCGTAGTCTCGGCCTGGACGGATCGGTAGTGGTGGGGATTTTGGGCAGTCTGATCTGGAACCAGCGTTCCCAAACGTGTTACGGCGCGGAAATCATTGAGGTCATCGATTATTTGCGCGACCTGCCGGTGAAGGGTTTAGTGATCGGCGATGGATCGGGCCTGGAGAGATTGAAAAAGCGTTGTGGCGAATTGGGAGTCCAGGATCGGATGGTTTTCACGGGGAGGGTGGCTTACGACGACCTTCCCAGATACCTCAACCTGATGGACGTCTGCATCTCCACGCAAAGCAACGATTCGGTGGGCCAGGTGAGGACCAGCGGGAAACTGCCACTCTACCTGGCCTGCGGCCGCTTCGTGCTGGCGACTGATGTGGGCGAAGCCGCGCGCGTCCTTCCCCGCGAGATGCTGGTGCCATACCGGGGCGCCATTGATCCCGACTACCCGGTTCGCCTGGCCGAACGGTTGCGAGAGCTTCTCGACCAACCCGCGCGCATGCGGCAGCCGGCCGCCAGTGTTGCCATCGCGCGGCGGCATTTCGATTACGACGATCTTGCGGCGCGAGTCGGCCGGACCATCCAAAGAGTGCTCGATGGGACGAAGCGCGCATCGGGCGTGGACATGGAAGCCGGGGAACACGCGGGAGGACACAGACCATAGGACGCTGCAGTCACGGCGCAACGGACCGAGGAACTCTCCGCACGACAGCCATTTATGAAATCGCGCGGGGCGGAGGCAGCCGGTGGTGTGGGCCACTAGATGCAGCCGGGCGACTTCGATATTCGACACACGGCAAGCAATTCTCTCCAATTACGCCCGTGCGGAAATGGAGAAAAGCCGTGGAAAATCCTTTCACGCCCCTCTGGCCGGAATCCCGCAAGGCCGAACCCGGAATACAGCCTCGGATGCTTTTTCGGATCCTTGGATGTCTGTCTATCCTGATTTTGCTGTCCTGTCCGGCCTTTTCCCAGTCGATTGCCGTAACTTCGCCGGCGGCTTCTCAAACGGTGAGCGGGACGTCGTTCACATTGGCCTGCTCTCTTTCGTCCCTGCCGAACGCGCAATCAGTGGAGTGGTTCGTCAACGGTTTGTCGCAGGGGGTGGTGCGGTCCGCGCCGTGGTCGCTGGCCTGGAATACCAATAACGTTTTCAACTCGGCCACAGCGTGGCACACCGTGTATGCGGTGGCCCGCGACGCGCTCGGCAACATCCTCGCCACCAGCCCGGCAGTGAATTTCGGGGTGTACAACAGCTACCTGATGCCGTCTTCTTACATCGGCTGCGGGGCAATTACGACTTCGACTGCTCTCGCTTCCCCGTGGTCGGGCACCGTCACGATCACGGTCCCAATCGTCGGATCGAATGCCTCTAATCTAAAACTGGCTTATGGCGTCGTAGCGGGGGATATCCGGGTTTATGCAACGCCTGCACCGGGAACTGCAAGTACATCGATCAGCATTCCGATCAATACCACGATGTTCCCTGACGGGCTGCAAGATGTTTACGTTTCCGTGCGGAGCAATCGGCAATCGATTGGGCCCGTGACAGCCTACACAGCCTCGACATCGCCCGTGCCTATTACGATTTCAGGGACGATGCCTCCCACTGGCACGCAGATCACAATCGCAGGTGTCACGACGCCTTCCGCGCTGAACGGCATTTGGTTCGTGACGAATACCGGGACGAACACAGGCACGTTGCAAGCCTCATCCCCCATGACCGGGACGTTTTCCGGTGCGTCGAGTAGCGTGACTACCGCTCAGACGCAGGACGGTTATCCGTTCTGTGAGTGGGAGCAACAAGTCAACTTCCAGAATTCGGCCAGGACGCCGATGGAGTTGTTGGTCAGTCCCAAAGAGGCGGTGATTGCACCCACCGGGACGTTGCAGCTCTCGCCGATTATCGATAATACGGATGGCACCACGTCGGCCGCCACAGGCGTAACGTATTCTTCCGGGGCAACTGGTGTTTGCACGGTGAGCGGCTCGGGGCTCGTCACGGGCGTGGCTTACGGTACCTGTCCGATCACGGCGACAGCGACCAACGGCAGCGGCTACACGCGGACGATTTATGAATATGTCTCAGCCACCAACGTTGTGCCTTTTTTTGGCTCGGATGGAGCGATCCACAATAGCATCGGCGCTGGGTTGTGGTTTGCGTCCTTCTTTCAAAGTACGGCTCGCACATCGCTCGATGATCCATTCAAAACCACGGCACAGTACCTTTCTCCCTACACTCTAGCCGGATTTAATGCATATGAGTCGAGTCCAGTCGGCAGCACGGCTAGTTCTTGGGGACCGAATCAAACAACCTGGCAGACGAACTTGAATGCCTACGTTACGCAGTACAGCAGCTACCTCTCGCCCTATCACGTCTTTTTCCATCCGCAGATGACGACAGTGCTTGGGACTTGCGGCAATGGCAATCCATTGGCCTGCGGAACCGGATCTTCAAGCCTTTACAACAGCACTCGTGGACTTTGCGCGGGATATTCCCCAGTGTGTTGGCAATACGCGGCGCAGCAATGGTACGCCACCGGGCTTTTGATGGGCTTCAGCGGTCAGGACGAAGGAAATTCAAACTACAACATCCCTCGTTTTGGAACGGCGTGCTCGGAACTGCAAACGGTCCCACGCAGCTTACCTGCACCACTGCCGCTCCGACAACGTGGACAGTTACTTGGAACAATCCACCCGGACCCATCTACAACGGGACGCTGTGGTTCAGCATCTTCGGAGGGACGGCAAATTCCTATTTGAACAGCACCATTGGCACATCCTCTACCTATCAAGCCATCAGCGCCAGTATCACGTCCACCGGATTTAATTTCACAGGACCTTCGTGCGCCAGCGGGAATGTGACCGCCAACTCTTCCTCTGACCCAGGACTCAGTATTGAGAGTTTCGGCTTCGAGTGGGACAACAACAAGACCGACTATATCCACAACTCCGACTATTACGGCATTGTCAGCAGCATCCATGCTGGTACGGGGAGCATCACGATCCCGGTAGCAGGCTCAGTGCAAGCTGGCGCAGGGGTCCTCGCGCAACAGGGCTGGCAAGGGAACTGTACAAGCCCGCCGCCCTATGGCGACTACGCCGAAGTGTACGACGCTCAAGACAATGCGGCGTATACCCATCCTCAGCGTGCTTGGGTGAGTGACTTCGAGACGCCTAACAGCCAATCTCTTATTCCGCAAATTCGGAACATGTGGGGAAACACATGCACGCCTCGCGGATTCATAGTAAAAGCCGAGGCCACCACGATGGACTACGGACAGCAGGGGGCGACGGTAAACGATCACGAGCATCGCGGGGCCGACAGTCACTTTCCCTGTGCCGCACGGCATCAGTACTGTCTATCCAGGCAGTGAGCCGCCTCACGATCGCGGGCAGTGCGAATTCGTACTTCAATGGGAACCAGTTAATCAGTTCTTGCCCGACAGCAACCACCTGCAACATCGCTTTATACACTCCTTCGGTTGGTACCGGAATCGCGAATTCGAGCCCCGGCACGATCACCTTCCAGAATGGGCAGTCTTTTACTCAAGTCGAAATGGCTGCGTCGAGCGGCGGCTTCTCCTGTCCTGGAGGCGGCACCTGCAACAATACCGCGCAAATTCTCTTGCAAGCTGGCGAGACTTTCACGTTTACCTGCACGTCCAATTGCGGCTCCAGCCCAGCGTACTACAATAGCCCTCAGCAGTTTTGGATGCCGGGAAGTCCAATCGCTGGCGCAATTCCCGGATCCGGCAATTCAGGAACTTACCCTAGCACCCCCTTATGGTATGAAGTTCCACCATCCTCCGAGACATCCGGAAGTGCGGCTGCCGTCCTTTATCCGAGCAATAACTACACCCGAGGTATGAACCTAAACGTCGGCGAGAATGAGAGCGGACCTAATTTTCCTTTCGCTTCCTGTGCCGCCCCCGCGGTATTGGGTGCGATGGGCATTCGTGCGTATCAGGCTGGGGCGGACTATACGGAACAAGCGCTGCTCGGCCAGGGCGTTATCTGGGGCGACACGAACAACGCTAGAGAGCAGGCTGGCGGGAGCCCGGTTTATGAGAACGGCGAAACTCACGCGGTTGAACAGTTTTGGGCATACGCGAATTGCAACCTTTTCTTTCAGAGCATGGCTGCCAGAGGTTACTTATATCAAGCGCGCTACGGAGCGCCCGATATCGGCTACAACATCGAATCGAGTCTGCGAAAGGGCTCGAAAGGCAATCTCCTGCTCGCGATCAACGTGCAGGACGGGGCGCAGGCGCGTACCGTTGATCTGAGCGGTTGCGAAGTCGCGGGTCAACCGATCATCCGCTACACGGTGAACTACGCGCAGATTGCAATGACAATCCTGGGCGCGGGGACGATAAGCGATAAGCCGACATTTCCGGCTGCAGGATTGATCGCTTACCTGTGCTCGAACAACGAGGCGGCGGAACTAGACGAACCAACCATCGCCGCGCGGCTGGCGGATGTCTCCGGCGCGTCGAGCATCGTAGTTCAGTTCGCTTACGATCCCGAGGCGGTCAGCCCGTCCCGGTTTTCGCAGGCTCCGCAAGCGGTACTGGCCACGAACGGTACGGTGACATTACCGGTGGACCGCAATATCGGCACGATTTACATGCGATTGATCTACCTGAACGGCAGCGGAGTGGTGCTGGCTACAAGCGACATAGAAACTCTGTAGCAGGCAAAGCGTGCAGCGGCCGTGGTTTCAGAAAAGCAAGGTGTTTGCCGTTCCGGCGAGCAAGGGAACCCCATCCCCGGGTGTGCCGGCGCCCGGCTCTAAGCTTTTGTTCGAGAATTGACGAAAGCCTTATGTGTATGGCTGCATCGATCGGCAGCTATCGATAGTGATCTGAATAAGTTGCGTAGAATATAGGGAGGATAACTAATGAAGACGATTATCACCGGAGGGGCGGGATTTATCGGCTCCAATGCCGCCAGCCGCTACCTGCGCCGGGGTCATCACGTCGTGGTGGTGGATAATCTATGCCGCGAGGGTGTTCAAAAGAATCTCGAGTGGCTCCAAACGCAGGGCTCATTGGAGTTTGTCCGGCTCGACATCCGGCGGGCAGGCGAGCTTGCCGAATTGTTCCGTAAGCACCGGGATGCCGATCAAGTTCTGCATCTGGCCGCGCAGGTAGCCGTTACCACATCGGTGACCGCTCCCCGCGAAGATTTCGAAATCAACGCTCTAGGAACATTCAATGTCCTGGAAGCGGTGCGGCAAGCTGGAATCACCGCGCCACTGCTCTATTCCTCCACTAACAAAGTCTACGGAGAAATGACCGATGTGGGCGTGGTTGAAAAGAATGGACGATATTCCTATCAGTCGCTCGACCGGGGAGTGAGCGAATCGCGCAACCTGGACTTCCATTCCCCCTATGGCTGTTCCAAGGGCTCAGCTGACCAGTATGTGATCGATTACCACCGCATTTATGGGCTGCGCACCATTGTTTTCCGCCAGTCGTGCATCTACGGATACCGCCAATTCGGAGCCGAAGATCAGGGCTGGATCGCCTGGTTCATGATCGCCAGCCAGTTGGAGCGCCCCATTACGGTTTACGGCGATGGAAAGCAAGTTCGGGACATTCTTTTTATCGACGATCTTCTGAACGCCTACGATGCCGCGTTTGCAGCCGGGGATGCAGCGCTGGGCAAAGCTTACAATATAGGCGGCGGTCCCGAGAATGTGATCTCCTTGTTGGATCTGATCTCCTATATTGAGAAACGCCGTGGAATGAAACTGCCGTATGGTGTTTCCGATTGGAGGCCTGGAGACCAGAAGGTTTTCGTCAGTGACATCCGCCGGGCGCAGGCCGAGCTCGGCTGGAAACCGGCCACGGGCTGCGTCCAGGGCATGGAGCTGCTTTACGACTGGATCAGCCAAAACAAACAGATGTTCCTGGAGCCCGCCACCGTTACGGCTTGATTCGGCGCAAACCAAGGGATGCAGGTCGTCAATAGCGCTGAGTCCGAAATCAGGAGCACACCGGCGCGCCGTCTCAAGGTACTGCACGTAGGCAAGTTCTATCCGCCGCATATGGGCGGCATCGAAACGCACTTGCAAGACCTGTGCGGCGAATTGCGAAAGTCGGTCGATTTGCGGGTGTTGGTTTCGAGCGACGGGAACGAACCGATCGAAGAGTTACTGGGCGGTGTTTCCGTTTCACGCATCGCCACACGGTTCACCCTGGCTTCCACGCCCTTTTGTCCCGCCATGGTGGGCCAGATCCGGCGAGCGCAAGCCGATATCATCCATATTCATCTGCCCAATCCAATGGCGGTCCTGGCCTATCTGGCGAGCGGGCACCGCGGACGGCTGGTGATCACCTACCACAGCGATACCGTGCGCCAGAAGGTTCTCGGCGCATTGTTTGAGCCTTTTCTGCAGCAGGCGTTACGGCGCAGTTCGGCGATTATAGCCACTTCTCCGAACTATGTGCGGAGTTCCAGTGTTCTCCAGCAGCACGAAGAGCGTTGTCACGTCATTCCGCTGGGGATTCCCATCGAGAACTTCAGCCGCTGCGATCCCAGTGCGGCGGCGGCCATCCGGCAGCGCTACGGCGAGCGCCTGATTGTGAGTGTCGGCCGGCTGGTTTACTACAAGGGCTTTGCACACCTGATTCGCGCGATGGCTCACGTGGACGCAAGGTTGTTGATCGTTGGAGAAGGACCTCTGCGCGACAAACTCGGCGCCCTGGCTGCCGAGGCGGGCGTGGCGGACCGGGTCTTCTTTCTGGGCAAGATCGATCACGAGACACTGGTGTCCTGTTATCACGCGGCCAGCGTCTTTGCGCTCGCCTCCGTAGCCAGAAGCGAGGCCTTTGGGATCGCCCAGGTGGAGGCGATGGCAGCGGGACTTGCAGTGGTCAACACCAAACTTGATTCCGGTGTTCCGTTTGTTTCGTTGCACGGGCAAACCGGACTTACGGTGCCGCCGGGAGATCCCGAGGCTTTGGCGGCCGCCATCACGCGATTATTGAACGATCCCGTGCTGCGGGCGGCTTACGGTGAGGCGGCGCGTTTGCGGGCGCGCCAGGAATTCTCGCTCGAGACCATGTCCAGCCGCGTCGCAGACTTATACCAGGCGGTGCTTGCGTGACGGAGCCGCGCCTCATAGTAAACTGATTTTTCCCGAGATTCCGGGCGTATTCACCCGCGGCAGCCTCCGTATCATATCGTCCCATGCCTCCTTCATTCAGCGAAACCTTGCGAGCCATCAATTTCCGCGGCAAAGGCCGGCTGCTCAATTTGCTTTGTCCAAAGTCCGGCGTCAAGCGGGCCCAAAATTTTCGGGAACTCGATGGAGCTGGACCTTGCGGATTTGATTCAACGCCAGATTTACCAGGGAACCTTTGAGCCGCACGAAACGGTTTCCGTGAAGAGGTATCTTCGCCCCGGGATGACGTTCGTGGATGTCGGCGCCAACGTCGGCTACTACACGGCCCTGGCGGCTGGGCTTGTCGGGGGCCGCGGGGGGCGCGTGGTCGCCTTTGAGCCCAGCCCGTATGCCTTCGCCAGACTCAAACAATTAGTGGAGTCGAACCGGCTGGACCACGTCACCGCCGTGAATTTGGGCCTGAGCGATACCACAGGCGTGACGAATATCTACTTGGGGATCGGATCAGACAACCACTCCCCCACGATGGTAGCCCACGAGGGGGCGGATGCGACGGAGGTCAAGATCGGCACTCTCGACGCCGAAGCCGAGCGTTTGGATTTGGAGAGAATCGATCTGATCAAGATCGACGTGGAAGGTCACGAGCCGAAGGTGCTGGCCGGCGCTCAACGGCTACTCCGAGAGCGAAGGATCGGCGCGGTCCTTTGCGAATTCAACGAGCTTTGGCTTCATAAGGTGGGATCAAGCGCGCACGAATTGGAGAGGATCTTTCAAGAAGCCGGTTTTGTGGAGGACCGCCATGGGAACAATCCTCCGGGTTTCGACAACCGCTTTTTCCGCCTGGCCTGATCATCTGCTTTGATAGGCCGGTCCGGCGAATTCGGCGCCTGCTCACCCGCACTGTTCGATTGTTTCAGGCTCTGCGATAGCGCGCGTGCTTGGTCCATGCAGCGGGAGGGGGCGCGGATCGCTGCGGGTCAGCGACCCCCAAATTATCGAGCTGTCGCAACGATGTAGTTGCTGATGGCGAACAGGCGCGATTGCATGAGCCCCGCGGCTCCAAACATCCGTTTCGTCAAGCGCTTCAGCACTGGCGCGTGCGTTGGTGATCCCGTGCCCACGTAACCGGAAAAGTCCACTTGAAATCCGGCGAGAGCCAGGAACTGGCGGAGCTCCGCGCTGCGGTACTCCCGATAATGAATGTCGCCGTTGTCGATGATCTCTCCGTGGTGAATCTTGGGAGTACAAGCGAAGTCCTGCGTGCCCCACAAACTGTGATGATCCAGCAGCACGCGAATGGCATTTCCGAGCGTAGAAGGATTGGGCGTGGTCAGCAGCAACGTCCCGCCCGGCCGCAGCACTCGATGGATCTCTCGAAGAATACCCAGCGGTTGGTTCAGAAGGTGTTCAAATACCTCGCCGAATAAAACCGCATCGAAGGACTCGTCGCTGAGAAACGGCCAAGGCGCCAGGTCATTGAGATTGGACTTGAAGCAATGGACATCGGCGCGCCGGAATAGTTCCTCGCGATCCGCTGGCTGCCAGCCGTCGGTGGCAGTGACCTGATATCCGAGTCTGCCGGCCAGAAAGCTGATAAATCCGTTTCCACATCCCGGTTCAAAGACGGAAGCAGGAGCGGGTACGGCGCGCTGAAGATCTCCGAGCAGGCGTTTCACTCGCGGCGCATTCTCCGGCCAATAGTTATTCACGAACCACGAGTTATCGGAAAAATATTCCAACATCTCCTGGATCGCAACGGACAGAGAGACGGAGGCACTCTTCCTGACGGGAGCTGCAACGGGTAGAGTCATAGGTGAAAGATGACTTAGTCTAAGGCTTACGCCAGACCCTTTTCAAGGCATGGCAGTACCGTTACTTCCCGGAACCATTGTCTCACTTCTCAATTCGGCAGGTTTTGCCGCCACGCGGAGTCAGCGCTTTACCCATTCAGTCAGCTGTTTACCAAGCATCGAAAAGATACTCCCAGTTGTGTTGCAAGGTTCTGTTGGGAAAGCTGGCGCCGCGAGACAGTCAGCAAGCTGACAGGCTAGATCGGAGATTTGCGGCGCGCCTGAAAACGGGGCTACCAGAGCTTGGTGCTTGGTGGACGGTTATTAAATAGAAATCCTCCGCTGCACAAAGGCCGCTGCCCGTGGGTCGGCTGACAGGTGAAATTCGACAAGACCTTCCGATGGGTGCATAGCGAGCAGCCTCGGCAGGCGGTGTCATCCCAAGGAAGCTCACTAGTGCAGATGATAGAAATCCATTCGACGGCTTGTGGTTTACTTTTGACGACGATGAGAGGCATGCTTGCATGCCTCTCCTTTCACTTCGGCGCGGATACGCCGAGCGGCCTCAGGCTCATTTGCCGGTACTGCGAGGTTATTCGGTGCTGCAGAATATCACCGTCGGGTCGCCCGAGGCAGGTGCACACGTCGCGGTGGTGGTTGCCGCCCAGTTGCCCAAGGGCCAGATACTCTTGCGCCCAAGCCGCGAGCTGATTGATCAGATTTTGATTCACGCCAAAATAGCGGAATTGTGGAATCATGTACCAAACCCGATCCTCAAAATTGGATGAATCGGGCTGGGAAGGGATCGGAAGGCGGGTTGCGCTATAGCCCCCGGCGTAGAATTGCTGCGGCGTAAACTGCTGCACTTCGGTCAGCCAGCCCTGCACGATTCCGTTGCTGATCGCCGTTCGAGTGGAGCTCGGTGTTCCGGCCCAAACACTTCTCATGGAAGGACTCACTTGGCGGCTGAGGTCGGCCACGAACCAGTTCCAACCGGTTCCAACATGTCTCGCGGGCCAATCCCGTTGTTTGAGATCTGTATTCCTTTGATCATCCACAGATTTAGCAGACCGGCCTGCGCCGGGCTGTCGGTGTAGCTGAGCGCATCCAACATCGAGTACACGTAGCCCCAATCGATCGGGCTATTGCCAGTCTGCTGGTATTCGGAGTTGTTGAGAACCAATTGCACCTGATACCAGATAGAGGACAGATAGTGCCAGGTTTGGAGACTGCCGTTGTCGAGACCCTGGGGTAGCGGGTGGAATATGCAGCATGTTGGGCGAAGCGAGAAATGCGAATTCAGAGAGCCAAGCGCGCGGTTCGGCTTTGGGATTGGTGAAGACCGCTTGGGCCATCCCTTCCAATTGGAACTCCTGGTTGAGCTCCCAGTTCTTTACCATCAGCCCACAGAGGCACGGAATAGATCTGATTGACGTAAGCAGGCGTCCAGGCGCTCGCTGCCGGAACTTCTTTGGGCATCATGAAAACGTTATAGTCGCCGCCCCACTCCATGACATCCCCTTCGGCAGCGGCATAGGACGCGGCGCTGCCAGGGGATAAATCGGAACGAATTTGGCTGTACTGCCTGTTCACTTTGGAAGTCAGAAAATCGGGCCATGCATCCATCGGATGGATGGTGGGCAACCAACTGTTCCAGTCCGGAAATTGCAGCGGGAGCGCGGTCTCGCGGATGTTCAGGACGCCTGTCGGAGAAAACTCGCTGGCCTGAGCCCCGCCGGGGAAAAGCTCGTTGACAAGGTCCTGATCGGTGGCGAGCACTCCGTTCAGTCCCGCTCCCGCCGACCATTGATCCACGGGCTGCGAATCCAGGCCCGGGCCTGGCTGATACGGCGGGTTCCAGGGCCGGCCAGGGTTGGGCAGGTTCAGGCTGCGGATGTAGCTCGCAATTTGATTGCCCTGCGCGGAGGTGAGTCCATGGAACAGGCTCCGGGCGACAATCGAATTGTTCGAATAATTGAAATACTTCAGGTCGCGTCCGTCCTGCGCGTGACAATCCATACAGTGGGCTTTGATGGGCGACGTCCCGGACGAGGCCGGCACGGTTAGAGAAGCCGTACGCCAGAGTGTCTGGCCGGCACTGATATCGGAAGCGACGGTGGATGGCGGTTTCCAGGTGTTCGGATCGTCTTGGACAAAGGTAGATGCTGGAATCAGCGAGTTTCCATTGGCTTGAATGTTGAAGGCCAGTACCCGGAATCCGCTGACTCTGCCGTCGGTTTGGTTGAAGCGGAAACTGATGGTGTTGGTCCCGGCCGCGACTGTACCGGCTGGCAGATTCATGGTCATTTGCAGAGTGTGAAAACCGCCGCCAATTCCACCATAAGCGGCCGCATTTCCCAGCAACGTAACATTGCCGGTGCTAATCGGCAGCCATGCCGAGTTATTTACCTGGACGCTGGCCTGACTGTCGGAGCGAAGGCCATGGATGGTCATCGCAAGCTGCAATGGTCCGCTCAAGTTGGAACCGGCGGGAATCGTTACTGAAGCAGTGGCCGTCGTTCCATTGGGGCCGATTACTTCCACCGGCAATGTTACGGTGGTGCTCGCCGGGGTGCTGGAGGTCGGGCTGGATGGATTGCTAGGCGCCGGGCTGGGGGTGGGGTTAGAAGTGGTGGAACTCGGCGTCAGCATGACGGTGGCGCTGGCCGTTCTGGTCTTGTCCGCGACACTGGTCGCGGTGATCGTCACGTTCATAGCAGCGCTGATGGAAGCAGGTGCCGTGTACACTCCGTTTAGTAGCGTCCCCACGGCCGGATGGGACCAGGTGACCGAGGTATTGTAGGTGCCGCTGACTGAAGCGGTAAAAGTAGCGGATTTGCCGGGGGCAAGCGATACCGAACTTGGTCCAACCGTCACTGCCACTGGGATCAATGTCACCGTGGCGCTGGCAGTTTTTGTAGAGTCAGCCGCGCTGGTGGCGGTTACCGTGACGGTTTGCTGGCTGGCAATGATCGCCGGCGCCTGATAAACCCCGTTGTTGAGCGTGCCCACCTGAGGACTTAAGAACCACGTAACGGCCGTGTTTGCGGTGCCGGCCACGGAGGGCGTGAAAGCACCGCTCTGGCCTCCAAACAGCGTTGCGCTGGTTGGGGATAAGCTGAGGCTTACGGTCTGCGCCAGCGTAGGTGCGGCTATCGGCTTCAATAGGACCGAAACCGTCGCCGTCTTGCTGGGATCGGCCTGGCTGGTGGCCGTCAAAGTGACAGTCTGTTGGAAGGTGATGTTGGCCGGCGCCGTGTAGAATCCATTGGATACGGTCCCCAAATTCGGTGACAGCGACCATGTGACTGATGTATTTGGCGTTCCCGATACGGATGCTTGAAACTGCGCGGACTGACCTGCCATCAGCGTTAAGGTGCTCGGCTGAATTGTGACACTCACAGCTGAAACGTTCTGGCTCGGCGAAGGCGAAGTAATGGGTTGCGCTAGTAAGACAGTAGCAGTCGCGGTCTTGGTGGGGTCCGCGTAACTGGTCGCCGAAATCGTTATCTGCGTCTCGCTGCTATAGGACGAAGGTGCGGTATAGAACCCGTTGACAAGCTTTCCAAGGTTCGGACTCATCGTCCATTGCACCAACTGATTCGATGTCCCCAGGACCGCTGAGGCGAACGCTATCGATTGGCCTGCTTGCAGGTAAACCGAAGTGGGACTAATTGAAATGGAAATGGCGCTCGGAGTCGAAACAGAAAATAGTGTCGGACCAGTTGGACCGAGGGAAATGATGGGACTTGGGGTTGTCGGGGGGCCTGCCACAGGTGAGGTAGGACTTGTCGGAGAGGGGAAGGTTGGACCCGGAGTAGCGGGTGCGGGCGCGTTGGGAATGCCACCGCCCAAGGAAGGGTATACTACCGGGCTCGAAACCGAGCCTGCGGTTGGGGAAGTACTTGTAGGAACGATAGCCGCACTTGCAAGATAGACAATACTGACGAATGAGGAACCGCCGCCGATCGGCTTGGCATAGATGAACGCTACGCCGCTGGTACTCGGAGCTGTATAGAGTCCAGTGGGAGTAATGGTACCCATGTTGCTTGGCTGAACCGACCACATAACGCCCTGGCCATACCCGGTTAGACTGAACTGCTGCTGCTCATAGGGAGCCATTGTAATACCGTTTGGCTCAATACCGCTGTTCGCTGCGGCGAGCGGGAGGGCGAAGGAAAATGCTGATAGCAAAAGGACTAGGCGTGTTCTTTGCATGTTTTTAGATAACAAATCCAAAGATAGTACTAACCACCGTACATGGCCATCACGAGTTCCCCCTAGTTGGTACTCAGCTTTGCACGTAGGCTACTACTCGAACTCTCTGCGTTCCAGAAGCCTTAACCTGGGGGAGAAGTACTATCAGAAAAAGCGGGTGGCTGCCATAACAAACGCTTCGAAGTCCGACAGGACGTATAGTACGAAAGTAATGGGCCAATCGAAATATTGACAAATTTTAGCCAATCCGTCAACCTGATAATTCGTTCATCCAGATCCGACATTCTTCCGGCTTGGAACAGCATCAAGTCACGGTGCAGGCTGCTCAACACCGATATCCCTGGTTTGCGTTGCGTGTTCGCTCCAACCACGAACGCATCACCGGCGCCCACTTGCGTGACCGTGGCCTGGAGGAGTTCGCACCTTCCTACAAGATCGAGAAACGCTGGTCGGACCGCGTAAAGCTGATTGATCAGTACTTGTTTCCCGGCTATGTTTTTTGCCGATTCAATCCAAATGACCGCTTGCCCATCCTCACAGCGCCCGGAGTTGTGGAGGTAGTGGGTTTTGGGAAAATGCCCGAGCACGTTCCGGATGCCGAAATTGAAAGGGTCCGCAGAATGGTTGAGTCGGGCCTGCTGGTTACTCCTTATCCCTACGTGCAAGTGGGCCAAGCGGTGCTTATCGAGCGTGGGCCACTCTCCGGGGTGGAAGGCATTCTGGCTGAAGTAAAAGGGAAATTACGTCTGGTTGTATCCATCAACTTGCTCCAGCGTTCGGTATCCGCCGAAGTGGATCGGGATTCGATCCGGTCTATTCAGGCGCGCAGCGCGGACCTTGGCCGCACTAAGCGTTAAGAATCCTGGCTGAATCCTGGTAAAGTAGCTAGTATGGTGCGTCCTGAACGAAGACGCGATGTTCTAACGGATGAAAGATCCGTCCGGGTAAGCGCCGGAGCGCCCGGTAGCAGACTCCAGGCGGGAGGAGAGATCCAACCGTGCGAAGCGGAGTGTCGAAAGCCCTTGAAAGAGAGGGGAGCAAGCAAGCGGGCCGCAACATTAAGTGAACGCTGCAGCCACGTCATATTTTCAGCCGAAAGGTGTTTGAAAGGGCCGAGCCGGTCATATCACGGCGAAGGCAACAGACAGCACTCCGCAAGACCGGATGGGGTGCTGGACCTTTCCGGGGTACTGGGCGGTGGCACGTTTGCAAAGAAGATCGCGGAACAGGAGAGACCCTCCCCGGCAGCCCTGTCGGGCGGAGACCGGGCATATAAGGCCGGAAGGCTGAAAGTGCACGGAGCCGGGAGGGAGTCCGAGGGGTTCGTAGTACCTGAGAAGGCGTGCAACACAACGCGCCGGAGGGAAGGGACCTTGCTTTGATCGGGCCTGTGAGGAGGTAAGTGCGAGGGCATGCTGGAAACAGCCAATAACCCCACTGAAAAAGTACGACAACTCCAACGCAGGCTATGGGTGTGTGCCAAGTCGAGTAAGACGCGGCGTTTTCACGCACTGTACGACCGGATTTACAGGAGTGACGTCCTGTGGGAAGCGTGGAAGCGGGTGCGCAGCAACAAGGGAGCGGCGGGCGTGGATGAAACCACGCTGCGATCCATCGAGGAACGGGGAGTGATGCAGTTTCTCGAAGGGATACAGGCTGAACTCAAGGCAGGCCGATATCGTCCTTCACCGGTGAAGAGGCGATGGATACCGAAAGCAGACGGGAAGCAGCGGCCATTAGGCATACCGACGGTCAGGGACCGGGTGCTCCAAATGGCGGCGAAACTGGTGATCGAGCCGATCTTCGAAGCGGATTTTCAATCCTGCAGTTATGGGTTCCGCCCAAAGAAGAGCGCGACACAGGCGCTGGAAGCAATCCGCGAGGCGGGCAACCGGGGCCACAGTTTTGTCGTGGATGCGGACATTCAGGGCTACTTCGACAGCATCGATCGAAGCACGTTGATGGAGCTGGTGAAGGAGCGAATCTCGGATCGAAGGGTATTGAAGCTGATACGCCAGTGGCTGGAAGCGGGAGTGATGGAAGACGGCACGGTGAGAGAGACGCTGGCGGGAACCCCGCAGGGCGGAGTGATCTCGCCGTTGTTGGCGAACATCTACCTGAACAAGCTGGATCGCATCTGGGCGGCGCGTTGTATGTCGCTGGGGGTGCTGGTCCGGTATGCCGATGATTTCGTGGCCATGTGCCGAACGGAATCGGCGGCGAAGGAAGCGCTTCGACGGATCGGACTGGTGATGAACCGGCTGGGTCTGAAACTGCATCCGGAGAAGACGCGGATGGTGGACTTGAGACGTGGGAAGGGAAGCTTTGTGTTTCTGGGCTGCACGATTCGAAAGAAACGGAGCATACAGCGGAACCCGCGCATGCATTTCATGCAGCGGTGGCCGTCGCCGAAGGCCATGAAGCGAATCCGGGAACGCGTGCATGAGTTGACCGATGCGCGGCACAGCGGGAAAGATGCGAAGCAGATTATTGCGACGCTGAATCCGGTACTCCGGGGATGGGGAAACTACTTCCGGTCGGGTAATGCCGAGCGGAAGTTCAATCAACTCGACAGCTATGTGTGGTCGCGGCTGACGCGCTGGATGGTACGGCGCGGAGGGCAGCGGACCGGTCGATTTGAGAAGTGGACCCATGAAAAGTTTGTGGGTATGGGTTTATATCAGTTGCGAGGTACCGTGAAATACCCGGCGCAAGCCACACCAGTAAGATCATCGTTAAGCCGTGTGCGGGAAAACCGCACGCACGGTTTGAAAGGGGTCGTTAGAAACGGGCTGGCGTAAGCCGGTACTGCGCTAACATCTACCAATGGCTGGAAACCAAAAGAACACAGTTCCTCTTGCGTTGCTCCAGGTGGTGTTAGTAGTAATGGCATTGAGCTTGGCGGCCAGTGTTCCAGTCTTCGCCCAGCAGGCTCAGCCCGCGCAAGGAGACAACGCGCAACCACAGGCCGGCACCCCCAATCCGGCGGCGCAAAACGCTCCCCAACCGGCGCAGCAGCTGCCGCCCGATACTGTTCGTCCGAACTACGTATTGGGGCCGAACGATCAGATTCTGATTCGGGCGCCCGAGGCGGAGGAAATCGATAACCGACCGTTTCGCATCGATGGCGATGGAAACATCAATTTGCCACTGGTCGGCCGCATTCATGCCGCCGGGATGAGCCTCCAGGAACTGGAGGCGGACCTGGTCAAACGCTTGCGCGAATATATCCGAGAACCACAGGTATTCGTTACGGTGGTCCAATTCCGTAGTGAGCCGGTATTCTTCGTCGGCTTGTTTACCAAGCCCGGCGTTTACCCTCTTCAGGGCAACCGCACATTGATTGAAATGTTGGCTGCGGTGGGAGGTTTACAGGCGAATGCCAGCCGTTATATCAAGATCACGCGGCATGAAGAGTACGGCCCGATCCCGCTCCCCGAAGCGATCGTCGATCCTGAGAAAAAGATCAGCACGGTGGAGATCAGCATAGGCAGTCTGCAGCAAAACATGAATCCCGCCGAGAATATTCTGTTGCAACCCTACGACCAGATTCAGGTGGGGCGTGCCGAACCAGTATTCGTGAATGGAGAGGTGAGCAAAGTCGGCGGGGTTGAACTGGGCGAGCGAGACTCCATTTCGATCCTGCAAGTTCTCTCACAATCCGGTGGGTTCAGTCGTGACGCTAAGAAAGGGGAGGTGCGTATCCTGCGGCCAGTCCTGGGTACGAATCGGCGCTACGTGATCAAGGTGGATGTGGCTGAGCTGTTCGATGGGAAGGGCTTGGATGTCCCCCTCCTGCCCGGCGACATCGTTTACGTGCCCCGTAGCTATTCGCGCCAGTTCTGGCAGACTTTCCAAAGCGTGGCGCTTCCCATGCTTCCCTATATCCTTTTTCTGGTAGCTCAGTGATAGTGCAATTGACTTCTGGATGGTACACTGACTAATTGTTCATGCCCAACCCTCTACGCAGAAGGCTGAGGCGTCGCTGGCTGCCGCAAGGTTTGGCGGTGCTCCTTGTGGTTGCTCAGGTTCAGGCAGCGCAACCCGCTGCCGCGCCGCCACAAACTCCAGCTGCCGCGCCGCAGGCCGGCACCCCTCCCGCGGCACCGAATCCAACGCCCGCACAACCTCCGGCGCAACTGCCGGTTGAGCAGAGCTTGAAGATCCTGGTGCTGGCCGGTAATGGCGAGCAGAATGATTTGGAGCGCAAGGTAATGGCTCCTCTGGTAATTCAGGTGGAGGATCAAAACGACCGGCCGGTGGAGGGCGCCCAAGTTATCTTCCGATTCCCTATCACCGGGCCCAGCGCCACCTTCTCGGGGGGCAAAAGCGCCGTGAGTGAGCGAACCAATGGAACCGGCCAGGCTGCCGCCGTTAACTGGATGGCCAACGGCGAAGTTGGAACCTTTCAGGTTCACGTGAATGCGAGCTACGGCAACCAGGTCGGAGAGACCACCGTGTCGATGGCAAATGTGACCCGGGTTGTCGCGGAAGCGAAGAAGAGCACGGCCAAAAGCTTGTGGTCCCGCCGGTGGGTCAAGATTGCAGTAATCGGAGGAGTTGCCGCTGGTGTCGCCGTCGGCGTGTTGCTTGCCACGCGGGGCGGTGGCAAGTCCTCGGGTAGCACGGTTACGATCATCCCTGGATCTCCCGGCGTTGGAGTCCCTTAGTTTCATGCGTGCCACGTTATTTTTTGTACTTGGACTAATTTCCGCCGGTGGTATGCCGGCGCAACAGCCTTCGGTGGGCGGCCCGGTGGAGGCGCTTACATTCGACGCGCCCACGCGCAGCCTGCGCGCTGTCATCGGCGTCCCGAACGCCGCGTCGTTCGGGCCCGCGTTGCTAGATAATCTGGACTTCGCTTCCGTTGCTCCGCTCCAAAACTACGGAATCGCTCTCGAGGGTGGAAAATACCTGGTCGTCTCTGGCCTGGGTTCAAAGACAATTTCCAGCGCCCCAATCGCGGGCGTAACGGCGGACGCCGAGGGCATCGTGTGGTCCGGGGACGGATCCCTCGCCGTCCTCTATTCCCGTGCCGGAAGGTGGTTCCAGACTATAGCCGGTTTCCCAGGGGCTCCGGCCGCCGGAGCACTCATCGACGTGTCCCCGTTGGGCGGTTCACTAACAGCCGTAGCGGTGGACACGCCGGGCAAACAGATTGCAGTCGCGGTCAGCGGGGACAATGGCGCGGTGTACCAAAGTGCCGGCGGCCAGTTCACACCGCTGATTTCCATGGTGAATCCAGTCTCACTAGCCTTCTCGAGTGACGGGCGGACCCTTTATGCGCTGGATGCCGCCTCCCTGCAGGTGAAGGCCGTGCTCCTCGGTGGCCAGGGTTTTCAAACTCTGCCGCTGCCCGGAATGACCAACCCGATCGCCATTCAATCGGTCGAAGATTCACAAAATCGGGAACTGCTTTACGTGGCCGGCGGCAGCGATCGAATCCTGCGAATTCTCGACGTGGCAAGCCAGCAAATCGTGAGTGATGTGCAGCTCAGTTTCCGGCCCACTACCGTTGATGCGTTCGGGAACGGTGGTTTCGTGCTCGCGTCCCGCTCTCAGGCCGCGAATCCGCTCTGGCTGTTTGCCAGGATGCCCCAGCCGGGCGCGTATTATTTCGTTCCAGCGATCCAATTGCGAGCGCCTGATCACAGAAGTGCTGTTATCACCGGGAGGGCGCGCTAGTGCACTCTCGTTGGCGCGTTCTCTTCGCCGGATTGATTCTGACGGTACTCGGTGCGGGCCATGCCTCAGCTCAAGCGATTGACTTCAATTTGTTCGTGACGGTGAACGGGAACACATTTAAAGAAGCGAACGGTGCGTCGATCGGCCTTACTGCTCAAGTAGGCTCGCAAGCCAGTGCTAGCGTCACGGCTACCTACACCGGAAGCACGCAAGCCACCATCACCGGACCTCCCGCGAGCTGGGTTATCGGCTCCACGCAATTCATTATTACGGTTCCGAAGTCGGAGACGTTCCCGCTAGTCCTCACTCCTACTCAATCCCTGACTTTTACCGTTACTTTTGCACCAACCAACGCGAATGGCGCCGGCGCGCAGGTGGTGATCCCCTATACTGAGATGGCTACCGCCGGGCCGGTTCTAAACAACATCGGTTTTTCATTCATTGGCACGTCACCCGCATTCAGTCTCGATTACGCATTGCAGCCCAACAATAATATCGTCTCGATTCAACCTGGCGGTACTATCCCGTTCCGTCCCACGCAGATCAACACCACCGCTACAGGCAACCTGATTATCGTCGATACGGGAAGCGGCCAGGGCGTCATCAGCGGCGTCTCTCTTGCCCCGAGTACGGTGTTTAGCCTGTTCGGAACTCCTGGGTTCCCGTACACCCTGACCCCGGGCACCACCACGGCAAGCTTGTCGATTGGAATTTCTTACACCCCAACTGCGGTTGAGAACGACACCGGGCAAATCACGATCACTTACCTGGGCGGCGCCACAGCGACTGTGAATCTCACCGGTAGCGGCGCAACGTCGACCTATACCTATACCTATCTCACCGGGACGGGAGGAACTCCCACGCCGGTGAAACCTGGCGACACAATCACTCTGCCTTCCGTACCAGTGTCAACCACTGGAACAACCCCCGCCAGCAGCAATGTGATCGTTCGGGTCACCAATGCGGGTAACGCGAATGGCGTCATCAATTCGATCAACGCTGTACCCAGTCCCCCTTTTGGCATCAGCAACGCTCCTGTGGCGCCGCCGACGCTCGCGCCCGGCGGTACCGAGAACTTCTCCGTGACTTTTGCTCCTACGCAGGTAGGAGTGCAGAAGGGGACACTGGTTGTAGGCAACGATACATTCGCGCTCGCGGGCACCGGGCTTGGTCCACAGTTGACCTTCTCATACGTATCGAACGGGACGACGATTCCCGTGGCAACCGGCGGCGCGGTGGTCTTCCCGTCCACCGCGGTCAGCAAATCGGAACAGGTCAACTTCACCGTCACCAATTCCGGAACCTCCGACGCTGCCATTTCCCTGGTTAGCGCCAGCGCTCCCTTTTCGGTGGCCGCATTTACTCCTACCACGCTGAAGGCCGGACAGTCCACTTCGTTCATGATTACATTCACCCCAACAACCGTTGGTTCGGTGACTCAGAACTTATTGGTCAACAGCACGCAAGTGCCTTTAATTGGCGCAGGTAGCGCCCCACCCGCCCTGCCGTCTTACACACTCTCCGGTCCCAGCGGGAACGTCTCTCCCGTGTCGCAGTCCGGGGTCAGTCTTACCTTAGCCAATTCCTACCCTGTGGATCTGGATGGAACCCTGACCTTGACTACTTCAGGAAACTATGGCACCGACTCGGCCGTGCAATTCTCCTCAGGCAGCCGAACCGTGAATTTCACAATCCCAGCCAACAGCACCGACGCCAATTTCGCCGGCCAGGGATCGCAAACACTCCTTCAGACCGGGACCGTAGCCGAAACCGTCACCCTGGCGCCCACTTTTAGCACGTCAGGTGGGGTGTCGATAACGCCGTCATCGTCCTCTACGCTTCAGTTCACGGTTCCGGCGGAGGCGCCGGTATTAACCAGCGCCGCAGTGACCGGGCAAACCAACACCACTTTCAATCTGGTGCTGGTGGGCTATACTACCACTCGCAGCCTGACTTCGCTGAACGTAACCTTTACTCCCGCCTCCGGATTCAATATTCCGACATCCCAGTTCTCGATCGATGTGAGCCAAGCCGCCTCAGGGTGGTTCCTCAGTTCCCAATCGATTGCATCTTATGGGGGATTATTCTCGATTACGATGCCGTTCACTCTCACACAAACCACCACCAAGGCCGGCCAGACAGCGCTGTCCAGCCTCGCTTCTGTCTCAGCCACGGTCAGTAATGCCACCGGGACATCCAATTCGTTACAAGCCCCCGTACAGTAGATGTGCGTTGTCTTACAACCCTCTTCGTTGCAATAAATGACGTAGATTCAATGAGGCGGGATCATTCGTACTAGTACGATTTCACAGTGTCAGGACTTGCAATCGCTGAGGGTTACACCCTAAGATGGTGAAGGTTTCAACTTAAGACATTTCTCGGATATTACAGGAGGTTGTGAGTGACTCACAAATTAACACGAACTCTAATTTTGGCGGCCTGCTCGGCGGCGATTTCCATATTTCCACTGGCGGCTGACACCTTGAATCAATATCTTCCGGGCGGTAGCGACGCAAGCTTTACCGATGGCGACAAGACCATCACGTTTACGTCTTATTCCGACACCGTGACTTGCGTCGACGGAACGACAGGTGCTAATCTCACCTGTCCCGTTACCGGTGCTTTTACCCCGACGTCGGCTGCCGGGCTGACCGTGAATCCTTCCAGTACTGACTCGGTTACCGGTCTGCATCTGGATGGGTTTACTCTTTCTGGCAACGTCAGCGTAATGAGCTACGAATTACCGAATGGCGACTGGGTGGATGTAACCCAAGACATTCAATTAGCGTATACAGTTACGGCAACAGCAGGCGAGATTAGCGACGTCCATCTCGGTGTGGGATCTGCGGCCATTACACCCCTCGGAACGAACAGTGTACCTCCGGATATTACAGTTTCTGAATCGACCAATATCCCCGGGGTGGGCAGCTTGGTTGTCACCGATCCGCCTCCCAGCTTCCTCGCGACGTTAAATCTTCCTCCAGCGGATTATACGACGAGCTTGTCGGTGACCAAGGATATCGCGCTGCAAAGCGGTGCGGGTCAAACCAACGGAGTAGGTTGGGGAGCGAGCTTCTCGGCTCTTGAGCAGTCCTTCTCGCAGGTTCCTGAGCCGCGTGCATATGCCGCTGTTCTGGGACTCTTCTTCGCGCTGTTCTTCGTGATCAGGCGTCGCCGGCAGCAAACCGCCTAAAGCACGCTTCTGTATTCTCGCGTTATCAAGCCGCGGGCCTTCGGGCTTGCGGCTTTTTTCTTGGTGTGCCGAGCGTGTCAACAGATCCAGCGGCACGAAATCAAGGGAATAACCCTGGTCCCAGCGTGTATTTGAAGTCGCGTTGTGGCGGCGCTGCGTTCCGCGTCGGATGTGCCGGAGTTCAGCGTGAGGATGGCCAATGCCGATCATTTTCACTTCGAGCATTACCTCAATCCCCGATACCCCTCTCTGGCGAAGGCGGATCAGCGGAACTGTTCAGTTGCACCTGACTTCAAATCCGGTGACCGGAGAAACGGAGCGGGTCACGATTGTATCCGGCAATCCGCTATTGGCCCAGACTAGCAAGGAATCGGCACAGCACTGGCGTTTCGTGCCAGGACCTGATACCGCACTGAGCACGACCAGCGTCGTTCTGGAGTTCGTATTCCACTGCCCGTAGGCTTTCCTGCGGTAATCTTTCCCCCGGGCGAAATGCGGCGCGTCCTTCAAAAGGATTCAGGCGCGCCATTGAAGCGATAACCCACCCAGGGTTCGGTGCCGACGAACTCCGGGTGATCGGGATCGGATTCAATCTTCTTTCGCAGGTTTCGGATGAACACGCGCAGGTAGTCCACCTGATCGCCATAGTCGGGTCCCCAGACCGCTTGCAAGAGTTCGCGATGAGACACGGCCTCGTTGGCATGGCTGGTGAGATAGCGCACCAGGTCCAGCTCCTTGGGCGTGAGATGGCTGGTGCGGACGCCATTAAACGCAGTTCGGCCGGCAAAATCGATCACCAGCTTGCCGACGCGAATGCGCGCGGGAGAGGATTGCGCGGAGGCCGGAACGCGTCGCAGCGCCGCGCGAATGCGCGCCAGCAGCTCGGGTGTGCTGAACGGCTTGTTCACGAAGTCGTCGGCGCCCGCGTCCAGCGCCTGCACTTTGTCGGCCTCGGTATTGCGGACGGTGAGCATGATGATTCCCGCGCCGGTGCCCGCGCGAATCTCGCGGCATACCGCCAATCCGCCCATGCCGGGCATATTCATGTCGAGCAGAACCAGATCCGGATGATAATCGCGCAGCTTTTCGAGCGCCTCTTCTCCCGTTTTCGCGTCGTCCACTTCGTACCCGGCTCCGGTAAGAGTGGTGCGCATGATACGGCGAATTTGAGGCTCGTCGTCAACTACCAGAATTCGTCCAGCGCTCATGGGCGCGCTCCTTTGCCGTCCACCGCTTCCGCCAATGGCAGCGACACTCGAAAGGTGGTTTCTCCGGGACGGCTGCTGACCGTGAGTGCGCCGTGATGCGCCTGAATGATGTTGTGCGCGATCGCGAGGCCAAGGCCAAACCCCGGTACTTGATTCTTGACAGACGGGCTGCGGAAAAAGCGCTCAAACAGACGGCCTTGTTCCTGTTCCGGAATACCCTGGCCGCGATCGGTAATCTCGAAGTTCACTGAGCCGCCGCCGTTGGATACGCGAACGTCAACCGGGGAACGCGGCGGGGAATATTTGAGCGCATTGTCGAGCACCTGCTTGAGCGCCAGCTTCAGCAGCCGGCGGTCGAGCGAAAGCTGGGGCAGCGAGCCTTCGGATCGAATCTCCACCGGCCGGTCGTCAATCTGCGTGTGGAGCGAGGCCACCACGTCTTGCATGAGTTCCTTCGGATCGGTCAGCTCGCGCCGCACTTGAATGTGATCGGATTCCAGGCGCGCCATGTCCACCGCGTCATCGATGAGCGACTGCAAATGCCTGGCCTCCTCATCCGCCACCTCCAGCAGTTCCGTGCGGCTCTCGATGGGCTGATCGGGCGATGACAACAGCGACGTGGTAGCGGCCCGGATGGACGTGAGCGGCGTCTTGAATTCGTGCGCCATGGCGTCGACCAGCGTGGCGCGAAGCTGTTCGCTGCGCCGCGCGGCTTCCACCTGATGGGCCAGGTCCTGCGCGCGTGCCCGCTCCAGTCCGATGGCGATGAGATTACTGATGCCCTGTAAAACCGAATCCGGCATAAATGCGCCCTGGATGGCAAAACTGGCGATGGGTTCCGAGCCCAGGCGGACCGCGGTGATCACGCGTTTGTGCTCGGGGTCGAAGAAGGAGGTGCCCTGCGAGGCGGCTTCGCGCAACTGATCCTCCATGCCATCGAAGTCCGAAGGGCCGGCGCGATGGATTTCTCCGCTTCGCCGGTCATAAAGCACCGCCGCGCGCAGTCCGAAAACTTCCGCCAGCTTGCGCGCGAGCTGTTTAGCGACCGGTTCCACCGGATCGATGAGCAGGATGGCGCGGCTGAAGGTGTAGAGGCGCTCGATATCGCGCTGGCGGTCCACCGCGTCCAGGGCCTGCTTCTTCACGCGCGACGACAGCCGGCTGGTGATGAGCGCGGTAACCAGAAAGCTGAAGAGCGCGACCCAGTTTTGCGGATCGGCGATAGTGAACTTGCCGATGGGCGGAAAAAAGAAGAAGTTGAAGGTGAGCGTCGCGGCCACCGAGGCAAGGGTAGCCTCGGCCAATCCCCAGGTGCTTGCAATCGCCAAAACCAACAACAGGTAAGCGAAGCCGACCGTAGTGGGATTATGCGGAATGACGAAATACGCGCTGTACGTAACGATAGCCACGCCGACAAGTGAAACCAGCAGGCGCAGCGCAAGCCGGCGCAATGGAACAAACCCCCGCTGTTATTCTATCGCGAGGATTTCACGGCAGACTCGCTCAGAGGTGGCTGGGGCGAGCAGGACACCGTTGCGGTAGTGTCCATAGGCTAGCCAGAGCCGGCTGAATGGAACGCGTCCGATATGCGGGGCGGGGAAGTCAGCGGCGGGCCGGAAGCCAATCCAGGCGGACTCGGGCTGGAGCGGCGCCAAAGCTGGTACCAGGGCACTCGCGCGAGCCGCGATGTCTGAAACAATTTTGGGGTCGATTGTGCGATCGTATCCGGCGTCTTCGGTGGACGATCCGGCGATGGTGAACCCGCCCGCACGCTGAAGAACGTAGCTGTGCTGGTGGCGAACAGTGGCGGCGAGCGATCCGGCGGGAAGTCGATAGCCTAGCAGGTGGCCTTTCACCGGATAGGAACGCGGCAGCGCGTAGGGCTGGTGATCGATGGTAACGGCGATGCCGCTGCTCCAGGCTCCGGCGGAGAGGACTGCGAACGAAGCATCGATCGTCTGCTCGGCGAGACAAACGCGGGCGCCGTTAGGGCCGGCCGCAATCGATGTGACACGTGAGTCTTCTTGGGTTATTACGCCGCGGGCGAGGCAGGCCGCGCGCAGGACGGTCATCAAGCCGGCCGGATCGATCATGGCTTCGTTGGTGTAATGACACGGCGCCGATCGCGTCTTTTCTTATCAGGGGAACAAGCGCGCGAAGTTCGTCGCGTGTAAGGATTGCGGAGGGAATCCCCGCGGCACGTTGCAACGCGGCGCGCCGGGAAAGCGATTCCAGCTCGGCGTCGGTGATGGCGATCTGTACCGCGCTGGTGTGGCGGAATTCAACAGGAAGGCCGCTATCGGCTTGGAGCGCACCGACGAACTCATCGTATTGCGCCAGGCTGCTGATGGCGAAATCGAGCATGGGAGAAGGCTGATCGAACTCGCCGCCAGGCGCGAGCATCCCGGCGGCCGCCGAGCTGGCTTCCGAACCAATCTTCCCGGCGTCAATCAGAAGGACGCGCCGCTGTTCGCGCGCGAGCCGCCATGCGATGGACGCGCCGATGATGCCGCCGCCGGCGATGATGACGTCGTAGTTCGTCGGCATGACAGGCGCTAAAGGACAAGCACGCGCCGGAGTGCGTCTTCCACCTGCGCCATGCGGGCGGGCGGCAGGACGCCGGCTCGGGTCGCCACTGGCTCGCGAAAGCGTGAATGATCGAGGGAACGCACCTGGAAACAGAGGAACACTGTGTCCTTGGGCAGCCCGCTTTCTGCGGCGGTAACACGGATGTTCGTAGGATAATCTCGCGATACGTTTTTGGAATCAGTGCCGGCTACCACGGTCACCACCAATGGTTGAGCGTTGATGGTGTCGCCGGAAACCACCAGGACCGGCCGCTTGCCCGCCTGTTCCCTGCCTTTGGCCGGATCGAGCGAAACGAAATAGATTTCACCGCGCTTAATCATCCGGCAGACCATCCAGCTCCGTGTGAGCGAAATCGCGCGCAATCGCCCGGCACTCGGCCTGAATCTCCGGGTCGGCCGCCATCTCTTGCATGGCTCGCTCGAACGCGTTCGCACGCTGGGCTTCCGCGAAATCTCGCAGAGCGGTGCTTACCAGGCGGTTAAAGTTCCGGCGCAAGGGAGCCGGCGCTACCGACGTGACTTCGTTAACCAAAGCGCGCGGAAGAGCGACGCTGCGGCGAACAATGGGAGCCGGCTTTTTGGCACGCTTCATAGCACACCTATCGTAACACCGGGAAGCACACTCATATTGAAAGCGTGGCACTAACGGGCGGGCGGAAGGGTTTTGAAGGGATTCACAATCGTGACGGAGCCGAACTTCTGGCCATCCTGGAGGTCTTCGCTGAGAAGAAAGCTGCATCTGGTGCGTTCTGCGGCGGCAACAATTAGCCCATCCCAGAAGGAAACTTGCGCATGATCGATCCAGTGCCAGGCACGTTCGATCATACCGAGCGTGACGTCCGGCGGATTCCATTCCGACATCAACTTCACCTGATATCGCGTTTTGTCCGGATCGGCGCCAAATTTTCGAAGAGCATTCCCGTAAAATTCCTGGAGAACCTGCCAGCTCAGGGCGCCGCACGTATTCTCCCACAGCCATGCAATCCAGGCTTCCGCCTGCGCTTGTTTCGCGGGTTGGTTTTGTCGAATGTGTAGAGGAACACGTTGGAATCGACGAAATACCTATCGCCGTTCATGAACTTCGTCCCGAGTCATCGCGCTGGGAGGCGTCGATGGGCGCTCCCAGATCACGGGGTGTGCGCTTCCATTCCTCATACGCGCGCCAGTAGGAGTCGGAGGCGCGCATCTCCTTTTCGAGCAGGCGGCTGACAAGCTTTGAAACGGAGGTATTTTCGTCCGCGGCTTTTCTGCGCGCCCAATGGGCCACCTCGGGGTCGAGGGTGATCGTGACGTTCTTCAGCACAGGATCAGTGTAACACGAACATTGGTTTATATCTTGCATGTTGACGAGCTTAATATGAGTGGTACACTTGTATCCAAGTGGGCCACTTGTGAACAAGACAATCTATCTTCCGGATGATGAAGCTGAGACTTGGGAAAAGGCCAGACGGTTGGCCAATGACCGGCTATCGCCTGTTATCCTCAGGGCCCTGAAGGAATACATCGTGACTAAAGAAGCTGAAGCCTCCGAAGCCGCAGGCTTCGAACGCATCGAGGTCGAATTTGAAGACAGCGATGATAATAATCTCCCTAAGAGGAAGGCATTTCGCGGCAGGTGGATCTACTTCCCAGAGGAGCCACTGAGATCGTGGATGGATTCGGAGCGTACGAGGTACAGGGAGTACGCAGTCGCCGTTACGGCGAAACACAATGTCGTTGTCTACATGTGGGACGTTTACGACGCTGATGTCGGCGAATACGACTACAGCTTCAACTACAGATTCTTAGTTTTCCCGTCGCTCCAAGATGCAGCTCTCGACAACGACGTCAATTATGCGATTCGGGCGGCCATGAAAAAGCGTGGCGTTCCAGTTGAGGAACTCGACATCTAAGGCTTTTAGAGGGCAAACAAACGTGATCTCTTTCGACATTGCGCGGATCATCAAGGGCACAATAGCGAAGCCGACCTGGCCTGAGATTGCATGTCTCGTTGTCCTCGGGGGCATTGGTATTCTCGTGATACTGCTTCTTCGATAACTGAACCAATAAAAAAAGGCGGACCTCGAAAGGCCCGCCTCGTTTCTTGCGCTTTGTCCGGATTATTCCGCCAGCGTCTCTTCGCCCGGCTCCTCGGTCAAGCCACCCGCGTAAATGCTGCGGGCTTCGTCTTCGTAACCGCCCAAATCCCCAGCCAGCGAAACTTCTTCCGCGATGGGCTCTTCCTCCACCACGTCTTCGCCCGCGATCTTCACGCCGCGGTAGTATTCCATGCCGGTGCCGGCCGGAATCAGGCGGCCCATGATCACGTTCTCCTTCAGGCCGCGCAGGTAGTCGACCTTGCCGTTGATGGCGGCTTCGGTCAGCACGCGCGTGGTCTCCTGGAAGGACGCGGCCGAGATGAACGAATCGGTGGAGAGCGACGCCTTGGTGATGCCGAGCAGCACCGGCTTACCCGTCGGCCGGACGCCCGCCCGCTTCCACCACGCGCGCGTTCTCTTCGCGGAACTTGAACTTGTCGACCACTTCTTCGGGCAGGAACTCGGTGTCGCCGATGTCGTCCACCTTCACCCAGCGCATCATCTGCCGCGAGATCACTTCCAGGTGCTTGTCGTTGATGTTGACGCCCTGCAGACGGTAGACTTCCTGGATTTCGTTCACCAGGTACTTCTGCAGTTCCTTTTCGCCGAGCACGGCCAGGATGTCGTGCGGATTGCGCGGACCGTCCATCAGCGGATCGCCCGCCTGCACGCGCTCGCCTTCCTGCACGTTGATGTGCACGCCGCGCGGAATGGCGTAATCTTTCTGCTCGCCGTCGTCGCCGATGATGTTGATCTTGCGCATGCCCTTGGCGACTTCGCCGTATTTCACCACGCCGTTGATCTCCGCGATGATGGCCGTTTCGCGCGGCTTGCGGGCTTCGAACAGTTCCACCACGCGCGGCAGACCGCCGGTGATGTCCTTGGTCTTGGTGGTGGCGCGCGGGATCTTCGCGAGCACGTCGCCCGCGTGACCTTCTTCGCCGTCGGCCACCATCAAGTGAGCGTGGGTCGGCATGAGGTAGCGCTTTTCGTCGGATCGCGACGCCGCCCTCGGGCCGCATGATGACCGTCGGGATGCGCTTTTCATCGGGCGAATCCGTCACCACCCACTGCGACATGCCGGTGATTTCGTCCACCTGCTCCTGCAGTGGTGATGCCTTCGGTGCAGATCCTTGAAATGCACCTTGCCGCTGACTTCGGTGAGGATCGAGAAGGTGTAAGGATCCCATTCGAGCAGGATGTCGTTGGTCTTCACCTTGCGCGCCGTCTTCGAACAGCATCTTGGCGCCGTACACCACCGGATAGCGTTCTTTTTCGCGGCCCTTGTCGTCGATGATGGCGAGGATGCCGTTGCGGTTCATCGCGATCAATTCGCCCTTGGCGTTCCGGACCGTGGTGACGCCGAGGAACTTCACGAAGCCGTCGGACTTGGCATCCTGCTTGGATTGCTCGCTCGATCCGGTGGCCGTGCCGCCGACGTGGAACGTACGCATGGTGAGCTGCGTTCCCGGCTCGCCGATGGACTGCGCCGAGATGATGCCCACCGCTTCGCCGCGCTCCACCATTCGGCCGGTGGCCAGGTTGCGGCCGTAGCAGAGCTGGCAGACGCCGCGCTTCGATTCGCAGGTCAGCACCGAGCGGATCTTCACGCGCTCGATACCGGCCGCCTGAATCGCGCCGGCCAGGTCCTCGGTGATTTCCTTGTTGAGCCCGACGATCAGGTTGCCTTCGTAATCGAGCTGGTCTTCGAGCGCCACGCGGCCGACGATGCGGTCGCGCAACGGCTCGATGATTTCGCCCGATTCGATGATCGGCTCGACGTAGATTCCGTCGCTGGTGCCGCAATCGGTTTCGGTGACGATCACGTCCTGCGCCACGTCGCACAGGCGGCGGGTGAGGTAGCCGGAATCGGCCGTTTTCAGCGCCGTATCGGCCAAGCCTTTGCGCGCGCCGTGCGTGGAGATGAAGTACTGCAACACGTTCAGGCCTTCGCGGAAGTTGGCCGTGATGGGCTTCTCGATGATTTCGCCCGAGGGCTTGGCCATCAGGCCGCGCATACCGGAGAGCTGGCGGATCTGCTGTTTCGATCCGCGGGCGCCGGAGTCGGCCATGATGTAAATCGGGTTGAGGTAGCGGCCGGTGCGGTCGTCCTCTTCCATGGACTTGAACATTTCTTCGGAGACGCGTTCGGTGACCTTCGACCAGATTTCGATGATCTTGTTGTAGCGCTCGCCCTGCGTGATGGCGCCTTCCTGATACTGCTGCTGGACTTCGATCACCGCCTTCTCGGCGTCCTTCACCAGCCTGGGCTTCTCGTCCGGGCACCACCATGTCGTCGATGCCGATGGAGATGCCGGCGCGCGTGGCGTAGAGGAAGCCGAGCTTCTTCACTTCGTCCAGCATCTGGACGGTGATCTGCAGGCCGAACTTCAGGTAGCAATACTGCACCAGCTGCGTGAGGCCCTTCTTCTTCAGCAGGCCGTTGATGAACGGCATGTCGTCCGGCAGCACGTCGTTCAGGATGACGCGGCCGACCGTGGTGTCCATGTACTGCTTGTTGAACTCGATCGGCTCGGTGTGCATGACGTTCTGGTTGTCGAACGCCTTCATCAGGTCGATCACCTTGCCGGTGTAGCGCAGCTTGATCGGCGTGAGCGTTTCCACTTCGCCCATTTCGAGCGCGATCAGCACGTCGTCGGTGGAAGCGAAGGTGCGGCCTTCGCCCTTGGTTCCCGGACGCGCTTTGGTCAGGTAGTACAGGCCCAGCACCATGTCCTGCGTGGGCACCGCGATGGGCGCGCCATGCGCCGGCGACAGGATATTGTTCGCCGACAGCATCAGCGTGGAAGCTTCGATCTGCGCTTCCGGCGACAGCGGAATGTGGACCGCCATCTGGTCGCCGTCGAAATCGGCGTTGAACGCCGTGCAGGTCAGCGGGTGCAGCTTGATGGCCTTGCCTTCCACCAGCACCGGCTCAAACGCCTGAATGCCGAGGCGGTGCAGCGTGGGAGCGCGGTTCAACAGGATGGGATGGTCCTTGATGACTTCTTCGAGAATGTCCCAAACCACCGGGTCCTGCTGCTCCACCAGTTCCTTGGCCTGCTTGATGGTGGTGCAATGGCCGCGCTGTTCCAGGCGATGATAGATGAACGGCTTGAACAGCTCCAGCGCCATCTTCTTCGGAAGACCGCACTGGTGGAGCTTCAGCTCCGGACCGACCACGATGACCGAGCGGCCGGAATAATCGACGCGCTTGCCGAGCAGGTTCTGGCGGAAGCGGCCCTGCTTGCCCTTGAGCGTATCGGAGAGCGATTTGAGCGGGCGGTTGTTGGCGCCGCGCAGCACGCGGCCGCGGCGGCCGTTGTCGAACAGCGCGTCCACGGCTTCCTGCAGCATGCGCTTTTCATTGCGCACGATCACGTCGGGCGCGTGCAGCTCGATCAGCTTCTTCAGCCGGTTGTTGCGGTTGATCACGCGGCGATACAGATCGTTCAGATCGGAGGTGGCGAAACGGCCGCCATCCAGCGGCACCAGGGGACGAAGCTCCGGCGGAATCACCGGAATCACGTCCAGGATCATCCACTCCGGCTTGTTGCCGGACTTGCGGAAGCTTTCGGCCACGCGCAGGCGCTTGGCGTACTTCAGCTTCTTCTGCTGCGAGACTTCGGTCTTCATCTTCTCGCGAATTTCGAGGCTCAGCGATTCGACATCGACCTTCTTGAGCAGTTCCTTGATTCCCTCGGCGCCCATCATGGCGACGAATTTTCCCGGGAATTCCTGATCGAGCTGGCGCTTGCGCTCGTCGGTGATCACTTCGCCGCGCGAAAGGTCGGCCACTTCGCCGGGATCGACGACCACGAAAGCTTCGAAATAGAGCACGCGCTCCAGCTCGCGCAGCGTGATGTCGAGCAGGTAGCCGATGCGGCTGGGCAGGCCCTTGAAGAACCACACGTGCGAGCAGGGGCTGGCCAGTTCGATGTGGCCCAGGCGCTCGCGGCGGACGCGCGACAGCGTCACTTCGACGCCGCACTTGTCGCAGATGACGCCGCGATGCTTCATGCGCTTGTACTTGCCGCACAAGCATTCCCAGTCGGCGATGGGGCCGAAAATGCGGGCGCAGAACAGCCCGTCGCGCTCCGGCTTGAAGGTCCGGTAGTTGATGGTCTCCGGCTTGGTGACTTCGCCATGCGACCAGCTCCGGATCTTTTCCGGAGAGGCCAGACTGATCCGGATGGAATCGAAGTCGGCGATCAAATTTGCTCGGTCGTAGGGAGAGGAACGATACATGTATATCTCCTATAAAAACACTTCAAGCCACAGATGAACACCGATTCACACAGATAATTCAAGATCGGCGTTCATCTGCGTTTATCTGTGGCCAATTTAGTCCGCCGCGAGCGCCGTATCCAGGATCTCCCGCGGCTTCTTCATCAACTCCACGTCCAGACACAGCGATTGCAACTCGCGGATCAGGACGTTGAACGATTCCGGCACGCCGGGTTCGGCGGCCGCTTCGCCCTTGACGATGGCTTCGTAGATCTTGGCGCGTCCGTAAACATCGTCGGACTTGGCCGTCAGCAATTCCTGCAGAACGTAAGCGGCGCCGTAAGCTTCGAGCGCCCACACTTCCATTTCGCCGAAGCGCTGTCCGCCGAACTGCGCCTTGCCGCCCAGCGGCTGCTGCGTGATCAGCGAATACGGCCCGATGGAGCGGGCGTGGATCTTGTCGTCCACCAGGTGCGACAGCTTCAGCATGTAGATGTAGCCGACCGTCACCGGCTGTTCGAAGGCCATGCCGCGTGATGCCGTCCCAGAGCTGGATCTTGCCGGAGCTCGGCAGGTTCGGCCGACTTCAGCTGCGCCTTGATGTCTTTTTCGGTCGCGCCGTCGAACACCGGCGTCGCGAAGTGGAGCGCCCAGAGCTTGCGCCGCCCAGCCCAGGTGCGTTTCCAGAATCTGTCCGACGTTCATACGGGAAGGAACGCCCAGCGGATTCAGAACGATTTCCACCGGCGTGCCATCGGGCAGATACGGCATGTCTTCTTCCGGAACGATGCGCGCGATCACGCCCTTGTTGCCGTGCCGGCCGGCCATCTTGTCGCCCACCGAAAGCTTGCGCTTCATGGCGATGTAGCACTTCACCAGCTTGATCACGCCGGGAGGCAGTTCGTCGCCCTTGCGGAGCTTGGCGATCTTCTCTTCGGTGATCTTTTCGAGCACCGCGATCTGGCGCGAGGTCATCTCCTCGATTTCGTCGATCTGCTCGTTCAGGCGAACGTCTTTGTTCGTGAACTTGATGCGCTTCAGATCGCGCGCGCGCAGCTTTTCGATCACGTCGCGCGTCAGCTGCGGCGCCCTTGGACAGCAGCTTCTTGTTGGTCTTTTCGTCGTGCAGGTCGGCCAGCACTTCCTTGCCTTCCAGCAGATCGGCGAGGCGCTTGGCGCGCTCGTCGTTCAGAATGCGCTTTTCGTCTTCGAGGTTGCGGTGCAGCCGCTCTTCCTGCGCCTTCGAGAATCGGCTTGGAGCGCTCGTCCAGCTCCGCGCCCTTGCGCGAGAACACCTTGCAATCGACCACCGTGCCTTCGATGCCCGGCGGGCAGTAGAGCGACGCGTCCTTCACGTCGCCGGCCTTTTCGCCGAAGATCGCGCGCAGCAGTTTTTCTTCCGGCGTGAGCTGCGTTTCGCCCTTGGGCGTCACTTTGCCCACCAGAATGTCGCCCGGCTTCACCGTCGCGCCGATGCGGATGATGCCGCTCTCGTCCAGATTGCGGAGGAACGCTTCGGCGATATTCGGAATATCGCGCGTGATTTCCTCCGGCCCCAGCTTGGTGTCGCGGGCTTCGATTTCGAACTCTTCGATGTGGATCGAGGTGTAGTAGTCTTCCTTGACCAGCTTCTCGCGACACCACGATGGCGTCTTCGAAGTTGTAGCCGCGCCAGGGCATGAACGCCACCAGCACGTTGCGGCCCAGCGCCAGCTCGCCCATATCGGTGCAAGGACCGTCGGCCAGCACGTCGCCCTTCTTCACCCGCTGGCCCTGGGCCACGATCGGCTTCTGGCTGATGCAGGTGTTCTGGTTCGAGCGCTTGAACTTGGTGAGCTGATAGATGTCGGCGCCCACTTCGCGCGAAAGCTGGCCTTCGTGCGCTCCGCCGCCTTCCACGCGCACGATGATGCGTTCGCTATCCACCGAATCCACCACGCCGGAGCGCTTGCAGATGACCACCGCGCCCGAATCGCGCGCAGTCACGCGCTCCATGCCGGTGCCGACATACGGCGCTTCGGCGCGCAGCAGCGGCACCGCCTGGCGTTGCATGTTCGATCCCATCAGCGCGCGGTTGGCGTCGTCGTTCTCGAGGAACGGAATCAAGCTGGCGGCCACCGAGACCAGCTGCTTCGGGCTGACGTCCATGTACTCAATTTCGTCCTCGTGCTTCAGCACGAAGTTGCCGGCCTGCCGGGCGTTGACCAGTTCCGGCACGATGTGGCCCTTTTCGTCCAGATGCGACGTTGGCCTGCGCGATGAGGTACTTGTCTTCTTCCCACGCCGACAGGTAGTCGCAATGGGCTTCGAATTCGATCGGCTGCTTCTTGCCGCCGAGGTCGCGATTGGCCTTGTCCACTTCGGCGCGCGGCATCACGTCGCCGACTTTGAAAGCGGTGTCGCCCGGATTCAGAATCCGGACTTCGTCCACCACCATGCCCTTCATCACGCGGCGGTACGGGCTCTCGATGAATCCGTATTCGTTGATGCGCGCAAAGCACGAAAGCGACGAGATCAGGCCGATGTTCGGACCTTCCGGCGTTTCGATCGGGCAGATGCGGCCGTAGTGCGTGGGATGCACGTCGCGGACTTCGAATCCGGCGCGCTCGCGCGACAGACCGCCTGGTCCAAGCGCCGAAAGACGGCGCTTGTGCGTGATCTCCGACAGCGGATTGGTCTGATCCATGAACTGCGAAAGCTGGCTGGATCCGAAGAACTCGCGGATCGCGGCCATCACCGGCTTGGCGTTCACCAGGTCGTGCGGCATGGCCGTCGACATTTCCTGGTACACCGACATCTTTTCTTTGATGGCGCGCTCCATGCGCACCAGGCCGATGCGGAACTGGTTTTCGAGCAGCTCGCCCACCGCGCGCACGCGGCGGTTGCCCAGGTGATCGATATCGTCCACCGCGCCGATGCCGCGGCGCAGCTTCAGCAGGTATTTGATGGTGTCGATGAAGTCCTTCTGATCGAGCGTGCGCTTGTCGAGCGGCGTGGCGTCGGTTTTGTCGTACAGCTTGATGTTGAACTTCATGCGCCCCACGCGCGAGAAATCGTACTTGCGCGGGTCGAAGAACATGCCCTGGAACAACTGCGTGGCGGTGTCGAGCGTCGGCGGATCGCCGGGACGCAGCTTGCGGTAGATTTCGAGCAGCGCGTCGTTCTGGCTCTTGACCGGATCTTTGCGCAGCGTGACGGAAATCACGTTGCCCACTTCGTCGCGCTCGGGGAAGAACATTTCGAACGACGTGATGCCGTTGTCCATCAGCTTGTCGATGTTGGTGAGTTCGTGATTGGCCTCGACCAGCACTTCGCCGGTGGACATGTCGATGACGTCGGCGGCGACATAGGCGCCTTCCAGATCCGTCCGATCGACTTCCACCTGCTCGATCTTGGCTTTGAGAATTGCTTCGTAGACGCGACTTGGTGATCTTGCGGCCCTGCGGGACGATGGTCTCGTTCTTGGTGGCGATGGCGTTCGACAGCTTCAGGCCGATCAGGCTGTCGGAAACCTTCCAGAACAGCTTCTTGTCCTTGATCGATGATCTCGCTGACTTGTAGAACGCCTTCAGAATCTCGGCGTCGGTCTTCAGGCCCAGCGCGCGCAGGAAAACCGTGCCGTAGAATTTGCGCTTGCGGTCGATACGGACGTACAGCAGGTTCTTGTTGTCGTATTCGAACTCCACCCAGCTTCCGCGATAGGGAATGATCTTGCCGAGGAAATAGCCCTGCGCCGGCACGCGCTCGAAGAACACGCCGGGCGAGCGGTGCAACTGCGAAACGATCACGCGCTCGGTGCCGTTGATGATGAAGGTGCCGTTGTCGGTCATCAGCGGAATTTCGCCGAAGAAGACTTCCTGCTCCTTGATGTCGCGGATGGTCTTGTCGCCGGTTTCGGCGTCCTTGTCGTAAACGGTCAGCCGGATGGTGACCTTGAGCGGCGCGGCGTAGGTCATGCCGCGCTCTTCGCACTCGGCCACGTCGTATTTCAACTGCAGCCCCACGGGATCGCCGCAGCGGTTGCAGAACGTGACGATGTTCTTGTTGAACGTTCCGCAGCGGTGGCACAGCACGTCGCCCACGTGGAACGGATCGGTCTTGATGGTGGCGCCGCAGCTGGGATTGCGGCAGGTGGAACGCAGGTGGTGCAGACCCTTCAGGTTGCCGCACTTGCACTCCCAGTTGCCGATCGCGTAATCGACGAACTCGAGCTGGCTCAGCCCGCGGAAATCGGAAATCGGGAAAACGCGAGTTGAACACGCTCTGCAGGCCGGTGTCTTCCCGCTCGCCGGGCAGCAGGTCCATCTGCAGAAACCGCTCATACGATTTCTTCTGAACCTCGATCAGATTGGGAATCGGGATCGAAGTCTTGATGCGTGAGAAATCCACTCGCTCGCGCGTAGCGCCGTTTGCCAGATTTTCCATTTTTACTCCTACGGCCGATGGTCTCTCGACTCATTCGCTAGAACAAACTCTGCGCATCAAACCTGCGAAGACAAAACAACCGCTGCCGCTTCCCCGCCTCTGTTCAAGGACGCCTCGGCCCGGATCGCGAGCCAAAAGCCTTAGGGGAAGATCGAAGGCAGCGGGACACTAGATAACCAGCAGCGGAAGACCGTGGCCATACACGCCCAGGCGTAGCGGGCAAAAATGCGCATGGCAAAGCCCTGTGCCCGCCTCAGGAGAGGGCACACCAAATCCGCAGGATGTTTGGTTCACAAGAGCAAGAATCCGGGTCGGTCTCCGGCCAGTAACTAATCTAACTTTAGCAGACCGATCTAACGTTCGTCAAATCGGCCAAGCTGGGCCAAACAGCAGGACACCGGCGAGCGGCTGTCCTCAGTCACCCGAGGCAACACACTGCCCAGGAATCCCAATCAGATACAGGCAAGCCGCCGGGCAGGCCACGCTACTTCACTTCTACAGTCGCGCCGGCGTCGGTGAACTTCTTCTTGATGGTCTCGGCTTCTTCCTTGTTGACGCCTTCTTTGATCGCCTTGGGCGCGCCGTCCACCAGGTCCTTGGCTTCCTTCAGGCCCAGGCTGGTGACTTCGCGCACCGCTTTGATGACGTTGATCTTGTTCGCGCCGGCCGCGGTCAGGATCACGTTGAATTCGGTCTTCTCTTCCACTGCCGGCGCAGCCGCCGCGCCGCCGCCCGCCGGAGCCGCCGCCACGGTCGCCGCCGCCGCCGACACGCCCAGCTTCTCTTCCAGCAATTTGACAAGCTGCGATGCTTCGAGCAGCGTCAGCCCTTGAATCTGTTCCGCAATCGCGTTGATGTCCGCCATGATCTTTTTCCTCTACTCTCTCTATCGCAAATCTGCTTATTGTGAAAACTTGTTTTCCTTCACCCCCTGATCCACCACCACCGCCAGGTTCCGGCCCACGCCCCCGAGCGCCGTCACCAGCCGCTGCGCCGGTGCCTGAATCAGGAAAAGAACTTTCGCCAAAATCTCTTCGTGCGAGGGCAGAGTCGCCAGCTCCTGAATCGACTTCACGTCGATCACCCGGCCCTCCACCATACCCGCCTTGAATGTGAACGCCGGATTGGCCTTGGCATAGGCCGTCAGCGCCTTGGCCAGCGCCACCGGATCCTTGCTGGTGTAGGCCATCGAACGTCATGCCCTTCAGGTGGCTTCATGAGGTCTTCGGCCGGCGTGCCCTCGGACGCCTTCTCGGCCATGTTGTTCTTGACGACCTTATAATTGCCGCCCGCGCCGCGCACCGTCTTGCGCAGCTCGAAATCCTGCTGCACGGTCAGCTTCTCGAAGCCGGTCAGGAAGATGTTCTGCGCGGCTTCTCGAAATCCTTCTTCAGCGCTTCGAGATCTTTTTCTTTGTCCGATTTCTTCTTCATGTTGGATCTTCTCCGTCAGATCTGCTTGGCGTTGAACGCGCGTGACGTCCAGGTGGACGCCCGGGCCCATGGTGGAGCAGATGGTCACGCTCTTGACGTACTTGCCCTTGGCCGCCGACAGGCTTGGCTTTGACCACCGCCTGGATCAGGCTGTCGGCGTTTTCGAGCAGCTTGCTCGGTTTCGAAAGCTGACTTTGCCGCACGGGCACGTGAATCACGCCGGTCTTGTCCACGCGAAACTCCACCTTGCCGGCCTTCACTTCCTTCACCGCCGTTCGCGACGTCGGTGGTCACCGTGCCGGTCTTCGGGTTCGGCATCAGGCCGCGCGGCCCGAGCACCTTGCCCAGCCGCCCCACCGAGCGCATCATGTCCGGCGTGGCGATCACGGCGTCGAAATCGGTCCAGCTTTCGCCCTGGATCTTGGCCACCATGTCTTCGCCGCCCGACGAAATCGGCGCCGGCTTCGCGTCAGCTTCGCGCAGCTTATCGCCCGAGGCGATCACCAGAACCTTTTTCGATTTGCCCAGGCCGTTCGGCAGCACCACGGTGCCGCGGACCATCTGGTCGGCGTGCTTGGGATCGACGCCCAGGCGCATGTGCAGCTCGACCGTCTCGTCGAATTTGGCGAACTTGACCTTCTGGACCAGCGGAACCGCGTCGTGCAGGCTGTAGGGGCGTTGCTCTACTTGTTTGGACGCAGCTTCAAACTTCTTACCGTGTTTCGACATACTCCCTCATTGGTGCAGACGGCAGCGGCTGACTTCTTAAAGACCCCTGCCTCCCACTGAGATTTAAAATGTAGTGCGTTTAAGCGCTCCAATCAGGTTACCAAAGACGTGGCGGTTTGTCCACTATCGGCCGCAATCGTACGAAGCGTAATGGGTTAATATGACCTAGCAGCCGACTGATTTCGAAGGCAGGTCCAGAAAGGGCGTCCTGTTCGCCTGTCGTCGGACCATACTCTAGATGGCGAAGCACGTAACATATCTCGTTGCTCCTGGCGCAGCCACGCCCGGAGCGCTGCTTCCCGTGGGTCCCGGGATGTACTTTCGTACAAATCCCCCGATCGATTTCAAAGAGCTCAAGCGTTGGGAGCATCTGATAGGTGAGGAACTACTCGACGTCGAGAAGACCCCCTCGTGGCGAAGCTATGAATACGAACAGGCGGACGGATCAGCTGATCCACAGCACTCCGAATTTGAGCATGGGGAATACGCGATGGTCGTCCTCGATATCTTGGCGCCCATCGCAAGAAGGGGCGTATGGCTGATCTGTAACGAAATCGACGGGAAACTATTGCCCAGGGCGGTGGGACGCGGCCACGCAATCAGGGGAACGAAGTGGAGTCAGGGAGCGAGGTATGCCATAAGCGACCTGGAGAATCTGCCGCTGATGGTTGACCGGCTCAAAGGCGCTGTTGCTTCCGACATCCAGCGCCTCGTCAACGCGGTCGCTCTGTAGTCGCCTGCAATTCAAGGATCGCTTAATCGCGCTTCTCGGCGGCGATTGGCTTGTGCTACCACCCAGAATGGATGGCGTCCAGCCCAACTGCACTGTGAGCGCGTCCTGTGAAGACCTCTACGACTTTCGCAGTGAGGTCGCACACGGACGCCGAGTCTCCGAGCGATTCCTCAGACAATGCGCGCTGACAAGCGCTAGCGGCGAACCGATTACGGCGGACTACACATTGGAGCAACTGCTTGAGGAAATTGCGCTCTTCATGCTCAACCGCACGCTCGAACTAATACTATCTACAGACCTTTACTCGCTGATTCCGATCGATTCGGCATGGCGTCAGCGACTAAGCGCATAAAGCACCATAATACGTTTGTGGAAGAAGACAAGAAGAGTCTCAGTGATGTCCGCCCCAGGCAGCCTGGCCCTGAGTTCGAAGCCTGGAAAAGGCGGATCGAAAATGTCAACGTTCGAGAGGAGCTGGCGAAGCTCACAGACGAGTTCAACGCAGCCGCGAAACTTGGGCCAAAAGAAACCTCCGGCCTTGTCGAAATGCAGAAGTGTTTTGCAAAACTGAAACCGCAGACCAAGACAGGTCCGGCCTAGTCAGCTTGATCCGCGTTTATCTGTGTTTATCCGTGGCTAATTTCTAAACTACGTCCACGCCCATGCTGCGCGCGGTGCCCTTGACGCTCCGAATGGCCGCGCCCACATCGAAGCAGTTCAGATCCGGCATCTTGATCTTGGCGATCTCTTCCACCTGCTTCTCGGTGATCTTGCCGACCTTATTCTTGTTCGGCTCGGCCGACCCCTTGGCCAGGTTCACCGCGCGCTTGATCAGCACCGGCACCGGAGGCGTCTTGGTGATGAAGGTGAAGGACCGGTCGCTAAAGATCGTGATCACCACCGGGATGATCAGCCCTTCCTGATCCTTGGCCGAAGTCTTGGCGTTGAACGCCTTGCAGAACTCCATGATGTTCACGCCCTGCGGACCGAGCGCGGTGCCCACCGGAGGCGCCGGCGTGGCCTTGCCCGCCGGAATTTGCAGCTTCACACTTGCAGTAACTTTCTTTGCCATATCGTCTCGTCTCTTCTAATCTTTTAGATCTTCTCTACTTGCAGGAAATCCAGTTCCACCGGCGTGGCGCGGCCAAAAATCGTGACCAGCACGCGCAGCGTATTGCGCTCCGGATTGATTTCGTCCACCTTGCCCGAGAAGTTCGCGAACGGCCCGTCGATGATCCGCACCGTCTCGTTCTTCTCGAAATTCATCTTCGGACGCGGGCGCTCGGCCGAGGTCTGCTGCCGGAACAGAATCGAATTCACTTCGTCGGCCGTCAGCGGCACCGGGCTATTGCCGCCGCCGACGAAACCGGTGACGCGCGGCGTATTCTTCACCTCGTGCCACAGTTGATCGTTCATTTCCATTTGCACCAGCACGTAGCCGGGATAGAGCAGACGCTTGCTGGTGACCTTCTTGCCGCTGCGCAGTTCCACCACTTCTTCGGTCGGAATCAGGATCTGCGCCGATCTGGTCGGCGAACCCGAAGGCCTGGGCGCGGCTCCGCAACGAATCCGCCACCTTCTGCTCGAAGCCCGAGTAGGTGTGGATGATATACCAGTTCTTTCCGTCGGCAGCCGGGGCAGCGGCAGGCGCATTGCTCAGCACCTGCTTGCGCGGTCTCCTCGGAAGACGCGCCGCGTCTTCGGCCGGATCGTGATCCGCGTTCCCGTTACTATGATTCGTCTCTTCGTCCGCCATGAGTTTCCCGTCTACTTCGTAAAGGCGTTGAACAGCTTGTTGATCAGGCTGAGGACGATCTGGTCGATCACCGCGAAGTACGCCGCGAACGCGAACACGGCGACGATCACGACGACGGTGGTGGCGCGAACCTGCTTCCAGGACGGCCACGTGACGCGGCTCATCTCGGTCTGCAGTTCTTCGAAGTAATCCTTCAGCCTGACGGGCCAGCTGGACGCCCGCTGGATGAAATTCCCCTCGTCGCCTTCCTGGCATTTGTGCTATCGCCATGTTCATAAATTTCCTCGCTCCGAGTAAGATGGCAGGGGCAGAGGGATTCGAACCCCCAAAGGCGGTTTTGGAGACCGCTGGTTTACCGTTAGCCTATGCCCCTACTCGGGCCGCCTCTAAATTCAGTCTACTTGATTTCCCGATGTGCCTGATGCATGCGGCAGAAGGGGCAGAACTTCTTCAGCTCCAGCCGCTCGGTCTTGGTCTTCTTGTTCTTGGTTTTGCTGTAATTCTTGCGTTTGCACTCGGTGCACTGCAACGTAATGATTTCGCGCATGTTGTTCTATCCTATTCCAAGATCTCCGTCACGGTTCCCGCGCCCACCGTCCGGCCGCCTTCGCGAATCGCAAACCGCAACCCCTTGTCCATGGCCACCGGCGTGATCAGCTCCACCACCAGCCCCACGTTGTCGCCCGGCATCACCATCTCGGTGCCTTCCGGCAACTGCGCCACGCCCGTCACGTCCGTGGTCCGGAAATAAAACTGCGGCCGGTATCCCTTGAAGAACGGCGTGTGCCGCCCGCCTTCTTCCTTGCTCAGCACGTAAACTTCGCCCTTGAACTTCTTGTGCGGCGTGATCGATCCCGGCTTCGCGATCACCTGCCCGCGCTCCACGTCGTCCTTTTCAATACCGCGCAGCAGCAACCCCACGTTATCGCCCGCCCGCCCTTCGTCCAGCAGCTTCTTGAACATTTCCACGCCCGTCACCACCGTCTTGCGCGTGTCCCTGAAGCCCACGATCTCCATTTCCTCGCCGACCTTGCAGATCCCCTTCTCGATGCGCCCCGTCACCACCGTGCCGCGGCCCTGGATCGAGAAAATGTCTTCAATCGGCATCAGGAACGGCTTGTCGATGTCGCGCGCCGGCTGCGGAACGTACTGAGTCCACCTTCTCCATCAGCTCGTCGACCGTCTTTTCCCACTTCTCTTCGCCGTTCAACGCCCCCAGCGCGCTCACCCGCACCACCGGCAGATCGTCGCCCGGAAATTGATACTTCGTCAGCAGCTCGCGGACTTCCAGCTCCACCAGTTCCAGCAGCTCCGGATCGTCCACCATGTCCACTTTGTTCAGCGCCACCACGATGTACGGCACGCCCACCTGCCGGGCCAGCAGCATGTGCTCGCGCGTTTGCGGCATGGGACCGTCGGTAGCCGCCACCACCAGAATCGCGCCATCCATCTGCGCCGCGCCGGTGATCATGTTCTTGATGTAGTCGGCGTGGCCCGGGCAATCCACGTGCGCGTAGTGCCGGTTGGCCGTCTCGTACTCGACGTGCGCCACCGCGATCGTGATCCCGCGCGCCTTTTCTTCCGGCGCGTTGTCGATCGAATCGAACGAGCGGAACTTCACCTTCGGATTGTGCTTGGCCAGCACCTTGGTGATCGCCGCCGTCAGCGTGGTCTTGCCGTGATCGATGTGCCCGATCGTCCCGATGTTCACGTGCGGCTTGCTGCGGTCAAATTTTTCCTTCGCCATTTCAGAACCTTCTCGTCGCTACCTTTATGAAGAAGTGGAGCCGTTGACCAGGATTGAACTGGTGACCTCGTCCTTACCAAGGACGCGCTCTACCAACTGAGCTACAACGGCCGAAACCTTTCTGGTGGACAGGGGAGGATTCGAACCTCCGTAGCTCGCAAGGAGCGGCAGATTTACAGTCTGCTGCCATTAACCACTCGGCCACCTGTCCAGTACCCAAATCCCTCGCGCCGCATCGTCAAACCGCAACCCGCTTGTAAAAGAGGACAAAGCTGAAATCGGCGGAGGGACCCGAATCTACAAATCCATGAAAAATTTTAGCACAAGCCGCGTCAGCGCGCTGCCGGTCTAGACCGACACTTCGACTTGCTCGACAAACTGCGTCGGCTCAGGAACAGAATCGCCGTTGATACGCATGCCTTCAATGTGAAACTCGATCGCCTCTTTGATCAGTTGGCGTGTCTCTTCAAGCGTTGACGCGGCGGCAACACAGCCCGGCAGGTCGGGGACATGCGCGCTGTAGCCCGTGGCGGTCGGTTCAATGAAAACGGTGTATCTGCTCATGTCTTCAGGCCTGCCTGCTTCAGTATAGACGTTTGAGTCTTTGGACCCAAGTCGACGGAGGGATGACCGGCTATCGTCACAGTTCCCGGCTTCTTCGGATGGTGATATTGACGGTGGCTTCCACGTGTTCGCGCCAACCTCCAGCCGTCAGTCTCGACGATCTTGATCGCGTCTCTGACTTTCATTCAAAACGTCATGACAACATGGCCTTCTCCTACTCCGGCGAATCGATGCTGGAGAGCCGAATGCTGTCCAAGCCGTAACAGAATAGGGCATTGTCCAACTTCCGCAGCCCCTTTTTCCCCGATACACCGCACGCAGAAGCGAGTTCTAAAAACAAAGTACAGAACGACAAGTACCCGTCAACGGTCGTCTCAATAGGAGAACCCAAGCGACTCATTGCAACCTCGACTCTTCTGTCAACGATGGGATATCGGCCACCGCTCACGAAATGCAGTAAGGTGGTCCCACGTGACAATCCGAAACTCTGTTCCAGATGACGGCCCTTTCTTGTGCCCGCCCAGAACTTTTTCTCGGACCAGCACGCCAAGAACTCGGCGATGTGATCCTCCGCAGGACACCGCGGTAACTCCCTCATAGCCTGCGTCCAAACATCGTAAGCCCTGGGCGTTCCCGATTTCCATCCTCCATGCCCTTCCGGACACCCTTCCTTCCACCGTCCGATGCACTCAAAATCCTTGCTTGATAGCATACCGTCCTTCTCTATCAGAGCATCATGTTTCGAGTTATCGCTTTCGTCTTCACCGTAGAGCGCCGCCCACTTGGTCACCCAGTCATTCGGTTCGATCTCTCGCCACACGGGATAGCGAAACGTAAATTCACCCATGTTAAGCCGCCTCCCACCAACACGATATATTAATGCCCGCCCCGAAACAGCGAAAACAGCTCAATCACCAAAATCGCCACCACCATCGCCTCCAGCGCGAACGCCCGCGCCTGATGAAATTCGTTCATCATGAACTCGTACAACTCGCCCGCCGTCCGCAGCTTCTCTTCCACCAGGTTGCGATAATCGGTGACGCCCACGCGAGCCGCCGCGATCCGATATGCCCGCGCGTAAAACATATCGCTCAGAAATTTGATCGCATTATCGGTGCGCTCGGTCAGCTCCCGCACATCCAGCCGCAGCGTATTCAGCCGCTCGGCCTCGCCCGCCATCTTCCAGCGCCGGAACAATCCGCCGCCGATGCTCCAGCATCTTATATACGTTTTCCAAAACACGCGTCAGCACATCGTCGTAATGCCGGAACTCCAGCAACTGCGTGTTCGCGTATTCGAGCAACTGAATGGTCGGCGCGGCGCCTTCGGCGGTGTCATAAACCAGCGCCGCCACCCAGCCGGTTACTAACAGGTCGCTCGGATAATACGACAGGCTGGATTGCAACACTTCCCGGCGCTCGCTCTCCGACAGCGGCTGCGATTCGCCGCGCACAATCTGTGCGATCTGTTCGCCGCGCTTGGCGAGCATCACGGGAGCCGTCAGCCGCTGGCCGTCCTCATCCACCGCCTCGCGCAAATGGATGATGTAATAGTCTTCGCTGAGCCGCGCCGGATAAGGCTGCACCAAGCGCCGCAGCCGCCCGCTCCATGCCGCGACTGGATCAGCTCCGCCGTCCGCCGCTCGATCTCCGGCGCCAGAATCCAGCGGTTCGAAAGCCGGATCAATTGCTCCCAATCCGCCTCGAATTCCATCTTCAACTCCACGCTCGCCACGCCATAATCGAAATACTTGATGCGCGCCTCGAATTTTTCGCCGGTCTCAATCGCGACGGGCTCCGGATACTCGATCGCGGGTGGCCGTTCAAACCGCACATACTCCGGCGCCGGATGTTTGAAACTCGGCTGCGGCCGCGCCGTCTCGGCGCCCACCAGATCGCGCAGCTTATCGATGCGGATCTCCTCGGCCACGTCGTACAGCACGAACACCCAAAAAGATCCCCGCAGCGGAGCCATCCCTGTATTGTAGGGGCGCGCACGGACACGCGCCCGGATCGTCACTTGCCGGTTGCCGTGTATTCCAAATAAATGGTGCCAAGATTCGGCAACGCTGACGATTGCTCCAGCGACAGCAGGATCGATGTGGATGGAAATGTCCAAAGAGCAGTTTTGAAGTAGTGCGTGTTCTCCCCTCCCTGTCTCTTTTCTTCCTTGGCGGGCGCGCCGTATTTTTCGATCAGCGTCGTCTTGAGCGTGTCGAAGTCTTGCGGCCCGGCCGATGGCGGCGAGCTGGGAAGCCCGAAAAACGACCACAATCGCACCAGGCTGATCTTTGCCGCGCTCTCTCCGCGCGCCCACCTGAACACCCATCTCGACACCGGCTAACTGAACCGGTTTGAGCTCCAGCAGCGTCCATTCATCCTTGTTTTCGGGTTCGGCGTCAATGCTGTAGGCCGAGCGGGCTTCGGCCATCGTCATGCCCCACTGGATCTTGTCCCACCCGTCAACATCTTTGGGTTTGGACTGCCCATACAACAACAACCGCAAGCGCAGCCAACGCCCCCAACCGAAGCGCCTTCATATGCCTTCCCCTCTTTTGCTCGGCGAGTGCTGCGATGCCGGTCAAACCACCAGCCCATGGCGATCAGCACCACCCGGCAGAATGCCAGACGCTCCCCACGCCACTCTCCGTGAGCTCGCTGGCGGCGCGTCCGAAACCACCAACGCGTTGCCCGGCATAAATCACCAGCAGCAGCACCAGCCAGTACCGCGATCGATTCCCAGGCCATAGCGTCTCCGCCCGGCATAGAGCGGCATGTCCGGCCGATGCGTCACCCAATCCAGCACCCAGTGGCTCACCACGCCGATCCAGATCGCGATCGCGCCCGCCCCATAGCGCGTGATCGCGTAATAGACGCCGCCAAACACCGTAGCCCACACGCACAACATCAGCAAGCTGTGCGACCACGGATAGGAAACAAAATCGAACGGCGTGAAGCGCGTATTGCCCGGGATCGATCCGTACCTGCTCCCAGCCCAGCAGCAAAAACACGGGCCACAGGATGTCGGCCAGCAGCGGCGCGGTTAACAGCACCGCTTCCGAGCTGCGTGGCGCGAATCGTTTGGCCGCAAATCCCACTGCAAAGTGGCCGATGAACATGAATGCGCTCCGCTATTTCACGCCCGACATCAACTTCACCGTCGGCTTCACCAGCAGGACCAGCAGCACCATCGCGCCCAGCGAAATCGCGGCCACCACGCCGAACAGCACCGGCAGCGGCATCGATTCGTACAGCGACGCCGCCGTCCCGGCCAGATAATCGCCGATGCTGATCGACACGAAACCACAGCCCCATCATCAACCCCGCCACGCGCGCTGGCGCCAGCTTCGTCATCGCGCTCAATCCCACCGGACTCAGGCACATCTCGCCCACCGTCTGAAGAAAATACGTTCCCGTCAGCCACCACGGCGAAACCAGCGCGCCCGCCATCGCCGCCTTCGCCGGCGGAATCAGAATCGCAAATGCAATCGCGCCAAAGAACAAACCCCAGGCAAACTTGGCCGGGCTGGACGGCTCATGCTTGCCCAGTGCGATCCACAACCACGCAAACGCCGGCGCCAGAATCATCACGAACAGCGACGGCACAAACTGAAACCAGCTCGGCGGAAAATCGAATCCCAGCAGCACGTGCCGCGTGCTCCGCTCCGCAAACAGATTCAGCGACGAACCGCCCTGCTCGTACGCCGCCCAAAACACCGCCGACGCCACAAACAGCACCAGAATCGCGCCCGACCGCTTGCGCTCGATCACCGACCAACCCGGCCCCAGCAGCAGCCACGCGAATATCCCCACCGACACCAGGATTAAAACGATTCCGAGCACCGCCGAAATTCGCTCCGCCGTAATCTCGATCGCTCCGGTCGCCCCCAGGATTCCGATCGCTCCCAACACCAGCGCACCGGCCGCCGCACTCAGCCCGGCATTCCGTTTCGCACGCCGGGCCGCCGCCGGATCCCCCTCAGTCGCCGGATGCAATCCCGCGGTCCCCAGATATTTCGCGCCCAGCATATATTGAATCAGCCCGGCCACCATCCCCACGCCCGCCAGCCCAAAACCCAGCCGCCAATTGATCCGCTCGCCCACCCATCCGCACGCCAGCGGCGAAAGCAGCCCGCCCAGATTGATGCCCATGTAGAAAATCGAGAAGCCCGAATCGCGCCGCCGGTCGTTCTGCGCATAGAGCTGCCCGACCATCGTGCTCACGTTGGGCTTCAGCATCCCGGTGCCGAAAATCAACAGGCCCAAGCCCACATAGAATCCGCTAACGCCCGGACTCATCAAGGCAAACTCGCCCGCGACGATCAGAATCCCGCCATACAGCACCGCCCGCCGCTGCCCGAAGATGCGATCCGCCACCCATCCGCCCGGCAGGCTGAGCAAATAGACCATCGCCGTGTAGAAGCCGTAAATCGCGCCGGCTTTCACCACCGAAAAACCCAGGCCGCCTTTCGCTACGCTCGCCGTCATGAACAGGATCAGGATCGCGCGCATCCCGTAATAGCTGAAGCGCTCCCACATTTCGGTGAAGAAACACGTCGCCAACCCGCGCGGATGCCCGAAAAAACTGGCGTCGGCGTGGATGGCGTCAAGCGTCGATTTCATGCCTAAGCTGTACCCTAGCATGTCCGAGAAGAAGATTCAGAATTTGGCGCCGGCGTCCGATATACTGGCCAAGCTTCCTGACATTGCCCGCAATCACAATCTCCGCGGTCGTTCTTCTATTGGCGATTCGATCTCCCCATTCGTTTCTCCTGGCAGCTATCTGGAACGCGACCGATAAGCGTTGATCCGCCTCAAACTCACACCCGCCGCCTGTAACAAGCTTGCGTCCGAGATCCGTCATTAGTACGATAGGTCCTTCAGATACCTTGTAGGGAGGAAGTAAACATGAAGTTTTGGTCGAGCCGGCTGACCTTGTCGGTCGCTGGATTGTCAGTCGTTTGCTTGAGCGGCATCCCGTTGCTAGGCCAGGCAGGCGCGCCGGCAAAGGGACAAACGGCGGGAGAAGTGTTCAAGAACGTGACAACAACGCCCGCTCAAAGGGTTAACCGTCGACGATTTTATGGGAAGCATGGGCGTCATGGCTGCCGCCCTCGGATTTGATTGCGCGGACTGCCACACCGGCGCCGGCACCGACAAAGTGGTCTGGGAAGCCGACACCAATCGCAAGAGAATGGCGCGCCGGATGACCGAAATGGTCGCCACCATCAATAAGCAGAATTTCGGCGGAGCGCCGCTGGTAAGCTGCTGGACGTGCCACCACGGAAAAGACGTTCCCGCCACCACCATTGCTCTGGATAACCTCTACGGTCCTCCCAACGATGAGAAGGATGACATCATCACCAAGGATGACTCGCAGCCTAACGCCAACGTGATTCTCGATAAATATATCGCGGCTCTGGGCGGCGCCGAGAAACTGAACAGTCTGAAAAGCTTCATCGCCACCGGCACGCAGGGCGGCTACGTGCAGGTGAAGGGCGGCGGCGTGTTCGAGATTTTCGCCAAGGCTCCCGACATGCGCACCGTTCGCGTCACCTATCCCGACGCCCCGGATCGCGGCAACCAGAGCCGTGCATTTAACGGCAGCATGGGTTGGATCACCACGCCGCGCGCGTTGTTAGGCGAGTATCAGGTGACGGGCACCGAGCTCGACGGGCTCCATTTCGACGCCGAACTGGCGTTCCCCGGGCAGATCGAGAAAGTTCTCACCAATCTGCGCGTCGGCTATCCGGACAACATCGACGGTAAAGACGTCGAAGTGGTCCAGGGCCGCGGCCCCAGGAATCTCCTCGTCACGCTGTACTTCGATAAGAATACGGGCCTGCTGGTGCGGGAAATCCGCTTCGGCCGGACGCCCATCGGCCGCGTTCCCTCGCAAGTGGATTATTCCGACTATCGCGACGTGGACGGAATCAAGTTCCCCTTCGCCTACAAATTCTCCTGGCTGGACGGCCGCGATAATTACAAGCTCACCGACGTGAAGGTCAACGTCCCGATCGACGACTCCCGCTTCGGCAAGCCGTCCATGGGCTCGGCCCAGTAATCGATCGGCTCGCTCGAGCACGCTCGGGATTCAAGCTGCTTGAGCCAGCCATCGAAGTGAGGACACTCCGCGCGAATGCGCGACCAGTCCGATCTCTAGCACGGCCAGTACGCCAAGGAAAGGCTTTTCGTAGCCGGGCAGGAGATTCTGCACACGCTTGGACGGAGCTGTATCCGGTGAATCATTGATGTGCTCCGGTGTTTCAAAGCTCTCTCGAATTTCCCGGAGGCTCTGCTCAAGATTAGGTCGACCGATACCACGACCGAACGATGCGCAGTCGCTGAAAAGCAGACCCTCAAACTCATGCATTACAACAAAGGGCACGAAACGGCCCAAGTCGAAGCGATTCCCCATCTCCGTGGCCACATCATCCCGCACCGCGTCCTGCACGCACGAAGCCTTTTCTTCGATAGTTCCCAGGCTCTTTGCCGTCATCTCGTCCGGGCCAAGTGAGGGGCAAGCCGTAATAATCAACCATCGTCGTCGCGATGCAATCCTGATCCTCCCGCAGGTGGTTGACAATGTCTTTCCTGACGGACGCCCAGTGCCGGATGCCACCACGCCTTTCGCGAAGGCGGGCATTCCCTACAATTCGAGCATCCACGGAATGGTACCCTCGCGCCACCAAATGCCCCCGCAGTATTTCGTTGACGAAGGATTCCTCCGTCTGGCCCTCCACATGGATCAACAACCTGGGCATCGCGATTACCCTGGGACAGGCCGCCCGCGGAGTTCGTTCTTCTCCCAGAGTTGCCCAAGACTGTAGTCCTCCAGCCATTTCGCCAAAGGCTCGGCTTCAAGGCGCCTAAGCTGCGTCCCGCCGTCTACTCGGTCTGCCACCAACACATCCTCCGGCTGGAAATGATCCAACAGCAGAGACGACTGGGTTGATACGATCACTTGGGTGCTCACCGAGGCTTGCCGAATCAAGGCTGCCAGTACTCCGAGGGCGTAGGGATGCAAGCCCAGTTCAGGTTCGTCAACCAGAATCACTGAGGGCCTAAATCGCTCAGGCTGAAGAAAAAGGGTTGCAAGTGCGATAAAGCGGAGCGTTCCATCCGACAACGACGACGCATCGAAGTACTGATCCGAGTTCTTGTGCTGCCACTCCAGTTTGATGTCGTCAGGCTTGAGCAGAAGCGGATCCAACCGGAAGTCATCGAAGAAAGGCGCCACGCGCTGCACAGTACGAACGATCAAATTGTACGAGTCCGCGTGCTTCTCTCTTAGCAGGTAGAGAAATGAGGGCAGATTGGATCCGTCGGGACGCAGAAAGCGATTGTCATCGACTTTCGCCGTTTTCCGCATCGGCGAGGAGAAGCTTGTGTCGTCGAAGTGGTACACCTGCCATCCCAAAAGGTGGGCACGCACAAATCTTGCCTCAAATTCCGGCTTCGGATCGCTGATGCCGGCCTCTCTTCCGTCTGTCCTTGGGGTGAGGACAGTTGGATAAGGGCCATCATGAAAGGTCGCCTCGAAGGAAGGAAAGAGCCCATCGTCGGTGGAAGGCGAGAGGATGAGCTTGTAACGCAGCCCTCCCTTCGGCCATGCCTCCACATGACGGAAAAAAAGCTCTAGCTCCAATTCCTTCGTATTTTTTGAACCGAAGTGCAGAACCTTTTCAGCGCCGCCAGCCGTCGTCACATACTCACGAAGTCGTCCCTCGCAAATGTCATGAAGGCAATCGAAGATGCCAATGAAGTTGGACTTTCCGGAACCGTTCGGCCCAATCACCACGTTGATCGGCTTCAGCGGAAGGGTTTCTATCGAAGCGATGCTCTTGAAGCCCCGGATGGTAATGTAGTCGAGCGCATGGGTGGGCATGAGTTAGGGGACACCATAATCATAACAACCGTTTTGTCGATAACAGCAGTCGCCGAGCTCTCTTCGCCGCACTCTCAACAACCTGCAGGTCAGGTCCGTGCCCACGGCTCGGCTTCCCAACTATCCTGTTCTCGAAATCATGCGCAACTGGTTTCCATCCCGCCATCTAAATACCACAGCGTCACTTCGCCCACGCCTCAACATTAAAGGGAATTTATCATCACCAAACACAAAAAATACCCTGATGCGTCCACGCCTTGAATCTAAGCCAGTTGCCGCCCGCAAATCCCCTGCAAAATCTCGATCGGCGCATTTTCCCGCCCCGCCAGGCTCTCGCGCGCCACAATCACCGTCTGCTCCAGCGCATACTGCCCCGACAAAACCGCGTGCGGCACCACATCGGTGAACACCATCCACGTCGCGTCCGGCGGAAACTCAAAGCGATACTTCGCGCAGCTCTGCTGATATTCGCCGTTGAATTTCAAATAATCATGGAAGCCCAGCATGAAGCGGTCGTACGCCGACCTCTTCGCCTCCACCCCGCCGAACGCCCCCAGCACCCGATTCGCAATCGACCCCTTGGGATGCCTCGCCATTTCCCCCAGCCCCGCGTCGCTCGCATAGCGCGGCGCCAGCGTCCCCATCGGATCGGACGTCATCCACACCCGCGGCTTCGTCGGATGAATATTGGTGAAGAATCGCAGGATCATATCGCCGCGCGTCGGCCGCGTCGGAAAAGCGTCCACATGCAGCAGATCGTTGCGCTTCTTGGTCGGCAGGTCGCGACCCTCCTCCTCCTGCGGCCGAAAGCTCGCAAAATCGATCCGCGCCTTCTCCATGTAGCGCGGCAGCAGCTTCCACAAAAACGCGAGCGCGCGCTCGGAGTACGACCGCATCACCGTGCGCAGCTTCTCGGGATCGGAAACCGCCGCTGGATCGAACCCGGTCACCTTGTCCTCCGCCGGCCGGTACGCGATGTTTTTGTGCAGGCTGCTCGAGGAAAGCCCCGTGCTCCGCAGCACCTCGCGCTCATCTTCCGGCAGCGCGAACGGCGTGTGAGGGAAGTACAGAATGTTGCCGCGCTCCAGCGCGAGATAGTTTTCCTCGCGAGGGTTGGCCTCGTCCACTGTGATCAGATCCACGGCTTTTATTCTAATCTCCCCGGCATGGTAAACTCCCCAATTGAACCCGCGCGTCTCCTTGTTCGTCACCTGCATCGTCGATCAGGTGTTCCCTCAAGTCGGCATCGCCATCACCCAGGTGCTGGAGCGCCTGGGCTATCCGGTCGATTTCCCCAAAGCGCAAACCTGCTGCGGCCAGCCCGCATTCAACACCGGCTATACGGACGAAGCGCGCAAGATCGCCCGGCATTTCCTGGACGTCTTTCGCGATTCGGAATACATCGTCGTGCCGTCCGGTTCGTGCACGTCGATGATCTCGCATCATTTTGCCGACTTGTTCCAGCACGATCCCAAGCTCCTCGCCGAAGCCCATGCTCTGGAGCCGCGCGTCTGGGAGTTTTCGCGTTTCCTGCTCGAAGTCGCGGGCGTCGAAGACGTCGGCGCGCGATTTGACGGCGTCGTCACCTATCACGACAGTTGCCACGCTCTGCGCGAGCTGCGCATCAAAGCCGCCCCAAGAAAACTTTTGGCGAAAGTTCGAGGATTCACGCTCGCGGAAATGAGCGCGGCCGAAGAGTGCTGCGGATTCGGCGGCACGTTCTCCATCAAGTTCCCCGAAGTCTCCGGAGCCATGGCGCGCACCAAGATCGATTCCATCCAGAAAACCGGCGCATCAACCGTCGTATCCATCGACTCCAGTTGCCTGATGCAACTGCAAGGCGTCATCGATCGCGCGGGCCTGCCGATCCGAACGCTGCACCTGGCCGAGGTCCTGGCATCGCAATGAACGCACCGGAAGCTGACATTCAGCAGGCCATCGCCGATCCGCGTTTACAGCTTGCCATCTACACCGCCACGGGCCGCTTGATCGATCATCGCGCGGGCGTCGTCAGCGCGGAAGCCCTCCCGCATTACCAGGCTCTCCGCAACGAAGCCAACGCAATCAAGAAGCACACCATCGAGAATCTCGATTATTACCTGGAGCAGCTCGAATCCAACGTAATCGCGCACGGCGGCCACGTCGTCTTTTGCCGCACCGGCGAAGAAGCGGCCGACTTCGTCCTCGATCTTGCCAAGCAGCGCGATGCACACATGCTGGTGAAATCGAAATCCATGACCAGCGAAGAGATTCACTTCAATGAGCGCCTGGAAAAGCATCACCTGGAGGCCGTGGAAACCGATCTCGGCGAGTACATTCTCCAGCTCGCGCACCAGCGCCCGTATCACATCGTCGCGCCCGCTCTCCACCTGACGCGTTACGACGTCGCCGAAGTGTTCACCAAGGAACTGGGCGTCGAAAACGAAGTGGTCATCGAGAAACAAACAAAAATAGCGCGGGGCGTTTTACGCGAAAAGTTCCTCGAAGCGGGCATCGGAGTCAGCGGCGCGAATTTCCTGGTCGCCGATTCGGGCGCCATCGTGGTGGTGGAAAACGAAGGCAACGCGCGGCTCAGCACCTCGGCGCCCAAGATTCACATCGCGATCGCCGGAATTGAGAAGGTAATCCCGCGCGCGCAGGATCTGGCCGTGTTTTTGAACCTGCTCGGACGCAGCGCCACCGGCCAGCCGCTGACGGTCTACACGTCGTTTCTTTCCGGACCGCGCCGCGAAAACGAAATCGACGGTCCCGACGAATTCTACCTGCTGCTGCTCGACAATGGCCGCACTAAATTGCTAGCCGATCCGGAGAAACGCCAGTCGCTCTACTGCATCCGTTGTGGCGCGTGCCTGAATCATTGCCCGGTCTATCGCAAGATCGGCGGCCACAATTATCCGTGGGTTTATTCGGGGCCTATCGGAGCCATCATCACGCCGCAGTTTCACGGAATCACCAGCGATACCTGGCTGCCATTTGCTTCCAGCCTGTGCGGTGCGTGCGCCGAAGTTTGCCCGGTGAAAATCGAAATTCCGAAGCTGCTGCTGAAGCTGCGCGAGGAAGTTACGGAGGTGAAGCGGCGGCAGGACTCGGATGGAATGGAGCGCTTCGCGTTCCAGATGTTTGCCTGGATCGCGACTCATCCGAAAATCTATCTGCTGCTGGCGAGCCTCGGATCAGTCTTCTTTCCGCTGGTCCCGCGCATTGGTCCATTGAAGAAATGGGCCAGCCAGCGCACGCTTCCCGAGCCGGCCAAACAGAGCTTTCATCAGTGGTGGGCCGCGCGTAAAGGCTCCTCATGACCTCGCGCGAACAAATTCTAGACGATGTTCGAAAAGCTTTAAAGAGGGCCGCGGGCCAGCCTCCTCGATTCGAGGCAGCCCCTCTGCCGGCCCCTACGCTGCGAATCCCTCTGTCGGACCGCAATCTCTCTGCTGATCTCTTCGTCCAAAAGTTCGAAAACTTGGGCGGAAAATCTTTTCGCGTCCGCAATGCCGCCGCCGTTGTCCCGGCGATCTCCGAGTTGTTGAACCAAAAGAGCGCCATCGCTTCGAACTCGCCTTTTCTGCGGAAGTGCGGCATCACCGGGCTCCCTCAGGTCCACGCCGGATTTACCGATCGCGATGATCTGAAGCAGGCCTGCGCCGGCGCCGACATCGGGATCACCAGCGTCGACTATGCGTTGGCCGCTACCGGCAGCCTCGTCATGCTGTCCAGCCACAATGAAGCCCGCCTGATATCGCTGCTGCCGCCGGCCCACATCGCCATCTTTCCGCGCTCGCTCATTCTCGCGAATCTGGACGAGCTGCTCAGCATTCTTCCGCGTCCAGCCGATCAAACCAGCTCCATGGTCCTGATCACCGGCCCCAGCCGCACCGCCGACATCGAACAGATCCTGGTCCGGGGCGTGCATGGCCCCGGCGAGATTTATGCAGTGATTGTGGACGGCGAATAATCAGTCGGCCTGCGCGGGGATGCGAATCAACACGTAGGCCAGCGCGGCGAATCCGATCAGCGACAGCCATCCGCCCCAGGCCGGCGTGAAGCTGAACGTGGCAATCGACGGAACTCCTGTCAGAAACAACACGGCCAGCAGAATGCCGACAATCGCTTCGCCCGCAATCAGGCCGGACGCGATCAACGTGCCCTTTTCCTCGACCAGCAGCTTCTGTTCGGCGCTGCGCCGCTCGGTGAAGCGAGTGAGAATCCATTTGATGAACCCGCCGATGAAAATGGCCGACGAGGTATCGAACGGCAAATACATCCCGACCGCGATCAGCATGGGCGAACGCGCACCGCACAGTAGCAGCGCGATTCCGAAGGCCGCGCCGATTCCGAGCAGTCCCCACGCCATCTGCCCGCCGACGATTCCCTTGGCCAGTTGCGCCATCAATCCGGCTTGCGGCGCAGGCAAGGCCCGGCCGCCGATGCCGCCGGTGTCGAGGTTGGCCTGATGCAGCGCGATAATCGGGCCCATCAAGAAGAATGCAAGCAGAATCACCGAAATGATTTCCACCACTTCCATTTTCCACGGCGTGCCGCCCAGTAGATGGCCGGCCTTCAAATCCTGAATCAAGGATCCGGAAACCGAGCACGCCACGCAGACCACCGCCGCGACGCCCAGCACCGCCGCGACTCCCGAAAGTCCCGTGACGCCGATGGTCAGCATCACCAGCGCCGCGATAATCAAGGCCGCAAGCGTCAATCCCGAGAGCGGCTGGTTGGAGCTGCCGACCAGTCCCACCAGATAGCCGCCCACCGCCGAAAGCAGGAACCCGGTAACGGTCATGATCAAGGCGGCGACGATAGCAGACACAATTCCGCGCGTGAAGTAATAGTAGATGGCGGTGATCGGGATGAGCAGCACCGCGGTGGAAAGCACCACCCAGCGCGGCGGAATATCGTGCTCGGTGGGATCGAGCGTTTTCGCTTCGTGGGCCGCGGCCGCCGAGGCGCTGAAGATGCCGCGCAGCGAACTCCACAACGACTCGCGCATGGAGAACATGGTGCTGGCCGCGCCCACCAGCATGGTGCCAACGGCAATGGGACGCACGACGTTGAACCAAACCGTATTGGCGGCCACGGCCGGATCATTGGTGCCGATGCGGCGCGGAAGATCGGGATCGAAGAACAGCAGCAGAGGGATCAGTATCCACCAGGCGATGATGCCGCCCGAAACGTTGATCGCGGAGAGCTCGGGGCCGATGATGTAGCCGATGCCGATGAGCGCGGGCGAAAGGCTGGGCGTGGACCATGGGATGCCGCCGAAATGCGTGACATCGCCGATGGGCTTTTTCTCGAAATCGAAGTGCTGGATGACGGAGCGCGGGAAGCGGAGGAAGCCCTCGGTATATTCCCGGAAAATCTGCGCGCCTTTGTCATCGGTGAGGATTTCGATGAGCCCGCCGAAGCCCAGGGCGCCGAAGATGTAGCGCGGGGCCTTGGTCTCGGAAGCTTCGCCGGATTTCACGATCTCGTAACTGGCGACGCTTTCCGGCCACGGCAGCGGCGCATCCACGCACAGCGGGCGGCGCAGCAGAATGATAAAGAAAACGCCAATCAGCCCGCCCACCAGCAGGATCAGCGTCGCTTCCCAGTAGTGCGATCGCAAATCGGTCCATAAACGCTGGCCGCCAATATCCACCATCATGAACGCCGGGATGGTGAAGATGGCGCCGGCCACCAGCGCTTCACCCACCGACGCCGCGGTGCGCGTGATGTTCTGTTCCAGGATGCCGCCGCGAAACGCCGGGATGCGAAAGAGCGCCATCGCGATCACGGCCGCGGGAATGGTGGCGGCCACGGTCTGGCCCGCCTTCATTCCCAGATACGCGTTGGCGGATCCAAAAACGAATGCCAGAAAGATGCCGAGCGAAACTGCTTTCACCGTCATCTCCGGCGGCGGCTCTTTCACCGGCTGTTTTGGGGGGAGCGACACCTCCGCATGTTAGCGCACGCGGGAAACGGAATGTCTCAAACGGCTAGGCTTGGAAGGCGTCCAAAACTCGGAACTCGCATGTTGGCAATGCCAGCGGAGTAGCAGTCTCGTGCTCGCTGTAAGCTGTGACCGAGCGGTACAAACCCTCGTGCGGCTGGCGATGCACGATGAGCCGGCGCGCCGCAACGTCGACCACCCAATATTCTTGAATTTCAGCGCGAGCGTACAGCTCCGCTTTGGTCGTAAGATCGAAACCAAGAGTCGAGTCGGAGATCTCCACCACCAACCGAAGATCAGCGGGTCTTGGATTGGTATCCCGAAACTCGCGCGAAGGCTTGGCGAGCACTACCAAGTCGGGCTCGGGCTCATTGGTCGGGTTGTCTTCAGGAGCAACGTCGATTGGCGCTTCCGGATTGACAAACTGTTCTCCGAAACTTCGCATCAACCAAGCTTGTACGGCGACAAGGGCATTCACGTGGGGCCGTTTCTTGCCCATCTTGCTGATCAGTTCTCCATGCACCAATTCCAGGCGCTGTTGCTCCCATACCCCAGCAGCCTCAAGCGTGGCGCACTCCAGTCGCGTCCAAAGCTTGCGCGGAGGGTCGGTGGGAACGGGCCGGTAGGGCCTGTGGGTAACTAGTGTCGGCACGGCTGATCGCATGGTACCGCAGGCGCGCGTGATAATGTGGCTGAATAATGGAAGGCAGTTTCCGCGCGGAGATTCGGCTTATCGCGGGCCGTCTGAGTTGGCTACTGCAACGAATCGCGGGCCAATCATCTGGGCTGGCCATGAGAACACGATATGCTTTCGGCGGGCGCTGGATGGCTGGTTCCGCGATCTCAAGACCTGTCGCACCAGACGGCGAATTTGGATTCTAACAGCCGTATTGCTGGCGGCGGGTTCTGCGACGGCGCCGTTCATTTTCTCTCCGGTTTGCCTTGATCGAATCCTTGTCAAGAGACGCCTCTTTTTTATGACGCGATGACGAAAATCAATGCTCCGGTTTCTCGGGCATTTTGAAGACAGCCTCGTCGATGGGCACATTCGCATCCATCTTCTCGATGCTGATTTCCATCGCCAGGCGTCCGTTCACCAGTTGCGTCAGGCTGAACGGCATCGGCACGCCCACCACCGGTTGGTAGTTTCCGATCTTGGATTCGTATAAGATCTCCTGGCCCAGCTGCGTACGTTTTCCCTCGGTCTTGACCGGCAAAAAGCTTCCGGCGTCGAGATAATCGTATTCGACCGAGCCATTCTTCTTGGTGATCTTGAGCTTGTAGACCGCGACGCCATCCATCTCTTCTTTGTCCACCAGGCCGACCGTGTTGCCCTTGGACTTGTAATCCACCAGGTTGCCGCCGATGAAGTCGGAGGATTCCTGAGCAGCGCGCGTATCCTCGTCGCTCGACCGGCGGGGTTCTTCGCCGGCCGCCGGATTGATGGTCCAGGCGGTAACTCCGTCGAATGCCTGCACGATCTGCTTGCCTTGAAACGTCATTTCCAGGCGCATCAGATTGGGGCGTTTGACCAGAATGGTGAGAGGCGCGTCCGTTTGGCCCAGAATAGATGCTTTCCCGGTGACGACCAAAGTTTGAATCGCATTGAGTTTCGCCGCACCCCCGAGTGCCGCGACGTGTTTTTGAACAATCTGATCGGCCGTGAGGGTTGTCTCCGCGGGAGCGGCAGCGAATAATAGCGCGCAGGCGGCTAAACTCGCGATCGGAAACCAGCGTCGCACGTCCTCATGATAAAGCATGCGAAATCTCCATGGAAGCGTGCGCAAAGGCCGGCCCTACGCCGACGCGCTGCCGCGCCTGGAAGGGGTCGGCCGGCTTGTTGCCGGTGTCACCACGGCATATACCTGCGGCGCTCGCCGGAAAATCAGGGGCGAATAGCGCAAAATCCGCCACAAGTTTGGCCTGGTGACGCCCGCGGCGGCGCACAAGGCCTCCAGGCATCCAAACTTCAGTTGGTTCCCATTCCGCCGCAGTATTCTGCAAACCCCGGCCTCGGCGCGGCCCATGAGCCTGGGTTCGATGGAGCCGGCCAGCTCCACAGAGTCATCTCGGAGGCGGCAAAATGGCGCTTGCCGGCATAATCCAAGCAGCGCTTCACGGGAGATTGGTTTCGTCCGTTTGCGTGGCAATCGCCGGGTGGCTTGTTGAATATCGGCAAGACACACCGCACCGGCATATTGAAGCAGTTTCTTGATGGAGCCAACCACCGGATTCTGCGGAACCGAAGCCAGCCAGAACCATTGCTGGCGGGCATCCAGCCAGCGCAGGTCGTCGCGAGTGGACAAGACTTGCCGAACCAGCAGACGGCCGCTCGCGCCCCGGCAGTCCGGCGCAATGTCGCGGCATATTTCGGCGACCGTCTGAAGTCCATAGCGCCTGCTCGATCGCGTGGCTGCCCGCAGAATGCAGCGGACGGTGCCAGGCTCGGCGACGACGAAGAGCTTGCCGCCGGCCTCCTCCAATACGAACCTGGGATCGCGTCCAAACACCCGCGCCGTGTCGCAGATGGCCCGCAGTCCAAAGCGGTGCCTGGTAAATCGCCGGAGCTGCAATTCGGCTTGAACGTCGTCGGCCGCGCGGTTCCGGCGGCGATGCACCAAGGCAAGAATTTGGTCGAAGGTGGGAGTGAGCTCGCAAGCTCGAATCAGCTCGATGGCGCGGCCAAAGATCTGACGCGCCCGTTCGCGAGTAATGCCGAGTTCATCGCCCACCTTCGCAAGCACACAGCCGCCCTGGCCATCCCAGCCGAGCACTCGCCGTACCAGTTGGCGATCTCGGGCGCTGGGAATGTGGATCTCGAGCAACCCGGTTAGCTCATCCTCCAACGCCATTCGCGGGGAGGAAATCCTTTGGAGCACGCCTCATGTTATGGGGCTGCTCTCAGGGCGTCAATGGAGGCGAACGGATATTCGCGTTCAAGTCTTGTGATGCGTTACAAACGTGACGTTTTACCGCCGGAGGGAATGCATCAAGAAAAGTGATATTGCAGATCCGGAATCGTCTCTCGACCAGCGGCTGCCCGGAACGTTATCCTTTTGGATGGCGGACTATCTATTCCATGAAGCGCAGCGAACACCGTATCCTGACTACCCACGTCGGAAGCCTCGTACGGCCCAAGGAACTCCGGGACCTGGCTCCGTCCGGAGAAGAACCCAAGGACATGGCGCAGTACAACACCGTACTGTGCGAGCAGACTTTGCAGGTTGTCCGCAAACAGGCGGAGGTGGGAATCGATATCGTCAGCGACGGCGAATATGGCAAAGTCAGTTGGTCCAACTACATTCTGAAACGAATCAGCGGATTTGAAATCCGCCCGGAGCAACGGCGCCCGGTGCTTTGGCTGGGCCGCGACCGCGAGCGGTTCGCCGAAGCCATCTTTCAGGAGTTTCCCCGTCTGGCCGGGGGCACCATCACGGAAGCATGCGTCGGTCCGATTCGCTATCAGGATCACAGCTCGCTCGACCGCGCGCTCACCAATTTCAAGGGTGCGCTCAAGCAGGTCAAAGTTGAAGAGGCCTTCTTCACCGCGGTGGCTCCAGCCAGCACCGCGTATGACGGCGTGAACGAATATTATGCGAACGAGCACGACTACGTTTACGCTATTGCGGACGCGCTCCGCGAAGAATATCGAGCCATTTATGATAGCGGCGTGCTTCTCCAGGTGGACGATGCGGTGCTGGCCAACATGTATGACCACCTGGTACAGCAAAGCCCGGAAAAATACCAGCGAATGGGCCAATCTCCGGGTAGAGGCGCTGAACCACGCGCTTACCGGAATCCCGGAGGATCGCATCCGGTACCACGTCTGCTTCGGCAGCTGGCACGTTCCGCACGTGGCCGATGCGCCGCTGGAAGAAATCGTGGATTTAATTCTCAAAGTGCGCGCCGGCGCTTATTCCATCGAAGCCGCCAATGTCCGGCACGAACACGAATGGCGGATCTGGGAAAACAAGAAGCTTCCGGAGGGCAAGATTCTGATTCCGGGGGTGATCACCCATCACACCGTCACGGTGGAACATCCGCAGCTGGTTGCCGACCGGATCATCCGCTATGCCGGGCTGGTGGGACGTGAAAACGTAATCGCGGGCAGCGACTGCGGATTTGCACAATCGGAGGCGATTCAGCGCGTTCACCCGACGGTGATGTGGGCGAAGTTCGAAAGTCTGGTGGAAGGCGCCCGTTTGGCTAGCAAGAAGTTGTGGTGATCTATATGCCGTATACATTTCGCTCCTTATCCTTACCCCTGATCCTCTGCGGAGGTCTCCTGATGCTCGGCGGAGGACTGGCTGCAATGCACAACCATTGTGGACAGCCCCGTGGCCGACGCAGCCATGAACGGCGATCAAGCCGCCGTCCAGTCCCTGTTACAAAAGAAGGCGGATGTCAACGGGCAGCAGGCCGATGGCGCTACCGCTCTGGAATGGGCCGCTTATCGTAACGACCTTCCGCTGGCCGAACTGCTGATCGCCGCCGGAGCGAACCCGAAAATACCCAATCGCGAGGGCGCCACCGCGCTGCAACTTGCCTCGCTGCACGGCAGCGCCCCGATGATCGAAAAGCTGCTCAACGCGGGCGCCGAGGTGAATGAGCGCGGGGTCAATGGCGAGACTCCGCTCATGTTCGCGGCCAGGAACGGCAGCCTGGACGCGCTCAATTTACTGCTGAAACGCGGCGCCGACGTGAACGCGAAGGAGACTCTGCGCGGCACCACGGCTCTGATGTGGGCTGTGGAACAAGGGCACGCCGACGCGGCGAAGCTGCTCATTCAACATGGAGCCGACGTGAGCGTGGCATCGAGCCCCGATTCCAAAGGCGGGACGGCTTACCTGGCCCCCAATATCGAACAGCGGGCCGCGCAAGAGAAATTTTTCCGGCAGCGGACGGTGATCGCGGCGAAAGTGGCGGCCGAGAAGGCCGGCGATCCCACCAAGGCGTTGGCCGCTTCCGACGCCGCCGCGGCTGCCGCTGCTTTCGGTGTGGTTAAGAACACCAAGGGCGGCGGATTGACTCCGCTGGTGCTCGCCGCGCGCCAAAACTGCATGGAATGCGCCGAACTCCTGCTGGGCGCTCATGCCAACGTCAACCAAAGGACGCGTTATGGATGGACCGCGCTTCTGACGGCGGTCCAGAACCGGCATTATAAGCTGGCGGCGTATTTTCTGGATCACGGAGCCGATCCGAATATTCCCAACAACGGCGGCTGGACGCCGCTTTACATCGCCGTGGACAATCGCAACATCGAGGGCGGCGATTATCCCGTGCGCCAGCCCGACATGGACCATCTGGACATTGATCAAGCTGCTGATCGCCAAGGGCGCGAACGTCAATGCGCGGGTCTGCGGCGTGGAGTCGACACCCCAGCATTGCAAGGGCGACAGCACCGAAACGCGCACCATTTTCACTATGCAGTGGCTTTATGAAGACGGCGCGACTCCATTTTTGCGCGCTGCCCAATCGGGCGATGTCACCGTCATGAAGCTGCTGCTGGCGCATGGCGCCGATCCGAAAATTGCGACCGCCAATGGCGATACAGCCCTGATGGTGGCCGCGGGGATCGGTTGGGTGGAAGGCGTGACGTTCGAGTGGTCCGAAGCGGACAACCTGGAAGCTGTGAAGATGTGCCTGGATCTGGGAATTGATCCGAACATCGCCGACGCCGACGGCCGCACGGCGCTGCACGGCGCCGCGCACAAGGGACGCAACGACGTGGTGCAATTGCTGGTGGATCATGGCGCGAAACTGGATGCGCGCGATAAGGGCAGCCGCGACACCTTCATCGGCAAATTGCAGGGACACACCTGGGAGCCCATCGATTACTCGCGCGGACTTGGTCCGCGTGGGCGTGCAATCCGCCATCTCGCATCCGGAAACGGAAGCGCTGCTGAAGAAGCTCATGGAAGCGCGCGGCATTCCGGTTCCGTCCGCTACCGGCGCTTCCATCTGCATCACGGATGTGTGCAAGGGCAGCGCCGCGCAGTAAATAACCACCACCGCGCTCCGAATTGTCGCCGGCCCCCGCTGGCGCACCGTTGGTTCGTGCGCGGGACAGTTCACCCGTATTGATCCTCGCTATCATGGGACTGTAGCTAAATGCATGCACTCCGCGCCCCGACCAGTGGCGGACGGCTCCGGTCCCGGAGCCGGGCCTTCGCACGGTTCCAACGGCTGGTTTAATGCTGGAGGGCATTTGACACCACCATTCCCAGGAGATAGACTGTTCGCGTGCATGCAATGGGATTGAAAAATGCATGCAGCGTGATAGCCCGATGAAGCGGCGGAACATGACGAACATCGACCTTCGGCTTTTAACCATCGTCAACGAACTCAACAAAACGCGGAGTGTCTCCCAGGCAGCCGAGAATCTGGAACTGAGCCAGTCGGCCGTGAGTATGAGTCTTGCCAGGCTGCGGAAACACTTCAAGGATCCGCTCTTCGTTCGGACGCCGGATGGCATGGAGCCCACGCCGCAGATGACGCGAATTGATCGAGCTGCTGGAGAAGGCGGAAGGCTTGCTGGAAACGGCGCTGGTCCATCGGATCGCGTTTCACCCGGCTACTTCGGACCGCATCGTTTCGGCTGGGCGCCACCGATATCACGCGCGTTACGATATTGCCGGCGCTGATGAAGCGGCTGCACGCGACGGCGCGCGGCGTCGGCATCGAGCTGCAGGACATATCGGACGAGACTCCGCGGCTTCTGCATGCCGGACGCCTGGATTTGGCGGTGGGATTCATGCCGTCCACCGGCTCGGGATTCTGCCAGCAGAGGCTATTTAAGGACCGGTTCGTTTGCGCCGTGCGGGCCAATCATCCGCGCATCGACCAGACGCTGACGTTGGAGCAATTCGAGAACTGAAGCCCCACGTGGTGCTGACCACGCCGGGCAGCGGCATGGAAGATGGTGGAGAAGGCGCTGGAAGCCAATCGAATTCGCCGCAAGGTGCGCTTGCGCGTGCCGGGCTGCTTCGGAATATCGAGCATGATCACCGGCGCCGATTGCCTGGCCATTGTTCCCGAACAACTCGGGAAGACTGATCGCCAGCGCCGGACGCATCAAGCTGATGCCCGTTCCCTTGCCCGCTGCCTCCCTATTACGTGGTGCAACATTGGCACGAGCGCTACACGCACGACCCGGCTAGTAAATGGTTGCGCGGACTAATTGCCGAGCTGTTCCTGGAAAAGGGCATGTCCGCCACCGCCGAAAGAGAGCCGAGCCTGGCCCCCGCGCAATTAGATTGAAAATCACCAGGACTGATAGCTTGAGTCAACAGGACATTATCGACGCCCCGCAGGCGGGAGAGGTATTCTTACACGTGGCCCCACTGGGCGCGCGGGGCGAAGGGGCTCAGCCGCACGAACCTGGGCGACGTGGATTATGAATCAATACTCGGCGAATGGAAGCGTTTTAGGAGAGACTAGAGTGCGTCAAGAATCTTTGGAGGATTTACTGCAGCGCGCCGGGAACCCGGTGGACCTGCTCCGCAATTCGAAAGTTGGAGCGTACATCTATCCTGTGGTTCCCCCTGAGTTCACCAACTGGCGCGATGAGCAACGGGCCTGGCGGGAGACATGCGTTCTCTTCGACCAGTCCCATCACATGGTGGAGCAATATCTGGAGGGGCCCGACGCTTTTAAGCTGCTTTCGCATCTGGCGTTCAACAGTTTTGCCAGCTTTCCCACCACCAGAGCCAAGCAGTTCGTGCCCTGCAGCTACGACGGCTATGTGATCGGCGACGGCATTCTGTTTCGCACCGAGGAGAACAAGTTCACTTTTGTCGGACGCGCTCCAACCGCGAATTGGATTCAATTTCACGCCGAAACCGGCGGGTACGATGTCACCACGGAAAAGGACGACCGATCGCCCTCTCGCCCCGGCGCGAAGCCGGTGCTTCGGAGACACTACCGCTATCAGATTCAAGGGCCGAATGCGCAGCAGGTGATCGAGAAGCTGAACGGCGGACCGGGTCCGGATATCAAGTTCTTCAATGTAGGCGCCATGAACATCGCGGGACGGAAGGTGGCGGCGTTGCGCCACGGCATGGCCGGCGCGCCGGGGCTGGAGATTTGGGGGCCCTACGAGGAAGGCGAGGAGATCAAGGCCGCGATTCTCGAGGCCGGCAAGGATTTTGGCATGTTACAGGTGGGGGCGCGAGCTTACTCCACCAATGCGCTGGAGTCCGGATGGATTCCGTCGCCTCTTCCGGCGGTGTACACGGGCGAGAAGATGAAGCCCTACCGGCAGTGGTTGCCCGCCACCAGCTATGAAGGCAAGGGCGGATCCATTGGGGGAAGTTTTTACTCCAATAACATTGAAGATTATTACGTGACGCCGTACGAGCTGGGCTACGGGTCTTTTGTCAAATTCGACCACGACTTCATCGGAAGCGAAGCTCTGCAGAAGATGGCGGGCAAGCCGCACCGCAGGAAAGTGACATTTGCCTGGAATGCGGGCGATCTGGGCAAGGCATTGGTTTCGATGCTCGAGCCGCGACAACTGCAAATACATCGATCTGCCGAACCCGAATTATACGTCGGCGACTTACGACCGGGTGATGGATGGCGGAAAGATCGCCGGCTTGTCGATGTTCAGCGGCTACAGTTTCAATGAGCGGACCATGTTGTCGCTCGGCATCGTTGATCCTGACATCGAGATCGGACACGAGCTCACGTTGGTGTGGGGCGAAGAGGGCGGAGGGTCCGGGAAAACGACGGTGGAGCGCCACAAGCAAACCCAAATCCGCGCGGTTGTCAGTCCCGCTCCTTACTCGGAAGTGGTTCGCACCACCTACGCGGAAGGTTGGCGAAGCGCTCAGACGGTATAGCCGGAAGCGTGGAGCGCCAACTGGATTTCGCCCCGCTGTTCGAGCCGTTCGCAGTGAACGGCCTCACGCTGGCGAATCGCTTTGTGATGCCCGGCATGCAGCGCATGTGGTGCGAGAACGGGCGTCCACTGCCGCGCCTGGCGCAATACTATCGCCGCCGGGTGGAAGGCGGCGTAGGGCTGGTGATCACCGAATCCTGCGCCGTGGACCATCCTTCTTCGACGCAGACTCCCATGTTCGCCCGCATCACGGAGGCGACCCTCGACGCCTGGGCAGACTGCGTGTCCGCGGTCCAAGGGGCCGGGTGGCCGCATCTTCATCCAGCTGTGGCACGAAGGAGCAGTCCGCAAGGAGGGCGGCGACGGGCGAGTATTCGCAGTATCGAAGCCTCAGTCCCTCGGGGCTGGTGTACGCCGGCAAGCCCAATGGCCTGGCAGCCAGCCTGGAGGATTTAGCGGCCATCCGGGACGCCTTCGTGCGCGGCGCCCGCGCGGCTCAGCAGATCGGCGCGAATGGCATCGAGGTGCACGCCTGCCATGGGTATCTGCTCGACCAGTTCCTGTGGGCGGAGACCAATCGCCGAACCGACGGCTACGGCGGGGATGACATTCGCGCGCGCGTGCGTTTTCCGAAGGAGATTGTCGCGGCGATTCGCGCCGCGGTGGGCAAGGATTTCGCTATTTCCTTCCGCTTTTCGCAATGGAAGGAAGTAAACTACGACGCGCGGATTGCTCCCGCGCCGGAGGACCTTCGGGTGATGCTGTCGGAACTGCGTTCTGCGGGCGTTGATCTGTTTCACGCTTCCGCAAGGCGGTTTTGGATACCGGAATGGCCGGGATCGGACTTGGGGATCGCCGGTTGGACCAAGTCCTTCACGGACGCCCCTGTGATCGGGGTGGGGAGCGTGGGACTGGACACCGACGTCATGGAGAACTTCTTCGGCAAAGAGGCGAAAGCGACGGGGGAATCCGGTTTCAGCGAGCTTCTGCGCCGCTTCCACAATCGCGAGTTCGATTTGATCTCGGTGGGCCGCGGCCAGATCGGGGATCCGGATTGGGTGAACAAAGTTCGCGCCGGGCGCTACGGCGACATCCGGCTCTTCACGAAAAAGGACCTGATCGGAGATCTGGAATTCGAAGGCTTTGTCAGCGAGGCGCACGGCTCGGCGCCTATTTAAAGGCCGGCTATTTCCCGCCGCTTGCGATAGCTGTTCCCGGGCTCCGCCGGACCGACTTGGCGGGCGCTAAGTTTGGTCCCGCTCCAGGAATCGGTTTTACCCTTCCCCTCGCGCCCGAAAAGCCGGGCCGCGAAGCACTTATCAGTAACAGTGATTCGCAATATCATCCCCAGCCTCTCGACTAACTGAACTGTCAAAGTTATACTCGCCCGGTATGCATGCAATGCTGCGGCAGTAGGGGTCGCGGTTCGTTTCTGCACCACGGGACGCTTTAAACAAAGACGCAAGCCGGAGGTTAGCCTAGTATGCTGACTCAGTTGTATGTTTGCGGGCGATTTTTGCTCGCTTACATCTCGGGGACGGTCACCGATTCGTCGGGCGGCGCCATCCCAGGCGCGAACGTTGCGCCCGAGAATGGCGTGCGCGTTTCCAAGACGGGCTTCCAGAAAAGCGTTCAGACCCGTGTTTCGGTAGTATCGGGCGGCGAGCGCGCGGTGCATGTGGCCATGAAGATCGGCCAGGCGCAGGAGGCTTTGATAGGGGAAGGGCCGACGTCTCTCTCGATTGCAGGCGCGCGGCCCAAGGGTCAACCGGATAGTCGAAAAAGTCCACTTGACAAAATTTGCATGCCGGTTGAGGCGCATGCCGCGCTGCCATAGGATGCCGCAGTTACTCTCGGTAAACATCAGATCCGATCGGCCTTTGGATGGGACGTATTTTGGGGTTGCGAAAAAAAGGGGATTAAGAAAATGGCACATTTAAAACCACGCCGTAGCAAGTGCGTTTTCACTGCAATGGTTTTCGGCCTGCTGCTGGCATTGCTCGCGCTGCCGAATCTGGTATATGGACAGGGAGCAAACGCCACGCTGTTGGGCACCGTAACGGATGTATCGGGGGCGGTTGTGCCCAACGCGTCGGTGCAAGTTACCAATGTTGCCACAGGCGTCAGGCAGACGGTGAAAACCGATTCGCAGGGCCGCTACACGGTGGTGGATTTGATCGTGGGCAGCTATAATGTGCAGGCATCGGCCATGGGATTTCAGACCGTAGTCCGCAGCAGCATCACGCTCACGGTCGGCAGCCAGACGGTGGTGGACATTGCGCTTTCGCCCGGCCAGCAGCAGCAAACGGTCACCGTCCAGGCAGAGGCTTCCCAGGTGGACGTCGTTTCGTCGACTCTCTCCTCGGTAGTGGAACAGAAACAAATTGCGGACCTGCCGTTGAACGGCCGCAATTTTACGGACCTCATCGCGCTGGCGCCGGGAATCACAACGGGAAACGGGGTTGGAGCCCCAGCCGGTGGCGCGAACTTGCTGTACGGCCTGGAGGCTAACTTCAGCGTTTCCGGCGCACAGGTCGGAAGGCCAGGCATATCTTCTGGACGACGTCGACATTCAAGGCTTCTGGGCCCATGGGTCGGGTTCGGGCGTGCTGGGCACTACCCTCGGCATTGAGTCCATCGCCGAATTCGAGGTGCTCACCAACACGTACAGCGCTCAATTCGGCGGCAACGGCGCGGTGGTGAATACGGCCAGCAAATCCGGCACCAACAGTTTTCACGGCTCCGCGTACGAATTCTTCCGCAACAGCGCCTTGGACGCGCGCAACTTCTTTGACCCTTCGCAAATACCTGCCTACCGCCAAAATCAGTTTGGCGGCAGCATCGGCGGGCCCATCAAGAAGGACAAGTTGTTTTTCTTCTTCAACGACGAGGAGTTGAGGAAATCGCAGGGCTCAACCGTCCCCGCGTTTATCCCCGACGCCAATGTGCACAAGGGGCTGGTGCCGTGCAGCGCGGCTCCAAATCTTGCATGCGTCGGGCGGACTGGCGAACGTCGGAGTCAGCGCAGCGGCGGCGCCGATTTTGGCTCTTTATCCCGCGACAACGGCAGTATCACCGAATGGCATCCTGGAGGTGCCGGAGGTTGATAGCCAGACCGGCGACGAAAATTATCTTTTGACGCGCATCGATTACACGATGAACGACAAGAATTCGTTCTTTGTGCGCTACGTCCACGACGGCGCCAGCACCATTTTGCCGTTCCTTGGTTCGCCACTACCGCCCCGCTGGCCGGAACAGGGCATAACGGGCAACCACTTCGCAACAGTGGAGTGGCGCCGGTTGATTTCCTCAAACCTGGTGAACCTGGCGCGCTTCAGCTTCACGCGAACCAAAGAGGCCGACAATCAAGTTAATCTGGATCCAACGCCCGCGCTCAATTTCTACAGCGGGCACCAAAACGGCGGAGTCTCCGTCACCGGGTTTTCCTTGCTCGGCACCAGCATTTTCGCTCCGCTGAGCCAAGTGCAAAACAAATTCCCCGTGGCCGACGATGTGATCTGGAACAAGGGGTCTCACAGCTTCAAGTTTGGCGGATTATTCAGCCGGGTGCAGAGCAACTTCACGCAGGACGGATGGTGGGGCGGCTCCTATACCTTTACCAGCATCCCCAACTTTCTGCAAGGGAACCCGTTCCTCTTTATTGGACCCATCCCCCCCTATACGGACTCCTCTCGCGACTTCCGCGAAATTGAGGTCGACGGATACGCTCAGGATGAGTGGAAGGCGACTTCCAGGTTGACGGTCAACATCGGTGTCCGGTATGAGTTCATCACCAATCCTACTACCCACGAGCAACCACTCAATAACATCATCAATCCTCCGTTTGGAACCTTCGTTCCGGTCTAGCACGTTTTCGCGTCAAACCCCTCGACCCACAACTGGGATCCGCGAATCGGCTTGGCGTTTGATCCGTTTAAAGATCACAAGACCTCGATTCGCCTAGGCGCCGGAATTTTCTACGATCCCATTCGCGCCCGCACCTACGCTTCCGGTTATTACTTCAATAAGCCGTACGAGCTGGCCTTCGAGATATTTCCCCCGTTCCCGAATGCGTTCTCGACCGGCTACTCGATTCCATCCGAGATCGTCGGTATCGATTACAACATCCACAATTCGCCGCATATGTACCAGTGGAATATCAACGTCCAACGCGAATTGTTTGAAAACACCGTTTTGACGGTGGGCTACGTTGGCTCGCGGGGCCTGCACTTGTATGAAGGCCGCGACATCAATCCGGTGGAGCCTACCTACGTGAACAGCCAGCCGGTTTTTGGCCATTTATCGGCGACTGGTACGATCGTTGGCAACCCGCGTGAGAATCCCGCTCTCGGCTCTCTCAGCAGCGAGGCTCCCGTGGGGGATTCGCATTACAACTCTTTGCAGGTGGGCCTGAACCGGCGCTTCTCGCACGGCCTGCAAGGCCAGCTTTCCTACACCTGGTCCAAATGCATCGACAACACCTCCGGCACCTCCGGCCTGGAGGGCGGTGCGCCCTGGACTGATCCGCTGGCCGGCAACTACGACGAAGGCCGCTGCCAGTTTGACCGGTCGCAATTTCTGAAATTGAGCAGCGTCTACGCATTTCCCTTTAAAGGCAACGTGCTGGTAAGCGGGTGGCAACTGAGCGGCAACTTCACTTACTCGAGCGGTGCGCCGTGGAACGTACTGCTTGGGTTTGATCAAGCCGGAAACGGAAATAGCGGCGAAGAGCGGCCCAACATCGTTTCTGGCGTCAACCCCATTATCGGCAGCGTCCACGGTTACGCCAACCCGGCGGCCTTCTCGGTGCCGGCGGTAGGCACGCTCGGCGATCTTCAGAGGGACTATCTGTCGGGCCCGGGTCTGGTAGATCTGGACATGGCGTTGTTGAAGGACACTCGGATTCACGAACAGGTCCGCCTTCAGTTCCGCGCGGAATTCTTCAACATTGCCAACCATCCAAATTTCGGGTTGCCGGTCGGCGGCGCCTTCTGCGCAGGGTCCGGCTGGTACGGGCATCCCCAACCCGACGTTCGGGCAGATCACATACACCACAACTTCTTCGCGGCAGATCCAGTTTGCGCTAAAGCTGTTGTTCTAACACCCATTGGAACCGCATAGCGGGTTGAGAGCGACCCGCTATGCGTAAAGCAATCGTAATCAAGATGGCGGTTCCTGGACCATGGACGCGCCCTGCGATCAACGTGGTGAGACTCGGGTCCACCAGATGACGCGGTACATCCGAACTGACCGGTCTCCCATTGGCCAACGTCAGGGATCGGCGAAGAACCAGATGTGCCTGATATTGCGAAGCTGCCTTTTTCGGGCGCGAGAGTAGAGGCAGACCGATTCCTAGAGCTGGATCAGCTTAGCGCCGGCCAAGTCGGGCGGAAGCTCGGAGTTCCTCAAGGCATCCTCCAGATTCCGGCGCGCCACGCGGGCATGCTCTCGCGTCAGAATTTCAGCGCGCATGCCTTCGCGATTGGCAATGGCATCCACGATGCCGCAATGTTGGTCCGCGGAAATCAGAAACAATTCTCGAAGGTCGCTGGAAACATACTGCCGCTTCAAGAACGCGCTGGGGGAGGCGAAAGGAAGCGAGCAGGCCTGCTGGATGGCGCGGCGCAGCATGCGGCTGCGGGAGAGATCAAGCAGACCGGCGTGAAAACGGGCGTTCAGGTCGATGTAGAGATTGAAGGTCTCGATGGTCAGCTTGGTGCGCCGCACCAGAGCCAGGATTTCATGGCTGATGGCCTGCAGGGGAGCCAGTTCAGAGGCGTGTTTAAATCGCTGGGCCGCAAGCCGGGCGGCGGCCCCTTCGAGCAAGCCGCGCAATTCGATGGCGTCGTAGATATCGTCGGTCGAAAATCTTTGGACCACAAATCCACGGGTGGGGCGGATCTCGAGAAAGCCCTCGTGAGCCAGGCGCTCCAGCGCAAGATGCAGTGGAATGCGGGAGACCTTTAATTGAGCTGCCAGCGGCACTTCCCGAATGCGTTCTCCGGGGCGAAAGTGACCTTGCACCAGCAGTTCGCGAAGCGCCAGGACGGCTCGAGCAGTTTGCGACGACGCTTTCGACTTACCGGCCGGTGCTTTTGAAGGCTGACTGATTCGTTCCATTCGGCTGCTCCCACAAGTATATTTCTTTTGTTCCGATGCATGCATTGAGTCTTACGGTTGCACGCACGATACCCGCGCCCAAGCGATTGAGCCAGTGACGCATCGATATTGACAGGTATTCAATCACAAATATATACTGAATCGCGATTTGTAAAATGCATGCATTATGTTCCAGTAAATCTTTCGGCTCGGGCGCGCTCCTCGCACTGGCACTCTGTGCCTCGATTTCGGCGCAGACGCCGAACGGCGCGTTAACGGCGCCCCTCGGCTCCCAGTTATACCCGTCCTCGCCAGAAACGGCTCCCAAAGGAACCAAGCCTGCCTGGCCGCCGGCCGGCCCCACGCCTCGCACGGCGGACGGCAAACCGGATCTGTCCGGGGCTTGGGCGCCCAACGCCATCCGGCAGAACGTCGACATGATCAAAACCGGCGTCCAGGTTCCTTTCCAGCCTTGGGCGGAGAAGGTCTACAACGAGCGCAAAAGCAGCGACTCGCGGGATGATCCGGAAGCGCGCTGTCTGCCGCCGGGTGTTCCGCGCATGACCACCACTCCTTATCCCTTCCGCATCATGCAAACCCCGGGTCTTACGCTCATCGTCTATGAGGGTGGGGCTCACGTCTGGCGTCAGATTTTCACCGACGGGCGTCCGCACGCGGCTGATCCGAATCCCTCCTGGCTGGGCGATTCCATCGGCCATTGGGAAGGCGATACGTTCGTGATCGATACCGTGGGGTTGAACGGAAAGGCGTGGCTGGACGAGTCCGGCTTGCCGACCACCGAATCGTTGCACGTAATCGAACGAATCCAGCGGCCCGATTACGGCCACCTGGTGATCGAAAACATCGTCGACGACCCCAAGGCCTACACCAAGCCTTGGTCTTTCACCACACATCCGGTTATGCTCAAGGGCGAATTGATGGAGTACATTTGTCAGGAAAACAACCGGGACGTGGAGCACTTAGTCGGGAAGTGAGTCACTCTCTGCTTCTGGCCGTGCATGCACCCGCGCGGCGGCCGCAAGGCCGCGTGCCGCGACGGCGCACGGCGGACATCAATTTGTAATGTGGAATTGACAGTTCTCTTGCCAAGTTATATAGTGGGCTGGTCTGTAGCAATGCATGCATCGCAGTTTCTTGTGTAGTTGGCAGCGCATGGGGGGTTGTCGACTTTGAGGGCACAGGGCTGTAGTCCAAATCCAGCACTAATTAACTGTTAAGAGGGGTTTATGAAGCGGATCACGACAACGTTGTTCGTACAGGTGCTTTTGTGTGTTGCCCTAGGTTCGGGCCTTTTCGCACAATCGGTATCCCAGATTTCGGGGACGGTCAAGGACGGCACGGGAGCGGCCATTCCAGGGGCTACACGTCACCGTCACGCAAACCGATACGGGAGTCACGCGCACCGCCGCAGGCCGATGCCAGCGGCGTGTACTCGCTGCCGAGCCTGCCTTTGGGGCCCTACCGGATGGAGGTGAAGAAGGAGGGCTTTTCCACTTACGTTCAGTCCGGCATCGTGTTGCAAGTCGACTCGGCGCCCACTATCGACCCGGTGCTGAAGGTCGGCGCGGTCAGCGAATCGGTCCAAGTGGAAGCGTCGGCGGCCATGGTGGAGACTCACTCCACAGGCGTCGGGCAAGTGGTCAACCAGCAGCAGGTGGTGGAGTTGCCGCTGAACGGACGCCAGATCACCCAGCTCATCACGCTGGCGGGCGGTTCCAACACCGTGCAGTACGGCTTTGGCCAGACAGCCATCTTCCGGCAATCTGGTATCCAGCAAGAACTACCCGAACGAGGCGCTGGTAAGCGTGGCCGGCGGAATGCTGAACGGAACCACCTACCTGCTGGACGGCGGCACGCACAACGACGTATTCAATAACCTAAATTTGCCGCTGCCGTTCCCGGACGCCATCCAGGAGTTCAAAGTGGAGACCAGCGCGCTGCCGGCGGAGTATGGACAGCATTCGGCGGGCGCGGTGAACGTGGTCAGCAAGTCCGGCAGTAACGAATTTCACGGCGACGCATTCGAGTTTGTCCGCAACGGCTATTTCAACGCGCGCGACTTCTTCGCCCCGGTGAACGACAACCTGAAGCGCAACCAGTTTGGCGGAACCCTGGGAGGGCCGATCAAGAAGAATAAACTGTTCTTCTTCCTGGGTTATCAGGGTACGCTGATTCGGTCCGCGCCGGCAGCCACGCCCGCCGTGGTGCCGACCGCCGCGGAGCTGATGGGCGATTTCAGCGCGTATGAAGCCCAGTGCTTTAGCTCCGGACCGCAAACCTTGAAGGCGCCTTTCGTGAACAACGTGCTTCCGCTCTCGTTGGTCAGCCCGCAAGCGATCGACATGGCCAGCCACTTTCCGGTTGGTCCAGGGCCCTGCGGCAACGTAACGTACGGCCAAATCGCCAATCAAGACGAGCACATGGGCCTGGCGAAAGTCGATTACCAGATCAGCTCGAAGCAGTCGTTTTTCGCCCGCTATTTCGGGACGCACAGCTTGCAGCCTTCCAGTTTCACCGGGACCGAGCTATCGGTTCAGAACGCCGGCACCGATGACGAGGTCAATACCGCTGGTTCTGGGCCACACCTACGTATTCGGTCCCAACGCGCTGAACACGTTTCACGCCACGGTGGATCGGAACGGCATCACGAAGTTTCAGGTGCCGATTATTACCCCGGCGAGTATCGGCGTTCAGAACGTCTATGATGCTCTGCCGAATTACTCCAATATCAACATCACGGGCGACTTCATGCAGCGCGGGCGGATTCGCCACCCCGGGCCTCGTCAACACCACGACTTACCAGTTCAGTGACGACTTCAGCCTGATCAAGGGCTCGCACCAGATGCAATTCGGGGTCGACTATATCCGGCCGATGCAGGCGACGACGTTTTGCGTCTATTGCAACGGGTTGTTTACCTTCTCCGGCCAGCTCACCGGGAATGCGATGGCGGACTTCATCTCAGGCTCGCTCGATTCGTTCACGCAATTGAATATCTCGCACGACAACGAGAAATGGCAATACCTGGGGCTCTACGCGCAGGACAACTGGAAGGTCAATTCCCGCCTGACGATCAATTATGGGCTGCGCTGGGAACCGTATCTGAACGGACGCCTGCTGAACAATCAGGTCAGCCATTTCGTGATGTCGGATTTCCTGTCCAACGTTCATTCCACGGTATACCCGAATGCGCCCGCCGGCACGCTGTTCCCGGGCGATGCCGGGTTCAATACCGGCAGCCGGCCGAACTACACCACCTGGAACAATTGGGCGCCGCGTGTGGGCGTGGCGTAGGATCCGACTGGCGACGGCAAAACGCTGATTCGCGCGTCGTGGGGGATCTTCTATGACATGCCCCAGACGCTGTTCTACTACAACTACTCGTCGGAACCGCCCTGGGGCGGTGCGCATGACCATGATCGCACCTCCTGGCGGCTTCGCCAATCCATGGCTGGGCGTACCCGGGAGGAAACCCGTTCCCGACCACGCTCAGCAAGAACATCGCGTTCCCGATCGGCGGCTATTACGAATCGGTTCCTCTGCATGTGCGGAACACTTACGTGGAGCAGTGGAACTTCGCGCTTCAGAAACAGTTGGGATCGAGCTGGCTGTTGAAGGCCAGCTACCTGGGGAATAACACCATTCACCTGTGGACGGATCAGGAACAGAATCCGGCGGTCTATGTTCCCGGCAATTGTGTCGCTGGACAATATGGGCTAACCAAGGCCGGGGCCATGTTCCACCACCTCCAATACCCAGGCGCGCCGACTGTTTACGCAATTGAATCCCGCGCAAGGGCCGTATTACGGAACCGTCGAATATCTGGATGACGGCGGGACGGCCAGCTACAACGCGCTGATTGTCTCGGCTGAGCACCGGTTTTCGAGCCACTTCTCGATGCTGGCGAATTACACTTATTCGCATTGCATCGGCGATCTGGTGACATCGGAACTTTCGGGACCGATCTACACCGATCCCGCCGACCGCCGATTCGACCGCGGCAACTGCACGGCCGTTGACGTTCGAGGCAACTTCAATCTTTCGGCGGTTCTTCAGTCGCCGCACTATTCGTCGCGTCCGCTGCAATGGATCGCCGGAGACTGGCAGCTGGCACCGATCGTGAGCGCCCACACGGGCAGTTATTTTTCAGTGACCACGGGCGTGGATAACGCACTGACCGGGATCGGCGCGCAGCGTCCCAATCAAATACTTTCCAGCCCGTACTGTCCAAACACGAACATCAATTGCTACCTGAACGCCAAGGCGTTCGCTTCGCCCGCCAACGGCACTTTAGGCAACCTCGGCATCAACAACATTGAGGGTCCGGGGTATTTCGATGTCGACGTGGCGCTTGTCCCGACAATTCGCCGTGCGGGAGCACCAATATTTCGAGATCCGCGCCGAGACGTTCAACATTCAGAATCGCGCGAATTTCCTGAATCCCGGCACGGTTGGAATCGCCGGCGGCAGTGCTAATTCGGCCCTGAACAGCAGCACTTTCGGCAAGATTCAGGCGGACGTGGCTCCGCGCATCATGCAATTTGCTGTGAAGTACGTGTTTTAGGCGTGAGGCGTCCGGAACCGGCGTGCGTGACAGCACGCCGGCGCGTCTCCGGGAGCGGACTTAAGCTGAAGCGTGATGTGCCGCCTCAAAATCGTTCTTAGAGGAGCCGGTTTCAAACAGCACTGGCTCCATCTGTTTCACAAACTCTGCTTCTGAGAATCGGGCCGCATATGCCTGCATGGCGCGCGGATCCAGTTCCGGCTCGAATACATCCCAGCGCGCGATCGCAGCGCGGAGCGCCTCAGGTTCGTTGTAGAGCAAGCCTCCAAATTCAGGCACGATCTCGAGCGCGCCTCCCCGGGCCAGTGCAATGACGGGCTTGCCGCTGGCGAGCGCCTCCACCGCCGCGATGCCGAAGTCCTCTTCTCCGGGCATTAGAAACGCCCGGCAGCGAGCGTAGAGCGCTCGCAGATCATCATCCGTCACTCGCCCGCAGAACTCGATGTTCGCCGCCGCGGCCCGCCGCAGCGCCTTGTATTCCGGCCCTCCACCGACCACTCGCAGCTTGCGTCCATTTTCGTTAAAGGCCCGCACCGCGGCATCCACACGCTTGTACGGTACGAGCTCTGAGACGATCAGGTAATAATCTTCGGGCGGCTTCCAATAAAACTTCTCAACGGCGACAGGGGGACGCACTACCTGTGAATCGCGGCGGTAAGTTTTCCAAATGCGGCGGCGGACATTGTCGCTGTTGGCGATGAATTGATCCACACGCGCGGCGGAAGCGAAATCCCATAACCGCAGGTAATTCGCCACGGGAGTCAGCATTGCGCGCTTCCAACGAGCGCCTACCCACTGGTTGCGATAAGCCGGATACAGGTCCCACAGATATCGCATGGGCGTGTGGCAATAGCAGACATGGCGAGTGCTGGAGGAAGTGATCACACCCTTGGCCGGACCCGATTCGCTGCTGACGATCAGATCGTACTCGCGCAAATCAAAGCTCTCGATCGCCATTGGCATCAGGGGCAACAGCGATCGATACGCTTTGCGAAATGGCTGCAGAAAGGAAGTCCGCACGTTGTGGCGGCGAATGGTTTCCGATACGCCTTCCGGATCGTAGAACAGGGTGAACACGTCCGCGCCGGGCAGCATCCGGCACAGCGCCTCAACCACCTTTTCGCCGCCGCGCATGTTCAGGAGCCAGTAATGAACGATGGCGGTGCGCAAGTCAGCTCCGTGGCAGAACTGATAGGAGTATGTCATTCATCTGGCGACTGCTTGTTTGCAGTTTGTATCTTTGTTGTAAAATCTGCGTCTTTGACCAGGGGCCCTCTGGTGTTCACTTCCCGCATCGCGTAATCTGGCAACGAAGCGAGCAGCATGCCCGAAAGCCTGAGCCTTATCCCAAACAGCGCCGATCCTGTTTTTTTCGGGACTCAAATGCCGTTACGCCGGACGTTTTTCCCGCTGGGATATCCGTTGGTGCTCGAAACCAATTCGCGCGATGTAATGCTGGCGGCCGAGGAGGGTTGGGGCGCAAGTGAGCGCATGTTTCAACAGGAGCCATTGCGCATTTGCCTGGGAGTATCCGGCAGCGATGGTGAACTGCCGGCAGCGCCACACATTCGCGCGAGAGAACATCTGATGTCGATCATTGCGGACGCGGACAACTCCCTGCTGTGCGATTTCGACCGGGGTTTTGGTTTCGGTTGGGTGACGCCCGGCACCGCCGCGGACCGCGCCTGGCTGCGCTACCAGTTTCTGACGCCCGCGGGAATTTCGCTGGCACAGCAGAGGGCCTTTGCGCCGTTGCACGGAGCTTTGGTGACGAGGCAGGGAACCGGCGTGATGTTGTGCGGTGAATCCTGCGCCGGCAAGACGACGCTGGCTTATGCGTGCGCCCGGGCCGGGTGGACCTACGTGAGCGACGACGGCACATTTCTGGTGCGCGGCCGCGGCGATCGTTACGCGATTGGAGACTCGCACCGCATTCGCTTCCGCGCGGACGCCCGTGAGTTATTTTCCGAGCTCGCCAATCGTGTTCCGTCAATCAGGCCGAACGGCAAACTCGGCATCGAAGTCCCGACGCGTGACTTGGGAATATCCACCGCGCCAGGATGGGTTGTGGATCACGTTGTTTTCCTGAATCGCGAACACCGCGGGCAGGCATCCGTTGAACCCTACCCGAAAGATCTCGCGCTGGAGTATTGGGCGCGGTACGCCGTGCTGGGGCCAGCCCGGATCCAGGCGGAGCAGCGGTGTTCGCACGAACTTTTGTTGGGCGCTCATCTGTGGAAAATGCAGTACTCGCAGCTGGCAGGCGCGGTCTCGCGGTTGGAACAACTAGTTGCTGAAACAGCTTCTTCCCCGGGCGAACACGGTCACGACACAAGGCAGTAGGGTCCAGTGACCGTGTCGCCCTCTTTGTAGATTTAATGAAGCCGGGGTCTTTTTACAACGCTTTTACGAAATGGAAGCAGATATATAAATAGCCCGGCGGATAATGAAGCCATGATCGCAACCGAAACGCCGCAGGAGCGCTTTCCCGGGCTATCCGCGGAGTTATCCCATTCGAGCGATATTCATCAGACGAATGGCGTCGGCACCGTTTCCAGTCTTGTTCACATGTTGTACATCTTCGAACCTGTAGTGGCCACACTATGCCTGATTGCTTTGTTTCCCTTCCTGCTGGTTCTGGCGCTTGTCATCAGCGCGGCGTCGCGAGCGTCCCCGCTAGTGGCTCACCGCAGGGTTGGCCGCTACGGAAGAACGCTCTGGGTTTACAAGTTTCGCAGCATGTGGCCCGCTGCCAGGCCCGCGCGGAAATCCGGCCTCTTTATCGAGAAGTTAACCGACGAAACGCCGGAGCCGAAGCGGGGGCCGGATCCGCGCGTCACCAGCGCTTTCGCAGCCTTTTGCCGGCGCCATTCCATAGATGAACTTCCGCAATTGGCTTTGGTCGCCGCCGGACAAATGTCCGTGGTCGGTCCCAGGCCGATTACGCGGTCCGAGCTCAGTGAGCACTATGAGCCCAACGCGAGGGAGGTGTTGTCGATCAAACCGGGACTCACCGGCCTCTGGCAGGTGCGCGGGAGAAGCCGTCTAACGTACCGGCAGCGCAAGCGTTTCGATTTGTTCCTGGTGCGCCGGTTCTCGATAGGCCTGTATTTCCGGATTGTCGGACTCACGATTCCCGATGTATTGTTTGGCAGGGATGCGTGGTGAAAAAGAACTGTGTTCGACTTTACGGAAGTATCCTGCTGGTGGCGCTCAGTGCCGCAGGATTGCGTGCCGCGGGCCCCGATGATTCAACGGACGCCGCGAAAACACTTGGCATTTCATTTTCGGGCACCGGCTCAACTCTGATTCTGGAGCGGGATGGGAAGCGGTATCAGGTGGACGTGGCAGCGAAGACCGTTCGAGAGATTGGCACGATGCAGGAAGCGCCAGTGGCCGCTCTATTTCAGCAGGATTGCGCGCGATGTCACGGAGCCGATGGCAAGGGCACGCGCTCCGAGCATACGCCCGATTTCACGAGCGAAAGCGTGCAGCGCGGCCTCAACGTCAAGGATATTACGGATGCGATTCGCAACGGCAAAGGCAATGGGCAGATGCCGGCTTGGTCAGGCAAGTTGACCGACTCCGAGATCGATGGTCTCGCCAGCTATATCCGTACCTTTTCGAATGCCGGCGGCGCTTCCGGGCAGAAGCAAGAAGCCGAGGCGACTGCCGGCACCATCTATGAACCGGGCGACGACGTATTGTTCAGCCTTCCCACCGGGCGAGCCGTCGAAAAGCATGGCGTCTACGTCAACTTCACGCATCGCTTTCCTTACGATGCCGCATTTACGGGGCCGGGCCGGGGCGGGGAACTGTTCGGCTTGGATAATTTCGCGCTTCCATCTTTGGGTCTTCGCTACGGCGTTACCGACAAATTGTCGGTCAGTATCTTACGGTCGCCGACGCTGATCGGCCGGCCCATCCAGTGGATGGCGGCGTACAACATCCTCGATGAACATCATGAAGATCCGCTGAACCTGGCGATACGGGTTTCCATCGAAGGCCAGAATAATTTCCGCAAGAATTACACCCAGAACATTGAAGGGATTGTCTCGCGCAGCATCACTTCGAGGGCACAGTTCTACGTCGTTCCGACCTTGTCGTTCGATGCGCGGCCCCTGGTGCAGGCCTCTGGGTTCCTTTCTTCCGATATTCCGGATTTGCCGGGTGTAGATACCTTCTCGGTTGGCGTGGGCGCCGCATACGACATCCGGCCGACGGTGGCGTTGATTGCCGAAGTGATTCCCACCTTGTGGAACGCCGGTGAGCTGGGCATCCATCGGCCCGCGTATTCGTTCGGTATCCAGAAGAAAATATTTCGCCATGCGTTCACGCTTGGGCTGACAACCAGCCCCGGCGTTACCGTATCGCAGCGCGCCGGGACTCGAGCGGAGTACTTGGGCGAGCCGTCGGCGGATACGCCGGGCGGCATGTTCTTCGGCTTCGACCTGACGCGTCAGATTCGCTGACGCCGGCTCCAGGCCCAAGCCGCGCCGCTCCACAGTGTGGGAATGAGAGCTCTGGCATGACGCCACGTTCGAGAACATAGAAACAACCAGTAACGTCCGGCGGCGCGCAGGCGAACTCGCCAGTTTACGGCATCGCCGGGCAGATGTACTGCGTCCACGGGCCCGGGCAGTTGCAGCGGCATCAATCTTCGCCGCAGGATCGTCAACCGCGACGAGCCCGGGTCCAGCAGGCTGAGTTGAAGCCACAATTCGTTCTTGGTGGCGTGAAAGAGGCTGGCGGCCGGTGTATGCGCATATGCGGCCAGCCAGGCGCGCACCGGTTCCTTCAATTCCTCTATTTCCTGTTGCGCGATGGCGGGAAGCGTGCAGCCAAACCACTGCCGGGCGATGGCAAAGCAGATGGCTTGTACTCGACGCAGCGGCCCATCGTGGCAGTCACGCCAGGTCCGCCAGAACCCGGCGTCGGAGTTACGCTCGATAAAGCAAGCGATCTCGTAAAAGTGCGACGGCCGTGAATCGCCGCGCAACAAGTGGCGCAAGGCGTGCGCCGAAGCATAGCCTGGCAGATCGATCGCAGCGAGCGATGTGAACTCGATGTCTTCGAGGGTTCGGCGCTGGCGGCGTTGCCAGAAGTGGTTCAAGCCGGGAACTGCGAAGCCCTCGGTGACGTCGTCCCACAGGCGAAAATGCAGCTCCAGCGCCAGGGGCAGATCGGGATCGAAATAGTCGCCGCGCCATTCCCATCCAGTCTGGCGGATCAGCGTTGGGAGATGATCCACAGGATGCCGGTCCCTGCTGACGATCGGCTGGTAACCCAGCCCGAGAGCGACGTCGCGCGCCGCCCGTAGCTGGTCCGGCGGGAAGAACAAATCCAGATCGTACTGAGCACGAAGGCGCGGATCGGCTACGAAGCCGGGAGCATGCGTGAAGCCCTTGAGCGTTACGAATTCAAGCCCAGCGGCTTCGAACGCGCCGCTTGCCTCTCGATATGCGTGCTTGGTCCGGCGCCAGCGTTCCGCGTTGTTTGCCAGGTTCTGATGGAAACCATCCGCGACCCAAGCCGGTAAATGATCGTGGGCGCGAAGCGCGAATGGAATTGCCAGTTGCGTGCGATGGCAGAAGCCAATCAACTTATGCCAGTCGCCGTCCGGCAGACCCTTCAGCCCAAAAAAGGATGGCTCCGCGAATTGGAGCGCATCAAAGACCGCTTGTGCGTAGAGGGGAATGCGACGGGATGACATCACAAGACACTCCCCACTGCATCCAATACCTCGGCGCGGTAGCGCTCCAATGTGAAGCGTTCCGTAAATACGGCTTTCGCGCGGGCGGAGACGCAGTCGAGCAGCCCGGCGCCATTAGAGAAGAGCTCCAGAAGCTTGGATGCCAGGTCCTGGGCTGTGGGCGGCGATAACACGCCTGTCACGCCGTCTTCGATAATCTCTGGTATCCCGCCCGATGGAAAAGCCACCACCGGGATCCCGGCGGAAAATGCTTCGAGAATCACGCGCGTTGTGCCCTCCACCGCGGTCGACGGAACCACAACCAGATCGAGTGACGACAAGACATCGCGAATACGGGTCCGCCATCCGGTAAACTCGATCGGCAAGCCTTTCGCTTCCTCGCGCAAGCGCCGGCTGTATTGGGGATTTGAAAATAGCGCGTCGCCGCACACTACAAATTCTGCACGCCAGCGCTGTTGGCGCAGCATCAGGCGAGCGGCCTGAACAAATTCCAACTGGCCTTTTTCAGGAGCGATGCGTCCGATGACGCCAACTCGCCAAGGGTCGCTATCGGTGCGCCGGCGCCGCACGCACTCTATGGGTGCAACGCCGTTGTAGATGACGCGCGAATGTCCAGCGCCCACTGCCCCCGACAAAGGATCCAGAACGAATCGGCAGGCTGCGATCACGTGGGCGTCCGTAGATCCAAGGGCCCAGCGCGTCAATCGTACAGCCGCCTGTTGCGAAACAATGCTGTGGGCGTGGAAGACCACCGGGCGCCCGCGTGCGGCCAGGGCGGCAGCCGGCAGCAGTCGCGGACCGTTCACATAGATCAGATCGATTCCGTGCTTCGACACGAGCGACCCGATGCGTGCACTTTGACGTGGAAGATCGGCGGCGAATCGCGCCGCATCCGTCCAACTCTTCTGGCCGCAGGCGTACGCGCCGCAGGGGATCGCATGCACGAAGGCTCCGTAGCCCCGGGCGCCATCCGCTACCGGCCCGTCACCTGGAACCGCCAGGTGCGTCACGTAACTGGCTCCCAGAAATGCCGGCAGCAAATCCAGCAGGCAACGCTGGGCGCCGCCGAGCTGATTGAATTGATCCAGGATGAGCAGGCTTCGGGTCATTCCGGTTGCCATCGCCAGGCGGCCATCGCGAGTACCCAAAAGTAGAACGGGAGCACGCGCCAATAGGTGAACAGGTCGCCCGAAAACATCTGGAATAGCTGGCCGATCCAAAAGCAAAAGATCCAGCTTCCGAAGAACGAGACGCGCGATTCGTCGCGATGGGCGGCTCGCCAGGCGGTGCGCAGGATGCTGAAATTGAGCAGGACGAACACAGCCAGCCCAACGATTCCGGTCTCCACCAGCAAGCTGAGATACATGTTGTCGGCGACGATGTTGGTGCCGATGAAATTGGAATAGGGCAGCGTCTTATAGCCGATGCCGAGAAGGGCGTGCCACGGATGGGCGCTGAGAAAACTGGCGATGGCCTGCCAACTGGCCAGGCGGCCCGAAAGCACGCTGTCCGGTTGCGAGAGCAGGAACTGAGAGTGCAGCAGGTGAAGCCAATAATTCCGGGCGGCCTCTGGAAAAAGCTGCCAGGCGGCGAGAGATCCGGCGGCCACGCAACTAGCGGCGATCGCCAGCAGCTTGCCGGTGCGAATTCGTGCGCGCTCCAGAAAAACGAGCGCAGCAAGCCCCGCGAACAAATTCAATAGGGATGCACGGGAGAAAGACAACAGCAGCGCGGCGAATAGAACCGGCGCGCCCAACCACACGGCCCATCGCGAGATCACGCGCTCGCGGCGGCGGCGCAGCAGCGTGACGGCGATCATAATCAAGAAAAATGCGCACATGTTCCCGAGCGTGCTGGCTTCATAGAAGAAGCCCTGCGCGCGGCGATAGACGCCTGAGGCCAGCCAGATGAATTGAGGCCCGTAGCCGGCCGGGGCGGGGAACTGATAGTAAAAGTCGACGCACGCGAAGGCGGCTGAAAGTACGCCGAAGCAGTACAGTCTGCGTACTCCATCGAAGGCACGTTCGCGCATCGCCACGCCCGGCCCATACGCGGAGTAAAAGAATATGTACACCGGAATTCCGAACAGGAGCACGCGCGCCAGGCTGCCCGCGGCCACTTCAGGCCCGGAATAGAACACCGCCAGGGCCGAGCTGGACAGCATTATCAGGAAGAACACGGCCATGGAAAAAGTCAGCGCGTTTCGCTGAATGCGCCATTCTCGAAGCCGCAGCGCTCCGGCCAGCAATCCGATTCCCGCCAATGCCGCGCCTAGGTGAGGTCCGGAATTGCCCAGCGCAAACGGAAGCGGCGGCAATAGCAGCGCCGCGAAAAAGAAGCACCAGAGCCAGCGGCTGGGGGATTGCAGAATCCACAGAACGGCGGGAATCACTACCAGGGGGACGCTCCACGCGGCGGCCAGCAGCGGGTCCGGCGACGCTGCTAGGGCGCACGCATACGCGCCCATGGCCGCCGCGATCCAGAAGTTGCACGGCAACTCGCGGGCGCGCGATTCAATCGGCGCCATGGGTTGCAATGCGCAGCGGCGGGTTGTAGCGCCGGCGCTCTCGCGTCAAGCTGAACGATAGCGTGAGATACAACCACGATCCGAACAACGCGAGTGCGGCGGCCCCGATCAGCAACAACGGCACGTTGGGCGAACTGGGCCGCTGGGGCACAATGCCGGGATCGACCACGTGCAGCCACTCGGTTCGTGCGCCGCGGCCAATCCGTAAATTCACCAGGCGCTGCTCGGCCGCCTCATAGGCTGTGCGGGCAGACGTCAGCACGGCCTGCAGATTCTCTTCGCGTGCGGTTTCCTGGGCTAACGCCGCGCTCTTGGCATCCATGGTGCGGGTGAGCTCGCCGATCCGCCGCTCTAAGATCTGCACTCGGGCGCGCGATACTTCTTGGTTGCGTGCCTCGCCGGGCGGATCGTTTGCGGCCCCCGCCAAGCCAGTCTGCTCGTCAAGGAGCTGCTCCTCCACACGCGACTTGAGAAAGCTATCGTCAGAAACCTCCGAGCGCAGCGCTTCGGCGGACTGCGCTCCGGCAGCCTTTTGCCAGGCGGTCTCGGCCTCCGTGAGGCGGCTCTTTGCGGTCTCCGCCGCCTGGGCCGCATCGTGAATCATGGCTTCATCCGCTTCCGTCCCGCCGGTACGGCTGAGCGCCACCGCGCCCTCAGCGATAAACTGCGCCACGGCCTGAGCGGTTTTCGGATCGGGAAGCGTTGCGCTGATTTGCAGTGCCCGCGTGTCGCGAAGTTTATCTACCTTCAGTACGCGCCGTTTCAGCGATTCGATGGGTGATTCGTCCCGGTCACGAAGATGGAAGCGCGCAGCGGCGCGCAGAAAGAGCTGGTCGTTCGAGGCGACCAGCTCATAAGTCTTCAAGGATTCCAGATACACGGTGCTTACGGCCGTCGAGATGCGCGGATCGCCTCCGGCCGGAGGGTCGATCAAGATGGTCGCGGTGGAGGTGTACCGCTTGGGAATCAGAAAGCCCGCGGCAAGGGCCAGCACGATCGCGACGCCGCACGCCAGTCCGGCAAACTTCCAGCGCGCGCGCAGGAAATCGATATATTCGAAAACGTCAAACGAGTCGTGCATTCCCCCGCCACTGCTTCTCGGTCCTGCAATTTGCTACTGGATCGCGACCACCGCTTGGTTCGTGCTGGCAAAGCCGTTCACCTTGATTTGCAGCGGAACGGCGCTGGCCGCCGTCACGCCCGTTGGCACTTGCACGTTGAGTTGATTGACGCCCACAAACTGGGGCGCCAGCCCGGAGAACTGCACGTCTCCTGGGATGCCTCCGAAGAGAACGCTGGGCGTTGCAACGGTGTTGGCGAGCACGCTGGGGATGCCGCCGTCGGCGGGTTGATGGTCCACGGCCCCGAGCCCGGTGGCGTAGATAATCAGAACGTCGCCTGCTTTCGCCGGATGCGAGCCGCTGGAGGCCAAACCTTGCGGCCACGCCAGCGATGAATCGGAGCTGTTCACGGCGATGGCGTAGAGTTGACCGCCCGCGGCCGCTGTGAAGATGCCCGGCATGGATGGCGCGAAGTTGACGGCGACGGGCGCAGAGGTTCCATTAGAAGTTGTCACCATCACGTTCACCACGCCCGTTCCGGACCCGATTTCCCACGGTATTTGGACATTGATCTGATCACTGGATTGGCCGGGGACTCCGGGGATGACGGCCAGGAGTGGGGCAGGCGGCAGATCGGCAAACGTCACGGTGACACCGCCCAGGCTGCTGGACAATGGAATGGTGTCGGCGGTGGCCAGTTTGCTCACCAGTCCGGTGCCGAAGATCGAGACCAGCCCACCCGGCGATACTGGTTGTCCCTTGGCGAAGCTTGCGCCATTCAGGACGCCACCATCCACGACGGTGGGAGTTTGGGCGGAGGCGATCGTCGCGCCAGCCAACAAAACTAATGAACCAGCCCGGAAAACCAATGAGAGAGATAAGTTCTTCATGAGTGGACTCCTGTCTCGTACTTCTCTATTCTGGGTTGCGGGTGCTGGAATAGTCGTGAACGCTTTGTAAAAACTTTGCAACTTCGGGATCTTTGCCGCCGTCCAGATCGGCTGCGCGCGCTGCTTCGGTGAGCGCTTCGGCGCGGCGTCCGCCAAGCAGCAACAGTTGCGCCAGAGCCCAGTGCGATTTGAACCAGTTCGGTGAAGCGGCAATGGAACTGCGCAGACATGCTTCCACGTTGGGCGCGTCGTTGTGAGCGGCGTAGAATCCGGCCAGGTTATACCAGGCGTTTTGCCGTTCTTCCGAGGTTTGCGTCGCGCGCCGCGCGGTAGAGAACGCCTGTTGCGACGCCATCCGTGTGGGCGCTGGATTGGATGCAGTCTGCGAAGCCGCGGCCAAGGCGCGGGAGAAGTAGAGATCGTCACTGGAACCGGCCGGATGCCAGCGTTGCGACGCCGCATAGGCCGCGATGGAAACCTCGACGTGTCCGGCATCCAGGTCGCGCCTGGCTCGCTCGATAGAGATGTCTGATACGGTCAATCGCATGGCCAGGTACAGAAACAGAGCGGCTGCCGACAGACCGAGCGCAAGCGCCGGCATTCGTAACTCAAGCGCCGGTGATGATGCAATTGGCTTGGCCGCCGGCCGAATCGCGAGCCCCGCCAGCATGGCAGTGGTGGCGTAGAAGTAAAGAGCGGTCGGCAGCGTGAAGCACACGAATAGTCCGCCGATCACGCCAGCCAGCAGCGCCGATGCCAGATACGCCGCAGCCCGTTGTCCCTGATGGTGGGCGCGTCGAGGGGAGAACCAAGCCAGCGCCACGAAGCCGGCTAGAATCGCCAATCCTGGTATGCCCTGCGATACCAAAGCGTCCAGAAAGATGTTATGAGGCGACTCATGATAGAAATCCGGATAAGCGCGCGAGAGCTCCACGGATTGGTAGCGAGGGAACTCCAGCCCGAACGTCTCCGGCCCAAAGCCGGTGGGCCAGCGCGCTTCCGCCATCCGCAGGGAGTCGCGCCACAGCAAGAGCCGCGCGCCTCCGCGCAGGTCTTCGAGCGCCCATTGTTCCCGTGCACGAAGCTTCAAACCCGCTGGTGAAAAGTAGAACGCGACAGCCAGGGCGCACAGCCCGGCCGCGATCATCGCGGATCGCCGTTGCAGCCGCGGGCGATTCCAAATCCAGAGAGACGCCGCTCCGGCAATGAGCCCGAGCAGAGCGCCGCGCGTTCCACTGCACACGATTGCGGCCGACGCGGTGATCGCGGCGACAGCCCCCAGAGCCTTCCATTGTCGCTTCGCCTCGACGGCCACAAGAGCCAGGCCGAAAAACAGCACATAAACCAAGTAACCGGCGAAGTAGTCCGCGTGCCCCAAAGTGGATGGCGGCCGCACGATGGCCCTGGCTCCCTCACCGACGTGATAACTAGCCGCGGGCAAAATCGGATCGACGCCGAAATATTGAAAAATCCCATAGAGCGCGGCGAGCGTCCCGGCGGCGGCCGTCGCGCGAAGCAAAATGCGCACTCCGGACCGCGAGCATGATGCGGCTATCAGAAAGCCCAGCGCAATCACGGCGCACTGGGAAATCGCGCCAAACCGGCGCCAATTTCCTCCATTCCAGGAAAGGGCGGGGTGGCTGGAGAAGTAACTCGAGAGGACGAGCGAGAGCATTTCGGCCGCGGTGAGGAGACAAACCCAACGGCCCAGAGAGTCGGTCCACAACCGCCGCACGTGATCTGCTGAGGGGCCGCGGAGGAACATCAGTACGCCAATGGTGGCTCCGATCAGTGCCAGGGCAACTTTGGGCGTAACGTCGTAAGAGAAAAAAAAGCCCGGCAGGATCAGCAGCCCAGTGAGCGCCAATACCGCCGCGATCGTGAATTGCAGCTTCAGGAACATAACTGCCTACAGCGATCGCCTGCGTGATTGAATGCCCCCCAGCCAGCAAGGCACGCCCGATTTCGCGGGCTGGAAGGCCGGGGGGGCGAGCAACTCGAACTCGAGTGCAACTAGTTTCCATTGTTGGCAAAACGGGGCAAGCAATGGTTGGTTAGTTGTAAAAGAGTTGTAAAAGGCGGCGAGCCTTCCGCCACGATGTCCGGCTGTTGCGTATACTTCGAATCAGAAGAGCTGTGATTACCATACTAATTGTCGACGATGATGAGAGCCTGGGCGACACGATCAGCGTCCTGCTGGAGCGGGAAGGATTCCGCGCGGTTCACGCGGCCGACGGGCGCTCGGGTTTCGAAAAAGCGCTGAGCCTGAAGCCGCAGCTCATTTTGGCCGATCTGCGTTTACCCGAAATGAGCGGCATCGATTTGTGCAAGCAGTTGCGCGCCTCGCATGTGAAGACCCCGATCATTGTCCTGAGCGCGATCGGCGAAGAGATGGACAAAGTGCTGTTGCTCGAAATCGGCGCCGACGACTATATCGTAAAACCATTCGGCACGCGCGAACTGCTGGCCAGGATCCGCGCCGTGCTGAGACGCACCTCCTCCGACGCGCATCAGGTGATCGCCTTCGCCGATACGCAGGTGGACCTGGATCGCCGGGTGGTGACGCGGCGCGGCGAAGAGCTGAAGTTCACGCCCGCCGAGTACAACCTGCTCACTTTTTTCCTTCAGAATCCGGACCGGGCTCTCACTCGCGACGTAATTTTGAATTCGGTGTGGGGTTACGAGTCTTTTCCGAACACGCGAACGGTGGACGCCCACATCGTGCGGCTGCGGCAAAAACTGGAGGCGGATCCAGGCATCCCGCGTCATTTTCTGACGGTACATGGGGTTGGATACCGGTTTCTTCCGTAGAACGCATGCAGCGCATTATTCTGATCGTGGAAGATAACGCGCTATGTGTGGAACCGCTCGAGGTGGCATTGCTGCAACGCCCGGACCTGGAGGTGCGAGTGGTCTCGACGGCTCAGGAAGCGCTGCAATTTCTGGCTGTTTCCGAAACGCCGGTGGCGGCCCTGGTCACCGATCTGCATTTGCGTCTTTCGCGCATCGACGGCTTTGAGTTGATCGAGCGCGTGCGAGCCCAACGCCGCCTGGCCCAACTTCCGATCATCGTGATCAGCGGCGACAGCGAACCGGAAACTCCCGGCCGCGTGAAGGCATTGGGCGTAGAGTATTTCAGTAAGCCTTATTCGCCTGGCGCTGTGCGGCAGGCTCTGGAGCAATTGCTGGATGTTCACTAAACGCCCTCTCACTCGTCTCTTAAAAGGGGTTGGTCCCGTTCTCACGCTACTGCTGGCGCCTTCTGGAGCTTCGGGCGCAAGACAAAACCGACTTGCAGCAAATCCTGCAGCGCCTGGATCGCCTGGAAGAGGAGAACCACAAATTAGCCGACGAAGTGCACGCGCTGCGGATGGAGTTTGCGGCGGCCAAGGGCGTGGGGCAGCCGGCAGAGAGTCCGCCGGCGCAGGCGCAGGTTCAGACGGCGGAACTCGGGTCCGGCGGCGCCACCGCTTAGACGGAACGCGTGGCAGTAGTGGAACAGCGCGTCAGCGATCTCAGCCAGGAGAAAGTGGAGGCATCGCAGCGATTTCCTATTTCGCTGACCGGCATGATGCTGTTCAATGGATTTCTGAACGGTAAGAATGCTGGTGGAGACGAGAACCCGACGTATGTTTCCGCTACCTCAGGGCCCGCGACGAACGGAGCCACCGTCGCGCAGACGATGCTCGGCCTCCGCTATCGAGAGTCCGAAGGCGCTGTGGGGCGCCGCAGTCAACGGATCGGTATTCTTCGATTTCTATGGCGGTGCCGGCACATCGCTCGACCATATAGCGCGGTTGCGCACCGCGGACATTCAATTCGATTGGACGAATACGAGCGTCACGGTGGGCCAGGATAAGCCGCTGGTGGCTCCGCGCGATCCGTTTTCGCTGGCGCAGGTGGGAGTCTCGCCTTTTACCGCGGCGGGGAATCTGTGGCTGTGGAGTCCGCAGGCAAAGGTGGAGCAACGCTTCCAGTTCGGCGATTCCAGCGGACTGCGCGCGCAGCTCGGCCTGTACGAAATGGGCGGAATCTATGCGGAAAACGGAAGCTATTCGAACGGCTACGTGGAATCGAGCGCGGGGCCGGCGATCGAGGGCCGCTTTGAATTCTGGCACAAGTTTGGAGAAAATACTCGCATCGAATTGGCGCCGGGTTTCCATACCGCGCAAACCACGGAAAATGGAGTTACGGTGCCATCGCGTTTGTTCAGTTTCGACTGGTTCGCGAATCCGTGGGAGAAAATCGAGTTTTCGGGCACGTTTTATCGCGGCGAGAACATCGCGGGGCTGGGCACCATCGGCCCGGGTTATTTTATCGCGGGGCCAAGATTGATAAGACCGGTGCAATCCATCGGGGGATGGGCGCAGATTGCCTGGCTGGCGACTCCGAAACTGACGTTTCATCTGATCGCGGGCCAGCACAACAACCAGGCGTCGGAGGTTTCCTCGGGACTGATTTACAAGAATCAGGGCTACGCCGCGAATCTGGTATACCGGCTGGCTCCGAACGTGTTGTTCAGTTTGGAGGGCATGCAACTGCGGACTTCGTATCTGGGCAGCGGGACAAGGCTGAATAATCATTATGATTTGGGCGTGGCATATCTTTTCTAGGTGTACGGCGTCTAGGCTCACGGCAGTGGCCTTTTTTTGCAGCGCGGCCTTGTGGACAACTCCTCTGGCCGCCGGCTCGGTTACGGGCCGCGTGGAATTGAAGGATTCCCATGTTCCCTCCGTCCGCAAGGGCCGCGACTACTCGGGCGTCGTGGTATGGCTTCTGCCTTCTGCCGGAGGTCCGGCGCCGCGCGCGGATGGAAAACATGCGCGTTTGATCCAGAAAGACAAGACCTTTACGCCGCATGTGCTGGCGATCGAGACCGGAACAACGGTTGATTTCCCGAACTACGATCCGATTTTCCATAATGCCTTCTCGAATTTCAGCGGCCAGCTGTTTGACATCGGCCTCTACGCACCCGGATCCAGCCGCAGCTTCCGTTTTCGACGGTCCGGCACGGTGAGGATCTTTTGTAATATTCATCCGACGATGAGCGCCGTCATCCTGGTGGTGGACACACCTTACTTCGCGGTCACCGGCCGCGACGGCAAGTTTGCGATCGCCAACGTGGCGCCGGGAGAATATAAACTCAAGGTGTTTCACGAGCGCGCCACGGAAAGTGTGCTGCAGGGGTTGGAGCGCACCGTTCACGGTGGAATCGGGTGACTTAACGCTGCCCGTGATGGAGATATCGGAGAGCGGCTATCTGCCGGCGCCGCACAAGAACAAGTACGGCAAAGATTATTCCAATCCCTTGGAGGACGGCGTAGCTTACCCTGGCGCGGCCAAGTGATGTTCCGATTTTCACGATTATCGCTGCTCTGGAAAACACTGCTTTCCACTTCCATCGCCATCACGCTGCTCTTCGCCGTAACGGTCTGGATTGTCCAGCGCTATGTCGTGAAGAGCACCGCGGAGAGCCTGGAGGATGAGGTGCGCGCGAGTTTCCGCGCCTATGATTCCCTCTGGCGCGCGCACGCCGATAAACTGGCGTCCATCAGCCTGATCCTCAGCACGATGTCCGATGTCCGGGCGGCTTTCACCACTGGCGACAAAGCGACAATTCGCGATACCGCGGCAGAGTTGTGGAATCTGGTATCGGAAGACAACGCGATCTTTCTGGTGACGGATCCGGATGGCGGCGTGATTACGTCGCTGGGCGGCCACCCCAGCATTCCCATGGCCCCCAGCATGCCGTTGGTGCGAGAAGCATCGGCGAGGTTTCCCCGGCCCTCGCAAGGGTTTCTCATGCTGGATGGGCGCTTGTATCAAGTAATCGTGACGCCGGTGTATGTGCAATCCTCGGGCGGCCCCGGCTTGATCGACGTGCTGGTGACTGGCTACGAGGTCAACAACCTTACAGCGGGGCAGCTCAAGGATGCGACTGGCGGCAGCGACTTCACGTTCACCGCCGGCTCACGCGTGGTAGCTTCCACGCTGGCTGGTGGAATATCGAGCGCGATTTTGTCGGAGGCGAGCCGCTATTCCGAGCGCCCGGGAAGAATCACCGCTGGACATACCGAATACATGGCGTTGACCACGCCGCTGATGGATGTGCGAGGCCGTCCGATCGGAAAGCTCTCCATCTTCCGCTCCTTTGCCACCGCCGACCAGCGGCTGGAATCGCTGCGCTGGAACATTCTTGTTGACCTGGGTGGCGGCGGTGCTGGCGGGCCTGGCGCTGACTTATCTGTTGGCGCGACGCATTCTGGCGCCGGTAAAGCAGCTGGACCGCGCGGCGGAAGCCATTGCCCGAGGCGATTATGACATCCGGCTGCCCGTGGAGAGCCGCGATGAATTGGGGCGCCTTACCGAGACGTTTAATAACATGTGCAGCTCCATCCAAAGCGCGCGGCAGGAGCTGATTCAGAAGGAGCGGATCGCCACCATCGGAAGGTTGTCAACCTCCATCGTGCACGATTTGAGAAATCCGTTAGCGGCCATCTACGGCGGCGCGGAGATGCTGGTGGATTCAGACTTGCCGCCGCCGCAGGTGAAGCGGCTGGCGCAGAACATCTATCGCGCCTCGCGGCGTATCCAGGAACTGCTGCAGGATCTGGTAAACGTCTCGCGGGGCAAGCCGAAGGCGGTGGAAGTATGCCGGTTGCGGGACGTGATCGGCGCGGCCTGGGATACGCTGGCTCGCGCGGCAGAGACGCAATCGGTGACCGTGTCACTCCATGTGCCGGAGGAGATCGAGCTGCCTCTGGAGCGCTCGCGCATGGAGCGCGTTTTCGTCAATCTGTTCAGCAATTCGTTGGATGCCATGCCGGACGGTGGACACATCGAGATTGTGGCCAGGCGCGAAGCATCGGTGGTGCTGGTCGAGGTGGGCGATACGGGACCGGGGATATCGAGTGAAGTTCGTGCTTCGCTGTTCCAGCCGTTTCACTCCGGCAAACGCAATGGGCTGGGCCTGGGGCTCGCGTTGTCACGCCAGACCGTGCTCGATCATGGCGGGGACATGTGGGCCGATGGCGACGGCGCCAGTGGCGCTCACTTCTGTCTGCGGCTGTAGTTTCCAGTTCAACGAACATACGCACCGCCGGCAAATTGGATTGGTGGAAATATCGAGATCGCGGCGGAAGGCGATGGCTGCGGGTCCATTCAATATTTCCAGGAGCGATGCACCCTGGCCCACGGTGCCGATGCTGCGATGGAAGAAGCAGGGTCGCACGGTGCCGTTGCTCTCGATCACTGTTGAGACCCAGGGTGCGTTGCAGCGCGGAGCGATCGGGATTTCAAGCCCCAAATAGGCCCGAAAATGAGCCACGATTCGCCGCAGCTTTTCAGGCGTCTCAACGACGAAGCGGCCGCACTCTCCGGTGCCGATCAGCGCTTCCACTTCGGATTCGAGAACGGTGCTTTGGTGAGGCGCCAGCGCCACCTGGTTTTGACGTTGCTCGCTCCAAATCTGGAGGCGGTTGAAGGCGTCCGACGACACGTCGGCCGCGAGAAACGAGAGAGATTTCAGTCCTACGGTGCGCGCGGCTTCCACGGTGGCGCGCAGGTGGCCGCAGTTGCGGCTTTGGACCGTGGAACGGCCCGACACCGCAAACTGCGGGCTCCTTTGATGCAGCGCCGCTACGCCGGCGGCGAGCCGGTCAAAGGCTCCTGGCACGCGGCGGATCTCGTCGTGAATTTGAGGCGGGCCATCCAGGGACACGATCACGTCATCCAAGTGCTCGATGATGTGGGCCGCGTGGCGCTCGATCAGCAGTCCGGTGCTTAGCAGGGTAGTGCGAATCTTACGCTTTCGCAAAAAACGGCACAGGCGAAACAGGTCCGAGTGCATCAGAGGCTCGCCGCCGGAAAAGACTACCCATTGGACGCGCAATCGAGCGATATCTTCGCCATGCCGCTCCAAGTCCGCTGCGCTGATCTCTTGCGTGGAATCCGTTTTCCAGATGTCGCACATGACGCAGCGGCAGTTGCATCGGCTGTGCGGATACAGAATCAATACCGGCAGCGATTCGAGAACCGGATTCAAGTTCGCACCGGCCTTCCCGCAAGCTGGAAGTTTGGACCTAAAACAGCTTCGGTTGCGGATCGCAGGGCGGAAACGTTTGCGTTGACAAGCCAGGTGCCGCGGCCTTCCAGTTCGATCCGCTGCAGATGACGCGTGAGCAGAGGATCGATCCGCGCGGCGAGAACTTCGGAAACTAGTTGAATTCGGCCTCTGAGCACAACCAAGGCCGGGCAGAGCTCCTGCAGCGCTTCCGCCGGACTTTGGCCAAGATCGGGCACGGCGACCAGATCTGCAATTCCGCCTGGCCGAATTTCACCTTCGCCCCGGTTTAAATGGAGGACGCGCGCGGCCCGCATGGTGACCATAGGGTAGATTTCCGCGGCGCTTAAGCCACCCGCTCTGCGCGCAATCTTAAGCTCGCAAGCTAGATCGCCTTGACCGGTAAGCGCCGAGTCCGTTCCCAGGCAGATGGGCAATCCTGAGCGCAGCACGTCAGGCGGCAGCGTTCGAGCAAGCAGGAAGAGATTCGAACTCGGGCACCAGACCAGGGACACTCGCCGCCGCAGGAGAATTTCCAGCGAGTCGCAATCGATCCCGACGCCATGAATTAAAACCGTGTGGGAGCTCAAAACGCCGGCTTGCTCCAGCTCCTGAATCTCGGCAGCGGCACTTGCGTCCGTTCCTTCGGCGGCATGGATCAGGAACGGCCAATGCTTGGAAGCGGCCCGATATCGGCTGATCAGATCAGGGGAAAAACGCAACGAATGGGCCCATCCAAAGCGCTTGACCACGCGAACCGGAAAGTTGTTGTCAAAAACCGCGGCGTCGTACGGATTGTGATGCGCAACGGTGGTGACACCGCTCAACAGATTTTTCAATCCGCCCCAGGCCAGGCGAACCGCCTTGGGGACCGCCAGGTGCTCTTTCACCGGCGAACAATCGGGATGGTAAATGTCCTCGGCCCAGGCAGTCACGTTTGGATATGGGCCTCGGCCAAGGCGCGGAAACAGATTGAATTCCAGATGATCGTGGCAATTGATCAACCCGGGAAGAATTAGATGGCCATCGAGGTTCAGTTCAGGCCCGTCGCCACTGGAGCTGCCCCACGGCTGAAAGTGCCCGCGCTGGATGGCAAGATCGATGCGCTGCGTGGACAGGGCGCCGAACGCGACTCTCGCGCCTGTGAGCGTCATATTTTTATCCAAGACAAGCCGAGCAGGGCGGGGATGCGGCTCAATTCGGAAAACAACGAATCTTTCCCGGCCTTTTGGAAGATCGCCCGTTCCGGTTCGCCAAAGCCGGCTTCGATACGCCACTCGAGCGTCAGGCCCGCCGATTCGGCGGCGGTTTCCCAAGCCGCAATTGGATGGACGATAATGATCGATCTCATAAACCTGCCCATCCCGCCGGAAGGACCGCGTCCAACCGGCCGCGAGTGCGCGCGGGTGCAGATCCGTGACAACGACGCGGCCGCCTTGGCGCGAAACCCTGGCCATTTCGGCGATCGCGTCCTGAGGAGAAGACATGTAGCCGATGGCGAAGGAACAGAGTGTGAAATCCACCGCGCCATCCGCGATCGGTATCCGGCAGGCCTCCGCGAGACTGAGGCACCCGGCGAGGCACGGTTTGCGTGAGGCTTCGAGAAGCATCTCCGGGCAGAAATCCACACCAAAGACTTGCGACCCGCGCTGCTGGGCCAATCGCATCCAGCGGCCAGTGCCACACGCAATGTCAAGAAAGCGCGAGGCACGCAGTGGACTCAAGCGCTCCAGAAGGAGCCGGGTTTCGAGCGCCAGCAGCGGATTTGGACTCGCATCATAGATTGGCGCCCAGATCCGGTGACCGTCTTTCGCTGTCATTAAGGCCGGCATGCGCACTCAAAGGCTTTCCAGCCGCGGCTTTCGCAAGGACACCAGGCGCTGCGCCCACTGCAACTCGAATGGAAATTTGTAAACACCCAGCGCGTAGCGCCACGAACTGAGAGAGCGCAGCATATTGCGGCCCCACTTCGGCAGATGAATATCCTGGATGGTGGGCCAGCGCGAGTTCACGACGAGTTCGAAATTATCGATCTGCTCTTTGACGGCTCGCGGCAGCCAGGGAAGCTTCGGATCGTGCCGCACGGTGAAGTTGTACCAGCGCTCGCTAGCCCATTCTTCCGGCGTTTTGGGAAATTCGATCTTCCCTTCCACGCCGCCGTACATGCCGTCGGGATGCGGAGTGGGAATGTAGTGCTGAACAATGATCTCGGCTTCCGGATTCAGTTTCTTGATCCGGCGAATGAACTGGATGGTCTCGCGCGTATCTCCTTCGGGGTCCGCCGGATTTCCGAATACGAACGAGAACTCCGGGACAATGCCGAACTGGCGTATGCGGGCGGCTAGCTCCAAAGTCTGCGAGCTGGTGATGCGCTTATTCATCTCCGCCAGCACTTTGTCGGAACCGGATTCGGCGCCGAAGAAGATCATGGTGGCGCCCGCGCTGCGTAATGCGCGCATGGTCTGGTCCGAATAGCGGAGCACGGCGTCGACTCGGCCCTCCGCCCACCAGCGCAGACCGAGCGGCGTGAGGCGCTCCGCCTGTTCGCGGGCATGACTCTCGTTCAGGAAGAAATTGTTGTCGTAGAACTGCACTGAGTCGATGTTGTAATCGCGCTTTAAGTGCGTCAATATGGCCGCGGTGCGCTCGGCACCTTCCAATCGCTGGCGGCCCTCGTGAACCGGAACCACTCCGCAGAACTTGCAGCGGAATGGGCAACCGATGCTCGCGTGATGAACGGCGGTGCGCCGGCCGAGAAAAGTAGGAAGGATATATTTCTCCGGGTTGGCCAAACGATGATACGGCGGCCAGGGAAAATCATCGGGCGAACGCATGGGCCGCTCCGCATTGTGCACGCGGAGGCCAAAGTCGTCCTTATAGGAGAGGCCGCGAATACCGCCAAATTTCCGAGGCCCGCGCAATGCCGCCAGCAGTTCCAGGAACGTTTCTTCTCCCTGCCCTCGAATCGCGAAATCCACGTAGGGAGCGTTGAGAGTGGCATCCGCGTACAAGCGATGGAAAGTAGCCGCCCCAGACCACGGGCACCCGCGGATACTTGCGGCGAAAATCGCGGCACAGCGGGACGGCGGCCGCCATTTGCGGACCGGGCATCACGGAAACGGCGAGCATCTCGGCGCCCGTTTCGCGCATGATGCGGTCCAGCGTGCGATCCGGTTGCGGGTCGACGTTGCCGTCCACGATGACGTACTCTTCTTTTCCTTCGAGAACCGCGGCAATCGCCAATGCCGCCAGCGGGAAGCGGCGATTCTTCGGCTTGGTGGCGCGCGGATGCAGGATGATAATCATGGCTCAGGTAAACACTCCTACGAGAATCCAGAAACGGGACGGCGGACGGCGGCCGAGCAAACGCGCCTTCCAGGGACGCCACCACCACTTCCATCCATACCAGGGACGATGCACGCTCCAGGCGACGTTCAGTTCCTCGGCGAGCGTGGCTAGCGTGGGTTCATCGAAGTATTCGAGACTGGGCAGGGCATCCGAGCGGAAGCCGTAGCGCCTTCGAAATTCCTCGTGACGCTCGGCGCGCATTTGTTCTCCGTGCTCCGGCAGCCGGTAGATGGGCGAGTCGATGATGACAAAATGGCCGCCGGGGCGAAGGCAGCGCCGCAGTTCGTTCAGCGTTCGACGGTAATTGTCCGAGTAATGAATGGATGCGTTAAAGATGGCAAGATCGAAGCTCGCTGTGCGGAATGGGAGATCGGTCAAACTCCGCCTCCAGAAGCGGGAAACGGCAGCCGTAGTGACGCGCTGCGCCCAGGCCATCCATTGCGTCCGTAAAAATGTCGAGCGCTACCGGCCGATGGTTCTCTCAAAGCAAGCCGATAGGACATCCAGCAATTTCCAGCGCCGAGATCCAGTACACTCAGCGCTCGGCCTGCCTTCTGTTCGATCTCAGAAAGTATCGTGCGTTCAAAATATCGATAGCTTTTGCCGCGAATGGCCCACTGCGCCGAGTTCCTTCCGCTCAAATCCTGATAGGGTAACGCCCGATAATACGCGCTATCGCGCGACCCTCGGCCTTCCGCACTCCGGATGGTGCGGTAGTCTTCCAGAAACCTGTGTCTGGCGCTCACTGGCATAACGAGCTCCGCTGGAAAACGAAAAGACGATGGTCGGACAAGCCTCGCAGAAGAGGCCAATGGGCCACACGCCGATCGAACGCATCCAGCTTCCGAAGAAAACCGTTGGATAACCCAGTAACGTACGACGGCGGCACGCATAGGCCGATGCCGCGCCAATTCACGAGCGCGAATTGAGGGTGAAACGCGGCTTCCAAACGATGCTTGGAAGGATAGAAAACGCGAACGCCCAGTGACGACATCGCGCTCTTACGCCAGCGCCGGAAAGCCTTGGCCGGCCGTCGAAGAACTAAAGCCCAGGCCGTCTCCCACGCGCAGAACCGGCCGATGACGCAGACCACCAGATACCCGCCGGGACGGACCAGGCGGGCAAGCGGCTGGCGAAGAGACTCGATGTCTTCGACGCAGTTGAAAGCTCCGAAGTTGGAGAGGACAGCGTCGAAGCTTTCGTCGAGAAGGCCGCAGTTTTCAATCGGGAGAGTCAGCGCATTCACTCCGCGATCGCGCGCGATGCTAACCATCTCGCGGGATGCGTCAATGGCACGGACGCGAAGGCCGCCTTCGCTTAAACGCAACGCGTCCTCTCCGGTTCCGCAGCCCAGATCGAGGACGGATTGTCCAGGGTGAAATAGAGTCGCGATGTGCCGCCAGACCGCTTCGCGCTGCAGACGACCCACAGGCGAACGAGTCCAAACGCGATCGTACTCGGATGCGATCTGGTCGAACGCGGCGGTCACGCCTCCACCTCATCGAAGGTTGTGCGCAGTCCCTGGCGTGCCGCCAGGATCTTGCCGGGGTCCGGCACCGCGGCCATCTCGGTTTTCAAAAGTTCGTCGGCGTGGCGATAAAAGTTTTCCGAATGCCTGCCGCGCACCCGAATCTCGCGGTCCGTACTGCTTTTCCAGTCGCCGATACTCACCAGCTGGGAAGCGATCTTGTCAAAATATGGTGTTCCTTTGATGGGATAAGAAACAGTGGTGAAGAAAACATCGGGGCGGCATTGCTTGACGTGATCCACCGTAGCTTCAATGTCGGCGATCTCTTCGCCTTCATAGCCCCACATGAGGAACATGCCGGTCTGAATGCCATTTCGCTTGCAGAGCGAAACCGCCTCCCGCACCTGCTCCACTTTCACACCGCGCTGCATAGCGTCGAGAATGCGTTGTGAACCGCTTTCCGATCCAATCCAGACGCGGAAGCATCCCAGGCCGGCGAGAGTTTCAGCGATGCGTGGATTCAGGCGATCGGCACGCGTGATGCATTCGAAAGGAATCTTCAGATCCGCGGCGGTGCATCTCCGCGGCATATTCGAGAATCCAGCCGTGATGAATGGTGAAGACATCGTCCGCCAGCCACAGCATGTCCGGCTGATAGCGCTGTTTGATCCAGGCCACTTCTTCGACTACCGATTTCGGCGAACGGCGCCGGTGCGTCTTTCCGTAGACGGAGTGGCTGCACCAGTTGCAGTGATAAGGACAACCACGCGCAGTGATGATGGAGACTGAGCCGGTACCATGATGCTCGCGCCAGACCTTGAGGTACCGCGGGATGTCCACGCGTTCGCGGTCAGGCCAGGGTTGGGCATCCAGGTTGGGGACGAGCTGCGCGGGACCGGTGCGGAACACCGAGCCGTCGGGCGCGCGAAAGATGATGCCAGGGATCGACGGCCATTGCGCCGCATCCATCTGCGCCGCGAGCAAACGTTCGATGGCGTATTCCCCCTCGCCCGCCACAATCAGATCCGCCCCGGCGCTCAGATACTCGTCGGCATAATTCGCCGGCTCCGGACCACCGAGAATCACCTTCCATCCAGCCGCGCGAGCGCGTGCGGCGATCTTTAGAACATTCGCCCGTGTCATCAAGTTGCCGTAAATCCCGATGACCGCCGGCGGCCCCGCATCCAAAATGTCGAACAGTTCCTCGCGCGAGCCAAACGTCGAATCGTAAATATCGACGTCGAATCCCTTGCCGCGCAAGTACGAGGACAGATACAGAATGCCCAATGGCGCATAGGGTTTCATGATCTGGCGTTCTTTGGGATCTTCGCTCAGAAAATAGGCGTGCGTGAGCAGGAGTCTCATGTCACTGGCTCCGGAGCTCCGCGCAACACGGTGAAGGGTGCAGGATTAAACTGTGGCCGCCAAGCGGAGGTGCTCTTCAGCTGCCTCACGCGCTCCCAAGCAATTAACTGGCTCTCAAAGTCTCCGCGCACCTCGGCGTGCAGAGCGTCCGCGAGCGCGCGGTAAAAGTCGCTCGAGTATTCGCCTCGAAACATCATGGCCAGATCCGCACTGTCGGACCAGTTCGATTTCTGCCCGAGCTGCGCGCTGACCCGTTCATAGAAGCGGGTGCCGGGCAGAGGATACGAAACGGAAACGCCAATGTCATCGGGCCGCGTTTCACGGACCATTCGGATGGTGTCTTCGATTTCGTTCCACGTTTCGCCCGGATATCCGAACTGGAGAAAAAAGCAGGCGCGGATGCCATGCCGGAGCAAGTTCTCACGGGCGCAGTAAATGTCTCTTACGCGCGCACCCTTGTCCATGGCATCCAGGATGCGTTGCGATCCTGACTCCGCGCCCATCCATACCTCCGCGCATCCGGCGCGGCGCAAGGCTTCCACGCTGTCGCGCGTCATCAGATCGCAGCGCGATTGCATTTTGAACGGCACCTGGGCGTTCAGACGCTCCGCCGCATCGGCGAACGCCAGGGTCCACTTGGACGAGAGCGCAAAAATGTCGTCGGCGAACCAGATGTGATCCGGCCGAAATCTGGCTTTCAGGTAACGCATCTCCGAGGCGACCGATACGGGCGAACGCGCCTGGTAGCGATTGCCATAGATCGGCTTGGCGCACCAGTTGCAGCGATACGGGCATCCGCGGCTGGAGACCATGTTCAAGGAAAAAGATCCGTGCGCTTCCTGCCAGGCCCGGCGGTACTGATCCATATCCACCAGATCCCAGGCGGGCAGCGGGAGCATGTCCAGATTCGTACGAAGCTCGCGTGGAGTGTTGCGTCGCACGGCCGATCCATCGCGATATGTCAGTCCGCGAATTGCCGCGCGCGGCCGGCCTTGGGCGAGTTCCAACAGCGTAGTTTCTACTTCTCCCATCAAGACGGAGTCGAAGCCCGCGTTGAGATATTCCAGCACGTGATCGGACGCATCGGAGCCGTGGGCGGCGGTCGGAACACCTCTATCGCGCGCCGCGGCGGCCATCGAAAACGCGAGTTCTCGATTGCGCCCCAGACACATCTTGGACAGGAAATTGAAATCGTCTTCACAAACCACGGCCAGGCGCGGCCGGTGAGCGTCCAGCGCCGCGGCGAAACCCTGCTCGGGAGCGTTGAAGGTTGCATCAAACAACGCAACGCTTATGCCGCGTTCCCGCAACGCGGCCGCCGCCAGCAAGGTCTGCAGCGGTGGATACGGCTGCATCTTCTTCACTTGCTTGCGGTCGTAGTAGAGATGGTTGCTGTGAGTTAACAGGACGTCGGCCATAATCGGATTCACCGCGCCTTCGCCAGCTCGTTGCTCAAAGATTGTCCGGTGAGCAGCGAGCGCCTCACCACCAGCCATTGCTTCGCCATCGAAAGCCAAAGCTCCAACGGCCACGCGAAGGAATAGTTGCGAATGCGCCAGTGCAGCGGCTTTCTGGCGGCCTGCAAGATCGATTGCACAGTTCCGGATCGGGACTGGCGGCGCGTCTTGTTGATCTGATTGTCGAGCAGAAAATACGAAATGCCGCGCTGCAACGCGGCAAAGGATTCGCTATTGAGCCAGGGCAGATTGTTGGTTCCCAGGTCGATTGCGGCCCATTCGGCGAGGGTCTGCGGCTCCTTCAACCCCATGGCTCGAAGTTGCGGCCAGATGGGGATGCCGGGATAAGGCGTAAACACATTCGGCGAAAAACTGACGTTGTCGAAGCGTTCTGCTATTTCGCCCATTACCTTCAGCGTTTCCCTGCGATGGCGATCCTCTTCGCCGGGATAACCGAAAATCAGGTTGTACGTCACCCGAATTCCGGCGCGCTTACATTTACGGGCTGCTTCAAACATGTCCGGAATGTGCTGATGCGCCTTATTCATGTGGCGCAAAACTTCCGGCGACGCCGATTCAGTGCCGAATCCGATATGATTCACGCCGCTCGCCGCCAGCGTTTGTACATCTTCGTCCGCCATCCGGCACAGTAAATCCGTGGAGGCCTGGAAACTCCAGTGGAAGCGAACGCCCGAATTGAGAATGCCTTTGGCGATGGCGAGAGCGCGGCGCACATCGACGAGGAAATTGGAATCGAGCAATGCGACGTCCGTCAAACGATGTTCGCGCACTAAGGTCGCCAGCTCTTCCACCACCTGCCGCGTGTCGTAAGGATTGAATCGGCGATTGTAGAAAATCATGTCCGTGCAGTAATTGCAGGCATAAGGACAACCGATGCTGGTGGCGTACGGCAATTTGCGCTCGCCGCTGGCGCGCTGGTACGCGTCGAAATCGATCAAATCGTATGCGGGCGCGGGCAGGGAAGACAAAGGGGCGGCCGGCCGATCGGGATTCTGAACGATCCGCCCGCCGCGCTTGAACCAGCAGCCCTGCACCAGATCAAGCGTATTGCCTGACTCGATCCTCTGCAGAATTTCGATCAGCGTCTTTTCCCCTTGGTGGCGAACGACGATATCGACGAAATCCTCGCTGAGGGTCTGGCCGGTGACGAGGCTGGGATGCCAGCCGCCAAAAACGATGGGGAGTTCGGGGCGCAGTCTGCGGACCAAGCGGCTCATCTCCGATGCGTCATGAATCATTGGCCCAGTGAGCAGTGAAACGCCGAAGCACAGCGCGCCATCGATTTCTCGAGCCACGGTCTCGGGAAAAGTCCGGTCCAGCGCGCCATCGATAATGCAAGGTTCGTAGCCGGATTCCCGAAGCGATCCGGCCAGGCTGAGCAGGCTCAGAGGCGGTCCAAGCACCTTGCCTGAATAAGGCGGCAAGAAAAGCACTACCTTGCGCGAGCGCGTGCTTAACACGTCACCACCTCCGCCTCAAGCATCTGCGCGTCCACCTTCGGCTTGGGCGGCGCGAACCATTTATTCGCGGCGTTCTTCAGTCCGAGTTCGAAAGGAAAATCGTAATAATCATGGTCCAGACGCCAGCGCGCGGGAAAGCTGATCATCCGGTGCACCAACTGATTCACCCGATTCTTGCGTTCCACGCCGATGGGCTTGCGATGAAACGCCACGCGCATGTACTCGCGCATGGTCTGCACTTCCTGGTGTTTCTTGCCCTTCAGCCAAGGCAGGACGGTGTAGCGCGGGAAGAAATCCACCCAGCCTTCCAGCGTCTGTGGAACGTCGATGCCCAGCTCAAACGCGCGCTGCATGATGGGCGCTCCCGGATAGGGCGTGAAGATATTCGTCCAGAACTCCGCGCCCGGATACTTGCGGCAGATGTCCATCACCAGCCGGATGGATTCGCGGCGCTCCGCCCGGCCCTCTCCGGGAAACCCGAAAATGATGTTGAACGAAGGACGAATGCCTGCCCGCGTGAGCTTGTCGGCCGCGGTGTAAATCGTTTCCAGCTTCTGGAAATCCTTGTTCATCAGATGCAGAACTTTGGGCGAGCCGCTATCGGCGCCCTGCGCGACCTGCGAAAGACCGGCGCGCCGCAGCAGTTTCAACTCTTCCACCGTGAAACGATTCACCAGGTTGGTCGAGCCCTGAATGCTCCAGTCGAATTGCACGCCGCGGCGAATCAGGCCTTCGGCGATGCCAATGGCGCGCTCGCGGTCCACCAGAAAGTTGTCGTCGACAATCCAAAGCAGTTGCAGGTTGTAACGGGAAACCAAGTCGGTGGTTTCTTCCACCACCTGATCCGGATCCAGCGCGTTCCATTTGCGCCCGTATACGCCGCTGTTGGTGCAATACGCGCAATCGTAAGGGCACGCGAGACTGGAAGTGTACATCGCCCAGCGGCGCCCGCACACTCGCTCGTAAGCGTCGAAATCCGCCAGATGGTAGGCCTTGGGTGGCATCTCGCGAATTGGCTTCAAAGGGCGCGCGGCATTAAATATAATCCGGCCGTGTTGTTTGTATCCGGCTCCCGCCACGCCCTCCATGGACTCGCCCGCTTCGATGCGCTGCACAATTTCGAGGAAGGCCTCTTCACCCTGCCCTTTGACCACGATGTCGATGTAATCGGCCGCCAGTGTCTGATGCGGCAGCAGCGATGGATGCCAGCCGCCCAATACCACCGGCTTGTCCGGATAAAGCTGCTTGGCGGTCCGCGCAATTTGCACGGTCTCTTTAATCATTGGTCCGGTGACCAGCGACACCGCCAGGCAGAGCGCGTCTTTGAGTTCATCCAGCACCCGCTTCTGGAAATTGGGCGTTATGGTGGAATCGATAATCTGGACTTGATAGCCTGCGCGGAGCAGCGGCGTGGAGACGGCCAATATTCCCAGCGGCGCCGTCGCCTCCTGACTCGAGAAAGCGGGGAAGAAAAAGACGACCTTCTTGGTGCGCATGGTTCGATCGGCGGACTACTGTCCCAAGTATGCTGCCGAGGAGTTTGCGGATTGATAGCGGCCTGTAAAAACTATGTAAAAACCGGAGCCCGCGCGCTCAGTGTGCCCGGAATCGATAGAGATCGCGCGTGTTCACATCCACACCCATCTGCTTCAAATATGTGAACAACTGGTGCTTGTGGTTGATCAGATGCTCCAGGTTTCCCAGCAGCAAAGTCAGCACGGGCTCGCCGCTTTCCACGAAAACTGTTCCCACAGTTTTGCTCAGGCCGGCATCATCAAGGAACGCAAAACCTTCCTCGATACGCGCCTGATAGAGCTCTAGCCGGGCGAGCGCGTCGGCGATCGAACAGGCTTGATTCACGGGTAAATTTCGAAGCTCGGAAAATTGCGCCAGCGGCTCGGGTTCCGCGGCAGCCAAAACGGCGCAAAAACCTGCAACGCAATCCAGCAAATGGCCGAGGAGCATTTCAACCGGCCACGCACCGGAGATGGCCGGCTTCCAAGTCTGGTGGTCTGCCGGCAGCAGGCGAATGAGGTGATCCGTACGCTCAATTTGTTCCAGAATTTTGGCCAGCAGCGCGGCGCACAGCAACCGTTTGGAATCCATCCAGTTTTCAAGTGTCGCACTTCTTCTTCGCTGTGCAACAATGACTGGACATGCGCCCCGTAATATTGAGCCGCCGAGAGGCGCTCACGTTCGCCGCGGCACTCACGGCGCGATGTGTCGTGGCACAAGACACTGCGTCGCCGCCGTTGCCGCTCCACACTGCGGCTCTAGAGCATCTGGGAATGACAGTGCCCGACCCCAAGGCAGCGGCCGAATTCTACGGGCGCATTTTCGATCCCCAGCTCTTTCAGGAGCGCGACCCGCCGCTGCGTTACTACGTGCGGCTCGGCTCGGCGTACATCGCCTTTGGCGGAACCGGCGATCCAAGAGGCGGCGCCGCGGACGCAAACCAACCGCCCCGCATCGACCACTTTTGCGTGCTCGTCAAAAACTACAAGCCGCAAGATCTGCGCGCAGCGATGGTGCAGGCGGGCATCACCATGGGGCCAGGAAGGTTTGGACTGCCCACCGACGCCGACGGCATCCGTCTTCAGGTGGCCGGCGCGCCCGGCGGTTTGACGAGAACCGTTGTGCCGTCCGCTCGCATTTCCACCGACGACGCCGCTCTCCAGCCGATCGGCCTGGACCACATTGTGCTGGCTGTCTCGGATCTGGAGCGGTCCTCGGCATACTACGCCAAGCTATTCGGTCCGCCGCTCTCGCGGAGTAAAAAGCCGCAAAGGATCTGGTTCGAGATTGCCCGCAGCCGATTGGCATTGGAACCTGTTCCGCCTGGGAATCATCCCGACATCGCACGTGTTTGCGTGAAAATCGCCGGATTCAATCGGCACACAACGCCGGAGAAGCTCACCAAGCTCGGAGTTGAAATCTTGCCTCAGAACGACGAGCATCTGGTGCGCTTCAAAGATCCAAATGGATTCTTAATCGAACTGACGGCCGGGACTTAGCTCGCTCGGTCCGTGGTCGAACAGCGCCATCTCTTCTACTGAAGGGTGCTCCAGGATTTGGTCCCACTTCTTCATGTCCTCGAGCGTTATTGGCGGCGACTCCGTGTTCCTTCGGCGAATTCTATCGAAAAGGATTTCGACGGGCGCGTCCAGAAAGTGAAGTTCCACGGCCGCACCAAGTGCTCGCGCTTGGGTTCTGAGGGCATCCCGCTCAGATCTCGCCCAGGTTCCCCATTCGATAACGACACTGTGGCCGAGAGTGAGCAGGTGCTGAGCGAGCTCCCACTGAAGTTTCTCGATGCGTTGACGAGCATCGCTATCCCAGGCACCGATCTGAAGAGCTTCCATCCATTCGTCGGGACAGAAACGAACGGCACGCAGGTCCTGTTCCACTTGTTTGGCATGGGTTGTCTTACCCGACCCCGGCAGACCACAGACGATGATGAGTTGCGGACTAATTCGGCACCCTCGCCTGGCGCACCATCTCAACGAAGACAGCTCGGGCATCTTCCGTATTTCTAACTTCTCGCAAAAAAGCCAAGCGCTGGCCGTGAATCCTGTCGCCCGATTTGAGCCGCAGATGAAATCCCAGACGGTCTACCGCGGTCAGCGTTGCCTCGTCGGGCGATTCCCCTGCAAAGCGGCGTGCGATCAGGCACAGAGCGTCCGCATGATCATGATTCATGTGCCGAATGATTCCGGGCGCAGCCTGGGCCAGCGGATCCGGCTGCGCACTCGCGTAATCCTCGGCGGCGATCCATCCCATGACCCCGAACCCCCCGATGAAATAAGCTCCCGAAACCTCCAGCCGATAATATGCGAAGTCAGAATATTCCTGCCAGAACTTTGCGTTCTCGTAGCGTGCAAGATAGAGTTCGCTCACCTCTGCCGCGGGCACTTCCTTCGCTTCGCCCACCAGCGTCAAACGGGCGGAGCCCAGCGGATCTCCGGAAACGTCCGGCTGGGTAATGAGCAGGCTGGCGCGCGGATCCTGCCGCAGATTGTGCGTATGCATCGCCATGCTGCTGATGAAGAATATCGGGCGGCCGTGTTGGTCAGCGGCGTAGGGCATCATGGAGCCGAAAGGGAATCCGGAAAACTTCTGCGAATGCGTAGAGAGGCTGCCGATGAGGCCGACTAAAGCCAGCGTCCGCGCACGTTCGGCGAGCGATGGCTCTGGAACATTCGAATTCGCCGGTCCAGGACCGGCATGTTGTCGGGCAGGCACACTTCTATGGTAGAACTCTTGATCGAGGACCCAACACTTTGAGCTTTGTGAATGCGGAAGGCGTGCGATTGTACGTCGAAGAAACCGGCGCCGGAGAGCCGATCGTTTTCGTTCATGAATTGAACTCGGATTATCGGGGCTGGGAAACGCAGGTGCGATGGTTCTCGCGTTTCTACCGCTGCGTTACCTTCAATGCGCGGGGATATCCGCCGTCCGAGGTGCCTGGCGATCCCAGCGTGTACGGCTTTCCGTTCGTAGTCCACGACATCGCCGCCGTTGTCAAAAGTCTGGGCGCTTCCAAGGCCCATATTGTGGGATCGAGCATGGGCGCTTATGCCGCATTGCATTTCGGATGGATGTATCCGGAGATGGCGGCTTCGCTGGTGGTTTCGGGCGTTGGCTCCGGGTCGCCGGCCACGGATCGAGCGACTTGGGTTGCGGAATGCGAAGCCTCCGCGCGGACGTACCTGGAGCAAGGATCGTCCGCGGTAGCCGAGATTGTCGCGCAGAGCCCCACCCGAGTGCAGCTTCAGCGCAAGGATCCGCGCGGCTTCGAGGAATTCCTGTCGCATCTGCGCGAGCACTCCCCGCAAGGCAAGGCGCAAACGCTATTGGGATATCAGGCCCGCCGTCCCTCACTCCAGAACTTTCAGAAGGAACTCTCGGGTCTTCAGATTCCGGTGCTGTTAATCGTCGGCGACGAGGATGCACCTTGCCTGGAAACCAACCTCTGGCTTAAGAAAACACTTCCGAACGCCGGACTTTGGATTTGTCCCAACAGCGGCCACGCGGTCCACCTGGAAGAGCCCGCCGCCTTTAATCGCGCCATGGGGGATTTCTTCGCGGCGGTAGAGCGCGGGCGCTGGAGGTGTTAACCCCACAATTGTGCTATCACTGATACTCATGGCATCGGAAGAAGAACTCAAGGCAGAGATCGAGCGGCTCCGCGCCGAAAATCAATCGCTGAAAAAACCGCGCGGGCAGATGTCGCTGAAGGTGAGCGAGAAGGGCGGGCTGTCCGTCTACGGGCTGGGGCGCTTTCCGGTCACGCTGTATCGGGAGCAGTGGGAAAAGCTGCTGGGCATGGCGGATGAAATCCGAAATTTCATTCGTGAGAACGACGGGGCTCTGAAGAAGAAAGAATAAGAGCGGGTGGAACGCCCTGGGCAAGCAGCGCGAGTAACGCCATCAGAATTCGTGTCTGTATGGCCGCATCGTTCGGAACGCCTAGAGGGTAACCCAAAGGGAAGTCGAGGAACAGCGCCCGTGGCGGGGCTACGCGCTCGGTGATCTCGCGCAGCAGCGTAATCGACGCGGTTGGAATGCCCGCCTTCTCGATGACGCTCTGGATCAGTCCGACCGACTGATGACACATTGGTCAAACCGGCGTCAGCAGAACAGCGTCCACGCCATCTTCTCGCAGCATCCCGGCAACTTCGGGAGCAGTCTTGGCGATGAGCCGGCCAGGAGCGGCAATCGATCCCATGAAACTAAAATGGCGTGGCGCAACGGAGCCGATGACGCCTTTCTCCGCCAGCGCCTTCAGCCGATCCAGCGGCAGCGCCAGATTCTTGTCCGACGTGATCCCGCGGATGTCGAAGGCGTCGCTTCGGTGAGCGATCCCGAGCGTAGTTAGATCGGTGTCGTCAGGAATCACGCGATACGAATAGTCTCCTCCGCGAATGGAGGTGTCGAATGGTGGCTGGTCCGGCCGGAAGAAAGCAGCGGTCGTGACCACTGCGATCCTAGCCTCACGGAGCGGCTTCTCCAAGCCGCGCGCCCGGAAGCCAGTCGACTCTTCGGTACGGGTACGCCTTCATGAAGAGCTGATACGCGAGCTTAAGGTCCGAAATCTTCGCCATCCGTGGTCTTCTATAAGAGAGAGCGCGTCCCCATGACGATTATGCAGGAACACAGTCCCGACGCTCGCGCAGGTATCGCAGCCTTCGCCCGCGCGCGTCACCGGCTGCCGATTGCGCTGATTGGAAACGCTCTGCTGCGAATCGCCGGGGGAGCGAGCGGCGTGCTGGTTGGCCTATATCTCGCCGACCTCGCCAATCGCGGCGCGCGCGTGGATGCGGCATTGGTCGGGACCTTGGGCGCAGTGTCGTTCGGAGCCGAGCTGATCGCGGCGGTGCCGATGGGAATGTTGTCCGATGCTATCGCGCCGCGAGCTTTAATGACCGCTGGCGCGCTGCTCGGCGCCATTGCTACGCAAATGTTCGGGATGACGGGATGGGTCAGTATCTTCTTTCTCAGCCGGGCCATTGAAGGACTGGGCGCGGCCGCCGTCGCTCCGCCTTTGCTCGCGCACATTACCGACCTCACCGAAACGAACGCCGCCTTACGCGCCCGCGCGATGAGTTACTTTGAGCTGTCGCTGCTGGCGGGGCTCGCTCTCGGCGGATTGATCGGCGCGCAGCTTTGGCATGCTTTCCACACCGCCGCGTTTGCGAGCGTTGCGTCCATTTATCTGCTGTGCGCGGCGCTGCTGTACGTCGGAGCGGCCGGCAGCCAAGGTCACGGCGCGCACCAAGCGCTTTCGGGATTTTGGCGAGCACTACGTCAGCCGTCGTTACGTCATTTGGCGCCTGTGTGGCTGTGCGTCAATTCCATCGTTGGACTATGGCTGGGGCCGACCATTACTTTCCTTTTGACGCAGAAAGTGCGAAGCGCACAATTTCTTGCCGGCATATTCGCCGATCAACCAGAGCGCATCGGTTGGCTGCTCCTCGGATATTCTTTAGTCTTCGGCGCCGGCGTTACTGCCTGGAGCGTCGTCTTACCAAGGATGCCGATCCTGCGCGCCCTGCGAATCGCACTCGTGGCCATGTTCGCCGTCTGCGCCGGGCTGTTTCTGCTGAACCATGCAGGCGGCCAATCCTCCGGCACGCGCTGGGCGATCGGCATCGCAACCGCTCTCTGCATCATGGTGGAAAGCGGGTTCACTCCTGCTGCGCTGTCACTCTTGGCCGGCGCGATTGGCGCGCAAGCAGGACGCGGCGCGGCGATGGGCATCTATTCCGCGCTGCTGAGCATCGGCGCCATCGCCGGCTCGCTCCTGGCCGCGGCGCTGGGCGATCGATTCGCAGTGGATGGATTGATCTATGGCACCGCCGCGATGGCAGTTGTCGCAATTGCTCTTCTGGCCCGGCTGCACCCTGCGGAGATCATGCATGGCGGCGCCTGAGTACGATCTGGTAATCATCGGCGCAGGCTCCGGCGGTCTGACGGCCGCCGGTTTTGCGGCCCAGCTTGGCGCCCGGGTAGCCGTGGTTGAGAAAAGCCGGATTGGCGGGGACTGCACCTGGACCGGCTGTGTCCCCAGCAAGGCGCTGCTGAAGGCGGCGAAAGTGGCGCATGAAATCCGAACGGCTTCCCGCTTCGGCATTGCGGCCCATCCGCCCGTTGTGGACATGGCCAAGGTTCGCGAGTATGTGCGCCAAGCCATCCAGCAAGTCTATCGGTTTGAGACGCCGGACGAACTCGCAAAACAAGGCATCGAGGTAATCCAAAACTCCGCCCGATTCGTTGACGCTACCACCATCCAAGCCGGTGAGCAGCTCATCCGTTCGAAAACATTTCTGCTCACCACCGGAGCGCGCCCTCGTATCCCGTCTATCGACGGACTGAATCACGTTCCGTTCCTCACCTACGAACAGATCTTCGATAACGATCGGCTGCCGCGGAAAATGATCGTTGTCGGCGGCGGCCCAGTTGGGATGGAACTGGCGCAGGCCTACCAGCGCCTGGGCGCGCAAGTCAGCCTGATCGCCGATCGCCTGCTGCCGAAAGACGAGCCGGAAGTTCGCGAGTTGATGCAACACGTCTTCGAGCGCGAGGGAATCCGATTCCTGTGGGGGCGAGCGCAGTCCGCGCGCAAAGAAGGCGGCGAGATTATTGTAGCCACCGATTCTGAAGAAGCCCGCGGCGATCTCCTGCTTCATCGCCTGCGGCCGAAACCCTGCCGTCCAGGGTCTCGATCTTGAAAAAGCTGGTGTCGAGTATTCGGAAAACGGCGTTCCGGTAGACGATCAACTTCGCACCAACGTGAAACACATCTATGCGGCCGGCGATGTCACAGGCGGATATCAATTCACCCACTTCGCGGGATGGCAGGCCTTCCAGGCCGTCCGCAACGCGCTGCTTCCCGGCGCACACTCGGGCCTCACCGATGTTGTTCCGTGGGTGACGTTCACCGATCCGGAGGTCGCGCATGTCGGACTCACCGAAGAACAAGCCAAAGCAAAGTTCGGGGAAAGCGTAACAGTCGGCCGTTGGGACATGAACCGCACCGACCGCGCTATCTGCGAAGATGACCATGACGGCTTCACAAAGCTGATTGCCAAAAAGAATGGGACCCTGGTGGGAGCGACGGTAGTGAACCAACGCGCCGGTGAAGTGATCGCCGAATTGATCGTCGCCATCAAACACAACATGAAAGTCTCGGATCTGGCCGGCGCTATGCACGCGTATCCCACTTATTCGACGGCCGTGCAGCAACTCGCCGCCGAGATGGCGATCGAGGAATCGTTGTCCGGCGCCTCGGGCACCATCCTTCGGGGACTCTCGAAGATCATCCGTTAGGAGCTTATGAAAAAAGACGCCGATTATGTCTTCTATGAGTTGACCCGGAGCATCTGCCCGCAATGCCGCAAGGTGATCGATGCCAAGGTGCTGTTGCGCGACAACAAAGTCTACATGCGCAAACGCTGCCCCGATTGCGGGCCGTTCGAAGCGCTGGTTTACGCCGATGCGGAGGCCTACACGTCGCAGGGCCGCTACAACAAGCCGGGAACCATACCGCTGGCCTTCAATGGAGAAGTCCACGATGGATGTCCGTACGATTGCGGATTGTGCCCGGAGCATCAGCAGCACGCCTGCCTCGGCATCATCGAAGTGAACAGCGCCTGCAACATGAATTGCCCGCTGTGTTTCTCCGACGCCAGTCCCGGATTCAACTTGACGCTGGAAGAAGTGGAGCAGATGCTCGACGATTACGTGCGCACGGAGGGGAATCCGGAGGTAGTGCAGTTCTCGGGAGGCGAGCCGACCATTCATCCCCAGATCATCGATTTTGTGAAAGCGGCCAAAGCGCGCGACATTCGCTTCGTCATGATCAACACCAACGGCAAACGGATCGCGAAGGATGATCGCTTCCTCGAACAACTCAACCAGGTCCGGCCTTCGCTGTATTTCCAGTTCGATGGCTTCGACTCGGAAACGTACCGCATCCTGCGTGGCGAGCCCGATATTCTCGACGAGAAACTGCGCGCGCTCGACCGGCTAGCGCAGATCGGCCTGAACGTCACCATCGTTCCCGCCATCGAGCGCGGCGTCAACGAGCACGAGATTGGCAAGATCATCGATTTCGCCATCCGGCATCCGGCCATCCGTGGAATTAATTTTCAACCAGCCTTCCACGCCGGACGGCACAGCGCTCACGATCCGATGCAGCGCATGACCATCCCGGACATTCTTCGCCTGATCGAAGCGCAAACCGCCGAAAAGTTCAAAATCACCGATTTTGTGCCGGTCCCCTGTTGCTTTCCCACCTGCAATTCGGTGACGTACGCGTTCATTGATGGCGAGCAAGTGACGCCGCTGCCTAGAATCGTGAACGTCTACGATTACCTGGATTACATCACCAATCGAGTCATGCCGGATTTCAGCCTCGAAATTAAGGGTGCGCTAGAAGGCCTGTGGTCTTCATCATCGGTGGCCGGCTCGCAGAAATCGGCCGACCAGCTGGCATTCTCGTGCCAGGCGTGTGGGATTCCGGAAAGCTTTACCGTGGGCGACATCGCGCAGCACATGATCATGATTATGCTTCAGGATTTTATGGACCCCTGGACGTTTAATCAGAAAAACCTGATGAAATGCTGCAAGGAATTTCTTCTTCCCGGCGGCAAACAGATTCCATTTTGTGCGTACAACACCATCGGCTACCGCGAGCAAGCCCGGGCGCAACTGGAAGCCGCCGAGCCCGAACGGCGGCGCGCCCGCGCCGAGGGACGCAAGTATGAGCCAAAGCCGGTAACGTTCAACTTCCACCACCAAGCGGAGCCGGATGGTCTGCGCGTGCTGATCCCATGATGTTCCCATGACTGACATCGCTACAACTTCGCCGGAAACATTGAAACAGTGCTGCGCCCAGCTCTACGAAAGCGATTTCGCGAAGCTACTCTTGGGCGATTCCTTCCATCCCGGCGGTGTAAAGCTCACCGAACGGCTGGGGCTGCTCCTGCAATTGACGCCGCAATCGCGCGTTCTGGACATCGCCTCCGGCAAAGGCTCCAGCGCTCTGTTTCTTGCGGAGCGCTTTGGCTGCGAGGTGCTGGGAATCGACTACAGCCAGCAAAACGTCGAGCAGGCGAATGCCGCCGCGGCGGCGAAGGGCGCACATCCGCGCGTGAGTTTTCAAGCAGGCGACGCGGAGCGCTTGCCTGTCGACGACGCCTCTTTCGACGCTGTCATCTGTGAGTGCGCGTTTTGCACTTTTCCGGACAAGCCGGCCGCTGCTCGTGAATTCGCAAGGGTACTGCGCAACGGCGGCGGAGTAGGCCTGAGCGATCTGACGCGCGGCCCGGTTTTGCCCAAGGAATTGGACAGCCTGCTCGCCTGGATCGCTTGCATTGCCGACGCTCGGCCCGTGGAAAGCTACGTTCAATATCTCAGCGCCGCCGGTTTTCGCGTGGAGCATACCGAACAGCACAACGATGCGCTTCTCGAAATGGTGAACCAGATTCGGATGAAGCTGCTCGGAGCCGAGATCATGGTGGGCCTAAAGAAGCTCGCGCTGCCGAATGCAGATCTGTCAGCGGCCAGGCAAATGGCCCAACATGCTCTCGCCGCGATTCAGCAAGGCAGCTTAGGGTACTCGATGATCAGCGCCGCCAAGCCGGATGATCTCACGGCCTCGTGACACCCTTGCGATAAGCTTCCAGCGCCTCATGCAGGCTGTCGAAGATCCGAACGGCGCCGATCACTTCGGTCAGATGATGCCGGTCCAAGTCCGGCTTCAGGTCCGATTGCACGTGCGCAAACACCAGTTCGACGCCCTGCTTCGCTAGCTCCTTGTGAAGTTCCCGCAACATGCGGGCCGCGGTGTAATCCACATGGGTGATCGCCCCGGCGTCCACCACCAGCCAGCGCACGTTTGGAGACGGCGTCAGCAACAAGTGGATCTCTTCCGCAAAGCGGCCGGCATTCGCGTAAAACAGCGGAGCTCCAAAGCGGTAGACCACCACTCCGGGCTCGGTCACCGCTCCGGGGGCAACCGGATTTAGCTGCCATGTTCCGCTTGGATCTTTGGTGAGCACCGCGGTGTGCGGATGGTAGCTGTGCTGCACAATGCGCAACAGCGACAGAACCATGGCGAGGATGATGCCCTGTTCCACGCCCACCAGCACCACCACGCCCGCCGTGGTCGCGGCCAGCAGGAATTCGCCGGGGCTCTCGCGCCGGATAGCGTGGAGTCCGCGCAAGTCCACCAGCTTGATGGCCACAATAAACACAATGGCGCCCAGAACGCATTTCGGGAGGTACTGCAAAGGCTGGGTTAAGAAAAGTAGCACCAGCGCGACCACCGCCGCGGTAGCAACGTGCGCCACCTGGCTCCGTCCCCCGGAGCTTTCCATCATGGTGGTTTGCGTGGGACTTCCATTCACCACGAACGATCCGCTGAGCGCGGCCGCCGCATTTGCCGCGGACAGGCCCGCCAGGTCTGCGTTTTCATCCAGCGGCTCATGGTTACGCGCGGCGTAAATGCGGGCCGTTGCCGCGCTCTGCGCGACAATCATCACAAAGCACGATCCTGCCACCGGAACCAGCTGCTCCAGTTCGTGCCAGGTAACATGGGGCAGGCCTAGATGGGGCAGGCCGCCGGCCACCGGCCCGATGATGACGATGCCCTGCGCGGCAAAGTTCCAAACCGCGCTGGCCGCAATCGCTCCCGCCACGGCAATCAGCGCCCCTGGGATTCTTGGCGCAAACCGGTCCAGAGTGAGCACGCCCGCCACTACCACAGCGGAGAGGCCCAGAGACGGCAAATTGACGTGCGGCAGATCGCGCAACACCTGAGCCAGCTGTAAAATCGTCCGGTGTGCGTGAACCTCCAAGCCAAGCATTTCTCCCAGCACTGCAATACCGATCTGAAATCCCACACCGGTGAGAAATCCCACCAGCACGGTTTGAGAAAGGAAGTCAGCAATGAAACCGAGCTTCAGCAGCCGCGCCACCAGCAGGAATCCGGCCGTGAGCAGCGCAACGGCTCCCGCCAGTGCCACATACTTCGTGCTGGCGGCCGGTGCCATGTTCGAGATTCCGCCGGCCAGGATCGCCGCAGTGGCCGAGTCGGCCGCCACCACCAGGTAGCGCGACGAACCGAACGTTGCGAATGCCAAAAGCGGCAGCAAAAGTGTATAGAATCCCGTGACGGCAGGCATACCGGCAATGCTGGTATAGCCCAGCGCCTGCGGAATGCTCAGCGCAGCCAGCTCGATTCCGGCCACGGCGTCGCGGCGGACGCCCTTACGGTCGAACGGCCGCATCCCTGCGAAGAGGGGCCAACCCCGCTGGCCGGCGTTTAAGCGATCTTGTATCGATGGCTGCATGACAGGCTGGTTTCAATTTATCCCGGACGCTCTATTGTAGGTAAGAGGCGGATCTGGGTTCACAAAAGACCGTCAATTTAGCGTCAGCGTCAATTCAGCGTCAATTTTTATCCAAACCGATTGTCGCCTATCTATCCTTGCGATAGACTTGGCCAGATTTATTGATTTGCTTCTGAGTTGGCATTTGAATCCAAGTAGATGGGGGTATCGGTTGTGAAGACACTGTTTGCCTCAGTAGGCATTGTTCTGCTCGCTTCCGTCGCGTTCGCTCAAACCGATCGCGGCACCATTACCGGCACAATTACCGATCCGGCCGGAGCTGTGGTTCCCAATGTCCCGGTTGAGGCGAAGAACGTCGCGACCGGTGCCGTGTATCCGGCAGCCTCTTCAGGCACCGGCAATTACACCATCGCCCAGCTCCCCGCCGGCACCTACGAGGTTTCGGTGTCAGCTCCGGGCTTCAAAAAGTACGTTCGCTCGGGCATCGGCGTCGAGGTGGCCGGCATTGACCGGATCGACGTAGCGCTCGAGGTGGGCGCCACCACGGAGTCTGTCGTCGTCAACGCCGAGGCTTCCTTGCTCAAGACCGAAAGCACAGAGGTGAGCTACACGGTCCCCACCGAAACCTTGGATCAGCTTCCCATCCTCACGCTCACCGGCGCACCTGCCGGATTCGGCAACTCGAGCGGCCTGGGGAACATCAGGAACCCGTTGGCGTCCGTGCAACTGCTGCCCGGCACCAACTTCGCAACCGATAACACGCTGCGCATTAACGGCCTGCCATCCAGTTCGCAGACCATCAACATCGAAGGCCAGGATGCCAGCAACGGCTTCTGGAAGCAGGAAACCCAAATCAATCAGGCCGGCGCGGATGCCATTCAGGAAGTCACCATTCAGACGAGCAATTACGCCGCCGAATATGGCCAGGCGGGCGGCGGTTATTTTAACTACACCATGAAATCCGGCACGAACCGGTTCCATGGCAGCGGGTTCGACTACTTCGTGAACACATTCCTGAACGCGGGCTTGCCGTTCACTGACGCAGGTACGGTCAACCCGTCGAAAGCGGGACAACTTATCCGCAACCCGATCCATCAGAACGATTACGGCTTCACGTTCGGCGGGCCGGTAGATATTCCGAAGATTTACAACGGTCATGACAAGACCTTCTTCTTCTTTAGCTTCGAGCAGTTCCGTCAAAACAACTTCACCACCAATGGCATCGCGATCATGCCCACCGCGGCCGAGCGCGCCGGCAATTTCGGCCCGGACGAAGCCGCGTTTCTTGGTTGCCACGGCCCCGATCCAGCCGGCCAGTCTGTGTGCCCTAACGAGATCTTCGACCCGACTACGCGTCGCGTGGTGAATGGCGCAACTGTGGCCAGTCCGTTTGCGGGCAACATGATTCCTAAGAGCATGATGGATCCCACCGCGTTAATCATCCAAAACATGTTCCCAACGCCCAATGCGCCCGGCCTATTCAATTACAACGTGCCGGGCTACTCGGACTATCGCCACACCACCATTCCTTCCATCAAGATCGACGAATTGATCAGTTCGAAGCTGAAGCTGTCGGTATACTACTCGGCTACCAAGACGCTCTCGCCCCAGACCAACGGTTTCTCCCAACCATTCACTACCGTGATTCCTCAGAATGCTCTGGCACAAACGGCCCGCGTGAACCTGGACGATACCCTGACGCCCACTTTGCTCCTGCATTTAGGCGCGGGCCTGCTGCATACCACCAATCCGTCGGTTAATCCTCCGTACGATCAAGCCGCGGCCGGGCTCTTTCCCGATGGCGTTCCGTTCCCTGGGCACAACTTCCCGTATTTGTCGGGACTCTTTGCTTCCAGCTTCCTTCCGGCCGGATTCAGCGGTGGCGGCCCCTTCCCGGCGTCCACAAGTACGGCATCCTTCTTCGAAGCGCCCTTCGAGGAAGATATCAAGCCGACCTTTAATGCCAGCGCAACCTGGATCAAGGGAAACCATACGTTCAAGCTGGGCGCCACCGCCCTGTTCGAGGGTATCCCCACCATCACCAGCAGCCGCGCGAATGGCGAATTTGAATTCGGCCAGATCGAGACGGCCGATCCCTGGCAGTTCGGGCAGCCCTTTGCCAGCACCGCCGGTAGCGGATTCGGCTACGCCAGCTTCCTGCTCGGCGCGGCCGACGGCCTGGATGTCGCGCCGCCTTCGGAAGGCACGCGGCTAGGCATGCATTCCTATGGGCTGTATCTCCAGGACAGCTGGAAAGTCACCCGTACGCTGACACTCGAGCTCGGTCTCCGCTGGGACTATGCCACTCTGTGGAGCGAAGAACACGGACGAATGCAGAATGCCGACTTCAGCGCTCCCAACCCGACCATCGGCGGCCGGCTGGGAACGGTGGAATACGGGCAAACCTGTAGTTGCACCTTCGCCCCAGCCTATCCGTTCTCCATCGGGCCTCACGTCGGAGTAGCTTGGCAGATCACGCCTAAAACTGTCTTCCGCGCCGGCGGCGCCATCAACTATGCAGCCACAGCGGATCAGGCGGGATTAAACGTCAGTGTGCCGGACTTCCTGGGCCTGACAGCTCCGGGTTACGGACTGCCCGCCGCCATTCTCAAGAACGGCGATCCTTACGCCCCCGGCAACGTATATGGAAATCCAGTCCTGACGTTCCAAACGTTTCTCCATACTCCCGAATATCCGCCTACCACGTCTTCGGGAGTCGTGCCTCCCAGTTCGCCGTTTATTTCCATTGCGCCCGATGCCGCGCGCCTTCCGCGAATCTTCCAATGGAGCATCGGCTTCCAGCAGGAGATTATGAAAGACCTGGTGGCGGAAGCTTCCTATGTCGGGAATCGGGGCGCATGGTTTACCGCGCCGTTGCTGGCCCAACTGAATTACAACGGCATCTCGCCACAGCAACTGCAATCGAAGTACGGGCTCAACGTCCAGAATCCGGCCGATGCGGCACTCTTGACCACGCCGATCAGCTCGCCCAACGTGATCGCCCGCTTCCCGAATTTGGCGAACCCGAACAGCGTTTATCCGGGTTTCCCCTCCGGTGAACCGCTGATCGCGGCGCTGGTGTCTTATCCGCAGTGGTACAACGGTATTCCGCCCTTCCTGGGACCTCCCATGGGAGACACCTGGTACGACTCGCTGCAGGTGAAAGTGACCAAGCGTCTCTCGCACGGATTGAACGCCCAGCTTGCCTACACCTATCAGAAAGAGCTGACCAACGGCGTCAACTCCAATACTTCCTATCTGACGCCCAACGCCCCGCTGATCAACGATGTGTTCAATCCCGCGCTCGACAAACAGATTTCGGGCTTCGATATTCCCCAGGCGTTGGTCATTGCGTTCGGCTACACCACGCCGAGGATTCCGGGCGATGGAGCCGGAATGAAGGCTCTGTCGTGGATCGCCCGCGACTGGAGCATCAGCGGCCTGCTGCGGTACCAGAGCGGCAGCTTGATCCGGACTCCACCTTCCAACAATAATCTTTTGACCGACCTGGGCGTCGGCACCGGCAACAACCCCGCGCTGTGGGGCGGCGGCACGACATTCTACAACCGCGTGCCTGGCCAGCCCTTGTTCCTGGTGAATCCAAATTCCCATTTCGATCCCACCACACAATTGGCGTTGAATCCCGCCGCCTGGACAGATGCGCCACAAGGGCAGTTCGGTGTCTCCGCGCCCTACTACAATGATTTCCGCTGGCAGCGCCAGCCGGCAGAATCGCTGGGCTTTGGCCGCGTCTTCCGGATCAAGGAAAGCATGTCGCTCCAGGTACGAGCTGAGTTCCAGAACATCTTCAACCGGCTGTTCTACTCTGCGCCGGCGGATGCAGTCGGAATATTCGGCGCACCGTCCACCAATCCCGCTACCTCCACCGCTCATGGCAATGCTCTCGATGGCGCCAGTGGTCTGTTGTCGGGCGGCTACGGCTACGTGAACTGGCTGAACGGCGCCGGCGCCCAACCCCGCAGCGGCCAGCTGATCGCGCGCTTCACATTCTGAACCTGCTGTCCTAATTGGTTGGTGGCATTCTTTTGCCTGCGGCACGCACTCATGCGTGCCGCATCAGCACTTGTGTCGCTGCCTGGGCGGCAGGTGGCATCCCTTGACGCGGAATGTCTCTGCTTAGAATTGCTCTAGATTAGCTTTTCGGCGTCGGCAATTTCCAGTCAATTCTCCTGACACACGTTGTTCTCCCCAGCTACTTGGGATAAACTTCTCCGCAGCTTTCAAGACATCCGAGGTGTAGGGCTCGGATCAAATTCACGTAGACGGGGGTCTCGCTGTGAAGAGACTGATTTTTTCTGTTGCTGTTTTTTTCTGCGTTTCAGCCGCGTTTGCGCAGACCGATCGCGGCACCATCACCGGTACAATTTCAGATCCGGCCGGCGCCGTAATCGCGGCCGCCGCAATTGAGGCGAAGAATGTCGACACCGGCGCGCTCTATCCAACCGCGAGCTCGGGGACCGGCAATTACACCATTGCCCAATTGCCCGCCGGTACTTACGATCTGTCGGTAACTGTACCCGGTTTTAAGAAGTACGTCCGCCAGGGTCTCCGGGTGGAAGTCGCCGCCAACGATCGCATTGACGTAACGCTCGAGGTGGGCTCCAACACCGAATCCATTACGGTGGAAGCCGCGGCTCCTCTGCTCAAAACCGAAGGCGGCGAGGTGAGTCACAACGTCTCCACCGACACCTTGGACGAGCTGCCGATTCTCACGCTCAGCGGCGCGGCCGCCAGCATCGGAACCGCCAACAGCCTGGGCAATATTCGCAACCCGCTGTCCGCAGTCCAGCTGCTTCCCGGCGCGCGCATCTCAACCGATGCCATCCTTCGCGTCAACGGCATGCCCTCCAATTCGCAATCCATCAACATCGAAGGCCAGGACGCCACCAACGGATTCTTTAAACAGCAGAACCAGGTGAACCAGGCGGGCATGGAAGCCATCCAGGAAGTGGCTATTCAAACCAGTAATTTCGCCGCCGAATATGGCCAGGCGGGTGGCGGCTACTTCAACTACACCATGAAATCGGGCTCCAATCAGCTTCACGGCAGTGGCTACGACTATTTCGTGAACGAAGTCCTGAATGCCGGGCACTCCTTTCACGGACGCCGGCACCATCAACCCGTCCAAGGAAGGACAGCTCATCCGTAACCCCATCCGCCAAAACGATTATGGCTTCACACTGGGCGGCCCGGTGGTCATTCCCAAAATCTACAACGGTCACGACAAGACCTTTTTCTTCTTTAACTTTGAGCAGTTTCGCCAAAGCGCGTTCATCAGCAACACGTACGGCATCGTGCCCACCGCGGCACAGCGCAATGGGGATTTCAGCGCAGCCCTGAGTAAGACATGCAATGGCCCGGATCCGGCCGGACAGCCCGTTTGCCTGAACGAGATATTCGATCCCGGCACCACCCGGACTGTAAATGGCGCCGTGGTCAGAAGCCCGTTCGCCAACAATACGATTCCGAAAAGCGAGATGGATCCCACCGCGCTAATCATTCAGAACATGATCCCGATGCCGAACACACCTGGCATCTTCAATTACACGGCGCCGGGCTATTCGAATTTCCGTCACACTACCATCCCTTCCGTCAAAATGGATGAATTGATCAGCGACAAGATCAAGCTGTCCGGATATTATTCCGCCACCAAGACCTTTTCGCCCCAGAACAACGGCTTCACAGAACCGTACACCGCCTTGCAGCCGCAGAACGCGCTGTCGCAGACCATCCGCCTCAACCTGGATATGACGCTCACTCCAACCCTGCTTTTGCACCTTGGCGCCGGTTATCTGCACACCTCGAATCCTCAGACTGCTCCGGCATACGATCAGAAACAACTGTTCCCCAATGGCGTTCCCTTCACCGCGGGCGACTTCTTCCCCTACATGGCGGGAATGTATAGCACCAACGGCGGCGGCTGGAGCGGCGGCGGCGGATTCCCCGCAGTTACCAACACGGGTGTCGCGTTTACTCTCACGCCCGAGGCCAACGACTATAAGCCCACCTTTAACGCCAATTTGACCTGGGTTCACGGCAACCATACCTACAAGCTGGGCGCAACGGCCCTGTTTGAAGGCATCCAAAGCATCAACAGCAGCCGCGCCGACGGACAATATGGGTTCGCCCAACAGCAGACTGCCGACCCCTGGCAGAACGGGCAGCCCTTCGCCAACGTCGCGAGCAGTGGATTCGGATATGCCAGCTTCTTCCTTGGCACGGCTAATACCGTATCGACAGCCGCGCCCGCCGACGTGCGGCTGGGCACGCATTCGTACGGAATCTATATTCAGGACAGTTGGAAGATCACGCGGAAACTCACCTTCGATTACGGCCTGCGCTGGGATTACGCGATTCTGTGGAAAGAGCAATATGGCCGCATGCAGAATGCCGCCTTCACCCTGCCGAACACGCTAATCGGCGGACGGCTTGGCACGGTGGAATACCAGGCTACGTGCAAATGCAACTATGCCAATGCCTACCCGTTCGCATTCGGACCGCACCTGGGAGTGGCTTACCAGATCACGCCGAAGACCGTGTTCCGCGCGGGCGGCGCTATTTCCTACGCGGCGGTTTCCGATCAAGCGGGCTTGAACAGCAGCGCTGGAGATTTTTACACCATTCCAGCCGCAGCCTATGGCGCGTCCGCTGCGCAATTGAAGTATGGCGATCCTCTGGGGCCGGGGAATCCTTACGGCAACCCGGTGGTCCACTGGCCGAACTTTAGTCCTCAGTTCCCTGTTCCCGCCGCGCCTGGTGTGATCCCGCCCTCGTCGCCGTTCGTTTCCATTGCTCCGAACGTCGGGCCGGCTCCCTCGAACCTTTCAATGGAGCATGGGCTTCCAGCAGGAGATTACGAGCAACCTGGTGGTGGACGCCGCTTATGTAGGCAACCGCGGCGCCTGGTGGGCCGCGCCTCTGCTCGCAGGCCTGAACTATAACGCGCTTACGCCCCAGCAATTGTTGGCGGACGGAATCGATGTCACCAACAAAACGGACACGACGCTCCTCAATACACAAATCAATTCGCCGGCTGTAATCGCCAGGTTCCCGTATTTGGCTAATCCGAATAACGTTTACCCCGGATTCCCCGCCACGCAAACTCTGCTTCAGGCGCTGCGCCCGTATCCGCAGTGGAACGGCATACCGCCCTTCCTGGGTCCGCCCATGGGCAACACCTGGTACGACTCGCTGCAGGTCAAGGTCACCAAGCGCTTTTCGCACGGCCTGAGCGGACAACTGGCCTACACCTGGCAGAAGGAGCTTACCAACGGCACCAATTCGAATACCAGCTACGTCACGCCCTCCCCACCGCTCATCAACGACGTGTACAGCAAAGCTCTGGACAAGCAGATCTCCGGGTTCAGCATTCCGCAGGAGCTGATTATCGCGTTCAACTACACGACGCCCAAGCTCGGCTTGGATTCAACGGGTGGGAAGACGCTGTCTTGGCTGGCGAGGGACTGGACCATCGGCGGAGTGCTCCGCTATCAGAGCGGACAATTGTTGCAAAGCCCATTCTCGGCCAACAATCTTCTGTCGAACCTTGGCCGCGGACCGGGCAATAACCCCGCTCTTTGGGGCGGCGGATATACATTCCTGAACCGGGTATCCGGACAGCCGTTGTTCCTGGTGGATCCGAACTCCAAGTTCGATCCCACCCAGACCCTGGTGCTGAATCCGAAAGCGTGGGTGGAACCGCCGTATGGCACCTTCGGGGCGTCGGCGCCTTACTTCAATGACTTTCGCTGGCAGCGCCAGCCTGCCGAGAGCATGGCCTTCGGACGCACCTTCCGCATCAAAGAACGAATGCAGCTCGAGGTCCGGGCCGAGTTCCAGAACATCTTCAACCGCCTGTTCTATCAGGCGCCCGCCGACGGAGCACCGTTCGGCTTCCCATTTACTTCGATCAATACGCCTACGCTCCATGGCAACCCAGGCGGGACTTTGTCGCAAGGCTACGGCTACGTGAACTGGGTCAATGGCGGGTTGACGCAATTCGGCGGCGCCCAGCCCAGGTCGGGCCAGATCGTGGCGCGCTTCACCTTCTGAGTTTGTGGGGGCGGGGAATTCCGCTGCTCTGCCCCCACGAGCGTTTCCGCGTGGAGCGAAGTAAGCTAATGAGGTAATGTCCAGGCGCTCCTCAGTAATCCACCGGGAATCCGCCGCAGCGAAACCGGTCCAGGCGGAAACTCCAGCGGTTGACCGCGAATATCGCTACCTTGTTCCGTGGCTCCTGCTGTTCGCGGGCAGCGGATGCGCGGCGCTCATTTACGAGATCGTCTGGTTTCAGTTGCTGCAACTGGTGATCGGCTCCTCGGCCGTGTCGCTGGGATTGCTGCTCGCGGCCTATATGGGCGGCCTGTGTCTGGGCAGCGCCGCTCTGCCGCGGCTGGTCTCCTCGCGCCAGCATCCCATGCGCGTCTACGCGCTGCTGGAGTTGGGCGATGGCGGCATTCGGGATTATCGCGCTGTTCGGCGTCCCCTTGGTCGGACGCATCTACGTCGCTGGCCCAACCTCCGGCTTAGCGGGCCTGGTCTTCCGCGGCGCGGTGGCGGCTGTCTGCCTGCTTCCCCCCACCTTCTTGATGGGCGCGTCGCTTCCCGCCATCGCGCGCTGGGTGGAAACCACGCCGCGCGGAGTTTCCTGGCTGGGGCTGCTTTATAGTGCCAATGTCGCGGGCGCGGTCACTGGCTGCGTCCTGGCCGGCTTCTATCTGCTGCGCGTCCACGACATGGCTTACGCCACGTATATTGCGGCCGCCATCAACGTCGCAGTGGCCTTGCTTGCGCTGGCACTGGCCAGCCGAACGAAGAGCTGGACGGGCCCGGATCGCGAGCAAAGCGACGGTGACGCGCGCGCCGGGCGTGTTGTTCATCTATGCCGCGATCGCGTTTTCCGGACTCACCGCGCTCGGCGCCGAAGTAGTGTGGACGCGGCTGCTTTCCCTCCTGCTGGGCGCTACTGTATACACCTTCTCGATCATTCTGGCCGTGTTTCTCACCGGGCTGTGGGCCGGCAGCGGCGCTGGTTCGTATCCTCGCCCGCCGCGTGCGCGATCCGCGCTTGGCGCTGGCCGGTTGCCAGATCCTGCTGGCCCTAGCCATCGCCTGGACCGCCTTCACGCTGGCCTATATGCTGCCCTGGTGGCCCGTCGATCCATGGCTCGCCACCAGTCCCTGGGTCAACTTCGATCTGGACCTGACGCGCTGCATCCGCGCCATTTTCCCGGCAACTCTGCTGTGGGGCGCCAGCTTTCCCTTGGCGCTCGCCGCGGCGGCGGCGAAGCGCGAGGATCCCGCGCGATTGACCGGAGAGGTTTACGCAGCCAACACCGCCGGGTCCATCGTGGGCGCATTGGCGTTCAGCCTTGTGCTGATTCCCTCCGTAGGAACGCGAAGCTCCCAGCAAGTGCTGATCTGGTTGGCCGCGGCCGCCGCGATTATTGCCATTGTGCCGCTCGCGTCAAAGAAGACGGCTGCGTTCGCCGGGGCGCTAGGTTGCGCGGCCGTGCTGGCGTGGGGTCTGGCTGCCACCGTGGGCGCCGTTCCCTGGCAGGCGATCGCCTATGGCCGCCGCGTCGCGCCTATCCTGCGCGGCCTGGATCAAGCCAACGACGCCGAGACCGTTCCTGTGTTCGTCGGCGAGGGAATCAATTCGTCGGTGGTGATCACGCGAACGCGGCGACCAGAAATTTTTCTACGTCAGCGGTAAGTCCGAAGCCTCATCGGCGGTGCTCGATATGCGCCTGCAACGCATGATGGGACACCTTCCCGCCCTGGTAAATCGCATCGCCCCAATCGGTGCTGGTGGTTGGGTTCGGCGCGGGCGTCACTTCCGGATCTTTCGTTCCCTATCCCGACGTCCGCAGCATCGTGATCTGCGAATTGGAGCCGTTGATTCCGCCCGCCTCCGATGAATTTTTCGGCAAGGAGAATAACCACGTCCTGCGCGATCCCCGCACCCGTGTGGTTTATGACGACGCCCGCCACTACATCCTGATCACGCCGGAAAAGTTCGACGTCATCACCACCGATCCCATTCATCCGTGGGTGAAGGGCACTTCGACGCTGTACTCGCGCGAATATTACGAGATGGTCAAGCGCCATTTGAATCCCGGCGGCGTAGCGGCGCAATGGCTGCCGATTTACGAGAGCGACGAGGAAACCGTCAAAACCGAGCTGGCAACGTTCTTCAGCGTTTTTCCCAACGCCACCGTGTGGAGCAATTTTTTGGACGGCGACGGGTACGATCTGGTGTTGCTGGGCAGCGCCGATCCGTCGCCAATCAATGTCGACGCGCTGCAGCAGCGTCTGAACCAGCCCACCTATTCCGGCGTGGTCGCGTCGCTCGCCAATACCGGGTTCCACTCCGCTGTCGATTTGCTCGCAACCTACGCGGGCAGAGCGGAAGACCTGGCGCCCATGTTAACCGGCACACAAGTCAATGACGATCTGAACATGCGGTTGCAATACCTGGCGGGAATGGGACTGAATTCGCTGACCGCGCCACGGGTTTATCGCGAGATCCTGTCGTATCGGAAATTCCCGGAAGACCTGCTGGTCGGGAAGCGGTCCGGGCGTGAATGCGTTGCATGAACTGATCGGGCGCCGGCACCGCACGTTCTAACATGCTGCTCGATTCTAACGAATTCCTATATATAAGGTGAGGTTCCACTTGTGTTGGACAACGAATCGGAGGCGATTGTGAAGCATCGCGAAGCCAATAGCAATATCAAAACGATCGACGATGTGAAAAAGGCGCCCGGCCTCGTCCAGATCGAATCGAAGAAAGGCCAATTGGAGTACTAATGACCACCGAACGTTTTACTGTCAGGTCCACCGACGGTGTCGACATTTCAGTGCAAAAGGCCGGCGCGGGGCCGCCGCTGTTGCTGGTTCACGGCTCTCTGCTCAATGGCTCGCTTTCGTGGGGCGCTGTACTGCCGAAGCTTTCCGAGAGCTTCTCGGTTTATGCCGTGGACCGGCGCGGCCGCGCGCCCTCGGGCGATGCCAGGCTCTATTCGATAAAGAACGAAGCCAATGACATCGCGGCGGTGATCGACGCCATCGGCGCGCCAGTGACCGTGCTTTCGCACTCCTACGGCGCCCGGGCTGCGCTGGAAGCTCTGGATCAGTTGAAGGCCGTGTCGCACTTGATCCTGTATGAGCCGCCCATCACATTTCAGGACGGCGGGGCTGATGCCCTTGCAAATATGGACCGGGCGCTCGCAGCCGGGGATCGCGAGCAGATTGTCGTAGCCTTTCTGCGCGATCAGATTGGAGTGCCTGCCGACCGCTGGCCGTCATGCAGTCCTCGCCGGTCTGGCCCATCGTTCTCGAGATTTCGCCGACCTTGCCGCGCGAATCGCGCACGGTGAATACGCAAAGGCTGGCCACCGGGCGGCTGGAAAGCTGGAAGACTCCAACCACGGTATTGCTCGGGAGCGAAACAGCCGGAATGCTGCGCGATGCCGCGCTTTACGTGTGCGATGCGATTCCGGGTTGCCGCATGGTGATCCTGGAAGGCCAGGGGCACGGCGCGATGCTGGATGCGCCCGATTTCTTTGCCTCTAAGGTGATTGAGCTGATCGCTACTCCCAAGGGCTTTTCGTCCCATACGGCAGGCTGACGCCCATCGCTTCGATTTCGTGAATTTTGCCGCCGCGGATTTTGAAAATCTCGCCTGCTTGCAAATTGGATGTCCCGCCGTTCATATGCACCACGTCGACTCCCGGCACGCCTTTGATCTTGATGTCGTGGACCACGCCGCGATGCTGGAACATCGGAAACGCGTAAACTAATCCCTTCTGTTCGTCCACCAGCCCGAGGCGCCGCGGCCACAGGCGCGTGATGAAACTGAGAATCTGGCTGTCCACTTGCGCCGTGCACGTTAAGGTGCCGAGGACGGCCATCGCGTGGTCGTCTTCTTTTGATCCCATCGGCACCGGCCAGGGAACGGGCGTCGCGTTGTGCGTGGTCTGGCCGCCGTTCTCGTGCCGCTCGCAGTCTTCGGCGAAAGGAGCGATTTCGCCATTCCCGTGCTCGATGGCCTCAAAATACGAATTCGCTGCGTTGATCATGTCTTCGCGCGGCGTGCGCTCCGACGGTGGAACATCGGCTAAGAACGCGGCACGCGGCGTGATCAGATTTTGCATCCGGTCAGCCCGCATATTGCGCGCCAGCACGTGCTCAATTTCGGTGATTTCGCCGTCGATTACTTTCAGCCGTAGCGCGATGATCAGCGGCCGGTTGTTTTCCTTCATGACGCCGTAGAAGCCCACCTGGTTGGACTCCGGATCGACGGCGTAGATCTTGAACGTAGTGGGCGCTTCCGAGGCTCCCACCCACAGACCATCGCCGACGCGAATTTCGGCGGTGTTTTCGGTGAACCGCACGCCTTTCGACAGCGGCAGGCCGGCCGGATCGTGCTTCACCAGCGCGGCCAGGTATTGATCGGTTAGCGCGATCATGCACTCGCGATCGCAATGTTTTGACTCCGCGAAAGAGGCTCCGGCAAACGCGGCAAATAGGGCAGCGGCCGCAGTCCAGTGTTTGAGCAAGTCGGTATCTCCGGGCACCGATTATATCCCGTCAGGGCCGGCCCCGAAGGCGATTGATTTGGCGGCGATCGCGCTTGGACGGCCGGCCTTCGGTCGCTGTCTCGTAGCGCGGCATGGCCTTCCGCTCTTCGGCGCAGCTTCAAACGCAACTCGCGGCTGGCTTCGGTTTCGCGATACAGCGTCTGCGCAACAGGAGCGGGGCCGCGCATTTCACTCAGGAGCAGAACCTCGATCTGAAATTCACCGCTGTCGTTCTTCACTCGCAGCAGGTCGCCCACGCGGATTTCGCGTGCTGGCTTGACGTTTTGTCCGTTGGCCTCCACCCGGCCGAGCTCGCAGGCGCGCGATGCCAGCGACCGGGTTTTGAAGAAGCGGGCGGCCCACAGCCACTTGTCGATCCGGATGCTGGTCATTGCTAAACCGGCACGCCGGCCAGGCGGGCGATGGCTAACGCATTGGACTCGGTTGTGACGCCGGGTTTCAAGCAGTAATCGAAATCCATCGGATCGCCATCCGTTTTTGAGCCCATGTGTACGTTCACCGCGCCGGCGATTTCAGTCAGCGCCAGGTCATGCGTGGATAACGCTCCGATGGCGCCCTGGTTCACCAGTGTGCGAACCACGGCTTCGGCGGCGATGCGGCGGTCGCGCGAGTTGGTTCCGGCCAAGATCTCGTCCACCAGAAATAGAACGGGCCGGCCCGGGACCGCCGACTCGATGGCCTGCCGCAGCCGGTCTACTTCAGCCAGGAATTTGGACTTTCCGTTCAGCAAGGAATCGACGATGGAGAGGGAGGCGAAAATTGAAAGACCGGACAATCGCAGAGCGCGAGCCCGCACTGGCGCGCCGGCAAAGGCGAGCACGGCATTCAATCCGATAGCGCGGAGCAGCGTGCTTTTTCCCGACATGTTTGATCCACTGACGATGTAAAACGGCGATTCTATGCTGAGCTCGATATCGTTTGCGACGCAGGAATTCCGCGGCAGCAGCGGGTGGCCCAGTTCGCTGGCCTGGAGGCATGCTGGCCCATCGGCGATTTCGGGAAAGGAATTCTCGGGATTCTCGTAACCATAGGCGGCCAGCGCGTTCAACGCTTCGAATTCCGCCCACGCTTCCAGCCACGTTCTGAGCGCTGGTCCGTGCCTTCTTTTCCACCGCTCTACTGCCAAGCACAATTGCGTGCCGGCCAGGAGAAGGCGCGAGGGACCCGCGAACCATTCCTTGTCCCGTTGACCCAATGCATCGAGCAGGCGTTCCAGTTTGCGGACGGATTGAGAGCTATCGCGAACCCGTTCGGAAAGAAGGCGGAGCTTGGCAGATCGGAACTGCTCCGTTTCGAGGAGTTGGAGGCCATCGCGCAATACGCTGGTCTCGATAGAGACGGCGCGCAGCGATTCCGACATTCGATTCACACGGCGGCGGAAGACAAGTCCCGTAGCGGTGTGAAATGCGATGAGAGGAGATATCCAGATGGCAACGTCCATCCAGGGAACGACGCCCAGCAAGCCCGCGATAACGATCGCTGCCAGCAGCGCCGACGTCATCGCCGCGATAGCCGGTAGCGGCCTTGGGAACGAAAGCCGGGAAGAATTCAGCCAATTGTCGAACGTGTCATGGCGCGATTCCAGAAACTCGAATTCGCCCAGCGTCGCGACTTTTTCGCGAAGATCCGTTCTCTCTTTTAGTTCCCGGACGGCTTCCTGACGCAAAAGTGTTTCTTCGAGTGCTGGAGCTTCCAGCAGATAATTGGCTAGGCCGCGCCTGCCGATGGATGTCCGGGCGATGCAAAGCATCTGGAAAAGGGACCCTTCTCCAAAGAGGTTTAAATCAGACGCGTAGACGTGACTCGGCTGGTTGAACTCCTCTCCCGTGGATCCCGCATGAACCCAGTTTCCCTGTACGCGTTCGATTGCCCGATCATAAAAGCGCTTCAAGCGCCAGAGGCGGGATTTCGATTGGCGAGCCTGTCTGAGACGCCGCGCGGAGGCCGCCGCCACGGGAATCGGCAGCGATGGCCACAGAAAAGACAGTTGTCCGCGAAAGGCATAGAGGCTGAGCGCGAGAAACAGACCGAGGGCGATCGTTAGCATTCCGGCAGCGAGCGCCTGAGGCCATCGAAGCTGGGTCAGGGCCGCCTGTAGCTCGAGTAGCCTGCCTTCGTACGGGAGCACAACATCTTGAAAAGTCACGTTATGTTCACGATAGCGTTGAAATCTTAATCGACTGCATCAGTAGCTGGGCGGCCAATTTACAGGTAATTTACCTTAGTACCTATCTTGCAGGTACTCTACTGCCGATAAGGAGTACTGCGAGGGCTTATTGAGTAGTATCTCCATTTTCCTATGTGAGTCGCAGCCAATCGTTATCGAGGGGCTGCAAAAGGTGCTTGGCGAGACCAAGGATCTTTGGTTTGCCGGCGCAGTGTCCCGGCCGGCCGACGCGCTGGACGCAATCCAGCGCATCCATCCTAACATTGTCCTGATTGACGGAAGCGCCGGCTTGACCGCCGCGCTCCGGCTGCTGGGCCACTTGAAGGCAGCCGGGCCGATTCACCCCGTCCTCTGGGTGGTGGATTTGCCGGAAATGGACGCTTTCCGGGCCTTGCAGATGGGTGCGCGAGGCATTGTCAAGAAAACCCTGCCTACAGCCACGCTCATCGAGTGCCTGCGAGAGGTTGGTGCCGGGCAAATCTGGATGCAGGAATCCGAACAGGTTGCCCAGTTCCTGCAGCGCAAGGACTCCTCCCGTTTGACGCCACGGGAGAAGGAAGTGGTGCGCTTGATCTGCCGGGGCCTTCGCAACAAGCAAATTGCTGAAAATCTGCATATTACTCCGGGTACCGTGAAGGTACACCTGATGCACATTTTCGAAAAGACAGGCTTGAAGGATCGTCTCGCGCTGGCCGTGCATGGCCGCGATCTGGTGGGTGTGGAAGAACAGGCGAGCGAGGCCGCCGTCGTCAGTTAGTTCATCCGAGCGACTAGCAGGGCACTACAAGCGGGACAGGATCTGCCCGACCATGTCCTCGCAGTGCTCCACGTAGGCGGCCACTAGTTGGGCGAGCCTAATTGGCGGCCCGATCCCGATGTAGCACGGCAACATTAGTCTGTCCTCGGGCATGCGCAGCAGCACATGAACCAGCAGCCGGTTCAGCGAGACCCAGAGGTCCACTGTCAGCGTCCACGAGAAATCCGCATATTGGGTGACCGCAACTTCAGGCTCACCGGGATAACCGGTGGCCATCAGCTTCGCTTCCGTCAACCCCCGAGCGAACCACTGTTGATGCGCCAAGGCCCAGTCAATCAAATGGCCCAATGCTTCCTTACGCGTCCAGTTCCTTCGCTTCAGCCGCTGATCGCCGTACGAATCCGAGTAGCTGTTTAGGTGCTCGGCTGTGCTGTCCAGCAGATCCTCGAGCGCCCGGATACTGGGCTCTAACGACGGCGCGGCCGGCGGAAGCGAAGGAGCCTCCTCCCATGGCGATGGGCGTTCGATGGGCCGCAGTGCGATTCCGATCGATTTCGGCTCTCCCAACCGCTCGTCCCGCAGCGCCGCGCGATACTGGTCGTAATCCAAACCGTGCTTCCGCAAAAGCTTTGCCGCGGTGCAATCTTCGACACGAAGCATCCCGAGCACCAGGTGCGGCGTATCAATAATCATATGCTGCAGAGCGTCGGCTTCTTTGGCCGCTAACACCAGAACCTGCTTGGATTCGTCGCTCAACGGAGCATCGATGGTTGGAACGCCCGGATCTTGCCGCGGCGCGCTTTGCTCCACGCGCAGCCGTATCGCGTCCGCCGCGCCCTGGGAAATTTGCGACACCCCGCGCTGGTCGCCGCGCAGCAGGCCTAACAACAGATGTTCGGCGTTCACTTGCGCGGAGCGCAGCAGCGCAGCTTCCTCTCTTCCCCAGAAGATCGCTCGCCGCGCGGGTTCGCTCAAGCGCTCAAACATGATCCACAAATCCCCTATAGCGCTGGTAATCCATTCCGTGCTCCCGCAGCAGCTTCGCGGCCGTGCATTCTTCGGTGCGAAGCAGGCCGAGCACCAGGTGCGGCGTGTCTATAATCTTATGGCGCAAGGCTTCGTATTCTTCGGCGGCGAACAGAAGTGCGAGTTTCGTGTCCTCGCTGAGCGGCAGGTCCCTGTCGGCCGGAATTCGCTCGCGGCCGGGAGGCGCCAGCCGCTCCAGCTCTTCTCGAATCTTCTCCTGGGCGCCGGCGCTCAGCTGGACGGCGATACTAGGGTCTTCGCGCAAGATGCCTATCAGCAGATGCTCAGTCATAATCCATGGACAACGAAAACCGTGAGCTTCTCGCAACGCGAAAAAGATCGCCCGGCGGGCACGTTCGCTATATAGCTCAAACATGATGATGATGCTCCTGCCGGGGTTCAACCGTGCTTTCTCAAACCAGGCGCGCGAGAATCCGGCGCACGAAATCCTGGCAATGTGCCACGTAAGCTTCTACGAGCCTGTCCAGGGGAATCGGCTCTGCCGCCCCGATCCAGCACGGTACGCGCAGCTTATCTTCGGGAATCCGCGGCAATACGTGAATCAGCAGGCGGTTCAACAAGACCCACAAATCTACCGCTTCCTCCCAGGGGAGATCGCCGTAGTGCTGGGCCACGATCGCATCGTCCGCCGGGAATCTAGGCACCTTTAGCCTCGATTCCATCAGAGCCTGAGTCACCAATTGCTGATGCACAATCGCCCAATCGATCAAATGCCCGAGCGCTTCCTTGCGGGTCCAACCATTACTGCTCAACTTCTGGCCGCCATACGTGTCCGCATGCCCGCGCAGCCGGCCCGCCGCGTCGTCCACCAGCAGCTGCAAGGCGGAAATCACCGAATCGAGCGAACTCGCTGGTGGCGCAACCGGCTCGGGTTGATATGCCTCTTTGAGCGCCGGCTCAGCGACAATCTTCCGATACCGCTCGTACGCCATGCCGTGTTTTCGGAGCAGCTTCGCCGCCGGGCTCTCTTCGACACGCAGCAGGCCAAGCGCCAGGTGCGGGGCGTCGATGTGCTTGTGATGCATCGCTTCGGCTTCTTCGGCCGCGTACGCGAGAGCCCGCTGCACTTCCTCGCTTACCGGTATGTCCACCGAAGTGGGCATGCGTTCTTCCTGGGGTGGCGCAAGCTGCTCCAGCTCTTTTCGAATCGCTTCCGCGGCCCCCGGATTGAGCTGGATCGCCACAGTCTTGTCTTCGCGCAAAATGCCGAGCAGCAGCTCTTCGCCGGTAATCTCCGCTGTGCCGAGCTCACTGGCTTCAAACCGCGCAAAAAAGATCGATCGCCGCGCGTGCTCGGTGTATCGTTCAAACAACGGCTTGGCCTTTGATCTATTATCTCGCGCCATTCGGGTGCCGGTAGTGGACGAAGCGGTGATCGTGCGCGCATTCGCGGCCAGCTTGTTGATGGAACTGCATTGCTGCCTGGTAGGATCGCGGGACCGATCGAGCATCGCTGCGTGCTCGCTGATGACGTCCAAGCCGTGTGCTGCTGGAGTTGCGTGGAACAACCGGAAGCGGCTTTGCGAATCGCCGGGGCACGCCGCCGAACCGGCCTTGGCCGAGACGCCCGAAGCGTTGCCCCCCTGGCTTCGCCGGTTTGTGCAGCGAGCGTGAGTTATTCAGGCCCAGGCTTTTGCCTTCCAGCTTTCTTCCATTCTCTTCCCTCAGCTTTTCCGGCGCGCCCGGCTTGAAGTACGCTGGTATATGACTGCTGATGGACGATAAGACCATACTGGAAAAATTACGCGAAATCTGTTTAGCCTTGCCGAAAACCAGCGAAACCACCACCTTCGGCCACCCTACGTTTCAAGTGGGGACCAAGACCTTTACGGTTTTGGAAACGTATAAGGGCGTTTTGTCGATATGTGTGAAGGTGGGCAAAAAGATGCAGCCCGTGTTCCTGGAAGACGTGCGCTTCTACCGCACGCCGTATGTCGGCCAGCATGGCTGGGTTTCGCTGCGCGCCAATACCAAACTGGACTGGACCGAGATCCGCGATCTCGTGGAAGGGAGTTACCAGTTAGTGCACATCAAAAAGAGGCGCAGGTGACCGGAGAAACCCAGTGAAAGCCGAGCTTGCTGGCCGCCGCATCGCTGTTGCCAGCATGCTGGTGAGCGCCGGGCTCGCGGCCGCGAAAATCACCATCGGGCTCCACGCCTCCTCCACCGCCACTGTTTCCGACGGATTTGAATCGGCCAGTGATGTACTCACTTCCGGACTGGTGCTGCTTGGCCTGATTATTGCCTCCAAGCCGCCCGATACCGAGCATCCCTACGGACACGGGCGACTGGAAACCGTGAGCGCGCTGGTGGTGGGAATGATCCTGGCAGCCAGCGGTGTCCTGATCTCGTTCGAATCGCTCCACTTGGCGGGCGACTCCCGCCACGCGCCAGCCGCTTATGCGGTCTGGCCGCTCATCGCCTCCATTGTCATCAAGTGCGTCATGAGCACCGCGAAGTGGCGCTATGGCCGCAAGATTCAGAGCTCCGGCCTGGTGGCCGACGCGTGGAACGATACGGTCGACATTCTCTCAGGAACCACCGCGCTGGCTGGTCTCAGCCTCACTTTGATCGATCCTCAAAAATTCTCCGCTGCGGACCACATCGGCGGCTCGGCGGTCGGCGTCATCGTTATCTTTCTGGCTGTACGGGTGGTGCGCGACACCATGCTCCAGCTCATGGACACCATGCCGGACCCGGAAGCGATGGATCGCATTCGTAAGACCGGCCTGGCCGTCCCTGGCGTACTCGGCATCGAGAAATGTTTTGCCCGTAAAACCGGATTGAAATGGCACGTGGATCTTCACCTGGAAGTGGATCCCGCGATGAGCGTGTACGAATCGCACGAAATTGCGACCCAGGTGAAGGAAAAGATCCGCGCCGAGGTGGATTGGGTGGCCGACGTGCTGGTTCACGTGGAGCCGCACATGCTGGGTACAATCTCAGTTGGGCCGCCCGAGGCGCGTTCCCACAAGCCGAATGGAAAATCGTGAATTCGCGCGGGTGCTGGCTGAAACCGCGGACTTGATGGAGATTGCGGGCGAAGACGGCTTTCGCATCCGCTCCTATCGCAACGCCGCTTCGGCCATCGAAGGCTTCCCCGAGCGCGTCGACGACATTCTGGCGAATCCGGAGCGTAAAGTCACCGAGATCCCGGGCGTCGGCAAAGGCATCGCGGGCGTCCTCGATGAACTTTCCAAACGCGGCTCGTTTGAAAAGCGCGACACGCTGCTGGCGCAATTCCCGCCCACGCTTACTCGAACTCTTCAAGATTCAGGGCCTGGGCCCGAAGGGCATCGCGCTGGTCTACCAGCATCACAAAGTGGCCACCATCGATGAGCTGGAGCGCATCTGCAAAGAACAGAAGCTGCGCGAGCTGCCTCGTATGGGCGCCAAGCTGGAAGAGAAGGTGCTGAAATCCATCGCGCAATATCGCCAGCGCACCGGCCGGTTTTTGCTCAACTTCGGACAAAAGGTGGCTGGCGAGTTGATTCCGTATCTTTCCGAAACCGGCGGCATCGAGAAAATCGCCGCTGCGGGCAGTCTGCGGCGCGGCAAGGATACTATCGGCGATCTCGATCTTCTGGTCACTGGTCCGGGTGCGCCGGCGGCGCTCGAGCGTTTCGTCACAGCATCCCAAAGCTCACACCGTTCTCGGCAAAGGTCCCAACAAGGCCAGCATTCAATATGGGCTCGAAGGCTTGCAAGTGGATCTGCGCGCGCTCCCGCATGAAAGCTACGGCGCTGCGATGCAGTATTTCACGGGTAGCAAAGAGCACAATATCCTGGTGCGCAGCCGGGCATTGAAACTTGGCCTGACGCTCAACGAATACGGCCTTTTCAAGCTGGAGAACGAGCAGCGCGTCGGCGGCGAAACTGAAGAGGAGATTTACGGCGCGCTCGGCCTGGCCTGGATTCCGCCCGAGCTGCGCGAAAACTGCGGCGAAATCGAAGCTGCCGTAATTGATCAAACAGCAGCCAGCCGCCTGCCCAAGCTGATCGAGCTCGCGGACATTCGTGGCGACCTGCACATGCACACCACCGAAACCGACGGCCGTGCCACGCTCGCAGAAATGGCCGAGGCCGCCAGCGCACTTGGCTACGAATATATCGCCATCACCGATCATTCCAAGGCGCTGGCCATGGCCAACGGGTTAGACGAGAAGCGCGCGGTCGCCTTCGCCAAACAGGTTCGCGAGCTCAATCGCGCGGGTCTTCCCCTGCGCATTTTTTCCGGCCTGGAATGCGACATTCGCCGCGACGGCGCCATGGATCTGGCCGAAGATGCTCTGGCCGAGCTCGACATTGTCGTCGGCAGCGTGCACAGCCATATGAATCTGGAGGCGGGGGAAATGACGGATCGGCTGATGCGGGCGCTGGAATCGCCGTCGCTGCGCGTCATGGGCCACCCCACCGGCCGCATTCTGCTGAATCGCGATCCGTTCCCATTTGATTTTGAGCGCGTGGCATCGGAGGCGGCGCGCCGCAACGTATATCTGGAAATCAACGGCAGCCCGGAACGCATGGATCTCTCGGGCTCGATGGTCCGCTCAGCCCAAGCGCTGGGCGCGAAGTTCGCCATCTCCACCGACGCGCATCAGACCAAGCATCTGGGCATCAACATGCCGTTCGGCGTCGTCACCGCTCGCCGAGGGTGGCTGGAAGCGCGTGACGTCCTGAACACGCTGCCGCTGGCCGAGTTCGAAAAGACCATTCACAAATCATGAAAATCATTTCTTCGGTCGAAAAACTCAACAACAAGCTTTTCACTGTGTCGGAAGATCATGCGGTGGATCCGAGCGGCTTTGAGATCAAGCGCTTCATTGTGCACCATCGCGGATCGGCCGTCATGATGCCGGTGGACGAACGCAGGCGCGTTCTTCTGGTCCGGCAATATCGTCTGCCGGCGCAGCGCTTCTTGTGGGAGCTGCCTGCGGGCTCCATCGATCCCGGAGAAAAGCCGCTCCAAACGGCGAAGCGCGAGCTGAAGGAAGAGACCGGCTACCGTGCCAAGAACTGGGAAAAGCTTATTTCATTCTTTCCCAGCCCCGGCTTCTTGACCGAAAAAATGACCATTTTTCTCGCCACAGGCCTTACTGCCGGCATAGCGACGCCCATGGGCGATGAGCGCATCGAAACCCGTTGGTTCACCGCGAAGGAAATCGAAGCGGCCGTTGATGGGGGCGAAATCGTGGACGCGAAAACGATGCTCGGGTATTTGTTCTGGAAACGCTCTCAGCGTAAAGGCTGACTTAAGATCCACTTTGGCGGGTCGGGCTCCAAACTGCCGTTCACTTTTACATTTCGCTCATTTGCCCAGCGGTAACCCCACATCGGTCCGAACTTTGTGATGTATGTGTCGGGAGTGCGGTAAGCGGCGTCCGCTTGGGCTTCGGCCAAAGACACGAACCTATAATGCTTCTCTTCAAAGATGCGAAGAAGCTGCTCAATGACGTCGGCATTCAGCCGATTATCATGCAACACCATCACCTGCGGCGGCTCATAACCGAGAACCTGCTTGTTGAGGTTTGCGTAATAGTCGATTTCGGTGCCGGTATAGGCAAGATATGCCACCTGGGTCTTCTGAGCGGTTTGGCCATCACCGTTCGCGAGGAACCGAACATATGCATCGTTGAAGAGATAATCTGACGTATCGATGGTGCAGGCAGCCACTCGGTATCGGCGCTTCAGCAGGAATGCGGCAATCGCATCGTGCTTCACCTTCGTGTCGCCCGTTTCGTTCATGGGAAAACGAAAGAATGCGAGTTCTTTGCCGGCTGCCGTCATGAGCGGCCTTACGGCGGATTCGCCACGCACAATCTCGCCTTCAATTTGCTCCACCGACAGATGGTTTATTTCGGGATGGCTGTACGTGTGATTTCCAAGATCGAATCCGCGGCTAATCCATTCCCTGAGTATCCGGGTTCCCGATGGGCCCAGCGACTCGATCCTTTTCTGAATCACGAAGCCTGTCACCGGCACGTGGTGGGCTTGAAACGCAGCCAGGAGATCAAGGTTGATTGCCTCAACGGCAGACGGCCCTTCCGCGACATCTGTTGCCGGGACAACGTAGGGCAGATCGTCAACCGTCATCGCCACGCTCGGTTGCTGTGCGCACGCGAGTGAAGCAAACATGGCTGATGTAACCGCACCACAGAAGAGGCCCAGTCCGCGCATGTTTCAAGGTTACAACCGCGCAACCAGCGTTGGCCTGCGCCTGTGGGCCCTTTACTCAGGAAGGCAGGTCTGAAATGAAACGTTATCCGGTAATCATCGAGCAAACAACAACCGGCTATTCAGCCTATTCGCCAGATGTTCCCGGATGCGCTGCCGCCGGCGACACCCCCGAGGAGACCCGCGGCAACTTCCAGGCTGCATTGGCCGAGCATTTTGAGGCTATGCGTGAAATCGGAGAAGCGATCCCCGAATCCCATTCTTCGGTCGACTATGTAGAGGTCGCCGCATAGCAGCAGTCCCTTGAAAAAAACATTCTGACGCGCCAGTGTCGTATCCTGGGTACCAATGGCTACACGAAAGAAAGCTGAAGCAGAAAAGGAACAACCGAAGGAGGCGGCCGTCAAGGAGAGCCCGAAGGCCGTGAAGGCCCCGAATGCTACGCCGCCCAAGAAGAAAATCGGAAAGCTGGTGAAAAAAGATAAGAAGCGATTGCCGCGCAAGGAGAAGAAGCAGGCCAAAAAGAAGCTGCTCAACTCCGCGCCCTAACGGCCGGCGCTTGGCCGTCACTCAGCCGGCGAAAACTGGGTGGATATGTCGCCCGTGAAGCTAACCGTGCCGACATGCGTGAGCCGGCTTTGCAAATCCGCCCAAATTTCGCCGCCCATCGCGGTCCAGCGGCGGCAGAAGCTGAAGTCCTCGCTCAAGTAGGTCCCGGTCTGCTCGTCGATCATGCAGTTGAAAAGAGCGCAGCGCCACGGGCTTCCACTCAGCTTGTCGTCCGGCTTGTGGTCGTGCGCATAACGCAATTCCGGATAGCGCTCCAGCATGGCCAGCAGCACCCCGCGCCGGATCATCAGAAACCCCGTGCCGGCGAAGCTCACGCGCGCGAAACCGTCGCGCATTTCAATCCCCCCGGCATTCTCGAATTCCACCATGTAAGAGAGCGCCGCGGACTCCAGGGGCGTGCGTCCGGCATGCACGGACGCGGCAATTTTGGGCCAATCCAGGTGCTTGATCGGATAAATGGCGGCCGTCATGGCAGCGTCGAATTCCAGCAGGCGAAAAACCTGCTGTGGTTCGAACCCGATATCGGCGTCGATGAAAAGCAGGTGGGTGGCGGCTTCGTTTTCGAGAAAATTGGCCACGATATTCTGCCGTGCGCGCGTGATCAGAGCATCGCTTCCGGCCATCTGAATGCCAATGCGGATGTCGCGCTGCTGGCAGGCGAGCACCAGCTTCAATAGCGACGCGGTGTAGAGATCGGTCACCAGCCTGCCGTAACAGGGTGTCCCGATGACCAGGTAGGGCTGAGCGGTGGTAGTGGGCACGAAGGCTCAATAGTACAGCAGGATCGAAAGAGCTTTCATGGTAGCTCGGGGGGCAGCGTGTCTTCAAGGAATCCGATAGAGGCGGAATGGGATCTCACCATTCCGCCCTCGGACGACCGCCTCTTTTAGTTCCATTTAAGACGGAGCGATGCCTGGGCTGACCGTTTTACCGAATATTGATTCTGAGCACAGCGTCTGAATGCTCGTGGCGCCAGCGCCAATAGGCTTGCTGATCGGCCTCATTCATCCGCTCGAAAGCCCTATATCTGCGATGGTTCTCTCTGATCCACATCCGATAGGCCCGGTCTTCGCGCCTGTCCCAGTGGTGATCATCGTTGTGATCTCTGTCATGGTACACGCGGTCATGATCGCGATCGTGATCATCGGCCCGCAGCGCGGCCGGGGCCAAAGCAAGCGGCGCTATCAGGGCGGCGCTCAATAATGCGGCATTCAAGAAACGGCGCATAGAATCCTCCGCTTTCGGCGAAGCAATCCGCTGGCCACGCCGTTGGTCCTTCGCGCTCTATGATTTCAAGCGGCCGCGTAACATTGGGGATGTAAATTCGAACTGGGCGTCCGGTAATAACACATAGGTGAGCACCGCGGAAAGCGGATGCATCAGTCCGGCCAGCAAAAATACCGGCGCATAGCTAAAGTGCATCACCACGTAGCCGGTACCAAGGTTCGCCAGCGCGCCACCCACCGCGCCGCCCATTCCGGAGAATCCGGTCACGGTTCCGACCTCGCCTGGTTGAAACAAATCGGTTGGAATTGTTTGCAGGTTCGCGACCCACATGCCATGCCCGAAGGTGATGGCGCAGGTGGCCGCGATCGCCAGGACGGCGGTGGGAACGAATGGGGCGGCGATGGCGATCGGCAGCACCGCGGCGCCCAGGGCCATCGTGAATTTCCGCGCGCGCCCGAGCGTCCATCCGGCCTGCATCAGACGCCCGGAAAGCCACCCGCCGATCAGGTAGCCGACGCCGCCGAGCGCGAACGGAACCCACGCGTATTGGCCCACCATCGCGAGATCGAAGCCGCGTTCGCGCCGCAGATAATCGGGCAGCCAGAAGATGACGAAGTAAATCACCGGATCGGTCAGGAAGCGCGTCAGGATTAAGGTCCAACAACCGCGAGCTCGCAACAGCGCTGGCCAATCCACGCGGGCAGGCCGAGCTTCCTCGGGCGGCGGCAGCAGCGGCTTCAGCTTCGCATATTCGTCCGCTCGCAGCCATCGATTCAGATGCGGCGGCTGATAGAGTAACAGCCAAAGCGCAAGCCAGGCGATTCCGGCGAGTCCGGTGAACACGAATGCGCTGCGCCAGCCGTAGCGCAGCGTGATCAGCGCGACCGTCACCGGTGCAAGCGCCGAACCAAGCGATGTGCCCGCGTTGAAGATGCCCATCGCGAGCGCGCGCTGCGATGCCGGAAACCAGGCGGCGATGGCTTTGGCGGCGGCCGGCCAGGCCCCTGGTTCGCTCAGGCCCAGCAGGAATCGATACGATCCCAGGCTCCATTTTCCGATCGCGAAGCCGTGCAGCAATTGCGCGACGGACCAGCTTGCCATAAATATCGCGAAGCCGCGACGGGCACCCAGCCGGTCGATGATGTAGCCGCTGAACGCATACCCGATCGCATAGGCGAACAGGAACGCCGACACGATATACGAATAATCTTCTTCGGTGAGCGAGAACTCGCGGCGGATCTCCACCGACACGATCCCAATGGCTTGGCGGTCCAGATAATTGAGAGCGGTGGCCAGGCACAGCAGAAACGCGATGACCCACGCGAGCCGCGGGATCTTCATCCACTACGAGTGTAGCGGCGGATGGCGGTGGCGTGGCCGGTCTCGGGATCTACGGTAACGATGACGGCGTGCAACTCGGCGCCCGCTTTGGCGTTCTCCAGCCGGATCGGCATGCCGGTGAGAAAACGGCGGATCGCTAGAGTTTTCTCGGAGCCGATCACCGAATCGTACGGCCCCGTCATGCCGACGTCGGTTTGATACGCGGTCCCGCCGGCGAGGATGCGTTCGTCGGCGGTGGGAATATGCGTGTGCGTCCCGACCACCGCGGAAACACGGCCATCCAGGTACCAGCCCATGGCCATCTTTTCGCTAGTCAGCTTCGGCATGAAAATCGACGAAGCGAACTTTGACGGCCGGATCGAGCGATTTCAGAATGCTGTCGGCCATGCGAAATGGATCGTCGATCGCGGGCAGATGCACGCGCCCCTGCAAATCGATCACCGCCACTGGGACGCCGTTGCGCGCTTTAGTGACAAGCAGGCCGCTGCCGGGCAGATCCGCCGGATAATTGGCGGGACGGAGCAGGCGCGGCGTGCGCGGCAGATAGTCGAAAATCTCTTTCTTGTCCCAGATGTGATTGCCGGATGTCATCACATCGACGGCCGAGGCCGAAGAGCTCCTCGGCGATGAGAGGCGTGATGCCGAATCCGCCCGCCGAATTTTCCCCGTTGGCGATGGCGAGCTGGATCTTTTCCTCGGTAATGATCTCTTGCAGGTATCGAGCGACAAGAACGCGGCCGGGCGACGCAAAGATGTCGCCAATGAATAAAATGTTCATCAGATTTGCAGGCTGGCCCCTCGCGTGAGCGCGACTGCGACCCAAAGAAAGAAAAGAGGAGCGCAGCTTTACAGCGGAATCGGCTCCCGTCCTTGACCCCGAGACTACCAGGGCGGAGCCCTCCGAGCGTCTTTAGGCTTCTCCAATGACGGCTTTTACACCGCCGGAGCTTGCACACCAACGCATAAACCGAGACGGACCCCTAGACAATTGACTGTCGGATCAATTTAAGGAAACCGATTCCCAAACTGAGCAGAAACGCTCCTTGCGCAATGATAGCAGAGGTGCCAAGGCAAAGCGAGAGGATTCCTGGATTCCGAGGCAAAACAGGCTGGCGGCTCTGGTTGTACTAAGGTATTCTTTTTAGCAACTTAGGTGTGGGACTTAATGCGATGCTGGAGCGCCAGCATCGTCTCCCAGCTCTGCGCGAATCCGCGCGGCAATTCGGTTCGCGAAGGACTCCACTTGGTCCAATTCCGGACCTTCCACCATCACTCGCGCCAATGGCTCGGTACCGGAAAACCGCACCAGAACCCGTCCCGAATCGCCGAAAGCATTTTCGGCGGCGCGGATCTCGGCCGCCACGGAAGGCACGTCCTCCAGGCGCTTGCGTTCCTTGATGCGAACGTTTACCAAACGCTGCGGATATATCTGAATCTCTTCAGTTAATTCATCCAGCCCGGCGCCAGATTCGCGCATCACTTCAAACACGCGCAAGGCCGTCAGCATGCCGTCTCCCGTGGTGGCATAGCGGCGAAAGATGATGTGGCCCGATTGTTCGCCCCCGAGCACCGCTCCCCGCCGCAGCATCTCCTCCAGCACGTATTTGTCGCCCACGGGTGTTCGGATCATGCCGATCCCGTGGGCGCACAGCGCCCGTTCCAGGCCAAGATTCGACATTACAGTGGCCACCACGAGAGGGGGCTGGCCGTCCACGGTCAGTTGCCCATGCTCTTTCAGATAGCAGCCGGTGAGAAACAGCACGGCGTCGCCGTCGACGATCTTTCCCGATCGCGCCACGAACAGCGCGCGGTCGGCATCGCCATCGAACGCCACGCCCGCATCCGCCCTTTTTTCGAACATGGCCGCCTGCAAAACTTCCAGGTGGAGCGATCCGCAGTTGAGGTTGATGTTGCGGCCGTTCGGCGAGCAATGGATGCAATGCACTCGCGCGCCCAGCCGTTCGAAAAGCTCGGGTGCGAGGGAAGAAGCCGAACCGTTGGCGCAATCCACGACGATCGTCATTCCGTCCAATCGGCCGGGCAGCGTGGCGGCGAGATGATTGATATAGGTGCGATCCAAGCCGGTATTTACCGTGAGCGGCGCAGGTGGAGAATAGGCTTTTTGATCGAGCAGTGCAAAGATTTCCTGCTCCAGTGATTCTTCCTGTTCGTCGGGTAACTTATAGCCCGCGTGACCTATCAGCTTGATGCCATTATCCTGATATGGATTGTGGGAGGCCGAAATCATCACGCCAGCGGCGAAAGGCCCGTTCTTGGCGAGGTAGGCGACGCCGGGCGTGGTAGTTACGCCCGCAAATTCCACCTTTACTTGATGCCGCGCCAACCCAGCCGCCACCTCCGCCGCGAGCCATGGTCCCGATTCGCGCGTGTCCATTCCAATGACCACCTGCCCGGCTCCAATGACGACCTGCCCGGCCTCAGGCGGTCGATCTGGCTTCGACTCCACCACCCAGCGGCCCAATGCCGCGCCTACTGCTTGCGCGGTTTTCGGATCAAGCGGAGGCTGGCCGGCCACTCCGCGAATTCCGTCAGTTCCAAAAAGCGCACGTGCCACTAAGGGGCACCCCCATTCGTAATCTTTTCGAGCTTCACCTGCACCGTAATATCGGCGGGCGCGTCCACCAGCCTTACCTGCGGATCGCCGATGTTCAGGTGCGTGTGAATGGTCTTATCGGTTGTGACGCCGCTCAAGTCCATGGGATCGGTTTTAATCTGATGGATGGCCTCTACGCGACTCTGGGGGCCGCGAATCTGAACTTTGGCAGGACTGAATTGCTGGCTTGCGATGCGATACCCCGGAGGCATGTTCGTGAAAATCGGCTGTGCGGACACTTGTTTGACGATGAGCTGATCAAAGTGCAGCGTTAGCTGCGAAGGGACCGCGCGATAAAAGACCACTCCGCTAGGCAGATTTAGATTGCGCCCGCGGATGCTGTAGGTGCGCTCACCGTCGCGCGCGTCGGACAGGTCCAGCACCACGGCCACCGCCGCAAGATTATCGCGCGTAAGGCTGCCGGAAGGGCCACGGACCTCCAGACGGACGCGATCGGGCAGGTTGCCCTCAATGTCCAGGTCGCTCCGCAGATTTCTGAAGTCCACCGGAACGGAGAGCGACGTGGCCACTTCCGGCTCGTGCGCCACCGCGACCCAGAGCGCGATGGCGATGAGCACGGAGAGAAGCTTCCAACCCAGATTGCGTGTGAGAAGTTGTCTCATGCGGGGGGCTTATGGACGGACATCTAAGGACGATCCAGGCTGGATTGCACGGCGCCGCGGCCCCGCGCGGCCGCCGACGGCGCGCTGCGTTTTTCTTCCCGCTCCAGTCGCTCCGAAAGCAGATGTTCCACGCGTTCCAGAGGAACGTCCAACTCGATTTCCCCGAACACCGCCGCCGATACCTTGCCGGTTTCTTCGGAAACCACGATCGCGATACAGTCCGATTCCTCGCTAATTCCGAGCGCCGCGCGGTGACGGGTGCCGAGCTCGGTGACCAATAGAGGATTGGTGGTCAAGGGCAGGAAGCAGGCCGCGGCGGAAATCCGGTCGCCCTGGATGATCACCGCGCCATCGTGCAGCGTGCCGCCCGGATGAAAAATGGAGCACAGCAGATCGCGCGAAACCAGCGCGTCCAGGCTGACTCCGCTTTCGATGAAGGTGCGCAGTCCGATTTTACGCTCGATCACGATCAAAGCGCCCACTTTGGTCTGCGCCAGGCGGCCCACCGCCAGCACCACTTCCTGGCTGAGCTCGCGGCGCTCCAGCTGGCTGATCCCGAGGAACGGCCTGCGGCCCAGGCGCGCCAGCGCTCGCCGGAGCTCGGCTTGAAACATCACGATCAGGGCTATGGGCGTGTAGGGGAAAAGGGTGGCTAAAATCGTGTGCAGCAACTCCAGCCTCGCCCAAACGGAGGCGGCATAAATGAGTCCGAGCACGCAGATCCCCAGCAGAACGTGGACCGCACGGCGGCCGCGGATGATCAGCAGAAGTTGATAAACGAGAATCGCGACGATGATGATGTCAAGCGCCGCGGTGATGGTGAGTGGCGGTAGGTCCGAGAACGTGGCTGGTAAGTAACGCCCCATGCATCGATCACTATTGTACCAAGCCTGTCAAGGAGATACGGGCGGTTTCCGAATTGCTTGACGGAGGCTCGGATCAGAGGCTGGAAGCGGCTCTTCAAGACACGCGCCACGTCTTCCGTCTGCTGCGACAAAGCCCCGGGATTTGCTATGGTCGCCGTGTTTTCGCTGGCCCTCGGGATCGGCGCGAACACCATCGTATTTAGCATTTTGGACACGCTGGTGCTCGGAGGGCTCCTCATTGCCGGGCAGTACCGCGTGTATTTCGTCAACAATTCCGGCGGTCCGGCGCAATCGTTTCCTAATTACCGCGATCTGCGCGAGCGTAACTCGGTATTTGAGTGAGATCGTCGGGGTGGTGGAGGACGGGAAATACGAAACTTTGACCGAAGGCCCCCGTCTCGCTTACTTCATTCCTATCCTGCAGCGTTACTCGTCCACCATTGTCTTGGTTGCACGGTCGCGGCGAAACGACCTTGGACTTGCCGGCGCGATGCGCCAAGCCGTCGAGAATCTCGATCCGCAACTGCCGGTCTACGGCGTCGGGAGCTTGCGGCAGATGCTTGGCGCCGTCTATCTCCCCATGCACGCCGCCGCGATTGCGTTAGGAGCTTTTGGAGTGCTGGCGATGTATGCTGTCTGTCACCGGGATCTACGGCCTGGCCGCTTACACCGTGTCGCGGCGGACGCGCGAGATCGGCATTCGGATGGCGATTGGCGCTCGGCCGTCGCACGTGCTGCGGCTGGTTTCGGACGTGCCGGCGTACTGGTTTCCTGCGGTGCGGCGATTGGATTCGTCCTCGGCGCGGCGGCCGCGAAGCTGTTCGCGAGCATCATCGATCAAGCCAGCTCGCGCGATCCAATGGTTCTGATCGCTGGCGTGCTCTTAATCGCTTTCATCGGAGTGGTGGCGGTGTATGGTCCGGCGCGGCGTGCGTTGCGGATCGATCCGGTGCAGGCGCTGCGAGCGGACTAATGCTCCGCTGGCCGCAGGCGGAAGCGGATGAAAATATTTGCGCCGATGGGCCGATCTCCATAATACGGTTTGATCGCCCCGGGAAGCGAATAAGTGGTGACATTAGCGCCGATCCCCGTTTCCACATTCCGAAATAAATCCACATCACGCGTGTAGCCGATGGTATACGCGCCAATCCGGAATGTGCTGCCGTACAAAATGTCCAGATTCTCTTCGATCTCCGGAGAGTCCTCGAACAACTCGTCTTTGTCCACCAGCTCGATGCGGCCAGTTACAAAATTCTTGCGCCCGAGCGGCAGAGCCGATTCCGCGAGATAAGAATTCAGGTCGTGCCCGGTGGCCGTATCGTGATTGCGCCCCCAGATCACGCTCGATGCCCAGCTTCCGCCCGGCATCGGTTTGGTGTACTCGATGGACGCCGTGGCGCGCACCTGGTCACCCGGTTGCAGTGCTTCCGGATGCGTGATTCTTCCCAACGACACTTGCGCCGCCCAATTTCGCGCGGGGAAAAACCACAATCGTGACGACCAGGAATCGATGGCGCCCTGCTGGACGATCCAACGATTTTCACCAGGCTCCCCGCCGTGGAAGCCGCTGGCTTCGAGTTTGAATTTCCTATAACCCAGCCCCACTGTGACTACATCGTCTGAGATGTGCGTGGAATCCTGCCAATGATGGGAAATCGGCGCTTGCGGCAACTCGGCGGCGGAAGCGCGATGCGGATACGCGACCGGGCCGAGCGCGGGGTCGCCCACCGGCGCGAAGTAGACTTCGATCCTGGCGCTCCCGCCCAGTTCGCGAACGTAATGGAACCCGAGCCCCATGATGAAATTGTGCGGATGCTGCCCGTCGACAATGGGCTGTCCGTAGGCGGTTTCGCCGGTTTGAAAGAGCAACGGATAGCGGCGATTTGCGATGGTAGCCGGCTCCAGGCTCAGCATCAGATCGATCTGGAAGGCGCCGCTCTGGCCTAAACGGTGTTCCGCCGAAGCCATCACCCAATTGGGTGAATACAGCTTGTCGCCGCCGCGCGGTCCGGATTGCTGCGTATCCACCAGAAAGCCCTCGCCCATGAACATGGTGTTCCACGTTCCAAAATGCGTCATGATCATGGGCATCGGCCAGGAGTCGGGATTGACGGACGTACCCGAAGAGAAATTCAGCAGGTCCATGCTGGCCGCGTTCATCTGCACCATGTTCATCGCTGGCGCTGAGCTTTGGGCGAACGCGGGAATGCTGACAATAGCCAATAAAATAGATCCAGTTGCGCGGAAAATCATGAGACACCTCGGCCAAATTGTTTGCCACGGATAAACGCAGATGAACGCGGATCAAAGCTGATCTGCGTTCATTCGTCGGGGGCTAGAGTCTCAAGATGTTGGAAGAGGCGGGCGATGGAATGGGTGGTGAAAAGGCGGCCGCCACCGATGTTTCCAGGACGGCGAACGGCGGCTGGATTTGGGTGACCGGTGGCAGAACGGCCAGGGTAGCGGCGTGGGCTAACGTGATTCCGTGTGCATCAGGAAGCAGAAATGTGTGGGTACACTCGGCGGATGTTGCCTGACGCGGCCCGGAATGCTGGTGGCATGGAGGCAGGGTGGAATTACAAGCGCCGGCTGTGCACGATGCTACACACTGCGCGGCGCCCAGGATCAGCGCCATTATCAGCAAAGCCACGAGTTGAGCGCGGCGTGCGGCCATCTATCGCGATCATAGCATGCGAGTCCGGCCAGCGTGGATTTTTTCGCATGGTACTTCCGGATGGTACTTGGAGTATCGGAATTAGGAGACGGCTGGTTGTAGTTGTAGTATGCTTCCCCGATACCGGATTACAATGCTTGCAAATTCGCGTCGTATTGATAATGCCCGCGAAAGTTTGGCAGCCTGTGTCACCAACCTCCTGTGATTGTGGTGGTTGGGTTTTTCGGCGCAGCCCGGGTGTAGCCGGCGTTGATTTTATGGCACTTCAAGTTGCATTTGGATTGCCGGGAGAGTTGTATGAAATGCCGTGTCCGCATATATCTGTTGGTCCTGCCGTTATTCTGTGGGAGTGCGCTGCTGGCCCAAAGCATAACCGAGCCGGGTGGTGTCACCATCGGCGTCACCAGCGCAGGCACCTTCAGCATCCGGCCCCCCGATCCAGCCTGGACCTATTCTGGAAGCATTCCCGGGCACGTGACCCACATCGCCGGACCGGTAACCGGGGCCGACAATAACCACGTGTCGACGAACGGGCCTTTCGATGAATTCACCGTCAGCTATTCGGACCCCGAGGGAAATCCCTGGAGCATGCAGCTGCGCGCCTATCGCAACTTACCCTCGGCCACCATTTCCTTTAGCCCGCTGGTGACGGTGGCGAACCAACGGCCCTACGCCGTGCTTCATCAATTCCCGATCACGCCCCATCATTTTTCCAACGCCGGCTGGGAACGAATTTTTGGATTGGTGGGTTGGATGCTTACCGACAGCCCTTGGCTCTTTTATGACGACCAATTCGCTGCGTCCATTTTGTCCCCCGCCGCACGGCCAATCTCAGAACGGCAAAAGTGGGTGAATGATCAGAGCACCTATGGCACGATCGCGCTTGAAATCGACGCAAGTAATCCGGTGCTGCCGGCGGGCGACGTGTATAGCTACCTGATCACGTTCCATCAGGGCATCGGCCAGACGTTCACCACCTGGGGATCGACGCTGAGGAACATTTTTGGCAGGCCCATGACGGGCAACCAGGCGGACGCCAGCTTGGTTACGCCGATGCTCTCCACCGATGCCGGAGCAACCTACTATTACAACTTCAACCAGGCGCTCGGCTACGAAGGCACTCTCGAAGCCGCCCAGGCCTCGGCGAAAGCGGTGGGCATTCCAATTGGCCTGACTCATTTTGATAGCTGGTGGTACAAGAAGGGTGGCGATTGCAGTGCCACCGCGGATCCGGCGTATGCATCCTGGAAGAACACCGAGAACGGGGTGTGGAAGTTCGTCGCCGATCCTGAGCTTTTCAAGCCGATCGACGACCATCATTGGGAGGGCGGGTTTGTTCAGCACTTAGGCCCAGGGATGGCGCACGGCAGGTGGGTGGACCCTTGCAGTCCGTATCGCTTGCCGATCGTGGATTCCGATCGCCACGTGCTGAACGCCCATCCGGTTTCCGGCAACGTGGTGATCGATCCCGCCATCTGGAATCGCATTGCACATGCTTTGAAGAAAAGCGGGATCGTAATTTACGAGCAGGACTTCCTGTCCACCAGCGCCCGCGCCGCGAATACATTTGACGATGAGAAATTTCTGAATGCCATGGAAACCGCGATGGGGGAGCATGGAATCGACCTGCAGTTTTGCATGCCCTTAGGCCGCCACTTGCTGGAGGCAATCCGGACGGAGCGCGTCCATACGCTGCGAGTGAGTGGCGATCGATTCGGCTGGAACCATTGGGACCAGGAGATGTATGGCTCCATCGTTCTGAATGCAGGAAGCGTCTGGCCGACTGTGGACAATTTCCGGACTACCGAAGAGCGCAACCTGTTGCTGGCGGTGCTGAGCGCGGGGCCGCTGGCTTTGTCGGATCCGATCGGCAAGTTCGTCCCGATTCCGGAGGCGATCCGCAGCGACGGGCTGATTCTCAAGCCGGATGTTTCGATGGTTCCAACCGACGCCAGTTTCGTGGCGGAAGCCGCTGCCGTGGAGCAATTCTACGGCGTGAATGGGCCCACCGCCTCCAATGCGGGCAACACCGCTCAACTGATTCGGCCGCCGCTGGTGGCGTACACCTATTCCGACTTTGGGTCCACCCAGGTGGAGTATGTATTCGCCTACAGCCGCGACGTAAATGCGCCGGCGGAGGTGAGTTTCTCGCCGCATGATTTCGGATTCACCGGCGATGTGTATGTGTACGATTATTTCGGTAAGACGGGTTCGCCGCAGCCGGGCGCGCAGCCCATCGTGAAGTCGGTGGATAGCCAGGGCTCGTACTTCGTGATGGCTCCGGTGGGCCCGTCGGGCATCGCGTTCCTGGGCGATTTGTCCAGATTCGTCTCCGCCAGCCAGCAGCGCGTGGTGAGCCTGGCCGACGACGGACAAATAAGCGCCACGTTGCAATTCAAGCCGCCCGAGACAGTGCCGATCTCTGTTTTCGCGGCGTCCAAGCCCGTGGTTTCAGCGGACGGCGCGACGGTGAGCGCGCCGGTGTTGGATGCGGCCACCGGGTTGTACCAAGTGCTGGTGGCGTCCAGTGAAAACAAGCAAGCGATCATTCATATTGCAGCGGGGCCAGCTCAATAGCGCAAAGGGTGCGGCGCGCACCACAAAACGAAGCAGGAACAGCCTCGTGCCGCGCTCCGTTTTGCGCGAGTTCCTTAAAAGAGCGACAGCTCCATGTAGACGTTGGCGCGGGCATAGGGCGATGGGACGATGCGCTCGGGCGGAAGATGGCGGAAGCCCGCGGATTCATACAGCCGGATGGCGCCCGCGAGCTTTTGATTGGTCTCAAGATACAGCCGGCGCGCGCCCAAGGCGCGGGCTTCGGTGATCGACTTTTCCAGCAGCCGGCGTCCGATGCCGGCGCGCCGGAATGATTCCGCTACGGTCATTTTGGCAACTTCGAATTCACCGGGAGCAATTGCAATGAGAGCACAGCATCCCACCGTCTGGCCCTCTCGGACAGCGAAAAAGATTCTGCCACCGCGATCCAGGATGGTTCCCCGCGGATCGGCCAGGACTTCCTTCTCCTTGGGCTCCACGGCGAAGTAGCGTGTGATCCACTCCTCGTTGAGCGTGCGAAAGGCGGCTTCATCCCCGGGCCGGAAATCTCGTATGGTCACTTCTGTTTGAGCGGTCATTCCCTTCAGGCTAAAGGCTGGGGATTTCTACGTCCAATAGCTGAAAGGTGTTTATTTATATTATGGGGATATGAAAGACGAGGTCGAGCTTCGCCATTTTCGGTATTTTCTCGCCGTTGCCGAAACACTACATTTCAGCCAGGCGGCCGAGCGTCTGGGGATTGCCCAGCCGCCCCTGAGCCAGCAGATCAAGCGGTTGGAGCAACTCATCGGGCATCGGCTCTTCGATCGGACCACGCGCGGCGTAAAGCTGACGCTGGCCGGTCAACTGCTGGCCGAGCGCGCGCGCAGCACCATCGAGAAGGTTCAGGACGACATCGCGCAGGTTCGGCGGTTGGGGCGCGGGGAGGAAGGGACGCTCACGGTTGGTTTCAGTGGTTCGGTCATGTTTACCGACCTTCCGGCGGCCATCGAAATTTACCGGCGGCGGTATCCGAAGGTAGAACTTCGCTTGCGAGAACTGAGCACGTCGGCGCAAATCTCCGCGCTGCTTACCGGAATCATCGATCTGGCATTCTTGCGCGATGGGGACCGGACGGAGGGCATCGAAATCAGCACGTTGTTTGAAGAGCGCTATGTCGCGGTGCTGCCGGAGGCCCACGGGTTGGCCGGCAGACGTTCGCTCCGCGTGCGAGATCTGCAGAGAGAGCCGTTCATCCTGTTTGCGCGCCGGATGGGGCCGCTGGCGTTCGATCGGACCATCGCCTGCTGCGAGCGCGACGGGTTCCGCCCGAACATTGTTCAGGATGCGCCGCAATGGCCGACTCTGGTGCGCCTGGTGGCGGCTGGACTGGGTGTTTCGCTCGCGCCGGCTTGCGTGGCCAGCGTGGCGATCCCAGGGGCGGTTTATCGCGAAGTGCGCGGGGCGTGCAGAACAACGGTGGATCTCGGTATCAAGACCGGGGCGGCGACAACGCTGGCGGGTAATTTTATGGCCATCGCGCGCGAGCGCTTCGCACGGTACGGGGCTTCGATAGGGAGGCGTTCGCGATTCAAATAGTAGTAGACAATCTACAGACATTGTAGTAGAGTGTCTACAGCATCGCATGGCTGCCCAGGAACCTTACAAGAACCGCCTCGAGCTGCTGCAGGGGACGCTCGACATGCTGATCCTGACCACGCTCCAGTGGGGCCCGCGGCACGGTCACGGGATCAGCCAGCAGATTCGCGCCGGCTCGGGAGAACTTCTCCAGGTGGAGACCGGGTCGCTTTATCCGGCTCTGCATCGCCTGGAAAGGCAGGGCTGGCTGGCTGCGGAATGGAAGCTTTCGGAAAAGAACCAGCGCGCCAAATACTATCGCCTCACAGCGGCTGGGAAGAAACAACTGCTGGCAGAAGAATCGAAGTGGAAATTGCTGGTGAGGGCGATTGCGGGCGTTCTGAAGCCCGCCCAATGAGGCTGAAATGTTGTACTGTCGCCTGAAGTCCTTAATCTATCGCACGCTCCGGCGTTCGCAGGCCGGCCGCGACCTGGATGAGGAGATTCGGGCGCATCTTGCGATCGACATCGAGGAACGTATGGATCGCGGAGAAGTTCCTGGGCTGGCGGAGCAGAATGCCCGGCGCGCGCTTGGGAACCAGCTTCTCATCAAAGAGGTAACACGCGATATGTGGGGCTGGATTGCGGTGGAAAGAATCTGGCGCGATGTTGTCTATGCACTGCGGCAGATCAAGCGCAGCCCCGGTTTTGCGGCCGTCGCGATTCTTTCGTTGACGCTCGGGATTGGCGCCAACACCGCGATCTTTTCCGTCCTGAACGCGACGCTGCTCCGGTTGTTGCCGGTCCGCGCGCCCGATGAGCTGTTCGTTCTTCGCCAGCAGGCCCACACGGTGGTTCCGCAGCGCTTTTCTTATCCGATGTTTCTGCGGCTGCGCGATGCCGGGTCCGGGCGCTTGGTGTCGCGGCGATGAGCCGCGTGGCGCGCGCTCAAGCATCGCTCGAAACTGGAGCGCAATCCGAAGTTGCGGCGTATCAACTCGTATCGGGCGAGTTTTTCGGCGTGCTGGGTCTGTCTCCGGCGTTGGGACGCCTGCTCGCTGCTGGCGATAACGAAAACATTGGCGCCCATCCAGTAGCTGTGATCAGTCACGGATATTGGCGGCGCGCGTTCGCGGGCTCGGCGGATGTGATCGGACGGAAGATCCGCTTGAACGGAACGTCTTTCACCATCGTGGGCGTCGCTCCCCAGAACTTCCGGGGCGTGTGGCTGGAATCACCCGTCGATGTGTGGATTCCGATCGTCATGCAAAGCAACGTTCACTACGCGCAGAACTTCAGCAGTCACCAGGATGCCGATCCGGAAAAGCCCTGGCCGCCGCAGGAATTTGTGGAATGGCTGGATGTGATGGTGAGAGTGAAACCGCAATCCGCTTTGGCGGTGCGCAATGTGCTGAACAGCACCTTACTGCGATCTGAGGACAATATCACCGGGCATTTTGCGGCGGGCGTCCGGCGCTTTCTCATGGATCGCAGTCTCACGCTGGAGCCGTTCAACCGCGGGGCTTCCAATCTGCGGCAGCGATGGACGTCGCCGCTGGTTGCGATGATGGCCATGGTCGGGCTGGTTCTGTTGATCGCGTGCGCCAACGCCGCCAATTTGCTGCTGGCCCGAGCCGAAGGCCGCCGCCGCGAAATCGCCGTGCGGTTATCGATTGGCGCTAGCCGCGGACGTTTGATCCAGCAACTGCTCACCGAAAGCTTCCTGCTGGTAGCTGCGTCCGCCGGATTGGGTCTGCTACTGGCTCGCTGGGCGAGCGATGCCTTGGTGCGCATGGCGGTGGGCTCCGTCACAGGTCCCACGCCGTTCACCACCGGCGTGGACGGACAAGTGTTGCTATTCGCGATTGGGATCTCCGTGCTCACTGGCTTTCTGTTTAGCTTGGCGCCGGCCTTGCGCGCCACGCGGCTGGAACTCGGCGCGGCAATGAAAACGGCCTCTCGAAGCGCGTTCGCCGGTTCGCGGTTCAGCGCGGCAAAGCTCCTGGTGGCCGCGCAAGTGGCGCTCTCCTTGCTGGTGGTGTGCGGAGCAGGATTGTTCGCGCGCAGCCTTCATAACCTGGCTCATCAAGACCTGGGATTCGACCGCGAACACGTTTTGACAGTCTGGATGGATCCGCGCTCCGCCGGTTATGACGCGAAACAATTACCAGGCCTGTACCGCCGGCTGGTGGAACGCGTGCAAATCGTTCCCGGCGTTCGTTCGGCCGCAGTATCCATGTGCGGCCTGGCGGTGGAGTGCCGCACTACAACCGGTAATGTCAAAATCGCCGGTTACCAGCCGGCCCCTGGAGAAGACGTCATAATTCAGTACAACTACGCCGGCCCAGAATATTTTTCCACGGTCGGAATGCATTTGTTGAATGGCCGCGACTTCACTGCGCGTGATAGTGGCAGCCGGTTCGTGATCGTCAATGAAGCCACCGTACGCCGATATTTGGCCAATCGAAACCCGCTCGGCCAGCGCTTCGGCGAGAACCTGGAATCGGAAGTCATCGGCGTGGTGGAGGACGCGCGCGTGAATCGGGTGCGCGAGCCGGCGGTTCCCATGGCGTATGAAGCGCTGGAAGGGAATCTGGTCTATGCGGGCAGCTTGGAAATACGCGCCGCCGGTGATCCCAGCACAGTCATCGCCGATGTTCGGAAAGCGCTCCACGCTGTCGCGCCCGACCTTCCTATCGAACGCATCACGCCGCTCGATCTGCAGGTGGATCGAAGCCTGAATCTGGAGCGCATGGGCGCAGTTGTTACCAGTGCCTTTGGTCTATTAGCTCTGGGGCTGGCCTGTTTCGGACTCTACGGCGTTATGTCGTATGCGGTTTCGCGGCGGACGCCGGAGATTGGAGTGCGCATGGCTCTGGGCGCGCAACCGTCGAACGTACTGTGGGCGATTCTCAAGGAAGCGCTGGCGCTTATCGCGCTCGGCTTGGCCGCCGGCGTGCCGGCCGTGATCGTCGCCTCACGTTCCATCGCGGCTCTCCTTTATGGCATCGCGCCGGACGATCCGGTGACGCTCGTGTCCACCATTCTCATTTTGACCGCGGTCGCGGTATTCGCGGCGCTCTGGCCGGCATGGCGAGCATCGCGAGTGAATCCCGTGACCGCTCTCCGGCACGAATAAAGCGGCGCTATTTGGGTCCCGGCCGGATGCCGGCGATGTTGGTCTTGATCCGATACAGGCCGGTGCGAGCGGTCACATACAGAGTCTTGCCGTCCGCGTCGCCCCACGCGCAATTCGCTGGAACTTCGGGAAATGCGATAATGCCGAGCAATTTCGCTTGCGGGGAAATCACCAGAATTCCGCCGGGGCCCGTGGCCCAAACGTTGCCTGCGGTGTCCACCTTCATGCCGTCAGGCAATCCAGCCCCGGTTTCTTTGTCCGCGTCAAAGAAGACGCGTCCGTTGTCCAGCGTGCCGTCTGGTTTCACGGCGTAAACGTTCCATGTTTTACCGGCGGAGTTGGCGACGTAAAGCTTCTTTTCGTCGGGCGAAAAAGCCAGCCCGTTCGGCAGCGCCAGATCCTTCACAACCGCGTCGATCTTGCCGGACGGAGTGATCCGAAAGACTCCGTTGAAATTCAACTCGCGCAACGGACTCTTCAGCGCCTCCGCCAAACCCTGGCCCGGATTGAGCAGACCAAACGGCGGATCGGTGAAATAGATATCTTGATTTCTTGCGACAACCACATCGTTCGGGCTGTTGAATCGCTTGCCTTCATAACGGTCGGCCAGCACGGTGAGCTTTCCGTCCCGCCCGATCCGCGACACCCGGCGATTGCCATGTTCGCAGGCGATGACGCGGCCCTGCTTATCGAGCGTCAGGCCGTTAGTTCCCACCTGCTTGCCGGCCGGATAGGAGTCGGCGAAGATGTGGTCGCGGAAAACCATTGCGCCGCCTGAGCGCGACCATTGCATGATCACATTGCCGGGAATGTCGCTGAACAGAAGATAGGCGCCTGGCCGATACCAGACCGGCCCTTCCACGAATTGAAATCCACCGGCCACCTTCTCCACTTTCGCGCCCGGCGAAACCAATTTGTCGAAGGCCGGATCCAGGCGGCGGATGGTGGACTGGGCCGCGGCCTGGGCGAAGAGCGGGGAAGTTGCCAGAGCAAGTGTGACGAGAGCTTGCGATTTCATGCTGCCAATTTTATATGTTCCTGCCACGCCTTGGACGCAAACGCAGGCTCAAACATTTCAGAATGCGGGATTTCAGCCCGGATTCCGAGCGATTCCCCCGGTTCCCTGCGGCGCGCACTGTCTTGCGAAATCGCAGCGGTCAGAGATATCGGCGGTGTCGAAGCTGCGATCGCGGCGCGTCTCGGGGTCCGCCTCATACGCGCGGGCGAGCCGGTGGAGCGCGGGCCCGTAGGTCTCCGCCGCGTCGCTGTACAGATCATCCTGATTCACTCCGGTGCCTGAGACGGACTCAGTTCCTCCACAATTCAGGTAGTCGCTGTCCGAAGGAATTTCTAACACACGCTTGGCAAGGCGTGCACAATAAAGGCGTGCACAATATATGGAGGAGTTAGTGGTGACTCATATCGCCCTTCTTCGCGGCATTAACGTCGGTGGCAAAAACCTGCTGCCGATGAAAGATCTGGCGCGGATGTTCGCCGGCGCCGGATGCGCAGACGTGCGCACGTATATCCAGAGCGGCAATGTGATTTTCGAGGCGCCGGCCGGGGCGGCTAAGATCGGCGAGACCGTCTCGGCTGACATCGAAAAGCGCTTCGGCTATCGAATCCCGATTGTTCTTCGCACGTCGGAGCAATTGCTCAAGACCATCGCTGGCAATCCATTTCTCAAGGCCGGCTCGGATGTGAAAACGCTGCATGTCTATTTTTTAGCCGCGGCACCGAAGGCCGGTGCGATTGCAGGCTTGGACCAGGTACGCTCGGCTCCCGATGTTTTTCATGTGCGCGGGCAGGAAATCTATCTGCATCTTCCCAACGGCATGGCGCGGACCAGGCTGACTAATGCATACTTCGATTCGAAGCTCTCCACCACGTGCACCGCGCGAAATTGGGCGACAGTGCTCAAACTCGCTGAGATGATGCAAGGCGGCTAAGGAACAAAACGGCACCGCGAGGTGTCTAATCGAGCTATGACACGAGATCTCACGCAGGCGTTGCGGCGGCTCTGGAAGAATCCATGGTTTTTGGCGGCCGTAATCGCGATTCTGGCGCTTGGCATTGGGGCGAACACAGCGGTTTTCAGCATCGCTGATGCGGTGCTGCTTCGCCCCCCGCCTTATCAGGCAGCCGCGCGCCTGGTCAGCATCGAACAGAACACTCCCAAGTGGGAGATGAGCGTCATTTCGGCCGATGACTACCTGTCCTGGGGCGCCCGGCGCGACTTGTTCGAAAAGACCGTGGCGTATCGCCGGGACATCGTTACCTTGACCAATGCCGGCGATCCCGACCAGGTGTTCGTGGTTCGAACGTCGCCGCAGATGTTTTCTTTGCTTGGCGTCCCGGCCCGGCTGGGGCGAACGCTGCTCGATTCCGACGATGCAGCCGAATGGCGCGAATTCCGCGGTAATCAGCGACCGGCTTTGGAGGCGCAAGTTCGATGGCGATCCGCGAATCCTCGGGCGCACTATTACAGGTCTCCGGCGAAGCGTTCACCATCGTGGGAGTGATGCCGCCGGAATTCGAATTCCCCTTTCCGCAGGAAGAGATGTGGGTGCCGATGCGTTTGCATGCGGGTTCCATTGGAAACCTGGAGGTGGTGGCGAGGTTGCGCGCCGGCGTGACGGCCGCTCAGGCTCAAAGCGCGATGCAGGTGGTGGCGCGCGAGCTGGTGCGCCGTGATCCGCGTGAAGAAAGCCGGCCTGCGCATTGTTGTGTCGCGCTGGAAGGAGGCGCTGGGCCAAAAATATGAACAGTCCGCCGTGCTGATCCTGGTGGCGGTGGGGATGGTGTTGCTTATCGCTTGTGCCAACGTCAGCGGCCTTTTGCTGAGCCGCGCCGTTCAAAGGCAGCGCGAAATCGCCATCCGGGCGTCGCTGGGGGCGGGGTTTTGGCGCGTGGCGCGCGAGTTGCTGGCCGAAAGCCTGATCCTGGCAGTGATGGGAGGCATTGCCGGCCTTGCCATCGCGCGCGTTCTGCTGCAGCTCCTGTTGCGCCAGTTGACGGCGCTTCCCTTCGCGCTTCCGCACTCCAGAGCGTGGCGCTGGATGAACGCGCCCTCGAATTCAGCGCCGCGCTGTGCGCCGTCCTGGCTTGCATTTGCTGCCTGGCGCCGGTGGTATTCGCGTCGCGAACCGACGTGCAATCCGTGCTGCGCGGCGGGCAAGCAGATACGGGACGACGATCCACCCGGCTCTTTTCCGTGCTGATTGCGTCGGAAGCCGCCTTCGCATTCCTGCTTTTCATCGGCTCGGGGCTGTTGATTCGCAGCCTGATCCGGTTGCAGAGCGCCGATACAGGGTTTCACGCGGACCATGTGCTGACGATGCGCGTGCCCATCGGCACGCAAATCCAGACGAATCCGGGCGGCAAGTACGATACCCGCGCGCGGCAGATCGAGTTCTATCGCCAGGTGCTCGAGCGGCTGGCGATTGTGCCGGGCGTTCGCGCGGTGGCGGTGGTCAACAATCTGCCCCTGTCGGAAGCGAACACGACCACTGTTTATCGCGCGCCGGATGGCGGAACGCTGGGGGTAATGACGCGAACGGTCAGCGAGCAGTATTTTGCGGTGATGGGAATTCGTTTGCTGCAGGGGCGCATCTTTTCCTGAACAGGATCCGGACGGCGTGCGTCATCAACGAATATCTGGCGCATCTCTTCTTCCCGGACCGAAATCCGATCGGGCAGACTTTGCCTTCCGAGGAAGCCCGTGAAAGCCGTGGTGATCGGAGTGGTCGCGAATAGCCTGGCGAACGACAGGTACGACGACCCGCCGCCGGCGAAGTCTACATCTATTACCGCAAGTTCATGTTCGGAACATTTTTGTCGACGATCGTCGCGCGGACGTCGGGAGATCCGCTGGCGCTGGCCAGCATTCTGCGAAAGCAGGTCTGGGCCGTCGACCCGAACGAGCCCGTCCTCAAGATGGAAACGATGGACGACATCATTTCCGGTTCCATCTGGCGTCCGCGCTTCTCCGCATGGGTTTTCAGCGCGCTGGGTGGCATTGGCGCTGCTGCTAACCGCGGCTGGAATTTACGGCGTGGTGGCGTACACCACTGCTCTGCGGACCAAGGAGGTCGGGATTCGCGTGGCGCTGGGGGCCGCGCCACGCGATATCGTTGGGCGTGGTGATGCGCGGCGCGATGGTTCCCTTGTCCGCCGGCCTGATGGTTGGTTTGGTCGCCGCCTTGATCCTCAGCCGGCTTCTGTCCAGCTTGCTTTATGAGACCAGCCAGACCGATCCGATCACTTACTTCGGCGCGGCTCTTTTGCTCCTGGCGCTGGGAATCATCGCGAGCCTGCGGCCGGCGTGGCGCGCCGCGACGGCCGATCCTCTGCGCTCTCTGCGGACGGAATAGCAAGCGCGGATGTTAGCTTAGTGGTGCAGTGATCTCGTTTTCCAATATCAATAAGCAGTACGGCAAGCAGTTGATTTTCGTCGACGCTTCCTTTCAGTTGAACCCCGGCGAGAAGGTCGGCCTGGTTGGGCCCGAACGGCGCGGGCAAGACGACGCTTTTCCGCATGATCGTGGGCGAAGAGGAGCCCGACGAAGGCGACAGTCTCGGTTCCGAAGAGGCTGCACATCGGCTATTTCCGCCAGGACGTGGAGGAGATGAAGGGCCGGTCGGTGCTGGATGAAGCCATCGCGGGCAGCGGCCGCGCGGGCGATCTGCATCACGAGCTGGAAGCTCTGCAGCGCGCCATGGAAGATCCCGAGCGGGCGGACGAGATGGACCGGATCCTGGAACGCTTCGGCGACGTGCAGGAAGAGTACGAGCATCTGGGCGGCTACGCGCTGGAGGCGCAGGCGCGCGAGGTGCTGCACGGGCTGGGCTTTGAGGACGACCAGATCGATGGCGACGTGGGCGCGCTGTCGGGCGGCTGGAAGATGCGCGTGGCGCTGGCGCGCGTGCTGCTGGGACGGCCGGACGTGCTGCTGATGGACGAGCCGACCAACCACCTGGATATCGAATCGATCATCTGGCTGGAGCAGTTCCTCAAGTCGTACTCAGGGCGCGCTGCTGATGACTTCGCACGACCGCGAATTCATGAACCGCATCGTGTCGAAGATCGCGGAGATCGATGCGGGCGAGATTATCACCTACTCGGGCGACTACGATTTCTACGAGCGCGAGCGGGCGATTCGCGAAACCAATCAGCAGGCGGCGTTCGCGCGGCAGCAGGCCATGCTGGCCAAGGAGCAGCGCTTCATCGATCGCTTCCGAACGCACGCCGCCAAGGCCGCGCAGGTGCAGAGCCGCATCAAGGCGCTGGACAAGATCGAGAAGATCGAGCTGCCGAAAAAGCGCCAGGTGGTGAAGTTCGAGTTTCGCGTGCCGCCGCGCTCGGGCGACCAGGTGGCGGTGATCGAGGATCTGCACAAGAGTTATGGCTCGCGCGTGATCTACGACGGATTCAGCCTGACGGTCCGCCGCGGCGAACGCTGGGCGGTGATGGGCAAGAACGGCGCGGGCAAAACCACGCTGCTCAAAATGATCGCGGGCGCCAGCGAGCCGGATGCGGGATCGGTGCGGTTGGGCGCGAGCTTGAGCATGGGATATTTCGCGCAGCAGTCGCTGGACGTGCTGGATCCGGATCTGACGGTCATCGAGCAGCTTCAGAGCGATTTTCCGCAGGATGGGCTGGGATCGTTGCGCACGTTGGCCGGGGCGTTCCAGTTTTCGGGCGACGATGTGGATAAAAGCATCCGGGCGCTTTCGGGCGGCGAGAAATCGCGGCTGGCGATGGCGCGGATGCTCTACAATCCGCCGAATTTTCTGGTGCTGGATGAGCCGACCAATCACCTGGATCTGGCCACCAAAGAAATGCTGGTGGAGGCGCTGAAGGAATTCGAAGGCACCATGATTTTCGTGTCGCACGACCGCACGTTCCTGCGCGGGCTTGGGCTCGCGCGTGCTGGAACTGGGCGGCGAGAGCGGGACGCGATCGCAATCCGCACGTGTATCTCGGCTCGTATGTCGAGTACGTGCAAAAGATCGGGCACGAAGCGCCGGGAATATACTCGTGACCGGGAATATACTCATGAATGGATGCGCCTCGTTTGTCTTGGTTTTGTCGCGCTGGCGGCCTTAACCGTCCACGCGCAAGAGCTCTACATACCGGGAGGACCGGTGAAGCGGCTGGCAACGCCCGATGGCTCGAAGGTTCTTTATAGCGTGCCGTACAAGAAAGGCAGCAACAGCGGGCCGCAGTTGTGGATTGAGGATACGCGCACGCATCGGCGCACCAAGCTGTTCGATGTCGGCGGCACGTTGTCCGCGGTCTGGTCGGCGGATGGCTCGGCGTTTTACGTAAACGATCATTGGGCGAGCGACCGCGAGCGCGCCTATATCTACAATGCCGCGACTCTGCAACGGCTGGATATCGCAGCTCGCATCTTAGCCGAAGATCCTGCCAGCCGGATTTTTGCGAACGGCCATACGTACTTTGCCATCGAGCGGTGGGAAGGGGCGCACGATGTCGCCGTGCGATTTTCCGGGCACACCGACGACCCGCCGGTGACTTCCTTCGATTTTCGATATCGGGTCAGCAGGGCGGGAGCGGTGAAAAAGTTGTCACAGCAGACGGCTAGGCTTTAGCGCGGGCCACCGAACATGTGCTTGGGATCTTTGTTATTTTCCTGGCACATGTATTCGTACAACTCCTGATCGGGCTGCCAGCGGATGATCCACCCGCCCGTCCACGGGCGAGTATACGCGCCGGGATCGTCGATGGTGGCTTCATACTTCAGCGTGTTGTAGTCGGTGCGGGTGAAATGCTCGGTGAGATGCAGAAATTCGGTGTGCGGAATGCCTTCGCGCGTCAGCCAGAATCGTTCGTTGAAGCCGACGGTGTCTACGACCAGCGAGTCACCCTCCCAGTGGCCGACGGAATGGCCGAAGAAGGTGGGGTCCAGGTTCTTGGGATGCGGCCGGCCATCCATGTAAATCACGCGCCAGGTGTGAGGGCCGCCCACTTCGATCATGTAGATGCGCTTCTCCTCGGGCACATCGACGAACTCGAACCCGTACGGCGTATGAAACAGCCGCGGGCCGCCGGAAGGCAGGCACCTGGTATGCGGATCGTCCTTGGTGGTGGTGCTTTGCCGGTAAGCGTAGAGGGCCCGGGCCCACGGCAGGAACGGAACGTCAGCGACCTTCAGATTGGTAGGCAGGTTCATGCGCGGATTGTCGATACCGTGCAGATTGGTAGCGAGCGTGGAGCCGGCGTTGCCTTCCCACACGCCTTTTTCTCCCGGCAGCGGGCCCAGGTTGACGCGGCCATCGGGCCAGTGCGGCGTGGGACGCGCGGGCTGATTGTTGCGCGGACGATCCAGACGCCCGCCGTTGAGTCCCGCCGGCTCCTCATTCTGCGCGGCCAGCGGCAGTGCTACTGCGCACCCGAGAGCCGCAACGGCCAACCACAGATTTCGCCGTGCGATCATTGGCCGCCGGATGGGGGATTGCGCTTTTCGCTCGACGCGGCACCCAACTTCTTGCCGGTGGACGCGAGCGTGACCGACCGCGCGTTGGCCTGCTTGCTGCCATCCTTGGCGAGCGTGCCTTCCACCACCACTTCGTCGCCAATCTTCATAGTGTTGCGCGTCCAACCGCTGCGCTCCAGTCCGTTCGGCGGCCCCATTTCCAGGGACCAATTGGTGATGTTTCCGCTATCATCGGTCACGTCCATATAAAAGTAAACGTGCGGATTCGTCCAGTCCACTTTCGTGACGATGCCCTTCAGCGTCACCGGCTTTTTGCTGTCGTATTCGGCGGAGAAGGAGTGATGCGCGGATAGCGGCGCTACCGCCAGGAACATGCCAAAAGCCGCAGCCAGGAAACCCAATGCACTTGATCTCATCGAAGCCTTTCCTTTGCCAGTCATTATATCCATTCGCTGCGCTCCGCCACGTACTTCAGGCTCACCGCGTGGGCCCAACCATGTGCGGTCCAACCATGTGAGGCTCGTCGGTCGAATCATCCTGGCAGAAATATTCCTGGAGGTCCTGATCCGGCACCCAGCGGAGCGTCCACGCGCTCGACCACGGCCGCGTGTAGGCGCCCGGATCATTCACCGTCACTTCGTACTTCAGCGTGTTGAAATCCGGCCGCGAAAATTTCTCGGTCAGGTGCAGGCTTTCGGTGTGGGGCAGCCCGCCGTTGGAAAACCAAAAGCGCTCGTTGAACGCGCCGGACTCCACCACCAGCGTGTCGCCTTCCCAACGGCCCGAGGAGTAACCGAAATAAGTTGGGGTCACGTCGTCGCTCGTCGGCACCTTGCGCCCGTCCAGATAAATCAGCCGCCAGTTGCGGTTGCCGCCGCCTTCCATGACGAAAATGCGCTTGCGTTCGGGCTGCTCCAGAAACTGCACTCCATGCGCTGCTTGAAAAATACGCGGGCCGCCTGGCGGCAGGCAACTGAGCATGGGGTCGTCTTTCAAAAGCGTGCGCTGACGATACTCATACAAAGCCTTGGCCCAGGGCTGAAACGGCGCCACTTTGCCGGCATCGTTCAGGTTCGCCAGAAGCCCGCTGCTGTCCATGGGAATTTTGCCGGCGGTGATATCGCTCATGCTGGACACGCTAGGGTCGGCCCAATAGCCCATCTCGCCGGGCACCACACCCAAGCGCGGATGGCCATCGGGCCAGCGCGGCGCAGGTTTCGCTTTTCCGCGCACCGCGACAGCTTCGGTTTCCCGAGCCTCCGCTAATCGCTTGCCATCTGCCAGGGCGACGGTTCTGCCACTGGCCAGCTTGCTGCCGTCGCGCGCCAGCCATCCTTGGACGGTAATCGTGTCGCCTACCTTCAGCGAATCCCTGGTCCAGCCGGCCCTGCGCAGTTGCAGCGGACTGGCCCATTCCACGGCCCAATTGACGATTTCGCCGCTCGGGTCCGTGACGTCGATATACAGCAAGGCGTGCGGATTGTTCCACTCGAATCGCGTGACAATTCCGCGCAACGACACCGGCTTCTGCTCGTCGAATTCCGCGCGAAGCTCATGGTGCGCTGAAAGAGGGAGCGCGGCAATCACGAGGGCAAAACCTAAAATGCTTGGTCTCATCGGCTTTCTTGCGGACGTTTCTTCCCGTAATTTTTCGTCAGGTAATCGAGGATCATGGAAAACTCTTTGTCAGTGACCGGCGCCCCTTCAAAAATCATCCCTTTGATCAGGCCGCTCCACTCTTCGCGGCTGAGCTGCTGGCCGCGCAGCCGGTCCAGATTATGGCAATAGGTGCAGACATCCTCCACCAACTCACGCCCGCGATCCCTGGCCGGAGTTTGAGTTCCGGAAGCTCCGTTCCGCGGAGCCGCCGTGAGCGCTAGCGCTGTCACTGCAAATGCCGCCACTCTGATTAGCATGGAGCCTAATCCCGGGTGATTGTGAAATCGCCTTTCTTGTCCCCTTCCATCCAAGTGCCGGTAATGGTGCGATGGTACGACCCGATATTTTCCAGCTTGCCATCCATGACGATGTGCATCGTGGTCCTTGGTGTCGGCCTCGAAGTGCACCGTCCAATTCGACGGATCGAGCGTTGCTACTTTCAAGGGAGCGGCATTCCGTCCAGGGTTAATGGTCCCTTCGATGGTTTTGGAATTCCACTTCATGTAAATGAAGATGGGGATTTTTTGGCCGGGCGCGGGCTGCCATTCGCCATGCCAGGAGCCGGTGAGCGGATGCCCTTCCTGCGCCCAGGCGGCAACCGCAATTCCGGAGATCATGAAAAGAACAAGCCAAAAGAAAGTTCGTCTGCGCATCCTGCCTCAAATTCGCGAGCAGTCGCCATTTTATATGGCGGCGCGGCGGCAACGCAAGGAGCGGGCTTGCCATAATGTGGTCAGACTTGAGCACCCAGCTACGGAGCGAAACTTGGGGAGCCCAGATATGGAATTATGGTTGCAGGATTACAAATGATTACGAAAGAACAAATCGACTGGTCTGAATGCCCATTGGTCGAAGTCAAGCCGCGCGTGCATAGCGGCGCGCCCGTGCTAGCTGGCACGCGGTTGCCGGTCACTGCCATCGTCGATAACTTTGACTATGGCGTAAGCGTCGCGGAAATCGCGGAACAGTTTGAAATCCAACCGGACTGCATCCAGGCAATTTTGGATTACGCCAAGAGCCATCGGGTTGCGCGTCCTATTCGATAAAAACGTTCCGGTCGGTGTGCGCCGGTTCCTGCTCAAGCATGAGGTTCACACTGTCGTGGAGATGAAGTGGCACGCACAGCTGGAGAATGGCGAGCTTCTCAAAGCAGCCGAAGAAGCCAGGTTCGACGTGATGGTAACGTCGGATCAGAACATTAGTTATCAGCAAGACTTGACAGGCCGAGAGCTGTCTTTAGTCGTACTTGGGTCCAATATCTGGCCAGTGGTACGGGAATACAGAACGATCATTGCGGCCACGGTCGATTCGGCAACGCCCGGAAGCTTTTGCTTCATCGAAATGCCGCATCCCGCGAAACATCGAAGAAACTAAGGTGGAAGCGTTTCACGCCACAGCGGGAAGGCCCGCCTTGGCGTACCAGGGCTTGGCCGGCTTGATGGCCGCATTCACCGCTTCGATGTTCTTCACGCCTTCGGTGGACAGCCAATCCTCCAGCGCCTTCACGCCTTGCTTGCCGTAGATCGGGAATGCCTTCCTTCCACGTCGCGCGGCCGCACAGAACGCCCGAATAATCCGTGCCCGCCTCGGCCGCCATGGTCAGCTCTTCGACGAACTGCGCATTGCCGACGCCGGCGCTCAAATAGATGAACGGCTTTTTCGCCACGCCCGCGGCCTTGCGGAACAGGTCCAACGCTTCGCTGCGCGAATAGGCCTTCTGGCCTTTGTACACGCTGCTGCCTTCCACGTAGTTCGCGTTGATGGGCACTTCCACCTTCAATATGTCCACCTTGTACTGCGGTTTGGAGAACTCTTCCATGCTGCCGATCACCACTTGCGGCTTCAGCTTGGCGAACTCCAAGCCCTTCTCGTCGCCGCCCTTCGGATCGTAGCCCACGAACTCCAGGAAAAACGGGATCTCGCGATCTTCGCACTCCGCGCCGATGCGCTCGATGAACGCGTGCTTGATGTCGTTCACTTGGGCGTCGTCAAAGGGCGAATAGTAAATCAGAATTTTGACGGCATTGGCGCCCCAATCGGCGATGCGCCTGGCGGAGACGTGCGGCAGCAGATCGGGCAGGCGGCCCGGCTTGGTATTGTCGTAGCCGCTCTCTTCGTAGGCGAGCAGCAAGCCGGCATTGGAGGAGCGCGCCTTCGCGGCGGGAAGGCCGAATTCAGGATCCAGCAGAATGGCGCTGGCGTGCGGCGTCAAAACCTTCGACACCGCGATCTTGAACTCGCTCATCATATCGACCGTCACCTGGTCCGCTGGAATGCCCTTGGCCGACGCAATGGCTTTCTTCAAACTGCCGCGCTGATCCATGGCGGCAGCCGCGATCACACCCTGCTTGTTAGAGAGCGCCTTCATGTGGCGCACTTTTCCTTCGGACAAACTCATATCGCTTCCTCCATTTCTTGATTCTCGCGCATTCGAGTTCAGCGCGCCGGAGCCGCGGCCTGGCCCAAGCGCCGGAAGTAAGTCTGCGCGCGATTCACGTCGCGCAGAATCTGCGCCTTCAACGCTTCCGCATTTTCAAACTTGCGCTCATCGCGCACCCAGCGCAGGAACTCTACGCGCGATTTCCCGCGGCGCCGCGCCGTCGAGTGGAGCAAGCAAATACGTTTCGATGGTGCGCGTGTGGCCGTCAAATGTGGGCCGATAGCCGACGTTAGTGATGGACGGCCACTCGCGGGAATTGCCGCTTTCGCGCGTTCTCGTCACGTACACGCCATTTTTCGGCAGCACCTCGGCTTGCGTATCGAGATTCAAAGTGGGAACGGTTTGCTTCGATCCCCGGCCTTCGCCGGCCACCACGAAACCGCGCAATACGTAAGGACCGGCCCAGCATCCGGCAAGCCGATGACACGTCGCCGGCTTCAATGGACCGGCGAATTTCGCTGCTCGAGATCACGCGCTTGCGCCACACCACCGGAACGACGATGTCGGTCTCGAAGCTGTAGCGCTCGCCCAATTCTTCGAGCGCGGCGGCGTCGCCGGCCGCCCGTTTGCCGAAATGAAAATTCGCGCCCACCAGCACCGCCCGCGCCTTGAGCTTGTCCACTAGAATCTCGCGAACAAAATCTTCCGGTCCGAGCGCGGCAATCTCAGGCGTGAAGGGCAGAATCAGGATCTCATCGATTCCCTGATCCAAAATGATTCGCGCGCGCTCCTCCAGCGTGGTCAGCAAACGCGGCGCACTGGCCGGCGCTACTAGTTTGGCCGGATGCGGATGGAAAGTGAGCACGGCCGATTTCCAGGATTCCTCGCGCGCCAAAGCCACCACGCGGCGCAGGATCTCGCCGATGTCCCACATGCACGCCGTCGAAATTGCCGATCGTCATCGCGCACGGGACCGAAATCGTCCGGCGTCTCCGCCAGGTTTCGGTAGATCATGGCGGCGGTCCTTCCCACGTCGATTTGCAGGCCGTCATAAGCCAGGCGGACGTGCGGCGGCAAGCGCTCCTCCGTGCAGGCATGTCCCAGATCGTGACAGATGTGCGTGAAGAACGCGCGGCGCGGCGCTAGCTTTTCCACCGATTCGAGCGACCGCTCCACCGTGGAATGCGTGGGATGGGGCTTGTGCCGCAGCGCGTCCAGGAACAACACATCCAGGCCGCTCAGCAGCTTCATCGATTCTTCGGGAATATCGCTGTGATCGGTGAGGTACGCCGCGTCGCCGAAGCGAAAGCCGTACACCGTGCCTCTGCCGTGGCTGAGCCGGATGGGCGTGAACTCGAGCCCGAAAAGATCGATGGGCGCGCCGTCGAAGACGTGCGTCACCAGCCGCGGCCGCGAAGACTGCGTGTCGCGCTCATCGAAGATATAGCGGAAGGTCAGCCGCAGCGCTCCGATAGTTTCCTCCGACCCATATACCGGAATCACGCCGCCCTGCCGGTAGTTGAACGGCCGGACATCATCCAGCCCCATCACGTGATCGGCGTGCGAGTGCGTAAACAGAATCGCGTCCACGCGTTCCATCCCCGAGCGCAGAGCCTGGTAGCGGAAGTCGGGCGTGGTATCGATCAGCACGCCGCGGTCGCCGTATTGGATGTGCACCGAAGGCCGCAGGCGCCGGTCCCGCGGATCTTCGGAATGGCACACCGCGCAGCGGCAGCCGATCATCGGCACTCCCACGCTGGTGCCTGAGCCGAGCACGCGTAATGCGGATGGACTCGGGTTGCGTCACTTGCGACCCATCAGGCGCCGGCCTGGTCTTCTTTCGGCTTCGCTTCGGTGGGCGCGGCTTCCTTCGGCTCTGCTTCCTTTGCCTCAATTGGGGCGGCAGCCTTCTTCTCCTTGCTCTCCATGGCTTGCACAAAACGGAATCGCAGCTCGGTGAGGGCGTTGTCCACCAGGCGCTGCTCCTCCATCGTGACGTTGCCGCGTGTCTTTTCCTGCAGCATCGCCAGCAGATCGATGGTGTGGCGCGCGATGCGAAAGTCGGGCTCTGGCCGATCCTTCTCTTCGCCAAAATGATACATGCCGAGATGCATCTCGGTCTGCGCCTTCAGCGAAAGGATCAAGAATTCGAAGGTTGCCGCCGGCAGTGGATATTCCTGGTCGCTCATTGCTGCCTCTATTTTAACTCGGTGAAACACCCTATATTGCATGGATACAAAATTTTGATTGGACCGGGTCGCGTTTTTCGTTTAATCTCGGATTGTAAGACTTGCCCCGTGAGCGCAGGCTTGCTCGTGGGGTTTTCAGCAGTAGTCCTCGCAGACATCTTTCATTCCCCGGTGAAGTTTTCCTGATCGGCCATTCCTGTTTTTGCGCCGCCTGCTTTTGTTTAAGCAGGTTTGCGCGATACGGCGCTCAGGCCCGCAACATCACGCTTCCAGACTTGAAAGGAGTCTACAAAATGCATACTCGATTTCTGAAAACACACCTTCTTCGGGCTGCCCTCTTACTGGGCGGCTTCGGCGCGCTTACGCTCGTGGCCAACGCACAGTCCTTCGCCAAGGCGAGCGTTCCGTTTGAATTCGCGGCCGGTGGAGCTATGATGCCGGCCGGCGCATACACCGTCGACATCCCGGATTTTTCCGGCGTGCTTTTGTTGCACGGACCGGCGGGAAATTCGGTTGCGCTGCTCACCACTTTTTCGGGGGCTGCGCCCGGCACAACCACGGCCAAGCTGGTCTTTGAGAAGCGCGATGGCATGGCCTACCTGTCTTCGGTAGAGTTGCCGGGTGAAAGCGCGCGAGTGATATCGGTGTTCCAGCACGTCACGAAAGGAGCGGTGGCCGCGGCGCTTCGTTAGCACGCTTCCTATTTTTATCTACCTTCGGCCGGATCTCGCAAGGGCGATCCGGCCTTTCCTTTGCATCCGCGCCCTCAGGAAGCGGTCTTGCTAGACTGAGATTTCCACCCTCTCAGGCATGTCACACGATCCAACTACAACTGGGGAACGATTTGAGCGGCTGGTCGGCATCATGGCGCGGCTGCGCGCGCCGGGCGGCTGCCCCTGGGATCGCGAACAGAACTTCGACACCATCAAACCTTATCTGCTCGAAGAGACTTACGAGGTCTTCGATGCGATCGATCAGCGCGATTGGCCGGGCTTGGCTGAGGAACTGGGCGACCTGATGCTGCAGGCCGTCTTCTTCGCTCAGATGGCCTCCGAAGAAGGCAAGTTTCGGCATCGACGATTCGCTGGATGCGATTTCCGAAAAACTGATCCGCCGGCATCCGCACGTCTTCGGCGACGGCGGCGCGAAAACGTCCGACGATGTGAAGCGCCGCTGGGACGAGATCAAGGCCGACGAGAAGAAGGACAAGGGCAAGCCGCCCGCAGGGCCGCTTGGAATCGGTCCCGCGCAAGCTTCCCGCGCTGGTGGAAGCGCAGCAGATCAGCTCCAAGGCGGCGCGCGTCGGGTTCGATTGGGAAAATCCCGGCCAGGTGCTCGACAAGCTGGACGAAGAGCTGCGCGAGCTGGCCGAAGCGCGCGAAACCGGCACGCCCGCGGAACTGCGAAGGCGAGATCGGCGATCTGCTGTTCGTCCTGGTGAATCTGGCGCGCAAACTCAAAGTGGATCCCGAGCAGGCGCTGCGCAAGACCAACGCGAAATTCCGTAAACGCTTCGCTTACGTGGAAAGCCACGCCACATTGCCCGGCGCGACGCTCGCGGAGATGGAGGCGCTGTGGCAGAAGGCCAAAGCGCATCGAAAATTGAAATCCGGCCACTCACCGAGCGCGAGGATCTGAAATCGGTGGTCCAGCTGCAGCGCCAGATCTGGGGCTTCGAAGACGTCGACCTGATCCCGCTGCGGCTGTTCGTGGTGGCGTCGAAGATCGGCGGCCAGGTTTACGGCGCATTCGACGGACACGCAGATGATCGGATTTTGCATGGCGATTCCCGGCCTGAAGCCCGGCGGCAAAACCTATCTGCACAGCCACATGCTCGGCGTGCTGCCCGAATACCGCAATGCGCGGCGTGGGCCGCTCGCTCAAGCTCACGCAACGCGACGATGCGCTCGCGCCGCGGCATCGAGCTGATCGAATGGACCTTCGATCCGCTCGAAATCAAGAACGCGTTTTTCAATATGGAGCGGCTGGGCGCCATCGTGCGCCGCTACGTGCCCAATCAATACGGAACCACCAGCAGCCCGCTGCACGGCGGCTTGCCGACCGATCGCTGCATCGCCGAATGGTGGATCGCGAGCCCGCGCGTGAAGGCGATTCTGGCGGGCGAGCCGTTCGAGCGTGCGCCGGTGGAAGCGCGCATCGCGATTCCGTCCGACATCGCGGCGATTCGCGCCAAGGATCCGGCGCGCGCGCGCGAAATTCAACAGAAGCGCCGGCGAACAGCTTCGCGCAGCTTTCGATCGCGGCCTGGCGGTGATCGGCTTTGAGAAATCCGACGAAGCCGGCACTTATTTGTTGGGACAATGGGAATCCGCTTAGATCGAATTACGCTGCGCGAAATCCGGATGCCGCTGGTGCATTTCTTCGAGACCAGTTTCGGCCGGACCACCGAGCGCCGCATCATCCTGGTGGAGGTGTCGAGCGGCGGCCTGTCCGGCTGGGGCGAGGTCACCTGCGGCGAAAATCCGTTTTACAACGAAGAATGGACCGAATCGGCGTGGCTGATCCTGCGCGATTACGTCGCGCCGCGCGTGCTGCATCGCAATTTCGAGCAGCGCGGCCGAAGTCGGGGCGCGAACGCGCGCACATCCGCGGCCACCAGATGGCGCGCGGCGGCCTGGAAGTGGCGGTCTGGGATCTGGAAGCCCGGATGCACGGCGAGCCGCTTTATCAGCACATCGGCGGCGGCGCGCGGCGCGAGATTCCTTGCGGCGTTTCCATCGGCATTCAGGATTCGGTGCCGCAGCTTCTCGAGAAAATCGAAACGGAACTCGCCGCCGGATACCAGCGCATCAAGATGAAGATCAAGCCCGGCTGGGATGTGGACGTGGTCCGCGAGGTGCGCCAGCGTTTTCCCGACATCCTGCTGATGGCCGACGCCAATTCGGCTTACACGCTGGCCGATGCGCCGCTGCCTGAAGCGCTCTGGACGAATTCAATCTGATGATGATCGAGCAGCCGCTGGCGCACGACGAAATCATCGATCACGCGAAGTTGCAGGCGCAGCTGAAGACGCCCATCTGCCTCGACGAATGCATCCGCTCGGCGCACCAGGCCGAGCAGGCCATCGCCATGGACGCCGGGCGCATCATCAACATCAAGCTGGGCCGCGTGGGCGGATTCGCCGAAGCCAAGCGCGTGCACGATGTCGCGCAGGCCGCCGGAATTCCGGTGTGGTGCGGCGGCATGCTCGAAGCCGGCATCGGCCGCGCGCACAACATCGCGCTCGCGACGCTTCCGAATTTCATGCTGCCCGGCGACGTCTCGGCCAGCAAGCGCTACTGGGCGCGCGACATCATTCAACCGCCCGTGGAAGTCACGCCGCACGGAACCATCGCGGTTCGCGACGAGCCGGGCTTCGGCTACGAACTCGATCGCGAGTTCCTGGATTCGATCACCGTCCGCCGGGAATCCATCCAATAAATGTCCGAGTTCTTCCAGCTCCTGAAGACTAACCGGAACTATCGCTACACCTGGTCCGGCCAGGTGGTCAGCGAGATCGGCGACCATTTCAACAACATCGCCGTCTTCAGCCTGGCGCTGGCGAACACGCGCTCGGGCCTGGTGGTCACGCGGCATCATGCTCGCGCGCGCCGATTCCGGCGGTGATGGCCGGACCCGTCGCCGGCGTGCTGCTCGACCGGCTGGACCGCAAGCGCATCATGATCGCGAGCGACCTGATCCGCGCCGTGGTCGCGCTCGCGTTCATTCTCGCGATTCCCCGCTCCGATACCTGGATGCTGTATCTGCTGAGCGCCCTGCTGATGTTCGCGTCGCCGTTTTTCACCAGCGGCCGCTCGTCGATTCTTCCCACCATCGCCAACGAGCGACGAGCTGCACACCGCCAATTCGCTGACGCAAACCACGCAATGGATGACGCTGACCATCGGAGCGTTTCTGGGCGGCACCAGCGTGATGCAGTTCGGCTACAGGTGGGCATTCGCGTTCAACGCCTTCTCGTTTTTGTTTTCGGCGGCGTGCATTTCGCGGCTGCGCGTCGCACGGGGCAGATTCCGGGCGGAACGAACGGCGCTCACCGAAGACAAAGTGGTGCGGCCGTGGCACGAATACACCGAAGGCCTGCGCTACATGCGCGCTTCGCCGCTGATCCTGGGCTCGGCGCTGGTCGGATCGGCTGGGCGTCGGAGGCGGCGCGGCGCAGATCCTGTTCAGCCTGTTCGGCGAACTGGTGTTCCATCGCGGACCGGCGGGCATCGGTTATTTGTGGGCTGCGGCCGGCGTTGGCTTGCTCGCGGGCGGGGCTTTCGCGCACTGGCTCGGGAAGCGGATTTCGTTCGAACGCCTACAAGCGCACCATCAGCATCTGCTACGTGATCCACGGCGGCGCCTACGTGATCTTCAGCCAGATGCGCGATTTCCGACTGGCGCTGCTCTTTCTCGCGCTTTCGCGCGCGGCCGTCGCTGTCAGCTCGGTGCTCAACATGTCGCAACTGCTGCGGCACGTCTCCAACGAATTTCGCGGCCGCGTGTTTGCGACCATGGAAACGATGCAGTGGTCGGTGATGATGCTTTCGATGGCGGGCGCCGGAGTGGCGTCGCAATCCTGGAGCCCGCGCACCATCGGCGTTTGGTCCGGACTGCTCAGTTCCAGCACGGCTTTCTTCTGGTTGTGGGCGAATTGGACCGGCCGACTGCCCGAGCCCGCGCCAAAGGCGTGGAACCGGAAGAGGTCGAAGTGCACGGCGACCCGGTGGTCTAACACATGGACAGACAAGCTCGAATCAGTATTGGTGACCGGAGCGGCCAAGCGCATCGGCCGCGCTATCGCGCTGCGGCTCTATCAAGCCGGCTATCGCGTCGCGATACATTACGGCGGCGTCGGAGAAAGAAGCTCGCGCGACGGCCGAAGAATGCGGATCGGCGCCGCTGTTTCAGGCCAATCTCGAAAAGGTCGACGACATCCGGCGCATGTTTCGCGAAGTGGAAGAGCAGCTCGGCGGGCTCTACGGCCTGGTGAACAACGCCGCGCGATTCCGCCGCGTGGATCCGTTCGCAGATCACCGAAGCCGACTGGGATTTCATCCACAGCGTGAATCTGAAAGCCACATTTTTCTGCTGCCAGCAGGGCGCGCTGCTCATGAAGAAGACGGCCCGGGACGCATCGTGAACATCAGTTCACTGGGCGGCATTCGTCCCTGGGAGATGTACGCGCATTATTGCGCTTCCAAGGCCGGAGTGATCATGCTGACCCGCGCGCTGGCCAAGGCGTTCGCGCCCGAAATTACGGTGAACTCGGTGGCGCCGGGCGTGATTCTGGCTTCGAGCGAAGATCCGCGCGCGCAGGATTTGATCGCGGCCACGCCAGCGCAGCGCTCAGGCACGCCCGAGGAGATCGCCGACGCGGTGCTCTACTTCATCAACGCGTCGAACTTCGTGACCGGGCAGGTGCTGGCGGTGGACGGCGGCCTGAGTCAACGATGACCCAGCGCTAGGCTATTCGACCGTGACCTTGGTGCCCCTGGTGGCCTGCTTCGACAGACTGTCGATGCGCGCGTCCAGCATGCTCCGCATCCCTTTCAGCACTTCGATGCGCGCGTTGCGAAAATGCTCGCGCGTGTTTTGCGGCCACACATGATCGAGGAACGCGTTGATCTGCGGGCCAGCGATGTCGCAGAAAAAACAGCCGCCCTGGGCGTGCTGGTGGGCCGTGCCTTGTTGTTCGTCCATATCACCCTTCTTCCAATCTTATTCTCGCATCTCCACTGTCAACATTTTATTGTCTAACGAAGCCCGCGTGGGCGTGAGCGAGGCCATGGACGTTGGCAGCCCGATGTGGCGCCGCAGCGTGCCGATCTCCACCACCAGCTCGTCGCCTTTCTTGAACAGACCGATCTCGCCCTTGGCCGCAAACGGCAGCCTCAGCCGCACTTCGTAGTGCGAGTTGCGCTTCTCGAAAGTGTAGGGCGCTTCGGTCCGCACCACCTTCGCCGGATCTTCGTCGGCGCCATACAGGACATTGGCCAGCTCGATCAGACGCTCGCGCCCCAGCACTTCATGCGTGAACAAGGGCACGCGCTTCATCGTTACCGGATCGAAATATTCTTCGATTTCATCCAGAATCTTGGCTTGCGAAGCGCGCCATTGATCGAACCACGTATCGGTCACCGCTTCCGGCAGCACGCGATTGACGATGATGCCGTCCACAGTCAGGCCATGCAGCGAAAAATAGACGAAGGCACGCTGCGTCTCGCGCAGGACCATTTTCTCGGGATTCGTCACCAGCCGCACGCTGGTGATCCTTGGATTTTCCAGCAGCTCGGCGATGCCTTCCAGGCGCCCGAACAGATCCTGGATATTGGCGAAGTAGCTATCGGAGGGCAGCTCCACCGGCGAAATCCGATTCGCCACCGGCCGCACGGCCTTGAGGATTCCGCGCTGGAACGGGAAGACGTGCTTCATGTACCATTCGAGCGTGGTCGGCATGCTGACGAAGCGCATGGATTCGGCGGTGGGCGCGCAATCCAGCACGATCACCTGGTAGCGGCCCTCGCGCCGGTACTGATTCACGTACATCATCGCGCTCAGCTCTTCCATGCCCGGCAGGATGGCCAGCTCTTCGGCCTCCACGTCGCTGATGCCGGTGGTGCGGAGCACCGAGACGACGTAAGTGGAAATCTCGCGCCAGTGCCGCTTGATCTCCTTCTGGATGTTGACTTCCTGGATGGAGAGATGTTCGTCGATGGCGAGCGGATCGTTGGCTCTGGCCTGGAACAGGCTGCTTTCCAGGTCGAAGGCGTCGGCCAGGCTGTGCGCCGGATCGACGCTCATCACCAGCGTGCGGTAGCCGAGGCGGGAGAGCTGCAGTCCGGTGGCGGCGGCAATGCTGGTTTTGCCCACGCCTCCTTTGCCGCTGAAAAGCAGGATGCGCATGTCTCTATCTTAAACGGCGCGGCAATCCCGGGGCAGCCGAGTACTAAGGCCCGAAATAGTTTCAAACAGCTGTCGCCAGCCGCGATAAGGAAACTGTGAGCCGATTCTTAGACAACGCCGCGCAGATCCTGGAAGCCGCCGAGGGCGCTGTTCAATCCGGCCACACTCCCACGGACATGACCATTCTCATTACCGCTGAAGGACAGATTCGCATGGTGGCCGATTCCGACTGGCCGCTGGATTCTCTCCAATTGCATCACGGCGCGAAGATGGCCTACCGCGTGAGCCAGAGCGCGTCCGTCGTACGCGTAGAAGGACGGGCAGATTCTCGCACTTGTTTGTTCGAAACCGTAAAGCCTGAACGGGCCGCCCGCCTTCTCCTCAACAGCTCCTCGCACTCTTGGAACGGCCCGCTGCTGCCGCCTGCCGTCCACGCCTAGCCAGCCGATAAGCGCGCTCTTCCTCCGAAAACCGCCCGAAAATGCGTCACCTGTGGGCGGCGCACAAAACACCACGTTCACAACATCGAAACGAACTTTCTCCCAGGGCACTTCCGCGTGCCGCGCGTATTCTCTCGCCGCGCGGATCAGGCTGGACTGCTTCTCAACCCCGATGGCCCGATCTGGTGCGCCATACTCCTCGGTTTTCCTGGACTTCACTTCGACGAACACCAGCGTGCCCGCTTCCCAACCGATCAAGTCTACTTCACCCGCACCGGATGCCATGCGATAATTCCGCTCGACGATGACCATGCCCGCCCGCTGCAAGAAGCGGTGCGCGATGTCCTCGCCACGCCGGCCAAGGGCGTGGTCCGCAGTCATGTGCCGCTTGCGGGCGCGATGCCGGAGAAGGTCGGCGATTTCGTACAGGCCTTTCATGCGCGATCTGGAAGTGCCGATTCGTGAGAAAAGCTCTCAGCGGGCGTGATCGCTTAAGATGAAAGATGCAGATGAGCGATACCCAGATCCTCACCATCGCTTTGGCCGCTGTGCCGACTATGCTCGCAGTTCTGGTGGGCATCCTCATCAATAACTCTAGACTGAGCGACACCAACGCCAGAATTAGTGACACCAACGCCCGCATCAGCGAATTGCGCGGCCATATGGATATTCGCTTCGATGAAATGCGCGACCTCTGGCGTTCCGAGCTGTATCGTGTGGAGCAAGTGATCGACGCACGGCTTAAGCATCTCGAAGAACGCGGCTAATCTCGAAGAACGCGGCTAAAAAGATGCCCGGCGCGGACGAAAGATACAGATGAGCGATACTCAGATCCTCACCATCGCTCTGGCCGCTGTGCCGACTATGCTCGCAGTGCTGGTGGGCATTTTGATCGATAGCTCAAGGTTAACCGACCTGCGCGGCCATATGGATATCCGTTTCGACGAAATGCGCGACCTCTGGCGTTCCGAGCTTTACCACGTGGAATAAGTCATCGACGCCCGGCTCAACGCCGATCGAGAACCGCTTTAATATTCGCCTCCACGTCGTCTTTGTCCACCAGTCCCCCCGTGTAAGCCGCCGCCACTCGCCCGCTCCGGTCGATCAGAAACGTGTCGGGCATACTCTGGATTCCATAGCGCTGCGCTATCCGATCGTCCCCGAGCAACATCCGGTAGGGCACATTGTGATCCGGCCAGAAACGGCTTCAGAACCTTCCAACCGCCGTCGTCCAGCGAAACACCAACCATGGCGAAACCTTTCGTGCCGTATTTCTTCTGGAATTCCGAAAACCAGGGAATTTCCTCTTTGCAACCCGTGCACCAGGTGGCCCAGAAATCAAGCAAGACCACTTTGCCACGATAATCGCGAAGGTTGGCAGTCTTGCCGGATGCGTCCAGCAGAGCGAAATCGGCCGCCGATTGCCGTTTGCCCGCGGGAACAAGCGCGGCGCGAATGCCCGGTGGATCCGCGGCGGTCGCCATACTGGCCAATATCAGCAGCATGGCCGAGATTCGTGCTGAAGTGCTGATCATTTTGTCGTCTCCTTAGAATTCGGACTACTTTCGTAATCCGAGACTGCACGCCGCGTGCTCCAGCGCGCGGTTGCCAGCCAATAGCCGATCGGTCCCAGAAGGGCGATCGGCAGCAATGACGGAAGATGGGGAACAGGAGCGGGACGATAGCATCCCACGTTCGTACCTGCCACCAAACCGAGTTCTGGGTCGCCAAGCGCGGTGACAGCCGCCAAAACACACGCCCACAAAATTGTTCGCCGCAATACCGGAAGCGAAGCCAACCGAAGGCCCTGCCGCACACCCCACAGGGAAGGGAGAATTACCAGGATCATTTGTACGATCAGCGGAAACATCACCCTGTAAAACGCCAGCGAGAAGACTCCGCTATTCGGATGCCTTGGGCGCCCAGATCAAGGGGCCGCGGGAAGAAGTAACCAATGCCCCAGATATCGCGGCGCTCCCAGGAGTTCCGCGAGCAGTAAGGTGACACCAAAGAGCGATACGTTCACGGCAATCGTACGCCGCGACCAAAAGCCAAGCACGAAACCACCCGTCCACGACCAGCAAACTAACGCCAGATAATTCAGAGAAACGCCGGCGCCGTAGCGAATCAGGTCAGCCCTGGCGCCCGCGTTGCTGAGGTACGTCCAGGTCCAGTTGTTCAAGTACATCCAAGCGTAAATGCTACTGGAGTCCGCCGTCATTCTTGAAACCAGACTCAGCAGCACGCCGAGCGGGACAACCAATCCAAGCAGAACCAGCCAGGGACGCCAGTCCTTCCACAATTCGGCCTGCCTGCGAACCACCAGGCCCAGCACATCGCGCAGCGCCTGTCCGCCGGTCTCGCCTGATTCCAGGAAATCGCCGCTCACCGCTTCCCGTTCGCCGGCTTCGAGCGATCGCGCCGCAACCTCCACCAACCACCAGGCGATCCGGTTCATGGCTCAACCGCGCCGCGCTTCGCCTCCCAGGAAACACCGCGGCTCATGCGCGCGATCGCATTGTAGAAGGATGCGGCGGCCTGCTCACCTTTGGCGTTTACCTGGACCATGCGCTTGGCGCGCCCCCCACGCTGGGGCGTGGCGTCACCCATCCATGTTTTGAGAAGACCTTTTTTCTCCAGGCGATCGAGCGTTGTGTAAAGCGCGCCAATGGAGCAGCGGCGTCCGGTGGCGGCTTCAATTTCCTGGCGGATCGCAGCGCCGTAGGCGTCTTTGCCCAATCGCACGGCAGCAGTCAGGAGCAGATATTCGAACTCACCTAGCATGATTACTATCACATTGTGATTCTAATAGCGCGACCTGTCAAGAGGGAAATTTGAAAGGCTCAGCGAAGTTCCATTAGAAAGATGCCGCTATTGGAGTTTCGCGGCCGTAGTTGGGCTGTCATCCACCAGCCCCTGCGCTTTCATAGCGCGCAACAGGATCTTCTCGGCTGCCGGAAATTCTTTTTTGGAGTTCGCCATGAAAATGCCGCGGCTGACCATCAGCGGAGTCCAGCCCAGCTTATTCTTCACGTCAACCTTGGCGCCGTGGTCCACCAGATATTGCACCAGCGATGGCTGGTTGGAGATCACCGCGCCAAACAGCGCCGTCATGCCGGTGAAGCGCGGATCGCCGACGCCCAGGCCGAACAAATCCTCGGCGTTGCGCGGATAGGTCATCAGAGTGAATTGCGCGCTGCCAATCATCGGATACTCGCCGAAATCGGTGCGGGCATTGATGTCATTGCCCAACTGCAGGCACAACTTGACCGCTTCCAGCCGTTCGGCTTCCGACACCCCGTTAAACGGGCCCGGGGTTTCGCCTTCGTAATAATCGAGGCCGGCGGCGGCCATCAGCGGCGTGACGTGCACCTGCGTCGAGATGTTGGGATCGGCTCCGCCTGCCACCAGCAGGCGCATGAACGGAGCGTCGCCATTGCGCGCGGCCACATAAAATGGCGTGGCTCCTACGAAGCTCAGATAGTGGCGGCCCAGCGGGATGTTAGGCGGATTGGACGTGGTCCCCAGTCCCGCGGTCATGCGCATCTCCTTCCACGCGATGCGCGCGTTCGGATCCTCGCCATGAGCCAGCAGCTTCTTCGCCAACTCCTCGCTGGTGATGTCGCCGGTGGGACGCGGCGGGCCGACGGGATCTTCTCCCAGCCCGGCCGCTTCCCAGGGCGTACCCGGCTTGCGCAACCAGGCCAGCGAGTGCAAGGGCGAGCCGTTCGGATCGGGCGCGTTCGGGTTGGCATGATAATCCAGCAGGACCGAAGCCAGGTCGTAATAGCCGTTCACAACCGCCATGTTCAACGCGGTGGTGCCATCGGGCGCCCGGTCTTCGATGTTCGCGCCGTGCTCCAGGAGCACCTTGGCCGCCGCGATCTGGTGATTGCGAACGGCGAAGAGGAACGGCGTGAACCCGGTTTTCGACTTCGCTTTCACGTCGGAGCCGAATTCGATCAGCAGCTCCGCGGCCCCCGCATTGCCTTCGCCGGCCGCCCACATCAGCGCCGTCTGCCCGCGAAAGGGCTCTTTGATGTTCACCTTCGCGCCATGGGTCAGCAGCATTTTCACGGCAGCCACGTTGCCATTGCGCGCGGCGGTCATGAGCGCGGTCTGGCCTTCGCTTGAAAAGCCATTCGGATCGGCTCCGGCCTTGAGCAACCGCTCGATAATCGCCGCGTTTCCGTTCTTGCAGGCCAGCGCCAGCGGCGTGATGTTGTAGCGGGTGGCGGCGTCGGCCTTGGCGCCGGCGGCGAGCAGCAGATCCGTGACCGCCACGTCGTTACGTTGCACCGCCCAGTGGAGCGCCGTGGAGCCGTCCGCTTCCGTGGCGTTGATGTCCGCATGCTGCGCGAGCAAGGTCCGCACCGCGCCCGCGTTGCCGTTCTTCGCAGCATCGATCAGCGTAAGACTGCCGGCCGCCTGAACGCACATCGTCGCCGCGAGTGCAATCGCGCCAATGGTCAACCATCGCCTAGCCTGTCTGCTGTGCATGGCGTGAACTCCTCTAATCGTTAAGTATTATAATGTATGCGCAGAATGCCTAGGACACCCCAGTGGCTGGCACAGGCGGTTGGAATGGCTGTCGCTCTCTTGTTCGCCGCCGTCGGGCGTGCCCAGGCACCTTCCCACGCAGACGGGCAGCCGGCCGCGAGCGCAACATTCCGGCAATATTGCGTTACGTGTCACAACGCCAAGCTGAAAACTGCCGGAATCGTGATCGATCCCGCTGAAGTAGGGCAAGCCGGCGAAAACGCCGAGCTGTGGGAAAAGGTGGTTCAGAAGCTCCGGACTCGCGGGATGCCGCCCGCGGGAATGCCGCGGCCCGGATGACGCCACGTACGACCGCACGGCCACGTACCTGGAAACCACGCTCGACCAGGCGGCCGCAGCGCATCCCCATCCCGGCGACCTGCCCTACCTGCATCGTCTGACCCGCACCGAATATCAGAACGCCGTCCGCGACCTGCTCGGCGTGGACCATCTGCCGAAGGAGATGGATTATTCGCTGCTGCTGCCGGCCGACAATTCCTCGAGCGAGTTCGACAACATCGCCGATCTGCTTTTCATCTCGCCGGTGATCATGCAGCGCTATCTGGAAGCTGCCCGCAAGATCAGCCGCCTGGCGGTGGGCGACCCGAACATGCCCGTGATGGTCAACATTCATCGGCTTCCGGTGCAACTGCCGCAGGACGCCCGCGTGGAGGATTTGCCTTTCGGCACGCGCGGCGGACTGGCCGTGGACAGTTATTTCCCGCTGGATGCCGAATATGATTTCAAGGTGGAGATGGCCGGCTACGCGCGCATCCCGGAACAGGTCGAGATCACCGTGGATGGCGAGCGGAAAGAGCTGGCGCCTGTCGGCGGAGGCGCGCGGTCGCGGCGGCGGGAACAAACCGCTAGAGTTTCGTCTGCCGGTGAAGGCTGGTCCGCATCTGGTCGGCGTGACGTTTCATCCTGCGAACCGAAGCGCTGGATGAAGCCACTGTGCGGCCGCGCACGCGCGGCCGCGGGACGCTGCCGGCGATCGGCACGGTCACGATCAGCGGCCCGTTTCATCCCACTGGCCCGGGCGACACGCCCAGCCGGCGCAGGATTTTCGTCTGCCATCCCGGCAGCACGGCGGACGAACTGCCTTGCGCGAAACAGATTCTGTCTACCTTGGCGAGCCGCGCTTATCGGCGGCCGGTGACAGATGCCGACATGCATGAACTGCTGCCGTTTTATGAAAGAGCTCGCGCCCAAGGAAATTTCGAACGCGGCATCGAAGAGGCAGTGGAACGCCTGCTGGTGAGCCCGCAGTTTCTGTATCGCATCGAGCGCGATCCCGCGAATGTCGCCGCGGCCACTCCCTATCGCATCAGCGACCTGGAACTGGCCTCGCGCCTGTCTTTCTTTTTGTGGAGCAGCATTCCCGACGATGAACTGCTCAACCTGGCCGCCAGCGGAAAGCTGCGAGAACCCGGAGTGCTCGAGCAACAGGTGAAGCGCATGCTGGCCGATCCGCGCGCCGATTCCCTGGTCACCAATTTCGCCGAGCAGTGGCTGTTCCTGCGCGACCTGAAAACCAAGGACCCCGATCTGTACCTGTTCCGCGATTTCGATGAAACACTGCGCAGCGCCTTCGAGCAGGAGACGCGGCTGTTCCTCGCCAGCATTCTGCGCAAGAACCGCAGCGTTCTGGAACTGCTGACCGCCAACTACACGTTCGTCAACGAACGCCTGGCCCAGCACTATGGCATCCCCAACGTGCAAGGCAGCTACTTCCGCCAAGTCACGTTCGCTCCAGACAGTCCGCGGGGCGGGCTGCTGGGACAGGGGAGCATCCTGACGCTGACATCGTATTCCACGCGCACATCGCCGGTGCTGCGCGGCAAGTATGTGCTGCAGAATCTGCTGGCATCGCCGCCGCCGCCTCCGCCGCCCAACGTTCCCGCGCTCAAGACCGACGGCAAAAACGCGGGTGAAACGCTGACCATGCGGCAAGCGATGGAGCAGCACCGCGCCAATCCGGCCTGCGCGGGCTGCCATGCCCGCATGGATCCCATCGGTTTCGCCATGGAAAACTTCGACGCGGTGGGACGCTGGCGCGACCGCGACGACGGCAAGCCCATCGACGTGTCCGGCGTGCTTCCCGATGGCAGCAAGTTCGACGGCGTGGCCGGGCTGAAGCAAATGCTGCTTCGCAACCCGGAGCGTTTCGTCGGCGCCGTGACGCAAAAGCTGCTGATGTACGCCATCGGCCGCAACGTGCAGTATTACGATCAGCCGGCCGTCCGGGCGATTGTCCGCGAAGCCGCAAAAGATAATTACCAATTTTCCTCACTGGTGATGGGCGTGGTTCAAAGCGTTCCGTTCCAGATGAGGCAATCGCAGCCTGATCGAGAATCAACAGGAGAATAGCCGATGACGTTTATTACCAAGAAGTCGCTTCACCGCCGAACCTTCCTGAGAGGGCTGGGCACCACGCTGGCGCTGCCGCTGCTGGATTCCATGGTCCCGGCGCTTTCCGCCAAGACGGCCAAGCCGACGCCGCGCCTGGGATTCGTCTACGTTTCCAACGGCATCATTCTGGAGCAGTGGATCCCCGCGCAGACCGGCACAAACTACGAGCTGCCGCCGATTCTGAAGCCGTTTGAGCCGGTGCGCGACCGCGTGAATGTGCTCACCGGCCTGGCGCAACTGGAAGCCAATACCAAAGGCGATGGCAGCGGCGATCACACGCGCGCGGCCGCTGCCTGGCTTACCGGTGTCCATGCTTACGACCGCACCCGTCCGGGCGTCGAAGTCCGCCTGGCAACTACCGCCGATCAGATTGCCGCGCGCGTCATCGGAAAAGATTCGCCCGTTCCCTCGCTCGAAATGACCGTGGATACGCCGTCCCAAGGCTCCTGCGATGCGGGCGACTGCTTTTACGTCAACACCATTTCCTGGCGCAACGAGACCACGCCCAACATCGCCGAAGATCATCCACGCGCTGGTGTTCGAGCGATTGTTCGGCGATGGCGGCACCAGCGCGCAGCGTTCGGCCCAGGCGCAAGACACCGCCAGCATTCTGGATTCGGTGACCGAGGAAGCCAATCGTCTGGCCGGATCGCTGGGACCGCACGATCGCAGAAAGCTCAACGAATACCTCGATTCGGTCCGCGACATCGAGAAGCGAATCCAGAGCACGGAGAAGGAAGGCGCGCAGTCGGTGGATCTGCCGGACCGGCCCATCGATATCCCGGCCACTTTCGAAGAGCACACCAGGCTGATGTTCGATCTGCAAATCCTGGCATTCCGCGCCGACGTGACGCGCGTGTTCAGCCTGATCATGGCGCGCGAACTGAGCTTGCGCACCTATGCCGAGCATCGGCGTGCCGGAGCCGCATCATTCCGTCTCGCATCACCGCGACGACCCGGCGCTGATCGCGAAGAAAGCCCGCATCGACACGCATCACGTGGCGTTGTTCACCGAGTTCCTTCAGAAGATGCGCGACACGCCGGATGGCGATGGATCGCTGCTGGACCACAGCCTGATCCTGTACGGCGGCGGCATGGGCAACGGCAATCTGCACCGTCATGAACATTTGCCGTGCCTGTTAGCCGGTAACCTGGGCGGCCAGTTCAAGACCGGCTATCACGTGGCGTATCCCGAAAACACGCACATGACGAACCTGCTGCTGACCATGCTCGATAAGGCCGGCGTGCACATCGACAAGCTGGGCGACAGCACCGGTCCGCTGGCCATGAAGACACTCACGGTCGGCTAACCCATTTTATTTTGCTGGATGGTCCGCATCTCGTCGATGATGCGCTCGAAGATGCGTTTGAGCGCCTCCGGCGTCAACGGCCCGGCATTATTGCCGGTCACGTTTTCAAAGACCTGATCTTCGCGCTTGGGCTCGTAGATCGGCAATGCGAACTGCCGCTTGATGCGGCCGATTTCATGAACGATTTCGGTGCGCGCGTTGAGCAACTCGACGATCTTCACGTCCACCGCGTCGATCTGCCGGCGGCAATCCGCAAGCTTGTCCATGTTCATTGCTCCGGGCTCATTGCTTCGGGCTCATTTGTTCTTCGATAGTAAACCACTGGCGAGCGTCGCTAGCCAGTGCTTCCACTTTCGAGAAAAGCTGATCGCTGGCGGCGTTTTCTTCGATCACCCGCTCGAACGCGCTGCCCACCACCACGCCGTCGGCGATGGCGCCAATGGATCGCGCACTGTTCGGCGGTGGAGATGCCGAATCCAACCGCGAGCGGGAAGCTCGGTTGCCGCGGCGCATGTTCGCTCACCAGCGGCCCCACGCTGTCGGATATGTTGGCGCGCTCGCCGGTGACGCCGGTTCGCGAAACCAGATAGACGAAGCCGGTGGAATATTTCGCGACCAGCTCCAGGCGGCGCTGGCTGCTGGTGGGCGCGGCGAGAAACACGGTATCGAGGCCCGCCTGGCGCATCACTTGGATATACGGCTCGGCTTCTTCCACGCTCAGGTCGGTCAGCAGGCAGCCGTCGATGCCGCTGGCCACCGCGTCGCGCGCCAGCGGCTTCCAGCCCATAGCGCAGCACCGGATTCAAATAGGTGAACAGCAGCAGCGGGATTTCGGAACGCTTGCGAATTTGCGCGCGATGTCGAGCACGGTGGCGAGCTTGGTGCCGGCCTTCAGCGCGCGATCGCTGCCGCGCTGGATCACCGGGCCGTCGGCGATCGGATCGGAGAAGGGAACGCCCAGTTCGATCAGATCCGCGCCGCCGCGTTCCAGAGCCGCGACGATCTCCGGAGTTGCGGCGGGCGATGGATCGCCGGCGGTGATGTAGGCGATGAGCGCGGGCCGTTTTTCCGCCCGCAAACGCTCAAAGAGCCGGCTGATTCGGGTCTGGGTCATTACGTTGCTCAGGATCATCCAGCTCCTTCAAATTTTCGCGATAAATGTCGGTGTCTTTGTCGCCGCGGCCGGAAAGATTGATGATGAATAGCTCGCCTTTGGCCGCCGGCGCGCGGCGCAGCGCTTCGGCCACCGCGTGCGCGGATTCGAGCGCGGGAATGATTCCTTCGGTGCGCGCCAGCGTGCGCGCGGCGTCCAGCGCCTGCTGGTCGGTGACCGAGCATATACTCGGCGCGCTTCTGATCGTGCAGCCAGGCGTGCTCGGGACCCACCAGCGCATAATCCAGGCCGGCGGAAATCGAGTGCGTCAGCGCGACCTGGCCGTCGGCGTCCTGCAACAGATAACTGTGCGCGCCATGCAGCACGCCGGGCGATCCGCCGGAGAACCGCGCCGCATGCTCGCCCAGTTCCGCGCCTCGGCCGCCCGCTTCCACGCCGATCAGCTCGCACGCCTTCGTCGCCGACGAACGCGTGAAACATGCCGATGGCGTTGCTGCCGCCGCCCACGCAGGCGAAGATCGAATCCGGCAGGCGCCCCTCGCGCTCCAGAATCTGCCGCCGCGTTTCCTCGCCGATGACGCGGTGAAAATCGCGCACCATCATCGGATAAGGATGCGCGCCCAGCGCCGAGCCGAGCAGGTAATGCGTGGAATGAACGTTGGTCACCCAGTCGCGCATGGCTTCGCTGATGGCGTCCTTCAGCGTCCGGCTGCCGCTGGCAACGCCCACCACTTTCGCGCCGAGCAAGCGCATGCGGAAGACGTTCAGGCGCTGCCGCCGCATGTCCTCTTCGCCCATGTAGACGATGCATTCCAGGCCGAACAGCGCGCACACCGTGGCGGTCGCGACGCCGTGCTGGCCCGCGCCGGTCTCGGCGATGATGCGCTTCTTGCCCATGCGCCGCGCGAGCAGCGCCTGGCCCAGGCAGTTGTTGATCTTGTGCGCGCCGGTGTGCAGCAGGTCCTCGCGCTTGATGTAGATCTTCGCGCCGCCGTAGATTTCGCTCAGGCGCTTGGCGTAATAGAGCGGCGTGGGCCGGCCGGCGTAATTGGCGAGCAGATCCTTCAGCTCGGCCTGAAACGCCGGATCGTGGCGCGCTTCCAGATACGCCTGCTCGAGTTCTTCGAGCGGCGCCATGAGGACTTCGGGCACATATCGGCCGCCGTAAGGGCCGAAGTGTCCGCCGGCGATCGGGCGACTGCTGTTGGGTCATCAACTGTTGAGAGCGGCCTGGATGAACTTTCGCATTTTTTCGTGATCTTTCAGGCCGGGGGATTTTTCGATGCGCGAGCAGGCGTCGACGCCCCAGGGGTGCGCTTGTTCGATGGCGGTGCGCACGTTGTCGGCATCCAGGCCGCCGGCGATGATGATCTTCTGCTCCAGATGCGGGGCCTGGCTCCAGTCCCAGGTCTTCCCGGTTCCGCCGGAAGCGCCATCCGACGGCGAATCGAGCAGCACCGCCTCGACTGCGTCGGAGAGCGGCCTCTCGATCGGGTCGGCGGCCGACAACGCCCGCCAGATGCGAACGCCGCGTGCGCTTCGAACATCCGTGCAGCTGCGCCACGTCCAGCCCGGCATCCAGCACAATTTTGGCGATCGTTTCGGCCGATTCGTTCACGAACACGCCCACCTTCCACACGTTCGCCGGAATCTTCTCGCCGATCATGGCCGCGCCGGTATGTGAAATGTATCGCGGGCTTTCGCGATAGAAATTGAATCCGATAGCCGAAGCTCCGGCTTCCACCGCCGCCAGCGCATCCTCGCGATTGGTGATCCCGCAGATCTTCACCATCATGACAGCAGAGCCTTCAGCGCACCCGCCGGGTCGCCCGATTTCATCAAATGCTCGCCCACCAGGAACGCCTGATAGCCGGCCGCGCGCAAGCCGCCGCACATCGGCTGCAGAATGGATGCCGCTCTCGGCCACCCGCACCACGCCCGCCGGGATTTTTTCGGCCAACCGCAGCGAAGTCTCAAGCGATACTTCAAAGGTGTGCAGATTGCGGTTGTTGACGCCGATGATCCGCGCGCCGGAAGCGATCGCCGGCTGCAGTTCTTCTTCATCGTGCACTTCCACCAGCGCCGCCATGCCGTAACGCTCCGCCAGTTCGCGGAAATCGCGCATCTGGCGTTCGGAGAGAATCGCGGCGATCAGCAGAATGGCATCCGCGCCGTGAGCCGCCGCCTGATGAACGTGATAGGCGATCGATGGTGAAGTCTTTGCTAAGCGCGGGAATCCGCACCGCGGCCCGCGCCGCTTCCAGATCCGACAAACTGCCCTGGAAATGCTTTTCGTCGGTCAGAACCGAAAGCGCCGCCGCGCCGCCTTGCTCGTACAGTCGCGCGATCGCCGCCGGATCGAATTCCGCCGCCAAAACGCCCTTGCTCGGCGATGCTTTCTTGATCTCGGCGATGACGGCTGGTTGGCGATTGGTCAGAGCGCCCGTGAAATCCCGGCGCTGCGCAATCGACCGTTCCGCCCGCTCTTCCACATCGGGTTCACGAACCGCAAGATCGAGCTTTTTCTGCTCGACAATTGTGGCCAGGATGTCCGGGAGGGCCTTCACCATGGGCAGGGAACTCTCAATTGTAGCGCGGCTGCCCAGGCGAGGCGGCATCAGGCCTATTCTCCCTTAGTCTTCTCTTTCACCTTCTCGGCGCCCTTTTCGGTGCCGCTTGCGGCCTTATGGACACCCTTCTTTGTTCCTTTTGCCACAGCCTTGCCCGCGTGTTTGGCGGCGTGTCCGGTGGCTTTGCCGGCCTTCTTCACGTCTTGCCCGGATTTCTTCAGGTCTTCCTTGGCAGTGTCCTGGCCAAACGCGGTAAAGGCCGCCAGACTGCCGATCATCAACGCAATCAAAGTCTTCTTCACGACTCTTCTTCCTCCACTTGAATTGTCTTGGGATTGTTCCCGACCGTTAGACGCTCCTAAGGCTATTTTTCAGTCCTTACTTGGACATTAAATTGCTACAATAAATGATAGCTTATGTCGCGACCGGCAACATCCCGCCCCAGCTTGTTCGGCTCCGACTAATTTCCTTCTCCGCGGCCCTTTTGCCCCAACCCAGTAGCTCAAGAGAAGGAGATTGAAATGCTTGCCAAAGAAATGGTCCGTTTGGACCTTCCGCATATTTTGACGCCTCTGCCCGGCCCGCGCGCCACCCAGGTGATCGAGCGCGACATCCAGGTTCTGTCGCCCTCCTACACGCGCTGTTATCCGCTGGTGGCCGCGCGCGGCGAAGGCGCCATGATCGAAGACGTCGACGGCAACCGGTTCCTCGATTTCAACGCCGGAATCGCTGTGGCATCCACCGGCCATTGCCATCCGAAGGTGGTGGAGGCGATCGAGCGCCAGTCCAAGCGCCTGATCCACATGTCGGGCACCGATTTTTATTACGAAAACATGGTGCAGCTGGCGGAGAAGCTGGCATCGCATCGCGCCCGGCGGCGGTCCGCATCGCGTGTACTTCGGCAACTCGGGCGCGGAGGCCACCGAAGCCGCGATGAAGCTGGCTCGCTATCACACCGGCCGCGACAAGTTCATCGCCTTCACGGGAGCATTCCATGGCCGGACGCTGGGCGCGCTTTCGCTCACCGGCAGCAAGGTGGTCCAGCGCAAAGGCTTTGGGCCGCTGGTGCCGGGCGTGTATCACGCGCACTTTCCCGATCCTTATCGCCGGCCCGCTGGCATGACGGCCGAGGAGTACGCGGTCGAGCTGCGTCGCGCTTCATCGAGGACGAGCTGTTCCGCACCATTGTCCCGGCCGAAGAAGTGGCGGGGATCGTGGTGGAGCCGATCCAGGGCGAGGGCGGCTACCTGATTCCGCCCAAGGCGTTCCTCGCAAGAACTGCGGCGTCTGGCCGACCGCCACGGCATCCTGCTGATCTTCGACGAAGTCCAATGCGGCATGGGACGGACCGGCAAGATGTGGGCGGCCGAGCATTTTGGCGTCGCGCCCGACATCTTCACCACCGCCAAAGGCATCGCCAGCGGACTGCCGTTGAGCGCCATGATTGCGCGCGCGGAGATGATGGACTGGCCGCCCGGCGCGCATGCGTCCACTTTTGGCGGGAATCCGGTGGCGGTGGCAGGCGGCGCTGGCGACCATCGAATTGCTGGAAAGCGAATTGATCGCCAACGCCGCTCATGTAGGCGGCCACATCCTCGATCGCATGCGGCACTGGCCCCAGCGTTTCCCGCACGTCGGCGATGTCCGCGGGCCTGGGCCTGATGATCGGCTTCGAAATGGTGCGCGATCAGCAGACTAAGGAGCGCGCGCCGGAGCTGCGCGATCGCATCCAGGAATTGGCGTTCGAGCGCGGCCTGTTGGTGCTGGGCGCCGGGCGCAACACCATCCGCCTTTGTCCGCCGCTGGTGATCACGCGCGATCAAGCGGATTTCGCCGATCGATACACTGGAAGAATGTCTGAAGCAGCGGCGTAGGCGTGCAGCAGTCGCCGTCCAGCCCGAACGCATTCTGGACGTCGGCTGCGGCATCAACAAATATCCCGGCTCCATCGGCGTGGATCGCAATGCCAACACCCGCGCCGACGTGCTGTGCGACCTGGACCGTTTCCCTTATCCGTTTCGCGACAGCTCGTTCGCCGAGCTGCGCGCGATTCATGTGATCGAGCACGTCTCGGACGTCATCCGCGCCATGGAGGAGTTTCACCGCGTGGTGCAGCCCGGCGGCCGGCTGTTCATCGCCACCCCGCATTACACCGACTTCAGCTCCTTCTGCGATCCCACCCACCGCTGGCACTTGAACAGCTTCTCGTTCCGCTATTTCGGCGAGAATCACGGCGGCTTCGGCTATTACAGCGCGGCGCGCTTCCGCCAAGTCAAGGTCCGCGTGAAGCTGCTCGCGCTCTGGCGCTGGCTGGGCTTCGAGTTCCTGGTGAATCACTTCCCGCGTTATCGGAAGTTTTGGGAATATTATCTGTGCTACGTGGTGCGCGGCAAAGTAATGGAATTCGAGTTCGAAGCCGTCAAATAGCCCCGTGGCGCTCGCACGCCCAAAATGAGATGATCTTGAGCAAGGCGAAACCCGCCTTCGAGGAAAGGAGGACCCTGATGCGTCTTCGATTCCACGCACTTGTCCTGGCAGCCTCCGGCGCCGCTCTTCTGCTGACGCCGGCACAAGCCGCCGAACCAGCCGCTAAGGACACGGCGAAAGCTTCTAAACCCTGGACGCCGCCGCGCACGCCCGACGGCCGGCCGGACATGCAGGGCTACTGGACCAACGCCACCTACATTCCGCTGGAACGGCCCAAGGAGCTCGGCAACAAAGAGTTCTATACGGAAGCCGAAGCGGTGGCCGTCGAGCAAAAGAGGATACAGCAGGACCACAGCCAGGCCGCCAACGACATCCATTATGACAACGTGATCTGGCAAGGCGAGAAGTATGGCAAGGGCTCGCCCAGCCTGCGCACATCCATCGTTTTCGATCCGCCCGACGGCCGCCTGCCTCCTTTGTCGCCGCAAGGCCAGAAGCGCGCGGCGGAACTGGCGAAAGTGGCGCGCGATCGCGAAGCCGCCGTCAGCGCGGAGAGCCGCAGCTTGGCTGAGCGCTGCATCACTTGGGGCGCCGACGGACCGCCCTTGCTCGGCTCCACGTATAACGCCAATTTCCAAATTCTCCAGACCGGCTCCACGTTTGTGATTCTCACCGAAATGATGCACGCCGTCCGCACCATTTACCTGGATGGCCGCCCGCACATATCTTCCAGGATCCAGCAATTGGCCGGCGACTCGCGCGGCCATTGGGAAGGCGACACGCTGGTGGTGGATTCCACCAATTTCAACAACGAAACCAACTTCCGCGGTCCGCCCGCCACTGCGCGCCAGGACATCTTCTCCAGCCCCGAACTGCACGTCATCGAGCGCTTCACGCGCACTAACGACGACACCATCGACTATCGCTTCACCGTGAATGATCCCGGCACCTGGACACGGCCCTGGTCCGGCGAATTGCTGATGCGGAAAGGCAGAGGGCCGATCTTCGAGTACGCCTGCCACGAAGGAAACTACGGTCTGGTGGACATCCTCACCGCCGCGCGCAACGCCGAGAAGAAAAACGAAACGAAGCCGGCGAATTAATTGGCCGCCGCGCGCAAGTAGGCGAGAATCGCGTCCAGCTCCGTATCGTTGTAAGCGCCGAGCACCGAAGCGTGGCGCCACTTGCTGCCATCGGTGAACTTCACCGATCCCGGTTCTGCGTTCCGCTCCACCGGCGGGAGCGAAGTCAGATCGTAGAACAGCGCGCTCTGCTTGCCATTGCTTAAGACCAGCGCCGGCATCGATTCCCCATCCAATGTGCCTGTCTTCACATTGGGCGTCCCCAGCGCCTTGAACGCGGCCACGGAACCCGGCACTTGCGCGATGGGCGCGGCGACGGAAATTCCGAAACCACCCACTTCGTGACAAGTAGAGCAGCGTCCAAAGCCACGCACCGCGTCGAAGAACAACCCCCGGCCGCGAGCCGCTTCACCCGTAAGTGCGGTTTCAGCGGGTGTTTTGGCCGAGCCTGCGCCGGGATTCTCAACGCCATTGAGCGCGGCAACATAGGCCACCACTGCCGCCAGATCAGCTCTCGACAAAGCCGCCGTGAACGATGGCATGCCGGTGCCTGAAATGCCCCGCGTGACCACGTTCTCGATGTAGGCCTCATTGAACCCACGCCCCGCCAGCCGCGGAGCGCCGCTCGACTGGCCCTTCACGCCGTGACAATATCCGGTAGCGCAAGTCTTCGCAAACACCTGCTCGCCGCGCGCCAGATCCTGCGCCTGGCTCGCCGCTGCGATCATGAGCACCGCCGTTCCTATCCAAAGAAACTTCATCGCGATCCCTCCGGCAGCGCAAATACCACTAGCGTCGAGCCCAGCCGCCAGTCCTGATCCGGAAACAAATTCTGAACCGCGCCACCGACCACGGAAATATGCCAGCCCGTCGAAGTGGCGATGTATTGCCGTCCATTCACCGCATACGACACCGCCCCTCCGCGCAGGCCCGCGCCGGTTTGATAACTCCACAGCTTCTCTCCGCTCTTGGCGTCCAAAGCGAAAAAGTCGCCTTCCGGATTTCCGGTGAACACCAGGTCGCCGGCCGTGGCCAGCATCGAAGCCAGCAGCACGTACTTGTACGGCATGCTCCAGGCGCGTTTGCCCGTCACCGGATCCCACGCGTCCACATGGCTGTACGTAGAGCGTCCCGGAGCCAACTTCAGCGGGAAGGACCCGTTCATGTAATTTTGCCCTTCCTGCGGCGGCTCATTGTTCGGCGTAATGTCTTCGCACAGTTCCAGCACTGGCACGTAAAGATATCCGGTGCGCGGCGAATACGCCATCGAATTCCAGCTTTTTGCACCGGCCGCGCTCGGACAAATAGTGGTGGTCTTGCCAAGCTGCGGCTCATTGCGCCCCACCAAATCGCCATCTTCGGTAACCCCGGCGATCCAGTTGCGCACCTCCGGAACGGAGAACGCCCCCAGAAATTCCCCTGTGACGCGATCGAGAACGGACGTCAATCCGCTCTTGTTCATGTGAACCAGCACCTGCCGCATGCGCCCGCGGATCTCGCGATCCATCAGAAGAACTTCGTAAGCCGAATCGAAGTCCCACTGATCGTCGTGGACCTCCTGATGGTGCCAGCGCAGCTTCCCCGTATCGGCATCGAGCGCCACCACGCTGGCCGTATAAAGATTCACGTCCTTGCTCTTGTCGGCGCCGGCGGGAAGGCGATCGGCATCGTAGAAATCGGCCGCCGCGTTGCCGGTGCCCCAATAAACCAGGTTCAGCGCGGGATCGTAAGAACCCGTCAGCCAGGGAGCGCCGCCGCCGAATCGCCAACTGTCGCCCTTCCACGTCTCGTTCCCTTTTTCGCCCGGGCGCGGAATCACATACCAGCGCCACGCCAGGCGTCCGCTCTTTAGGTAAAGACGCCGTGATGTAGCCGCGATGCGCTCCGTCGCCGCCTGTTCCGCCGACGATGACTTTGTCCTTCACCACCAGCGGAGCGGCAGTGATGTTGCAGCCGCACTGGCGCGCATCGTCCAGGTTGACTCGCCACACCAGACGCCCCGTCTTTTGATCCAGCGCGACAACATAGTCGTCCTTGGTGCCGAACAAAACCTTCCCATCGCCCACAGCCAATCCTCGATTTCCAACAAACCCGGGCACGCTGCGCGGACGGGTCGGGATATTTGTAATTCCAGATTTCGCGCCCCGTCGCCGCATCCAACGCGAACACATGCGCCCGCGCGCTGATCAGATACATCACGCCGTCCTGCACGATCGGCGTGGCCTGCAGATTATCCGCATAATCGCCAGTCTGAAACAGCCAGGCGGGCAACAGCGCCTTGACGTTCCGCGTGTTGATTTGATCCAGAGCGCTGTAGCGCCACGAAAATTGTGTGCCGCCGTAATTCGGCCAATCGGCGTGCGTCGCCCCGGCATCCTGTGCCGGCGCAAGGGAAATGGTGAGGAGAATCGTAAGCAAAGCCAGTCGAAATCGCATTGCTGCTTATCATATCTCCGCTGATCCAGCATCCAAGCGATCCGCATCCAACCGATCCACATCAAGGTGATGTATAAATGACAGGTATGTTTTCCTTCGGCCGCCGTTCGTTTCTGCTATCCGCCCTGGGCGGAGCCGCTTTCGCGCAACAGCCGCGCAGTTGGTCGCTCGATCAGCCGGTGCGGTATCCCGACCCGGACGTGGTCGCGCGCGATAATCGCTTCCGCCGCTACGTGGTCGGCAACACCACCATCCAGCGCCTCTTCACCGGCACGCTCTGGGCCGAAGGCGTCGCGTGGAATGGCGTCGGCCGCTATCTGGTGTGGAGCGATATTCCCAACAACCGCCAGATGCGCTGGATTGAAGAGGACGGCCGCGTCACGGTCTTCCGCTCGCCCTCCGGTTTCAGCAACGGCAATACCTTCGACTTCGAAGGCCGCCAGCTCTCCTGCGAACACGGCAACCGCCGCGTGGCGCGCTACGAGTCCAACGGCACCGTCACCGTGATTGCCGACAAATTCGAAGGCAAGCGGCTGAACTCGCCCAATGACATCGTGGTGCATCCCGATGGCGGCATCTGGTTCACCGATCCCACCTACGGCATCAGCGGCTACTACGAAGGCTTCAAGGGCCAATCGGAAACCAAGGAGGCGGTCTATCGCGTGGACGCCAAGACCGGCCAGATCGAAAAAGTCACCGACGAGCTGAACGAACCGAACGGCATCTGTTTTTCGCCCGATTACAAGAAGGTCTACGTCTGCGACACCGGCACGGCCCGCGAAGTTCGCGTCTACGACCTCGACGGCAACAAACTGCGCAACGGTAAGCGCTTCGTGCAATTCCAAACCGGCGCCGCCGATGGCATTCGCTGCGATATCGACGGCAATGTGTGGTGCGGCGCGCCTCCCGGCGTTCAGATCGTCGCGCCCACGGGCGAGCCCATCGGCGAAATTCGCCTGCCGGAGAACTGCGCCAATATCTGTTTCGGCGGCACGCGCCGTAACCGGCTGTTCATGGCAGCGAGCCAGTCGCTCTACGCCGTGTATGTAAACACGATAGGAGCGCACATTGCGTAGATTGCTGCTTGCCGTGCTCTTCATTCTGCCGCTCGTCGCTCAGCCGCATGCCGAATCGAAGAACATGTCGCTCGTCGGCCACAACGATCTCAACGGCAACGGCGACGGTGGCGAAGGCCTCGCGATCCAGCAGTGGCCCGATGGCCGCCGCATTCTGTACTTGGCGCACGAAGGCCAGAAAACCTGCCTGAGCATCGTGGATGTTACGCATCCCGAAAATCCCGTTTTGATCAACCAACTCCCTTCGCCCGCGCCCGGCATCACGCGCTGCAATTCGCTGGGCCTTTCGGGCAACGTGCTGGTGATCGCCAATCAAGCGCTCAAGAAGGGCCAGAAAATGGCTGGCCTGTGGGTGCTGGATGTTTCCAACTTCGATCGCATCCAGAAGGCCAAGCGACTTCAGGATATCGAGCTCTCCTTCTTCGATACGTCGGGGCCCAATTCGCGCGGCATCCATTGCGTGTGGTTCGTCGACGGCGAGTTCGCGCACCTGACTACCGGCGCGTCCGACTTCGATCCCACCAATCCCAATGACGACCAGTTCTACATGATCGTCGACTTGCGCGACCCCCGTCATCCGCGCGAAGTGGGCCGCTGGTGGTATCCGGGAACGCGCCAAGGCGATGCCTGCCTGCCCGAATGTTTGCCCAAGCGCCACGCCCAATTCGACGACGGCTACCGCCCCCATCAAACCGAAGTCTGGCCCGATCATCCCGACCGCGCCTACGTCGCCTACATCGATGGCGGCGCCTTCATCCTGGATATCTCCGGCCTCGCCGACGTCAAAGCCGGCCGCGCGCAGACGTTTACTCCCAAGGTGCTGGGCCACACGCAGTTTTCCCCGCCCTACCCGGCCTGGACGCATACCTTTCAACCCATCTTCAGCCGCGGCCTGGCGCTCGCATCGGACGAAGACACGCACGACAATTGCGCCGACGCGCCAAAACTGGTCTGGCTGCTCGACATTCGCGCTGAAACGAATCCCATGGTGATCGACACCGCGCCGCTGCACGCCAACGATGGCGATCTTTGTACCCGCGGCGGCCGCTTCGGCGCGCACAATCTGCATCCGAACTTTCCTAGCGCCAACATCCGCCAATCTTAAAAACACAACGGTAGCCAGTTGGTTTAACGGCGGAGTGCGAATTTTTCACATCGCCGACGGACCCAAGGGCGTTCCCAACGCGCCGCCGCACCTGGAAGAAATCGGCTACTACATTCCCGCCGCGCCGCCGAAAAATCCCACGCCGACCAGCCAGATGAACCACGCGATTGTGGATGAAAATGGTTTGATTTACGCCAACGACCGCTTCACTGGAGGACTCTACATCCTTCGCTATACTGGTCGCATACCGCTGGACTAACATGCAAGCCCTGGCTCTCGTCGCGCTTGTTTCGGTCTCCGTGCTCGGCGCGCAGGAGCTGGCGCGCATCCACCCGCCCAGTCTCGCTTCCAAGGTCGAGCCCGAATATTCCGAGGAGGCGCGCAGGGCGCGGCTGGAGGGAGCCGTGATCTTGAGGCTGGTGGTTGCCTCCGATGGCAAGCCCAAAGAGTTAACAGTTGTGCGCGGCTTGGGGATGGGCTTGGATGAAAATGCCATCAAGGCAGTCAGCGGTTGGAGGTTTCATCCCGGCACCAAGGATGGAACACCGGTCAACGTTCGAATCCAAATCGAGGTCAATTTTCGGCTCCTGGAAAAGGACACAGAGACCGTCCGATGGCATCTGGCGCGCGCGGATTTCCAAACTCCCGAGGGCGCCGAGCGCCCCGTGGCCGAAGAACCGGTGGCTCCCCCGGCTGCGGACAATGCGCCCGATGCAACAGCCACATTAACATTCGACATCGATGAAAAAGGCACACCCGCCAATATTCGGGTCGACAAAGCGTCCGACGATGAGTGGGCCCGCAACGTCGCTGCCGCGCTCGCCGAATGGAAGTTCACTCCCGCTTCCAAGGACGGTAAGCCAATTGTGGTTTCGTGCATCATGGAATTTGTTCGCGGCAAGTGACGCCGCCATGGGTGGTGTCTGAAATGGGCGTTGAAGTAAGACCTAAACGCTAAGGGTTGGGTTTGTAGGTTTGGGATGGCCCATCGATCAGAGGAGTTGGATTCTTTAACCACCGATAGGCAGCAAAGCCAAAAACCGCGAGCGTCAGGATTACGACGAGGAACAAAACTACAATTGCGGTATCCGAACTTGGCTCTGGCTGCTCCCCCATACTGCTAAGAGTATCAGGCCAGCATTTCTGCCAAGTCCCACACATGATCCGCAATGCCAGCTTGCATTGCGGGCGTCACACGAATGCCATACTTCAAATGTTGCGGCCTATCGGCTCGGAAAGCGATTACTAGCTGTTTTTCAATCAACGCAGATTTCAGACCTAGCCCGCCATGCCCGTCCCCTAGACAGCCAGGTTTAAGATAGAAGCGCCGTACTTCATGACTTCGGGGTATTTCTCCATAAGTGCTGCCGCTGTTTAACGGCCGTGATCTCAGCGGATTTCCCCAGCAAGAACCAGTTTCATCGCAGGGCGTAACTCGGTAGCCGGCGATCGGAACAACCGGCAAATCACCCATCCAGCAGCAAGGTCGAGCGCCCGCGCCCAGCCGCATTTCTTATTTCCCTGCAGCCGGCTAGCGCGAACCAGGCGCGTGTAAGTGAATTGGCGCGTTCTTACTGCGCGAGCCTCGGGGTATTCTTGAAAGGATGAAACTGACATTTTGGGGCGCGGCCCGTGTCGTCACCGGCTCCATGCATCAACTGAGTGGTCGGCGACAAATGTTATCTGCTGGATTGCGGCGAGTATCAGGGGCGCAGAAAGGAAGCCGCCGAGCGCAACAGAAATTTTCCGTTTCCCTGCCACGACGTTTCCGCGGTGATGCTGTCGCACGCGCACATCGATCACAGCGGCAATCTCCCGCTGCTGGTGAAAAACGGATTCCAGGGGCCCATCTACACCAGCTCCGCCACGGCGGACCTGTGCCGGCCCATGCTGGAGGATTCGGCTTCGCTGCAGGAACATGACACCGCGTTTTTGAACAAGCGGAACCTGCGGCGCAAGTCCCTGAACGTCCCCGGGCATCGCCCTGGACGAACCGATCGAGCCGCTCTATACAACCGAGGACGCCGAGGCCACCTTTCCACTTTTCCATCCAGTCGCGCTCCATACGCCTACCGAAGTTGGCCCGGGCGTGATTTATCAATCGTTCGAAGCCGGACATATCTTCGGATCGACAACCATGCGCCTGGAGCTGGAGTCCGGCGGCCAGAAAGTCCGGCTGGGCTTCACGGGCGACTTGGGGCGTCCCGGATTGCCCATCATTCGCGATCCCGAGCCGATGCCCCCGGTCGACTACCTCATCATGGAAAGCACCTACGGCAACCGCGTGCACGAACCCATCCAGTCGGTGGCCGCCAAACTGGCCGAGATCGTCAACCGCACTTATCAACGGGGCGGGAAAATGATCGTACCCGCTTTTGCCGTAGGACGGACCCAGCAACTGGTGCTGCTGCTGCACGAACTGATCCAGGCCGACGCTATCCCCAAGTTCCCGATTTTCGTCGACAGTCCGCTGGCGGTGAACGTCACCGATGTATTCCGCAAGCACCCGGAACTGTACGATGAAGAAGCGGGCAAATTCCTCGCCAATCACGGCGATCCTTTCGGATTCAAACTGCTCACCTATGTCCGCGATGTGAACCAATCCAAGGCGCTGAACGACCTGCGCGGGCCGTTCATGATCGTTTCGGCCTCCGGAATGTGCGAAGGCGGCAGGGTGCTGCATCACCTGAAGAACAATATCGGCGATCCGCGCAATACCATTCTTCTCACTGGGTATCAGGCCGAATACACGTTGGGACGAAAGATCGAAGAGCAGCGGAACGAGGTGCCTATTTTCGGCGAGCCGATGCGGTTGCGCGCCGAAGTCCAAAAGCTGGACGCCTTGAGCGGGCATGCCGACAAGGAGGAGATGCTGGCATGGATGAAGCCGATTGCGCCTAACCTGAAAAAAGTGTTCCTGGTGCATGGCGAGCCCGAACAGCAGGCGCCGTTCGTGACCGCGATCCGCGAGCGCTATGGAATAGAGGCGGTAGCTCCAGAGCGCGGACAGAGTTTTGATCTGTAGACACCAGTACTGGTTCGAGAGTACTGTTCTTCGCTAAGGTTTTTCTCCTATAATTTAAGGCGAATGATCGAGACGGATGCCGCTGTCCGGAATCGCAGTCCCCTAAATCAGCTCCTTTGGCAGTATTCCTACCTGCAAGTGCTTGATTTCCTAACCACTATCGCTTTCTTGGTGAATGGTGTGCGGGAAGGCAATCCACTGGTTCGGCTGGCGCTGAGCGTCGGAACCAATCCGGTCGCAAGCTTGCTGGTGGTGAAACTGCTGGCGATCCTGTTGGGGTTCTACTGCTGGCGGGTGGGCAAGCGCCAACTGCTCTCGCGCATCAATCTGCTTTTCGCGCTACTCGTCGCCTGGAACCTGATAGCCCTGATCCTGAGTAGCGTCCGGTCTTGACCGAACGTTTGTCATGCCCTTACTGAATCGGCAGCATCACAGTATTGCTGTCGGTGCCGTTGATGGTGACCAATAACGGCACGGATGTACCGCTTGGCAGTCCGCTCGGCACTTCGAATTGGGTGGAAACGACACCAGTAAAGCCAGGAGCCGCCGTAGACGTGGCCGCCGGGTTCGTTCCCCCGACGGACAAGACCACCGAGTCAGCTACCGCGGGCGGGGGATTGGGCGGGAAGAACCCGTCCAGGACTGGCGTCTGATAGGGACCAAATCCGGTGCCCAGCAGCGAGATGGTTTCGCCGGCAGCCGCTGGACTGCTGGTCGTCACCATGGAGCCGTCGGCGTGGAACGCCATCGCGTAGGCCGTTGATCCGATCGTCGAGAAAAACAGGCCTGGGGCGTTGCGCGCGACCGTTAATGTTCCGGAAATCTCCGGCTGTCCAATATTCTGAACTTCTAGGGTATAGTTGCCATCCGTGAGATTCGATGGAAGCTGCGCGTTGATCTGTTGCGGAGATACAAACAGGAGGGGAAGTATCGAGTCGTTGATGGTTACCGTGGTGCCGGCGATGGTTTGTGCCAAAGGATTGGTGGGACCAACCTGCACCACCGATGCCAAGCTTTGACCGAAGATGGAAATAATCGATCCGGGCGCCACTGCGGTGCTGGGCGTCTGTCCCACCCCGTTCAATATGCCTGCGGGAGCGATATATGGAACCGTGCCCATCTGCGCTACCACGGCGTCAGGCGCCAATATCGTGACAACACCCGTGGGGTAGCTGCCTGCCAGGCCTCCGCTCCAATGGCCGAATTTGAATCCGGGATTCGGCACCGCGGTCACAGTCACCTGCGTGCCTTGCGGGAAGAACATGTCACTGGAAGAAGGCGAAAACGTAAACGAGGACCCATTCCCGGGATTGGAGCTTGCACTCAACTGGTAAGAGGTTTTGTAGCTGACTGCGGCGACGGCGTAGTCCTGGCTAACGGTGATCACATGGGTGGAGGCTCCGCCGTCAGACCACGACCCGAAGTCGAGCCGCGATGCCTGTCCCATGGCGATCTGGGTGGGGGCCGTTACCTGGAACGTCGCGCCCATCTGGCGGTCCACATTACACGGCGTCACGCACTTCGCACCGTCCACTTGCAATGTTAGACCAGGAGGCGAGCTTTGAATCACGACCCGGCTCAATTCGCTATAGTTGGCTGTCAGACGATAGCCGCTGCCGGCCATCCCTGAATCCACCGTAATGCTCTCGGAAGCAGCCGCCTGGTTGGACCAGTTCTGGAAGGTGAAAACGCGGCCATTCGCGGCGCTCTGGGTGGCCGCTGCCACCACCTGATGCGTTGTCCCAACTCCCCAAATAAAATCGTAAGACGTGTAGGTGGACACGCCATCCACGTTGAGTTTCAGCCCATTCGGCGAGGTCAGGAACGCCACATGGGCGCCTTGCACATAATTGGCGGTCAACGTTGCAGGAGTCAGAGCGTTGTTGTCCACTTTGTAGAGCGAGTTTTGCGAAAGGCCATTCGCCCACCCGCTGAAAACCCACCAATTCCCCGTGCGGTCCTGTTGTGGCGTCACGCCACTGATAAAGTGAGTGGACAATGGTGCAAAATCGAAATCGCCAAAACACAGCGGTGGGAAACCAAGCTGGAGCACTACCGGCAGAGTTTCGTTATCCGGACAATTCGGGACATCCGCTTCAGTCCTGGTCGGCACTGGGGTGTGATCCACTAGCACCTGCAATCCGGGGGGCGATGTCAAGAACGACACGCGCTTGGCGGGCACGAAGACCGGGGCAATGACGAGCGGCGTGTTCACCGTCACGGTGGTTAAGAACGATGTGGCCGGGGAACCATTGATCGTCCATCCGGTAAATGCGAAACCGGGGTACGGATAGGCGTTCAAGGTCTCAAGAGTGTTGGCCGTTACAAATAGCGAGACCGAAGACCAGTAGCAATTCTTGCCGATGTAAACGACACCTGGCCGAGACTGCCCGTCTGGAATCGCTCCCGGGGCACCACAAGTAGGGGGAGAAGTTGGGTCAGTTGAACTGAGGGGAGTAAAGTAGCTGAGACTGACCTGATAAGCGATCGCAACGTTGGCCGTGAAGCTAGTGACGGCCGGATTGGCGGTTACCACCTGAATCGGCGTTGCGCTGGGCTGCACCAGTCCGTTGTTGTCCACCCATCCCGAGAAAGTGTATTCTACGCTGCCGTCTGTTTGAACTGGCGGGCTGGTAGTCTGCCCCGCCAAGGGCGCATCTTCCACAAACACCAGAATGTGTTCGCTCCCCGCCGGCCAGTTAAAGGTTACCGCTTGGGTATAAGTTGTCCCGTCTACCTGAAACTTGGCGCCGGGCAGGCTCGTGGAGATCCTGATCGAGCTTGAGGTTTGCCCCTGCAGGCACAACCCGCCGAGAGAAAGCAGGAATAGTATGGATAGCCGATTCATAGACGACACCGTTAATTACATCGGCACTAGTACCGGAAGCCTTTAGGTTGCAGGCGCAAAGACTTAAGTAAGCGCCGGCTCTCGCCAAGACCTTCAGGAAGCCTTCAGGAAACAGCCCTGGGGCGTCAACGTGATAAAATCCATCCCGATATGGAATTTCCCCTGCTTGGCGCCCTCTCTCGCGCGTGCTGGTCCACGGCGCTCCTGCTCTTCACGGCTCACTTGCTTTGCGCTGAGGACGGCGCAGCCATGTACCAGCGAAGCTGCGCTCCCTGCCATGAGCGCGGTGCGGATCGCGCGCCCAGCCATGAAGCGCTGCATGCCATGTCGGCGGAGCGCGTACTGGAGGCCATGGAATCCGGCCCGATGATCTCGATGGCCAACCGGCGTTCGGAGGCCGACCGGCGCGCCATCGCCGAGTTTATTACCGGCAAATCGCTGGCGCATCCCATGGACACCGCGCCCGCCCAGGCCGCCATGTGCACCTCGCGCGCGCCCGATCTCGGTGATCCGTCTTCCGCTCCGCAATGGAACGGCTGGGGGCAAAACCTGCTCAACACCCGCTTCCAAAATACAGCCGAGGCTGGACTGACCGCCGCCGATCTGGGCCGCCTGAAAGTGAAGTGGGCCTTCGGATTTCCCGCCACGCTGGACGCCAACGCGCACCCGGCTGTCGCGGACGGGCGGGTTTTTATTGGCAGCCCCGCCGGAACGGTCTATTCACTGGACGCCGCCTCGGGATGCATCCGCTGGTATTTCAACGCCGACCGCGGCGTGCGCTCGGCCGTCAGCATCGGCCATGTCCCAACCGCTTCCGGCACGCGCTATATGGCATTCTTCGGCGACGGCGCCGCGTTCGCTTACGCGGTGGATGCGAATACCGGCAAACTGGTTTGGAAAACCAAGGTGGAGACTTTCCCGGCCGGACACATCACCGGGTCGGCCGTTTTTTACAACAACCGTCTCTACGTGCCCGTCGCCTCGGGCGAAGAGGGCGCCGGCGCCTCGCCGGATTACCAATGCTGCCGTTTCCGGGGCAGCATGGTGGCGCTCGACGCCGCCACCGGCAAGCAGATCTGGAAGACCTACACCATCGCCGAAGCCGCCCATAAAACCAAGAAGAACAAGATCGGCACACAGCTCTGGGGACCCTCTGGCGCGCCCATTTGGAGCAGCCCCTCCATCGATGTCCAGCGCAACGCCCTCTACGCCACCACCGGCGACAACTACAGCGATCCCACCAGCCGCATGAGCGATGCCTTTGTCGCCTTCGATCTCGATTCCGGCAAGATCCTTTGGTCGCGCCAGATGACGGCGTCCGATGCCTACACGTCCGCTTGCCGCATTCCCGATCGAACCAATTGCCCGGAATCGAACGGTCCCGATTTCGACTTCAGCTCCGGTCCCATACTGGTGACTCTGGCGAGTGGCAAACGCGCGCTGGTGGCCGGGCAGAAATCGGGACTGGTGCACGCGGTGGATCCCGACAATCAAGGCGAACTGCTGTGGAGCACGCGCGTGGGCCAAGGAGGCACCAATGGCGGCGTGCAATGGGGCTCGGCCACCGACGGTACGAACGTGTACGTGGCTCTGGCTGACCTGGGACGCGTTGTGGTTCCCTATAGCCTGAGCACCGACGTCGATCCCAAGCGCGGCGGAGGGATGTTCGCGCTGCGCCTGGCTGACGGCAAGCGGGTTTGGTACACTCCGCCCGTGCCGTGCGCCGCTGGCCGCAAACGCTGCAGTCCCGCGCAATCGGCCGCTGTCACTGCGATTCCCGGCGTTGCGTTCTCAGGATCGGTGGATGGGCATTTGCGCGGCTACTCCAGCAAGGATGGCTCCATTCTCTGGGATGTCGACACCATCCAGCCATACCAGACGGTCAACGGCGTGGAAGGGCGCGGCGGTTCGATGGATGGCCCGGGTCCGGTCATCGCGGGCGGTATGTTGTTCGTAGACTCGGGATATTCAGCCGGCGGCGGCGTGCCGGGCAATGTGCTGCTCGCCTTCTCGGTGGACGGCAAGTAGTTGCGCCTTTCCGGCCGCTGCTTCGCTGTCACTGGCCTGGGTTATCTGCCGCCCTGGACGGTGAATGCGGGCTTCATCGCTGGCGACGAAGCCACGCTCATCGTTGATACTGGCGCCAACGCGGCGGCGGCAGCTACCATCCATGGCTATGCCTTGTTGGCTCGCCCGTCGAATCGGCTGCTGGTGCTCGATACCGAGCGCCACTTCGACCATATCGGCGGCAACGGCTTTTTTCGCGAGCGCGGCATCGACGTGTATGGACACGCTAGCATCGACCGCGCCAATGAAGAGTTTCGCGCGGAGATCGCGGAGTTCAACGCCGAGATTTCAAACCCCACGCGCCGGTTGCGCCATGAATCGGAGGTCTTTTATCATCAAACCCGCCTGGACAATCCCAATTATCCGATCGTGGAAGATTCACGCATGAATCTCGGCGATTGCGAAATCAATATCCTGCTTACGCCCGGCCACACCCCCAGCAATATTTCTGTGTACGTTCCCACCGATGGAGTTTTGTACAGCGGCGATTGCCTGGTGAACGGGTATTTGCCGAATCTGGATGCCGGCTCGGTGGCCGATTGGCAAATCTGGCTGAATTCGCTCGATCGAATCGCTGAACTTGCCCCGCAGACCGTTGTTCCTGGCCATGGACCCGTGGCCAAGGGCGATGAAGTGCCGCGACTGATCGAGAGCGTGCGCCAGGTTTTGCTGCAGTCGATCGTTTCGGGAAGATCGCCGACCAGCTAAGATTCCCTCCCGTTTCACCGATAAGCCCCTTTGGTGCAATGGAGACGACCAACATCTCGAACGCCAGTTCTATTCCCGAAATCCTGCGAGCTCATGCGCAATGGTTGCAGGACCGGTTGGAAGGCAAATCCGGAGAAGGACGATGCGTCCTGGACGGCGCCACGTTAAACGGAATGAACCTGACCGGCGCCGATCTGGAGAGCGCCATCATTCAAGGCACAACTCTGCTGGATGCGGAGCTTTCCGATGCGAAGCTTAGCAAGGCCGTGATTGAAGCCGCGGACTTTCAGCGCGCGCTGCTAGGCCGGGCGGATTTCATTGAGGCGCGCATGTCAGAGTGCGACTTTGGGTTCGCCTGGATGTCGGAGGCGGCGCTGACAGACACTGAAATCCGCAACACCAGCTTCCATAAATCCAATCTCCGGAGCGCACGATTCCAGGGGGCGCTGATTGAAAGCTGCAAGTTCCAGGCAGCCACCGTGAGCGCCGCGTGTTTCAATCATTCCCGCATCAAATTGTGCGATTTCTCGGAGGCCGACTTCAGCGACGCGCAATTCGTGCGCGCCCAGATGGAAGGCTGCCGCTTTCTTGGAGCCAATGGGCCGGACGCCAATTTCAGCAATGCCCGCCTGAAGGGCTGCGATTTCGCCCGAGCCGATCTGGCGCGCGCCCGATTCCAGCGTGCCGACCTGACGGGTTCCCAGCTGGACCGTGCACGCTTAAGGGAAGCCGATCTGCGCGGGGCGCAACTGGGGAGTGTGATTCTGGGCCGGGCTGACTTGACGGGAGCCCGGCTTCAAGGAGCGCTCCTGCTGGCGGCAGACTTGCGGGGCGCCGATCTTACCGGCGCGCGTGAATTAACTTCGCAACAATTAGCGCAGGCGCGCACCGATCAATACACCATCCTGCCCAATGGCTCGCCCGGGCCCTACCGCAAGAATTCCGGCGCCGAGCGCGCCGCTCCCCGTCAGTAACCCAAACTCAAACGCCCGATCCAAACACATGGCCCTTGCGCTCCCTGCCGATCGCCGCCGCGATGGCCGCCAGCGCGAAAACTGTCACCGCGGTAAGCGCCATCGCCGTCGCGTAGCTCATCGTTCTGGCAAACACCGCTTCAATGTAAACCACCGAACTGGCCACCAGCACGCCGCATTGATACGCAAATCCGGGCAGAAACCCGCGCACCGAATCGGGCGAAAGTTCGGACAAGTGCGCCGGAATAATCCCCCAGGCGCCCTGCACCATGAACTGAATCAGGAACGCGCCCAACACCAGCAACGCGGTGGAAGGCGCATAAACCCACAGGGGAACCATGAGGATTCCACCGAGCAGCGCGCCCACCATCACACGGCGGCGGCCGTAGCGATCCGACAGCAGGCCCATAACGATGCCGCCCAGGATGGCGCCGATCATCGAAATGCCCGTGATCACCGAGCGCTGCGATGGTCCGAAGTGCCACTGGCGTTCCAGAAACGTCGGATACATGTCCTGCGTGCCGTGCGAGACGAAGTTCATCATGGTCATCAGAAGCATCAGGTACAGGAACAGCTTCCAATGCGATACGATGGCGCGCCCTAAGCCGCTCCAGCTCTGTTCGCGGCTTTTCTTCCAAACTTCCGATTCCTTCACGCGAAAACGCACAAACAAAGCCAGCAGCGCGGGCAATCCGCCCAGGAAAAACAGCGGACGCCAGCCCCAGCGCTGGAACAGAAAGAAATAGGAGATGGCAGCCAGCAGGTTGCCGGCGGCATAGCCTTCCTGCAGCAATCCGGAGAGCATGCCGCGCAGCCGCGGCGGGACTTTTTCCATCGCCAGCGACGCGCCGACGCCCCATTCGCCGCCCATGCCGATGCCGAACAGCGCGCGCAGCACCAGGAAGGTGGTGTAATTGGGCGCCAGGCCCGTGAGCACCTCCACCACGGAATAGAAGATGAGGTCCAGCATGAGTGGCAGCCGGCGGCCATAACGGTCCGCCAGCAATCCGAAGAGAAACGCGCCCACCGGCCGGAAGGCGAGCGTCGCGGTGATGGAAAGCGCGATGGCCGAATCCGATTTATGAAACTCTTTGCCGATCGCGGTGAGGCACAGCGTGACCAGAAAAAAATCGAAAGCGTCCAGGGTCCAGCCGAGAAATCCCGCGGTTAATGCGGCGCCGTGGTCCGAAGAAGCCGAGCTGCTAGCGGACGAATCCGAAGGGAGATTGGAAGCTGCTGGTTTCACGGACGCCGGCCGCCAGGGTTGCCGGAGCGAAAGTTGCGCACGGACGCAGTATAGCAATCACGCTCCTTCGCCCGAGGCCATCCCATAGTGGCGCGGCGCGTTTAGCCGGCTGCGTGAATGGTATTCTCGGGATGGGTGCTACCGATGAACGGGCGAAGAGCAGCGTGTTTGCTGGGATGCGGCTTCGTTTTCTTCGGAGCGCTCTATGCGTTCCAGAGGCCTTTCCGCCAGTTTCCCGGCGTCGAATACTTCAACTTTGAGCTCACGCCCGATTGGCAAACACAGGGCGAGTGGACCTTTGCGCGTCTGATGTTTCCCCCCGGGCCGAACGACGGCTACGCCGGCCGGTTCGACGGCGATTTCCGCCAGGGGCTATCGCTCTGGACCCAGGATTATCCCCGCGCGGACCGCCACTTTTCGCAAGCAGTACGCCGTTTGACGCGCATCCAGACACGCTCGGTGGAGCAGCCCGTGATGATGGAAGATGGCGACGATGCGTTCAACTGGCCGTGGATCTATGCAGTGCAAGTGGGCGAATGGGGCTTCACCGAACAAGAAGCCAAGGTGATGCGCGAGTATCTGCTGCGCGGCGGCTTCTTCATGGCCGACGATTTCCACGGCGATTACGAGTGGGAAATGTTCCTCAAGCGGATTCGCTTCGTATTTCCCGACCGTCCCATCGTGGACATTCCCAACAGCGACGCGATTTTCCACACAGTGTTCGATCTGGACGATCGCTTTCAGATTCCCGGCGCGGCGCACCTGTATGAGGGTTGCAAGAACTGCCGGGAAGGCGGGCTGGGCGCGCACTGGCGGGGAATTTACGACGACAAGGGCCGCGTCATGGTGGCCATTTCCTACAACTCGGACGTGGGCGATGCCTGGGAGTTCGCGGATGATCCGCAGTATCCGGAGAAGTTTTCAGGCTTGGCGATTCGCATCGGCGTAAATTATGTGGTTTACGCCATGACACATTGATCGCGGCGCGCTAGCTCTTGGCCAGTTCGTCCTGCCGGGCGCGGATTTCAGCCTGCGCCTCGCGATGAATATCGCCCATCTTTGTTCCCGAGGCGATCAACGCGATAAACCCTACGATCAACAAGGGCAGCGTAACCACGGCCCACAAGATGAGCGTAAAGCGGCGCGCCATCGCGCGCGGGACGCCGAAGAGCGTGAGGCCCAGCGTGGACAAAACCTGAAAGAGGCCGACGTTGCCGGGCGCCTGCGGCACCACCGACCCCAGGCGCAGCAAGATCATGAGTGCGCCGGCCTGCGCCCATGTGACTCCGTCGAAGCCGTAGGCCTGCATGACGGCGTAAATGGGAACAATCTGGATCAGCAGATAGGGAATGCTGACGGCAGCGGAAAAATACAGAAAACGCGAATGGCCGATGCGGTGCAGATCTTCAATAAAAACGTGCGCCCAGGAAAACAAGCGAGCGTCGAGCAGAGCGTCGAGGGTCTGCTCCCGCCAGTACATGGCAACCGCGAGCAGCGCCGCGCAGATGACGATCAGGATCGCCAGGAAGATGCTGCCGGTGGTGATGATCTCGATGACCCTGGACTGGCCCCGGCTCAAAGGGAAATGCCGCATGTAGCGCAGCGAGAAAAAGAGACCGGCGATCAGCAGTACGCCGTCGAAAATGCGCTCGATCAGCGCCGAAGCGAGCGTCACGGAGATGGGGATCTTGCTCCAGCGGGCCATCAGAAAACAGCGAATCAGCTCGCCCGCCCGCAGCGGCAGCACTTCGTTGGCAAACAGGCCGACATAGATGGCGCCCACCGAGGACCATGGGGATACCGGAGCAACCGGAAGCAGCAGAAGGCTCCAGCGCCAGCCTTGAACGAAGTAGACCAGAATGTCGGCGATCACGCCGATGGCCACCCAGCGCCAGTTGAGTTCGCAGATCTCCTGCCACAGCTCAGTCCAACTCACGCCGTGCAACGCCCAAGCCAGGCATGCCACCGAAAGGACCAGTGTCACCGCCGTGAAGATATGGGAGGTGCGCTTCGACTGCTGCGACGGCTGGGACATGCTACCCAAGAACCATGATACCCGCCGCAGGCTTATTTGAGATAGAACAAGCTGAGACGGGGCAAGCCGGCCGCATCGAGCAGTTGCCGCTCCAGATATTGCTTTTCGAGCATGGCGATTTGCGGCGCGGTCATTTTGCCGCGATAGGCGCGCAGCTGGAGATCCAGTTCGCGGCGGGCGCGGAGCAGCTGGTCTTCGGTCTGGCGCGAGCGTGCCAGCGCGATCATTTTGTCTTCGAGAGCGGTGAGGCGCTGTTCCAGATCTTCCAGGTCGTGATAGAGCGCCGCGGCATCGGACGCCAGGCGATCGACGGCGGAGGCGATCTCGTCGAAGCCCGGCTGCTTGCGGATTTGCGCGGCGTTATCGCGCAGGTATGTTTCAAGATGTTCCAGACTGAAGGGCGCGGCGGCTTCCTTGTGGCCTCGCGCGGGCGCGACTCCGGCCATGGCTTGCGCCTCCGCCAGAACGGCCTGCGCGCAATAGGCCACCGAATTCACATTTTGTCCGCGCTTCTTTTTCGTGCGCCATTTTTCGAACGCGGCGTCGATGCCGCGCAGCGCCGCTTCCAAAGGCACGCCCGCGTTTTTCCAGGTTTCCACCAGCGCCCAATCCAGCGGCGACATCAGAAACAGCCCCGTTCCGCGCGCCTTTTGGAAACGCTCTTCCACTTCGGTGAAATAGTTGAAGTAGTTGGACGGCCAGCCCGCTTCTTCTACTTCTTGCGATTCCGGCGCCATATGATTTCCAGGCCTTCGAGCGTGAGGTCTTCGTTGATCTCTTGAATGCAGCGCGCCGCGCGCGCGATGAGCTGCGCCTGCCCGCCGGTGGCGATCACCTTGGTCTGGCTGCCGAGTTCGGCCGCCACGCGCCCGACGATGCCGTCGATCAAGCCGGCAAACCCGTAATACAGGCCCGATTGAATGCTGTTCACCGTGTTCTTGCCGATGAGCCGGTCGGGCTCGCGCAGATCGACCATGGGCAGCCGAGCGGTCTTGGCGAAGAGCCCGGTGATAGACATGCCGATGCCCGGGCAGATCATGCCGCCCAGGTATTCGGCGTTGGCCGAAACAATATCGAAGTTAATTGTGGTTCCAAGATCCACCACGATCGAGGGGCCGCCATATTTATGAAAAGCAGCCACGCCGTTCACCACGCGATCCGCGCCCACCTCGCGCGGATTGTCGTAGAGAACCTTCAATCCGACGTCGGTATCGGGCGTAACGAAGAGCGGCGTGGTGTGAAAATAGCGCTGGGCCATGGCGTGCAGCGGCGCATCGAGAGTGGGCACCACGCTCGCGATGATGATGCCGTCCACACGCGCCAGATCGAGCGACGCCAATTCGAATAGGTTGCGCATCAGCACGCCCCACTCGTCGGCGGTCTGTTCGTGAATGGTGCGGAGGCGCCAGCGGCCAATCAGCTTAGCCTCTTCGAATGCTCCGATGGTGATGTTGCTGTTGCCCGCGTCCAGAGCTAAGAGCATGGGCGTACTCCTCCCGCTACGATCATGCTGCTGGTTCCGTCGTCGCGCTGCAGCATCAGGAAGCCGGAATCGTTCAGGCCGGCGGTGGTGCCACGCAGCTCGGACCCATCCAGATCCACGCACACGCGGCGGCCGGAGACATAGCTGGATGCGCGCGCGAACATTTCGATAACCGGGCCGCGGCCTTCGGTTTCGAGCAGGTCGCAATAGGCGTCAACACTGGTGAGCAGCTCTACAAGCAGGCGCTCGCGCGAATGGACGCGGCCGCTGGCGGCGCGCAAAGAGGTCGCGATGGCGCCCAGTTCTGCGGGGAACGACGAATGATTCACGTTGATGCCGATGCCTGCAATGATAGCGGACCCTTCCAGCACGGTGAGAATGCCAGCGCACTTCTTGGATTGAATCAGCAGGTCGTTGGGCCAGCGCAGGTCGCACGCGAGATTGGTGGACTTGAGAATCGCTTCTTGCGCCGCCAGGCCTAGCGCCAGCGTCACCACTGGCAGGGTGTCCGGCGAGAAGTGTCGCCGGAGAATGATGGAGACATAGAGACCGGATCCGGGCTCGGAATGCCATGACCGCCCATGCCGGCCTTGCCCCGCCGTCTGTTCTTCGGCTCCGACCACTGTGCCTGAAGGCGCGCCTTCGGCTGCCAATCCGCCCGCTTCGGTCATCGTGGATCCGATCATGTCGTGCCACTCAATGCGCCGGTCCGGGAGTTGCGATCGCAGCCACGCCAGATCGATAGGCATGGCTCTTAATCCAGCTCCAGGCGAAAATGGATGTCCACCGCCGGAGCCGAATGCGTGATGGCGCCCACCGAGATGAAATCGGCGCCGGTTTCCGCGTAGGCGCGGACTGTTTCGAGCGTAATTCCCCCGGAAAGTTCGACCGTGGCTCGGCCATCGATGTGGCGGATCCATTCGCGGGCTTCGGCTGGAGTGAGATTATCGAGCAGCAGATGCGAAGCGCCGCAGGCGAGCGCTTCGTCGAGCTCGGCGCGGGTGCGAACTTCGATCTCGACCGGAACATTGGCATGCTTCACAGCATCCAAAGCCGCGCGCACGCCTCCCGCGGCCGTGATGTGATTGTTCTTGACGAGAATCGCATCGAAGAGGCCCATGCGGTGGTTCGTTACGCCGCCCGCGCGCGCCGCCATTTTCTCCAAGTGGCGCAGGCCCGGGGTGGTCTTGCGGGTATCGAGAATGCGGCAGGCGGTACCTTCCACCGCGTCGACGTATCGGCGCCCCAAGGTCGCGATGCCGCTCAAATGCTGCAGAAAATTGAGCGCCACTCGTTCGCGCGTGAGCAGCATGCGGGCGCTGCCGTGGACTCGCGCTATTTCCTGGCCCGGTTCCAGCATCGCGCCGTCGCTCACCTGGAAATCGATGTGCCCATAGAGCAGCGGGAGAAGTTCGACGCCCGCGACCACTACGCGTTCCCGCACGCGGAAAGCGCCGCTGGCCTGCCGATCGGCCGGTACGCACAGCTCCGTGGTTATGTCGCCCGTCCCGACGTCTTCGGCCAGCGCGCGTTCGACGATTTCGGCCGGCGTCATCAGAGCTGAGCGAGCATGTCGTGGTTTTTCTGGATTTGAGCCGCGTATTCGGCCCGCTTGCCGCGTAACGATTCTACAATGTGCGGTGGCGCGCCGTTCAGGAACTTTTCACTTTCGAGCTGACGATCGATATTCACCACCTGCTTTTGCAGCTTGTCGTTCTCTTTCGTCAGCCGCTGGCGCAGCGCCTCGGTATCCACTTCCGGTAGCTGGAGAGAAAGATCGAACTGGGCAGTGGATCGCACCGCGCCGGTGAGGGCGAGCGGCGTGTCGGTCCGCACTTCCAGCTTTACTTTCGCGAGGAATTCGACGACGGGGAATTCGATATTTCTTGACCCATTGCGGCAATAGAGCACGCCGGCTAACTCGAGCTTGTCGTCCAGTCCATTGTCGGCTTTGAGTTTTCGCGCGGCGGTTACCATCTCTTGCAACAATCCCATCTCGCGTTCCGCCGATTCATCCACAGCGCCCGCCTGTGGATACGGCGCCAGCGCGATCGAAGTGTTCTGTCCGAACCGATGCCACAATTCCTCGGTAATGAACGGCAGAATGGGATGCTGCAACCGTAGATATGCACTGAATACGGCCAGTAAATTTCGCCAATCGTTTGTTAATCCGGAATTCGGCGATAAACGCAGCTTCTTGATCTCCAGATACCAATCGCAGAAATCGTGCCAGAAGAATTGCCACAATTCTTCAGCCACTTCGTGATAACGATGCTGTTCGAGCGCTCGATTCACCGATTCGGCGGTGCGGCTGAGGCGGCTGAAGATCCAGCGGTCCTCCAGAGTTTCGAGCTTTCCTGGCTCGGGAAGCGACGGTTCGATTCCCGCGCTTTCCAGATTCATGAGAAGCAATCGCGCCGCGTTCCACAATTTGTTCGCAAATTGCCGCGCCGATGCCAGCTTGTCTTCGTTGTACGTAATGTCAGTGCCGGGCGCCGCGGCCATCAGCAACCACAGGCGGCAAGCATCGGTACCGAAGCGATCGTTGATGTCGAGCGGGTCCACCACGTTGCCCTTGGTCTTCGACATCTTTTTGCGATAAGGATCGCGCACCAGCCCGTGCATATGCACCTGGCGGAACGGCACGTCGCCCGTGAGCTCGATGCCCATCATCATCATGCGCGCCACCCAGAAGAACAGGATGTCGAAGCCGGTGATCATCAGCGTGGTGGGATAATACGCGCGCAGATCGTCGGTATCGGCGGGCCAGCCGAGCGTGGAAAACGGCCAGAGACTGGAACTAAACCAGGTGTCGAGCACGTCGGGATCTTGTATCAGCTCGGCCGACTGGCAGTTCGGGCAAGCCGCGGGCGCTTCGCGCGCCACGGTGATCTTCTTGCAGTTGGCGCAGTGCCACGCCGGAATACGATGGCCCCACCAGAGCTGGCGCGAGATGCACCAGTCGCGAATGTTTTCCATCCAATTGAAGAAGGTCTTGTTCCAGTTGTCCGGGACGAATTGGATGCGGCCTTCATTCACCGCGGCGATCGCCTTTTCAGCCAGAGGCTTGGTTTTGACGAACCACTGCGTCGAGATGAGCGGCTCCACGATGGTGCCGCACCGATCGCATTTGCTGATTGCGAGCGCGTACGGCTCCACTTTTTCCAGCAGGCCTTGTTTTTCAAGATCGGCGACGATGCGCTTGCGCGCTTCGAAGCGGTCCAAACCTGCGTAAGGGCCGGCTTCAGCCGTCATATGCGCGTCTTCGCCAATCACTTTGATCTGCGCCAGATCATGGCGCTTCCCCGCCTCCAGATCGTTCGGATCGTGTGCGGGGGTCACTTTCACTACGCCAGTGCCGAATTGCGGGTCGGCGATTTCGTCGAAGATGATCGGGATCGGGCGATTCATCAGCGGCAGCGTCACTGTTTGTCCGCCGAGGTCCTGATAACGCGGATCGGATGGATTGACGGCCACCGCCGTGTCGCCAAGCATTGTTTCCGGCCGTGTGGTAGCGACGATCAGATAGCGCGAGCTATTGTTCACTGGATAGCGAATGTGCCACAGATTGCCCTGCGTGTCGTCGTGCTTCACTTCCAGATCGGAAAGCGCGGTGGCGCAGCGCGGGCACCAGTTGACCATGTACGTGCCGCGATAAATCAGGCCGCGCTCGTATAGGCGCACGAAAGCTTCCAGCACGGCGTCCGAAAGGTCGGGATTCAGAGTGAACCGCTCGCGGCTCCAATCGCAGCTATCGCCGATGCGCTTCATCTGCGAGGTGATGCGATTGCCATACTTCTCCTTCCACTCCCACACCCGGCGCACAAATTCTTCGCGGCCCAGTTGCTGGCGCGTGAGTCCTTCGGCAGCGAGGCTCCGCTCGACCAGCATCTGGGTGGCGATGCCGGCGTGATCGGTGCCCGGCAGGAACAACGTGTTGTCGCCGCGCATGCGATGCCAGCGCGTAGCCGTATCGATCACGGTGTGATCGAGCATGTGGCCGATGTGCAGCGATCCGGTGACGTTGGGCGGAGGAACGGCGAGAGAAAATCGTGGTCCTGGTGCGTGTGGATCGGCGTGGAAGATGCCGGACTCCACCCACCATTCGGCCCAATGCGGCTCGAAACGCTGCGGCTCGTATGCTTTTTCCAATTCCATGGATTGACTACCAGTTTAGCAAGCGATGAAATTTGATAGCGCAGAGGAAGTGATTCGTAACAGATCGCACACTGCCATGGCGCAAGCAAACGTTTGTCACGTCACGTAACGCATAAGTACCCCGCTCTTTTAGTACTTGTCTTGTTCGAAATTCAGTAAAGCTGTTGACTTAAGCGCAACTACTTTACAAAATGGATATTCACTTTCCAACTAGCCTGTAGAGAAGGTCCTGAAAACAAGGCCCGTGCTACGAGCCTTGCGAAAATTCAATGGAGAAAGAGTGTGTATTCATGCGATCACGATATTTGTTTGTCCCCAAGCAAGTGCTTCCATCTACCGCAATTGCATTCATGCTAATGGGTTTGGCGGGATTTGCCAGCCCGGCTGCGGCTGATACTTACACGCTGTGTGCCAACGCAGCCGGCCAGGGTGGATTTGGCGATACATTCACTCCGGAAGCGGGGCCGCTGGATGGAACCTGCGGCGCCAATAGTGCTGTAAACATGTCGATAGCGACAGAAACCGACTATGCCCGGCTTCTGTGGGACCCCAGCGTAACCAATTATCCAGCGGACTTGACCCTTGGTAACTTGGGCGGCCTCAACGCTGATATTGGGAGCTTCACGCCTGGCCAGGCTGGCGATCAGCCCTACTTCATGCTGGTCTTTACCGATGCCACGGGAGGATTGGGGCAAACCGCCTCCAGTGACCAGATCCTGATGCTCGAATTTCAGAATACAACCCTGTCCGGCGCCAACATGCCTTTTGACCCGAATGCAACGCTGGTCAACCTCTATGACAACACGACAGGACAATACCTGGCAGGAGGGCAGTCGGACGCACGCACGTTAGATAGCTGGCTCACCACCGATCCCTTCTTGGCGAGCGAATCACTCCAGCAAGTGCGGCTTGCAATTGGACTGTCGGGCGGCGGCAATAATTCAGAGAATATCACTGTGAATTCTCTAACCATCACGGCGCCATCGTCAGTTCCCGAGCCCAGATCCCTATCGCTGCTGTTGATTATGGTGGCGGGCCTTGGATGGGGGATTCACCGCCGTCAGCGGAAGCCGGCGTAAAATTTGACAGCGCCAAGGCGGGATGTTGTAATGAATGGGAAGTACGCCTGCCTTGCTCCTCAGTAGCTCAATGGTAGAGCATTCGGCTGTTAACCGAAGGGTTGTAGGTTCGAGTCCTACCTGAGGAGCCAATCTTTAGATTCAATGATTTAGAGGCGCAGTTAGCCTTTATTGTACAGATCTTGTACCTCGGCGTTGTTTGGACCCGCAGAACCTATTGAATTTTCAAGACAGAAGCGATGAGCATGGATTTGAAACATGTAAATCCATGCTCCCGTAGAACCAAGTCATCATATTTCTCAATTATCCAGCGGCTTGTCGCCCATCGATTCGGAGCCTTTCGCAGAGCCGCCTTCAGTAACGGAGGCAAGTCTGGATTGCGGGAATCTCGCACCCAAAATGATTAGAATAGGCATTTTCCATGGTGTGCCGCGCATGATAGGCTCGACTGGAAGAATTCGTCTCGCCGTCAAAGGACTTATGAGGCCCCTCGTGACTACGCTTCTCGCCGCCGCCGCGCTCCATGGACAACACGCCCCGCTGACCTCCACGATATCGCAGAACGAGCCTACATCTACGCTTATCCTCTAGTGTCCTGAGCGAGAAATGCGTTTAGAAAGTCGCTCGACCTTTCCGAGGATTAAATCCGCATCGGCGGTCCATACAAAAGGCTTGGGATTCCGATTGCGCTGGTTCAGATAGTCGAGCATAGCCTTCTCCAAGACCCGAACCGCGGTGTGACTGCCTCGACGGACACAGCGCTCGGTCACTTCTGCAAAGAGACGCTCCACCAGGTTGAGCCAACTCCCGCTGGTGGGCGTGAAGTGAACGTGGTAACGCGGATGCCGCGCCAGCCAACCGCGGACCTTGGCGACCTTATGTGTACCGTAGTTGTCCATCACCAGATGCACGTCGATCCCGGCGGGAAGCTTCTCCTCGATCTGATTCAGAAATCGCAAGAACTCTTGATGCCGATGCCGACGGTAGCAGGTGCTGATCGTCACGCCCGAAGCTACATCCATCGCTGCAAACAGGGACGTAACTCCGTGCCGCTCGTAATCATGCGACTGGCGCGCCGGGACTCCGGGCGCCAGCGGCAGAATCGGTTCGGTCCGATTCAACGCCTGCACCTGGCTTTTTTCATCCACGCACAGCACTACCGCACGGTCCGGCGGATTGAGGTACAAGCCCACGATGTCCCGCACCTTCTCCACAAACTGCGGGTCTTTGGAAAATTTGAAGTTCTCCACCCGATGCGGCTGCAATCCGAAGGCATGCCAGATTCGCACGATGGCGTTCTGCGTCAGTCCCGTCTCCTCGGCCATCAGGCGAGTGCTCCAGTGCGTGCCGTTGGCCGGCATCGATTCCAACGTCTTGGTCACGACTTCTTCAATTTGACCATCCGTGATTTTGCGCGGTGCGCCGACCCGCGGCTCATCCAACAAGCCGTCCAGCCCAGACTGCCGATACCGTTCCCGCCACTTACCGACAGTTGCACCGGTGATTTGCAATTTCCGCGCCACCGCCGAGTTACTCATCCCTTGCTCGCAGTGCAGCACGATCCGGGCGCGCATCGCCATGGCCTGCGCCGACTTCGGACGCAATGCCATCATTCTCAATTTCTCGCGATCCGCCTCGGCAATTTCCAGGGCTTTCTTGGGACGGCCGGTGCGCATGTCCAAGTATGCATGCTTCCACAGACTTATGCAATGTATTTCTCGCTCAGCACACTAGTGCTTCTGGAAGCAACTCGCGGCGCACAGTCTGTTAATCAATTCACTCACGTTCCCCAATTCCCTCGCCCCGACATTCGGCAAATCGTCCGGCCCAACGCCGACACCCTTTATTCGACGGCTTGGCTTGATCTGGCGAAGGAACCAATCCTCATCCACGTTCCCGATTCAGCGGGACGCTTTTACCTGCTGCAATTCATGAATGCGTGGACGGAAACCTTCGCCGACCCGGGCAAACGGACTACCGGAACCACCGAGGCGTGGTTCGCTGTCGTTGGGCCGAACTGGAAAGGCACACTTCCGGAACACGTCACGCGCCTGGATGCGCCTACCAACATTGGTTGGCTGCTCGGCCGCACGCAAACCAACGGTGCCTCCGATTACGACAATGTCCACGCGTTTCAGAAGGGCATGCGCATGATGCCGTTGAGCGTGTATCCGAACGGAGAGCGGAAGCTCGGCTCCGCACTCGCCTTCGGAAAGTCTGTGGGCGCCACGCCGCCGGATCGCGTCAAGGCGATGGAGCCTGGCGCGTTCTTCACCGCCTTCGCCCAGGCGATGAAGGCGAACCCGCCGCATGCAGCCGACTCGGCCCTGGTTCTCGGCCTGGCGCGAATCGGCATCGTACCCGGCGAGGATTTCGACGCGTCGAAGCTGAGCCAGGAACAACAGCAAGCGATCAATCAAGGCGCTCATGCCGCGTCCGGGCGCGTTGAACAAATGATTACCGCAGCTGCTGCCACCAAGCCTGCTTGGGCAGGGTTCAACAAAAACATCGGGCGCTATGGAACCAATTACATGGCGCGCGCCGCCATCGCGCGTTTTGCGATAGGTGCGAATCCCCCAGAGGACGCGATTTATCTGAACAGCAGCGCGGACGGCGCGGGACAACTCCTCAGTGGCTCCATCCGCTATCGGATGCACTTCGACAAGGCCTTCCTTCCGCCGATGCGCGCCTTCTGGTCGCTCACTGCTTACGATAAGGACGGCTATTTCATTGCGAATTCTATCCAGCGCTATGCCATCGGCGATCGCGATCCATTAAAATTTAACTCGGATGGTTCGCTGGATATCTATTTCCAGAGCCAGAACCCAGGACCCGAGAAGGAATCGAACTGGCTTCCTTCAGGGGATGGAATCTTTAATCTCACTATTCGCCTGTATTGGCCGGAAGAAGCAATCCTCAACGGGACTTGGCATCCGCCCGCGCTCGAACGCGTCCCGTAAGTTCAAGCCATGTATTTCGCCTCAGTGCTTCTGCTGTTGCTCATATTTCCACTTGCGTCGATCGCCGTGGAAGCCATTCGCTTCGGCCACGGCATCACGGACATGAGTTTGATTGGAGAATGGTTTGTTTTCTGGGCCGTAGGAATTCGCCTCTTCGTCGCCGGCCTCCGGCAGGTCTTTCAGCCGTCATTCACAGCGGTGGAGATTTTCGAAATTCACGAACCCAAGGCGTTCGCGATCGTGCGTGAACTGGGATTTGCAAATCTGTCTATTGGGCTGCTTGGGCTGGGCAGCCTGTGGCACAAAGAAGCTCTTGTCCCGGCAGCCATCGTCGGCGGCTTATACTACGGCCTGGCCGGACTGGGACACGTCCCCCGTCCGCACAAGAATGCTAAAGAATATACCGCGATGATCTCGGACGGTTTCGCAGTCCTGGCGCTCTTGGCGTTCATTCTATAGCGGCATCTGCGCAAAGCCGCTTGGCGGTTGAAGGGTTCCTGGTCCTCGGCCGCCTCGCGGGCCGACCAGACCTTCGCTTTCGAGCTTCGCGGCCTGGATCGCAGGTTGACGGACGACATCATCAATGCAAAGATTGCGCTTGACAAGTAGTTTCCAAAGAAACTAATATAGTTTCCAAGGAAACAGTTGTGAGCGACACCGCAGCAAAGCCCGGCAATGCCGCCCTTGAAATCCACCTCGGCTATTGGCTGCGGCGCGTCTCCAATCACGTGTCCGGAACCTTTGCGAAGGCCTTGCAGGAAAGGCAGGTCTCCGTCGCCGAGTGGGTGGTGCTGAGCCATGTCGATGAGCATCCGGAGATCAGGCCGGCCGAGCTTGCCGAAACGATCGGCCTGACCCGTGGTGCCATATCCAAAGTCCTCGACAAGCTTGAGGACAAGAAGTGGCTCACACGAAAGGCCCTGGCGGCGGACAACCGCGGCCAGCTGCTCTACCTGACACAGCAGGGGCGCCGCATTCTTCCCGAACTCAGGGAAATTGCCGATCGCAACGACCGGCGGTTTTTCGACTGCCTCAATACCAAGGAAAGGGCGATGCTTGGGCAAGTGTTGCGCAAGCTGACCGCATCAAACGAGATATCGGATGTCCCGGTCGAATGAATATCAACGTAAAAGGAGAATAGCAAGATGAGTAAGGCAATCGAGAATCTGCAAACGGCCCACAAACAAGCCATGGCGATCCGGCCGAAGGTCGGCGGCTTCTCCTATCTGGCTGAAACGCTCCGCCGCGCGGGCGTGACGAGGAACCTCTGGTCGCTCCCCGCCTGCCAGAGTATTTTTCTGACGAATGACGGCCCGGTCGTCATGCAGGGGCAGCCGCTGGTCTCGGGCGCGGCGGATATTCCGGCGTTCGACCGTGACGGGCTCATCAAGGCATTACGCGTCGATCAGGCCGGCGAAAGTACATTCCCGGAATTTCTTGCGGCCTCCTGGCGCGCGGGCGTCGTCCGATACGATGTTGATTTCGAAAAACGCACTGTCAGCTACTATGGCTGCAACGGTGAAGAGTACATGGAAGGATATCCCACAGTGGACATCGGTTATCGAACTTAAAAAAGTTTGTACACTTTTTGTACCACGACACCTGCTTTTGAGGCTTTTGAAGACTTCAGTGGCTTTGTAGAATCAATAAGTTGCGGGACTTCAGAATCTTGTCAAGTTCGTGGTTCGAATCCATGCCGGGGAGCCAAATTTCGTTTGCGGTGTCTGCCTCTACGATCTCCGTATCTTTCCTTCGGCTTTAGCTGGTTCGAACGCCTCAAATTCTCAAACGGCTTCTCGCCTGGGTCTGCAACTCGCCCGCCGCCAATTCGCCGACTTGAGTACCAGTCTGAGGGTTTGAACCTCTTCCCACATCTCCTGGCTTACTAGCAGGTTGGTCCTTGCCACGGAGGTAGCGCCATCCCAGTCAAAGGGAATGCCCGGGTAGATCGTAGAAATTAGCGACTCCCGCTCGAAGCCTTATAGGCCGAGAGCAAACGTTCTTTCGAGAGAAATAGGAGAGTCGCTATGAAGAAACCATATCAAATTGAAACGTAGCGAGCTGTGAAGGAGCTCGATGCAATCGCCGTGGACGGAAATCAGGTTGGTGCAGTTGGTGCTGCCGATGGCGGGGATGGTGAGCTGGTTGCGTTCCAAAGGGGCCGTCCCGGACGGGAGCAGCAACTGCGGGGTGAAAACCACGCTGACGCTCACGCAATCGGGCGGCACGTCCGTGACTTTTTGTGCGCCGTTCGAAGGCCATGAGTGGCGTTCCATAAGTAGCTGGGCAGGGCGGGGAAGAGAGAGGGTAAAGGTCCGGAGAGTCCTGGTTCGAGCCCGCACGGGAGGCCCGGACCAGGTCTTCGGAAGCAAATTGCGCAAATCTATTCCAGCGAGAAAACGATTAACGTCCCGCCCAGGTTGGTGTAGTCGGCGAGCGATGATGTAAGACCCACCGCGCCGAGCCCTTCAGTCCCTTTCGTGAGGCCTTCGGCCAGACCGATCGCCGCCCATCCTCCCACGCCCGTCAGCACCGCAACATATTGCTTCCCTTTATGCGTGTAGCTGATGGGATTGCCGATGATGCCGGAGGGCGCGTGGAATTGATAGAGAATCTTGCCCGTGGCCTGATCGGCGGCTTTGAACCAGCCGTCCAGCGTGCCGTAGAAGAGCACGCCGCCATCGGTGGTCAGCGGTCCGCTGTAGACCTGGAATTTTTCGTTGATCGTCCACTTGGTTTCGCCGGTCATTGATTAAAGGCGATCAGGCGGCCGCGGACATCGCCATGGTCGGCCGGGAACATGTTCAACGTGGCTCCCACGTAAGGGAAAGCCGCCGCGGTATTTGACGCTGAACGCCTGGTAGTCCATGCATATGTGATTGGTGCCGAGATAAAACAGTTTGCTCTTGGGATCGTAGGAAGCCGGCTGATGATTCTTGGCGCCCTGCGCGGCCGGACAAATGTCTTTGACGTTGACGTCTTCCTTGGTCATCTTGGCTTCGTTCAGCACCGGCCGGCCGGTCTGCAGGTCGATCTTCTCCGCCCAATTGGTGGAAGGGTCGAATTTATTGGCTCGGAGCAGCTTGCCACTGCGGCGGTCCAGCACGTAGGCAAAACCATTGCGATCGAAATGCGTCATGGTGGGGATGGTCTGGCCGTCGATGACGCTGTCGGTGAGAACGCTCTCGTTGATGCCGTCATAATCCCAGGCATCGTGCGGAGTCATCTGATAGACCCACGCCGCCACGCCGGTATCCGGATTGCGCGCGAACAAACTGGTGGACCACTTGTTGTCGCCGGGCCGCTGGCCGGGATTCCACGTGCCCGGGTTCCCGCTGCCGTAGTAAACCAAGTTGAGCTGGGGATCGTAGGTATACCAGCCCCAGGTTGTGCCGCCGCCTAGCTTCCAGCCGTCTTCCATCCAGGTTTTGAGGCTGGAATCCTTGCCCACGGGTTGTTGCGTGGCGGCATCGATGGTCTTGTCGGGATCGAAGAGAATATCCTGGTCGGGCCCCACGCTGTTGGCGCGCCACACCATCTTGCCGGTATTGAGATCGTAAGCGGTGAGGTGACCGCGCACGCCGTATTCGCCGCCCGAGATTCCCACGATCACTTTGTCATGCACCACCAGTGGAGCGATGGTCATGGTTTGTCCCAGTTGCGGATCGCCGTTTTGAGCGCTCCACATCACCTTGCCGGTCTTCGCGTCCAGCGCATAGACATGCGTGTCCAAAGTGGAAATGAGAATCTTTCCGTCGGCATAGGCCACGCCTTTGTTCACCAGATCGCAGCAGGCCACGGACGGCGAGAACTTGTCTTGCTCCGGCGCGAATTTCCAGGCGATTTGTCCGATGTTGTCCAGGTCGATGGCGTACACGAAGTTGGGGTAGGAGCTCTCGAAGTACATCATGTTGCCGATTACCAGCGGCTGGCCTTCCTGACCGCGCAGCGTCCCGGTGGACATGGTCCAGGCAACTTTCAGCTTGCCCGCGTTCTTGGTATTGATCTGGTTCAATTTGCTGTGCCGGTTCCCGCCGTAGCTGCCCAAGGGAATCACCCATTGGTTGGGGTCCTGCGAATCCTTCTGGAGCGCATCTTGCGCCAACGCGGCCATCGGGGCAAGCGCGGCGCACGTGGCGAAGGCGATTGCCAGGGAACAGATCTGTTTCATTGAGTTCATTTCAGAGCTCCTTTTGTGTTTCTTCAATCCTGCGCGGACGGTGGCCTGCCGGAAGACACCAGATCGAGGCTTCGTCCCTTTACGTACCTGAAAATGTGAATCACATCGTCTTCGCTGAGGAAACCGGCCCACGCCGGCATGCCTTGTTCCTTTTTCCCAGACATCGCCACCGCGAGAAAGTCGCGCTGTTTCATTCCGGCTGTGAGCGAGTGCCGCAGATCGGGCGCGAGCTGGCTTCCGGTGGCATCCGTGCCATGGCAACGGTAGCAATACGAATTAAAGAGCTGGTAGCCGTGGAAGACTTCCTTGGTTACTTTGGGCGCCTGGTTTTCCAAAAAGAGTGGAAAGTCGAGACTGACCGTGGTGCCGTCCTGGAGCTTGTACGAATACGTTTTCGTGTCGCCCTCAGCGGGAACAGCCGCGGGTCCCGCTTGCGACAAGATCCACTTCGCCATCGCGGTACGCTGGGCATCCGTCAAATCCGGATGGGGCGTCATGCCGTTGCCGCCGTCGCGGATTTTCGCGGCCAGCTTGGCGATGGTATCGGGGGCATCGGCTTGGCCGGCGTAGCGCTTCGCCACCGCACTGTAGGCTGGCCCCACCACTTCGCGATCCACGGCGTGACAAGAGGAGCAATCGTTCGCCTTGATCAGCTTTTCGCCGTCCTGCGCGGCGCCCGAGAGCACGATGAAGAAGATCAAAACCAGTTTCAACGTGGCCGCTCCTGCTGCCGCGGCGCGTATGACATCACGCCGTTCTCGGAAAGAATGGCCGTGAGTTCAGCCTGGTGATTCTCGATCACATCATCCAGCCTCTTCTTCAACGCTTCGTTACCCGCGCGAACGCCCATCGACATAGGAAAAGAGTATTGCTCGGGCGGCCCCAAGGCCCGTTCATTGGGAACCGCGAGCACTTCCAGATTTGGCGCCGCGCGCAGGAATGCGCCGATGGCCGGCTGCCAGGTGATCAAGACATCGATCTTTCCACTGTTCAGCGCGTCCAGCATTAATGCCGGCGACTCTCCGTCATCGGTGGCTACGTCGAAGGCCACAGCCGCCGGGATCATCCCGCGCATTTTGAGCGCGTCTTCGGCCGGCGTCTCGCGTTCAAAACCGACCTTTACGCGCTTCAGCACGGGCGAATCCATGCTCGTAATGTCGTATTTCTTGCTCTTGTCGAAAACGAAAACATAGGATGAGATGTAATAAGGCCGCGTGGTTAGCTCTTCGCGGCTGGCATAGGGGATGCTCATTACGACATCGCACTTCTTGGCGTCGAGGGTAGACGAGAGGAATTGAGGAAATCCGCCATGGCCGCGATGGCTCGCCCACGTGTACTCGGCGGTCTCGCCCAGGGACTTGGCAACCGCTTCGGCAATCTTGTTTTCAAAACCCGCGCCCGCTCGATTGGAATACGGCAGATAGTCGGGATCGGCGCAAACATTCAATGCCCGGGCCGGATTCAGAAACAGAACGGAGCACAGGCCCGTGAGAACCAACGGGTTGACCATGGCACTGAATCTCATAAATGTTTATCCGGAGTTCGGCCGTTCGAATGGTGCATCCCCCGCCGCCTATCCCGGCAGAGTCCGGTACACATCATATACTCCTTTTGGTTGAAGCGCAGCGGGGTGAGCGCCCTAGCAGGATGTTGGAGGAACCAAGCCTACCACTTCGCGGGCTTACCGATTTCGAGCGGCCACACTTCGGTGCGCGAGGAATCCTTCAGCTCGCGCGACAATTCGGCAGGCGTGCCGATCAGCGCGGGGAAGGTGCCGAAATGCATCGGGATCACTTTCTTCACTTCCAGCAAACGGCAGGCCAGCGCGGCTTCGCGCGGGCCCATGGTGTAGAAATCGCCGATTGGCAGAAACGCGAGGTCGGGCTTGTACAACTGCTGGAGAAGCTGCATGTCGGAGAACACCGCCGTGTCGCCGGCGAAATAGATCGCGCGGTTGTCGGGCAGATGAAGCACGTAGCCAGCCGCCTCGCCACCATACAAGATTTGGTCGCCATCCTGGATGCCACAACTGTGGATGGCATGCGTCATGGTTGCTTTGAGCGCGCCGATCACGTCCTGAGTCCCGCCTTTATTCATGCCGCTGCAGTTCTCCACGCCCTTGGAAGTCAGCCATACGCAAGTTTCATAGATCGCGATTACTTTGGGCTTGAACTTCTTGGCCAGCGGGACGGCGTCATGAAGGTGATCGAAATGGGCGTGGGAAATCAGGATGGCATCCACGCGATCGATCTGGTGCCCCTTGGGATACGCGGGATTGCCATCGATCCATGGATCCATCAGAATCACTTCGCCGGATTCCAAACGAAATTGTACGGTGGCGTGACCGAGCCAGGTGATCTCAACCATCCTATAGACCCTTCACGACGGGAGTCGCCATTGGAACCTGGATTCCATCGCCGTACTTGGCGATGCCGGGAATGGTGACCGGCAAGTGGCCAGTGATTGCGATTTCGCCGACCAGCGCCTTCGCGAGCGCGGTCTCGGACGTGGGCGTCGGACTATAAGTGGTGAGATATGCGCTCACATTTGCGAAATTACGAACCAGATATGGATTGCCGAGCGCCGCCAGCAGCACGGGAACTTTGCCTGCGATCAGCCCGTTCAGAAAATCCGGATACCCGCCGGCCAGCGCCACATTGCCGCGATAAGCGGCCACCGTCACGTACGCCGCGGCGACGATCTCAGTGCAGCTCGAAGTCTTCGCGCTCACCTGGTCCAAATCGGCCTTGCTCATGCTCGGGTCGAGAATCGTAGTGGTCACGCCCGGCGCGCGTTTCTTCACTTCATCCATCAAACGAATTCCCTGCTGGCTGCGCCGCCCTTCGGTGAGGGCGATCAGGCAGGTGCTTTCGGGATGACGAAGGGGGAGCGCATCGTTGGAATCCTTCACCAGCGTAACGGCGCCGTCGGCAACCTGCTGGGCGCGGTCCGCGGACTCGGGCGAATCCACCACATCGGCGATCGCCTCCAGATTCACAGTCCTTTTGGCGCGCAGGCCGAGGTGGGCTTTGGCAGCGAGCACGCGGTTAACGCTTTCATCCAGCCGCTTGCGGCTGATCCTGCCTTTTTCCACCGCCAGCATCAAAGCGCGAATCGCTTCTTCGGGATGCTTTGGCATCAGCAGTACGTCGGCGCCCGCTTCGATGGCGCGCACGGATGCTTCGCCTGAATCGAACATCGCCGCAAGACCTTGCATGTCCATGGCGTCGGTGACCACCAGGCCATGAAAACCGAGTTCGTCGCGCAGGACGCCGGTGATGATTTTGCTCGAAACGGTGGCGGGGATGTTGCCCGGGTCCAGCGACGGCACGTTCAGGTGCGCGGTCATCACTGCGTCCACGCCGGCCGCGATCGCGCTGCGGAAAGGCGTCAGCTCCACGGTTTCAATTCGGTCATGATCGGCATCCAAGCGCGGCAGTTCCAGATGGCTGTCTTCGGTGGTGTCGCCATGGCCGGGGAAATGCTTCGCAGTGACGAGCACCGGATTCTTGCGGTCCGAATGCGCGCCGTTGATGTAGGCTTGCACGAAGCTGGCCACCTGCTGCGGGTTTTCGCCGAAGGAGCGGATGTTGATGATGGGATTATCGGGGTTATTGTTGACGTCGGCCACCGGGGCGAACAGCCAGTTGACTCCCATGGCGCGCGCGTCGCGGGCAGTGTCCGCGCCCTCCTCGCTGACGGCGGCGAGATCGTTGGCGGCGCCAAACGCCATGCTGTACGGCCAGGCGGTGGTGGAGTTCACGCGCATGGAAGCTCCGCGCTCAAAATCGGCGGCGACGAAGAGCGGCGTTCTCGCCAGCTTCTGCAGCCGGTTCAGCAGGGCGGCCATGGCGTAAGGCTCGGCGTTGCGGATGCCGCCGTTGAGCGAATGGCCGGTCACGATGACGCCGCCAACGTGAAGATCGCGGATCAGGTGCTGATATTTTCGAAATTCGGCGGAGCGCGTGTTGGCCGGCTCTCCATAAATCGGCACGATGATGAGCTGCGCCACCTTGTCGTGCAGGCTCAGGGACCGCGTCCACTGCCGGGTGGAATAGCTGACAGTTTTGTCCAACGTTTTTTTCGAAGCCTTGGCGCGCGTCGCGGCGGTTGAGACTGAAATGGAAAAGGGGATGCAGAGTACGAGGGCGACCCACGCGCGTAGCAGCATCTGCTTTTACTTTACCGCGAACCCGATAGAATAATCAGCGATGCGGCGCCAAGCGATCGCGATTGTTCTGGGGATGGCGGCCATGGGAGTGGCCCGGTCACAGGATGTCGCCGCGCGGCCGAAATTCGAAGTGGCGTCCATCCGGCGCAACGCGCGCGGGGATCCCGGTGTTCGAATCGGCGCGATTGCTCGCGCCAGATTTGACGCGGATAACGTCTGGCTTCGATTTCTGATTGAATATGCCTGGGACGTGCGGGACTTTCAACTGTCTGGCGGCCCGGGTTGGGCGGCCTCGGATCGCTATGACATTCGTGCGGCCAAACCGGCCAGCGCCGGCCTGGCAGAGACCAGGGTGATGCTGCAAACGCTGCTGGAGGATCGATTTCAACTGAAGTTGCATCGCGAGATGAAAGAAGCACAAGTGTATGCGTTGGTGGCGGCCAAAGGCGGCGGCCATTTGCCGGCCTCCAGTTGCATCGTGTCTGCGCCCGCGCCCCCGGACCCGAAGGTGGCCGACATCTGCGGTGGGATGACCACCAGTTTGCATAGCGTGGCGGGAACCGGGATCTCGATGACGGAACTGGGAACGGCTCTGTCCAACGCGTTGCAGCGCCCGGTGATCGACAAAACGGGGCTCACGGGAAGTTTTGATGTGCATGTGGAATGGACCGCGGATCAGAGCACGCCCGGGTTCGTGGCGCCGGGTCTCGCGCCCGCGCCGGCTGGGGCAGCGGATCCAAATGCCAAGTCGATATTCACCGCGATTCAGGAACAACTTGGGCTCAAACTGGAATCGACCAAAGGCCCGGTGGAATTTTTGGTGATCGATCGCCTGGAAAGGCCGAGCGAAAATTAGCGAGCTGCTAACGAACTTTTCGCTTCTCGGTTTTCACGCCGGGTTGCGAGCCGGTCGGCTTCTTGGGCGGCTGTTTGCGCATCAGCCGATTCACGGCGCGAACCAGCTGGCTTACTTCATTGTTGCTCTTCTGCAGCACTACGTCGGCGCCAGTGCCGGCTTCATCCAGGCCCAGCGTATCGGTGAAGCCGGAAATCAGGATCACCGCGGTGGCCGGATGCAGCTTTCTCAAGCGGGCGATGAGTTCGATGCCATTCATCTTCGGCATCTTGTAATCAGTCACCACGATATCGAAACTATGTTTGCCGCATAATTCCAGCGCTTCGGCCGCGGTGCTGGAGGTCAGCACCTGATGACCCAGCTCCTGAAGCACCTTGCACCGCGCCGCCGATTCCTAAGCAGTTGTCGTCGACTAAGAGAATCCGTCCGCACGGATTCTGAGAAGGTGAGTTCGCCATCGAAAGGACCCAACGAACTTAACAGAGCTGTAATAGCACTGTCAACGAATTTCTATCAGCTTGGAAAGTCGAAAGATCGAGAGCTTGACTTGAGAGGAGCGAACGAGGTTGCCGCAGCGTGCTACGCGCGAGAAGAAACAAACTACTCCACCGCGCGCGGCGCCGTGTAACCGGATTTCGCAACCACGTCGTACTTCACCGGCTTGCCGTTCTCCATGATTCTCACCGCGACGCCGGTTTGCGGATCCACTAACTCCACTTTGATCTTGCGGAACTTGCCGTCCTTGGCCTGATTGGCTGGTGCGTAGGTGATGGAGTACTGATTTCGAAGCGCGGCGGCCACTTGTTGGAAGATGGACGGATACTCTTGCAGGAAACGCGGGAAGAACGCCTGCCCGCCACTCTCGCGCGCCAGGGTCTTCATTTCGTTGTCGGCCTGCAGAAAATCCATGTACTGGTTGTTGCCCATGTAGGGCTCGGCCATAATGCGCAGAGCTTGCAGCAAGCTGAATGCGTAAATAGGCACGCCTGCCTCTTGCACGGCCTTGCGGGTTTTGTCCCAAGTGAGCTTGCTCAGCGTATCCCGTCCGGAAGCGATCAGCAGGATCGCCTTGCGGCCTTCGATGTTCTCCATGCGTTGCTCGGTATCCACCACCGCATCGAACATGCTGGACTCGGAGAATCCCGGAATGCGCAGCCGCTGCATGGCATCTTGCAGCTTGGCCTGGTCATTGGTGAAGTCGCACAGGATCTCCGGACGCAAGATCGTAAGCGACGATCGCGACATAATCATCCGGCTTCAGGGTTTGAACGAAGCCGTAGGTAGCGGTCAGCGTCTCATACCATCCCTCGGACCAATACTGCTGGAACAGATTGTTGAACTCGATCACCATTGCGATGGTCATCGGCGCGTCGCTGTTCATGCTGAACGTCGCGATCTTCTGCGGAACGTTGTCCTCCAGCACCCGAAAGTCGGCGCGGGGGATGTTCGGAAGAAAATGACCTTTGTTGTCGAGCACCGCCACATCCAGTTCCACGGTATTCACGTCGCTGCTGAAGGTAGGCGTATTCTCGGGAAGTTCTTTGCCTTTCCTGCTGAACTTCGACGGGATCTTCGGCTCTTCCGCCGCCGGCTCGGCGTCGTTGGTTGGCGCACTCGGGGGCGGTGTACGGGCGGCCGGCTGCGTGCTGTCCGGCTCAGCGGTCGCGGGCTCCGTTGCCGCGTCGGGCGGCAGGTTTTTCTTCCTGGGCTTGGCGACGGTTTCCGACGAGTCGGAATTCGGCCCGTCTTGCGCAAAAGCCAAGTGGAACGAAATTGCGCCGAATGCGATTACTACGGCGGCTGCTAAACCGGCTTTGAAGTATTTCATACAATCACCGCTGCGCCACGGACGGCATCCACGCCGCCCATGCAATCCATTTTAGACCTTTAATTGACTGGCTAATTGACCTTCGGGCCGCGGCCGCCGCCCTGCTTTCGCAAGATAGACCTGGAATTTCTTCTTGGCGCGCTGCAGCTTCCAATCCCGATATTGCCTGCGGATGGGCGCCACGGGATCGAACTGCATATGCGGCGTCTTTAAGAAGAGATAACCAAACAGCAGGCCGCCCAGATGCGCGAAGTTGCTGACTCCCTTGTTGACACCGAAAGAGCTCAAGAATGCGACCGCGCCTACGATCATCACGAAGTACTTCACTTTGATCGGAATCAGGAATCCGAACAGGATATCGCGATCCGGGAACATCAACGCGTAGACCATCAAGATGCCGAAAATAGCGCCGGAGCTGCCGATGGTGGGCAGATTCGGGTTGCCCCAGGGCAAAACGTAATTGGCAATCACCACGCAGATGCCCGCCCCCACCGCGCAAAAAAAATAAAACTGCACGAAGCGGCGAGTTCCCCAGATCCTTTCAATGTCGGCGCCGAACATCCAGAGCGCCAGCATGTTCCAGATGATGTGGCCGAAGCCCCCGTGCAGAAAGGCGTAGGTGGCCAGCTGCCAGACGGCGAAGTATTTGACGACGTAAACCGGAGTGAGAGCCAGGTAAGCCAGCGGCGCGTCCAGCCGCAGGAGGCCAGCGAAGTAGCCGATGATGAAAATGGCGACATTGCTGATCAGCAGCCATTTGACGCCCTTAGGGAAGCCCGGAATATAGAATGCGCCGATAGATCGGGTTCTGCTGCGGAAGGACATGAACTGAAGACCCGCCTAAAGCTCAGAATATCAGAAACAGAGCTCAGTTTTCCTCAGAAAACTTCGCGCTTCGCGAGCCCCAGGCGATCAGAACAGAAGAAAGCATCTTCAGAGCGATGGACAAGGCAATCCACACCTGCCAGTGCGAGAAGAAACCGCCCGAAATCGGGAATGCACCCGCCCATCCCAGGTCCGCGCATACTCGCCACAATCCCAGGACGAAGGCGACCAGAGCGGCAGGTGTCAACAGAGCGACCAGGACATTCGCCATTTGTCCTAAGCGTTTGAACAAACGCGCCCTCAAACCGAAACTCCGGCTTGATTGTGCTCTCCGAAGTGGTTGCAGCGCCGCCGGATCTTGCGCGCGCCACTGCAGGTTGCGGCGTGAGTACAATTTTGAGAACTGGCATCTTCCTCCGACCTCTATCTACACTCGATGCACGAGCCTCTCCAAAGTTTCGTCAATTCAGATTGTGCCGCGAGGCGTGAATTGCTCGCGAGTTAGCGCAAGTATTTCGATTCGATGTGAAATTGGAGTGCGCGCAGGCGGTGCACAGGGTGTGGCACGCCGCCACAGGGGAAAAGTACTAAGAGCGAAAAGTCAGTAGCGAGAGTTGGCTAGCTTGCGTTCCGCTTCGTCTACCGATTCCGGTAGTACATCCTGTGGTTTTCCATAGCGATTCAGAAGCGTGGCGCAGCATTGCAGCGAGGCCGCCAGCGTGACCCAAACCTGCCAGTGCGAGAAAAGACCGCTGGGAATGGGGAACTGCCCGGTGGCGTTCATATCCGCTGCCAGCCGCCAAAATGCAAGAGCGCAAGCCATCACAGCGGCAGGGGTGAGCAAGGCAGCCATCGCCAGAGCGACGTGCTGATTCTTGCGCCGCTTCTGCCGCACTTTGGTGCCGGAACTGAGTCGTATCCTGACTACCATTCGGTTAGAATCTCAGTTTAGCAATTCCCACTCCAAACATATCGACATCGTCAACCATCCACGTTATGCAAATCATGTTATGCAAATGATCAAGACAGCGCTCATCGGAACTGGTTTCATGGGAAAGGTTCACGCGGAGAATCTGCGCCGCTTGGGCACTGTCGAAATTACGGCGGTGGCCGGCTCCAGCGTTGAGCGGGCGCGCGAGTTCGGTAAGAGCATTGGGGTCAACCGCGCCACTGGAAATTATCAGGAGTTGCTCGAAGATTCCAGCATCGACGCTGTCCATGTTCTGACACCCAATGCGCTGCACTTTCCCGTTTGCGTCGCGGCACTGAAAGCCGGGAAACACGTTCTGTGCGAAAAACCGTTCACCGTTTCGGTGGACCAGGCGCGCGAACTGGTGGACCTAGCAGCCGATACTTCACTCGCCAACTGCATCCAGCACAATCTGCGCTACTACCCGGTTGTCCAGCAGATTCGCCGCATGATCGAAGCGGGCGACTTGGGCGAGATTCTGATTGTGCAAGGCACTTACTCGCAGGACTGGCTGCTCTATGAAACCGATTGGAATTGGCGTGTGGATGCAAAGGAGAATGGCGCGCTGCGGGCCATGGGCGACATCGGATCGCACTGGATGGACTTGATCCAGCACGTCACCGGCCTGCGAATTACGGAACTCTGCGCCGATCTGGCGACGTTTCATCCGACGCGGCGAAAGCCCAAAGGATCGGTGGAGACATTCGCCGGCAAACAACAACTCCAAACTGCCGAGTTCGAAACCGTTCCGATCGATACCGATGATTTCGGCTCGGTTCTTTTGCGCCTGGGCGATCGAGCGCGCGGTGCATTTACCGTGAGCCAGATGTCGGCCGGCCGGAAAAATATGTTCACCGTTGACATTTACGGGACCAAGGCAGGGCGTTTCCTGGAACCAGGAGCGCCCCGATGAATTATGGATCGGCCAGCGCAATAGCCCGAACCAGATCATCGTGAAGGATCCCGCGCTGCTTTATCCCCAGGCGGCCGCGTACGCCGATCTTCCCGGCGGACACAGCGAAGGCTACGACGACACGCATAAGCAGGTGTTCAAGCGCTTCTACGCGCGTGTGGCGGACCCGGGCGCTCCGCTGGATTATCCGACGTTCGAAGACGGGTTGCTGGGGATGCGGTTGTTGGAGAAGGTGACGGAGAGTTCAAAGACGCGCGGATGGGTTCGTGTTTGACGGATGATACACTGCTATCAGGTAAGAGTCGTGGCTTCCAGTCCGATCACAAAAGTAACCGCGGAAGAGTACCTTGCGCTCGATCGAGCGGCCGAGTTCCGCAGCGAGTTCTTCGATGGCGACGTCATTGCCATGTCGGGCGGGAGCATGCGCCATGCACGGCTAAGCGCCAATGTCTTGGGACAGTTCTACATGGCGCTGCAAGGTTCTGAGTGTCAGGCCTTCACTTCTGATTTCCGCGTCCGCGTGTCGCCTCGCATGTATGCATATCCCGACGTCCTCGTCGTCTGCGGGAAGCCATTGCTTGCTGACGAGCGCCAGGATATCTTGCTGAATCCGACAGTAATCGTCGAAGTTCTCTCGCCGTCCACCGAATACTATGATCGGGGTGTAAAGTTTCAGTATTATCGGGCGCTTGAATCGCTAAAGGACTACGTCCTGGTGGCTCAGGATCAGATTCGCATCGAGCATTACACCCGTCGCGAGACTAACACATGGACGCTCCGTGACTATCAGGCTGCCAGTGAGATATTGCTGATCGAATCCATCGGAATCTCCATCCCGCTCGCTCGTATCTACGAGCGAATAGAAACGCGGTCAGAATAAAAACTTCTCCGTCTCCCGCCACATCTCATCCAGCACGTTCACTAGATCGTGATCGGAATCGAGCAGGCGCAACCTCGCATTGGAATGCGCCGCCGGCAAACGCCACGGCATATTCGGGCGGGACAATGGTATCCTGCCGGCCCTGAAAAATCAGCGCCGGCTGCGTGAACGTCCGGATAGGCTTCGTATTGCTGCGGCGTCTTCGATCAGCTGATAGCCCAGTTCCGCCACGCGGTTCTGCGCATAATGAAAAACCTCCAGCGAGTTGGTGCGCTTCCATTGCTCCATCGCCTGGTCGCCCAGCGTTTCCGGCCAGCGCGAGGCGAACGAAAACGCCGGCGCCAGCAGCACCAGCTTTTCCACCTCAGCGATGGCGGGCGGCATACAGCGCCGCCAGATATCCGCCCATGCTGGATCCGATCAGGGATACCGGCTCACCGCGGCACACTGCGCTCGATCATTTTCAGTTGCGCGGTGAGCGTGAGGTTTCGAAAATCGCCCTTCCGCCAGATCGGGGACTTCCAAGCCAATCCCCAACTCGCGAAATCGCTCCTCAAAAAAGCGAGCTTTGCGCGAGCTAGGGCTGCTCGCAAAGCCGTGCAGATAGATGAACCGGCTCATTGACTTGTACATTGGCGGAAGGTGCGGCCCCAGTTTCGCGCGCCTTTCCTGCGGGACGCAACATTCACGTGCCGCGCGCCGTCCCCGATCCTGGCAAGCCGACATGCCGATGCCGGCGCACGCCGCGCGGCTGGGCTACAATTGGGTTGACAAGAAGCCCTGTTTTGTTGATCTGATCGTAAGTGGAGACATCGGAGCGCAAACCGAGCCCTCATCGGCGCAGTCGCGGCCAGCGTAGTTGCGGCTGGCCGCTACCATCGCTAGAATCAATGAGTTTGTAGATATTTTTGCAGTCATCGTGGGGAGGATTCATGTCGGTTGAACAAAGAGTGAAGCAGATCATCGTCGAGCAGCTTGGGCGTGGATGAAGGCCAAGTGGACACCAACGCCTCGTTCGTCGATGATCTCGGCGCGGATTCGCTCGATATCGTGGAGCTGGTGATGGCGTTCGAGGAAGCGTTCGACATCGACATTCCCGACGAAGACGCCGAAAAGATCGCAACCGTGAAAGACGCCATCGATTACATCGAGAACAAGAAGAAGAAGTAAGCCGCCGGGAGCTATTGGTTGTCGCGCAGAGTTGTAGTCACAGGAGTCGGCTTGCTGAGTTCGGTTGGCATTGGCACCGACGAGAGCTGGCAGGCCATTCGCGCAGGGCCGCAACGGCATTTCCCGAATCGAACAGTTCGACGCCACCGCTTTCAATTGCCGCATCGCCGGCGAAGTGAAGAATTTCGATCCCGCCCAGTTCATCGAACGCAAAGAAATCAAGAAAATGGGCCGGTTCATTCAGTTCGCCATCGCGGCGTCCGAATTCGCGCTGGCGCAGTCCGGACTCAAGATCGATGCGCAGAATGCCGAACGCGTCGGCGTCTTCATCGGCAGCGGCATCGGCGGATTCGAAGTCATCGAGCGCGAGCACAGCACGCTGCTCGAAAAAGGCCCCAGCCGCATCTCGCCGTTTTTCATTCCGGCCACCATCATCAATCTGGCTGCCGGGATACGTCTCCATCCGCACCGGCGCCAAGGGCCCGAATTCGGCCACCGCGACGGCCTGCACCACCAGCGCGCATTCCATCGGCGATTCGTTCAGGATCATCCAGCGCGACGACGCCGACGTGATGATTTGCGGCGGCGCCGAAGCCTGCATCACGCCCATGGGCATCGGCGGATTCGCCGCCATGCGCGCGCTTTCGCAGCGCAACGACGAGCCCGAGAAAGCCTCGCGCCCCTGGGATCGCGATCGCGACGGATTCGTGGTGGGCGAAGGCTCCGGCATCCTGATTCTCGAAGAGCTCGAACACGCCAAGCGGCGCGGCGCCGAACATCCTGGCCGAAATCGTGGGCTATGGCATGAGCGGCGACGCCTATCACATCACCAGCCCTTCGGAAGACGGCGACGGCGCGTTCCGCGTGATGCGGCTGGCGATCAAGGACGCCGGCATCGAGCCCGAACAGATCGATTACGTCAACGCGCACGGCACCTCCACCGAAGTGGGCGACCGCATCGAAACCACTGCGATCAAGCGCGTCTTCTGCGAGCACGCCTACAAGCTCGCGGTCAGTTCCACGAAATCCATGACCGGCCATCTGCTGGGCGGCGCGGGCGGCCTGGAGGCCGGCATCACGGTGCTGGCGATCCGCGATCAGATCGCGCCGCCGACCATCAATCTCGACGATCCCGGCGAAGGTGCGATCTCGATTACGTGCCGAATCAGGCCCGTCCGATGAAGATCGACTACGCGCTGTCGAATTCCTTCGGCTTCGGCGGCACCAACGGCTGCCTGATTTTCAAGCGATACACCGGGTGATCCGCCAGCCATGAAAATCCTGGTCTCCATCAAGCAGGTCCCCTCGCGCGACTCGCAGCTCCGCGTCGACGCCAGCGGCCGCTGGATTCAGGAGAACGATCTCAGCTTCGAAATCAACGAGCCCGACGCCTACGCGCTCGAAGAAGCGCTGCAGCTTGAAGGAAAAGCACGGCGGCGAAGTGGTCGCGCTGTGCGCCGGACCCGCGCGCGCCTCGCAGACCATCCGCGAGGCGCTGGCCAAAGGCGCCGATCGCGCCATTCACATCGAAGAAGAGAACCTGACGGCGCTCGACACGCTCGGGCGTCGCGAAGCTGCTGGCCAAAGCCGCCGAGTCCGAGAAGCCCGATCTGATCCTCACCGGCCTGCAGTCCGACGATCTGGGCTACGGCCAAACCGGCGTGGTGATGGCCGAACTGCTCGGGCTGCCGCACGCGCACCATCATCATGGAGGTCGAAAAGATCGACGGCGCGATTCGCGTGAAGCGCGAACTGGAAGACGGCTGGTTCCAGAACATCGAGATGCCGCTGCCCGCCGTGCTGACCATTCAAACCGGCATCAACAAGCTGCGCTACGCGACGCTGATGGGCATCAAGAAGGCCAAGACGAAAGAGATCAAGCGTCGTCACCGCCGCCGAGTTGGGCGTCGACGGCGGCGCCCGCGGCATCCATCGAGCGCGTCTATCTGCCGCAGAGCACCAAGCAGACCCAGATGATCGAAGGCGACGCCGAAGGAAGCCGCGGCGAAGCTGGTGGAGAAGCTGCGCTTCGAGGCGCGCGTGCTATGAGCGGCGTTCTCGTTGTCATGGAGCAGCGCGAGCGGCGCGCTGGCATCGCATGTCGTGGGAGACGCTGGCCGCCGGCCAGCAGCTTGGCGGCGCAAATCGGGCAGACGGTATCGGCCGCGGTAGTCGGTCAAGTCGGCGCGAGAACTCGCCGGCAAGAAGCTCGATCGCGTCTACGCCGTCGAGCATGCTCTGCTCGCCGCCTACACCGCCGACGGATACACCGCCGCGCTCGAACAGCTCATTCGCAAGACTGAATCCGTCGCTTGTGCTCTTTCCCGCACACCTATCAGGTCCGCGATTTCGCGCCCAAGCTCGCGACGCGCTTCGACCAGGTCCTGATCAGCGACGTCGATCGGCTTCCGCGTCGAATCCGGCGCGCCCGGTTTTCGTGCGCCAGCTTTTTCAAGGCAAGCTGAACGCCGACGTGAAGCCCGGCGGCGCTGAGCCGTACTTCGTGTCGATCCAGGCCGGAGCGTTTCGCGCCGATCAGGTGCGAAGCCGGCACTGCGCCGGTCGAACACTTCACGCCGGAGCTGAGCGCCGATCAGCATTCGCGCCAAACCCGAAGAGCCGTTCCGCGAATCCGCCCGCGCCGTGGATCTGACCGCGGCCGACATCATCGTCTCGGTCGGCCGCGGCATCAAGGAAAAGGACAACATCCCGATCGTCGAAGAACTGGCCAAGGCGCTGGGCGCCGAACTGGCCGCGTCGCGGCCCATCTGCGACAACGGCTGGCTTCCCATGGAGCGCCAGGTCGGCAGCTCCGGCCAAACCGTCTCGCCCAAGATGTACCTCGCCGTCGGAATCTCCGGCGCCATCCAGCATCTGGTGGGCATGAAAGGCGCGAAGACCATCGTCGCGATCAACAAAGATGCCAACGCGCCGATCTTCGAAGTGGCCGACTACGGCATCGTGGGCGATCTGTTCGAAGTGGTCCCGGCGCTGGTCGAAGAAGTGAAAAAAGCCAAGAGTTAATCGGCCGCCCGCCTCCGCGCAAACCGGAAGGCCTCGGAATGATTTGGCGCGGCGCGCTTTCTCTTTGACCTCCCAGCCGAGCGGCGCCAGAGGGGCCTAGATTCGAGGTGGCGTCTATCAAGACCACCGATCCCAATCCCTCGAACCCGATGTTTATCGGCATGAGCGCCGACGGCGCGATGGTGAAATATACGAAATCACCCTGCGCGATTGCATCCGCGGCGCGTACCGGGTGAGGGACTTCCAGATCGTCGGGCCCAATTGGATGACGAGCGCGCGTTTCGAGATCGACGCCAAGCTTCCAGCGGGCGCTTCCCAGGACCAGATTCCCGAGATGCTGCAAGCGTTGCTGGTGGAGAGGTTCAAGCTGGAGATCCGGCGCGAAAGGAAGGAGCACAATGTCTACGCGCTGGTGGTTGGAAATGGCGGAGCGAAGCTAAAGCCAGCCGAAGCGAAAGCGGACGACAAGTCCCCCAAGGCTTTGGGACCGGATGGCAAGCCCAGGGACCTGATGATGTATGGGTTTCCGCCAGGCGGCGTAGGCATCACGGCCCCTTCTGCGAGCCTTGCGAGTCTGGTGGGACTGATGTCGCGGTTCACCGCCCGGCCCGTGGTCGATATGACTGGCATCGCAGGGCAATACGAGTTCAAGCTGATATTTGCGCCGGAAACGATCACCACGCCGCTTACGGGCCGCCGCGTCCCCCACAGGATGGCGCGGCAGTATCCGTTGCGCCCGCCCAATCAGTGTTTGACGCCGTGAAGCAGTATGGCCTCCGGCTGGAAGCGCGCAAGGCTCCTATCGAGATCCTGACTATAACGCACCTGGAAAAGACACCGACGGAAAACTGAACACTCACGCGGACGAAGCCTCCCGGCAGTCGCGTCGCAACGGCCGCGAAATGCGTCCTACCGAAAGCGCCGCAGACTTTCAACGGAAGGCACGAAATAATAGGAGCCGGTCAACGGTTGCGTATAGCGCGTGAGCGCATCGCGCTTGCCGGTGATCAGGCCCGCCATGCTTTCGAGCATTCTGGAAAGCCGCTTCTGGTCTGCGCTGAATCCAACGAACACGGTGCCATGGTCTTCGACGCTTCCGTAGGGCATGTTGCGGCGAAAGATGTTCCCGAACTCATCCTGATCGGTGCGAGCGACATGCGAGTCCGCTGGCTTGTTCTCGAGTTCGATGCTGTCGAGCTTGGTGCGTCCCATGATGCGCTCCTGCTGATCGACCGGCAGGGCTTCCCACTCAGCTGCCTTGTGCTTCCACTTTTGAAGCAACAGGACTGAGCCGGCGGCACCGGGAACTCCTTCGGGCAAAAGTGCGTGCGGTGGGAGCGTCGAGCAGCGTCGGATTCTCCGAGCCATCGATGAAGCCGGTAAGATCGCGATCGTGCCGGTAAGGCCAACTCGAGGTTTCTTCCCCTAGCGAGGCTTGGCCTGCCAGGTCATGGATCACCGAGCGGGCCATATCGAAGATCACGTCATAAGCACTGCCTGACAGCCATACCAGCGCATCGTGTTGCGTGGCTGGCATGGCGAATCCTTCTATGCCTTGGATAACTTTGTTAAAGCCTTCCACACCCGGGGCGCGTCCTCCGGAGCGATATCGCGCCAGAGCTCAGGCCGGAAGCCGATGACGAAGTTCACTCCTCCCGTGGTGGTCCGTGGTTCACGGATTGCGGAGATGGTAGAGGCAAACTTTTTGCTTTTTTTCGCGTCCAGAATGTCAAACTCCAGGTATGCATGAGAGGAGGTCCCAAGCGCGAAGATGCCAGCCTGAGGCGTATACATGCGGGCATTATAGCGGGCACCATCTTAGCTAAGACGACTGAGCTGCAATCGCGTGGCCGCTGAGGCAGGGCCAGAGAACCACGATGAACCCGCATGGGCGGGGCTGAGCCTGGCCATCAGGCGCCCTCACCAATCGAGATTGTGAAGCCGCCACGTCGGCATTTGGCGCCGTTTCCGGACCTCAGTGACAGGCACCGCGCGGCTCGGCCACTTCCCGCGGGCTCAGTTCTCCGACGGGCGCTCTACGTGATCCAGGACCAGCACGTCCGGCTCGCTTTTGGTGGATTCGAGTTTGATCCCCAACTGTTCCCGTAAGGCCTCCTGCAATGTCGGTCCAGAAGGCTCCGGGGGCGCGTTTGCGCCCGGCACTGGCGGGCCAGTCCGTTCTGGCGCAAACTCCAAAAGAAAGTCGATCCGTTCCTTCACGGCCGCACGGTCAATCATCGGACGCCCCAGGTTTGCCCCCGCGCTCAGGGAATCCGCCAGAAACTGGAGTGTGATACTTCGCGCGCCGAGCTTGATTCGCCCCGGCGAATCCGGCCGCAACATAAAGATACCGTGGCACAGCGCCAACAAACCGCGAGCATCTGTTGCCACCGGCCCCTTTGCCGCCGGAGATTCCTGGGTCGGGCAATCCCCGGCGTCGCTGTGAGGCCATAACTGGGGACCCATTTTGCCGGGCTTGGCCAGAACAAACGCGAGCACCGGAACTTCTCGCATCTCACTGTGCATTTTTAGTCCGAACCGGTCCGCGAGTAAGTTTCGCATCAGCACCCGCATTTGCTCTTTCCCCGGATTACCTTCCGACTCGAGCCTGGATGTCATAGCGATCCGTTTTCGTCCAGGGCGGCGGCTGCGGCAACAGGTATTGACCTTGATTGCCGATAATTGTGTACGCAAAGAAGAGGTACGTTACCAGTGGTATGCCAGTCGCCGAAAATAGCCCGTCGCCATTAGGAACGTAAACATCGCCTGGCCCCAAAGGAAAGTTCGAGGAAGGGGGATTGTTGGTCTTGTTCAGCTTGATGGAGGCGACCTCGAATTGCCGCCCGGCGTCACTTGGAGCCGTCGGCTGGTCCGGGGCCATGCCTGTGGCCATAGCGATCCCAACGACGAGCTTTGGGATCACGCGTGTCAAAAATGGCATCCCCGAATTATGGCAATTCCCCCGCCAAACCCGGCGGTCCGCATCTTATTGAGTTCTCGGATTTTCCAGTCGATCGGCAAAACTAGGTCCGTGATGCCTGCTCCACACCTGGGCGAGTTCGGCCTCCTCCCTACTGTTGGGCAGTGATGCGAACACCAAGTCTCATTCCTGGAGTGAACCGCTGCCGCCGAAAATCGCTTAAGCTCTGAGCCGCGCAAAAGCCCCGATCATCGTAGGCGCGGGCACGCAACTCTTCGTCGCTGCACTCTCTGCCCGCAACCTCTCCTCCAAGGTGTCGATGTCAATCTCGCTTTCACTCGTTATGCTCAAAGCGATCGCACGCGGCAGAATCGAGCGGAGGGATTCAACAAACCATTCGAAATAGACGCTGTCGGACCCTCCGTCGATCGGATACTCCGCGCGGCAGTCCGGTTTCTCAAAGCCGGCTTCCACCAGCAGCGTCCATAACCGCGTGCCCATATTCGAAAAGCAGGCGCGCTCAAAAAACCGGTCGAACAGCTCGATGGTCCGGTCCCGCAAAGGAGCCGGAGGCCAGGCCCGGTGCATGACCGAAAAATCATATTCATGAAACACAGCCAGCCCGCGTGGTTGGAGCATTCCGGCGCTCCGCCGGAGGATTTCCAACGGCTCTTTCGAGTGAATCAGAATGTGCCTTCCAATCACCGCATCGAACTTGCGCGCCGCATCCCAGTCATGCACATTGCCCTCGACGCACTCAATGTTGCTCAACATCTCGGCGGCCGCCCGCTCCTTCAGCGTCTCCAGCGCTCGCATATCGAAATCCAGGGATGTGATTCGGCCGCTTCGCCCCACAATGCGTGCCGCCAGCATCGACACGTCCCCCACGCCGCAGCCAATATCCAGCACTCGCATCCCGGTGGAAATCCCCGCCCGGCGAAGCAGATGCTCGGTGAACGGATTCAGAATGGAGGCTTGAAGAGCTAAGCGCCGCCGCTCGCGCTCATCGTGCCCCATCACGTATGCGGACGTGGCGGACATCGCCGTAGTCTACCATCTTTCGGTAAACGCGCATCAAACGCGTGCATTCGGACCATTGATCGTTTCTGTGCGGGTGACAGATTTCCCGCCAATGACATCGGCCGATTGCGATAGCAGGGCATGGCACCGATCCGCCTGCTGCAACTGTCGCGGCCCTCGCGCTTCAGGAGAAATGCGGGCGTCAGTAAGTATCGGCTCATACGTGAGCATGGGAGGGCGACCGTGTCGAGGAGCACAAAACTCGCCCTCCACCCGCCGAATATGGTTTTCGGATTACCCGCCCAAACCCCCGGCACACCCTTCGTATTGCTTTAGCCCGCGCCATTTCGGTGCGCGCGCACCATTGGACAATACGTCCACCCTTCCCGCATAATGAAGGGATATGGAAATCGTTAAGGTTGTTGGCCGCGAGATTCTCGACTCGCGCGGCAATCCGACCGTCGAAGCCGACGTGCATCTGGCCGATGGCACCATGGGCCGCGCCGCCGTTCCTTCCGGCGCATCCACCGGCGAACACGAAGCCGTCGAGCTGCGCGATGGCGATGCCAAGCCGCTACCAGGGCAAAGGCACCGAGAAAGCCGTCAAGAATATTGTCAAGAAGATCGCGCCCGAGGTCACTCGGCATGGAGGCCGAGGAGCAGGCTGCGATCGATCGCAAAATGATCGAGCTGGACGGCACGCCCAACAAAGCCAAGCTGGGCGCCAACGCGATTCTGGCGGTATCCATGGCCGCCGCGCGCGCCGCCGCGCAATCGCAGATGACGCCGCTCTATCGTTATTTGGGCGGCGTCGGCGCGAACCTGCTGCCGGTTCCGCAGATGAACATCCTCAATGGCGGCGCGCACGCCGACAATTCGGTGGACCCGCAGGAATTCATGATCGTGCCCCTATGGCGCAAGCAAATTCTCCGAAGCGCTGCGCATGGGCGCCGAAGTGTTCCACACGCTGAAGGGCGTGCTGAAGAAGCGCGGCTACTCCACCGCGGTTGGCGACGAAGGCGGATTCGCGCCGAATCTGAAATCGAACGAAGAGGCGCTCGAGGTGGTGCTCGAAGCCATCACCAAGGCCGGCTACAAGCCCGGCGAGCAGATCGGCATCGCGCTCGATCCGGCGGCCAGCGAGTTCTACGACACGGATACCGGCAAATATGTTTTCAAGAAATCCGACAAGAGCCAGCGAACGTCCGGATCAAATGGTGAAGTTCTGGGCCAAGTGGGTGGAGCAGTATCCGATCATTTCGCTCGAAGACGGCATGGCCGAGGACGATTGGGACGGCTGGAAGACGCTCACCGAAGCGCTCGGGATCGAAGATCCAACTGGTCGGCGACGACATCTTCGTCACCAATACCGAGCTGCTGCGCGAAAGGCATCGAAAAGGGCATCGCCAATTCGATCCTGATCAAGGTGAACCAGATCGGCACGCTCACCGAAACGCTGGAAGCCATGCAGATGGCCGACGGCCGCGAACTACACCAACGTCGTGTCGCACCGCTCCGGCGAAACCGAAGACCCGTTCATCGCCGATCTTCGTGGTGGCCACGCGCGCCGGCCAAATCAAAACCGGATCGGCCAGCCGCACGGACCGCATCGCGAAATACAATCAGCTCCTGCGCATCGAAGAAGAGCTGGGCGAGGCCGCGAAGTTCGCCGGCCGGAAGGCGTTCCACCAATAATGCACGGCCAAAAGAAGCCGCTCGTTCTGACCATCCTGGACGGCTGGGGATTTTCGCCCGTCACGGAAGGCAACGCGATCGCCGCCGCGCGCAAGCCCACCTACGATCATGCTGCTGCGCGAATATCCCGAACACGCTGGTCCACACCTCCGGGCCGCTCCGTCGGCCTGCCCGAAGGCCAGATGGGCAACAGCGAAGTGGGCCATTTGAACATCGGCGCCGGCCGCGTCATTTATATGGATGTCACGCGCATCGATCGGATGATCGCCTCGGGCGAATTCTTCAAGAATCCGGTGCTGCTCGCGTCGATGAAGCACGCCAAAACGCATCGCCTGCACTTGATGGGATTGTGCAGCGACGGCGGCGTGCATTCGCTGCTGACGCATCTGTACGCGCTGCTCGAAGATGGCCAAGCAACAGGGCGTGGAGCAGGTCTTCGTGCACTGCTTCATGGATGGCCGCGACACGCCGCCCGAAAGCGGCGCCGGCTACATCGAGCAAGTGCAGAAAGAGATGCGGCAGATCGGCGTCGGCAAGATCGCGACCGTATCGGGCCGCTATTACGCCATGGATCGCGACAAGCGCTGGGATCGCGTCGAGCGCGCGTTCGGCGCCATGGTGCTCGGCAACGGCGAGAAATCGGAAGATCCGGTTGCGGCCGCGAAGCGATCCTATGAGCACGGCGTCACCGACGAATTCATCGAGCCGGTCACCATCGTCGATGCGCACAACCAGCCGGTGGGCCTGATCCGCGACGACGACGCCTGCATCTTTTTCAACTTCCGCGCCGATCGCGGCCGCGAGATGACCATGGCGCTGACCGATCCGACGCTCGAACAGCCTTCGCGATCGCTCGCGCCGAAGAATCTGCACTTCACCACCATGACCGAGTACGACAAGACGTTTCAGGTTCCTTTCGTGCTGCCGCGCGAGCATCCCAACAACATCCTGGCCGACGTGATGGCGCAGTTGAATTGGAAAAATCTGCGCGTGGCCGAAACCGAAAAGTACGCGCACGTCACTTACTTCTTCAACGGCGGCAACGAAAAGCCGTACGCCGGGCGAGAGCCGCGAGATGGTGCCGTCGCCCAAAGTCGCCACCTACGATCTGAAGCCCGAAATGAGCGCCGCCGGGCGTCACCGAGGTGGTGGTGAAGGCGATCGAACAGCGCGAGCTTCGACGTCATCGTCATGAATTACGCCAACGCCGACATGGTGGGGCACTCCGGGAAAATGGCGCCGACCGTGCGAGCCGTGGAGGCGGTGGACGCGGGCCTCGGCGAAATCTACGCCGCGCTGCGCCGCTCCGGCGGATCGTGGATGATCACGGCCGATCACGGCAACGCCGAAACGATGATCGATCCCGTCACCAAGGGTCCGCACACTTATCACACCACCAATCCCGTGCCGTTCATCCTGGTGGACGAAACGCGCGTGCGATTGCGCTCCAGCGGCGCGCTGCAGGATATTTCGCCCACCATTCTCGGATTCCTCGGACGAAAAGCAGCCCAAGGAGATGACCGGCCGCGATCTGCGCCTGTAAGGCGTCCGCGGCCCAGATACACTGGAACTTATGTCCAAACAATATTCCAGCACCGCCCCCGATGGCGATCGATCCGGCCCACAAGTACACGGCCACGTTTGAGACCTCGAAGGGAACCATCGTCTGCGATCTTTTCGCCAAGGACGCGCCGAAAACCGTAAACAATTTCGTCTTTCTCGCGCGCGAAGGGTTTCTATGACGGCACCGTGTTTCATCGCGTGATCAACGACTTCATGATTCAAGGCGGCGATCCCACCGGCCAGCGGCCGCGGCGGCCCCGGCTACAAGTTCGAAGACGAGACCAAGGGCAATCCGAACAAGCACAAGGTCGGCTCGCTCTCGATGGCCAACGCCGGCCCGAACACCAACGGCAGCCAGTTTTTCATCACGCACATCGTCACCGATTGGCTGGACGGCAAGCACACCGTTTTCGGCCAGGTCACCAGCGGCCAGGACGTGGTCGACAAGGTTCAACAGGGCGACCAGTTGAAGTCGGTCACCATTCAGGAAGGCTGAATCCGTGGCGTTTCCCGATTCATCGCATGCGCCGCCTGCGCGCCACCGAGGCGCTGCGCAACCTGGTTCGCGAGACGCATGCTCGATCCGGCCGATTTCATCCTGCCGCTGTTCATCTGTCCGGGCGAAGGCGTGCGGCGCGAGATCAGCTCCATGCCCGGGCACGCGCAGCTTTCGGTGGACAAGCTGGTGGACGAATGCGAAGAGGCGCACAAGCTCGGCATCGGCGGCGTGATTCTGTTCGGCATTCCCGAGACCAAGGACGAGATCGCATCGGGCGCTTATGCCGATGACGGCATCGTGCAGCAGGCCGTCCGCGCGGTGAAGCGCGAAGTCCCGAAGCTGCTGGTGATGACCGACGTCTGCAATTGCGAATACACCAGCCACGGCCATTGCGGACTGGTTGTGGATGGCGAAGTGCAGAACGATCCCACGCTCGAGTGGCTGGCGAAGGCCGCGGTGTCGCACGCGCGCGCGGGCGCCGATGTCGTCGCGCCCAGCGACATGATGGACGGCCGCGTGGCCGCGATCCGCAAGGCGCTGGACGAGGCCGGATTCATCGAACACCCCGATCGTTTCGTACGCCGCGAAATACGCTTCGGTGTTTTACGGGCCGTTTCGCGAAGCCGCCGAATCGACGCCGCAGTTCGGCGACCGCCGCAGCTATCAGATGGACCCGGCCAACGCGCGCGAAGCCATGCGCGAGATCGAGCTCGATATCGAAGAAGGCGCCGACATGATCATGGTGAAGCCCGCCATGCCGTATCTCGACATCATCCGCGAGGCGCGCGAGCGTTTTCCGCTGCCGCTCGGCGCCTATCAGGTGAGCGGCGAATTCAGCATGTTGATGGCCGCCATTCAGAACGGCTGGCTGGACCGCGACCGCACGATTCTGGAATCGCTGACCGCCATCCGCCGCGCCGGCGCCGATTTCATCCTGACCTATTTCGCCAAGGACGCCGCGCGCCTGCTGGCTTGACGCTAGTCTATTGCCGCACCGAAAATCCCGAATGACTCTTCCAGCGCGGCTTCGGTTTCATCCACGCCGCGAACTTCGGCCCAGCGCGGCCCTTTCCACAGACAAGCCCGCTAGATCGGAAAGTTGCGCCGCAGTCCCGATCGCATAGACCTCCACGCTGCCGTCGTCATCGTTGCGAACCCAGCCTCGAACGCCCAGCGCACTCGCGGATTGCTCGACAAAATACGCGAAACCCCACGCCTTGCACCTGCCCTCGCACGCGATACCGTCTGGCTAGTTTGCCGGTCGCTCAAGGTTTTTTGACGAGCGGATAAACCACGATGCGGCGAAACTCCACGGTCCCGCGATTGCCTTGCAGCAAGATGGGTCCGGGATCGGCCTCGTTGGAGTCCAGCGCGATCGCCGTGGGACCATCGATGGTTTGCCGGTTGATCACCCGAATGCCATTCAGAGACACCGTCACCTGGCGGCCCACCAGGCGCGCCGTCAACATCTGCCATTCGCCTGCCAGCTGTGCGGCGTTCACGGTGGGAGCGATGCGGCCCAGAATGGCGCCCGCTGGTGCGATTGGATGGCGGGCGGTCGGCATCATCGGCAAGCTGGATTTCGTAGCGGCCCCGCAGCGCTATGCCGCTGTTGGTATGCGGCTCGATCTGAACTCCGCCTCCAGCACGAAGTTGAAAAATTTCTTGTCGCGAAACCAGATCGCGGTGCGCCGGGCAAGGCCGGTCAAGCACGCCATCCTTTACCACCCAGCCCGTCAGGTGCGCGGGCGGCACGGCGTGCCAGCCGGCTAAGATCGTGTCCATCGAACAGCACTACGGGATCGCCGCGCTTCCAGGATAGCGTCATCTTGATCCGGCAGAGCCGGCGCGCGAACGCCGGTCCACTCCAAATAGGATGGAGGGATCGCCTTCAATTTCAAATGTTCCCTTGAGCTTGCCGTCTTCGAGGCGCGCCCAGTACAGGCCTTTCTCTGGAGCGTGATCTTTGCGGAAGTGGGATTCCAGCGCAAAACGCAGCTCGCCCTGCGAAATGGACAGCTTGGGAATGTCGTCCAGCAAGCCCACGGGAGCGCCCATGAAACTTGCCTTTGAGAGTGTCCGTTCCGGCGCCCGACACTTCCAGCCACCAGCCGCGCGGGAGCGGACAGGCCGTTGACGGTGATGTCCCAACGGCCGTTGAAGTCCTGATCGTCCTTGGAGGCAGCGAAGCAGCAGCACAGCGCCAGGGCTGCGACGAAAAGGGGTCGCACTGCGCTTACTGTACCAAAGTTTCGGCGGCGCGGTGCACAAAAAGCACGCATTCCCGGCTGACGGTGCGACACGCTAAGAACGCACCAACAAACCCGAGCGCTCGAGCAGCGCATTCGGATCCGGATCGCGGCCCATGAAGCTGCGATACAGATCCGCCGGATCTTCGCTGTCGCCGCGCGAGAGGATTCTATCGCGGAAACGGCTGCCCACTTCGCGGCTGAAGATGCCGCTGCTGCTGGAACCGCGTGAAAGCGTCGGCGTCCAGAACCTCGGCCCATTTGTAGGAGTAGTAGCCCGCGCCGTAGCCTACCGGGCTCGAGAACAGATGCGTGAAGCTTACGATCATGGCGTAGCGCTCGGGCAACTGGCGCGGCGAGAATTGCTGCAGAATGTCGCGCGCGAACGCCAGCAGATCGACGTTGGAACGCGGCGGATCCACATCGCGATGCAGCGCCAGATCCACGAAGCCGAATCCGAGCTGGCGCATCTGCGCGTTGGCCGCGCGGAAATTGCGCGCCTTGCGCATTTTTTCCAGCAGATCCTCGGGGATCGGCGCGCCGGTCTGGTAGTGCCGCGCGAACAGATCCAGCGCCTCGCGCTCCCAGCACCAGTTCTCCATGATCTGCGACGGCAGCTCGACGAAGTCCCACGCCACGTTGACGCCCGCGAATCCGCGCACCTCGACGCGGCTCAGCAATGATGCAGCAGATGCCCGAACTCGTGGAAGATGGTCTGGACTTCGCGGTGGGTCAGCAGCGACGGGCGATCGTCGGCGGGCGGCGTGAGATTGCCGCAGATCAGGCCCAGATGCGGATCCTGCGCGCTCCGGCTCAGCGTCGTGCGCGATCGCCGGTGATGAGGGCGTCCATCCAGGCGCCGCCGCGCTTGTTCTCGCGCGGAAACCAGTCGGCGTAGAACGCGCCTACCAACGGCTGCCGGAGGCCGCGCTGTCGTCGTAGATCTCGTAATATTTCACCTGCGGATCCCAGACCGGCACGCCTTGTTTTTCCACCACGCGGATGCCGTACAGCCGGTGCACGATCTCGAACATTCCGCCGACCACGCGGTCCAGCGGGAAATAGGGACGCAGCGCCTCTTCGTCGAAATCATACAGCGCGGCGCGCTGCTTTTCCGCGTAATAAGCGATATCCCAGGGCTGCTAATTCCGCTTTTCCGGAGAAGGCCAGCAGATCCGCATTCTCCTTATCGAAATTGCGCCTCGGTTTTGTGCCTGCAAATCCTCCAGGAACTCCTGCGCGCGATCGCCGCGTGTGCGCCATGCGGTCTTCCAGCACCAGGTCGGCGAAATCGCGATAGCCCAGCAGCCGCGCTTTTTCCCGGCGCAGTTCCAGAATGCCGCGCAGGATCGGGCGGTTATCGTATTTCTCTTCGGTGGCGCGATTGACGAACGCTTCGTAAACCTGGCGCCGCAGGTCTCGCGTCGTCCAGATAGGTCATCACCGCCAGGTAGCTGGGGGCCTGCAGCGTAAATCGCCAGGAAGGTTCCGGCAAGCCCTTGGAAGCCGCGCTCGCCCGCGCCATCGCCCGCGCACTTTCCGGCAGGCCCGCCAATTCGGCTCTCGTCGGTGATCGATCCACTCGTATTGATTCGTGGAGTCCAGGACATTTTCGGCGAATCGGATGGTTTGCTTGGTCAGCTCGACATCGATTTCCGCGATGCGCTTCTTCCCTTCCGCATCCAATTCCGCTCCATGGCGCCGGAAATTGTCCATGGTTTTTTCCAGAAATCGTTTGCGAACTCCGGTCAGGCTGCGGACGCCTCTTCGGTTTGCGAATAGCTGAGCACGGCGCTGCCACAAAGCCTCGTTCAGCGGCAGCGAGGAATAGAATTCGCTCACCTTGCGGCTGCGCAGCATTATAAGCCGCCCGCAGCTCCGGCGTGGTGGCCACCGCCTCCAGATTGCGCACGATCTGCATGGCGTATTCCAGGCGCTCGGTCAGATGGTCCAGCCGCTGCATGGTGTTGTCGAACGTTCGCGGCACCGGGCTCCGAGTCAGACGGTCCAGTTCCTTGCGCGTCTGCCGCAGTAATCGTCGATAGCCGGCTCGACATTTTCTGCACGAATCTGATCGAACGGGATTTGAAACTGAATTTGCAGCAGCGGGTTAGCGGCAGTCGTAGGCATCATCCGTATTTATGTCTTTATCTTATGACATCTTCCCGGCTAATTTCAGTGCAATTTGGGATTGGGATACTAGTACGTAGGGGATTTCGACCGGCGGCGGAACAAAGGGTGGGTGTTCCTGCGTATGCTGGTGTGAGTGGAAGATCGAGTGGACTCCGAATACGCGATCGAAACCCAGGACCTCACCAAGGTCTACATCTCCCGCTGGAAGCGGCGCGAGGTGCGCGCCATCGATGGCGTTTCGCTGCGCGTTCCGCCGCGGCGCGATCTTCGGTCTGCTGGGGCCTAACGGGGCGGGCAAGACTACCTTCGTCAAGACTCTGCTGTCGGCCGTGCGCCCCACCAACGGCACGGCGCTGCATCTTTGGGCGCGATGCCGGCGAGCCGGAGGCGCGGCGGCCCATCGGATACCTGCCGGAGAATCACCGTTTTCCCACTTACTTTACCGGCGCCGGCATGCTCGATTTCTACGCCTCGCTCTCGGGCCTGGACGCGGCGCGGCGAAAGAAGCTGATTCCCGAGCAACTGGAGCTGGTGGGCCTGAGCCAATGGGCCACCATGCGAATCGGCAAATATTCCAAAGGCATGCTGCAACGCCTGCGGCTTGGCGCAGGCGCTCATTCATTCCCCGACCATTCTGATTCTGGACGAGCCCACCGATGGCGTCGATCCGGTGGGACGCCGCCAGATTCGCGAGATTCTTGGCCGCTTCGAGGAGCGCGGCGTCACCATTTTCGTCAACTCGCATCTGCTGGCGGAAGTGGAAACGCTGTGCCGCGAAGTTGCCATCCTGCATAAGGGAAAAGTGGCGCTCTCAGGAAAAATGCAGGACCTCACCGCGGGCAAGGGCTACCGTCTCACGGTCGCGCAGCCTCCCGAGGCGCTCGCGGATGAGCTCCGTGGCCGCGCGACGTCCATGGCGGTGCGCGACGGTCTGGTGGATTTTCAATTTCCGAGCCGCGAGCTGGCGAACGACGCGCTGGATCTTTTGCGCGCGCAGCATTGCGAAATTGAGGCTTTCACCCCCACCACCAGCACGCTCGAAGAAGTCTTTGTCCGGACGGTGGAGAAGTAATGGTTACTTTGGCCCTCATCCGCGACACCTTCCGGGAAGCGTTGGCGCGCAAAATATTCTGGGTGCTGTTCGGCCTCTCTACTCTGTTGATCCTGTTCTTCCTGTTCCTGCTGCGGATCGATATCGTGGCGGGCGCCACCGCCACGGTATCGCTGTTTGGCCGCCAAGGTCCCGCGGATGCCAACGTGGACCGCCTGGTGCGCGGCGTCTACGGCGGAATCGCGACGTTCCTCTATACCTGGGGAATGTTTCTGGCGGTGTTCGCCTCGGCCGGCCTGGTTCCGAGCGTGCTTGAGCCGGGCCGCATCGAGCTGCTGCTTTCCAAGCCGCTTTCTCGAACGCATATCCTGCTCGGCCGTTTCGCCGGCAACGTTCTGGTGGTCTCGCTCAACACCACTTACCTGGTGCTGGGCGTTTGGACCATTCTGGGAATCAAGACCGGCATCTGGTCGCCGGGCTTTCTGATTGCGATTGCCACCACCACGTTCATTTTCGCGGTGCTGCTGGCCGTGGTGGTGCTGATCGGCGTGACCATAGAAAGCGCCGCGGCCGCCACGATGATCACGGTGGCGTTGATGATCATCAGCCCGATCCTGGCGCAGACCAGCCTGATGATGCGGCTGCTATCCTCGGAGTGGTCGCGAAACCTCTGGCGCGTGCTCTACTATGCGCTGCCGAAAGTTTACGAGATCGGCAAGATGACGCTGGACGCGATCCAAAGCCACACGTTCGAAGGCTATCAGCCGATCTGGACCTCGGCGCTGTTCGGCGCGGTGATGCTGGGCGGGGCGCTGGCGATTTTCGCGCGGAGAGATTTTTAGTGGGACGCCTGCTGCCAACAGGCTTGGTGTTTTTCCTGCTCATCGGCTGCCAGCCCAAACAATCCGCGTCTTTGCACGTCTAGTCCGGCGCTTGAAAAGCTGGTTCCCGCCGACACTGTTATTGTGCTGGGCGTCAATCTGGCCGCGATCCATGACACCGCCATTTACCAAAAGCTGATCGCCCGTGTTCCTCTGCCCCAGCTCGACAGGTTCACGCAGCAGACCGGACTGGATCCGCGCAAGGATCTTTCCGAGATCCTGCTGTGCTCGGACGGAAAAAGCGCTCTGCTGCTGGTGCGCGGCAAATTTCGCCTCACCGACTTGGAAGCGCGCTTCAAATCCAACGGCGTCACTCCGGCCAACTATAAAGGGCACGAGCTGTTCGGCAACGACAGCGGCGCCATCACGTTTCTGGACGATTCGACTGCCGCCGCTGGAACCGTTGATGAGGTTCACTCGCTGATCGATCAACCGAGCGGCCGCGGCCTTCCGATACCACTTCGAGACCTGTTGCGTACCCTGCCGGCGGGCGATCAGGTTTATGCCGCGCTCACCGGCGGCGTGGAAAATTTGAATCTTCCGCTGCCGCGCGAAGGAAACCTCGGAAACGTTCTGCAAGCTTTGCGATCGGTGGATAGCGCCACGCTGGGCATGAACCTGACCCAGGGCATCGGCGCGATTGCCGTGGTAAATTGCAAAACCGATCGCGACGCGAAGTTCATTCACGATCTGGTCCGCGGACTGGTTGGATTCGGGCGCTTGAACACCCCGGACAATCAGCCCGACCTGCTCAAGCTTTACGACGCGATTCAGGTAACCCAGCAACAGGCGCAGACCAAAGTCACTGCCGACGTCCCACAGCAACTGGCCGACAAATTTCTGGATTTGTGGCTCAAGAAATAGCGGCGGCTACTTTTTCCCGACGGGAGCGGGAATGGCGTCGCCCAGGTTCATCGACCCGCCGCCTTCGCTCACATAATTGATGTTCCAGGAAGGGATCTCCACTTCGACGTCGCCTTCCACGACGCACTGGCAGCCCAGGCGCGAACGCAGCGTGAGCCCGGGCGCCATATCCAGGCGATCCGCTTCGTCGTCTTCCATCTCGGAAAGGTTTTCCATGCCTTTCGAACGATGACGTGGCAGGTGGTGCAGGCGCAGTTTCCGCCGCAGGCGTGCTCCAGATGGATTCCGGAGTTCAGGCAGACATCCAGAATCGATTCGGGCTTGCCGTGCTCCTGATAGGGCAGCTTTCCCGATTCGAACTCGACGGTCTTGCCGTCAATGGTTACCTTGGGCACGTCCCATTATATCGTGTGCGAAGTTAACGGCCTGTAACGCATACTTATAAACAGTGTTTCATTCCATCGAAAAGACGATTTCCGCCGGGTTGGCGAGTATGTCCGGACCAAGTATGGCGTGGAGACGAGCGGCGCGCTCGAACAGCCCAAGCAGTCCTCCTTCGGCGAACTCGCGATTCCAGCGGCGTTCCATCTGGCGCGGCAGCTGAAGAAGGCGCCGCGCGCGATCGCTGCGGAATTAGTGGCAGGCTGGGATCGATCGAAGGCGTGGCGGCGCTCGAAATGGCCGGCAACGGCTACATCAACGTGCGGCTGGACCGCGGCGCATACGGTGACGCCGTGCTGCACAGCAGCGAGCAAAGCCGGCGAGCCGGTTCCCGGCAAGATCATCGTCGAGCACACCAACATCAATCCCAACAAGGCCGCGCACATCGGCCATCTGCGCAACGCGGTCCTGGGCGACACGTTCGTGCGCATGCTGCGCGCGAGCGGCCGCACCGTCGAGGTGCAGAACTACATCGACAACACCGGCGTGCAGGTGGCCGACGTGGTGGTCGGGTTCGAACATCTGGAACACAAATCGGCGGCCGATGTTCAGAAGCTGCTGGCCGATCCTGCGGTGCGCTTCGATTACTGTGCTGGGATCTTTACGCGCGCAGTCTCGAGCTCATTATGCCGAGCATCGAAGAGGATCTGGCGTGGCGGCAGGACGACCCTGCACGCCATCGAACATCATCGGGCGACGAGGCGACGCTCGGCTGGCCACTGGTGGCCGACGCGATCGTCGCGTTGCATCTGGCGACCATGGATCGCCTGGGCATCGACTACGACGTGCTGCCGCGCGAAAGCGAGATCCTGCAGCTGAAGTTCTGGGAGACTGCGTTCGAGCAGTTGAAGGAGCGCAAGGCGATCTATTTCGAGACCGAGGGCAAGAACAAAGGCTGCTGGGTGATGCCTGCCAGCGCGTTCAAGGAACAGACCGGCGAGGACACCGAGGACAGCAAGGTCATCGTGCGCTCGAACGGCACGGTCACCTACGTCGGCAAGGACATCGCCTATCAGCTTTGGAAGTTCGGGCTGCTGGGCAAGGATTTCTACTATCGGCCGTGGCACAGTATCCGGATGGCCACACGGTGTGTGCCACGACGGCCGAGCCGCAGCCCGGACGGCCATCGCATTCGGCCATGGCGAATGCGGTCTACAACGTGATCGATTCGCGCCAGTCCTACTTGCAGGACGTGGTGGTGGCCGGCCTGCGCGCGCTCGGCTACAACAAGCAGGCCGGACCGGTCGATTCATTTTTCCTACGAGATGGTCGCGCTCTCGCCGCGCACTTGCGTCGAGATGGGAATCGAGCTGTCGGAGGAGGACAAGAAGCGGCCCTACGTCGAGGTCTCCGGCCGCAAAGGGCTGGGCGTCAAGGCCGACGATCTGATCGACAAGCTGATCGAAAAGGCGCTGGAAGAAGTGACGTCGCGGCATCCCGAAGCTCCGGCCGACGAGCGCAAGCAGGTGGCGACGCAAGATCGCCATCGGCGCGCTGCGCTACTTCATGCTGAAGTTCACGCGCAATTCGGTGATCGCGTTCGATTTCGCGCGAGGCGCTGAGCTTCGAAGGCGAAACCGGCCCCTATGTGCAGTACGCGGCGGTGCGCGCCGGCAATATCCTGCGGAAGCTGGCCGAGCGCGGCGAAACGCTGCCGGATTTCGCGCGCGAGCTCGACCGAGACGCGCATGGCGCGCCAGCTTGCTGCCGAAGGATTTCTGGCAAGCTGCTGCTGATGGCGTCGAAAGCGGATTCGGCCATCGAGCGCGCCGATCGCCAGCGGCGAGCCCGCGCATGTGGCCCGGTACGCCTTCCAACTCGCGCAGGCGTTCAGCACATTTCTATCAGGATTTCCCGGTGCTCACCGAAGCCGATCGGGAGAAGCGGACCTTCCTGCTGTGGATGACCGATTACTTCCGCGCGCAACTGGAACGCACGCTGGCGCGTGCTGGGCATCGAAGTGCCCGAGTACATGTAATCGCCGCCGCGCACGACTACAATGAAAGTATCCATGACAAGTCAGAATTCCTTTGGCGCCGCGGGCAAGCTCACGGCCGGCGGCCGGGAGTACGAGATCTTTCGCCTCGCGGCGCTGGAGAAAGCGGGGTCGCCAAGCTCTCGCGCATCCCCTATTCGATCAAGATTCTTCTCGAAAACCTGCTGCGCTTTGAAGACGGCGCCACCGTCAAGGCGTCCGACATCGAATACGTCGCGGAGTGGGACATCAGGCGCCCGCCACAGGAGATCAACTTCCGCCCGGCGCGCGTGCTGCTGCAGGATTTCACCGGCGTTCCCTGCGTGGTGGATCTGGCGGCCATGCGCGACGCGCTGCGCGCAAGATGGGCGCCGATCCCAAGAAGGCCAATCCGCTGATTCCCGTCGATCTGGTGATCGATCATTCCGTGCAGGTCGACGAATTCGGCACCAGCGCGCGCGTTCGGCGTCAACGCGCTGCTCGAATTTCAGCGCAATCAGGAGCGCTACGCGTTTCTGCGCTGGGGCCAATCGGCGTTTCAGAATTTCCGCGTGGTGCCGCCCGATACCGGCATCGTGCACCAGGTGAATCTGGAATATCTGGCTCCGGTGGTCTTCACCGATCGCAAGCAATCGCCCGTGCTGGCGTATCCCGATACCGTGGTCGGCACCGATTCGCACACCACCATGATCAACGGACTTGGGCGTGGTCGGCTGGGGCGTCGGCGGCATTGAAGCCGAGGCCTGCATGCTGGGCCAGCCCATCTCGATGCTGCTGCCCGAAGTGGTCGGGTTCAAGCTCACAGGGACGCTTGCCCGAAGGCGCGACCGCCACCGACCTGGTGCTCACCGTCACGCAGATGCTGCGCAAGAAGGGCGTGGTCGGCAAGTTCGTCGAGTTTTATGGCGACCGGGCGTCGGCGCGCTGCCGCTGGCCGATCGCGCCACCATCGCCAACATGGCGCCCGAATACGGCGCGACCATCGGCTTCTTTCCCATCGACCACGCAGACGCTCGATTATCTGCGGCTGACCAATCGCTCGCCGGAACAGGTCGCGCTGGTGGAAGCTTACGCCAAGGAGCAGGGACTGTTCCTCACGCCCGGCGCGCCGGATCCGGTGTACTCGGACACGCTCGAGCTCGATCTTGCGCACCGTGGTTCCGTCGCTGGCGGGTCCCAAGCGCCCGCAGGATCGCATCAATCTTCCGGACGTGAAGAAGAATTTCCTGGACGACGCTGAACGCGGCGCCGAAGACCGCCGAGATCGCGACCAACGGATCGAAGTCCACCATTCAGGACGGCAGCGTGGTGATCGCCGCCATCACCAGTTGCACCAACACTTCGAACCCGTCGGTGATGATCGCCGCCGGTCTGCTCGCGAAGAAAGCCGTGGAGCGAGGCCTGAAAATCAAGCCCTGGGTGAAGACCAGCCTCGCGCCCGGATCGAAAGTTGTGATGGATTATCTGGACGACGCCGGGCTTACTGCCGTATCTGGAAGAGTTGCAAGTTCAATCTGGTCGGCTACGGCTGCACCACCTGCATCGGCAACAGCGGGCCGCTGCCCGAGGCAGTCGCCGAGGCGGTGCAAAAAGGCAAGCTGACCGTGGCCGCCGTGCTGTCCGGCAATCGCAACTTCGAAGGCCGCATCAATCCGCTGGTGCGCGCGAACTATCTCGCTTCGCCGCCGCTGGTGGTGGCCTACGCGCTGGCCGGCCGCGTGGATATCGATCTTGCAACACGATCCGCTCGGTCCGATCCCAACGGCCAAAACGTTTTCCTGCGCGACATCTGGCCGTCCATCCGAAGAAGTGCAGGCCGCGGTGAAGACGATCGGTGCGCCGCGAGATGTTCGCACAAACAGTACTCGGAAGTGTTCCAGGGCGACGAGCACTGGAACTCGGTGAAGGTTCCGGCGGGCGATCTATTATGAGTGGAGCGATCAATCCACTTATATCAAGCAACGCCGCCGTATTTTGACAATATGGTCGACCCCGGAGACGTCGGTGAAGGACTTGAGCGGCCTGCGCGTGCTGGCGATGCTGGGCGATTCGGTGACCACCGATCACATTTCGCCCGCCGGCAACATTGCGGCCGACAGCCCGGCCGGAAAATATCCTGATCGCGCATGGCGTCAAGCCCGCCGATTTCAATTCCTACGGCGCGCGCCGCGGCAATCACGAAGTGATGGTGCGCGGAACGCTCGCGAACATCCGCCTGCGCAATCAGCTGGCTCCGGGAACCGAAGGCGGCTGGACCACGCACGTGCCCACCGGCGAGAAGATGTTCATCTACGACGCGTCGGTGAAGTATCAGAAGGAAGGCACGCCGCTGCTGATCATCGCGGGCAAGGAGTACGGCTCGGGCTCGTCGCGCGACTGGGCCGCCAAAGGCACGCTGCTGCTGGGCGTGCGCGCCGTGATCGCCGAAAGCTTCGAGCGCATCCATCGCTCGAACCTGGTGGGCATGGGCGTGCTGCCGCTGCAGTTTCTCGCCGGGCAGAATCGCGAATCGCTGGGCTTGACGGGCTTCGAAGTTTACTCGATCGAAGGCATCCGGGCAGCCGTCGACGCGGGCGCCAAGGCGCGCGTGCGCGCTAAGTCGGACAGCGGCGAGAAGACGTTCGAAGTGATCGTGCGCATCGATACGCCGCAGGAAGCCGAATATTATCGCAACGGCGGCATTCTGCCGTATGTGGTGCGCCAGCTCGCGGCCCGGAGTTAGCCTAATCTAGGACTCGAACGAACTCCGCGATGATCCGGAACGACTCTTCATCTGGATCGAGGTCCCAATCTGGATATTCACGATTGAGGGATTCTACCCAGATACGCTCATGGCGCCATTGGTCTCCAGTTTCGCTTTTCTTGCTCCGGTAGCGCTTCACCGCATACTGATCGTTGATGCCTGCTCGCCGGTTCTCGACCAGCACGAACCGGCCGTCGCGCGCCCCCACCACTCCGTAGCGGAACACACACAGCGACCCATCGGGAATCACGGGCTCCATGGAGTGGCCCGCAATTTGAGCGACGAACATATCGGTGCTTAGGCGCAAGTCTTCGGGCGCTTCCACCCAGCCGTCTTCTGAAATCTCCTGGTTCTCGAGAAACTTGCCGGCCGCCGCGCGCAGCGAGTATTTCGGAAGATGCGTGCGAAATTCGAGCACGTTGCTTTGGACGTTCTTCAAATACAGCCGGTCCAACGCCCGGGGGAAGTCATCCACCTGGACCTCTTCGCGATCCGTCAGCCGGATTGCGCCGGAAAGGCTGGATTCTAAATATTCGAACAGCTTTCCGGCGCCCATCTCGTGAGCTTTCGCCGCCAAGTCATCAGCCAAATCTTCCAGGACCTCCCGGTCTTCCGCATCGTCCACCAGCGATTCCAGATCCCGGCGGAAGCGCAGGCTGAGCGAATCCGACTGGGGCTCTTCTAACAGCACCCCGATGTTTACCAGGCCTTGCTGCGGCGTTTCAGCCTGAACCACGGTGTATCGGCCCAATTGGGATGCCATAGCCAGTTACTTTTCAGACGACTTCGTAATCCTTATCGGCCTTCGATTTCTCGCCATGAGCACAGGCCGGCGCAGCCGGTCCGTCGTGCGGAGTAAGCCAAGGAGCACAGGCCGGCGCAGCCGGTCCGTCGTGCGGAGTAAGCCAAGGAGCACAGGCCGGCGCAGCCGGTCCGTCGTGCGGAGTAAGCCAAGGAGCACAGGCCGGCGCAGCCGGTCCGTCGTGCGGAGTAAGCCAAGGAGCACAGGCCGGCGCAGCTGGTCCGTTGCGCGGCACCATCAAGGCACCGCGTTCGGAAAGTATCCCTTCCGGGCCCGCACCTTCACGTTCGCCAGATTCACCCGGACATCGATGTTCCGGAACTGTTTCTTGGCGTCGGTCTCGCTCGGGATGTAGCGGATAATGTATTGCGTGGTCACTTCGCCCACCACCGCTTCCACCGCGCGATACATTCCATTCGCCAGTTCCGCGGCGTATTGGCCGGTACCCACTTTCAGCGCGTAGTTGCCTTCGTCGGACGGCGTGGAGAGAAACCCTGCCACGTCACTGTACACGCCTTCCAACGGATATTCCACGCGGCCTCCGGTTTCTTCAGACAGCCGGACCAGGTTCTTGGCGTCGGCATCGGCGAAACCGAAAGCGACCGTGCTGACGCCATAGATAGTTACCAGATTCCGTTGCGCGATCTCCAGCGCTTCGTCCAGTGTCTTCTTGCTCGCGTTGTCGTGGCCATCGCCGACGATCACCAGGATGCGCCGCGGCTCTATCGGCTCGCCTTGAACCAGCTTGCGGCTGGTACACGCCATGTAAATAGCGTCGTACAGCGCGGATCCCCCGCTCGGCTTCAGCTTCTGGAGTTTCTCCACGATCGGCTCGGGATCCGTTCCGGTGTCGACCAACAGGTCCGCGGTATTCGAATAGCCGATCAGATACCCGCTGAACTTCGGGTTGTCGCCCGGAATCAGGTTCTGCACCAGTTCGATGGCCGCGTCCTGGTAGTTCTTCCAATGCAGGCGGCTGGAATTGCTCAGATCGATCAGGAATCCCACCACTACCGGCTGGCTGCGCTCGCGTGTGAAAAACTGGATCTGCTGCTGCTTGCCTTCGTCGAAAACGGTGAAATCCTTCTGATCCAGGTCCGACACGAAGCGGCCTTTCTCGTCGGTGACAGTCACCGGCACGATGACTTCGTTCACCTGTACCTGGATGGGCGCGGGGCCCGGATTCGTCGAAGACGATTGGGGGTTGGGCGCAACGTCCGCAGTCTGTCTCCCGGGCGGGGCGGATTGCCCAAGCAGGGAAAGTCCAAAGACAAGAGGAAGAGCAAACCGCAGGTACATGTTTTGGGCCTTGATCCGATTATAAAGCACAAGCGGCGCCGCCCACCGGCTAAGGCCAATCTCACTCGTGGCGAAGGGCGGTCATCGGATCGTTCCGCGCGGCGCGCCGCGACGGAATATAGCAGGCCAGCGCCGCTACGCTGCTCAGAACCGCCACGACCGACAGAATGGTAAGCGGATCGCGAGAGCTCACGCCGAATAGCAGGCTGTTCAGAACGCGGCCCAGCGCCAACGCCGCCACCACTCCCAGCAATAAGCCGGCGAACACCGGCCGCAGTGCCTCCCCCATCACCATTTGGCAGACTTCACCCGGGCGCGCGCCCAGAGCCATCCGAATGCCGATCTCGTTTCTGCGGCGCGAGACCGACCACGACACCATGCCGTAGATGCCAATGCAGGCCAGCAGCAGCGCGGAGGCCGCGAATCCGGCGATCAGCCACACCTGGAATCTGCGCTGCGCCACCGAATCGGACACCACGTTCTGCATGGTCCGCACCTCGCCGATGACCGTGTCGGGGTCGATGCTCCACACCGCCGAGCGGATCGCCGGGGCTGCGGCGCCCGGATCGATTGCCGTCCGGAGCACCGCTACCATGGCGGTCCGGCTGCGGTACCAGTAGGGCGCATAGACCGTCGGCACCGGCGCTTGCGCCGTTCCTTCGCGTACGTCGCGCACCACGCCCACCACCTCGAATGGCGGCTCTTGAAGGTTGGCGCGATGGAATTTCCGGCCGATCGGATTCTGACCGGGCCAGACCGCTCGGGCGGCGCTTTCGGAAATCACAGCCGGATTCCGGTTGCGATCGGCTGTCGGTGAACGCCCGGCCCGCCACCAACGGGATGCCCATGGTTTTGAAGTATGCGGGGCTGCAGAAACGGTAATCGGCGGAGGGCTGCTCGAAGGTCGGACGGTGGTCGCCGTCCTTCTGAATAAAATCTCCCCAGTCCTGGCCTTCCAGCGGAAGATGCGAGACCAGACCTGCATTGGTTACGCCGGGGATGGCCTGCAATTTTGCGGCGAGCTCGCGATAGTATGGCTCGCGCTGTTTAGGTTCTGCATAGGTGCTGGACGGCAGATTGATTTCCACCGCGATCAAGCGATCCGCGTTGAAGCCTTGGTCGACGTTCAACAATCGCACGAAGCTCGCGATGAAAAGCCCCGCTGCAATCAACAGAACGGCGCTCAGTGCGGATTCCAATCCGACCAGAAGGTCACGCACATGCAGCCCACGGTGGCCTTCGGTTGCGGTGTGCGACGTTCCGCGCAACGATTCCTGAGGGTCGGCTGAGGCGGCGCGCCAGGCCGGCCAAAGGCCCATCAGGACGCCCGTGAGAAGAGATATCCCCGTGGCGAACAGCAGCACCCTGGCGTCCAGGTGGATATCTTCCAGCCGAGGCAGATCCACCGGCGCGTAGCGCAGCACCGCGCGCAGTCCTTGGGACGCCAGCGCGATTCCGGCGGCGCCGCCGGCTAGGGCGAGGCACACGGTTTCGGTTAGAACATAGCGCACCAGTTGGCCCCGCCCGGCGCCGAGAGCGGTGCGAATCGCCAGGTCGCGCCGGTGTCCGGTGACGCGCGCTAGAGTTAAGTTCGCCAGGTTTGCGCATACGATGAGCAGCACCGCTCCCACCGCTCCGAACAGAATGAGCAGCCCCCGGCGCACGGGACCCACCATCTGATCCTGCAAGGGTGCGATGGCGGCTCGCAGATGTACCTTCTCCGGAAAATGCGCGGCGATGGATACCTGGATCACGTCCAACTCCGCCAGCGCTTGCTGGAGAGTAACGCCCGGGTTCAACCGGCCGATGACGGTGTAGTTGAAGTCTCCCAGCCACTCCACGGCATCGCGATCAAAAGCGGCGGGAATGAAAATGTCGGTTCTTAGCGGAATATTTGTGAAGTGTCCTTCGAGCCTGGGAAAGTGGAACGAAGGCGGAAGAATGCCGACTACAGTTCGAGCCGCGCCGTCCAAGGTGATGGAACGGCCGACCAGCCCCGGATCGCGGTGAAACTTGCGGTTCCACAGCGCATCGCTGAGCACCGCCACGCCATCGTGTCCCGGATGGTCTTCTTCTTCAAGGAAGCTGCGGCCAAGCCGCGGCCGGACACCCAGCATCGAGAAAAGATTCGCCGAAATCCTGGCGCCGGCCACCTGCTCTGGTTCGCCGGCCCGCGTCAACGTGAATTTGCGTCCATCGATGATGGCCAGCGCGGCGAACGAAGCGCTGCGGTCCCGCCATTCGAAGAAATGCCGCGAGTTTACGGGCAGCAACGGGTCCGTGCCGCCAAGTTCCGGCACGATTTCGTGGATTGTCACCAACTGCCCCGGCTCACGCCACGCGAGCGGCCGTAGCAGGACTCCATTCACCATGGAGAAGATGATGGTATTGACTGCGATGCCGAACGTGAGCGTCAGCAGCGCTATCGCCGTGTATGCGCGATCCCTGAGCAGGGTGCGAATTGCATGCCGCATGCCTGTTTATGACGTAAATCTTGGTGGCCGGGTTCGCCGGTTTCGGGCTGGTATGGCGGCAAAAATCTGCCATGGAACGCGCTTAACGTTTATAACTCACTTGTAACATTGATGATATTCGATTACACTGGAGGGGTTTGAACAAAACCCGCACCGGGGACCGGCTGGTGAGGACTCACGAAGCCGCCGGTTCCGGTGCGGTCAGGATCTAGCGCCGGCACGTCTGACCGGATACTAACTTTCAGTTCCTTCGCAAAGCGAGGCCCGCGTCCTGCTATCCCCGCTACGAATGCCAAACGCCGCCGAAACCATTCCAAGATGCGAGTAGGATCGGTTTCGTTCGACGAAGCGGCCCAAAAAAATCCCTCTGTTGCAACGCGCCGTTCCGAGTCAAAGCGGTTGCAAATCTCGAAAAGCACCGGTTCCCGCAAGCACGCCGTTCACCAGCCCGCTCATGACCCCGTCCCGCTCATTGCAAGCAGAGGGCAGGTTTTAAAGGTCACTTCATCAATTCGCTTCCTTCAATTGCACGCCGCCCGCCACGGTTTCCCCCTTTGTTTTCGTGCAGGCTCCGGGCGCTGCTTGAGGCGGCAGGCTGCTAGGACTGTGTCAGTGTGACACAATTGGGGCTTGGCGATTCGGGATTGGATTGCGAGGCTTGGTCGTGGCCGCTTGCGCCATCGCGGCAAGCCCCAACCTTCGAGCGCAGGATGAGGAATTTCGGGTTTACGCCGAACATCCCCGGTTGATCCTCACCGCCCAGCGTTTGCGCCTGCTCAAACGCGAACGGGAGCGGGAATCCCAGCGCTGGCGCCAGTTCGATTCGCTGGTGAAAGGCGGCGCCAGCCTTCCCGAGCCCGGATTTGCCCTGGCGCTCTATTATGCCGTCTCCGATGACAACGCGGTGGGCAAGCGGGCGGTGGATTGGGCCTTGGGCAAGGCGGATGATCTTCGCCAGTTGTCCTTGGTTTACGATTGGTGCCAGCCGATTTTGAGTCGCGCAGCAGTCGGCGGCGCTGGCCGCCAAGATCCGCGAGTTGGCTCAAAAACGAAGTGGCGACAGCATCGCAGCACGCCGCGACCGCGTCCTGGCTCTGATTGCGACCGCCGACGATTCCAAGCACCCCGAAGAAGCGCCGCTCCGCGACCTGGTCCGGCAATGGTGGCGCGCCGGAATTGCTCCAGAATTGGCCGACGGCCGCAGCATGCCGCCGCTCCCCGACCTGTATGCGCTGCTCGAAATATTGCACGCGATCCGCGACAACTTGAAGATCGACCTGCGCGACAATGCTGTGGATTACTTCGCTCACCTGCCGACTTATCTCATCGCGGCCAACTATCCGGCGCCATATCGGGCGCCCGAAAACGAATTTCGCATCCCGGTTTATCAGGGCGATGCCCAGCCCGACCTGAACCAGGCGGCGCTGGCCCGCGCGGCCGGCTTGAGCATGGTGGCTTACGACACCAACGGCCTGCAAAACCAGTTTCTGCAAGGCTGGCTGATCCAGGATCGGTTCCTGATGATGACCCCGTTCGGCGCGCCCTACGAGTTCCTGTGGGCTAATCCATATCAGCCCGGACTCAGCTTTTATCAGCTCCCGCTGGTGTTTCATGATCCCAATTCGGGAGTGCTTTTCGTCCGGTCCGGCTGGGACGAAGACGCAGATTGGTTTGGTTTATACGCGGGCGAAGCCGAGTTGTTCCATCAAGGCAAAGCCACGGTGGTGAGCCTGGGCGCATCGGGATCTTCCGCGCCGAAGCCGTTGCGCTTGGGCGATGCCAGCGTCATCTTCGGACGCGTTCCGTTTCAATTTTCGATGGATGACGGCGGCACGATTCTGGTGATCGGGCTGAAGCCCCGCCAAAAATATCTGGTGGAGACCGACGATGAAGAAATGCGCGAGGTAGCAACCGACCGGGCCGGGACCTTTGTGCTGCAATACCCGGCCGGCCGCGCCGCCGGCGTGCGGGTGCATGAGGATGTTCCGTTTCCGCTGCAAGTGGAGAAAGCGTTCTCTCAGTAGGAAATGGAGGGAATAACCTCAATGGCGCGGCGCGCGAGTGCAGGGCCACATGGAGCATTACAACAGCTCAAGGGTATGCTGTGCTGAGCGGAATCGGATGCTGGAGGCGGACTAAAAACAGCGCTCGCTTCGTTGTCAGAGGCAGCGCGAGGGCGCGACGAGCCACGTTCGGAGTTGCAGTGAAGCGGATAGCTTCCGTATACGCGACGGTTCACTTGGGATGGGCCAGCCAGATCCGCGACTAGGCCGTTTGGCGGGCAAGTGAGGGATCAGCCGTGACAAGCCTATTTGTCAGTATTAATCCGCAATGAACTGAACCCGGGCAGGGCTAGTGGTTACTGAATTCCGGTCATCCTCACCCTTCGCAACCCAGAGCAGGGTCAGTCGCGTAGCGCCGCGCCCTGTGCAATTTGGTGTACCGCGAGTTCAATGGGATTGTCCACTCGGCAACTGGGCCAGGCTGTCACCCGTCACCGGGAAGTACTCACTGAATCCTGTTCCGCCTTACAATAAAGTGTCCTTCAATACAGTATTTTCGAAGGTTGGGGCTCCCGTGTCGGTCACTACTGAACTTCCACCAACGACCGTCGCCGCAGGAGGATCATCGCTTGGAACTCCCGCACATCTGAAATGGTTGGTCGATACGGGTGAACGCCTTAAAACGGCGGACGGAATAACAATTGAGGTTTGGGAGCTCCGTCACGGGAAGGAGGGAAAAATCCTATCCGCATGGGCGAAATATTTTCGGGCTCACTATTGCGCAGACTCCAGCATCGATTTTCTACGCGGGCAATTGTCGCGGAAGAAATATCTGGAGGACATCAAATTTCCGTCGCGTACTTCGAATCTGGGGCCCAGCGTTCGTGCCGGGGACTTCGCTGAGATCCTGGTCGCCGACTTTCTACAGTGGATTCTGGGCTATTCCGTTCCACGCGTTCGGTGGAATTCCAAAATCGTCAGAGATGAATCCCCGAAAGGAAGTGATGTCATCGGCTTTTACTTTGAAGACGAAAAAAAGACATCGCCGAAAGACGCAATCGCCGTCTTCGAATCTAAAGCTAGTTTTTCGGCCTCCTCGACCACAAATCGAATGCAGGACGCCATTAACGACTCCGCCAAAGACCGCCTTCGGATCGACGAGTCATTGAACTACATCAAACAGAGATTGTTCGAAACCGGCGACAAAAGCGAAGCCCAGAAGATCGAGCGGTTTCAGAATCCGGTAGATTTCCCCTATCGGGAGATCCACGGCGCGGCGGCTATATACTCAAGCGAAAATCTCGATACCACGCTCGTTTGCGCGGCTGATAGCCAGAAGACGCCAGCTAAGGGCGGCGCATTTCAGCCTCACCCCAATTCGGAAAACCTTCGTCTTGTAGTCATTAAAGGCACCGAGATGATGACTCTAGTACACGAACTCTACAAAAGAGCAGCCGATGAAGCCTGAACAAAGGTCTCATACCCTTCTCGGCATCACCCGTTCGAAGGCGAAGATGTTCGAATACGATGTCCCGCCTCAATATCACATCAACATTCCTCAGGACCCCGGCAGGCTTTTTACGCTGTCAATCGGTATGCTCGGTGACCTCGCGGCCCGGTCGAACGAAACTTCTCCCGAATCACAACAGTTGAACGCCCTCCGGGCAAACCTTCAGTTTTCGGCGCGCTTCTTCGACGCATACCTGCAGGGGAGGTTCAATCAGAGCCTGGATCCTTATCTTAGGCTCCTCGGCGCCGCGTCATATTACCTCTGCGAGCTGCCGGGCAGTTCGGTTGTTCTTGCGCAGATTATCGGGACTCATGCTCCCGATCTTGGCGGCGCGGGCCTCGAAGACCTGCTTCGCTGGACCTTGCAGGGAAATCTTTCGAACACCGTCGATACCATTGAGGGTCCCTACGGGACGTTAATCCCTGCCATTACGACCGCTATACGCCAATTCTTTATAGACGGCAGCGGCTTGGAAGATCTTTTGCGCCGATGCAATGAACTGAAGCACATGGCATACGATCTCGGCAGCCCGCGCCAATTGCTGTTGGCGGATGTTCTATGTGCTGTTGTTCGAAAAAAGTGCAGCAATTCAAGCTGGCAAGCGCTTCCGCTGTATACGAACCTCTCTCATGACCAGTGGCTCGCCACCCTCCAAAAGCCCGGCTTCATGAGCGAGCTCTGGCCCGCCCAGCATCTGCTCGGGCAATCCGGGGTCCTCCGCGGAGCTTCAGCTGTTGTGCAAATGCCGACGAGCGCCGGGAAAACGCGGGCCACAGAACTGATAATTCGTAGCGCCTTTCTCGCGGGCCGCACTTCGCTGGCTGTCATCGTCGCGCCGTTCAGGGCGCTTTGCCACGAGATAAGGAACAGCTTCGTCGGAGCCTTCCGGAACGAGCAAGTTAATGTCGATGAGCTGTCTGACGTGATGCAGGGCGACTTCGAAATCGCGGAGATCTTGGGCACCAGGCAAATCCTCGTGGTGACACCCGAAAAGTTCGTCTACGTCCTCCGCCATAATCCAGAACTCGCCTCACATATCGGTGTACTCATTTTCGACGAAGGTCACCAGTTCGATTCCGGTACTCGCGGAATCACCTACGAGCTACTCCTGACGTCGCTGAAGTCGATGCTGCCAGCGACGGTGCAAAAGATCCTGATCTCCGCTGTCATCAGCAATGCGTCGGCGGTGGGTGAATGGTTAAATGGTCCCGGCTCGGAGGTCGTTTCCGGAACCAATCTAATTCCCACATTTCGCACGATCGGCTTTGTGAGCTGGACGGCGTCCCTCGGCCAGCTGGATTTTGTCGCCGACAATGATCCCGAACGACAAGAATTTTTTGTGCCGAGGGTCATTCAACAGCTTGCGCTTCAGAGAAAACCAAAGGAAAAGAAAGAACGACTGTTTCCGGACCGTTCGGATGGCCAGTCGGTTGCGCTTCTTCTAGCGCTTAAGCTCGTGAAAAATGGGGCCGTCGCAATCTTTTGCGGACGAAAGGACACGGCCGCCAACCTCTGCGAGAAGGCCGTCGAGATATTTGACCGTAACGTTCCGCTCAGCGCTCCGGTTACCCACTCCGATGCTGACGAAGCCAGGCGGCTTACCTATCTTCACGCGCAAAATTTGGGTCCGGAGGCCGCCGCGGCGCGAAGCGCAGCGCTCGGAATCTTCGCTCATCACGGCAATACTCCCCATGGAATTCGATTAGCTGTCGAACACGCTATGCGTACTGACCGCGCTCGTTTCGTCATTTGTACATCCACCCTCGCGCAGGGTGTAAATCTTCCCATTCGGTACCTGCTCGTGACCAGCGTCTATCAAGGTGCGGAACGCATCAAAGTGCGCGACTTTCACAATCTGATTGGGCGGGCTGGTAGAGCCGGAATGCACACTGAGGGCAGTATCCTCTTCGCCGATGCGGATGTTTATGATGGACGGAACCGCAACAACGATAAATGGCGGTGGAAGCAGGTCAAAGAATTACTGGAGCCGTCAAATTCAGAGCCCTGCATCAGTTCGCTCTTATCTTTCTTCGATCCCTTGCGAAGCGATAAGAGTAACTACACCGTTAAGCTCGAAATCTTAGAGTTCGTAACCAGATACATTAGTGACCCCGCAAGCCTGCATCAGCTCGCTCAACGGGTCGCCACCGACCACGCGGACAAAGGCTTTACTCGGGCGGGACTTGAGGCACAGATAGCTAATAAAGCGAGCGTGATCGCCGCTATTGAGAGCTTCTTGATGTCGCACTGGGATACGGGCGACGCCGCGATGACGATTGAAGGCGCTGTCGCGCTCGCCTATGGCACGCTCGCTTACTTCTTAGCTAACGCCAAAATCAAGGAGAAGCTTCTTGCGCTATTCCGGATTCTTGCCGAAAACGTGGTACAAAAAGTGGCAGATCCGGCGCGGAGGAAAGTATACGGTAAGACGCTGTACGGCGTCGGGGATTCACAGGCGATCGAAGCATGGGTCCGGACTCATCTCGCGGAGCTCGTTGCCGCTGAAACCACCGAACGGGTCCTGAGACTGCTCTGGCCGCTCCTTCTCTCGTTCAACCAAAATAACACCCTTAAGAAATGCAGCAAGCCGGAAGCGCTCGAAAATCTGGCGGTTGCATGGATCTCGGGACAGCCTTTCAATCTCATCTTGAGGGATTTGAAGGCGCAAGAGGCTCGGCTCATCTGGGGGACGAAATTTCGCGAGTTCACCATCGAGCATGTTGTTGATATGTGCGAATATGGCCTTGCATTTGATGCGTCGCTGCTCCTTGGCGCGGTGAGCGAATTGGTTGACTACATCGCCCAGGATGGAAGTCATTAGCTCATAGAAGGGCTCAATCTACTGCAAAAGATGCTGAAGTACGGGCTATCCACACCGGGCGCCATCGTCCTTTACGAGCTCGGTTTTTCAGATCGCCCGCTCGCTATTGAGTTGAGTTCAGCGCTCAACCTCCTTGATGAGGCTCGGCGCGATGTGGTCCGGAGACTCACGCAACGTTCCGATGCTGTGACGGCGATTCTCGAAAAGTATCCTTCGTATTTCTCTTACGTTGCGAGCCACGTCGGTTAACCGCAACTTAACATTGAGACCTTCAAGCGGCCTGACCGCCAGAGCGCGCGCCGACCTGACCAAGCGGTGTTCTACACCGGATGATGTGTGGCAGGTTGTTTGGCCGCAGGATGGGACTCGATTCCGCGCGCGCCGGACCTCCAGACCCGCCCGTGGTACCCCCGCCCCCGCCCGTGCAACGTGACTCCGTTCGTTTGAAAGAGTGCATCATCACTCTCCATAAAAATGGCTGCGCGGATCCACATGGCCGTGTTGTCGGCATCTCGGAGAATGATGCTGTGTCCGGATTACCCCCGGATCACGGAGCGTCCGGAACCTTGGTCGCGGCGGCACTACCAATGATTCTGCAGGGCGAAACGCATGCGGCGCTTCGGGGAGGCAACCATGCTGGGGGATGGTCAGGTGTGCCCAACGAGCGATGAACGAGCGCGGCGGTTTCGCTTCCGTGGTTTTCAATCGAGCCTCATCGGATCGAAACACCCATGCCTTGAAAATCCCTGCAGGGCCGTCCAGTGAAGCAGCAGAGCGATGGCTCTATTTGATTTCGAGGATTTCTTTTTCTTTGGTCTTGACCGCCTGGTCCAGCTTCTGGATGTAGCCGTCGGTCATCTTCTGGATCTCGTCAGCGCCCGGCGCTCTTCATCCTCGCTGATGACCTTGTCCTTCAGCAGCTTCTTGATGTGCTCGTTGGCGTCGCGGCGGACGTTGCGCAGCGCCACGCGATGGTCTTCGGCGATGTGGTGCAGCTTCTTGACGAGATCCTTGCGGCGCTCCTCGGTGAGCGGCGGGAATCGGCACGCGAATCAGCTTGCCGTCGTTGGCGGGATTCAGGCCCAGATCGGCGCCGCGGATGGCTTTCTCGATGGCCCCGATCTGCGAGACATCCCAGGGCTGCACGGTGATCAGCGTGGGCTCGGGCACGTGCAGGGTGGCAACCTGGTTGAGCGGCGTGGGCGTGCCGTAGTAGTCCGCCCGCACGTTGTCGAGGAGGCTCACCGAAGCGCGCCCGGTGCGGATGCCGGCCATTTCGTGCTGCAGATCCGACAGCACTTTGTCCATGCGGGACTTGGCGTGCGCTCGACATCTTTCACGTTCTGAAAATTATGAGCGGTTGAGGTGTGGTTGGAGGTTCGTTTTTCATATGGCCCTAACGGAGCCTGGTGGAACCTAGTGAATCAGAGTGCCGATGGGCTCGCCCATGCTCATACGCATTATATTGCCGAACACATTCAAATTGAAAACCAGGATCGGAAGCTGGTTGTCGCGGCACATGGCCACCGCGGAGGCGTCCAGCACCCGCAGCGCTTTGGCCAGCACGTCGTGATAGGTGATTTCCGGAAACAGCACCGCGTCGTCGTGGCGCAGCGGGTCTTTGTCGTAGACGCCGTCGACGCGCGTGGCCTTGGCGATCACGTCGGCGTGGATCTCGAGCGCCGCGCAGCGTGGCCGCGGTGTCGGTGGAAAAATAGGGATTGGAGGTGCCGGCCGCGAAAATCACGATGCGGCCTTTTTCCAGATGCCGGATGGCCCGGCGGCGGATGTACGGCTCGGCCACCTGATGCATCTGGATGGCGGTCATCACGCGCGTGGGCACGCCGGTCTTTTCGAGCGCGTCCTGCAGCGCCAGCGCGTTGATCACGGTGGCCAGCATGCCCATGTGATCCGCCGCCACGCGATCCATGTTCATGGCCGCCGCCGCCACGCCGCGAAAGAAATTGCCGCCGCCCACCACCAGCCCGATCTGCACGCCGGTGCGGGCGACTTCGGCGATCTCCTCCGCCAGGCTTTCACGCGCTCCGGATCGATGCCGAAAGAGCTGCCGCCGGCCAGCACCTCGCCGCTGAGCTTCAGAAGGATGCGCTGGTATTTGGGCATGGCCGGTGACTTGCGAGCCGCGCGGGCTCTCAGGCTTCGGCGCGGAGTCTGCTCCGCGGTTTCTTCGATGAGCGCCGCTTCGCCCACTTTGAAGCGGACGAAGCGCGACACCGAAATGTTCTCGCCCAGCTTGGCGATCGTCGGCTTTGATCAGGTCGCCGACGGTGGTGGTGTTTTCGTGAATGAACGGCTGCTCGTAGAGGCAGATCTCTTCGTAGAACTTGGCCAGCCGGCCTTCGACGATCTTGTCCACCATCTTCTCGGGCTTGCCTTCCTGCAGCGCGCGCGCGCGCTGGATGTCGCTGCTCTTTGTCCAGAGCGCCTCGGCGTGACGTCTTCCTTGCGGATGAATTGCGGATCGGCCGCGGCCACCTGCATGGCCAGATCCTTCACCAGGCTCTGAAAATCGTCGGTGCGCGCCACGAAATCGGATTCGCAGTTGACCTCCACCAGCACGCCCAATTGCGCGCCGGGATGGATGTAGCTGCCGATGACGCCTTGCTTGGTGGTGCGCGTGGATTTCTTGGCCGCCTTGACGCGATGCCCGCTTTGCGCAGGACCATCTCGGCTTCGGCCAGATCGCCCTTGGCTTCGATCAGGGCTTTCTTGCACTCCATCATGCCCGCGCCGGTGCGGTCGCGGAGTTCCTTCACTAGTTGTGCACTGATTTCCATAGCTTCCTGTCGATTCCTGTCTTCTGTGGTTCGGCGGGCAGGCAGCGAGCGGGTTGCTAGCCTTCAGCGTGCTGCCTGTCGCCGCGATTATTCTACCGTCTGCGGAGTGCTGCCGACTTCTTCGCCCGCTTCCGATGCCCGGACCCTTGCGCGGCAGCGACATGGACGGCAGATCTTCGTCCGACAGACCTTCCGACATGAGCTGATCGAGCTGCTGCGGATCGAACTGCGCGTACTCCGGGATTTCCTCGACCGGAGTTTCGTCGGTGACGATCTTCTCGGCGGCGAAATCCTGTTCGGTGGCGAGCGCGCGGCCTTCGATCACCGCGTCGGCGATCTTGGTGGTGAACAGCCGGATGGCGCGCAGCGCGTCGTCGTTGCCCGGAATCACGTAATCCACTTCGTCCGGATCGCAGTTGGTGTCGACCACGGCGACCACCGGGATGCCCAGCTTGCGCGCTTCCTTCACCGCGATCGCTTCCTTGTTCGAATCGACCACGAACAGCACGTCCGGCAGGCCCGTTCATGTCCTTGATGCCGGCCAGGTTCTGCTGCAGATGCTTGCGCTCGCGCTCCAGGCGGCTGACTTCCTTCTTGGCGCGGCCTTCGTAGCTCGCGCCTTCGGCCGCCATGGCGTCCAGTTCCTTCAGCCGCTTGATGGACTTCTGCACGGTCAGCATGTTGGTGAGCAGTCCGCCCAGCCAGCGCTGGTTGACGTAGTACTGGCTGCAGCGCGTGGCTTCTTCGGCGATGGCTTCCTGCGCCTGGCGCTTGGTGCCGACGAACAGCACCGTTTTGCCTTGCGCGGCCATTTCGGCCACGTAACGCATGGCGTCCTTGAACAGCTTCAGGGTCTTCTGGAGATCGATGATGTAGATCCCGTTACGTTCGCCAAAGATGTATTCTTTCATCTTTGGATTCCAGCGCTTGGTCTGGTGCCCGAAGTGAACGCCTGCTTCGAGCAATTCTTTCATGGAAATTGACGGCAAAATGCCTCCTTTGTTACCGGGTTACTGGTTTCGCCCGATCACCCCGCGCACACGGCCCAAAGCGGAATTTGTGTGCGTCGGACGGAATACCGGACGTTGAATGCTGCAAGCGCGAGTGCTTGCGCCACAAAACAGCTAGCGCTTCGAGAACTGGAACCGCTTGCGCGCGCCCTTCTGTCCGTACTTCTTGCGCTCGTGCTGAGCGCGGGTCGCGCGTCAGCAATCCCAGCTCCTTCAACTTCGGCACGCAGCTCGGAATTGAACTCGAGCAGCGCGCGCGCGATGCCCAGCCGCGCCGCGCCGGCCTGGCCCGTGGGCCCGCCGCCATCCGCCAGTAATCAGGATGTCGAACTTGTCGGCGATCTCGGTGGCCAGCAGCGGCTGCCGCACGATGGCGCGCGCCGCTTCGCTCACGAAATAATTTTCGAACGGCCGCCCGTTGACCGTGATCTCGCCCTTGCCCGATCGCAGAAACATCCGCGCGACCGCGGTCTTGCGGCGGCCCGTTCCCAGATGCTGTACTAATCCTGCCACTCAGATATCTTCCTTGTTCGTTGCTGTTGGTTGGAGGTTGACGGCCGCGGGGAAGACATTCCGAGCACTACGATACCGACAGCGCCACCGGCTTCTGCGCCTGGTGCGGATGCTTGTCGCCTGCGTAAACCTTCAGCTTGCGGTACATCTGCTTGCCGAGCTTAGTCTTCGGGAGCATTCCCGCGATCGCTTCCTCCACCATTCTTGCGGGGCGCGTCGCGCGCATTTTGGCGCGCCGATTTCGGTGAGTCCGCCCGGATAGCCGGAGTGGCGGCGATAAAGTTTCTGCTCTTCTTTGCGGCCGGTGAGCCGGACCTTGGCGGCGTTGATCACGATCACGTGATCGCCGGTATCCAGGAAGGGCGTGTAGGTGGGCTTGTGCTTGCCCATCAGGATCATGGCCGCGGCGCTGGCCACCCGGCCGAGCACCTTGATCGGCGGCGTCCACCACGTGCCACTGGCGCACGATTTCCCCTTCGGACGGAATAATGAGTTTTCATAAAGACAGACCTTCTCCCTGGGAGACTTGCGGTCAATTCAGATTAGCGAATTGGGTGGGAGGGTGTCAAACGCGGCTGATTCGTGTGATTCGCCTCGACTACGCGCTTGAGCCGCTCGATGATCTCTGGCTTCTCGGACGCCAGGACGTTCGGCCGTGGTGCCAAACCATACCTGCGCCAAGTCATGTACCTATCCTGAAGATAATAGTTGGGATCATTGAGCGCAGGGAAGTACGCGGAAATCATAAAGCGGCGATCGCCGTAATGTACCTCATCCGGGCCTTGTACGATATCCGCCGTCAAAAATACCTGCTCGCCGGAGATTGCCGGCGCGCTCCAAAATGCGTGCTGACCCACATTGGAAAGGGACACTTCCCCCAAGAGCAAATCTGCTAAATCTCTTCCTGTGTCAGGGCGCAGCAGAGCAAGATGGGTCTGAAAGGCAGTCACGCCGCCCGTCTCCGACGAGAACAGTAAAGCGGGCGTATCCTTCGCCAACTCGACCACAACTATCGTTGTATTCCTTCCAAAATCTTTCGGCGCGGTGTAGCACTACTCCTGCGGCGGGCCATCAATGCAGACCGTCGCAGGACCCTTTGGATAGAACACATCGTCGAGTTCTGGCTGCTGGATCGTTACCTGGCGGCCCATAAACGTCGGAAGGTCTTGGGTGTGATGAACAGGTTGCGAGTGGGCGGTTTCTGAGCACAAGAGCAGCAATAAGGAAGGAATAATGAAATTCGCCGCCGTATTGCTCACACCGACCACGTTATCATGTCAGCGCTTTTGGGACGCCGGCAAACGCGGCCAGAGAGTCCCAGGATTGGCAGGCATTACTTTCCAGAGTCCACGGGCTACTTCACTTTGCAGTTGCCGGGCGGTCCAGCCGGTGTAGCCGGCGTAGATCCAGAAGGAACTGGAGGGCGCGCCCGAGATCAGCTTGAGAAGCTGCGTCTTATTCGAGATTACGGAGAAAAAGGGCGGGGAGTTGGAGCGCACCAGTCCGCGAACGCCAATGGTTACCGGCCCGCCAGCATAAACAGTGATCGGATTTGCCTTTTGCCTCCGGCAGGATCTCGGATATGGGCACGGTGGTCGGCTTGTTGAGCATCAAGCCGATGGCGGATTCGGAGTCGTAATGGATCAGAAGGATAACGCTGCGCGCGAAATCGGGATCGTGGGATTTCGCCGTCGCCACCAGAAGCTTTCCGGCCGCGAGTGGCTGGGAATTCGCCGATCCAGCCAGCACGAGGACGAGTGACATCCGCAAAATTACACGTGTCATGAGGGTTTTCAGACCTGGTTCGCGCTAACCATAATAATGCCCGAACTTGCCGCTGAGCTCCTGGCTCGTCTTCGCAGGAACGAGATCGAAATACCGGCGTTCCTGCGCGAGGCCGAAAAACTCCCGGATGAGGAGTGGCAGAAACTTTCGGACTTGGTGATGCAATGGTTCGCTCAACAGAAAGCAGAGGGAACGAATGGGTCTTCGGACCGTTTGTAAATGCCGGTCGGTACACTAAGTCTGAGTCTCCGACTCCACAAGACAGGGTCTGCCGCGGGAAAGGCGAACTCCAGGAGCTTGGTACACAACTGTACTGGCCAACGCTGCCGCTGGGTTTTTCACCCCGAAGGTATGGGTTCGACCACCATGCCCCTCGGCAGCCTTACTGCCCTCGTACTTCCACTGTTCGCGCTCGAGGAACGGAATATCGACGCGCCAGACGAGGACCGATCGGCCCCGTTTCATTCGCCTGGTAGGGTCGATGGCGTAGCGCCACACGATGTACCAACCCGGGTGATTGTAGTGCGATTGAATTGCCCAAGGACGCGCACTGCCCTTCGATTCCAACGCTTCCCGCGGTGGCGGGTCGAGTTTGCCCTTTAGGGAAAGATCGGGGAAGCGCTGCTGCGCAACGTCGGGGTGTTTGTGCCGCTTATATGGGCTGAAGGAATCGAGCGCCCTGACGCCCATGATGCCGACGACAGCACTGAAGATGTTGGCCTGTTCCAGGTATAGGTCGATTAGTTCTTCGGCCTTCTCTTCGACGAAATCGATGGCATTCCTCAGATGTGCGATTGTCAGGCCCGGGGGAAGGTCAACCGCCTTGTCAAAGCCATCATTGGAAAAAGCCAAGCTGGGATTTGCCTCTTCCGTTCAAGGGTACAACATCGTTCTTCCTGTCGCGCTTCTTAGCGGCTCGAGTCGTTCCGTTCACGGAAAGAGAGGAAAGGGCGGGGATTCCGTCTACAGCAAGGTCAAAAAACGCTGAGTCCGATTCGACTCCGATACTTCGGTAACCGACGGCAACGGCGGCTGCGATTGTCGACCCCGCTCCCATAAAGGGGTCTAATACGATACCCTCGCCGAGCGGCAGGGAAGCTCGGACAATCTGCCGCATAAAGGCTTGCGGCTTCAAGGAGGGATGGGGAGCGATTCCGCGCTCCTCCGATCTTGTCGGGGCTGAGGCGATCACATCTGTGAAAGGCGCGTCCGTGGACACCCTCCTGAGGCCGCCGGTTTTCCACTTGCGGAGGTTGTCCTGAACGCGGCCTTCGCAGGGTTTTCGAAATACTCCCCAGGGTTCCCAACCAGAGCGGGGCATAACGGTCACGTCAGGGAACTCATTGTGCGCGTTCTTGGGCCTGTCGCCGCCACGAAGCGTTTGAACTAGCCGTATGACTTCGCCTCGTTTTTCGAATCCCGCTTCTATCAGCGGCAAGTAGGCAAGGTGCGAAAGCAGGGGACTGCTGGCGATGAACAAGTGCCCACCAGGAACCAGAATCCTAAAGGCCCTTGCGGCGAACGATGCGAAGAAGGCCCTTAGGCTAGAGCGATCCGATTCGGTGAGAACGGTAAAACGTGGAACCGGGCTGCGCGTGCATCCGTCGAACGACGGTGGAATTCTCCATATACCCCCACGCCGGCTTCGAAGTTTTCGTTTCTCATCTGGCGAATATTCCTTCAGGCCATAAGGCGGATCGGTGACAATCGCGTGTACCCTCGATCCAAGCTGGCGATCCATCCATCCCAGGCAATCCGCCCGGTAGAGGGAATAATCGATGCCACCGATCTTCCGATGGATCGAATGACCTTCCACGGGTGGCGCCATGGCAGTTCCATCCATGTCTTTCCTAAACTATAGCAATCTTCCACAGAGCAAACATTGGAACAGCAAAATGTTCCATCGCAAGAGCAACATGAAGCATATCGGCGGACGGGACAAAAGTTATACCGCGCGAACTATCGCCGATCTCCGTTTGGCAGATCATGCCGTCGGCGACGCCACGAACCGATAGCCTACGCCGCGGACGGTTTGCAAATGGCGGGGGCGCGTCGGGTCGTCTTCGATATAGCGCCGCAGGCGCACGATGAAGTTGTCGATGGCGCGCGTATCGGTGTCCTCGTGCAGGCCCCAGACGTTGGCCAGCATGGCTTTGCGCGAAACGCGCTTGCCCTCGTTCTCGATCAGGTAGCGAAGGACGTTGGCCTCCATCAGCGTCAGCGGGAACACCTGATCGCGCACGCGCAACTCCAGCCGGTCGAAATCCACCGATTTTTCGCCGAAGGTGAAGGTGTGCTCGGAACTGGCTGGCACCTCAACTGGCACCTCGGCTGGTGATTTTGCCGCCGCGTGAAACCATTCGCGCCGCCGCAGCAGCCCCCGAATGCGCGCAATCAGGATAGACAGCTCGAACGGCTTGGTCAGGTAGTCGTCGGCGCCGGCCGCGAATCCTTGCAGGACATCGTCGGGATGGCCGCGCGCGGTGAGCATCAGAGTCGGCACGAATTGTCCGGCCTGGCGCATCTCGGAAATCACTTCAAAGCCGCTATGCCCGGCAGCATGACATCCAGAATCACCACGTCGAAGGCCGCGGCTTCCGTCTTCAGCTTTTCGAGCGCGGCTTCGCCCGGCATCCACCAGTTGGACCTGGTAGCCCTCGGCCTCCAGATTGAATCGCAGGCCTTCGGCGAGATGCTGCTCGTCCTCCACTACTAAGACCCTGCTCATTGGAACCGGCTCATTTCGTCATCTTCACGATGGGAAGCTGCAGGATGAACGTGCTGCCGCGGCCCGGGCCTTCGCTCTCGGCCCAGGCGCGGCCGCCGTGGCGTTTGGCGACCGATCGAACGATGTAGAGCCCCAGGCCGGTGCCTTTCACGCGCGTGGCGAGCGGTCCAGGGACGCGGTAGAAGCGCTTGAAAATCTGCTTCAGCTCCATTTTGGGGATGCCGGGGCCTTGGTCGCGCACCCGAACCGAAACGAATTTGTCGTCCACGGGTTCGGTTTCCACCAGCACCTGCACGGCGCTTCCAGAATATTTTACGGCGTTGTCGATCAGGTTCGAAACAGCGGCGCGCACTTCGTCCAGATCGCCCATGACGGTGACCTGGGGACCCGGCCGGTACTGGAGCGCCTCGGCAGCCAGCCGGTGCAGCGTGCGCGTGCGAGTGAGGCATTCCTCGATGACGCCGTTCAGATCGATGCTGCTCAGGTGCAGCTTGCGATGGCTGCTGGACCCGATGCGGCCGGTGCGCAGGACCTGCTCGATGGTGGCCAGCAGCCGGTCGCTATCCTCCACCATGGTGTGATAGAACTCCTGGCGCTTGGACTCGTCCACGGGGCGCGTTTGCAGCGTTTCGAGATACAGGCGAATGGAGGCGACCGGCGTTTTCAGCTCATGCGTGACGGCGTTGATGAAGGCGTCGTGCTGTTCGTTGCGGCGGATCTCGCGGACCAGAAAGGTGGTGTTCAGGACCACGCCCGACGATGATCACGAGCGCCAGCAGCGAGCCGAGGAACAGCAGGATGCCGGTGTGCCAGCGCAGCAGCACCCAGCCGATATACAGCAGAACGATGACCGAGATGAGCCCGATGCCCAGCGCGATGAAGAACGCGATGGATCGGCGGCGGCCGGCAACGACCATAGTTCCAGAGTAAGATAAACCGCGCCTGGGAAGCGCGGTTCGGGTCTGGGGCGAGGGATTCGGGACTAGCGGCGTTACGCCGCTTCGCGTTCGGGGACCGCCGTGTGGACCTTGGCGACGCGCACCGCTCTGGCGATGCCCAGGAATTTCAGGATCGAGATCTGAATCCAGGAGAAATCGATTTCATACCACGCCAAGCCATGCCGGGCCGAAGTGGGATGGGCGTGGTGATTGTTGTGCCAGCCTTCGCCGAAGGTGAGCAGCGCAACCAGGACGTTGTTGCGGGAATCGTCGCGCGTGGTGAAGCGGCGGGTGCCCCACATGTGCGTGATCGAGTTGACCGTCCAGGTGGCGTGCAGGCCGAACGCGAGGCGCATGCAGGTGCCCCACAGCAACAGCGGAAGCCCGCCGAAGATCAGCAACAGCGCCGAAACCACGATGATCGGAACCCAGTGGTAAGTGTTCAGATGCGCGTAAAACGGGTCCCTGGCCAGGTCCGGAGCGTACTTCGCCATCAGCTTGGTGTTGTTGTGCTTGGATTCGCCGGTCAGCAGCCAGCCGATGTGCGACCACCAGGCGCCGTCGCGCGGCGAATGCGGGTCGCCGGGCTTGTCGGAAAACTGGTGATGGATGCGATGCGTGGCCACCCAGAAGATCGGCCCGCCTTCGAGCGACAGAGTGCCGCAGAAGGCCAGGAAATATTCGAGAGCGCGAGGCAAACGGTAGGAGCGGTGCGTGTGCAGCCGATGGTAACCCATGCTGATGCCCAGCCCAACGCTGGCCCAATACAGCAGGATCGATATGATGAGAGCGTGCCAGCTAAACATAAACAGTGCAGCAATGGCGCCCGCGTGCAGAACCACCAGAACACTGATAATGGCCCAGTTCAGTCTCCGGTGTTCATAGATACTTTGAATTTCGCTAGTCAAGAAGTCTCCCTGGTTTTCTACTCTTAAGTTCCAACGTAACAGGGAAGTCTCAGCGCGTTTGTAAGAGTTGTGTAATACCGCGTTCAGTTACACTCGGCGCCGATGCCCGACACGGTGGTTTGCCTTAGGTCGCACTAGCTTTTCGTTTGCTGCGGCATAATCTAAACATGCCTGTCTCCGCCGACACTCTCCGACAGCAACTCGACTATTCCGCTTGGGCCAGCCAGCGGCTGATGGATGCCGCCGCCCAGCTCTCCGAGGAAGAACTGACGCGCGATTTCAAGACCGCCGATAAAACCGTGCTCGATACGCTGGTGCACGTCTATGCGGCCGACCGCATTTGGCTGGCGCGGGTAACGGGTCAGCCGCGGGCGACGTTCATCGATCCGGAGGACCGGGATTTGACCCTGCTGCAATCCGAATGGCCGGCCTTGCACGAGCGCTGGAAGCTGTGGCTGCGCGATTTCAAAGATGACGATGTGCTACGGGTGATCGAATACAAGGACACCAAGGGGCGGCCCTATTCGCAGCCGGCCTGGCAGATCCTGCTGCATTTGGTCAATCACGGAACGCACCATCGCGGGCAGGTTTCGGGATTTCTGCGCGCCATGGATCGCACGCCGCCGCCGCTGGATTTGATCGCGTATTACCGGACAATGGGGTAGCGCGTGGTGCGGAACGGCCAGAGCAGTTGCTGCCAGAATCCCGCGGGAGCGCGGTCATCGGCCAGGCCATAGCTGAGCGGCTTGCGTTGGGGAAAGTGCGCGGTGCCGAAGAGGAAATCGAAGAGCGGCAGCAGGCCGCTGTAGTTTTTATTCAGCGCTTCCCCGTCCGCCGAGTGGTGCCAGCGGTGGAAACCGGGGCTGGAGACGACATAGCCCAGCCAGCCGTAGCTCCAGCGAACGTTGGCGTGCAGGAAGATCGGGTAGATGGCGATCAGCGGTCCGAAGAATGCTGTGATCTTAGGCGAAAATCCCAGCAGGAACAGCGGCAAGCAGCGCGATCAAATTGGCAAACCGCGATGGGGTTTAAAGTGTATACCGGGGGCGGCCTTCTGGAAGCAATGCGACTCATCTGGTCATGCTCTGGACGGGGCGGTAGTGTCTGAAATGTCCCGCACTCTCGTCTCGGCCATCGCGCGGGAGTTTGGTGTACCCTTATGCTGATAAACCGGGCTGAGGATCGATACGATTGCCGGACGCTAATCGCACGACACGAGGGAAGCACCGATGACACTACGAACAGGAAACGCGCTCACCGCTGGGCTGGCTACAGCGACAGCTATTCTTCTGGCGAGCCCTTCCATCTTTCCCACCGGCACGACGATCTATCATCCCGACCGCGCCTGGAACGGCTATACCGTGCTTTCGCCGTTAGGGACACCGGCCGTCATCGTGATCGACATGAACGGCAAGATTGTGAAGCAATGGGATGGCTACAATGACTCCGCCGGCGGCCCTGCGCGAGTGTTTCCCGGCGGCGTGGTGATGGCGGCGGAGGGCGCGAATCCCCCGCACCAGGAAGCGCTGGCGCTGGTGCAGCGCGACTTCAACGGCAACATGCTCTGGCGCTTCGACCATAACGAGCAAATCGAAGTCCGCGAAGGCCAGGCCAAAGAAACCAAGACGGTCTGGTCCGCGCGGCAGCACCACGATTGGCAGCAGCAGGATTTTCCCGCCGGTTACTACTCACCCGGAGCGTCGCCGAGCATCGAAGGCGGCAACCTGCTGCTGCTGACCCACACCAATCATGTTCAGCCGAAGGTGGCACCCAACGCTACGCTGGAAGATGATCGCCTGATCGAGATCTCACGAAAAGGCAAGATCGTCTGGGAGTGGTTGGCCAGCGATCATGTTGACCAATTCCATTTTGACGGGAACGCGCGCACGGCCATTTCATCGGCGCCCAATGGCAATGGAGCGCGCGGCTCGTTCGATTGGGCGCACCTGAACTCGGCTACTTATGTTGGTCCCAATCACTGGTACGACGAAGGCGACAAACGCTTCGCGCCGGACAATATCATCATCAGCAGCCGGGAAGCCTCGTTCATCGCGATCGTCGCCCGGGACGGATCTATCGTTTGGCAGTTAGGGCCGGATTTCAGCGTTTCACCCGAACTGCGTGCGCTACAGCAGATCATCGGCCAGCACCACGCACACATGATTCCCGAAGGGTTGCCGGGCGCGGGAAATCTGATGGTGTTCGACAACGGCGGTCCCAGCGGCTATGGGAGCCCGAGTCCCATCGCGTTGAAGGGAACGGGGATTTATGCGAGGGCCACATCGCGCGTGCTCGAAATCAATCCGGTCACTCTCCAACTGGTATGGTCGTACCGCTCGCCGACGTTCTTTGCGACCAACATCAGCAGTGCGCAACGGCTTCCGAACGGGAATACGCTAATCACGGAGGGCCCGGATGGCAGGCTGTTCGAGGTGACGCGGGACGGGACGATCGTTTGGGAGTACGTTTTTCCTTTGTTCAGCGGCCCCCGGTCGACTAACTCGGTCTATCGCGCCTACCGTATTCCTTACGAATGGATCCCACAGATCGTCCGTCCAGCAGAGCGGCCCGTAACCCCGCCAGCGGCCGGGGAATTCAGAGTGCCCTGACTAGTTCCATACGCTTTCCAAAGGATGAGCACGCGCGGCGGCAGCCAATCCAGGCGTTCCGAGCTATGGTGGACTTTGTGCAACTGCCAGAGCAGGGGGACTTGGTGCATCATGCGATGCGACCAGTATCCCGCAGAATTCAGCGACCAATACGGCTTCTACGGCCTGCAGCCAAGGCGGCTGGTGAGCGAGCAAAGGTCAGCCGTGGCATCCGTAATTCGACGGCTGCGATGAGCACGACGATGGACGCGGCGGTGGCCAGTCTTTTGGCGACGAAGAAGTCGAAAACCCAATAGATGGCGTCGACCTTTGTGCCGTTGCGGAGGGCAGGCTGGGCGGGCTGCTCGGGGAAGAGGCGTTCCAATAAATAGAAGGGCAATAATATACTTGACTTTACTAAAGGGTGGGCGCATACTGAATTTATGAGCGACCACGCTACTCTCCGAGACGCGATTCTCTACTTCGCGAACTTTGAGCATTGCAAGGATTTCATGGTTCAACTTCGCTGGCCGGATGGAAAGATCACTTGTCCGCGATGCGGGGGCGAAAAGCTCTGCTGGGTCGAAAAGCAGCGCCTCTGGAAGTGCTACGCAGGGCACAAGCAACCGACGTTCACGCTGAAGACGGGTACGATCTTTGAGGACTCTCCGATAGCCCTTGAAAAGTGGCTTCCGGCTACTTGGTTGCTTCTGAACTGCAAGAACGGCATCAGCAGCTACGAAGTCGCGCGCAACCTCGGCGTCACACAGAAGACGGCATGGTTCATGCTTGGTAGAATCCGCCTGGCGATGCAGGATGAGAACGGCGGCAAACTTGGCGGATTCATGGGCAAAGTCGTCGAAGCCGACGAAACTTTCATTGGCGGCAAGGCCCGCAACATGCACGCCGACAAACGCGCTGAGAAGATTCACGGACGCGGACCCGATGGCAAAGAGATCGTATTCGGACTGCTGGATCGTGAGACAGGGAAAGTCTACACCAAACACGTAGCAACGCGTAAGAAGACCGATGTTCACGCCGCTATTCGCGCACACGTTCATGCCGGCTCCGAGCTGAACACGGACGCGCTGCGCTCCTATGAGGGCCTGGATGAATTCAAGCGTAAGTTTGTTGACCACGCCGAACAGTACGTTGACGGCACCGTTCACACGAACGGCATGGAGAATTTCTGGTCGTTGCTGAAGCGCTCGATCAGAGGAACCTACGTGAGCATCGAGCCGTTTCACCTTTTCCGCGATCTCGATGAGCAGTCCTTTCGGTTTAACAACCGCGATACGGATGATGTTCACCGCTTTGTGGTCGGCATGAAACAGATTGTCGGGCGGCGTCTGACTTACAAGCAGTTGACTGGGAAAACTCAGGTCGTGCAGCATGGCTGACGGGCGCAAAGATAACGCAGCGCCAAGGGCGCGGGAAACGCATGGACCGCGCTTTAGCCGATCTCGCTTCGAAGCTACGCCGGAATTTGCTGAGTTCAAAGAAAGCATGAAGAAACTCTTGGCGGTGCCGAAAGCGGTACTGGATGCGAGAGTGAGGGCCGCGAAAGAAGCGTCACCACGCAAGGGTAACCCGGAGGCTCCCGGAAGAAAGCCCGATGCCAAACGGTAAACATAAGTCACGACGTCACCATCAAGAACAGCCCAAGCCCGCTGGCAACACCCCCCAAGAGACACCCCACCCAGAACCATGTCGCTTTGACGCTGCCCCACTTGGGAGCAAAATCGATGGCCTTGTAACCGCCTATCAAGCTGGACAGAAGCAGGGCGCAGATAGCGCAAGCAGTTATCTTACGTGGAACAGAATAACGGCGTGCGCCACCATGTTAGCGATCATTGGGAAACGTATTTTTCTGAACATCAGGCCGGGCGGGCAGGGAGAGATTGCGGAGCTTGAGGCGAAGGTAGTCGAGGTAGCCGTCGGGTAGGGGCTGCTGCTGGAGTTCTTCGATGACGGGCAGGAAGTAGGCGAGCGAACGGATCTTGGGAAGCGGAGGGAGATCGGAAGGTCTGGAGAACCGCCGCAAAGTGGCGAGCAGTAGAGCGGACTCGACCAGCGGCAAAGGCACAGATTGCTCGTGAAGCTTGCGGGCGAGGGATTGGTCCAGCGGACTGGGGCGCAACGGCGTATCAGGCAGGTCCAGGTAGAAGGTCAGCACCGCTGCAACATAGGCGGCGGTCATTTTTTCCTCCGGCGTGCGGCGGTCTCCTGCTCGCTTTCGCGGACGCGATAGCTGTTGCCTTCAATGAGAGTGCAGTCGGCATGATGAAGCAAGCGGTCTAGCAGCGTGACGATGCAGGTGGCGTTGGGAAAAACCTCGTTCCACTCCTTGAAGGGACGATTCGTGGTCAGGATCACCGGCTTGCGTTCGTAACGCCGGTTGATGACTTCATAAAGCAGATCCGCCGCCTTGTCGTCGAAGGACAGATACCCGACTTCATCGATGCAAAGAAGTCCAACATTGGCGTAGCTGCGCAGTTTGCGGCGGCGGCCCTCTGGACTCTGCCGGTGCAACTCTTCCAGTAACGCCGCGGCGGAGCGAAACAGCACGGAATGACCAGCGAGCACAGCGGCGTGGCAGATGTTCTGAGCGATCATGGTTTTTCCCAGACCGTTGCGGCCCACCAGAATCAGGTTCAAAGCCGAGCCCATAAAATCGAGCGTCAGTGCGCGCTCGATCACCTCGCGTTCGATCTTGGTGGGCCAGGACCAATCGAAGTCGGCCATGGGCTTGAAGGTTTTGATGCCGCTGATGCGCAGGCGGCGCTCCAAGCTGCGGCGCGAGCGTTCCGCGGCCTCTGCTTGCACCAACTGTTCCAGGATCTGGCGCGTGGACCAGCGGGACTTGGTGGCGCGTGCGATGAAGTCATCCAGTTGCGTGGGCAGTGCGCACAGACCGATGTGCTGAAGCTGAGAAGACAGATTACTGCTCGTCGTTGCGATCGTCGGCGTTGTTGTTTTGATTGCGAGCGAGTTCATCGTAAGTCTCCAGATCATGCGGGCGCACGTCGAGCGATTGGGCTTGTGGATGGCGGCTGAGATCCACGGCCAGCAATGTGGATCGAGGTTGACGGCGAAGCAGGAAGGCGACCGAAGAAGCGCGTGGTGTATTGCGCTGGAGCGCTTCGGCGATGGCGCGGCGAAACGCGGCGGCTCCGTACTCGTCCAGCAACTTCATCAGGTGCGCCGTCTGACTCCCCGCCGATTCACCTTGCGCGAAGGCCAGATCCAAAAGCGTTTTGCTGTCCGGCGCGGCTTGCTCCAAACGGCCAGCGGGTGTGGAGTGGAACGCTTTGCGTTTGCTCTTGAGCACCGCGTCCTGATGCGCGGGATCGAGCACGGGCTGGTGGCGATCATAGCTGCGAACATGACGAGCGACCTCGACAGAACCATCCAGAATGCGCACGCTGCTATCGGAGGCAAGCAAGGTTAACTGCCTGCCGACCGCTTCTGGCGGGATCGAGTAATCGTTGAGATCGAAGCGTACATAAATGGTCTTGCGCGAACACACCGTCTCGATGCGATCGGTGGGGAAGGGATGCAGAGCGGCTGGCAGCAGACGAGGCTGCTCTTCGACCAACACATCGGCGACGGTGCGGTGGTCGCCTCCGGGCCAGCGGCGCTGATGCGCGACTTGATCGCGCCAGAGCAGTGCCTGGCGATTGCATTCGGCCAGCGTGGTGAAGGCGCGGCCCGCCCAAAACGAATCGCGCACATAGCGGATGGCTCGTTCCACGCGTCCTTTCTGATTGCCTGCGCGCACCTGGCAAGGCCGTGGCGCGAAGTGATAGTGCGCGCTCAGCTCCAGCAGCCGCGGATGAAACAGAATCTGATTGCCGCGCCGTTCCAGCACGGCACTCTTCAGGTTGTCGTAAAGAATCACACGCGGTTGGCCGGACCAGGCTTCAAACGCATGCACGTGACCGCGCAAGAAGTTCTCCATGGTTTGATCGAAGAAGAACTCCAGATACAGAGCTCGTGAATAGGAAAGCGTCATCACGAAGCAGGACAAAGCCCGCTTGGCGCGGCCCACCATCACGTAGCCGAAGTGCGCCCAGTCCACTTGCGCTTGCTCTCCTGGAAAGGTGTGCAGTTTGAGGAACGGCTCGCGGATCTGCGGACGCAGCCGGCCCACGGCGCGGCGCAGTTGCACGACACTGCCGGTGTAACCGCGATCGCGCACCATCGCGTAGACGCGCGTGGCACGCAGGCGCGGATGGCGTTCCAGCGTGTCGCGAACGAACTCGATGTAGGGATCGACGATGGAGGCACGCAGCGGCTGCATGCTTTTGAACCGCTCGCTCTCGATGGCGTTGCGCACGGCATCGGGATGAACGTTCAGTTCGCGGGCAATCGTGCCGATCTTCCAATGCTCGGCGTAAAAATAGCGGCGAATCTCGGCGCGGGTTTCCGGAGAGATCATGATAGGGACTCACCTTCGTCGTGGCACGTTTGGAAACGGATCGATGAAGCGCCCAGCCCGGCCACAGATCCGGCAGCGCAGCCACAGAACGGGTTGCGGCGAATGAGATTGCTGCGGCTCGGCCGGTCCACGTTGGAATAATGCCGGGGATGTGATCGAAAGGGAACCTTGATCCGTCACGCAAGGCCCCGTTACGCGAGACTGCTCTTGCCTTCGTTGGCGGTACTCACGCTGCCGGTCGCGATGATCGAGACGGCCTTCCGGACTCCGCTGGTGCCGCCCATTGGCACATCGCCGCTGACGCCGACGTGCAAGCTCGCGGCACTCGGTGCTGCAATAACGGTGCCCACGATCACAATGCGAGCAGATGAAGAAGGTCGCGTGACACTGATGCCCAGGGCAGACTCGTTGCCGCAGAACTGCTTCGTGGTGAACCTCCGCCATGCGTCTTCGCAGGCGGGGCTAGACAACGGCAGACGTTTCGTGGCAGGTTAGGACCAGTTCAGTTTGGTTTCACCTGACAAAGGTCGCCGAACCCAGAACCCTGTCGCTCCAACGGCAGGGTTCCTTCTCCCGCCTTTGATGACAAGATACTTCGTTCAGCCATTCTGATGATCGGACGGATGACTGCGCCTTCGGCGCCGATGATGTTGCTCCCCGGCTTACGTCCAGAAAACTACGTTTTCATATGATTGCCGACACCACCATAGCCGCCTTCATCGCTGCTGCTTTCTATGCCTGCATCAGCTATCGACAGTGGAGCGACTCGAACCGAAATTTTAGAATTGACCAGCGCCCTTGGTTGATAATCGAAACTACCCTGATTGAAAGCACCGACCCCAAAAATGCCAATGGGACTGTCACTAAGACTTTCGAATCGGGACAACCTGTAACGATTCCTGTTCGCATTCGCAATGCTGGAAAGTTGCCAGCTTTTGGAATCGAAGGCGGAGTCTTGATCCAGATCGCAGACAGGGAAGGCAAATCTCTTATTCTCCCAAAGGGAAAGTACACGGGACGCTCGGTCGTACCTTTGACGGCAATCCCAACGGTGAGGCTCGAAATTATGTTTCCCAGCACCTCTTCGTCTGCGATGAATTTCAGTCGCTACGCGAGCAGCAATGGAAGAGAGGGCGGGCCGTCCATTCTCACTATCCCGGAGGCCAAGCAACTGATCGATTGTTCGCTACTACATTAATAGCTGCTATAACGGTACTTCGCAAATCTATGTAGTTGCCCGCATCGACTACCGCGATCCCCTCGGAAAGACTCATTGGACCACGTTTTGTAAGACCGTGTCCGCAGCAACCGAAAGCCCGAATTGCGAACAGTACAACGCAGCAGATACCAACTTTTAACGAATATAACGGCCTGTCACGCCACCCCCAGAGTAGCAGGTTTAGTAAAGTCAAGTATATTATTACCAATAGAAGAGGGTGGCCAGTCTCAATGTGCCGATCAGGAGGCTGTCCAGGGCTTTGCCGGGGGGCTCGCGGATACATGCGGCTGAGTTCGGCGACGGCGTGGGCAATTGCGATTTGCACGGAGCCTCCTTGTTGCTGGTAACGCAGAGGTTCAAGCAAAAGTTCGGGTAGTGGGTCAGGTTTGAAATTGACCCTTGACGATTGCTTGAGCGCTCGGATACTAAAAGCAGAATGGCTGAAAAACCCACTCGCGAAAGTTCGCAGTGGGCCATTCAGCCAATGTGGTATGCTTTTGGTGGATTGGCATGCTTCCGATCAGGCCATTAAATCCCGAAGATAAGTCACCGCTTTTTCGCCAACTCTATGAGCAGATCAGGGGTTTGATTGATTCCGGGGTTCTGCCGAAAGGCAGCCGCTTGCCCGCAACCCGCGAATTGGCTGGCCAACTTGGACTGAACCGTACTACGGTTTCCGCAGCCTATGCGCTGCTGGAATCCGAGGGGCTGATCACGGGACACGTGGGGCGGGGAAGCTTTGTGGCGGGGACTGCAAGAGCTGCGGGCGATGCGCCGGCGTCCGCCAGTTTCTCGCGCTCGCGGCCTTCGGAATTGCTATTTCCGCTGGAAGAATTTCGCAAGACGTGCTCTGAGGTGATTGCGAGCGACGAAGCCGCATCTATCCTGCAACTGGGATCGCCGGCGGGATATCCGGCGTTGCGGCGGTATCTGCTGGAACAGGCGCGAGCGGAGGGCGCGGCGCGCGAATCCGACGACATCCTCATTACCAGCGGCTGCCAGCAGGCTTTCGACTTGCTGCAAAGGACCATCGGCCAAGGCTCCACGGTGCTGATCGAGGATCCGGTGTATCTGGGTGTGCGCAGCGTGTTCGAACGCGCGGGCGCACGGCTGATCGGTGTTCCGGTGGGACGCGATGGCATCGATCTGGAGAGTCTGGAGAGAACGATCGCGCGCGAGCGGCCGCGGTTGCTTTGCGTAACGCCCAATTTTCAGAATCCGACCGGCGCTACCATCCCGCTAAGCGCGCGGCACACCTTGCTTCGAATTGCGCGGGACGCGGGCGTCACGGTGATTGAGAACGACATCTACGGCGCCGCTATGCTATGAAGGCGACCCGCTCCCGTCCCTGAAACATCTGGACGAAACGGGCGATACCATTCTGTTGCGCAGTTTTTCCAAAGTGGCGTTCCCGGGGTTGCGCGTGGGTTGGGCGATCGCCCGGCGCGCTTTGATCGAGAAGCTGACCGAAGCCAAGCAATGGAGCGATCTGCACACCGATCAGCTTTCGCAGGCGGTGTTGCTGCGCTTCGCCGAATCGGGGCGCCTGGAGCAGCACCGGCGGCGGATGCTGGTGGCCGGAAGCGCACGCTTACGGGCGGTGCTGGACGCTTGTGAAAAGCACTTGCCGGCGGGCGCGCAGATTCACGCGGCCGCGCGGGGGAATGAGTCTGTGGATTGAACTGCCGGAGTTGCTGGATGCGGCTGAACTGCTGCCGCGCGCGGAGCGAGAGGGCGTCACCTATCTGCCGGGCAGGTATTTCGCGGTGTCGCGGCCGCAACCGAACGGCTTGCGCATCAGTTTTGCCGGGATGACGCCCGAAGAGATTCGCGCGGGCCTGGAGATTTTGGGCCGTATATTTCAAAACGAACTGGAGCGCGTCCGAGCGCATGCGCCCCTGGTGGAAGCCGCGGCGCTCGTTTAGGAAAAGGAGAACGCAAAATGTACCTGGATGAAACCTTTCGCCTGAAGGTGGGATTGGCCGAGATGCTGAAGGGCGGCGTGATCATGGACGTCACCAACGCCGAGCAGGCCGTGATTGCCGAAAAGGCGGGCGCGTGTGCCGTGATGGCGCTGGAGCGCGTGCCGGCCGATATTCGCAAAGAGGGCGGCGTGGCGCGCATGGCGCCCATCGGCAAGATCCGCGAGATCATGCATCAGGTGAGCATTCCGGTGATGGCGAAAGCCCGAATCGGCCACTTCATGGAGGCGCGGATTCTGGAGGCGCTGGAGGTGGATTACATCGACGAAAGCGAAGTGCTGACGCCGGCCGACGAAGAGCACCACATCGACAAACGCGGGTTCAAGGTTCCCTTCGTGTGCGGCGCGCGCAATCTGGGCGAGGCGCTGCGGCGGATCGCCGAAGGCGCGGCCATGATTCGCACCAAGGGCGAGGCTGGGTCGGGCAATATCGTGGAAGCGGTGCGCCACATCCGGACCATCGTCAAAGAGATGAAGCAGCTCACGGTGCTGGGGCATGAGGAGCTGGTGGCGGAATCGAAAAAGCATCAGGCGCCGCTGGAGCTGATTGAGTATGTGGCCGAGCATGGCCGGCTGCCAGTTCCCAACTTCTCAGCTGGCGGCATTGCGACGCCCGCCGATGCGGCTCTGGTGATGCAGCTGGGCGCCGAAGCTGTGTTCGTGGGATCGGGAATTTTCAAATCATCCGATCCGGAAGCGCGCGCGCGTGCGATTGTGAAGGCTGCGACGTATTACAACGATCCGGTGAAGCTGTTGGAAGCGAGCGAAGAGCTGGGCGCGGCGATGTTCGGCCTGGATATCGCGAAGCTGCCGGAATCGGAATTGTTGCAGACGCGAGGCTGGTGAGATGGCGGCTGTCGCCAAAAGGAAGCGGGTGGGCGTGCTGGCGCTGCAAGGAGATTTTCAAGCGCACGAGCGCGCACTCACGCGAGCCGGGGCGGAGGCGGTGGAAGTGCGGTCGGCGGCGGATTTGGAAGGCATCGAAGGGCTGGTGATTCCAGGTGGCGAGAGCACCACCATGATGAAGCTGCTCAACGAGGAACACCTGCTGGATCCGCTGCGCGAATTTGGAAGGAATCGCCCAATCTTTGGAACGTGCGCGGGAGCGATCCTGCTGGCGAGCGGCGTTGCCAATCCGTCGTTGGGGAGTGCGCCGCAGGCGTCGCTCGGTCTGATGGATATGGAAGTGGAGCGCAACGCTTACGGGCGCCAGCTGGACAGCCGCATCGCCCACTTACAAACTCAAGGGATGGAAGGCGAGTTGGAGGCGGTGTTTATCCGGGCTCCGATTATCCGGCGGGTAGGTGCGGGAGCCAAGGTTCTGGCTAGTTATCAGGGTGACCCAGTACTGGTGGAACAAGGAAGGCATTTGGCGGCAACGTTTCATCCGGAGCTCACGGACGACTCCCGTGTTCACCTGATGTTCTTACGAAAAATACCTTAATCGAAATTGGGACCGTGTGTGCTCCGGTAGACTGGAAGCAGGTGGCCAAAACTCGGGTGTTGTTCTTATGTATCGGGAACGCCTGCCGTAGTCCGATGGCAGAGGGGTTCGCGCGGGCGCATGGGTCGGATGTGTTGGAGGCGCAAAGCGCAGGTTTGGCTCCGGCGCTGGGCGTTGTTCCGCTGACGCATCACGTGATGCTCGAGAAAAACATCGATCTGGGCGACTGCTATCCCAAGGAGATGGAGCACGTGGAAGGTGCGATCGATTTGATCGTGAATATGTCGGGATACGATCTGCCGGGGCACCCGGGCGCTCAGGTGGAAGTATGGGACGTTCGTGATCCGATCGGCGAATCCGATGAGGTGTATCGCCGGGTGCGCGATGAGATTGAGCAGCGCGTGCTGGAACTGATCCAACGGCTGCGTTCGCGCAAGCCGGCGGCTTCCGAAGCTAAGCCGGCGGCCACAAAGGTTGACACTCGCGGGCGGCCTACTCGACAATAAGAACGTCCCACCCATCATGCGGATGTGGCGGAATTGGCAGACGCGCTAGATTCAGGTTCTAGTTCTCGCAAGGGAGTGGAGGTTCAAGTCCTCTCATCCGCACCAATAAAATCAATAACTTAGAAGAATACGCCGGGAGGCGCGTCTTCGCCCGCTGTGCCTTATCTGTGTCTTATGGCGGTATAATTAAAGCACATGCCGAGACAGCCGAAGATCAAACGACGTGGTCGGAAGGGCGAGGGGATGCTCTTCCTCAGAGGGCGGATGTGGTGGTACAAGGCTCCGAACGGCGAGCGGTTTCCGACGAACACTCATGTCGAGTCGGAGGCAGTCGACTTCAAGCTCCGCAAGCTGGCCGAACTCCGAATCGATCAGCCGCACATCAAGACTCCCGTTGCGAAGACGACCGTGAACGAACTGCTCGACGCGCATCTCGCCCACATGCGTCGGATGGGACGGAAGAGCACGAAGGGCGTCGAGCAGGTCTTGACGAAGCACGTGCGGCCGTACTTCGGCGAACGGATCGCCTCGACTCTGTCGACCGCCGACTTCGAGCGCTATCGGGAAGACAAAAAGGACGAAGTAAAGCCGACGACCATCAACAGGCATCTATCGCACCTTCGTTCGGGATACGTCACCGGGTACAAACGGGTCACGCCTCGGCTAGTCGCTTTCATTCCGGCGTTCCCCATCGTGGACGAATCGTATAACGTTCGGCAGGGCTTCCTAAGCTTCGAGGGTTACCGCGCCGTCCGCGAGAAACTGCCCGTTTCCCTCCGCTCGCTGTTCGTGTGCGCCTTCCACGTTTCATCGCGCAAGGGCGAGTTGCTGAAGATCCGTTGGTCGCAGGTCGAGTTGGACGAGGGCCTCATCGTCCTCAGTCCCTTCGACACGAAGAACAAGACCGGCCGGGCGCTTCCGATCTACGGCGACATGGTCGGAGTCCTCAAGGAGCAGAAGCGCGTCAGGGACGAGCAGTTTCCCGAGTGCGATCACGTTTTCTTCTGGAGGACCGAAGACGTGATGCTGTCGCACGGGGGCCGGAGAACTATTCCTGGTTCTCCCGTAAAGGTGTTCAAAGGCGCATGGGAGAAAGCGGTCAAGGCGGCGGGATTTCCGAAGTTACTGTTCCACGACCTGCGGCGCACGGCCGAGCGGAACATGGCGAAGGCGGGGATGGATCAGACGATGCGCATGCGGATCAGCGGCCACAAGACCCCGAGCATGAGCACACGATACAACATCGTAGTGGCCGAGGACATCGTGGAGGAGAAGTCGCGGATGGACGCTTGGTTTAAGGACCAGAGCGCTAGACTTTCTGCCGCGCCATGAACGAGTCGAGGTCGTTCTTGTCGATCAGAACGAGCCGATCGCGCCGGATCACTGGAAACATTTTCTTCGACATCAGGTATTCGAACGACTTCTTCGTGTGGGAAATGTAAACGGCTGCTTGTTCAACGGTAAGGTAGCGAGGCTGGACGACATTTGGCCTCGGTAGGCGCGCGAGCAAGACATTGGCACATTTCTCCGCGAACTCTCGCGCAAAGGCAGACATGAAGCCTTGTCCTTGAGCCGGAAACATGAGTGCTTCCTTAGTCATTTGTTATTTGCCGTTGCCGTGTCCTTTTTTTACGGAATCCTTTATTCGAACGGCCATGCATTGACTCCGTCGTATGCGATTCCCAAGGTGGAAGCTCCGCTCCTTAGATTGCAACCCTCCCCGGGGGCAAGACGCTGAAGGGTGCCCCTTACCGAGAGTTGCCTCGCATTCATCGCCGTTCACACGTTCCGTCTTTCTGGATCAGATCAGGTTCTTGTTCATCGAAAACGGATCGAAATCAAATCCGGATTTTTCCTTTTTCTCCCGCTCTTCCCGCAGATTGCGGAAGGGATCGGAAGTCGCCGGGGCCGGCGAACCGCTGTCGGCACTCGTCACTGTTGGCTGCGGTTGTCGCGGGCTTGGGGAAGGAGGCTGACGGCGTCTCCGCAACCGGGAGATGTACACGCGGAATTGGGCGTACGACATTTCGAAGCCATCCTTCCTCGCAGCTTCCCAAACTTCTTTGAGTGTCATCCCCGCCGCCAAACCGGCTTCGATCTCAGCCCATGCCCAGATGATTTGTCCTGCCTTGCTCGCAGGCTGAATAGAAGGGAGGGAGCGCAAGTGGACCAGGTCCGACCTTGATTTTCTTCGGCACGGCTGTGGAGTAGAGTCCATGACTTCTAATTTGGTCCCTCACTTACTAAGGAAACGGCGGGAGCCGTTTGGGACGGGCAAGCGCAGTTTTTTCGATATGCAACAGTTTGCAAACAGTCTGTGAACAGAGTGCAACCATTTCAGCTTCAAACGGAGATATGCAACAAGTTGTGAACAACGTGCAACCGAATGCAACTTCGGCGGCTCTGAAGACCCCTGACAGACAGCCAAAACTCGGTAGTGGAACATAAAGGAAATGCGATACGCTTGCGCGGTCATTTGGCTGCTGCTCTTGTGTGTTGAGTCGCTTGGGCCGGAATACGTTTTTGCGGTCGCGTATTCCGGTTGTGATACCGGCCATTTTTTCGCATTGCACGCGTCCCGAACAGCCCTTGGCAGTTCCTTAGTAATTAGAGGGGACGTATGCATCCACGTGCAATCAGGTTTTCGGAGAAGGCAATCGAAGAGGTCGATGGAGCGGCCCGTAAACGTGGCTTCTCTTCACCCAGCGCGTTCGTTCGGTATGCCGTTGACCAGGAACTGTTAGGCCGTGAGGAAGAGGTAATCAACGCTGAGGAGCGCCTGGTTGCCAGCATCGAGCAAGTCCGGCACGAAGTTCTCCGGCTGGCACGAGCACAGCAAGCTCTATTCGCGCTCGTGAACGGCTTGGCGAAGGTCATGCTGACCTGTATGCCGGAGCCGGCCGGAGAAGCGATGGAAGCCGCCGTTGCAAAGGCACAGGCCAGGCACGCCAGGCTGTTGAAAAATGCAGGCCAGTCAATGGGCGTTTCGCAACTGGATATGCAGGACTTGGTGAACCGCGGTGGAGAATAGAAGCGTGAGTTTCCGGCTCTGGCCACCGCAACCGCAGTCGCGAGGCAAGCGCGTGGTCTTGACCTCGGCCTAGCAGATCATCACGCATCACCCCTATGAGTGGCATGCGTGTGAGGAGATCGTTCGGGCTCAACCGTGGCGCGCGAAGCGCACTTGGCGCCATTGCTAGAAGTGGAGGCGAGCGTGACCTACGATCGAGATCGCGGACAGGCTCAAAAGCTGGCAGAAGCCTGCGGACGAACCCTTGTGAAAGCTGATCCTATTACCGGAGTTCGGTGACCGAGTCGACCTGAATCGGCGAGCAAGGACATTCGTTCGCCGATCGAGAGGGACTCGGGACCTCGCTCGAATGGGTGGCGGTGGCACGCTGCAACACAGAGTGCCCACACGTTAATGTGGCTCTCTGAGGTTTCGGCGCCGACGAACGACCGTTGTGTCATAGCCGGGATCATCTCCATCACGGCATCCAAGCGATCGCATGATTTGATGGGCAAAGTTTTTTGTGAGTTAACTGCACAAAAAAAGAAGTCACCGCCGACCTTGGCGTTGTATCATATGGACCATGGGACATCGTTGGAGCATCATCGGTGGCCTGATATTCCTATACGCCTCCATCGCACCCGCGCACGACATTATCACCACTCCTATCACCTGGGACCGTGAAATTTCTCGCATCGTTTATGAGCGCTGCGCCTCTTGCCATCACGACGGCGGTCAGGCTTTTTCATTGATCACCTATACAGCCGCGCGTCCCTGGGCGGTCGCAATAAAAGAAGAGGTGCTGGAACGGCGAATGCCTCCATGGGGCGCGGTAAAGGGGTTCGGCGATTTTCGCAACGACAAAGCGCTCACGCCCGAGCAACTCGAACTCATTGTTAGTTGGGTGGGTGGTGGCGTGCCGGAGGGCGAAGCGAAGGACTTGCCGCCCGATCCCAAATTCGATCAGCAGCCACCTGAGGTTCCCTTGCACGGCGCTCTCGCAGTCAGCGGCGAGTTTCAACTCCGCAAGGATTTTGAGCTCGATGGCCTGCTGCCCAAGACCGTGCCCGAGGACGCTGCACTGCAAATTACGGCCGAACTACCTGACGGCAGCATCGAGCCATTAGTGTGGATCGAACATTACGAAGCGAAGTTCGTTCACCCGTTCCTGTACCGAAACCCGATGCAACTCCCGGCAGGCGCGAAGATTCACGGCGTCCCATCCGGATCCACAGTGCTCCTGCTGCCCGTTGTCCGCGCGACCGCCAACGCTATCCGAGTCCCTTGACCGGCACATCGAAGTGCGCGGTGTTGACCACTCCCCTGCGCTGGAACTGTACCCATATCCGATAGGTTCGCGCCCTCGGGAAGTTCAATACGAACTCGAGCTTAGTCCCGCCATCGGCGATAAACGGATGGGTGTGAATGAGGTCGATCAAATCGTCGCTCGCAGCCAGCATGTGTGCCCACACGCCGATGTATTTCTCTATTCCGTCCGCCGGCGACAACTGAAAGTAAACCTGCGTCGGCTGCCCAGCGATGGGCTGCGGCGGATCGGTGGTTATTTCCACCTGCAGGTTCTCTGCCTGCTTGGTGGAGTAATCGCGCGGAATCGAAACGGTCGGTGGCGGCGTCCCCGCAACGAACACCGTTTTTGCGATAAGCTGCGGCGTAGCGCCGTCGGGATAGAAGTCGCCGAGCACGCGATACATGCCGGGCTTGGGAAACGCCAGGCTATAAAGAAAGTCGCCGTTCGGCTGAATCACAGGATGATCGTGTACAAAAAATTGCAGGTCCTGGCTCACGACGAACATATGGAACAGCTTCTCGTGAACGATCTGAAAATCTTTTACCGGACGATCCTTCCACGGGTCGCGTACCGAAAACTTGAGCTGCGTGGATTGATTCGGCCGAACCGCTCGCGGCGTTAGCGTGAGGTCCATGTGGAACTCCACCGGGTCAGGGATTCCCGCGCGCATTTCCATTCCGCAGCGGCGGCATTTCCCAGGCTGGTTGGAGCGGACGTCCGGATCCATGGGACAGATGTAGACCTTGTCTTGCGCCGATAAGAACCTTTGCGCTCCCAGAAAGCTGAAAACGCCTAATAGCAAATTTCGCCGGTTTTGATACACCATCCGTTTGCCTCCTAGCAAGTCATGCAGTAGTCGCACGAGCACTACGACTGAGACCTATCCGCTCGTTGGGCAGAGGCCCAGTTCCGTCCAGTGATCCAAACTGATCAGGCATGTGACTTCAGCGGCTAGCTTTCTTCATGGCCAGATTCCTGGAAAAAAACGGCAGGACCTTGGACTCAATCCTCTCGGGAATCTTATTGGCGTGCTCGCCTTCGTAGGTTTCGAACGCGTGAATGATTCCGAAATCGCTCATCATTTGGTCGAGGGTTTTGTTCTGGCCAGCCAAACCGTCTTGCAATCCTACGTCCGCCATAATGGCGCGGTATTTCCTTAGATTCATCACGTACTGATCGATCATGGCTAGTGGCGAAGCGGCATGCCATTTTGCGATCACCAAAGGCTGCGGTTGGCCATCCTTCGTCGGCTCGTCGAAATAACTCGGCGGATTGTTCGGATTGGGGGAAAATGCAGCCGACCACGCGGCGACGATCTGTAAGGGGTCGGCCGCGCCTTTTGTCGTGTTCTGGTTAGAATTCGCGGGAGGCGCCGGAAAAGGATTATTGATCAGGCAGCAGGCACTCATGATGTAGAGGCTCGAAAACACGTCCGGACGCTTCATGCCGATGCGAATCGCGCCGTAGCCGCCCATGGAGTGACCAGCCAGCCCGCGACTCCCTCGTTCCGGAATGGTCCGGTAGTGCGTGTCCATGTACGCTACGAGGTCTTCGGCGATATAAGTTTCCCAATCGCCGGTGGTCACCGAGCTGGAATACATGCTGCCGGCATATTTGCTGTAGGCGTTCGGCATGACGACGATCATTGGTTTCGCGTCGCCGCGCGCGATCAGGTTATCCATTGCGGCGGGAACGCTCGCGCCAGGCATGTTGACGCCCGGACCAGAGACTCCGGTGCCAGTCCAATACTGGTCCGTCACAAGGTAGCCGTGCAGCAGGTACAAAACGGGATACCGCTGGTTGCGGTTTACGCTGTAGCCCGGCGGCAGGTAGATGGTAACGTCCCTTTCCGGCGAATCTCCTTCGAGGTTCCCTTCAAGCGATTTGCCGTGAACCTGAATACGTTGAACGGTTCCTTTCGGCTGCGGTTTTGTTTCTGCGAACAGTAAAGCCCCTGCAGTCACGATCAACGCGACAAGTCTCATCATCCCTCCACGACCTACGAGCCCTCACTACTTCTGAGGCTTTTCCTGAGCCTTTACCGCGAGGCCGCCGGTGATGCCATCTACCTGATAGCCGGTTTGGATCTTCCGGATTTTGGCGATCTCGGCCGGTGTAGCCGTCTTAGGGTCCACATTGGCGATACTGCAGGTGAACCCTCTCAAGGTGCATTCGGAGGTAGTGTGCTTAATCCCCCGCTTCTTCATTTCGTCGCTCATTAGCTTCACGACATCCGCATGCATGATCACCGCATTGTTCGGCACGAAGGTCCCTACACCGATCGCATAATCGATGGGCATGAGGGGCTCCACGCTGGAACCGAAGGCTCCATCGTTTTTCTTTCCAAGATCGTGCGCGTTGAGGTCCGCGCCTTTCTCGATCAGGTAGCGAACAATGTTGATGTCGCCCAGGTTTGCAGCGGCCATCAGGGGCGTAATGCCATAGCTGTCGGCGTGATTCACGTCTTCGCCCAAATCGACCAGCAGCTTCACCACTTCGAGCCTTTCGGCGGGTGGCTTTTGCCGGTGATAGCCGTTGATAAATGCCAGGCCGCAGGCAGCCGCCAGGGTGGTCTCGCGGTCCCTGGACGGGATATTGTGGTCCGCGCCATGAGCGAGCAACAGCTTTACCAGCTCGAGATCGCCGGCGAATGCGGCCCGCATTATGGCAGTAGCAAAGACGATGCGCGGCGAACCTTCGCGCATGCGGGCGCGGGGTGTGTTGTTTACTAAAGCATTCGGGTCCGCGCCCGCATCCAAAAGTTTCTTGATGAGAGGCAGCGGATCGGTAGTTACCATCCAGGGGAAGTTCGGCGCAGTCTCCATATTGCGGCGATCCACGGCCCAGAACAAGGGCGTAAACCGCTGGGCGTCGGCATGGTTCACGTTCGCGTGACTGTCGATCAGCAGCGACGCCACATCGTAGCTTCCGTTGAAAAGAGCGAGTTCCAGAGCATCTTTGCCGTCGCCTCCGACTGCGTTGACATCTGCCCCGTGCTGGATGAGAATGCGCGCGGAATCGAGGCCGTCTTCCCGCGCCGCAAACATCAGAGGCGTCATCCAGCCGCTGGCAAATTCTTCGGTCTTTTGATCGGGTTTCGATGCGACCGGGGCTGTTCCTTCGAATCCTCTGCCGGAGGCCGAGGGCACGAAGTTCGATTTAGCGTTTATGTCCGCGGCGTGTTCCACTAAGAGCTGCACGACCTCGGGATGGCGCTCGGAAACCGCCCACATCAGGGCCGTTGTGCCGCCCCAACTCTCCTTCGCATTCACTTGTGCTCCGTGATCGAGAAGCACCTTCACCGGATCCACCTTGCCGGTCCGGGCGGCCATCATCAGGGCTGTGTCGCCTGTCTTTGATAGTGGGGCATTCGGGTCAGCGCCCGCCTGAATGAGCCGTTCGATGATGGCGGCATTTCCGTTCATCGCAGCGAGGAGCATTGGCGTCGCGCCGGATTGATTCGCCGCCGAAGGCTGAGCGCCGGCGCGAAGCAGCATGTCGGTCATTTCCAGGTCGTTCGCGCGAACTGCCCAGTGTAAGGCAGTTGTGCCGTCGGCTTGCGGTGCATTCACGTCGGCCTTTTGTTGCAGCAGCGTCCGCAGGGCCGACTTGTCCCCCTGCATGACGGCATCCGCCAGTTGGCTCCGACCGGCGGCGCCCAGCCCCCAGGCCATTGACAAGCTGATGGCCACAATTGCAATTCCGTGTCTCATAGCTCTAGGCCTTCTTGACTCGTCATTGGTCACTTGTCCTCGTTGGTTCCCCAAACTCGGGCGAGCCACTCGACCATTTGCTCTAGTTCCAGATCGGAGAGTTGGGCGCCCCGTTCCCGCATATTCAAAAGCGTGACCCGCCAGCCTTCGGCGGCCTTCCTCGCCGTTTGCACCTGCTCCAGCGCATGACATTGCGTGCACGCCCGATTGAGAAGCCGGATGGCTTCCGGGTCGGAGAAGAACGTGGTGATTTCGCGAGGAACGTATGTTCGCGGAAATGGTTTGGTGTCCGGGCCGAATTTGGTGCCTAACCAGTCGAGCAGTAGAGTGCGGTCCTTATCGGAGAGGTCGGCTTCGCCGGGCTTATGTTTCTGCGCGATCAGTTTCTGCCAGGCAGCCTTATCTTGAGCGTAGAAAGCGTAGTCGTCAATCCCGTGGCAGGCCGTGCAATGCGTGCGAATGACCTCCCATACGGGTCCGTCGGGCCGTTGGACTTTAGGCCGCTGCGGCCGTCCACCGATCTGCGCAGCTACCGGTATTGCAAGCAATAAGAGCGCTGCGGCCGTCCCGATGACAGCGGGCGCAGTTCGCTTCATAACGATAAGGGCGTGGTGCTGGAACCGAAGTGCTCGGTGACACCCACTTGCTGACCGCTGGCATCGTACTTGGGAAATTCTGCGATGTCGTACTTGTGCATGATGGCAAGCAGCATATTCGACGTGCGTTCGGTATTGTCGGGGAAAACGATATGGCGGTTCCCTTTGAATTTGCCGTCCAACCCGCCGAGCAGGATCACAGGCACTTTGACATGCGCATGGCGATGCGAGTTGCCCATATTGCTCCCCTTGTAAATCATGATGTGGTCGAGCAGCGTGCCATCGCCGTCGGGTGTCTTGCTCAGCTTCTCGGCGAAATAGGCGAGATTCTCGACGTGGTACCGATTTATTTTGGCGTATTTGGCCACGTTGTCCGGCTTATCCCCGTGATGGGAAGAGCCATGCCAGCCGCCATTGAAACCTGAAGCGGGGAAACTGGCTCCGGAAAGGTCTTTGCCGAGCATAAAGGTAGCGGAGCGAGTGAGGTCGCCTTCAAAGGCCAACGCCAGAAGATCGTACATCAGCCGGTAATGCGTCTGCTTGTTTTCCGGCACGCCGAAAGGAATTTCCTCGGAAGGCTCTTTAATGGACCTCTCCATCGAGATTCGGATGCGACGCTCGATTTCGCGGATGTTCTCCAGATAAGTATCCAGGCGCGCCCGATCCACCGCGCCGAGCGGCTTCTTGAAATAAGAAATCTGCTGGGCCACCGAATCCAGGATGCTGGCATTCTGCTTCCGGCCGGTCTTTCGTTCCTCGGGGCTGGTTCCATCACCAAACAGGCGCTCAAAAGCCACGCGCGGGTTCACCTCTGTCGGGAGGGGCTCGACCGGCGAAGTCCAGGAAATGGAATTTGTGTAGGCGCAGCTGTAACCCCAGTTGCAATTACCGTAATTGCCATCTTCTTCGACCGCAAGCTGAATCGACTCCAGGATGGTATCGCGGCCATATTTCTTCGCGATCAGCTGATCGACAGTCACACCAAGATAGGGGCTCACGGCATTTCGGCGCGGGCGCATGCTCGAGAGCAGAACCGCCCCGCGTGCGTGGTCGCCCCCGGGCTCTTCGGTTGTTGCCATGGCCTCCGGCATATCCATGCCGCTGATCAGCGTGACGTACTTGCGAAACGGTTCCAGAGGCTTGGTGATGAAGGAAAACTCGAAGTCCGCTCCTTGCTGCAGCGGGCTCCAATAGCCGGGCGCGGCGCCGTGCGGATGCCAAATACCCATAAATCGCCGGGCCGGCATCGCCGCCGTCTCCTTCAAGGGAGTCTGCGCGGGGATCATCGAGTCGAGAAGGGCAGACCCAGAATGACACCAGCCCCTCGGATAAACGTGCGACGCGGGATGAATTTCTTTTCGATAAAGTTCATTTGGTCTCCTTCGCAATTGGCGTGGCTGCAGCCACTTCATCCTGGATCTCTTTGGTGCGCATCTGGAAGGGTGCGCTCTTCACAATACCCATCAGAATCGATACGAACCGGTCGTCATCGCGGTCCGCATCGTGCACGATGGAACGAATTACGGGCATATCCTGGTATTCGACGCCCCGTCCAAGGGCGAACGTCATCAGTTTCTCAGTGATCATTCTGACGAATTGTGGCGAATAGTGCAGAAGTGCCTGCCGCAGTTCGACGGGACCATTCACTTTCGTACCGTCCCACAATACGGCGGAGGTATCGATGGGGACTCCGCCGTCGCCCCCCTCCTTGGTTCGCCATTTGCCATCCGCGTCGAAGTTTTCCAGCGCGAAACCGATCGGATCCATGAGCTTGTGGCAGCTCGCGCAGGGCTCATTCTTGCGATGCAGCGTCATCTGCTCGCGTAAGGTCATGATCTTGTTGTCTCCCTTCGAATCCTCCAAGGGAGGCACATTGGGCGGCGGCTCGGGCGGAGGCGTGCCCAGGATGTTTTCCAGCACCCAGACGCCGCGCTTCACTGGCGAGGTTCGGAAGTTCTGCACCCAGGTGAGCGCTAGAACGCTCCCCTGACCCAGCAGCCCCCGGCGATAGGCGAGGTCTGGTCCGAGCGTCACGCGCCGAAATTGCGAACCGTAAATATTCGGGATGCCGTAATGCTTGGCGAGTCGTCTCATTCAGGAATGTGTAGTCCGCCGTCAGAAGGTCGACCACGTTGCGGTCTTCGTTGATGATGCTCTGCAACAGCAGTTCCGTTTCCCGGCGGAAGCTTTTACGCAATTCATCGTCCCAATCGGGATAGAAGACCCCATCGGGAGAAGTCGCCGGCAGATTGCGCAGATAGAGCAACTGGTCGCCGAAATTGTCCACCAGAGCTTCGGCTTTGGGATCGATGAGCATCCGGCGCACCTGCCGCTCGAGTACTGGCGTCTGATGCAATTTGTTCTGGCTGGCAACTTCAATGAGTTCGTCATCGGGGATGCTGCTCCAGATCAGGAACGACAAGCGGGATGCCAGCTCCAGGTCCGTAATGCGATAGGGCTGCCCTGCCTTTATGTTCGCGGGCTCGCGCTCGGCGCGGACCAGGAATGGCGGGCTGGCTAGGATGCGGCGCAGGCCCAGCTCGATTCCATCTCGAAAGGTGCCTTCGCGCCGGCCTTCCTGATAGAAGCCCTGTACCCATTCCCAATCAGTGGCAGTGACTGGCCGCCGGTACGCGCGCCGCATCAGGGTGGTGAGGATCTCTTTGGCACACGCGTTCTCCTGGGTCTCACTCGAGGGATGGCAGGTAAATACTTTGCGAATCGAGGGCGAGTCGTCGGGCCGGGTTGGATTGAACGGCCCCTGGATCCTCAGAATTCCAACAGCTGGATAGTATTCCAATTGCGGGATTGGATTATCTTCGAGCGATTTGCGCCCGTATTGCCGGATGAAATCGAGAGATCGGACCGTAGTTCGTGGCCAGAAACGTAACTCCCACCATGTGGGAGCCAGCTTTCACCGGCAAGGAAACATTGATGGAGCCATCGCGGTCGGATGAATTGTTCGCGCTCAAGCCCACGCCTTTGTAGTCGCGCATCGCCACCAATTCGTTGTCGATGAGGAATTCCAGTTTTTCTCCTGGAATGAATTTGCCAATACCGAGGTTTTGGACCGAGAATCGGTAGTCGCCATTCGATGGGAAGGTGTGACGCACCGCCATCCCTCCGCGCGTGCCAAAGGGCAGGCCTTCGATGTGCTCGTTCTGCGACGAGTCTGTGGGTGCGATGTAGGCAGCGGCCGTGGGAGATTTCCAGAATCCAACCGCGGTCCGCGCTATGCGCGTTGCGGCATTGGTATAAGCCTCTAAGAGAGTGGGTGAGATAGTCAATGAACCGGCCACGTTATCGAACCCTCGCGCCGAATCATCTGCCGGGAGAAGCGTGTTCACGTCCATGCGTAGATCCAGCAGGTCGCGAATGGCATTCGCGTATTCAGTTCGATTGAGGCGATGCAGTACTACCGAGCCGGGATTTGGATGAGTTGCCGCCTTGCGATCAATCTCGGCCTCCAACCAGTCCCGTAGCTGCTCGTATTTTGCAAGTGGGGGACGCGGCATGCCCGGAGGCGGCATCATGCCGGCCCGCAGTTTCCGGATAACCGGTTCCCAGGTCTCGGGATGGTCGCCAACCGAGCTGATATCCGTCGATTGCAACGATAAGTTTGCCGTTTTCAGCTTGTCATTGTGACAGACGACGCAATACTGGTCGAGCAACGCGCGCTCTGCCGCCGGACTCACGTCGGCTTTGGGGGCCGGAAGGAGTGCGGGCACAATGAGCAGCCCAATTGCGCCGATCTTCTTAAGCATTCCCCTTCACCTCGTAATTCGCGTGCGCCTCCCCAGAACCAGCGCCGTCTTCGAAGTGCTCGTGCAAGTGTTGATGCTGGTCGCGCAGCCGGTCGCCGCGGGCGGCGGCTACTTTGCGATGCGCCGCGCTGAGATTCGCCTGTTGCGTACTCTCAGAACTGACCGCGCACTTAGAAATCAACTGCTCTAAATCCGAGGATTTGCAATTAGGGCACTCAGCAGGAGTGGACGTTCGCAGTACCAGGTACTCAAAGCTCTGCTGGCACTCCTTGCATTGGTATTCGTAGATTGGCATAAAGGAAGATGTTCTGCCGCCTCAGCAGACCGGGCCCCGTCCGAAAGAGGGACCAATGACGGGTTTTATTGTATGCCCGCCATGATCTGCATGCAATGATCAGTTCGGATCACGCGCGTTTGAAGCAGTTATTCGCTCGGATCGCCCTATTGAGTGGGCGCCGGTTGGTCCGGGTTGGAACCACCGAGAAAAAGCCGCTTGCCGTCCGAAAATGTGACGGAGCCGCCATTGATCTTGTTTTCGCCGTCCTTCGCCATGTAGCCTTGGACCACAATTGCGGTGCCCGCTTCTAAAGATTTTTTGGTGAAGCCGCGGCGCAAGAGAATATTCGGACTGCCGGTCTCCACCATCCAGTTCACCACCTTCCCGTCGTCCCCTTTCACATCCATGTGGATCCAAGCGTGCGGGTTGATCCACTCCATATCGGTCACGGTCCCCTTCAGAGTGACCGGCTTCTTGGCATCGAATTGAGCGGTAAATGAGTGGTGCGCCGATGCGGGCATCAACATGCAGAGACCGCAAAGAAAAAATCCGGCGAGTTGTCTGGTCATCGACTAATTCGCTCCCTTTTGTGCCGCTGCTTCGGCGGCCTTCTTTTCAGTGGCGCGTGCGCCAGCCAGCGCGTCGTGCATGAAGATATTGCCTTCATGACATGCGTACTCGTAGATGTAGTCGTAATCGGCCTCGCGGCGCAGTGGCAACGCGATCGTCCACGGCTTGGTCCACGTCTGCGGGTCCTCGATGGTGACCTGGTAATTGATTGTGTCCGCATCAACTCGCGTAAAACGCTCCACTAGATGTAATTGGTCCGTCGCGACTGCGCCCGAATCGCCAAAGCCACCGCCTTGCGATCCGATGAAGACCTGCCCGTTGAAATTGGTAGTGTCCACTACCAGGGTGTTGCCTTCCCAATGCCCGCGCGAATCGCCCATCCAGCTCCGAATCTTCGGGCTGGCATGGGGCCGGCCATCTAAGGGGATCACGCGTGCTTCGTGAATCATCTCATTGCGAAAAACCACGTATCCCGGACCCTGAACAATTTGCTGTCCATTGTTATAGGCGAACGGCATGACTGATCCGACTGGGCCGAGCGTGATGCAACGGTCCCAAGTGGTGAGATCCAACCAGGTATCCGGCGAGTCCTTCTTTTCGTTCCAGTGTTTCTTGCGCGCCGCTTCGCGTGCCTGCGCCTCTGCTATGAGTGGCGGAATCCGGCCATCCGGAGGATCGACAACCAAAGACGCCTGGCGATTCGCCTTCCCATAATCGAACCAGCCAGCCGCCAGAGGCACGAACCCTTTCGGGTTCCCCGTTTCGAGCTGGTGGAATTGCTTATCTCGCGCTGCTTTCGCGGCCACTTCCTCATCATTGAGGACGGCCCGCGTGCCCAGCTTGGGATCGCGCTCCATGGGAGTCTGGAGCATGTTGGTGCTGGGCCATACGCCCTGCAGATCCGGATCGCCCCAGGGAGTCATGGGCTGTTTCCAGGCCTTGGATGCCGTTGCTGTTTTGGCGACGGGTTGCGCGGAAACCGCAACTGCTGTCGCGGCAAATACTGTCAGCGCGATCAGCCGATATCGATATATCATTCGACCTCCTCGATATCTCATTCGACCTCCTCGGTATCTCATTGGCCGCTCCTCTCGTCCAGCATGTGTTTTCACTTACTGGCGTGTCAATGATCCGAAATGATCACCCAGGTTGCCGGCCTGAATTAGAAAAGAAAATAGCTACTTTCCGGTCTGCCTGCGGAACTCGCCGTAAAGCAGTTCCTCGGCGAACGGTATACATTTGAAATCGAGCAACTGGAAATCCTTTTCGACGCGCCGGTAGAGCGTTAAATGGATTTTCCAAGGTCGCATGAAGATCTTGGGATCTTCCATCGTCGCCTCGTAAGCCACATGGTCCCGGTCCGTGAGCGTATAGCGCTCCACAACGTGAAGGCCGTCGCTCGAGAAATCTCCGGCTCGATCCAACCACGCCTTACCGTTTAGGCCTGAGACGTCCACCACCAGCGTGTCGCCTTCCCAGTGCCCGTTCGACATGCCTAGCCAGCTATCGGCGCCGGCCTCACGGGGCTTTCCCATGTTCACCTGTCTATTGGCGGTCGCATATTGGTAGATGAACAGGATGTCCTTGGATTGGACAATCTGAAAAGGGTAAGGCAGGTAAGTGGCTCGGGGAATGCCCGGGAGATAGCACTTCGCTTCCGGATCGGCTGACCTTCGATTCGCAAAGTTCTGCTTTCGTTTCTCGGCCGCTGCAGGCAGGTACGGGATCGAGCCGCCTTCCACGACGCCCTGCCCGGCAGGCACTGCAGCAATCGCGCCCATTTCCCACATCGGTCCGGCATAGGCCGAGTGATCTTGCAGATCCCAATTCGCCGTACTCAAAGATTCCCAAATTCCATTGAAGTCAGGTTTTCCGCCGGCCATCCTTGGGATTTTCGGCTCGGCAGTTTGACCGCTGGCTGGGCTATTGCCCAGCCACAGCATTATTAGGAAGCTGCCGGACAACTTTCGTAGCAGATGTGCACTCATTTATTTCGAGATTTACGCCTTTCTAATTGACGCCTTGGTGCCGCACTAGAACGTAAACCGCGCACCCAGTTTCAGGAAGTCCGCCTGCAGGATAGTTGACGGTGCGTAATACCCCGCCGCGACCGTCACAGCCCGGGTCAGAACCGGATTGACATTAAAGAGGTTGTACAAGTCAGCCATGAGCTCCAAGCGGGCATGTTCTTTGATTTGAATAATCTTGGTGACTCGGAGGTCCACCTGGTTGACGCGGTTGCTCCACTCCCCTTGGGCGGTCTGCGAAAGCAACGGAAAAGTGATGCCTCCCGGAGTTGCAATCGGCCGGCCAAGCGTGGTGGTAACGCCAGGCGAGGTGGCACTGGGGTTCGTTATCGTGTAATTGGCCCCAAAATTAGACGTATACGTACCGTTGGAATATGCCCAACCAGGGGTTGCCCCTGCAAGCTCCGTGGGAGGGATGCTTTGATAAACACCGCTCACCAGGATCTTCCAGGGGAGCGTGTAGCCGCCCGAGACACGGTATGACGCCAGGAACGGCTGGTCATTTACGCAGTAGAGAAGCGTCATCGGATTGTCTACCTGAGCGCAGTTCTTGGTGACGATCTTCCCCACGCTGACCCCGGCTAGGACGAAAAACTTCCCCGTGGGGTGAGCGTTTAAGTTGAAGTCGAAGCCATTGTACGTCTGGCTCGTCGTTCCGGGAAACTTATTCGCAAACTGGATTACCTGGTGGCTCGCGACACCGGCCAGCGAGGGGATGATATCGTAGGCGCCGCAAATCTGGTTGCCGGGGAGGTTGCCGAGTGAAGCGAGGCCTGCTGGAGTGGTGACGCCCAGTTGTTGGGCGGCCGGTAGGTTGAAACAGAACGGGGTGAAGTCGGCGGGTGTGACGCTCTCGTTGTCCGTGACGGTTTGGTTGCCGAACGTCCGGCGGAAATATCCCGCCTCCAGTGAGATTAGGGACGACAACTGGTGCTGCACCACTGCGGTGTACTCCCAATTGAACGGCCGATGCTGCCAGCCTGTGGCCACATTCGGGGCGTACGAGAGCGTGGAGATCGACTGGCCGAAGTTGGGGTTGATCGCGCCCGTATAGTCGCCGTTGGGTTGTGGGTCCAGCGGATTGCCTACAGGAGGGGCGTTCAGGTTGGTCGTGGGAAGTACGTTGCGAGTCGTTGAGTTGACGCTGCCGGTGACCGGATTGACAAGTCCGCTAAAGAAATAACCCTGCTGGGTAACGTAGCGGCTGACGCTCGCCCTGATCGCCGTTTTACCGTTCCCAAACAGGTCGTATGCCACCCCAATTCGCGGGTCGATGTCTTTCCAGTCCGGAACGTTGTTCACGGCCGCGTACGTGTGCGCGGGAACAAAAGCTGACGCGGGCTCTTGCTGAGCGGGGATTGAGGCATTGAAGTAATCGAGTCGTATCCCTCCAGTAATCGTCAGACGATGGAGCGTCCACTTGTCCTGGGCGAAAATACCCATATCAGCGTTAACGTTCTGATACTGCGTGTAAGGAGCGGTGCTCAAATTGACCGATAGCGGAACACCGTTAAACGTGTTGTATTGAACGTCACTGCTGGTTTCTTGCGTGGGGTTGGCGCTGGCACCGTTGTGGAAGTTGATCCCGACCCTGAGATCATGAGCTCCGGTGGTGTAGTCGAGCGCTCCGCGGAGTTGAGTCTGATGTGAGACTACGCCGCCCAGGAAAACAGGGCCGAGAGCCGCTAGACCGCCGAAACCACCGGGGAATGGCGCTCTCAAGATCCGGCCGGTCGCAAAATCGAATATGGAAATAGGTGACGTCGCGGTAATCCCAGAAACGATGGGCGAAAACGTGTCGTCTTGGCGGTTGAAGGCTATGGCGGATTCCCAGACCAGTCTCGGGGTGATGGTGGCCTGCCAACTCGCGGACGCCAGCCAGACGCGGGGATAAGTCAACCGGGTGAATGACTCGGCGGTGAACAGCGGAATAGCCGCAATTGAGGGGCAGTTACATTTATTGACATGGTCATAGAAAATGGACACCTTGTTGCGCGGGGTCAATTGCGAGGTTAGGCGAAACTGGTCGTCGAAATCAAAGCCACCCTGATGCAGCGCCTTCGACACGTTCGGGTTGTACGTGGTTTGGAGTGGGTTTATTGAGTAAAAATCAACTCCGGTGCTGCTGTCGTTGTCGCGATAACGCTCCGCGTAGTAGAACCACAGGCGGTCCTTTAGGATCGGGCCGCCGAACCCGGCGCTCTCATCCACGAGCCTGTCGAACCCCGTAGGCGAGGCCAGACCTTGCGCCTTCAGGTTAGAGTCGTAATTGCTCCTCGCCATTGAACTGTTGGCGCCGTTGGCAAAGAAGGTTCCGTGGAACGCGTTGCCGCCCTCCCGCGGAATCACGTTCACCCGAACGCCTCCACTGGCCGACTCCACCGAATTCGCATCCGTTTCGAATGACATTTCCTGGACGGCCGCGGGGTTGAGCGAAAATGTCGACCATGCCGCGCCCGAATTGGTAGTGGTACCCATGTTGGAAATCGCTATGCCGTCGACGTTGAGCGTCATGTCAAATCCATTACCGCCGTGGGCCGCTAAAACGTTCCCTTTTTCGCCTTGCGAACCACCCACATCGTTCTGGTTGGCAGCCACGCTCGGCAACGTGGTCCCGAGCGTCGCGAACGACTGGGCCGTCGGAAGCGCATCCAGTTCCTGCGTTACGAGCGTCCTGTGTTCGGAGACGTCCTGCACGTCCACTACTGGCGCCTGCGCCTCAACAGTAATCGTATCCTTGACGGCTCCGACGTTTAAGGCAGCGTCAACCGGCGCCGTGAAGCCCTCGGAAATTTCGACGCCTTCGCGCCGGAACGTACTGAAGCTGGCCAGCGTAAAGGTGACGCTGTACGTACCAGGGCGCAACTGTTCAACCCTGTATTGACCAGATGCATCGCTGACAGCCGTGCGGCTCTTCTCAATCAGCACAGGGCTCGCGGCTTCAACCGTGACGCCCGGGAGGACGGCTCCGCTGTTATCCCTCACAACGCCCGAAATTGAGCCGAACTGCGCAAGACCCAACATCGGAAAGATAATGATTGCCGACGCACTTGCCATAAGGCGCCAGATTACGTTACGCATACACCCTCCTGAGATCAATCCCATCCCCATCCCCATCCCCACATCCCCGAAAACGCGGGCAGGACATAGCCTGCCCGCTTACCTGACAGCGCCGAGCCGGATTCGTGAACACCACACCGATCGCGATGGCAGGACTGCGCCATTCTTCGATCCGCCTTGCCGAGAGCGTTTTGGAGCCTCTCGCCACTTTGCTGATTGGACTCGCGCAGGGGTAACGGTAGGAAATGCTATCACCGGTGGTATGGGCGAACAATGATCAATTCGGATCACGATCAACGCGCCGTTTTTTTGAAAAGAGCATACGGCAGATCCGCTAATCCGATTTGATCATTGCCTGCGGGCAGCGACTGTTATAGAGTTTCGAAGCGAGTGTGCGGGCTTGGCTCGATTACCGTTCAACGGTAAAGAAGGTCGACGAGAGGAGTCTTCAGATGAGGTGTTTGTGTATGGCAAGCGTGGCGGTATCCGCCATGGCCGTTGTTGGTATGGCGGCGACGCCGTCAGTTACGTTCCACAAGGACGTCCAGCCAATTTTGCAGAACCACTGCCAGGCATGTCATCGTCCGGGCGAAGTCGCCCCTATGTCGCTGATGACCTACCAACTGACGCGTCCGTGGGCAAAATCGATCCGTCAGGCGGTGCTGACGAAGAAGATGCCGCCTTGGTTCGCCGATCCGCACTTCGGGAAGTTCTCCAACGACCGGTCCCTCACCCAGCCTGAGATCGACACTCTGGTAGCTTGGGTCGACGCTGGCGCGCCAGAAGGCAATCCCCAGGATGCGCCTGTTCCTCGGAAGTGGGTGGAGGGATGGGATGCGGGTAAGCCGGATCTCATTGTGGAAGCGCCCGTCGCCTACAATGTGCCGGCCAAGGGAGAGATTCCCTACCAGTGGGTGATTGTTCCAACCAATCTGAAAGAAGACAAGTGGGTGATCTCCGCCGAAGTCAGGCCCGGCGATCGCGCGGTGATTCACCATATCGTAGCCTCTATTCGCGAGCCCGGCAATACCTGGATGGCTGACAAAAAGCCGGGGGAATATTTCGCAGGAGACCTCAGTATCGAGCGCGGAGCCAAGCTCGCCGGCAGCCCCGAAACCATGGGCACGTACTTTGCGCAATACGAGCCGGGTTCGGTTCTCAGACCGGCCGATCCTCATTTTGCGACTCTTCTGAAAGCCGGTTCGGATATTGTTTTTCAGATTCACTATACGCCTAACGGTAAGGCGACCACGGACCAATCGAAGATCGGCTTCATTTTCAGCGACAGGCCGCCGGACATGAAGTATGTTGCGTTAAGCCCGATGAATCCTACTTTCGTCATCCCTCCCGGTGCTCAGAACTATAAAATCGAAGCTTCGGCTACGCTGAATTTCGACGGCGATCTGGTAAGCATATATCCCCACGCACACCTGCGCGGGAAGGCTTGGGAATTCCGCGCCATCTATCCGACCGGAGAAGAAGAGACGTTGCTCAAGTCCACCTACAACTTCAATTGGCAGCTCACGTATATTCTCGATAAGCCCAAGCCGATGCCTAAAGGCACGAAAATAGTTGTTACCGCGTGGTACGACAATTCAGCCAACAACCTATTTAACCCGGACCCGACGAAGGCGGTGCATTGGGGTGAACAATCGTCGGATGAGATGATGATTTCCACGGCCACCTTTAGGGTGCATGCCAACAAAACGACCGAGCGGGCGAGCCAGTAGCGTACTTGGGAGAACAATCCGTACACATGTCGAAACACGGCGGAACGATCGCGCTGAGTGTAGTTTTCGGATTTCTGGCGCTGCTGACTGTCCTCGCGCCACTTGGCCAGGCGGCCGATGGGCACCCGGATTTGAACGGGATCTGGCAGGCGCTGAACAGCGCCAACTACGACCTGGAGGCCCATTCCGCGCGCCGCGCTATGGCGCTCCGGCCAGGGCCGTACGGACCGGTGCCCGCCAAAGAGGTGCTGTATCTCGGGGCGGTGGGCGCGGTGCCCGGCGGCATGGGCGTCGTTGAAGGCGGCGTGATTCCGTACAGGCCCGAGGCACTAAAGACCCGGAACGAGAACCGCGAGAAGTGGCTCGAGCGCGACCCGGAGATCAAGTGCTACTTGCCGGGAGTTCCCCGGGCCACTTACATGCCCTACCCGTTCCAGATCCTGCAGAACCGCAGCGCGTTCGCGATCGTGTACGAGTACGCCGGGGCGGTCCGCAATATCCTTCTGAAGGACCCAGGGCCGGCGCCGGCCGACTCCTGGATGGGGCAATCGGTGGGTCACTGGGAGGGCAACGCGTTCGTAATCGAGACCACGGGGCTCAACGGGATGGCGTGGCTCGACCGCTCCGGGAACTTCACCAGCGAGAACGTGAAGGTCACCGAACGGTTTACACGAACCTCGCCGGATCACCTGATGTACGAGGCGACCATCGACGACAAGGACACGTTCACCCGGCCGTGGAAAATAAGCATGCCGCTCTACCGTCGCATCGAGCAAGACGCGCAGTTGATGGAGTTCAAGTGCGTCGAGTTCGTAGAGGAACTAATGTTCGGACAGTGGCGCAAGAAGCCGCTGCCGCGCTAATCCTGAACATAACCTGGAGGTAAGAAAGCGATGCTGATAGGAAGCAAACTAATGATTCTGGGTGCGTGCACAGCACTGACAGCCGGCCTCGCGCCGCGCGTCATGGCACACCACGCCTTCCCCGCTGAGTTCGACGGAAACCGCCCGGTGCTCCTCAAAGGCAAGATCGTGAAGGTCGAGCTGGTGAACCCACACGCCTGGATTCATATCGAGGTTACGAAGCCGGACGGTAGTAAAGAAGTCTGGATGGTCGAGGGCGGTTCGCCGAACACGCTGCTGCGCAAGGGCGTCACGAAGGCCACGCTGCCTATCGGCATCGAGGTGGTAGTCGACGGCTACCAGGCCAAGGACCATACGAACCGCGCCAACGGCAGCGACATCACGTTACCCGATGGCCGGAAGCTCAATTTGGGGTCGTCCCACGGCACCGGCACTCCTGGCGAAGCCGAGCCTCCGGGCGAGCCCCAAAAATAGTGCGTGCCGGCGCTCACTGAAAGCGCTGGAGAGGAGAAGATCTCTATGCGGGTACGACTGTTCACGTTAGTGGGGCTGCTTCTGATGACGGGGCTTCCTGCTGCCGGCCAGAAAGGTAGCGGGATTCCTCGCACGCCTGACGGCCGGCCGGATCTGACCGGCATCTACGATGCCAACACCCTCACACAGATTGAGCGGCCGGCCAAGTATGGTGGTCGCGAGGCCTTGACCGATCAGGAAGCGGTCGAGCTCTTGCGCACTCAGGCGACCCGGGATGAGGAGGCTGACAAGCCGAGCGATCCGAATCGGAAGGCGCCAAAGGCCGGTAACGCCATCGCTGGGAAGAGCTATGACGACTTCTGGAAGAGCTTTGGCAATAGCGTGGTCACTATCGGAGGAGAGAAACGCAGCTCGATCGTCATCGATCCGCTCGACGGCAAGATTCCGCCGATGACGGAAGAGGGGAATGCGCGCGACGACAAGTACGGTGGCTTGGCCGGGCGGACCGATGTGCTGGAACGTCGCGGCCAGAGGCCGGACGCTTTCGACGATCCGGAGGCGGTTACCAACTCCGAGCGCTGTCTGCTCGGTTTCGGGTGGACCTCGGGCACGCCGATACTGCCGAATTATTTGTACAACAACCTGAAGCAGATTGTTCAAACGCCGACTGAAGTGATGATCATGACTGAGATGATCCATGACGCGCGCATTGTCCGGATCGGCGGCCAACACGTGCCGTCGAGCATCCGCAAGTGGCTCGGCGACTCGGTCGGCCATTGGGAAGGCGATACCCTCGTGGTAGAGACGACTAATTTTACGGATAAGACACGGTTCCGAGGGTCGAGCGAGAACCTCAAGGTCACTGAGCGGTTCACGCGGGTCGATGCCAACACGCTCCTGTATCACTTCACCGTTGAGGATCCGCATACGTGGGCGCGGCCGTGGACTGGCGAGTATACGTGGGCGGCGAGCAACGAGCGGATGTTCGAGTATGCCTGTCACGAGAACAACTACGCCCTGGGTGGGATCCTGCGTGGAGCACGGGTGGCCGAGTCCGAGGCAGCGGCCAAGTCAGAACATAAATGACGCGCCGGCCCGAACTCCCGGTCTTGCTCTTCGCAGCGACTTTGCTCGCGGGCAATTTATTGGCCGGAACATGCGAAGGCATCGCTGGCCTGGAGCTTCCAGATACCTCGATCACTATCGCCCGGATCGTTGCGGCCGGTGAATTCTCGGGCCCCGAAAACGCCGCTACCGCCTCGCGGGCAGCGGAGTTCAGGAAGTTGCCTGCGTTCTGCCGCGTGCAAGGTGTAATCCGTCCTTCGAGCGATTCGAATATCAACTTTGAGGTTTGGATGCCGATTTCCGGGTGGAATGGCAGATACCTGGGCGTCGGGAATGGCGGTTTCGCCGGTTCGATCAATTATTTCTCGGCGAACGGGAATGCGCCGAGTATGGCGCAAGCACTCGCCGCCGGATATGCGGCTTCCTCGACGGACACCGGACATAAGGCCGCCATCATCGATGCAGACTGGGCTGTCGGGCATCCGGAGAAGGTCATTGATTATGGGCACCGCGCTGTTCATGCCACCGCGGTTGACGCCAAGAAGATCATCGCCGCGTTTTACAGCAAGCAGCCAACATCATATTTCAGCAGTTGCTCGAACGGTGGCCGCCAAGCACTCATGGAGGCCCAACGCTACCCGGCCGACTACGCCGGCATCGTAGCCGGTGACCCTGCTTGGTATGCGACCCATCTCGCCGCCGCGCAGATATGGAACCAACAGGCCATGAACGCGAGCCAGGATAGCTACGTTCCAGCCGGCAAAATCCCGGCGATCACGGCTGCCGTGCTCGGAAAATGCGACGCACTCGATGGAGTGAAGGACGGGGTGATCGACGATCCGCGGAAGTGTCATTTCGACCCGGCCGTCCTGCTTTGCAAGGGCGGCGATTCGGATACTTGTCTCACTGGACCACAAGTAACGGCGCTGAAGAAGATCTATGCTGGTCCGACAAACTCAGCCGGTCATCAGATATTTCCCGGAATCTTCCCAGGCGGCGAAGCTGGACCGGGAGGATGGGGTCTGTGGATCATGGGTGCCCAGCCCGGAAGAAGCTTGGATTATGCATTCGGTGTTGGTGGTCTGGCCAAGATCGTTTATCAAAATCCCTCGTGGGATTTCCGGAGTTTCAGCTTCGACCGCGATGTCGCGTTTCTGGACGATAAGCTGGGGCCAGTACGCAATGCCACAAATGCAAATCTCAAGAAATTCAAAGACTCTGGCGGTAAGCTGATCCTCTATCACGGCTGGAGCGATCCCGATATCGCACCGCTCAGCACCATCAATTACTACGAGAGCGTCACGTCAACAATGGGCAGTCAAAGTGCCCATCAGTTCATGCGGGTGTACATGGTCCCGGGAATGCAACATTGTGGGGGCGGTGCGGGGGCTACTGTGCTGGGCTCGGTTCCAAATTCGGGTGCCGATCCCCCAAACGGCATCCAAGCATCACTAGAACGCTGGGTAGAGAAAGGCAGTGCGCCCGGAGAAATCGTCGCCACGAGTCAAAAGGAAGGTATCACCGGCACACGGCCTATTTGTCCCTACCCAACAGTCGCTCGCTACAAAGGCTTGGGCAGTACGGATGAAGCGAGCAATTACTCGTGTGTAAACGAACGCTAATCATGATCATTTTGGATCATTGACGCAGCCTTGGAAAATGGCCACACTTGGTCGGCGGGAGTAGGACCCGGCGGCTGTGTAGGCTTGCCTGCCACATGAGGAGGAATAGCACAATGCGATCCAACGTCCTGATCGGGTGCATGATCACTGCAGCTTTGGTCCCAACCGCGACTCTTGCCGAAACCCCGAAACCCACGTTCGCGAAAGACATTGCTCCAATCTTTTACGCCCGGTGTGCCACATGCCACAGGCCTGGCGAGGTGGCGCCGATGTCGCTTATGTCGTACAACGATGCCAGGCCGTGGGCCCGCGCGATCAAGGTCCAGGTCGCCACTCGCACCATGCCACCTTGGCACGCCGAGGGAGAGCCTGGCAAATGGCGTAACGATCGGCGCCTGAGTAAGGCCGAGATCGACAAGATTGTGGCCTGGGTGGATGCGGGCGCTCCGCGGGGCGATGACAGCGACATGCCCGCTCCGCCTCAGTTTGCGCAGGGCTGGAATGGTCCAGGTGGCCGTCCGCCCGATGTGATCATCGAAGCGCCGGAGATGAAAGTGCCGGCCGAGGGCGAGAGTCCGTGGCAATATGTTTTTGTGAAGCTGCCGTTCCAAGGTGACGTTTGGGTGGCGGCTTCGCAGGTTGTACCGGGCAACCGCGCGGCTGTCCATCACGTTCTCGTACTGGCCACGACATTGCCGCCCAACGCAACAGTGGATGCCGAAGGACGCATGAAGTTGGGTGCATCACCCACTCCGGGAAGCGTGGGGAGCCCATCGCCTGCAAGCACGGCGGGAGCAAGCGCAGCGGGCGCGCGCTCACCCCAGCCGTCGGGCGACGCCATCCCTGGAGGCTTGGGGGGATTCCAGGCAGGGTGGGAGCCAGGTATTGATACAGCCTTGAGCTACGGGCCGGGTGTGGCGGAGCGTATCCACGGCACACATCTGCTCTTCAACCTGCACTATCAGGCGAACGGGCATGCGACCACTGACAAAACCCGCGTCGGCCTATGGCTTCAAAAGGGTCCGGTCGCGTACTCGAGCGTCGGCGCCGGTGTCGGATTGGGTAGCGAAACCTTCATCGTCAACGGCAAGGAGCTCACGGGACGATATACGGCCCAAGTGACCACGGACATTCTGCCGCCGGGCATGAAGACGGTGCCGAACATACCCGCAGGCGATGATAACTACCACATGACTGCCCTCCTGCCGATCCGGCAAGAGATGGTGTTGTACAGCATCCAGCCGCACATGCACCTGCGCGGGCGATCGATGAAATACACGGCTGTCTATCCGGATGGGCGGGAAGAAGTGCTGATGGACTTGCCCCACTATGACTTCAATTGGCAAATCGTCTACGAGTTCGCAAAGCCTGTCACGCTGCCTGCCGGAACTATAGTTCGCGTCGATGCGAGGTGGGACAATTCGGCTAACAACAGGTATAACCCAAGGCCGGATCAAGAGGTGTACTGGGGCGAGCAGAGCTGGGACGAGATGTTCAGCCCAATCATGCGCGCCGTGGTCAAACTGAAGGAGCCCATCATGCCGGCCGCGCCCGTGGAAGTGTCGTCGGTGCGCTAGGATTCCCGGAACCTAAGGATGCCTTCTCATGAAGCGGTTTAGTGGCGTTTTATGGCTCGTTGTTGTCTGTGCAGTCGGCGGCGCGTACGCGCAAGGCCGCCCGTCGGAGCCAAAGTCGGATCAGGCGCCGGTTGTCGAGGTGGTTGGATGCCTCTCGCAAATGGGCGCCGACTGGACCCTCGCGAAGGCAAGCGAGCCCGCCGCAACGACTACGTCATTCACGACGCCGGAAGAAGTGAAGGCGGCAGAGGAGAAACCGCTCGGCACTCAGCAATATCGGCTGATCGGCGCCAGCCCCTTCAGTCCCGAGTCCCACAAAGGGCACAAGATGGTAATCAAAGGTCTTTTGATCAAAAGCGGCAGTACCCCCCATATCAACCTCACTTCGTTTCAGATGCTCTCCGAGTCATGCGCAAAATAAGCCAGTGGTTTTTCGCTGTGGCCATATTGGCGGCCACGCCAATCGCGGCGCTCCTCGGTCAGGGTGCACCGGAAGAACCGAGCCAACCACTTCTAGTGCGGGCGACTGGCGAGACGCCCGTTCCCGGGAAGTGCATATTCAAAGAAGATCTCGATCTGATCGCGGCTCGCCGCGCCCTCAAGCGCACCACCCTGAACAACGACGCAGAGGCGCCTTTCGACCCGGACTATATGGTCGGCAGCTGGACGTTCGACTATGACATACCCGAGTCCGCCCTGGGGCCCGGAGGTCAGATCGCGGGCACCGAGACAGTTGTGCATGTGGATGGATGCCTATACGAAAGCACAACCCAGGCTAAAAGCGCAGACGGTGCGTTCACGGTCAAGTCAACGATGGTTTACGACCCGTCCGCCCACTATATGGTCATCCAAGAGCACGACAGTCGCGGGTTCGACGTGCTCAAGTACGGACGAGTCGGCGGAGACTCAGGCGGGTTTTACACGCATCATTGGGAGGCAGTGCCGTTCACATTCCATGGTAAGAAGGTCAGCTTGAAGGGGAGCACGTTCATGGCATCGCCGGGCAACTATCGGGAGCGGACCCAGATCTCGGAGGGCGACGACCCGTTCGTCAATCTGGGCACTGTCTGGGTGAAGCGGCAAGGAACGCCCGGGCCGAAGTGATCGTATAAGCCCCAAGCCAGAATGCCGACGCTGAAGTGGCGACGTACCTTAATGAACCGATTTTTCCCCTGTTTGCTCGCTTTCTTCATGATGGGAGTCTCCCATCTTTTCGCCCAGAGTGCCGCGGAATGGCCCTCCTACGGACGAGATCCGGGCGGGACCAAATACTCTCCGCTTGACCAGATCAACGCGAAAAATGTCGGTGCCCTCGTTCGCGCCTGGACCTATCACACCGGCGAGCCTGGTGGAATTTGGGAGAACACTCCAATCGTGGTGGGCGACGTCATGTATTTCGCCACTCGGAAAAATCGGGTGATCGCCTTGCAACCGGAGACTGGCAAGGAACTCTGGGTCTACGACCCGAAGAGCAATCGAGTCTCGGAGCATCGCGGCGTCTCCTATTGGCCCGGAGACTCCCATACGAAGCCCCGAATCATTCTGGCCTCCGAAGCCCGCCTGATTGAATTGGACGCCAAGACCGGGAGACCGGCGCTGGACTTTGGGGACAACGGCGAAGTCAACCTTAGAGTTGGAGTAGCGGACGATTATCCGAAAGCGCATTACGCCATCACGTCGCCGCCGGCCATCTACAAGCGGCTGATTATTCTCGGGCCTTCAACGCAGGAGGGGCCTAGCAAGGGTCCCAGCGGCGATCCCCGTGCCTTCGATGCGCAGACGGGCAAACTGGTCTGGCGTTTCCATGCGGTGCCGCGTCCGGGCGAGCCTGGAAACGAGACCTGGGGGCCGGATGGCTGGAAGGATCGGGCGGGGCCCAGTGCTTGGGGTGCGATGACCATTGATGCCGAGCGCGGCCTGGTCTTCATGCCGCTGGGGAATCCGGCGGACAGTTTCTATGGTGCGGATCGAAAGGGCATGAATCTGTATGCCAACAGCGTGGTGGCCCTCGACGCGGCGACCGGGAATTTGCGGTGGTATTTCCAAATCGTCCATCACGATTTGTTCGACTTCGATGTAGCGGCGCCGCCGTCCTTGATTGAAGCGACTGAGAACGGCAAACGGGTTCCCGCCGTAGTCGAATTTTCCAAGAACGGCCTTCTCTACGTGTTGGACCGTCTCACTGGGAAGCCCGTCTGGGGCGTGGAGGAACGTCCTGTTCCGGCGAGCGACGTGCCCGGCGAGGAATCGTGGCCCACGCAACCGTTCCCGCTCAAGCCTCCGCCTTTGACGCGGATCAGCATGACCAGAGATGAAGTCTCCAACATCTCGCCGGAAGCGCACGCCTATTGTCTGGAGCAGTTCGAGAAATTCAAGACTCTTGGGCCTTTCACTCCATTCAGCATCAAGGAGCCGCGCCTCACGTTCCCCAGCAGCATGGGAGGCGCCGACTGGGCTGGCGTGTCTTACGATCCCAAGCTGGGCTACATTTTCGCGAATGCCTCCAATTTGGGCCAGACCGGACGAATGGCCCCCAGCCCTCCCGGTTCGCCGATGCCCTTCCGCAACCAGGGAGCGTACGCCCGTTTTGTGGACAAACAGGGCTACCCATGCAATCAGCCGCCCTGGGGAGAATTATCCGCCGTCGACACCCATACCGGCGACGTGGTCTGGCGGGTCCCGCTGGGATCGTACGACGAGATGGAGGCCAAAGGACTCAAGAACCTCGGAGCGATTAACCTGGGCGGGAGCATCGCGACAGGAGGCGGAGTGCTTTTCATCGCGGCCACCGCGGACGCCAAATTCCGCGCGTTCGAGTCACGCACCGGCAAGGAATTGTGGATGACGAAGCTCGACTCCGTTGGAAATGCTACACCCATCACCTACCGGGGTCGCAACGGCAAGCAGTACGTAGTAATTGTTGCGGGCGGTCCAGGCCATTTGCGGGAGTCCCCCATTCCGCCGAGCGATGTCGTGGTCGCTTTCGCGCTCCCATAACAGTCCAGCCAGCCAGCCCGTTGGTTGCGGGTCTAGCCGAGAAAACCAATGCCGCGGCCCGCAAGGCCGACGCCAAACCACAGGCACAGTGCAACGGCAGCGGCTATTTTTCCGCCAGCGGGCGCGACCTTGTCTTCCGACACCACGGTGCGATTGTAGATGGTGAACTGAAACAACAGCGCGGCAAACAAGAACAACATTTTGACCCGAAACGAAGTGTTGCCGTAGCATTTCATGGCTTCGGACAGAAAGAGTAAGATGCCGGAAGTCAGCATCACGGCGAGGCTCCAGCGGTTCCAGGGACGCAACGCGTTAGCGACTTCCGAGATGGCCTGCGTCTTGTACACCAGGCCGAACTGCCGCAGCGCCAGGACCACCAGCGAGCCCAGCAAAACTGTCAGCGCGAAGAGATGGAAATTTTCGATGATCGGAAACGCGACTCGTGAGTCGCGAATTGCCTGGGAGATCCAGCGTATTGTCACACCACTGAAAGAAGGGGACTATGGATGGCATCGGGTTAGAAAGTGTATGCCATGGTGCGGCCACAAGTGATGATCGCCGCCCACAAAATCAGGGATGCCCAACCTGCGATGCGGGCCTCCGTGGGCGGAACCAGCGCATTATCCCATTTGTCCACTTTGCGATAAATGCCGCGTTCGAACGCGATAGCGTTGACGGCGGCGACCATCAGAAGAATCACTTTGGTTTTGAAAAAGATGCTGTTGTAGGCCTTCACCGCCTGGCACCAGAACAGAAAAATTCCAGTTATGGTCATGATGGCGAAGCCCGTGAACATCCAGGGCTTGATTTGTTCGTAGACTTCCGAGACCGGGCGACGCTTCATGACGTAACCCATCAGGCGGAGATCGGAAACAAGCAGCAGGCCGACGGAGATAGAGAGGGCCAGGACATGGATGGTTTCAATGATTGGGAAAACCCAGATGGACTCGCGGATAGACGTTCCGATGTAGGTGTCCTGCAGCCACTCGCACGCGCTCAAGATGGACATCGATATGGAACCTCCGCGGAATCCACTCTGGCGGATTCTCTGCAAGTTTGGCGGACCTCTGTCAGGGACGCAACGTTAAAGCGGTTAGCGGTGGAGAAACTCGCCACGTTACCCGGATGTACGACAGCCGCGCAAACGGCTCTGGCTCAGACATTTGGGCTACCAACGAGTGTTCTCCGGAGTCCAGTTGCGCACCCGTAAACGGCAGGCGTATACTCAAGTCCACTTATGAGGGGGCAAAGTCTGCCGGCTCTGGGGAGCTTAACTGAGGAGCGGATGGAAGTTGAGGCAGTCCTCAGGTCTGGGATCTTCGATCGAGCTCCCGGGCTGGAGCAGTTGTTCATTTATATAACGTCCAAGTTTCTGGAGGGTTCCGCAGACGAAATAAAGGAATACAACATTGCCGTTGATGCATTTGGCCGAGGTGCGGACTTCGATCAAAGCCGGGACTCCATCGTTCGGGTCCAAGCGCACCGGCTACGGGAACGCCTCGCTGAATACTATTTGTCCGAAGGCCGATCCCACCCCGTCCAAATTGAGATTCCTAACGGGCGGTACACTCCCAAATTTCGATTCGCTGCTTCCGACGCCGCGGCCAGCCCGCTAGCGACTCCAGAGTACGCGGACAGCGTCGCACTGACCAAGATAGGGTCGCCCGTTCTGGAGAGCCCCGAAGCTGGATCATCGCTCCGTGCAACGACCGTCCAATCGGTGGATTCTATTCGGATTCTCGCTGGCCTTATGGAAGGGGACTATATAGACAACATTGGACGCCTCTGGCAGAGAGACCAATTCTGGCAGGGGGGTACGCCTTTTTTCTTTCCGAATCATTTGATCTTCGGGACCCGCGACCAGCGGCTTTACCGAAGGGGCCGGGAGGGGGATTTCAGTTACCACATTCCCCTTAGATCTGGAGTGTACGAACTCCGTTTGCACTTCGCTGAAACTACTTTTGGGGAGACCAGCCGCGCCGGGTTTGGTGGCGAATCATCGCGAATTTTCGACGTCTTGATCAACGGAAAACCTCTAATCAACTTCCTCGATGTTGTGGCCGAAGCCGGCGCGAGCGCCGCAAACATCAAGATGTTCAAGGACATAGCGCCCGCTTCGGATGGTGCGCTCCATTTGAGTTTCTCGTCCCACTCGTACATTCCCTTCTTGAACGCGCTGGAAATTTCGCCGGGGATTCCGGGGAAGATGCAGCGCATTCGGATGGTCGCCCAGAGTCACGGGTATATAGATAAGAGCGGTCACTATTGGGAGCCCGACCATTATGGGTTTGGAGGCCAACTGGTCAAACCCACCGACGAAGCGACGGAGGTTCCGGATCCGGGAATCTATACTGGAGGACGATTTGGCAATTTGACGTACGTGATCCCGGTTCCGCCTGGCCGTTACGGCTTGAGACTTTATCTCTCCGAGAGATGGGAAGTGCGTGAGAACGGCACGCAGTTCGACATTCTGTGCAATGGAGTGGCACTTGAGCGAAGATTTAGCATTCTCAAGAACTCTGGAAAGTTGAGCCGGGGTATTGTCCTGAGCTTTGACGGTCTCGAACCGAATTACCAGGGAAAACTGGTCCTGTCTCTGGTGCCGAATCCAAATTACGCATTCATCAATGCGCTGGAAATCATCGATCAGACCGACGACCTGTCGTTAACGGTTAACAACTCGTAACCGACCTGCCGTTATTCAGTTACCACATTTTCGCCTTTGCCTCGCGGTAATTCCGCTAACAGCTTTAACCTTGCGCGCGATTGACTGGAGAGCAAGAATTCAACTTCGGCTCTCTTCTGCGTCCGTAGTTTGCTCGGCGGGTCTGATGAATCTGAAGGAGATTGAATGAAAACACACGGCGTCCTTCTTATTGGTTGTTTTCTAATCGTGGGATTGGCGGCGCCTGCCTTCGGGCATCACTCGACGACCATGTTCAACATGGGCCAGCCGACCACCCTCGAAGGTACGGTCAAGAGCTTTGAATGGAAGAACCCGCACGTTTACCTCTACCTGGACGTGGTGAATGCGGAGGGCAAACCCGAAGAATGGATGGTTGAAATCCATAGCCCGGCCATTATGCTTCGGCGCGGGTATACCAAGGACTATTTCAAGGCGGGGGATAAGGTCACGGTGGTCGGCGGGCAGATGAAGGACGGCACGCATATGATGCGCCTCCTCAGGGGCAACAAGCCAGATGGCACTAAGTTTTACGGCGATGACTTTGCGCCCGGGACAACACCCCCACCGCCCGAAAAGTAAACGCCATCGCAACAAAAGACGGGTCAACCAGATGATTCTCAAGATTTCGAATATCCGTGCCCATGCCGGTCCGAGCCTTATTTTAGGCTTGGGACTGAGCTGGGTTTCCGGGCTTTCGGCCCAGAACTTTCCTGATGGGGCAGGAAAAGCGCAGTTTCAAACCGTCTGTACAGGTTGTCACGGCCTGGATCAAGTCATGGATAAGGGCCGCAGAACCCCGGCCCAATGGCAGCAGATTGTCACTTTAATGAAGTCTTTGGGCGCTACTGCCTCCGATGCGGACTTCGCGGCGGTTCTCGGCTATCTGAAAGCGAATTTAAGCAGGATGCCGACTTCTGAAGAGGCTGCCGAAGAGGCAACCAGCGGAGGTCCGCCTCCGAAGGAACCGTCCGCCAAACTGCCGCTGGAGGAAGCGCGGGATCTGTCCGGCCCCTGGATGCCTGCCATGTGGTACACGTTTCTGAACATGGGGCCGAAGGGAAGCCTCCCGAGCCGCGAGGTCCCGCTGCACGGCGTAAAGGACCCGACCGCTCCAATATCGAGCCTTCTCACACCCTGGGCGAAAGCCGTCGCCGCCAAGTACTCGATGTACACCGATCCAGTCCTCACGTGTAATTCTCCAGGGCCCCAAGCATACGCTGCTCCTTATGCTTTTGAAACGATCGCGAGCCCCGGCCGGATCACGATGCTCATGGAATACTATCACACGGTCCGCAGGATCTACATGGATGGCCGCGAGCACCCTAAGGGAAATCCCAACCCAAATGCGATCGGACATTCGATCGGCCATTGGGAAGGCGAGACCCTGGTGGTGGACACAGTGGGGTTTAATGATAGCCCGGTCCAACAATTCCCTCACAGCGATGAATTGCATGAGGTGGAGCGCCTCAGACGCATTCGGGACGGTAATGTTTTGGAGATCGAGTTAACCGAGGAAGATCCCAAAGCCTTTACTCAACCTTTGACGCAGACTATGTATTTCAAGAGAGAACCAAAGCTCGAGTTGATTGAACACAACTGTGACGGCGAATTGGACTATTCGATGCATGCCCCGAAGCCCGCAGTAAAGTGAATGTCCAAATGGCAGATCGCGTAGTGCTTCGCGTCCGCTGATAGAAGGGATGAATGGCGCGGGCAGCCTGTCTTTTGTTGTTGGTCCTTGGCGAGCTTTGTCGCGTTGCGGCTTTAAATCCCAGCAAAGCGCTCACCCAATATACAATCAGCCACTGGACTCAGGAACAGGGACTTCCGCAGAATACCATTAGCGCAGTCGCCCAAACCGCCGATGGCTATCTGTGGCTCGGCACGGATGAAGGCTTAGCCCGCTTCGACGGCTATGAGTTCGTGGTTTTCAGCCGCGATACGTGTAAGTTGCCCTCGAACTCAATCCTCGCTTTGGCTGCTGGGCCGGCCGGTACCTTGTGGATTGGCACTCCCAGTGGTTTGACGGAGTATCGCAACCGGACATTCCGCACCTACACCCAAAAAGAAGGATTGCCGGGAAATTCAGTTTCGAGCCTGTTCGTGGATCATGCCGGAATTGTATGGATTGTGGCCGGAGGGAATCTCAGCCGCTTCGATGGGAGCAGATTCACCAATTACCTGCGCGAGCGTGACATCCCGATAAAACTGGTCCGCGCAGTGACGGAGGGCCCGCGGCACATTCTGTATGTGAGTGGTACCAACTCCATTGCCCAGTATGTGAATGGAAAGTTTGTCGAACTGATTCCTGAGGCAGTGCTACATGCGGATTTCCCGGGGAAGATTCTAGCGGATCATGGCGGCAACCTTTGGATTCTTGGCGTTCGGGGACTCATTCGCCGTTCTCCGGACGGGAGGATCACACGCTACGGCGCTCGCGAAGGTGTTTCGGATTCTTTTGGGTTGAACACGATTCTGGAAGATCGTGATGGCAGTATCTGGATGGGTACGGATGGTGGGTTGGCCCGATTCGAAAACGGGCAATTCCACACCCGCATGGAAGCTGGCGGGGAGCAGGCCGAAGTCCGCTGCCTGTTAGAGGATCGAGAACACAATCTATGGACCGGGGGCAGCCATGGCTTGATGCGCCTGCGCGATGACGTGTTTCGAGTTTATGGCAAAGAAGAGGGACTGCCGAGCGATGAACCGAATACCATTTTTCAAGACCGCCTCGGGACCACCTGGGCCGGTTTCCTGGACGCCGGTTTGTGGCGGTTACACTCTGATCGCCCTGGCTGGGATGCACCGTCCTCCGCCAAGGGCCGCGTCTTCTCTATTCGGGAAACGCATAGCGGTGAGTTGCTGGTGGCGAGCCGCGATGGTCTCCAGCGGGTGAAGGACGGCCGCGTCCGGCTGTTTGTGCCAACGGATCCGCTGGGGCGGAAGCGGGTGTTCGATGCCATGGAAGACTCACATGGACGGATATGGCTGGCGCTTCCCAACGGTTTAGCGGAGTTGCAAGGGGAAGTAATGCGAACTGTAATTCCGGCTGCCGGACCCCTTATGGAGAACTCGTTGGTAACCCTGGCCGAGGGGCTCGATGGCTCTCTTTGGGCCGGCGCCATGCGTGGTGGCCTGTGGCACGTGACCCAGAACGAAAACCGGCTATACACTGCCGCTGACGGTTTAGGCAGCGATCAAATCCGCTCCTTATATCAAGATCTGAATGGAACGTTATGGGTGGGAACGCTGGGTGGCGGCTTGCACGCATTCCATCGCGGAAAATTCGTCAGATTCACCGCGAGAGATGGTCTGCTAAGCGATAACATCTCGAACATCCTGGACGACGGTGAAGCGTTGTGGCTCAGTACAACGCGCGGTATCTGCCGGATCTCGAAACAACAACTGCGCGATTTTGCCAACGGTCGGATCACGCGCTTGGAACCCCTGAACTATGGCGTGGCGGATGGCCTGCGCAGTGCCCAGTCCTCGCCGGAAATTGGGTCGGGAGCAAGCCGGCACTCGGACGGCAGCCTGTGGTTTGCGACAGCGCGGGGCATTGCCGTCTACCATCCGAAATGGCCGGCTCGAGCCAAGATCGCGCCTCCCACCTACATCATGGACATGACTGCGGATGACCGTCATTTTGACTGCTCTGCTCACCCGCGCATCCCGCCTGGCCACGGTCGCGTGGAGATTCGCTATGCGGCCATATTTCTAAGCGCCCCCGAGCGTGTGCGTTACTTTTACAAGCTTGAGGGATTGGATTCGGACTGGATCAGCGCTGCAAATCGGCGTACGGTTACATACAACAACCTGGGGCGGGGAAACTACCGGTTTCGCGTACGAGCGCAGGCGCCGGACGGGATCTCCAATGAGGCATCCTACGAATTTGAACTCCTCCCGCACTACTACGAATCGAGCTGGTTTCGTTCGCTTTGCGTCGCATTAGGCGTCACTTTGGTCTGGATGATGTATCAGCTCCGGATACGGCAGATGCGTTCCCGTTTAGCGGCTGTCCTTCAAGAGCGCTTGAGGCTGGCTCGGGAAATTCACGATACCTTGGCCCAGGCCTTCGTCGGCATTTCCGCGCAACTGGACGCACTGGAAACCTGCGTTCCCGAAAACTTGCGCCCCGCCCACATATATCTGGATCTGGCGCGCCGCATGTCGCAGCATAGCCTAACGGAAGCACGGCGCTCTGTAATGGACCTGCGTTCGGTGGCGTTGAATAATCAGGATCTTTCCGCGGCGCTCCAATCCGGAGCGCGGATCTGGGCCCAGGGATCGGCAGTGGACGTGGAGATTGACGTCACAGGAGATGTGCGTACGCTGCCGGAGGATGTGGAACACAATTTATTGCGCATTGCACAAGAAGCGGTCACGAATGCCCTGAAGCACGCCCGTCCCAGCAAAATCACTGTGAGGCTTTTCGGGAACGATCACAATTTGACCCTGCGGGTGAGCGACAACGGCTGTGGTTTTGAGCCCGAGGACGCCTTTGTGGGGATGGGAGGCCATTTCGGTTTGATAGGGATTCGCGAACGTGCGGAGCGCATAGGCGGCGAATTACGGCTGGAGAGCCAACCCGGCCGTGGAACTGAAGTAGAAGTTTCGGTACCGCTGTCATGAGCTCGAAAATCCGCATTCTTGTGGCTGAGGACCACCTGGTGGCGCGGGTGGGAGTGAGCGCCATTATTAACCGGCAAACCGATATGGTGGTGGTGGCTGAGGCAACCAATGGGAAGCAAGCCGTGGAACGCTTCCGCAAACACGTTCCGGACGTCACGCTCCTGGACATGCGCATGCCTTTGATGTCCGGTGTGGAAGCGGCTATTGCCATCCGTGGCGAGTTCCCGAACGCGCGGTTGATTGCACTCACCTCCTACGGGGGAGATGAAGACGTGCGGCGAGCATTGGCTGCAGGGGTGGATGCCTATCTCACCAAAGACGTACTGAGGAAGGAGTTGCTCGCGACTATTCGGACGGTGCACGCAGGGCGGACGTACATTCCCGAGGCGCTCGCAGCCGCGTTGGAGGCACAGAGCGACACCTCAACGCTGAGTGAACGCGAAATCGAAGTCTTGAAACTGGTTGCGAGCGGGCTGGCGAACAAGCAGATCGCCTATGTGTTAAATATCGCGGAAACCACCGCCAAGAATCACGTGAAGAACATTCTGCACAAACTTGGCGTGCACGATCGGACGCACGCGACCACTGCGGCCATTCAACGCGGCATCATTCATCTATGACATCCAGATCATGATCCGAATGGATCATTGTTCGCCCGAAACGTGGATGATAAACTCCATTGGCCTGTAAACACCCAGAAGAGATATGAACCACCTCAGATTCGTCAGGACCATGTCGGGATCCTACCTGATTGCATGCACATTTCTTGTTGGTTCGCTCTGGGCCGCTGATCCCGACGGCGCGGCGCTCTATCAAGCACACTGCGCTGCCTGTCACGAAAACGCCAGCCCGGAATCGCACGCACCGAAACGCGAGCAGATCGCTGCGCGAAAGCCCGAATCAGTGGTGAGTGCGATGTTCGACGGCGCCATGATCGTCCAGGCGTCCGGTTTGACTCTAGAAGAAGGTCGCGCCATCGCGCGATTTATCACGGCGAAAGAGTTTTCCGCGGTTTCCGACGTTTCCATGGGAAAGTGTGAGGCGCCCGGGAAGGAGCTTTCACTCGCGCCGGGCGATTGGAACGGATGGGGTCTCGAACTCGATAATTCCCGTTACCAGGCCAAGCCCGGGCTGAGCGCCGCCGATATTCCCAGGCTCAAATTGAAATGGGCCTTCGGCTTCCCGGGGGATAGCCGCGCATATGCTCAACCTGCCGTTGTGGGCGGCCGCTTGTTCGTGGGTAGCGCCGGCGGGAAGGTGTATTCGCTCGATGCAGCCACTGGATGCACGTATTGGAGTTTCAAAGCGGATGGCCCGGTTCGCACCGCCATCAGCATCGCCCGGTCGAAAACCGGCGGCCGTTACATTGCTTATTTCGGCGATCTGCGTGCGACGGCTTATGCAGTCGATGCCAGCACTGGCGCCCTGATCTGGAAAATGAAGGTGGACGACCATCCCTACGCGCGCATCACTGGGTCACCCATCTTTTATGACGGCCGTTTACTCGTGCCCATGGCGTCCATGGAAGAAGCATCGGGGATGACGCGCGGGTACGATTGCTGCACGTTCCGGGGCAGCCTGGCTGCCCTGGATGGAGAGACTGGGCGCCAGCTATGGAAATCGTACACCGTGCTCGACCCTCCGAAGTCGTACAAGAAGAACAAAGTCGGCGGGCAAAAGTACGGTCCCGCGGGCGCGGGAGTCTGGTCAGCGCCTACGGTTGACACCAAGCGCAAGCTTGTTTATGTGGCCACGGGAGATTCTTACACCGATGTTGAAATCAACACCAGTGACGCGATACTGGCGTACAACATCGACAACGGAAGCTTGGTATGGGTCAGCCAGGTTACCGCCAAGGACAATTACATCGTTGGCTGTCCCGCGTCGCCGACTTGCCCCGATGAAGTGGGTCCCGATTATGATTTCGGCAGCTCTCCGATTCTGCGCACGCTCCCGGGCGGTAAGCAGATTATTGTTGCCGGCCAGAAATCGGGCGTTGTTTGGGGCCTGGATCCGGATCAAAAGGGAAAGATCCTCTGGAACACGAAACTGGGCGCCGGGAGCGTAATGGGCGGAGTTGAATGGGGTCACGGCGCCGATGCCGAGAACGCCTACGTCGCTATCTCCGACGTCGCCGCTCGCGAGGGTGCGCAACCTGGTATCTCAGCGCTGAAGCTCGCCACCGGTGAGAAGGTATGGAACACGCCCGCTCCCAAGGTGACTTGTGCGACCAAAACCGGATGCTCTCCCGCTCAAGGAGCGGCCGTATCGGTGATTCCAGGCGCGGTTTTCTCAGGGGCGGTAAACGGCCATTTCCGAGCTTATTCCACGCAAACCGGTGAGATTCTTTGGGATTTCGACACCGCAAGGTCTTTTGATACGGTCAATCAGGTTGCAGCCAACGGTGGATCGATTAACGGCGCAGGCCCCGCGATTGCAAACGGCATGGTCTTCACGAATTCCGGCTACGGCTTCGTCGGCCAAGCGGACGGCAACGTCCTGCTCGCGTTTTCGGTGGACGGGAAGTAACGCGAAGGCGATATGAGATTCGTCTTGGCCGCATATGCCTTTCTTCTTGGCTCGCTCTGGGCCGCCGACCCTGACGGCGCCGCGCTCTACCAAGCACGCTGTTCTACGTGTCACGACAACAACAGCGCGGAAGAACGGGCGCCGAAACGGGAGCAAATCGCTGCGCGCAAGCCCGAAGCAATCATGGGTGCGATGTTCGACGGCGCCATGATCGCCCAGGCGTCCGGGTTGACCCTGGACGAGGGGCGCGCCATCGCGCGATTTATCACCGGCAAGGAGTTGTCCGCGGGTTCCGACGTTTCCATGGGAAAGTGCGACGCACCGGCGAAAAAACTCTCGTTCGCGCCGGGCGATTGGAACGGATGGAGTGTCGAACCCGACAATTCCCGCTATCAGGCCAAGCCCGGGTTGAGCGCCGCCGATGTTCCCCGCCTCAAAGTAAAGTGGGCCTTCGGCTTCCCCGGGGATAGCCGGGCATTCGCTCAACCTTCCGTTGTGGGCGGGCGCGTATTCGTGGGCAGCGCCGGCGGGAAGGTGTTTTCACTGGACGCAGCTACGGGGTGCACATATTGGAGTTTCAAGGCGGACGGCGCGGTTCGTACCGCCATCACCATCGCCCGGCCGAAGACGGGCAGTCGTTACATCGCATATTTCGGCGATCTGCGCGGAACGGCGTATGCAGTAGATGCCAGTAGTGGCGCTCTGATCTGGAAGGTAAATCTAGACAAGCATCCTTACGCGCGCATCACTGGCTCACCGATTTTCTATGAGGGCCGATTGTTAGTTCCCATGGCGTCCTTTGAAGAAGCATCGGGGATCGCGCCCGGGTATCAATGCTGTACGTTCCGTGGGAGTCTGGCTTCGCTCGATGCCGAGACCGGACGCCAGCTTTGGAAATCATACACCGTGCTCGACCCTCCCAAGGCCTTCAAGAAGAACAAAAACGGCGGGCAAATGTACGGTCCCGCGGGCGCGGGGGTCTGGTCGGCGCCTACCATCGACGCCAAGCGCAAACTTGTTTATGTGGCCACCGGAGATTCTTATACTGATGTTGAACTCAATACCAGCGACGCAATACTAGCATTCAGGATCGGCGACGGAAGCTTGGTATGGGTCAGCCAGATAACCGCCCACGACAATTTCATCGTTGCCTGTCCCAACAGGTCGCCGAATTGTCCCGAGGTATTGGGTCCAGATTATGATTTCGGCAGTTCTCCGATTCTACGCACCATTGCAGGCGGTAAGCAGATCATCGTCGCCGCCCAGAAATCGGGTGTTGTTTGGGGCCTGGATCCGGACCAAAAAGGAAAGGTTCTTTGGAACACGAAAATCGGCGCCGGTAGTGTACAGGGCGGTGTGGAATGGGGGCACAGCGCCGATCGCGAGAACACTTATGCCGCTGTCTCCGACGTCAGCGCCGGTGTGGATGCGCAGCCGGGTATCTCGGCACTGAAGCTCGCCACCGGCGAGAAGATATGGAGTACGCCCGCTCCCAAGGTGACTTGTGCGACGCAGACTGCCTGCTCACCATCGCAATCGGCGGCCGTGTCGGTAATTCCAGGCGCGGTCTTCTCAGGGGCGCTAAACGGCCATTTCCGGGCCTATTCGACCAAGACCGGAGAGATCCTTTGGGATTTCGATACTGCGCGGCCTTTCGATACGGTCAACAAGGTTCCCGGCAAGGGCGGATCGATTAACGGCGCAGGCCCCGCGATCGCGAATGGCATGGTTTTCACGAATTCCGGTTACGGCTCAGGCCGCCAATTGGACGGCAACGTCCTGCTCGCGTTTTCAGTTGATGGAAAGTAGCTATGGGCGGAAGTCCGGAGCTCGCGATCGCTCGACAGTCTTGCCCTTCGAAGCAACGGTCGCCGCGAGATGTTGCGGTGGAGTGAAAGGCTGATTGGCGTCCTCATTGGTCTGGCGGTCCTTTTCGATCAGGCTCGAAGAGGATTTCAAAGTACAATGTAGCTAAATCGGAGCCTATCCAGTGTCGAACCCAGTCAGCGAAAGAAGCAGCAATCGCGCGATTAATCGACGCAAGTGGCTCACCCACGCTTCTAGCCTCGCCGTCGGTTCCTTGCTCGTTTCCCGCAGCTCTGCTCAACAAAGGCTGCTGCCCTTGCAAAGCTCCGGCCTGGATCATTTGTCTTTAACTGTTCCCGATGCGCTCGAAGCGGCGAGGTTCTATGGCCGCATCTTCGACCCACAAGTATTCCATGAGCGCACAGGAGTCCAGCGTTATTACGTCCGTCTTGGTGCCGCTTATATAGCGTTCGGTCCGCGAGCCAACGTGACGCCCTACATCGACCACATCGCCGCTGGAGTGATTGGTTTTGTTGAGGCCGATTTCGGCAATGCCGAGACCAGAGCGGAGATCACGGCCGCCGGCCTTGCGGCGCCCCCTGGGGCGCTTCCGATGTTGTCTGATCCGGATAACCTCCGGCTACAGCTTGTCAATACGACTCATGGCCTGTTCGACACCATCATGCCCGGAGGGCGAGTTACTACGGACCGTGCGGCGCTAATACCCATCGGCCTCGATCACATCATGCTGTCGGTGACTGATGTCGACAGATCGGTGGCGTACTACCGCAAGTTGTTCGGCGCAGAGGAGTCACACGATCGGAATCCGCGGCGTGTCTGGTTCAAACTTGCTGACACCAAACTCGGCTTGGAAGCCGCGCCCGCCGGGCAGAAGCCTAGCATTTCGCATTTCGCCGTCAAGGTTGCAGGGTTTCACCGCGCCTTGGTCATAGCTCGGCTTGGAAAACTCGGTGTTAGCGTTGAGCCCGGTAGCGAAAAAGGCAGCCTTCGATTTCGCGACCTCCACGACCTTCCGGTCGAAGTCGTCGCTGGCTGACCCTGCCAAGACCCACTTGGGCTGTGTCCTCCGCTCAACTATAAAGCCGACTACTGAAGATTGGAGGACGGCGCCTGATAATCATTTCGGATCATTGACAGCGGGTTCAAGAATGCCCATACTCGGTTGGCGAGAGGGGGCTTTCCATGGCGCGTTTGTGTGTTTTCACCTTGGCTTTATGTGCACTCGCCGTTGTCGGTAGCGCTGAGACACCATCGGTCACGTTCAATAAAAACGTCCTGCCAATTTTGCAGAAAAACTGTCAGACCTGCCATCGTCCCGGGGAGGTCGCACCGTTCTCCCTGATGAGCTACGCTGAGGCGCGGCCTTGGGCCAAGGCCATCAAGGTCGCCGTTGTGAGCCAGCAGATGCCACCCTGGTTCGCCGATCCAAAGGTAGGCCATTTCTCCAACGAACGTCGTCTCACCGAAGCGCAAATCGCCACGCTGGTCTCTTGGGCCAATAATGGCGCTCCGGAAGGCGACCCTAACGATGTTCCAGCCCCTTTGAAATTCGTGGACGGCTGGAATATCAAGCCCAATATTGAAATCGAGATGCCCGCAGAGTTCCACGTGCCGGCCACCGGCACAATCGATTATCAATATATGCTGGTGAAGACAAACTTCCCTGAGGACATGTGGGTGAGTGCTGCGGAGATGCGCCCAGGCAACTCCAAAGTGGTGCACCACGGAGAGGCTTGGATTCGTCCTCCTGGCGCGAAGTGGATGGCTGGCGCTACTCCCGGAGTTTCCTATCCGTCGCAAGAAATGAAAAGGGGGCCCGGTGACGGTCTCGAGATTCTAGGGAAGTTCAATCCGGGTTTGGGTGAACAAACTTTCGACTTTGGGGGCTCCGCGAAGTTTGTCCCCAAGGGCTCCGATATCGTGTTTGAGATTCACTACACCGCGGTGGGGACACCTCAGACCAGCAAATCTGTTGTAGGACTCGTGCTGGCCAAAAATCCTCCCAAGCTCCGCTATGTCACCAGCTATGGACCCATTGGTAGCAATTTGGTGATCGAGCCCAATGATAACAACGGCGAAGTTGTGTCCGAGATGACTGCCCAGTTCGACTCCAAGCTGGTTTATATTCAGCCGCACATGCATGTGCGCGGCAAGGATTACGAAGTGCGCCTCGTGTATCCTACCGGGGAAACGCAGACGGTTTTCCGCGGACACTTCGATTTCAACTGGCAGTTGGGCTACGATCTGGAAGAACAGTTAACGATTCCAAAAGGAACCAAGGTCCAGGGCATCGCGCATTACGACAATTCTGCCAACAATAAGTGGAATCCCGACCCCGCCAAAGAAGTTGTGTGGGGACTTCAAAATTGGGAGGAGATGCAGAATTGTTTCATGGGCTTTCTGATCGATTCTGGAGTGGACCCCGATAAGCTGTTCAAGCCCTCAGGCCCCAGCGTGCTAAAACGCGTGACCGGGAGGGGAGGACCCACGCAGGCGTCCCTCCAATAGTGTCCTTCAGGTCTGGTAGGTTTGATCCTATGCCTGATGAACACGATTTGACTCGCCGCGACCTTCTCGTCGCGGCCGCGTTCGTGCCTCTGACCGCCCTCACGGCCACTGCGCAAACCGGCCCCCTTGCGCTTACCCCTGGACAAATGAAAACGCTCGAAGCATTCATCGATCGGCTCATCCCCAGCGATGAACTTGGGCCAGGCGCCGTGGAAGCCCGTGCGCAGGTCTATATCGATCGTGTGCTGGCAGGCTCGAACGCAAACGAAAAGGCGCAGTTCTTGGAGGGGCTGGAAGCGGTGAATGGCTATGCTCAACGCACCCAGGGCGCTCCCCTGGCCGACCTTCCCGCGGAGAAGCGCGATCTGGTTTTAAAAGCGATTGACGAAGACACCGCGGAAGGATTGCCGCAAGGAAGACAGTTCTTCAACCGCGCGCGGCGTCTGACGCTGGAAGGCATGTTCGGAGACCCCTACTACGGCGGCAATGGAGCGTTCGCCGGATGGGATTTAATCCGTTATCCCGGTCCGAGGCCCGCCGTTGACGCAGAGATGCAGCGCCTGGACGCGGCACCCTCTCCCTATCACCACTCTGCTTGGGGAACTCAGTATAAATAATGGCAACCACGCTCAAACCTGTAGATGTAGCGGTGATTGGACTCGGCGCCACGGGCGGAGTCGCCGTATTGCCTTTGGCCCGCGCGGGTCTGAAAATCGCGGGGATCGAAGCCGGCACCTGGATGGATCCGCATCGTGATTTTCACGCCGACGAAATATACAACAACATTCGCCGCCAGGTGACCACGTCGCCAAAAGCCCAGCGCGAGATTCCCACCGTGCGCACCGGGCCGGGGGAAAAAGCTCGTCCCCCGGCAGCGCATCCCATGATGAACGCCATCGGCGGGACGTCTATCCACTACTGGGCACAAAGCTGGCGACTCAAGGCGTGGGATTTTAAGACACGCTCGGAAACACTCCAAAGATACGGAGCAACTGCGATTCCGGCCGGCACCACCCTGGAAGACTGGCCGTTGACCTACGACGAACTGGCTCCGTTCTATGACGTTGTCGAAGATGAAGTCGGGGTTTCGGGCGCGGCGGGAAATATTGGCGGCCAACTCACCGGCAGGGGAAATCCGTTTGAATCCCCGCGCGCGAAGGAATATCCCATGCCGCCTCTGCGGGGTTCTGGCTTCACCGATCATATGGCGGAGACGGCCAGAAAATTAGCCTGGAAACCGTTTGCGCCGCCTGCCGCGATTAACTCCCAACCGCGCAAGGGCCGGAGTAGTTGTGTGTACCACGGTTACTGCGGTTCGGGCGGTTGCCATGTGAGCGCGAAAGGCTCGACCGCGGTCACCACAATTCCCGAGGCGCAGAAGACGAAAAATCTCACGATCTTCGACAAGGCCCACGTGACGCGCATCGAGACGGATGCAAATGGACGCGTGACGGGCGTCCGTTTCCTTCGCAATCGCGAGGAGTTTTTCCAACCCGCGAAGGTCGTATTGCTGGCTGGATATACCTACGAAAACTCCCGTGTGCTGCTCCTTTCGAAATCGAAGCCGTATCCCAAAGGCTTGTCGAACAACCACGGACAAGTGGGCCGGCATTATTTCGGACACTGGAACAGCTTTGTCACGGCATTGTTTCCATACGACATCAACACATGGTACGGGTTGCCCGCTCAGGGTACGACCTGCGATGAGTGGGCCGACGATAACTTCGATCACAGTGGCATGGGTTTCATCGGCGGGAGCAGCCTGCATGTAATGACCGAGCGTCATCCCATCGATGCGGCGGCCATGAACACTTTTGGGCGCGCGCCAGGCTGGGGTTCGGCTTGGAAGAAATTCATCCACGATAATGCCGGCCGGCAGTCGAACACCTACATCCAGACCAACACGTTTCCCTACGAAACGATGTATCTCGATCTGGACGAGGAAATCAGAGACCCGCTTGGCGATCCGGTGTGCCGCATCAACACCGGAGGGATGCGACAGAATGAACGGCTCGCGACCCAGTATGCGAACAGTAAAATGGAGCAGTGGTTCCGGGCCGCCGGCGCGATTGAAGTGGTCAAGACTCCGCCGTTTGTGCCGGGCGTTTCAACCCACGCCTACGGAGGCACACGCATGGGCGACAATGCCGAAACCAACGTTGTTAATCGCTGGGGATTTTCCCACGAGGCGCCGAATCTCGGCGTTTTAGGCGCATCAGTAATGGGTACAAGCGGTGCGCGCAATCCTACACTCACCGCACAAGCACTCGCCTGGCGCACCGCTGATTATCTCGTGAAGAATTGGAAGTCCGTCAGCAGCTAAGTATTCCAAAACTTGAAGCTTTAAGGTTCGCGAAGAGACGGCCGGTTAATTCTATGATCCCCAAAGCACTTCAACGGGCTTGCGGTTTTTTTCAACGGCGCACGGTACTCGTTGTCGAGGCCGCCGGATGGAGGGTAACCTTCTGCACTCGCCAGTTATTCATGTCCGCAACCAATAGAGTGTTCTCTGACGGGCATGCTATCCCATGCACCCAGTTGAACTGGCCAAGCTCGTGGCCGGATTCGCCGAACCAACCCATAATCTTGCCGTCTTTGGGATTGATCTTGTAAATCCGGCCGGGCTCCTGGTCTGCGACATAAAGATATTGCGGCGTGGTATTGGTCATGCAAAGAGCCCACGGCGCCGTAACGTCCGGGGCGTTCTGCGGAGCGTTGCCAAGTACCGGATGCCGCGATTTGTCATATGGGACGTTGAGCAGTATCAGCCGCTGAAAATTGCCGTCACTGTCAAATACCTGAATGCGCGCGTTCCCCCGATCCGCTACATAAATGCTGCCGTCGCGGTCCGACACGATATTGTGAGGCGTGTTGAACTGGCCTGGAGCGGTTCCCCGCGAACCCCAGGACTTTATCCAGTTGCCATGCTTGTCGTATTTAGCAATCCGTGAGTTGCTATATCCATCGCTCACATATATGTTGTCTTGCGCGTCCCAGGTGACATCCGTGGAGCCATTGAAATAGCCGTCCACTTGCCGGGGAGGATTTTGTGCAACCTTCCGGGGATCGTAGTACTCGGGAACATCTGGCCCTTCCGGACGGCGGCCGAGGTTCATCACGACCATCCCACTCGGATTAAACTTGATCACCGTGTTCTCGCCCTTATCTACGACCCACAGGTTGTCGTAACGATCAAATCGCACCGAGTGCGCGTAGCCAAGGCCGTAAACACCCTTGCCCAACTCCCGCAAGAACTTGCCACTGGAATCAAATTCCAGAAGCTGCGTCGTGGCGTTTCCATAGATCGGGCCTGTCGTCGCGCTGCCAGGGTGATTGAGCACGACGATGGTTCCCTTGGAATTCACGGCGACACCCAGAACTTCGCCCAGGTTCATCTGGTAGTTCAGCTTGAGAAAGTTGGCGTCAAAGTCGGCCGCGATTTTCGGCGCGCTTTGTTGCGCTGACAAGCTTACCGCAACGAGCGAGAAGGTAAGGAGTTTACTGAGGAGTTCTCTGAATCTTTTCATTTGAACCTCATTTAGTCACTAATTGTGACTGCTTGCTGACCGTCGACCGGCCCAAAGATTGTCTTCCGTTGCGATGCTGATCGCAAATAGTCCACCGCGTCGACTTTGGGTCGAGAACGCGCTTCTCGGTTTGCTCGAAAGACGAGGAGGGGGAGAGCCGCAAGGAAACACAAAAACACGCGCTTCGTTATTGACCCTTCGCATGCTCCCGCGCAAGATAAGCCGCGAGAGCGTCCAACTGGGCGTCGCTGATTTCCGTCTTGCGGAAGAAGGGCATGATTGAGACACCCCTGCGTACAAATATTTTCGTCACATTCGGAGTGAGATCGGTTCGTTGATCGAGAATCGCCGGTTTCGAGCCTTTGTATTTCGCCGCCAAAGCTTGCGTGCCCGGCTTGCCTACTCCTTCGCCGTGGCAGTTCCAGCACCAATACTGATAGACCTGTTTTCCCTCCTCGATCTTCCCGGCATCCGCCGCGGCCGCATTCATCGACAAGACGCCCAGCGCGCCTATGAGAGCCCAGATGATTTTCATGCTTTCTTCTGCTCCCGCATTTGTTTCGGCCAGATTCCGTAGCGGCCCGCAGAGATGATCCCATTGGGGTCCACCGCATCCTTTAGCGTTTCATGCAAACGCCGCAGCGCGTGGTTGTTGTACGAATAGGCGTCCGTCACCTGCTGCTGAAATGCGGGCGGCGTACGGTATTCGCCCCAGCCGTGGTCGGCGCCTACTTGGATCAGATGTTTGACCAACTCCCGGGTTTTCTTGTTTTGCTCGATATTGTTCCGGTAGACGGGAAGACCCATGATAAAGACGAACGCGCGGAACATCCACGTGGCCGGAACGCTGAACGGTGAGACCAGGGAAGGCATATTCAGGTCTCGAAATGCCTTCATGAACACGTCCTGGGCCTCCAGAATGGCCTCGCCGCTCTTAGGAATTATGGGCGAGAACCATAGATGTCCATCGGTGGGCGATGGATTGAACGCCGAACGCGCACCGATCGTGAATATCGACATATTCGGGACGCCGATTGCCACCTTGTGTGCCTTATCGAGCTGCTCCTTGGTGGGTGGGAACTTGATAAAGTCGCCCTCGTTGAATTTGACACCGCGAATACCGGCGAATACTTCCTTCGCGTATTCCCATTGGGCTCGAACAACCTTTTCGCCGCCGTAGAACTGCACGGTCAAGCTAAAGAATCCGCGATTCGCCTTTTCGGCATGCTGCTCCAATTCGGCCACGGTGGCTCCACCTGGCTTGGCCAACATCGAACGCAGTTCGGGATCGGCCGGCCCGCCAAAGCCACCCAACGGGCTGCCATACTCAGGCATACCAATTACTCCAGCGTGTTCGAGGAGATTCCCACCCTCCACGAGCGGAATGATGTCGTTTCGCTTGGGGACGATCACGGTTCCGGTCAGATAGGCTTGCGGAGCCGGCAACATGTGGAAGCCCATCTTGGTCACGACGCCGAAATTACCTTGACTGAACAGTCCATCTACATAGGGACCGCAACCGTAGTGATATTCTGCCCAGGTCTTGGCCCCCGGCAGCGCACCCATACCGGTTCGAACGATCTCGCCATTCGGGAGGACCACTTCCATGCCGCAATGGGAGTAGAAGTGATCGCGGAAGCCGCCGAAGCCATAGCCCACGCCATGGTCCAGCGCATTCCCAATGAGGCTGCCCCAGCCGGGATCGGGTACATCGACCTGGACCTTCAGCCCGCGCTCCTGAATGTAACGGTATAAATCGAAGTAGGCGACCCCGGGCTCGACGATTGCGAAATGCCGCTTGTCGTCCACCTCAATGATCCGGTTCATGCGCTTAAGGTCGAGGACTACGCTTCCCGATAGGTTGGGCGCGGAGCCGCCATAGCCCAAATTCTTGCCGGTCGAGATCGGATAAATTGGAATCTTGAAGGTGTTCGCAATCCTGACTACTTGAGAGACTTCTTCCGCGGTATTAGGCGCTACGGCCGCCGACACCAGGATTTCTTCCTTTTCGCCCCAAAAAGGGGAGTATGCGTCTTTGTAAAGCGCTACGTCGTCGTCGCTGGTAAAAACCCAGTCCACGCCCACGGCACCTTGAAACTGCTTGATTGCGTCAGCGAATGCCTTGGCGTCGACGTTGGGAGGAAGTGCCATAGGTGCTCCTTAAGAAATTAGATGGGATTGAATCGTGGGCCGGGGTGCAATGATCCAGGAAACCATGGGGCCAGGCTCCCGGGTTCGCGCCGCCGAGGATTCCACAATCTTCGTTGACCGCTTACTCGAATCGAGCGGCAGAAGACTGGCCGCCATTCCCGCGAATCCGACGCTCCACTGTCCGCCAAAGGCCGTCGCTTGCCGGACGAGGCTGTCAGGACCAGCCAGGAATGCTCCAGCTCTCCACCCGGCAAGCAATTGTGAATGGCTTTGAACCAGACCCGCATTCCATAATCGCGGGCCAGCGTCTCCAGGCAAAACAAGGACGTCGATAGGGTTATGCCAGCGAGTGTAGCCGGGCCGCGTTTCCACTGAAGATCCAGCGTGTGGCACCAGAGATCCGTGATGTCATCTTTGATGCCATGCGGTTCTAATCCTAATCTAACGGCCTCCTCGCCGAAGGCCAGCGCCATTGGGGACATCGTTTCAACGATTACATGGCTGCAGCCTGCCCCTACCTCCGTGTCCGAAGAAGGAGCGACGCTTTCCGGACGAGCGGCGACTATTGCTGGCAGGGCTGATGCGGCCAGACTCATCTGTAGAAATTCTCTGCGGTTTGACAAGAGCACCTCCTAAGGTTCAACGTCGAACGCCAATATGGCGTTTGCCCGGCAATTCGGCCAGAAACACCGGTAGCGACTGCCAGCGCCGGAACAAGAGGATATCGCATTAGGTCCTTAGCAAAGCTACTATCGCCGGCGGACGGACTCAACCCCTTCGACAGTTAACGTTAACCGTTTACTACTGGACTGTCGCCGGGGCCTGTGATAGAGTTCCCGATGAAGACAAGCAAGATGATGCCGAAAAGCCACGCTTTCAAGAGGTTGCGGCATGTACCATCGCTGGACCCGGAGATCTCGTTAGAGTCCATTCGTGCTGAACTGGAAAGTATCCTTTCTAGCAAGACATTTCGCGTCGCGACGGGCCAGAAGGACCTCCTACGATTCGTCGTAGATGAGACTCTTGCAAATCGGGCAGACTTGCTCAAGGAATATTGGATCGGAGTAAAGGTGTTCCGTCGCGGTGAGTCTTTCGATCCGCGAATGAGCTCCATTGTTCGCCTTGAAGCGCGCAAACTTCGTGCGAGCCTTGCCAAATATTTCGAAACGGAAGGTGCGAAAGACCGTGTGTGCGTCGAGATTCCGAAAGGAGGCTATGCTCCTGTTTTCAGCCTGTTGGGCGAAGCTGCTGCGCTTCGCCCGTCAACACGGACTGCGTCTTTCGCCAGGCCACAGCCCGCGAATTCGAGGTTCGCTGGGGCGCGTCTGGAACGGCGTGTTGCTCAGGAGTCCGCGAGAGAAGTCACTACAGTCTCCATAGCGCTTTTGCCATTTCTGGATCGCAACGTCGATCAGGAAGTCAGGTTTTTCGCCGATGGGCTGACCGACGAGCTAACAGTTGCACTCGGCCGCATTCCGCACCTGCAGTTAGTGGCGCAAAGTTCCGCTGGGTGCTTCCGGGGAGAAGGTATCGACGTGCGGGAGGTGGGGCGGCTCCTGAAGGCTCAGGTAGTAGTCGAAGGCAGCGTTCGAAAATATGCGCACAGGTTTAGAATCAGCGTGCAGGCTAACGAAACGAAGAGCGGGTACGTTTTGTGGTCTGACAGTTATGATCGTGAGGCTACCTCAAGAAACATCCTTCAGGTTCAGCAAAAGGTATCCGCCGCTGTTACGAAGGGGCTACTCCTGCGCATTTTCGATCACCTGCCTTCTAATAAGTCTGACGATGCAGCGGTAAAAGCCACTTCAAGGGATCGGCGAACGGAAGTCCAGACGGTTCCTGAAGTGCGCAACTACAAAAAGGGTTACCGGCCCGACCCTTTAGAAGGGTCTACAATTTGCATTGATGAAGCGATCCCGCGACAACTGCGCTCTGCGCGAGATTATGTCGATCTTGCAAAATCCTTAGTAATCGAGCCCTTCTGGAAAGCCGCCAGCATTCGAGACTTGGCCGCGCAAATCAAATCCACAGCGTCGAAAGCGCTGAAGTTGGACGGCAGCTCGGGAGAAGCACACGCCGCGATGGCGGTATCTCTGATCTCGGACTATGATTGGCGACGTGCAGGCGACGAATTTCGGAAGGGAATTGAACTCGCGCCAGCTGACTCGACTGTCCGGTCCTGGTACGCCAACTACCTGATGAACATCGGTCGCACGGAAGATGCGATGATCACGCATAAAACGGCAGCGGAACTAGACTCGCACTCCGCAGAGGCCATTTCTTGTTACGGAGCATCATTTTATTACTCGAGGCGATTCGATGAAGCCATTGCGCACCAACGCAGGGCTTTGGCCCGTAATCCCGACTTAGTTCGAGCCCATATAAATCTGGGTTTGGCGTGCATCCACAAGGGGAGCCACGTTCGGGGCATGACCGAGCTTGAGCGGGCTCGAGTGTTAACGAATGACGCTGTGCATCCTCGTGCTCATGTGGCGTACGCCCATGCCATTATGGGCAATCGCGAGCGGGCTCTTGAGATCCTCGGGGCATTCCTCCGCGAATACCGGCGTGATAGCTTTCCGGCACTGGCTATTGCGGAAATTTACATCGGACTTGGTAACAAGGATCAGGCTTTTGACTGGCTTCATCGGGCAATAGATCAGAAGGACTGGACGGTCTTTCTGAAATCCGATCCGCTGTTTGACTCTTTGCGCTCCGACCCTCGCTTTTCGGAGCTATTGCGACGAGTGCATTTGTCGTAATCGGCCGCTTCGGGTTCCCCAAACTCAACGGCCCATTGCGTGGCCAGGCGATACTCCCGGTTAACTGAGTTAACACCGTCTGGGTCGACTGGTTCACCCCTATGGACCACGCCGGCGACGGTCTTCTGCGGGCCACGCCACCCATGTATTTCGCTCGTATGCGCGTAAGGCTCACGAGTCGCAGCATTTCGACCAAAGCGTTATCGTTAACCGTTCACCATCTTGAGAATGGGCATGCTTGCAGACACACTACCAAAGATCTACCGGGGACCTTGCGGTCCGTGGTTCCAAGAGGAGGCCTAGTCACAGTGCGACTGTTCAGAGAGTTCACCTTCCGCGCGGCTTTAGTTTTGCTTCTCAGTCTTTCTGCTTTTAAAGCCCTCGCCCAAACTGCCGGCACCGGTGCGTTGACGGGTACCTTAAGCGATCCGAGCGGTGCGGTTAGTTCCCGGCGTGACGGTTACGGTCGACGAATAACGATACAGGCCAGCAACGTACGGCAAAGACGGGTGCCGACTGGGGCGTACACCCTCAGCCTGCTGCCGCCCGGTAACTACAAAGTCCAATTTAGTGCGACCGGATTCAAGACGTCCGAGGTTGGCGCCGTGAAGGTGAATGTCACGGAAACGCCCGTACTCGATAAAGTGCTCGAAGTCGGATCGCAAGCCGAGCAAGTCACGGTGGAGGCGAACGTCGAAACCGTCCAAACGGCGAGTTCCACTTTAGGGACCGTGGTCGGCGAAAAATCCGTTACCGGATTGCCGCTCACTTCGCGCAACTACACTCAGATTATTTCGCTCGCTGCCGGCGTGAATGCCCCGGTCAATAACGCTTCCGCGGCCGGAAACGGATCGCAGGACGTGAATGTCAACGGCATGGATGCGACCCACAACAACTACCAGATGGACGGTGTTTCCATCACAGGCATCGGTGGCGGCGGCACTGCCCAGGGCTTTTACTCAGGAATCGGAATCCCCAGTCCGGACGCCCTTGCCGAGTTTAAGATTCAGACTACGCTTTATGACGCCGGTTACGGACGCAACCCCGGAGCCAACGTGAACGTCGTCACGAAGTCCGGGTCGAACGCATGGCACGGCACAGGGTTCGAGTTCTTCCGCAACACAGCGCTGAACGCAAACGACTTTTTTGCGAATCGCAGCGATTTGGGCAAGCTGCCGCTGAATCAGAATCAGTTTGGCGGTGTGATCGGCGGCCCCGTCATCAAGGACAAACTGTTCATTTTTGGATCGTATCAGAGGACCGGTCAGAAGAACGGCCTGGACCCTGACGGACTCTCCACGGGCGCCACGCTGCCTCCGATTCCGGCCGGTAACCGCAACGCGCCTGGATTTCAGGCCGCGCTGGGTCAGGCGTTTTGCAATCAGCCCACGTACTTCAAGCAGATCGGCCCCCCCGGCCTGGGTGGCGTGCAAGTCGCTTGCGATGGATCCAACATCAATCCAGTCGCTATGAATATCCTGCGCCTGCAGAACCCAAACGGGAGCTACTATATTCCGGGATCCTCTACCGGGACCTACTCAACCACGACGTTTCAGCGATCCCGTGATCTATACCGAAGATCAATATCTGGTCAATGGCGACTACCTGATCAACAGCAAAGAAACGCTCTCTACGCGCTACTTCTACTCGAGAGAACATCAATCCGATGGTGTCAATTGCCTGATCTCCCAGACCACTTGCCTTCCAGGCGCTGGTCAGAACGATCATTTCAACAACACCAACGCGGTCTTGAAACTGACTTCGCTCCTTACAAATAGTTTGGTCAATGAAGCCCATATGTCGTTTCACGCGCAATGAGGCCTATCTTGGCACGAAACAGCCATTCACCGATTCGGGAGTGGGAATTACAGGAGTATCTCCGGGAATCAATTTGCTGGCTCCCATTACGGTACTTGGTCTATTTGATACCGGCGGCGCCACGGACCCTGATTTCAACTTAAGCAATCAATTTCAATGGGGCGACCAGGTTTCGTGGAGCCACGGTAAACACAATATTCGCTTTGGCGGCGAATTCGAGCACATCCAATGGCCCTGGGTGTTCCCGGGAATCTCCAAAGGCTGGCTGCTGTTTGAGGACTTCCCCGATTTTCTGCTGGGTCTCCCCGGTTGTGCTCCGGGCACGTTTCCCGTGAGCTGCAACGGCGGAAATCCTGGCGGCACGAACGGAACGCCGTTGAGCAACATTATCGCGACAGTCTTGGCGGTGCGTACTCCGCCCAGCGGCATCGTGCACGGGTACCGCCTCAACGATGCAAGTTCGTTCGTCCAAGACGATTACAAGGTGAGTTCCAGGCTGACCTTGAATCTCGGCCTTCGATGGGAGTTTGACGGCTATCCCACCGACAAATACGGCAACCTGACGAATCTGTGGCTGAGCCAAATTGCATCGGTTCGCGGTTCCCGGCAATTCTCCGGCCACGGGAACCTACGCCGGGTTCGTGGCGCCGGCAAATTACCAAGGAGTACCCTTGCCCACCGGAGTTCTGAAGAGTAACAGCAATGGCCCGACCCGCACCGGATCGCCTTGGAATAACTTTGCCCCGCGCATCGGTTTCGCATGGCAGCCCATCGGCAGCAATAAGTTCGTCGTTCGTGGCGGCTACGGATACTTTTACGACCGTGTAAACGGGAACTCGCTCATTCATGCCGTCGAACAGAGCCCGCCGTACTCCCTTACGCTGGACAATAGCGGGCCGGCGATAGGATATGCTTCTCTCGCGACGCCTTACCCCAATCAGCAACTCGGGTGGGGTTCATCCCGGTGGGTCAATTTCGCTACCGGCGCGTCTTCGAATCTCAACTATCCTTTCATGTCCGAGAACTTCGTGACCCCGCTGGTGCAGTCCTATAACTTGCAGATCCAATACGAATTCCTGCCGACGTGGGTACTGGAGGCTGGATATGCGGGTTCGCATGGCATCCACTTGGTGGATTCCGGGCGCGAAGTGAATATCGCGCA